>CAMYXP010000001.1 GCA_947303085.1 uncultured Bacteroidales bacterium
ATAATGAGTGGTGTCATATTAAAGGGAAAGTTCCATTAAATACAAGTAAAGACTATGCCTCAGAAGTAAGTTCGTACACTAAGGGCTTAGGCGTTTTTATGGTTAAGCCATGTGGGTATCAAATAACAAAAGGCGATTATTCTGATAATATCCGCATGAACGAAAAAGATAAACTTTTATTCATGTTCCAAAAATCAATGTCATTAAAATAATGGAGCGGTCAGGAAATTTCTATAAGGCAATACGGTTGGGATATATACTTATCTCCATTCTTATCGGATGTATGGCATATAATAGCCTCTATGAATGGCAGGAGATAGAAGCATTAGAACTTGGCAATAAAAAAATAGACGAGCTCCGAAAAGAAATAAACCTCAAATCCGCAACTATGCGCATCATATTATGAACTGGTGGTCGAAGTCAACGTCATACCCCTCGCCCTCTTTCAGCTGCCCTGTGGACAACAGGCAATTGGGGAACAATGTATTCAGCTTGTCTGCCGTGTTGAAGTCATAGGTCTTGCCCGTGTCTGATGTGTAGGAAATGTTATCCTGGGTCAGTTCCTTTATGGCTCTGAGAATAGTGTCGGCACTGCATGTGCGAAGTGTCGGATAAAGCGAGAGGTGGTACATCAGATGAGTGGTGACATCTTCTATGAATGAGCCGCCACAGAAATAAACGCTCATAAGCGAACGGATGATTTCGCTGTATTGATAACCATACAGCTTGCATCTCATACCAAGGGTTGAGTCTATAACAGATGAGAGCTTGGAGTCAAATTGCTCCATTATTGAAAATATTCCTCCAAAAGGAGTGAGTTCCTCAGATTTAATTTGTATTTTTGCCATGTCATATCAGAGTTTTGCTTGTTTATTTTTGCAACACTAAGATAAGTGAATTCTTCGACATGGCAAAATCCTGGGCAACTTTTTGTTGCTCAGGTACTTAAAAAGTTATATTTGTAATAGTGTTGCGGAATTAAGGGTTAATATACACTGATGTCCTCTTGAGAGGGATTTTCTGATTCGCTCATAAAGAGAATCAAAGGTGGTTTTGGGATGGATGAGGCTGCCGAGGCAGTTGAACTGGCCTACGAGGATGCTGCCGTCCAAGCGGCCACAGATGCCATTGCCGGGCTTGAGCATGGGGCACCAGCAAGGGAGCGTATGGTTGAGGGATGAGGGATTAGGGATGAGGGACTTTTTGCACATGGTGCATAAAGGTTGAGAGTTGAGAGTTGAGGGTTGAGGGAGCAGAACCGGCATCTTCCTTGAATGATGCTTGCACTTGATGAGGGTGATGGGATAGACACCGGCTGGGGCCAGTCCGTTGGTGTTTTCGAGGGTGTCGCAGATGCGGAGGCCATCGATGGAGAGGTGACCGTGGGCATACTCTCCGCGAACTTTGGTTCTTGAGAGTATAAGGTTGAGGGATGAGGGTTGAGGGATGAGGGATATTTGATTATTCATAAAGCTGAGATTTAACTTTTAACATTTAACATTGTTGAAGGTTGAGGGTTGAGGGATGAGGGTTGAGGGTTGAGGGATGAGGGTTGAGGGATTAGGGATGAGGGTTGAGGGATTAGGGATGAGGGTCTTCAGGTAGTAGTCACTAAAGTCTTTGCAGTCTCTCGGAAGCTGGTGGCGGACTAAGTTGGGTAAGACTTGCTGGAGTTGCAGAAACAAACGCTCACCGGGTTCGTCTTGATCGGGATACATGGCGAAGTGAAGGTTGAGGGATGAGGGTTGAGGGATGAGGGATGAGGGATGAGGGATGAGGGATTCCTGGTTGAGGGATGAGGGATTAGGGATGAGGGATTGGAGGAGTTCTTTGTCCTTACGACTCAAGAGAGTAGCAGACGGGATGGCTATGGCTTTGTGGCCGGCGGAGAGCATGGCCCAACAGTCGGAACAGCCTTCGGTGATGAAGAGGGTTTCGCCTGGGCGAAGGAGGTTCAAGACGGGTAGGTTGTAGATACTGCATTGGGCGCCTCTGGGGAACTTGAACCTTGGTTGCCCTTCGACGGGCTCAGGGACCGGAGAAGGTTGAGGGTTGAGGGTTGAGGGTTGAGGGACCGCTGAAGGTTGAGGGTTGAGGGATGAGGGTTGAGGGACCTTTGAACTGTAAGCTAAATTGCGATTCTGGATTCCTATCAACTTGCCGGAGCGGTCGTAGTAAGGGGTTTGCAACCAAGGGGTGCCTTGCTTGTCGCGCCAGGAGGTGAGACGGCACCAACAGACTACACGCGGGTCGAGGTGACGCTCGTCATAGAGAAACTTTCGAGCTTCGGACGAAAGCCAAGGTCTTTCGAAGAAGCGTGCGTAACGAGACGCATCGAAAGGTTTCTCTGGTTGAGGGTTGAGGGAGGAGGGTTGAGGGAAGTCGGTTGAGGGAGGAGGGATGAGGGTTGAGGGATCCATACTCGACAACCAACGGCAGGCGGACAAAAAGTCTTTGTGCAGATAGTTCATCACTAAGTCTATCACTCCCCCGTGAGCATCACAGACATAGCACTTGTAACGGTTTTTACCTCTGTGATATGTCAATGAAGGATGACTATCATTATGAAATGGGCAAAGCGATTTGTGGTGACTTACAGTCAATCCAAGCGCACTTGCAACGCTTTCAATCGGAAGCTCATTGAGCTTATTAATATCAAATTTACTTAGCATATAAATGAATAACATATTTGGTTTTGAAAATTTAGCGGCTTATCAGCGGGCAATGGATCTCGTAGATAATGTGTATGACCTGATGAAGGGTTTTCCTCCAGAAGAGCGTTTTGCTCTTTGTGACCAGCTCCGCAGAGCCGTAGTGTCCGTACCGTCAAACATTGCAGAAGGATTAGGACGTTTATCAAAAAAAGAACAGGTTCGTTTCATCGAAATATCATACGGCTCTCTCATGGAGACCTATTGCCAGCTGACCATAGCCAAACGTCGTAGTTATATTACCGATACTCGGTTTCAGGAATTGGCCAAGGATATTGAGGATATTGCCCGTCCTCTGTCGGGACTCCGCAAATCCCTCGTTCCTTAGCCGAAGGTTGAGGGATGAGGGATGAGGGATGAGGGAACCGTAATCCCATATCCATTTTCCCGAGACAAAAGTCCCTAAACCCTAAACCCTAAACCCTCAACCGTCAATCGATGACATCAAAGGCAGTGAGGAGCTCCGTGTATACACGGAAAGCGAAATCACGCCTGTCATCGATTGCACTGGCGTTGATGGTCTTCATGTGGATCTGGTACTTGCCGTTCTGCATGTGCACGAGCGAGCAGTAGTTGCCATCGAAGAGTTTGGGATTGCGGGGGCAGCGGCCACGGCGGCAGGACTCCTCGAAGATGTAGTGGTCTTCGCCATCGCGGGTGAGCAGACCGTTGTAGGGTTGGCCCTCGGCAAGGAGAGCATCGTTTTGCATGACCGTCTTGAGGTCGACGCAGAGATTGGTGTTTTTTTGCATGACTTTAAATTTTTGTACACAAAAAGTTTCAAGATTCAAGATTCAAGATTGACTCCACAAGGTCGTCGACCTTCGGTTCAAGTTTCAGGTATTTGAAGGGGTGTCCAGTTCACGGATGAAGTCAATGAACGGCCGGAGGGTTGAGGAGGGACGGAGGAAGGTCTCGTCGGTGATGAGGAGATTCCGGGTCGTTGCCCGGAATGAGGGATAATGAAGGTTGAGGGGTGATGGTTGAGGGAGCCATCGGGTGATGGAAACCTTGTACTGGCGGAGGCAGAGAAGAACCAGTTGGCGGGAACGCTCGTAGAGGTGTTTGCGCTGGTGGTGGTTCTTGGTCTCGCCCAGATTGAAGCAAACGAGTAGAGAACTCTTGCCTTGGTACTTGTAGAACTTCACGTAAGGCCAGTATCGCAGGTGGCGTGCTGCCTCCTGTCGGGCCTCGGGATTGGGTGCGGTAATGACGCACAGGTAGAAGGATGTTTTAAACATATAATTTTGCCGTTCAGGAGGGATGGTTTGTCTCCTGAAATCGCTGGCAAAATTCTCAAGGACTCAGTGCCCCAACGAGGACTTTCAGTCCCGGTTCAAGGATGAGAGTTGAGGGATAAGGGATGAGGGAATATATTTTTTTGAAAATTTTTTCGGAGTGAGACTGAGTCCAGGGTGAGTCGCATAAATGAGGGATGAGGGAGGAAGGTTGAGGGAAAAAATCCCTAAACCCTCAACTCTCAACCCTAAACTTTTTAGAAATATGGCAAAAATTTTAAGTCCAAGAGAATACAACATACGCTCGTTGGCTTACTATCAGGCGGAAGGTGGTGTGTATAACGAAATTATCACCATCCTGACCCAGATGAGGAGTGAGCCAAAATTCAGGGGGCTTCCGACACCGGCGAAGTCCCTCAATGAGGCGTGCTATCTCTATGACTTGAAACAGCAGCGGGAGATGACCCTGGAGGAGGAGAAGAAGTTTATCAGCGAGATCAATGGCGACCTCGCGAAAGTGCTGGTAGCTGTGCTGGCAACAGCCAATGCCAAGATTGATGAGTTGCAGAAGCTGGTGGACTCGTTGCGGGTGAGGAATGAATCGAAATACGACAAGGCGTTGAGCCGGAAAGAGATTCTTGCCTACATCGAGAGCCAACGCGTTTACAGCAACGTGAACCAGATATTCGAGATGCTGCTGGGACCTATGTCGCGTGTGGCTACCGATGAGGAATATAACGAGATTGTGGCCTTGCGGCAAAAGATGATTGACGCTTGTGTACCCACCGTCCACAACCACAACGATATTCAGAATTCAAACGTGTTTCCCGGGCTGGTCAACAATCCGTCGTTCCCCATCGGGACAGATCCCAACGAGATTGTGAAGAAGGCCCTTGAACTATACCTAAAGTCGCAGAATGATGGAAAAGAATGACAAACCACAGGTGCATAACGAGAACCACATGGAGAACTGTAACGTTTTCCAAGGTGACGTGTATGGCGCGTGCTTTCCGCTCCCCGGTGCCCAGGTGACCATCAACCAGACCTACGGCAAGGGGCAGAAACCCACACAGGATGTGACTGCGGGTAGGGTGGAAACACCCGAAGAGCGCGAAAAACGCAAGGTGGAGGTGATGAAGGCCATCACCGAGCGGTTTGACTTCACCGACGAACAGCTGGGGCGCGACAACAACCGCAAGAAACTGACCAACGAGCGTGTGGCCATCCTCTTTCGCAAATGTTTCGGTATGGGTAGCTATCCTACACAGGAGAACAAGCACATCATGGAACAGATGTGGGTGCTGCTGATGGACAAACGTGACAAGTGTGCCAAGCAGGGTGGCGAAGGCTTCTACCGCCAGACCGTCCTGAACGTGATTGGCTACTTTGTGTCGGAAGATATTCTTACGGGTCTGCCTCTGGACTTGGCCAGGGCCATATTCAAGGATGCTGACCGGAATATTGCAAAGAACATCAGCAGGGGTATTACCTCCAGCGCCTTCCCCGAGGGGCTGACGGACATGCTGGACTGTTATATCGACAAACTAATGGAAGGAGAGTTCTGACTATGGCAACGTTTGACAATACCCACGTGAAAGGCTGGGGCGGGCCTTGGACGGAACAGAAGCTGGACTGCTTTACGCGCTATGTGAAGGCGTATCTGACCATTATGAACGCCTATCGCGAGAAGTACCACTGGAAGCTCATCTACTTTGACGGCTTTGCCGGTTGTGGCGACCGCAAGATACAGGAAGAGGCGGTGGATAATACCATACAGATATTCGGTGAAGAGAAAGTGGATGCGATGGACATCAACCTGTATCAGGGGGCTGCTGAAAGGGTGGTGAGGCTGGAACAGGAGATGGCGGGATTTGACTTCTACTACTTCATTGACAAGTATGAGGAGAACCTGACCCGTCTGGAACTGAAGCTGGCGGGATATAACACAAAGGGCAGGAAGATATTCCGTGCGAGTGACGCAAACATAGAGACCCGTAATCTGGCCCAGGCGATGAAGAAAGATGCCGTAACGCCCGTGTCGGACAGTCATCCTTATCACCTGAAGACCCTCTGCCTGCTTGACCCGTTCGGGATGAGCATTGATTGGGAAACCATTGAGCAGCTGGCGGGCAAGTCGCTCGACCTCTGGATACTGGTGCCCACAGGCAGCATCATCAGCCGTTTGATAAAAAACGACGGGACATTGATGTACCCCGAAACCTTGGAGCGTTACTTCGGTTTGCCCCAAGAGCAAATTGAGGGCAGGTTCTATACGAAGACCTACGAGACCGACCTGTTTGGCGAAGAGAGCGAGCGGGTGATCAAGACCAAGAACGTGATAGCGGAGATAGCCAACCTGTATTGCGAGCAGCTGGGGACACTGTTTCCCTACGTCACCAACGAGCCGCTGGTGCTCTACAACCGCAACAACGTGCCTATCTTCCATTTCGTTTGTGCATCGTTCAACAAGACAGCAGTCAAGATGGCCCAGGAGATAATTGACAAGTTATGAGAACAACCAAGATTGAATGGACCGACCGGACGTGGAATCCGGTGACCGGCTGCACGAAACAGTCGGCCGGTTGTGCCCATTGCTATGCAGAAACCATGGCGCGACGGCTACACGCCATGGGGGTAAAGAAATATGAAAACGGATTTGAGGTGACGATCCATCCCGAGACCTTGGGCGAACCGATGCGGTGGAAGAAAGGCTCGAACATCTTTGTGTGTTCGATGAGCGACCTGTTCCATCCAGAGGTGCCGTTTGAGTTTATCGACAAGGTGATGCAGACCATCGAGCAGACGCCCCAGCACAGGTATCAGTTGTTGACAAAGCGGGCAGAGCGGATGGCAGAATATTTCAGTACACGTGAGGTGCCTTGCAACGTGTGGTTGGGCGTGACGGTAGAGTGCCGCCAGACCATCAGCCGCATTGAGAGCCTACGGAGGATTGAGGGGGCAACCGTTCGCTTCCTGTCGTGCGAGCCGTTGTTGGAAGACCTGGGAGATATGGACCTCACGGGCATCCACTGGATGATAGTGGGAGGCGAGAGCGGCCCGCTGGCGCGTCCGATGCAGGAAGAGTGGGTGGTGAGCCTCCGCCAGCAGGCCAAACGTCATCACGTCTCGTTCTTCTTCAAACAATGGGGTACCTGGGGTGAGGATGGCGTGAAGCGAAGCAAACACGCCAACGGCAAGAAGCTCATGGGCAAAGTGGTGCAACAGATGCCAGAGTAAGAGGTTATAATTAGCGAAAGTTGGTTTAAAATGATGATTTTCGCAGATTATAATTTTGTGAAAATGTTGATTGTTAATTGAATAAGACCCCGAAGGGGTCAAATAACATAGCGTAGGGGTTTACCCCTACGAATGGGGATGCCCCCATCCCCATTGCCCCCGTAGGGGGCGCATAATATAGCGTAGGGGCTTGCCCCTACGGTTGGATGGGACACCATCCCCATTGCCCCCATAGGGGGTGCATAACATAGCGTAGGGGCTTGCCCCTACGGTTGGATGGGACACCATCCATCCCGCCCCTGAAAGGGGCTCATAACATGACATCGTTCGCAATTGATATTCCGCCCCTACAGGGCGGTATTAAAACGGGGAACCCCGTTTAGATAGGGCCAAGGCCCTATCCTATGTTATATTGCCCTTTCAGGGCATTTGGGAATGGGACAATCCCATTCCACAGGGGCAAGCCCCTGTGCTAGGATATTTAACCCCTTTGGGGTTTTTGCCCTTTCAGGGCAGGATGTTAAATTGTTAATGTTAAATTTGAGGGTTTGCCCTTGAATTTGACGTTAAGAGGGGAAAAAATATGGGAATTCGCGCGGGCGCGTATTACAATATGTGATTTCGATTAAAGAATAGAAATAGAAAGAAAGAGAGGTTGTAAGGTTTTGAAATCCTGAGAGATAAGGGATGAGGGTTTAGGGTTGAGGGATGAGGGAAGTGTGTTTTAACATTTAACATTTTAACAAGGTTGAGGGTTTAGGGTTGAGGGTTTAGGGAGACTGGATTTTTTGATTCTACGGGGAGGTAAATTTTGTTCCCTCGCGAGGAAGATGAAATTGGTTGAGGGTCGAGAGTTTAGGGTTGAGGGACGTTAAATGTTAAAAGATTAACATTTTTTTCTTCGGATTGCCATCCTCCCTCAACCCTCCTCCCTCCTCCTTCTCAAGATCCCGGACAACGGGGTTTCGCCAGGCGGGACAACCGGCTGTGGGGTGGAAATAAAGCTGTAACTTTGCAAAAGATTTCAAGAGACAAGGTCTCGCGAAATTTGCCTGTGTATCAAATACTTATTTACTATGGCAATCAAAGTTAAGGCAGTCGAACGCAACGTCTCGTTCGACAAGAATTCAGAGAAATGGGCCTACGTGCTGCAGGCCGACCTCTACAACAAGCTCTCGCAGAGCAAGGTGATCAGCGAGGCTGCCCTGCGCAGCGGCATCTCGAAGGGCGCCATCAATGCGGCCTGGGACGCCATCGGCGAGGTGATCAAGGCCTGGGCCACGGAAGGCCACTCGGTGGCGGTGCCGGGTCTGGGCACGATGCGATTCGGCCTGCGAAGCAAGAGCATCGCCGACGTGAACAAGGTGGGCAGCGACCTCATCACCACCCGCCGCGTGATCTTCACGCCCAACGTGGACATCAAGGAGGAGCTGAAGCGCACCAGCATCAACATCACCTGCTACGACCGCAACGGCGAGGTGGTGAAGCGCGTGACCTCGAGCGACGAGGGGAATGTGGAGGATCCGGAGGACGACAATCCGGGAGGCAACGGCTCCGGCTCTTCGACGGGCTCAGATCCTTCGACGGGCTCAGGACAGGGGGGCGGCTCCGAAACGCCTGCGAGCGTGAACGCTCCGAGCTTCGCGGGTGAGACGCAGTTCACCGAATCGACCGAGGTGACCATCAGCGGCCCCGACGGTGCTGAGATCCACTACACCACCGACGGCAGCACGCCTACGGCAGAGAGCGCGGTGTATAGCGGTGCCCTGACCTTCACCGAGACCACCATCCTCAAGGCCATCGCCATCAAGGACGGCGTGAGCAGCCAGGTGACCAGCCGCACCTACACCAAGGGAACTGGTGGCGGAGTCCAAGGGGAAGACTAGTTCGCTTCGCTCAAGTTGATAGTTGATAGTTGATAGTTGATAGTTTAGAGTCAGTGGAGAGTTGATAGTTGATAGTTGAAAGTAACTTCATACTGACCACTTTGAACTTCAAAACTGACTCTAAACTCTACACTCTAAACTTTAAACTGGAAGAAGAGATGAACATGGACTGGAATAGCATCATACTGGCACTGATTACCCTTCTGGGCGGCTGCGGATGGGTGATCGACCGGAAGAAGCATCGGCACGAGATCGAGAGCCTGAAGGCGGACAACCGCCAGAAGGACATGAACCTGAGCCGCGACTATGTGACCGAGTGGCGCACCTACATCGCTGAGCCCTTGCAGCGGGAGGTAGGCGAGCTGCGGCAGGAGGTGGCGGAGCTGAAGTATGCGATTGAGCGCATCGCTGACTGCCCTCACAGTGGCCATTGCCCTGTGCGCGAGCAGCTGCAGCGTGTCGCGAAAAGCGACTGATAAAAGTGTAGAGTTTAGAGTTGAGAGTTTAGCGTCAGTGGATAGTAGCAGAGTGGAGAGTTTGGTGGTGATGGACACGCTGCGCGAGGTGACCACGGTGACGGTGGTCCTTCGACAGGCTCAGGAACCGAACCAGCCAGATGATACGATTCGCGTTACTACTGTCACTGACAGGACAAGGGCAAGGGAGACATTGGATGTAAGAAGTAAGACGGTAGATGTAAGAATGAGGGTTGACACGGTGTATATCGTCAAGGACTCGACTGAGGTACTTACAACTCTGAACTCTCCAACTACTCTCAACTCTAAATCCATTTATGGTGAGCGTGTCGAACCAACACTAAACTATCTGAAATGGATTTTTGCGATAGTATGCGCAATCATAGTACTGATTATCCTGATAAAAATCGGTTTGCGGAGGTCGTTGTTCTGACGGCCTTCGCAGACCATATTATATAGATAAATAATTCAAAATTCCCTCATTCTGTTTTGAGTTGGGAAGGTGCAGATGTAAGATGTCTGAGGGCTGAAGGCTGAGGGCTGAAGTATGAAGGCGAAAGCAAAACTTAATCATATCAATATAATATTTTTCAGACATCTTACATCAGACGTCTGACATAGAGCAAAGCGATTTGTATGAGTGAATACGGAGATTTAGTAAAAGCAAAGTGCGATGCATTTGCAGATAGGGTAGTCAAGTTGAATGATTATCTCCTTCAGCTTGAAAGTAAGAAGGAAGAGGTCAGAAGTAAGATGGAAAAGAGAAGGGCAATTCCGATCTTTCTTCTTTCTGTGGCTAATATTTGTAATCAACTACTCAGAGCGGGTACGAGCGTAGGGGCAAATAATGCAGAAGCTACAAATGCTATAAGTAAACAAGACTTTAGGGCAAAAAGCTACATAGCATTGAAAGAGGCCAGGGAGAGTTTGTATTGGATAAACCTATTGCATAGAAATGGATACCTTGACGATAACCAGTATGATTCCATATATGCAGACGCAGATGAGTTGGTGAGGATATTGGTGGCGAGGTGTAAAAAACTGGATTCTGAAAGTGAGAAATGATAAATATTGATTCAAGGTTAATGGTTTTATTTATTGGTTATGTCGTATGATACATTATGTAAAAGGTAATTTGTTGGAAAGCGATGCGCAAGCGCTGGTTAACACGGTTAACACGGTTGGTGTGATGGGGAAAGGTATCGCCTTGCAGTTTAAGGAGGCGTTCCCCGACAACTATCGCGTTTATCGCGATGCTTGCCGTAATGGGTCGTTCCATATAGGGGAGGTGCTTATTGCCGAAGACACCAATATGATGGCGGGCCATAAGCTCATTGTGAACTTTCCGACCAAGACCCACTGGAAAATGCCGTCGGAATATTCGTATATAGAGCAGGGGCTGGTGGCCCTGCGCAGGGAGATAATAAACCGCAATATCCGCTCAATCGCCATTCCCCCACTGGGCTCGCATAACGGTGGCTTGGACTGGCTGGTGGTGAAACGGATGATAGAACAACATTTGGCCGACCTTGATTGCGACATATTCCTGTATGAACCGTCGGAGGTGATTATAGAGAAAATGAAATCTGAGAGAGTGAAACTGACACCGGCAAGGGCAATGCTGTTGTCGATGCTGGGCGACATGAACGCCAATGGCGAGTTTGCATCGGTTTTTGCTGCTGAAAAGACAATATATTTCATGCAGCGCTTTGGCGCAAAAAACACTTTTAAAATCGATTTCGCTCCCTATTATTATGGTCCATATTCGGGTGGCAAGGTGGCTCACATGCTTTATCGCTTGAATGGCAGCTATATCAAGGGAATGGGTGGGATGCAGAACCGCCCGTTTGACTACATCTGGCTGATTGACGATGCCCAAAGTGAGGCAGACCGCTATATTGACGAGAACAAGGACAAGGAGTTGAGGGAAATCTGCAACAGGACGATGCATTTCCTTCGCGGGTATTATTCAAACTACTCCCTGGAATTGCTGTCGTCGGTTGACTACCTGCTGGATACAGTTCCTGCGCTGAAAAACTGGAGATATGATTCGGCAATCGCGGTGTTGGATGTTCTGGAACAGGAAATCCAGGGTTGGAGCAAGCGAAAGGAGCAGATGTTTCCGCGAAACCTGCTCAATAATGCGCTTGAATACATAAGATACAATGCAAATTATAAAATATAACATGTTTAATCTTGACAAATTCATAAGCGATTCGGTGACATTTAGACCGGAGAGCATGTTTAAAGCCGATATTGAGGCTAATAAGGAAACCTTGGTTCGACAGGCTCACCATAAATCAAGGAAAGAAAGTTGATTTATCCTGAGCTTGTCGAAGGATAGGTGGGGCTGGCTCCATCGGCTCCAGTTTTGGTTCGACAAGCTCACCATTAACATGAGGGTTTTTATCCTGAGCCTGCCGAAGGATGAGCCGGCATCGGTGGTGGTGGTTGACCTGAATGAGAACGGGCTGGCAGAGCTGGTGCGCGATGTGCGCTCAACCAACGGGCTATATGTGCCGGATGAGTTCCGATGCTTGGTTCGACAAGCTCACCATAAAACTGCCGCATAGTTCGACAAACTCATTATTAGTATGACGACAGTATATATTCTTCAGTGTGCCAATGGGCAGTACTACGTTGGTAGTACGAATAAATTGATAAGCAGAATCAAAGAGCATGAGAATGCCGAGGAAGCTCTATATATAGGAGCAAAGTTCACAAAAGCTCATCTGCCTGTGAAATTGGTATATACTGAAGAATACGAAGATGATCACAAAGCACGCATGAGAGAGCAACAGTTACACGGCTGGAGCCATGCGAAGAAAGAAGCTCTCATACGTGGCGATATAGAAACTTTAAAACAACTTAGTAAGTCAAAAGCACATTTATCCTGAGCTTGTCGAAGGACCACCGCCCGTTTCGCGAATGTGGCTTTCAGTAACGGCTCGTTGCCTGATGGTTGGATTCACCGTTTGCAGAAGAAGCAGCCGCTGGCTGCACCAAGCGACGTGAAGCGTTACTTCGTTTCGCCTGAGGAATCGGGTCAGATCTGTATGCTGGCTTGCATCCTGGGTAATGGTGGCGAGGTGTTCTTCCCGAAACTGGGCGAGGACCAGATGCTGACGTTCTCCTCGATTTGTGACCAATTTGTGAAAGCTGAAGGCTTTGACAAGAAGGAATGTGGCTCGGATGCTGAGGCAAAGAAATATGCCAGTGAAATGAGCTATGAGGGTACGACTTATCCTGTTGTTTACTTCAAATCAGATACTACGGGTGAGAAGGCTTACGAGGAGTTCTACATCCCGGGTGAGCGCATCAACATGAACCGCTTTATGGCTCTGGGTGTGGTTGAAGAAACCACCCGCAGGCCTATGCCGGAGGTGAACGCCTTCTTCGAGAAACTGGAAGGACTGTTTGCAAAAGAGGATTTCACCAAAGCTCAGGTGGTGGAGGCCATCAAGGAGTTTATCCCGAACTTCGAGCATGAGGAGAAGGGGAAGAACTTGGATCAGAAAATGTAATTTAACTTACTGCATGCAGATACGTGGAGACATTGCTCGCTGTTGATGGCCGACCAGTTCCTAGAGGGCCAAAGGAGGTACTAAATACACACCCTTTTCGAACATCGGGTAGCCATCGTCCATCACACCGACAAGAACACTTCTTGACAAATCTAAATACAAAGTAACTGATAATAGCGAACTGCTATTGTGTTATAATTTAAAGTCAACAAATCAAACCACCCAAATTTTCAGTAGACATTATTGTATTAATTTACGGAATTACAAGGAGTTCCGTCTCTTTTGTATTTTCGCGATTGGAGAAAACAATTATATTATGTTAGATGCTTTAATTTCAGTAGATAGAGCCATTGATAAATGTGACATTGAATACAAAAAGAGGGTAAGGAAGCTGTTGAAACAAAAGGTTGAAATAGACAATAAAACCGCGATTGTGCGAGAATGTTATCGCTTTCCAGATCCTGAAACTGACAAAGTGTATTATTTAGATTTGGTTATACTAAATCAAGAAATGGAGATAATATCTATATATGTAATCTGTTCTCTGTCTGCCTACGAAAGAAACCTAAAGTTTTTACAACAACAACTTCTTTTTTATAAGAAAATAACAAATGTAGAGAAATTATTTTTATCTTATATTGATAATGATGGTGATTTGAAAATAGTCCTTTTTTCTGAGATTTCGAAAGCAATTAAAGAAAATAAAAAAAAGAATTCGGCCATTCCGAAAACAATTGATAATATTTCAGATTATGTTGAATTTATTAAAGAAAGTTGTAATGATAAAGAAGGTGAATTAAGGTTTTTCTTTAGAGGACATTCTGATAGAAGATACAAGACAATTCCTGGCGTTTATAGAAATGACAAAAATATCATATATGAAAAGCATCTCTATCATGAGGCAATAAGGAGGATGCCTGAAGAGTTTGCCGAAGAGATGAGTACTTTTGACAATCTTGTCAAAATGCAACATTATGGATTACCGACACGATTGCTTGATATTACTGCGAACCCTCTAGTTGCTCTTTTTTTTGCGTGTCAAGAGAATAATGATGTTGACGGTGAAGTCTTAATGTATTCAATGTTACCGGATCAGATAAAATACTTTGACAGTGAACCGATTTGTGTTCTGGCCAATTTGGCAAAACGTCCAATAACATTTCATTCGGATTGTGAAAACGAATATCCATATTTTATTAAGGATATAAAAAAAGACAGACCTACTTTCAATGGAGAAATAAAAGGAAATGATGATCTACATCAAGTCTTTTGCGTTTTGCCTAAACTCAGCAACGAAAGAATCATTAAACAAGAAGGTGCTTTTTTTATTTTCGGAATGAAAGAAACAAAAGTTAAACCAGCCTCACTTCCAGACCCGCCTAGTAGAATTGGTATTAAAGCCAATGCCAAAAAGGAAATACTAAGGGATCTCGAACTATTCGGAATAAATGAGGCTTCATTGTTCCCCGAAATAGACAAAATCATGAAGCAGATCAAGCAAGAGATTTGTGGATTGTAATGATTATTACTTATTCAACGGTTATGTCCGCAGATGAGACAACGAAAAATATGTCAAGCCTTTCACGTGCTGGAACCAGTTGCTTGTCTACGGCTTGTAAATAGTACCGATAAAGTATACCAAAAAATAATTTAAAAGTATACCACTTAGGGTGAGTGATGCAAAGTTACGAGAAGTTGGTTAAACATTAGCTTTATTGATGATTTTTTTGTTTCCTTGACACTATATTGGCTCAAAATTTATGCTACAATAAAAGATGAATGCAGGGGAGCTGAAGGAATCTGTGGATTAAATCAATTGTTCCTTGAGTTTTACCGTTGATTATCCTGTTGGAAAACTGGAGATTTTCCGCTGCTTGACAATACTGATGTATTGGTGAAAGCAGACATTTGATTGATAAGCTTAGTGCTGAGTTTTGGAATGAATACAAGGACTATGAATTCAGTTTCCTTGACGGGATAGTGGTTTCGATAAAGTGTACTAATAAAGGTAACGACAATTGACGGTATGTAGGAGTTTATATCGCTCAAACACCGAATGGATGAGTGGTTGATAGTGAACTCAGCCCAGTTGTTGGGTGGAGTTCGGTCAACTACAATTAGGGAGATTAAGAAATATGAATATGAATAAAAATAAGTTAAAGTGGAGTGCGTCTGATATATTGGCATCCGTGGCAATTTTGGTGTCGTTATTTGCCTTGTATGTCAGTGTCAAACAATTGTGGTTACAGGAAGGACAATACGAGTCACAGAAGAAAGAGAGCCAGCCGATATTTGATATTTCAACATATCTCGACAAGGTTGAGAATGACACTATACCTGATACTGAAATTCTTACCATTAAGAATATTGGTAGAGAAGCGTTGGCAATAGGCTTGATTCAATGCGAAACGTTTATCAAATATGAAGAGTGGTCCTATCAGGACAAACAGACACTCTATATCCCAGTACTGGACTATTTTGCATCACATGCAGACCAGCCGGGGCTAATAGGTGAAGTAATTACTGATGTTACAGAAGGTAATAGGATGGAATATGATAGGTTTCGCAAAGACTGCGAAGAAAACAGCCGGAATTTGAATAGATATACATGTCAATTGATTAATTTTGTAAGAATCTGTTATATAGACATCTATGATGTTGACCATGAAGTGTATTTTGAGAATGGGCAGAAATGCTCGAAAGAGTATTATGAGGATATTGTGAAGAAATCAAGAGATGATTTTCAAGATAGGTATTTCAAGTTGGCATTTCTGACCTTTGATGAGCTTAAGGAGTATTATAAGATTGACAAAAACCGTAAAATGGTAAGGTAAGATATAACATGAGCGAGGAACAAGTCAAAACTAAAGAAAATAACACTCAAGAAAGCCTTCAACCGAAAAGAATAGGCAAGGAGGAAAAGGCTTATCAGAGTGTGCTTGATATCGAAGAGCGCCTACAAAAAGGAGATGCTACAAATATCGCGTTAACGGGCCCATATGGTTCTGGTAAAAGTTCTATCCTTATTACGCTCAAAGAGGACTTCCCCAAACATCATTATCTGAATATTTCACTTGCCACCCTTAAACCATCTGATGAAGAAGAAGACAATGAAAGTAATAAACCATCAAAACTGAATCTTGACAGACTGATTGAGTATAGTATACTACAGCAGCTTATATATAAAGAAAAACAGGCGACACTGCCTAATTCACGCTTCAAAAGGATTTTCCAACTTCCTGAGAAAAAAGTAATAAAAACAACGGTTGCTATTATAATGGCACTCCTTGCCCTGTTCATAGTGTTTGAACCACCATGTCTTCAAGTGGAATGGCTGTGCAAACTGTTTGGTAAAGAATGGATGAATATAGCCGGTGATACTCTCAGTATACTTTATCTTTTGTTCTTTGCCTATAAGACCATTTCTCTGATAATCCCTGCCGTAAGCAATAGTAGGTTAAATAAGTTGAACTTGAAGGATGGCGAAATAGAAATAATAGAAAATACATCCATTTTTAACAAGCATCTTGACGAAATTCTGTATTTTTTTGAACAAACAAACTATGACGTGGTGATGCTTGAAGATTTGGATCGTTTTGAGACTTCAGATATTTTCTTGAAACTTCGTGAATTGAACCTGTTGTTGAACGAATCGAAAGTGGTGGGCAGGAAGATATTCTTTGTCTATGCGGTGAGAGACGATATGTTTGAGACCGCTGATCGAGTTAAGTGCTTTGACTACATCTCGACTGTAATTCCTGTTATCAATCGCTCGAATGCTAAAAATCAGCTAAAGGAGGAGCTGAAGAAACGAGGGGTTACAGAAATAGCAGATGTGCATTTAAGTGAACTGGGATTCTTCTTGCATGACATGCGGCTTCTTAAAAATATTGCCAATGAGTATGTGCAATATCGTGGTAAACTGGAGAAAGGCATCAGTGGCGAGAAGTTGCTGGGAATGATAGTGTATAAGAACTATCATCCTAAGGATTTTGCAGATTTGCATGATTGCAAGGGCGTAGTATATAGCCTGTTTAACTTGAAAGAGGTTTTTGTTTCGGATAGAATAGCCGAACTGGAGGCTGAAAATGAAAGGAAACGCAAAATACAAGAAAGACACCGTAAGGAGCGTCATCTTAAGGAGTCAGAACTAAGGCTGGTTTATTTGGATGAGTATAGGGCGCGTCTTAACTTTTCATTACAAAACTGGAAAGTTGGTGATAATAGTTATTCTACAAAAGATGTGGCCGCAAACGATAAATTGTTTGAGAAACTTATTGGCGACAACAGTTTGAATTATGCCTATACTGTGCGTGATAACTACTATGGTACCCAGACAAAGCAGGGGACTGCAAACATAGCATTTACAGATGTTGAAAAAAGTGTAGACCCCGAAAACTCATATCATGAACGATTAGATGCATTACGAACAGCATTTGAGGAACTGGAGAAAGCCGAATTTGTTGATATAAAGAAAGAAGATATCCGTTCACAGAATCTCAGCCAGCTAATGGGCAGTATTGATTATGGTACGAATGAGAAATATCGGGCCTTGATGGTTCCTAAACTGATAGAGTATCTGGTGCTGAAGGGATATATTGACGAGAACTATTATGACTATATCTCATATTTTTACGACAACTTTGTTGATGCGCATGATTGGGATTTCATTTTGGACTTGAAATTAGGGAAGACGCATCCTTACGATTATCACATTAGTAAAGTAGAATCTTGCCTTGCAGAGATACCTAATTATGTCTATCGGAAGAACGCGATACTAAATATCGACTTGGTGGATTATTTGGCCCAGCACAAGGCTGATAGACGTAATGAGGCACGATTGCTTGTCATTTTAAGGACAGTAGTGGAAGGAAAGAAATATGATTTTCTGGCTGATTATTTCCAGAAAGGGGAAGGCCAGAATGTAGTGTTTGAACAACTATACAAACAGCATAAAAACCTATGGAATGAAATTGAGGCGCATGACGTTGAAAGGCAAAGCTTAAAACTTAGTTGGTTTAAGTATGCTGAGAAAGAGCAAAGTTGCGAGGCAAGTCAAAAATGGCTTTCAAAACACTTTGCATTCCTAACAAACTACCTGCTGGACATTGGTGAGGATGAATGGGTAGAGTTGATTAAAGACGGGAACTATGAGTTCGAGGAGTTGAAAGGATCTGATGAAAAGATTCTGAAAGCTGTGGCAGAAACGGACTCTTATACGCTGACAAAACATAATGTGATAATTTTGACATCTTGTCTGTTGGATATGAGTCTTGACTCGGTTTCGTATAGACTTGTAACAGAAACTGAGAATAATGTGATGATAGAGAGGGTAGAAGGGAATTTGGGTGATTGTTTAAAGAATGTTTTCTCCGCGCCTGAATCAGAGAAGGAGAGTGAGGAAACAATTGTTGGAATACTGCTTTCGCCAAAGGCTATTGAGGATGAAAAGATTTCCTACTTACAGAAACAACAGAATAAGATTGTATTTGGGTCGCTTGAACAAAACGATGTGAAAACATTGGCACTGAAATGTGATGTGATTGAGCCCACCTGGGAAAGCATTATTCATTACCTTAACAATGTGAGTGGGCAGGTTACAGATGATGAGTTTGTGGCTTTTATTGAAAGACATGCAGACGAACTAGCAGGGCAGAAAGTGCCTCAGGAACCAGAAGATGATGAACGCATGCTGTTAAGACTCCTGGTTAAGAGCAATGTTCTGACTTTTGGGACATATAGTAAAATTATCAATAGGTTTACTAGATGGCAATTGACTGGAATTCCCGACGTGGAAGAGAGAAGGGTTTTGCTTATGATAGACAAGGGAATGTTGCATTTCCAAGAGAGGAATACAACAGACTTGTTGAACAAATATTCTAGTAATGCGGTTGTGGCTTACTTGTTGAAGAACAAGCGTGAGTTTTTGAGTGAGCCAGGGAAGGTGGAATATACAACAGATGTGGCGGTAGGCTTGCTGAAAGCGGGATTAAGCTTGACTGATAAGGCTGTTGTGATTCCCTGCTTTAAGAAAGAGATATTGAATGAGGCTTTGGCCAACGGGATAATTAGTGTGCTGAGGTTAAAAGAGATAGAACTTGACTTTGATTTCTTATTGGATGTAATGAAGTTGTCCAATAAGGAGGAAGATAAGTTAGTGGTACTGAACTATACGTTGGAAAAGAATTATTTTGACGAAGCAGCTACCACTGCTTTCATCAACACCCTGTCTGGAAAATATAAAGAAATAACGGAAAAGGGTAAGAAACCAGAACTGCCTGATACGCCAGAGACAAAGAAGATGGTGGTATTGCTTAAAGAGAGAGGTTATATCTCATCGTTTTCTGAATCCAAGAATGGAATTAGGGTTAATACGAAGCTAAAGTAGGATGCTTGAGTCAAAATGCTTAATGGTTGATAAGTTATAAGTTAGAAACAATGTTATGAAAGAATTAACAGGCGTTTTTTTGACAGATGGTATATCTCGTTCAAACGTAAGGGTCGCTATTCCAGCCCTTGAAGATATGCTATGGCTGAGCTATCGTAGAGGAAACCCTTCGAATGTTTCTCATGACATTCACCGTCCTATTGGTTGGTCAAACGTATCCTCATTGTATGTTTCGCGTGAAATGGCATATTTGTTAGGGAAAATGTATATACCCGAGTCGGAGTCTGAGTATGATGAGATTATGCGAGCACGAACAAGCTTTCTAAACAACCAAATTGTTGAACGTATCAAACGGTTTTCTAGTTTATTTTACACGGAACTAAGTAAGGCAGGGCTGTTAATTCCTGAAGGCAAACTTTTCTCTAACGGGATTGTAATGTATGGTGCACAGGATATCGTATATAAGGCATTCCCTTTCTTGAATAAAGAGTTGTTTGACTCGGATGGTCTAATAACTCTCGCTGAACTTAAGAAACACTTCGATTATAAAGGATGCGGGGTTTTTGCTGCAAAAAAATCCAATTTCTCGCTTTTGCTTCATCCATATTTACGTCGTTCGTTATCCCGTTTTAACAACTTCAACACTGGATTTATTGATAAACTATTGAAATCAGAAAGTGATGTTAGCCCGGTTCGTGTACGTGTTGATGACGCGTATATAGGTTATACACCGTCATACATTGATAATGTTGAGTTTGAGTTCTGGTTCGGCCCATCTTATACAGATGATATAATGTCTATTCCAGAAGGTCTGACTACTTACGTGCCTGATGATACCGAAAGGTTTTACTACCCTGTTTGCAAGACAGAATTTTTGTGGGAAAATAAAGACGGGAAGCGCCAGTTCGAGATGGAAGAAGTTGTGGAAGATGAGATGCCAACCGAAAAGGGACGCTATGGATGCCGTTATTTGCATTCGTTCTATGACCCTAAGACTGGGGTGTTTGATCACTTTGACGGGGCCATCAGAATATATAATGAGGAACTGATGGAAGAACGCAAAGGTGCCAATATGAACCAAATGGGACACCGTGCAGAATATATAAAGCTTTTTAGGATTGACGGTAAACTGCTATTAAGTGAATGGAAAGGATTGATAACCCAATATCTCAAAGATAATAATGACGTTTATCGTTATTTTAAAGAGGAGGTGCCATTCAAAGTCGATATGGAGAATTCTTCTGAGGAGAAAATATGCGATTATGTCCCCCAAGTTATGCATAAAGGGGATGGTGTTAGATTGTTGCTTAGTTATCATGAACCTTTAAATGACAATACGGCGTTCTTCTTCAGCAATTTTGATTATGTTACAACACATTCAGTTAGCGGAGATGCCGCAGATGTTTCGGTAATAGACTTGGCGAAGTGTTTAAGACGTGATGGCATCGAAATAGAGAATCCCAACTGCCTTCTAATGGATTGCAAGGATGGTTTTGTTAATCTGCCCTTGATAGCCCATTGTGGAAATACAATAAGGGAAGATGTAAACAAAACACTTAATGGTATTCGCCATTTCTTACAAGGCCTTAATGACAACGGTAATGAACAGTCGTATTCAATGGGTTTTACGTGGAATATTGATGAGGATAGGAGTGCTGTTGTTAGTTTTATGGGCGCTGTCCCTGATTTATTAAAATGGATTAATTCCTTTGCGTCGATACCTGTCGACCGTGATGAATTGAGGAACTGGTTGGAAGTACAAGTTAAATATATTCACAGTTATGGGAAAGATAACGGCTCTCCAATTAATTCTACACTCATTCAATCTGACGGCACTTTTTTTCAGAAGCGACGGAACATCCAAGAGGATGTTGATTTAAAAGATGTAAAGATGGAGGGTGGAGGTTTTATGGCTGAAATGTCATACTTACTAGGAAAAGAAAAGTTGGCATCCTTCATTGACTCTGGAGCAATGAGCTTTACTTCAATGATGGTTGTTCGTGATTTAAGTTGTGATAAGACTGGTGCTAATTATTTGACTAGTCCATTGATAGCATCATTTGGCGAGACAACCTGTTCTATTGGAAAGATTGAGAGTATGGTATTTGTGTGGTGCGAAATGTAAAATTTACAAAATAAACACAAATAAAGATAATTAGTTGGAGGAAATTCGTTACTTTTGCAAAATGAATTTATTGTAATGGCAAAGACTGTACATATACCTAATACGCAGGAAAATAGTTTGGCAGATGCATTCTATCAGCGTCTGATAGACGCGTATGGCTATGTGCCTGAACAGTTGGGACGAGATGTAAGCATTGGCGCTTCGGGCAAAGCTAATATCGCGATTTGGCGAAGCGAAGAGGAGAAAGCCAAAGGTTTTACCCCCAATATCTATGTTCTTGTGACATGCAGGGCGGAACATATTAGAATTGAAGCCGAAGATTATTTTGGAAAGTTTAAGCAAGCGGCTTTGAACAATATGGCCTTTTATGTTGCGCACAACTTGAAGGAGACCAAAGTGTTCTATATTGACAAAAACGCCCGCCCATTCAAAATAGAACATATTGGTGATTTTCCTCATGCCGAGGATATTGTTACTGACGAAGTGCTTGAAAAGTTTGTCAGTAAAATGCGTTCTTATTCCAAGGATAGTTTTCTGAAAACATTGAGCAGGTGTCACAACATCATCAGGAATATGGATAAACTCTCGCCTGAGGCTGCATTCGATGAAATTAGCAAGGTACTTTTCATGAAGATGCTGTATGAGCGTGATGCCAAAGACGAATTGGTGTATAGCAAAGAAAAATTCCTGAAGGATGAAAAGGATTATCTTTCAAAATACCCCACTGGAGATTACATTCAGTATCTTTTCAACGAAGTTAAGCTCAATTACAGTGCAGATGGCCTTTTTGACGAGGAAGATAAAATACGTATCCGTAGGGAAAGTTTCCTTATGATACTGGATGAGTTGGGAACGGTAGAGTTGTATGATACCTCAGACGATATAAAGGGGATTGCCTTTGAGTTGTTTTTAGGGAAGACATTCAGAGGTGAACTAGGGCAGTTTTTCACACCTCGAACCATTGTGAACTACATGGTGGATTTGTTGAACATTCGAGAGGGAATGAAGGTGTGTGACCCTTGTTGTGGCAGCGGTGGCTTTTTGATTAAAGCATTCGAACACGTGCAGGCGGCTATTGATAAGGATATTCACTCACAGGTGAATAAGGTGATGGCCAACAAGGATTTGTCGGAGGCAGAAAAACAGAAAAAAATAGCACTGCTGTTGCAAGAATGTGACAAGACAAAGAAAGGAAGCCGTTATTATAGACTATGCCACGATTATTTTTATGGGGTGGATGCTAATGCGAGAATGGCTCGCACCGCAAAGATGAACATGGTGATGCATGGCGACGGTCATGTGGGCGTTTATTTGCATGATGGATTGTTGAATGTGGGAGGTGTGTTTGATGGACGTTTTGATGCGATACTTATCAATCCGCCTTTTGGTGCCCATATTGAGAAAACCATGCGGATTACAGAGTCGGATGTTCCAACCGATAAAGAAAGATCCCAGTATGAAGAGCAATTTGGCCTGGAATATATAGAGAAGGTGTATGAGCCATTGAAGGCTTATGCTACCACACGCTATAAAGACGGTACTGTAGGGAAAAAACTAAGAGAACTCTACAAGATTACTAACAGCAGTACGGAAATCCTGTTCATTGAAAGATGCATTAACCTATTAAAGCCTGGAGCAGTGGCAGGTCTCGTGTTGCCGGAAGGCGTTCTTGACAACAGTGCGCTTGAGAAGGTTAGGAATTTTATTGAAAGCAAAGCTCGCATTCTGAATATCACCTCCATCCCGGCAGATGTGTTCTTGTCGTCGGGCGCAAATATCAAGCCCAGTTTGCTTTTCATCAGGAAGTACCGTGACGATGAAAAACCGGAAACTGACTATGAATTGAGCGTGACCCGTGTTAAGGATGCCGGTATATCTTCAACGGGATTGCCTTCGGATAATGCAGAGTTGCCAGTGGCAGCGAATGAGGTGCGCGCATGGATTGAGGGAAAACCTCTTGAGAATATGCAATACACCAAGATCGTAAGGCGGTCTGAACTTACGAATTGGAGTATCAGGCATATTTTTGATGTTGAGAAAGCCCGCTTTAATCCCCGTTATGAAATAGTCAAACTTGGCGATATCATGACTCAAAGTACTGACACAATAGAAATACTGCCGGAAGTTGAGTACACGCGCCTGACTGTAAAATTATTCAACAAAGGCATCACGAAGAGAGATACGTTGCCAGGTTCGCAAATTGGCACCAAACGTCAAACCCGAGTACACACAGGACAGTTTGTCATATCGAAAATTGACGGCAAAAGTGCGGCCTTTGGTTTGGTGGATGAAATATATGATGGAGCAATTGTTACGCCCGATTTTATGGTATATGATATTAATGAAAACCGTATAATGCCTGAGTATCTTGAAATGGTACTGCGTAACGAACAAATATTGAATCAGTTCAAGAGCTCAAGCAGTGGCACGACAGGAAGAAGAAGGCTTTCGCAGAAAGTTTTTGAAAACACGGAAATTGCGTTACCGTCATTGGAAGAGCAGGCACAGCTCTTGGAAGATATTGTAACTATCAGGAAGCAACAGCAAGAACTTGACAAGTTGCTGCAGGGAACCGAGGAATCGTTTAACAAAAAGGTGTTTGGCTGATTATGAAATTGATATCACTGAAAATAAATTCTGATTTTCGTAATCTGAAAGGATTGAAGTTGTCGTTAAGTGAACAGAACGACACCTATGTCCTTATCGGGAATAACGGTACTGGAAAGACTAATATTCTTGAGGCCTTAAGTAGCGTTTTTAGTTCTTTGCTCCTTAAAACGCCCTTTGAATTTAGCTTCTCCCTTCGTTATAGAATTGGAGATGATACGTTCAAGGTGGAACACGATATTTCGAATGGCAGCACTGAATATAAGAAGAATGGTTTGGTGGTGGCAGAGGGCGAAATTGAATATCCCAACCGTATTGTTTGCAACTATAGCGGCGAAGATGCGCGACTTTGGGATAATTATTACCAAAAGCCATACGATGATTATGTTAAGAACATAAAACACAGGACCGCAAATGAAACACTGAAAATGGTGTACGTTGATCGTTTGATGTGGCGGTATGTGTTGTTGAGCATGATGAGTGCCAGAGGTGAAAATCATGCTTTTGACAATTTCCTTACCCAAAAGCTTTACATAAAGCCCGATGATCCTGTGAGTGTGGAAATGCATATCGATGGGACAAAACTGAGAAGTTGGCATGACAATCAAGTAAAACTTCTCGTTCAAACAGTGGCAGCACGGCTTAATGATCTGGGCAGCAACACGTCAACAGACATTACGGTGTTTAATCCTTTTGATGATCAGCCGCGAGACTTGTTCAGTAAGTATGTTGGAGCAAACGACCTCATCAGTGATGTAACAATCAAATATCATGACGGAGTGGAAGCCGGATATCTGAGCGAGGGCGAGAAGAAAATGATGGTAATCCTCTTTATACTTGAGGCTCTAGCTGATGAGCGAACATTGGTGCTGATGGACGAACCTGATAGTCATATTCATATTTCCCGCAAGGCTGAGTTGAATGATATGTTTAACAGCATGACACATCGGAGTAACCTGATAACTTCTCACTCCCCCACATTGACAGCTAAGTTTAAGACTGACAGTATTATCATGCTTGACCGTAAAGCTGACGGAAAAGTTGAGATAATCGACAAGAAAAACGTGGATTTGGTTAGCAAGTTGACAGAAGGGATATGGACTGCTCAGCGTCAAAACATATTTCTGGCGTCTCATGACGATATTGTATTGGTCGAAGGTGCATCGGACATTGTCTTTATAAAAGCAGCCCTTGATTATTTCAAGTCGCAGGGCAAATACACTGACTTGTCATTTGAGTTTATTCCATGCGGTGGCGCATCCCACATGAAGGACTTTGCAAATATATTCAAGCCAAAGGACGGACAGATGGTTTTTGGTTTTCTTGATGGTGATAGGGCGGGACGTGAAAGTATGCACAAAGTCATCAAGTGTCCAGATAAGGATGCCACAGAATGGAAGGTCAAGAAATTTGGGAAAGCCAGGAAAAGTGGAGATGTGTGGTTCTCATTCTATCCTGTATGGAAAGGTAAGAAGAACGCTGACAACTTCAACGTAGAGGACTATTTTACCTGCCAGTTATTCCGCAAGTATATTTTCTCTTTTAGCTCACTTGACACCATAAAGGGCAAAGATGGCTTGAAATCAAAACTTGAGGACGAGTGCAAAAACGGGAATATAGATACCAAGTTTTTTGAAAAGTTCAGCACCCTGTTTGATCATATCAAACTGATAAAGGATGCGGAAACAAATGGCATGACATCGATATAGGTGTACGTGAATTACAAGGATATTACAATAGACGAAATCCGTCAGATGTTGGATGAGAATGAACGTGACCGACAATTTGGTGTGGCAGTCACTACTCAACTAAACAATCCTGAATTACATCCAATCAACCAAGGGTTTACAACAAAGAATGTGTTTCGGGAGATGATGATGGATAAATACAATGATGGTTGGTTGTTGCAATATCCTGAGCCCGTGGGCATGGTTATACAGCAGCCGAGAAGAACCTATTTCTATCGGGGAGAATCAGAATTGTATCCAACAACCATGTCATCCTTGGGTCGCGCTCTAAACGATATCAAAACCGAAGACGGGAAACAGGTTGAGGTGTTGGTTGCTGATGTAAAATGCTACCAGTTTGTGCAGTTGATTCACCCAATGGAGAATGTTCGAGCTTTTGAAGAACTGGGGGTGAACGTACAATACCAAGCCATAGCGCAGCATTATGGTTTCAAGACATTTCTTGTGGACATCACTTCTGATTTTGAGGTGGCATTGTTTTTTGCCTGTTGCAAGTTTAGGAATGGGCGGTGGTATCCATTAACAGAATCGGATACAGAGAGTTGGGAGGAAAAGAAATATGGGCTGATTTTTCGCAGGGCTGTTTTCCCTTATTCGATGCTGGATAATGATGACCATCCGATATTCCCGATAGGTTATCAGCCTTTCATTCGTTGTAGCAATCAAACAGGATTCACTCTCCCGTTGGGAGAAGGAGAAGACCTCAAGACAATGCAATTACCTGGCTTGCAAATTCTGCGTTTTCGCCATAATCCTGAATTGTCGCAATGGATATATGATAAAATGGAAGGTGGAAACAAGATTTGTTCCAAGGCAGACGTACTGGCTACAATAGAAGACAAATTGGATGCTTTTGTAAAATCGAAGGTAATAGATGAAACAGCATTGAACGACGTTTTACAACAAATAAAGGATTATAATAGTCATACTTTAGAGGAGTGGAAGCGAATGATAACTGATAGTGGCTACACCATTGGCACAAATCAATTAGCGCTTACACAAGAAGAAGAATCAAAAATAAACCAACAACTAAAAGAATTTGACATACAACAGTTTTATGGTGTCAAAATACATTACCGAGTGATGTATAATGGCCCAACAAAAATCGTTGATTAAAAAGCTGAAAAAGAAATAGAAATCAAACAATAAACTATATATTATTCAGAAGATTGATTTAAACGGCAAAACAGAATATATGTATGACAATGTTCTATACATAATAGGAAACGGTTTTGACAGGCATCATGATGTGAAGTCAAGTTACCAAGACTTTGCCAAATGGTTAAAGAAAAACAATTGGGGGCTGTACGATAAACTATCAGAAGTATGCAAAGTTGACTACTTATGGAAAGATTTCGAAAGAGCGTTGGCTTATGTAAATCGCGATTATTTTCTAAATATGGGGGAAGTCTTGCTTCCTAAAGGTTGGACGGAAGATGATACATACGCTGAATTGTATTATCCTCAAGATTATGTGAGAGGTGAAGCTGAAAATCTGTGGAGTGATATTGTAAAGTGGTTTGGAAAATGGGTGTGTTCGGTGAAATGGGAAAGGGAGTCTGACAAAAAGAAAGTGCGTATAGATTATGAAGCACGTTTTATCACATTCAACTATACTCCTTTTTTAGAAACGAAATATGGTATTCCAGCTGAAAACATCCTCTATATTCATGGCAAAGCTACAGATCAAAAGCGAGCTCCAATAATAGGCCATGATGGCACAGACACTTTCGACAACTGGTATAAGACAACAGGAAAAGCACAGAAACGGCATTATAAAGGCTTACATGCCCGGTTGCCCGAAGTGGAGATGATGACAGAAAGTGTGGAAGAGTTCTATTCCTTATCAGAAAAACCTGTACAAGAGATATTGAAACAAAATCAAGAATTTATCTCAGATTTATATGATGTAAAACACATATATGTTTTGGGGCATTCGTTGGGTAATGTTGATATTCCATATTTCAAAGCCATAAACAAAGCTAATGTTTATCCTGAACAAATACACTGGTACGTGAGCTATTATTCTGAAGAAGAAAAACAAAAGCTTGAAGATGTTATGAAAAAGAGGATAATAAGTGACGGCGCCACATTGGATATGATCACGTTAGCCTCGATTCAAGCTATCAAATAGGCAATACATTAAAATTGCCCCATCATGACCCAAGACGAACGGGTTGGGGACGGGGGACAGGCACCTGTCTTAAGGCTAAAAATCCCCAAAAAATTCTAACTATGTAGAGAATAAACCGGGGGGACAGGGGACAGGTACCTGTCCCAATCTTAAAAATCAGCGTTTTGCATACTTATTCCCTCATTCTGTTTTGAGTTGGGAAGGATTGTATCGAAGGTCTGGCAATGGGCAATTTCGCGGTTTCATGTATTGACCAAGGTTGAAATAGTATAACACAAGATGAAAGGTGGAAAACTTTATTGTTAACGGGTAACAAGTTAACGGTTATGACCCAAGACGAAAGATGGTTGGTACGATACATTGAGGTGAAAAGCTTCATCGAAACGAATCATAGGAATCCATCGAAATACTATGATGAGGAGAAACTTATGGTTCATTTCCTGAAGAGGAACAGGAAGTTGATGAATGCAGGGGAGTTGGCAGAGCCAAGGTTAGGAATGTTTAAGGAATTGCTTGCGTTGAGTGAACGGTACAGGAGGAAGAATCAATATCAGTAAGAAAGAAATGAGCAAATATGTTTTCTGATACTTGTGTAAATAATCGATAATGAGCAAATATCTAATAATTTATAGATAATTTTTGGTTATCTAAGAAAAATTAGAAATTTAAATATATCATGTTTAATCTAGACAAGTTTATAGCTGACTCGGTGACGTATCGTCCCCTCAGTATGTTTAAAGCCGATATTGAGGCTAACCGTGAGACGCTGACACGCGAAATTAAAGGTAAGAAGGTATGTGTGATAGGTGGAGCTGGCAGCATCGGCTCCAGTTTCATCAAGGCTGTGCTGCGCTTTGAGCCGGCATCGGTGGTGGTGGTTGACCTGAATGAGAACGGGCTGGCGGAGCTGGTGCGTGATGTGCGCTCGACCAACGGCCTCTATGTGCCGGATGAATTCCGCTGCTACACGCTGAATTTCGCTGACCCTATCTTTGAGCGCATCTTCCGTGAGGAGAAGGGCTTTGACATTGTGGCCAACTTCAGCGCCCACAAGCATGTGCGCTCGGAAAAGGACAGATATTCTGTACAGGCCCTGATTGAGAACAATGACATCAAGGCAAAGAAGCTGATGGATTTGCTGACGATGTATCCTCCGAAGCATTTCTTCTGCGTATCGACCGACAAGGCAGCAAACCCTGTGAACATCATGGGAGCATCGAAGCGCATCATGGAAGACCTTGTGATGGCGTACAACAAATACTTCAAAGTTACTACTGCCCGTTTCGCTAATGTGGCATTCAGCAATGGCTCTTTGCCTGATGGCTGGATTCATCGTTTGCAGAAGAAACAGCCGCTGGCAGCACCAAGCGACGTGAAGCGGTATTTCGTTTCGCCTGAGGAATCTGGTCAGATTTGTATGCTGGCATGCATTCTGGGCAATGGCGGCGAAGTGTTCTTCCCGAAATTGGGTGAAGACCAGATGCTGACGTTCTCTTCAATCTGTGACCAGTTTGTGAAAGCAGAGGGATTTGACAAGAAGGAATGTGGCTCGGATGCTGAGGCAAAGAAATATGCCAGTGAAATGAGCTATGAGGGTACGACTTATCCTGTTGTTTACTTCAAATCAGATACTACGGGTGAGAAGGCTTACGAGGAGTTCTACATCCCGGGTGAGCGCATCAACATGAACCGCTTTATGGCTCTGGGTGTGGTGGAGGAAACCACCCGCAGGCCTATGCCGGAGGTGAACGCTTTCTTCGAGAAACTGGAAGGACTGTTTGCAAAAGAGGACTTCACCAAGGCTCAGGTGGTGGAAGCCATCAAGGAGTTTATCCCGAATTTTGAACACGAAGAGAAGGGGAAGAATTTGGATCAGAAGATGTAAAGCAACTATTTCCTCGACGATCAGTCGCAGCGTATGCTCAACGCCATCGAGCCCGGGAGTCCATTGCCAATTCACCGCCATCAAAAGTCGTCCGAAACGGTAGTATGTCTGCGTGGAAGGCCTGTATGGGAATATTATGACGAACCGGAACATATATGCACTGAGAGAATAGAACTTCCGCCCAACGGCCCGATAGTGGCTTTGAACGTTCCGCAAGGCCAATGGCACACCGTGAAATCCCTCGAGTCAGGTTCCGTCATCATGGAAGTCAAAGACGGCCCCTACGAACCCCAAAGTCCAGAAGACGTTTTGACATGATCTCAATGCTATTGAATCAGACACGATTTTACCAATTCATCGTCATTGAAATGTGATCAACCTGCCCATTGGTCAATGGCACACAATAAAGTCACTAGAAAGTGGCATAGTTTTACTAGAGGTTCAGGATGGAAAGTGGGAAGAGATGAAGGAAGAGGATCTATTAAAAAATTGTATATAGTTTTTGAAAAATGAAAAATATGTTGTATATTTGCAAAAAATAATAATATTATGGCAACAATTACAGATTTTAATGAATGGTTGGACGGTATTGATTTGTCTGACTTTAATGATGTTTATTCACTTTATCATTCAGTCGCCGATGTTGAAGAATGGGGCTGTTACAATACAATAACTGGTAAGGTTGAAGGACAATATATTGTTAGCTCATATGAATGCGAAGACAAACTGTTTCTTGCTTCCGAAAAAGCGAGAGAGTATTTTCTTAATACCATTGAAAAACAGTATTGTGAAGATATGGATATCGAGAGCTATTACGGATTTCATCATGCGATGGAACATGATGATTGATAAAATAATGGGTTTTGGAAAGTAATAGAGAGAACGATGTTGAGGAAGAAAAAGGAAGATGTTGGTGGAGAAGATAATTAAAAGTACGTATCAATTAATATATCTAGCTTCCATCAATTGCTGGGCGATAAGCGTCTTTGCTAATTGATTGTTTGACAGTTAATCAAATCTTAACAATGGATAAGTATAAATTTAATCTGATAAAGTAATGGAAAACGTGCTTCTTACAATAAACGGAAAAGACGAGCAGGCTTTCTTAAAGACCTACAATCATAATTATAAGTCTGTTTCTGAAATAGGTTTGGATTGGCAGACACTTGTCGCAATACATGATTATTATCTTGGTATAGTAAGAAACAAACTGGAAATCGCTGCGCAGGAATTGTTTCTTGATTTGAAATCCATAAAAGGAGCCCATACTGTCAAGTATCGTATAAAAGACCCGGAGCATATTGTAGATAAGATAATACGGAAAAAAATTGAGCAAAACAAGATTGTTACAAAGGAGAATTTCTTAGATGAGTTTGATGACTTCATCGGATTTAGGATACTTCACTTGTTTAAAACTGATTGGGAACCGATTTATCAAACAATTCGAGAAAAGTTTGAATGCAAAGAAACTCCGATTGCTTACCATCGTATAGGTGATGATCAACATTTTATTGACAGATGTAAAGAACTAGGGCTGGAACTTAAGGAGAAAGAAGCCGGATATCGTTCGATACATTATATAGCTAAGATTCCGTTTTTTAGTACACAGTTTAAATGCGAAATTCAGATCAGAACAATATTTGAAGAAGCATGGAGTGAAATAGACCATTTGGTAAGATATCCCAACAATACCGACAATGAGTTGCTAAATAGCTATTTATTGATGTTTAATAAGTTGTCTGGTTATGCCGACGATATGGGAACGTTCTTAATGGCAATGAAGAGTAATCTGGCCAACCAACAAAAGGAACGTAATGAGTTGGAGGGTGCTGTCAATGAACTGCGAGACGAAATATCTAATTTAAAAGGTATAAATAAATCTCAAACTAAAAAAATCGACGAATTAATGAAGCGCTTGGACAAGAGCGTGGAATTAGGATGGCCCAATTTACAGTGGCTTCAATATCCATCAAACCTCGATTATATAGTTAATATACAAAATCCGAGTGAATTGTCGTATACGAATAGATTATCCGACATGAGCGAAAGAATTAGCAAAATGGCTGATTTGACAAATAATGATAAAATAAAAGATAAACTATCGTTTACAGATAGATTTTACAATTTGTCTAAAATTGGCACATATGACATCGGGTTATCTAAAGAAAATGATAAATTGAAAGATAATGATGATAAAGAACCAAAGTTAAAATAGGCAAAAATAAGACCTAATATATTGATATTTAATAAACTATAAAACATAAACATATGAACAATCAACCACAATACACTTTCACAATTGATCGTAATAAGAGACATCAGGTTCAAATAGAAAGTATTAAAGCAAATGAGTTTGGACAAGTATCGGAAGGCGTCTTCTTTACAAAGGAATACGAACATGCTATAAGTATATTGAATTCAATTATCGATATACAAAAAAGTAATGATGACAAAAATTGTGATTGTCATGTGAAAGAACAAAAGAGTTGTTGTTCAGGAAATAAGAAACTTGGCAGAAACAATATAATATTATTTACGGGTGAGAGGGGTAGTGGTAAAACATCTGCAATATTGTCGTTTGGTCAATATTTGGAGACGATAGATAATGGTAAAAAGTTTAAATGTTTGCCTTTGATAGACCCGAGTTATTTTGACAATAACAACAATATTTTGAAATCGGTTTTAACAACCATGTTCAAAATGGCGAAATGTATGCTAAAATGCTCAAATGAAAAACAAGAAAACAATAATTTTAATGATTTGTGGAAGTGTTTTGACAAAGTTTTCAAAATTTTAGGTGATATTGAGGGCAGTAGAAAACAAGACTATTCTTTGGAAACTTTAAATGAACTTGGTGAAGCTTCAAATTTGCAGGAGGCTATGCAGGATTTAGTAAAAGAATTTATTAGAAAGTCACCTTGCAAGTTCGATTTTTTAGTCTTGTTAATTGATGATTTGGATATGAATGTGTCGTATGCGTCTCAGATGCTCGAACAGATTCGAAAGTTTTTGATGCTTGATAATTTAATTATTCTGATGGCTGCAAATCTTGACCAGCTTCAGAATGAGATGAGAGAATCATATAGCAGCGCTTTTAAAAATACATTAAAAGAGAATAATCAGACTCTTGCTGTTGATGTTGAAGATTTAGCTACGAGATATCTGCTCAAGGTCTTCCCTGCATCGAGAAGAATTCATCTGCATAATGCAGCCAATAACCTTGTAAATACTAGATTAAAAATAATTGATACTGGGAAAACAGACAAAAAAGCAGACAGTAATCTTGAAGAGTACAATGATGAAAGACTTCAACAAGTTGTTTTGACTTTGATATGGGAAAGAACCAGATTATTATTTGTACCTAAAAATGAAAATTTGTTACATCCAATTATTCCATCAAATTTGCGTGACTTAAGCCAGTTTGTAAATTTTCTTCTTGATATGGAGAAGGTGCATTGCGATACAAAAGAAGGAAAACTGTTTAAGGATGCTGAAAATTATTATTTATGTCAACAGAATTTCATTAAGTTTAAGAATTACATTATCAATAATTGGATTCCTGAAAATCTTTCATACGAGGAAGAGAAACTTTTTGAAAATATTCCACAGGATGTTTCAGAAATAAATAAGCACTTAATAAACGCCATTAATGTGATTGGTACAAAAAACAAAAAACGATTAATGTCGAGAGAAGTTGATCTGGAACAAATTGCAAAAAATGCAGAAGGTGTAAATATTGATAGAGATATTTACACTATGGTTAGCCCTAATGACCCGCGTTTTGTGAAAGCTAATAAAATATCTGATATTTTCAACCAGCCGTCTAATTATTCATATGGCGATTTGCTATTGATGATTGATAAATATGAAACATATTTCGAATCAGAGGAAGATCGTCGTTTTATTAATGCGGTTAAAATTTATTATACAATGCTTCTGTTTGAAACAATGTTTTTCAAAAGTACAGATGTCAAGTATGACAAGAAAGATATGAAAAATGTTGGAGTAAACACTATAATTCCAATACAAAGATTATTAGGAGGTACGGTTTATTATCCTAATTATTTCGAAATAATTACAAGCAAGTTCTTTAATAAAAAAGGACCTTCATATGATGCAAAAAGAGCATTTTATCATAAGTTTACATTTTATTATCCTATACGCGATATATTATCAGAAGAAAAATACTCAAAAAATAGAGTTAAAAGAATAAACAAACTTGTTGAGGAAAACATTCATTTGTTGTTTTATATTCTTTATTATGGCGATGTTCGTCCAGACAGATATGATCAAAAGCATATATATGATACGACACATGCGAATGATGCGGATGTGGAAGGAGTAAAATATGCCACATTTGACATGCTTTCGTTGTTTAATAATGCATTAAACCCATTGCAAACAATACAACGTGTATATCCCGACATTAACACATCAAAAGTTTTAGAATTAAGCAGTTATAAAATTGAAGCTATTTTTGATAGGTTGTCTGAATGGGGAAAACTTTGTGCTATTATTGAAGATGGTCAAAAAAGGTCATATCCCAATGCGATATTACCATTTTATTCTGTTGATATAATGTTGGCTTTTTTAAGGAAATCATATCAAGATACAGAGATAATATCTGCTTTTGGTAAAAATGAATATTTAACGGATAAGAGAGTATCTTTGTTTATTAAACAAATTAATGATTATTTAAGATTCAACGATAAAATAATTGCTGATTCATTATTTGGTTTAATCGAAAAGTATAAAAGTGTTTTATCAAACGATATAAAAATAAAACTAAGAATAAATACATATGTTATAAATGAATTAAGTTCATTAAAGAATAGTATATATAAAAATGATTGTGCTTCTGTAGGTTGTGGTTGTTTAAATGATTACAAAGACAGGGCAATTTCGTTGTTATACCAAAACAGTAATTGGACCGAACGGGAAAGAATTGAAATGATAAAAAGGATACATGAATTTCAAACAATTGCAGAAATATATAATTATATGTGTGATTCATTGATCAAAAGCGTTGTTATGGAAGAGATTATAAGGAAAGATATACAAGAAAAAATCAGAAAAGTTAAATCAATTCATAACTATTATAAAAAACTATGGGGATTAACATCACAAGCTTTTGATCGAATCACAATTGGTGATAATAGCACATCAGAATTATATACAATATATAAGCATTTATACAGCAAAGGTATAGATGTATTTGTCGAATCAAAATGATCTCAACCAAACTTCCATATTCTTTCCTTGCCGAGGCATTAAACGTATCTCCTGATGATTTTATCAAGGAGATAACAAAATGCTGCACTTATAAAAGGCTGACAGATTCAATGAATAATATCATTGACGAGCTGACAAAGATTAATGTCAATATGAACGCCATGCGTCTATATAATGCGGAAACGCTGGAGGCGTGGAACAATTATGTAAAAAAGAACAAATGGGATTATTGGAAAGATGACGGTGTGAGCTCTTTGTTTGAATTTGTCAGAAGTTTTGGCAAGGAATGTCTTAAGATTGATCAAGATGAACCTGTATTTAAGATAGAGAAGACCAAGATATGGCAGTCTGTGTCATATTTATGTGGTGAAGATTTGTTTGTTACTTCACAATTTGCTACTAAATATATTGATGATAATATTGCGCCACATGATTTTCAATGGAATTATATATTGAACTCTGATTTCTATGCGTTAAATAATTTAATCAGACAGCGAAAATTAATTGAGAATCATTATCATTTATGGGGCTCGGCACCAAATTTAGACCTATCATGGATTTATTTGATGAACAATCCGTATGGTCAGGATAAACGTTTTGAGGAACTGTTAAAGGAAGATACTTCATTTTATAGTAAAATATCTTCTTATCAGGAAACAAACCAAACAGACATATATACAATGGTAAAAATAGCTGCAAGAATTAGAATGTGGCTATATAAAACATGTATTTTGAATGAAAAAACTCCAAATGTATATGTTGTGTTGTCAGATATTACTGATATTTTAAATATAGGCGCAGATTTACAGGTCTCAGAACTCGGGGAAGACATAGGTTTATATAAGTTTAAAAACAAATACAAATCTTATGATACGGTTGTTGACTATGCAATTGATGACAAAACCGTTTCGTCAGATAAAAACAATAGTTATATAGTAGGGGAACGTTGTCTTTATTATAATTGCTTAAGGCATATTTATCATTATAAAGACATGAAATATAAATCAGATGAAGTTCAAGTTCTATTTTATCTTTATATTTTAATCAAGAACAGATTTGGTACTATATTCATCCAGTTAAATAATAAATCAGGCTTTCAGAATTTTAAAGAGTACCAAGACAGAAAAAGTGATTTAATAAAACACACACCATACTTATCCATGGCCGCTAAAATGGCTGTTCAGGAAAACATATATGAAAATAATTTGGAACGGCTTGAGATTCGTATAACACCATCAAACACTTCGAACAAACTATCAGAGACTATTAAATGGATAGACGACAATGTTGTAAAAAAACCATTTGAGTTATTGTTGAATGATAACCCCAATAACTCGCCAATTTCTGATAAATATTTTTATGTAATACATTTCATCAAAGGACAAAAAATGGTCTGGAACGAAGAAAAAGCCGATTTGCCAATATGTAGAGAGAATAAGAAGCGTGGAGATTTCGAAAAACAAGCTAAAGCGATTAGAAAATTAAGAAAAAAGCGCTTGTATGGTGCGTATGAGATATGTGGTATAGATGCGGCAAGCAATGAGGTAAATTTCCGTCCAGAGTGTTTCGGACAGGTTTTCAGGTATCTATCAAACACAAAAACCGACAATGAAAGCCACTTTTCATTAAATGAGAAACCTTTGCCAGACTTGCATAAAACATATCATGTTGGTGAGGATTTTTATGATATAATAGATGGTCTTAGAGCCGTAGATGAAGCTGTAAGATTTTTGGAATTAGGCAATGGAGATAGAATCGGACATGGTGTCGTTTTGGGAATAGATGTAAATGACTGGTATAAGAAACATCCAAATGTAGCAATACCGATTCAAAATATCTTGGATAATATTGCATGGACACTTGATAAAATACGAAAATGGAACCTGAATGTAACGGCGGGAATGTATGAGAAGTTAAAAGTAGCATTCGATAATTATTATGATCAGTTGTATAATTGCAACAAGGCCTATAAAAACTATAGTCCGGATTTATTAGCATATATAAAAGCATGGAAAAAGAGGGGCGATAACCCAGAATGTTATTCAAGCATGAGTTTTAATCCGAATGTGTTGGCAAATCATAGCTTTACAGAATGGGACAGATGTGCTATAAGAAAAAAGCATGCTTTTAAAGATATTAAAAACAATTTAGTTGTATATGATATAATTCATAGGTATCATTTTGATGCTAAATTGAAAAAACTGGCTAAAGAAATAATATATTATACAACAGAACCTGAATTTATTGAACTTACCAAGCATTTGCAAATAAGAATGCGTAATTATTTATTGGAAAAAGGTGTGGCTGTTGAAAGTTGTCCGTCTTCGAATTTCCTGATAAGCAATCTGGACGATTTCAAAGAGATTCCTACATTCAATTTGTTCCCAATAGTAGAATCGCACGACAATTTCATCAGATTGAATGTCAGCATTAACACCGACGATCAGGGTGTATTTTATACATCATTACAAAAAGAATATGCGATGCTGGCAGGCACACTTCGTGAACAAAAAGATGAAAACGGTTTGCGCATCCATTCGGATGATAAGATTCTTAATTGGGTAGAACATCTGATAAATAATGGGAAACAGCAATGTTTTAAAAAGATTTGAAATTAGAGCGTAAAATACATTAACTAGCGGTAATAGCAAATTATTATTTTACGTATATGTTATGAAACTATACAGAATATGAATGAGCGATTGATTATAAAAAATTTTGGTCCAATAACTGACATGGATATCGTTATAAAGGCTTTTACTGTTTTTATCGGACCACAGGGAAGTGGCAAGAGCACTGCTGCAAAAGTTCTGACAATATGTCGTGACTTAAGTTGGTATCTTCAGATATTGGATCGTGATATCAATGTGAAGGAGCCTTTTAAAAAGTTCTGCATTGACGAGTATTTTAAAGATAATACCTATATAAAATACCAGAATAAGAATGGCAGTTTGGATGTCATATACGAAAATGGCGAATTTAAGCTTGACACAAAGGATGTCGCTTTGCAGCAAGCAAAAGAAGCGCTATCATCGAGAATATATGCGGAAAACAAAGCTTTATTGGAAAAAATAGGCTTCAAAGATATAAATAACAAGATTGACGAAAAATACACGCCAATGCTTCGTGCCAATTCCAGAATGATGTTGTATATTCCTGCGGAGCGGAATTTGGCTGGAGTAATGTCGAAGTCTCTTGCCAGTATGATATTAGCAAAGATTCCTATTTATGATGCTTTGATTGAATACATGAGTGTATTTGAAAAAGCCAAATATGAATTTGCTGATTACTATGTTCCATTTTTGAATGTGACATTTTCCATCAATGAAGGACAAGAAAAAGTTTGGATAGGGAAAGGTGATGATAAACGCGAACCATTGCCATTACAATCGTGCTCATCGGGGTTACAATCTGTTTTGCCATTGTTAATGTCAATTGATTATTCTCTGAAAGCAAATTGTTTCGATACATTTGCGATAGAAGAGCCAGAACAGAATCTTTATCCATCAAATCAGCGGGAGTTGGTGTATCGTTTGGTTGAGATTTGTAATGATACAAAAACAAATGGTATGTTGCTGACTACGCATAGCCCTTATATCTTAAGCTGTATGAATGTGGTCTTGCTTGCTGGATTGCTCAAAAAAAATGCTGAAATTCAGCAGGAAGTGGATGCTATAGTTGGTAGCAATCATTATATGAAAACCTCAAACGTTGCTGTTTATAACCTTAACCCATCTGCTGATAAGTACTGTAAAAATCTTAAGAATCCTAAAACCGGTCTTATAGGTGTAAATGAATTGGATTTGGTCTCCGAATTTATTGGAGATGATTATGACCGTCTTTATCGTTTATATAACCAAAATTTACGAAATAAAACATGGCAGTAGGAATAGAATCAATCGACAGGCTACGTCTTGATCTTGCTTTTGGCAGTCATTTTGACAATGCCTGGACTGTGCGTACTGACAAAAAGCTGCTCGTGGTAGATGACGATACAACAAAGATTTCAAGGTTTTCCGACGATGAGTGTGAAGGAGAACAGGCTTTGATGATTGTAAATAAGAATAATAAGATCATAACGCTTGTTGCCATAGATCACAAATTGATCGACAACCATCCTGGAGGTATCGCAGATTGTGCTGTTTTTGATGACACGAAGTTGGAATTTGTTGAATTTAAAACTAATGCGTTTGGTAATTCAGACGAATCGATAATAGATACTTTTGATAAGGCGTGTGGTCAGTTGAAAGAAACATTGGTTGTGTTTAATGACAAGCTTAAGGCAGTTGGTGTTGATTTGTTCAATACAATGGCTGTTGAATGTAGAATAGTTTTATCGCATAGGTTCCCGCGAGCATCAGCCATAAAACAAGATTATCGCTTGCAATTTACCAATGAAACCAATGGCATTGAACTTTATTTTGAAAGGTTGGTGAGTTTTAAATGAGAAAGATGAAACCCCAAAGTCCATCCGACCTCCTATCAATTTAGTTTTGACAGTTCCGCTTTGAGACTCTGTTTAAAGCAATTTTGGCTGTATCACTCCAGTGTAAGTTTTAAAACAAACCATCGCATTGGTTGAAATGTGATAAACTTGCCCATTGGTTAGTGGCAAAGTTTTACTGGAAGCCCAGGACGGCAAGTGGGAAGCGATGAAGGAAGAGGATGTGATGTGGGTGTAGTATGACCAAGGTGTCGGTTAATATATCTGAAGAGAAACCAATTATGAAGGTTATTAAGTATCACGAATAAACAAGAAGAAATAAAATCGCAAAGTGAATATATAGGAGAGGTTAATCTCTCAACAACAAGTACAAACAAGTTTTCCTTTTGACGAAAACATATTTATCCTCGCATAAAAGTCGAAATCAATTTAAGTTATTTATAGTGGACAGAATAATTAGATTCATATGGCAAAAATAAATACATATGATTATGCAAAAAGGAATTTCTTCAAAGCAGTGAAGAAAGATGCTGCAGTTGGATACGTATACAATAATCTTAATTATAAAGAGCAAAAAAGAATTATAAGAGAATTACCAAATACTTTCGGTAAATTATTCTATATTAAAGATCCGCTTTCTTCTTCTCTTTCTTCATTGGTTGTGAAAGTTCAATTCGTTCCCAATAATTTGATGAATGGTCTTGGCTGCTTGGTAAATCAATTGCTACCATACAGAAAAGAATTGAACAAATACATACAACTTAAAAAGGATTATGAAAATGATTTGTTAAGAGGTAATCTTGATAAATGTCAGACAATGCTAAATGATATTGATAAAATATCGCTGTCACTTTGGTCTATGGAACAAAGAGTGCAGTTGGCATACAAATCTGGAGGTTCAAAGAGTGCAATTGCTTATAAGGATTTAATTGCTGAACGAACGACAGCACCTGTTACAATTTTGTTACAATTGATTTGGGCAAAAGTAGAGGCAAGATATTCGCTTTCGCCAACTGAACAGCAATTGTATATGACAATTAATGAAGCCGAATTAACAGATGGTTTTTCAGCATATTATAAATACTTTATACTAAAAGACAAGGCATATTATAAATTTGAAGATGGCTTATGGTTTGTGTTAATGACATCTGTGATTGATATTTATGAATATGTGTTGGATATAATTGTTGATAAGGTCCAATCTATGACGAGCGACGATTTTGCACAAATCACAAGTATGCTGACCGACCTAGGGAAATATATAGATGATGAAAGAATTATAGCTTTGAAGTTGAGATTAGGAATCAGTGATAACGGTTTGTCTAATAAAAAACATGATGTCTTTTTAGAGTTATATTCACACGGCGATTATCGTAGCATATACGTTAAAGCATTGCCATATATACTAGATAACCCCAGCGATTTTGATATTGTAGATGTCTATGTAAAGTCAGCAGTGTTTCTTAAAGAAGAAATAATAAATACTTGTGGCATTAATGAAGACTCCTTACTGCACCAATTGCTATGTTGTCTATTTGGTTATTTAAGAAAAGGTGACAACAGTTTAGTTTCGCTAGGCAGATTAAAAGTGATGGCTAATCAAATGTCATCACTCAAGACAGGTAATTGTCTTAACGAAAGGATTAAATACAATGAACAAATTGACTATGGTTTAGATAAGTATTCATTGTTTATCGGATATAGCTCATACTCACCTGAAGATAATTTTGATAATGATTGTTATGAGATTATTAATGATAAAACATTGCCAGTATTTATAAAGCAAAAGGCTGTTAGTCATTGGTTTAGAAATCTTGTAGAAATAAGAAAAGATTATGAGGCGATAAAATTATATCTTTCGGCATACCTAAACAATCCATTTAACATAGAATTGGTTAACACAAAGAAAATATTGAAAAGGCATGGGCTAATGCTTCAATTTTTGGATTATCCAGCTTTAGAGGCTTCAGCTTTTTATGCTTTAAGTAATGCGCCTCATTATATGTATTACCATTTTTTTAAAGAATTTATAAAGGCGCAAAAAACACAAATTCCGTCAGAGCTTTTAGATGATCTGAAAGAGAGTTTTTCGCCTTTACTGGAGATTTTCTTTTATAGGGTGTGTTCGTTAGATTCAATAAAAGGATATATTCGTAAATTTCCTGATTCAGATTCAGCACTGAACGAGAGGCTGCTTATCCTTACAAAATTGAGCATGATACATAGAAGCGACTCTTATCTTGAAGAAATGACGGCAATAAAAAGGAAATTAAGTGCCAAACAGCGCATGCAGCATCTTGATCAAAGAATGATTTATGTTGATGAGACAGCTTTAAAGGAAACTGAACTTGATGAGGTAAAACGGCAATTTAAAATATACAAAGAGACGGAGAGTACGCTGGAAACACAACAATTTCTTATTGAAGCTGAAAAGATGGAATCTGCCGAAATGCTGGTTGAAGGAGATATGAAACTCAAAACACTAAGAGTTAAATATAAAAACTATCTGTTTATACAGATGTTTTTGGGAATACGTAAACAGTTCTTAACCAGTTATAAGTATGGGCTTGAATTTTATTTGAGTACAAGAATAAGACATGGCACTTTTGTAAGGCAGATGAGAAGAGCCTTCGAAGATAACAATATGATTACCAATAAGATTGATGGAGAATATAAAACAGACGTTATTGTGTCGGAAAGGCTTTTAAGACTAGAAGGCATACAAAAAGAAAAAGTGCAAGAGTTACTAAAAAGATTCTCTAATGACATAGATGAATATATCTATTTCATAAAGAACGAAGTAATTCAAATCCAGGCATATGATTTACAAAATCAACATCCCCATGCAGTGTTTAATTATGATAGCCTTAATAAAACGACAGATATTATGGAGTTTTATATGGATAAGGTTTTCCCAATAACTGATTATGTGGAATTTGTTGAAGTGATATTCGCCTATCTTTGGAAATGTACAGAGACTCTATTAGAATCTATGAGGGTTAGATTAGACAACGTTCAAAAGGATTTAAATAATAAAATAGATGGTTTATTGAATGATATAGCACAGATTGTAGGTGAGAATCATAAGATGAATGAATTGCGAGAGATAGCAAGTCTTGCAAAAACAGAAATGGAGAGAAGTATAAATATAGTGAAGATGTGGTTCTATCGAGGACAATGTGATGACGATGATTTTGTTATTAGAGATGTGATAGATGCTTGCAGAGAATGTGTTTCAATTCATAGAAATACGGCATTTGAAATTGACTATAAAGGTGAATGTGATGTGGTCCTGAAAGGTGAGAACTTTAGAAAAATGAGCGATTTGATTTTAATTCTGTTCAACAATATAATAGATTATAATAAGTATATAGGACATCATACTAATAATATTGTTCATGTAGAGCATAATGATGATACAGTAAAAATAACAGTATTAAATCAATTGAGAGAAGAAGATGTTATAAGCGCTAAGCAAGTTGTTCGTGATATTAAAGATAAATTTAACCAAGAAAAGTATTTAAAGAATTCCAGTAAAGACAAAGGATATGGTTTGGTTAAAGCGTACAATATGATTCAAAACATGTTGCCATCTGATGATAAAGCTTTCACTATAGATGTGATTGATGGTGCTTTTGTTGTATCATTTATAATAGATATAAAATATTGGAAAGTAAATGAGAGTGCTTGTTGTTGAGGATGACAAACTCAAAATGAAGGATATTCAACATTTTATCAAAGAAGAGATAAAAGAAGTTTGTGTTGAATGTGCTGAATCTTATGCGACTGCGGTTAGTATGTGTTATTCAGAAAAGTATGACTTTATTGTGTTGGATATGAATATTCCCAGATACGATAAAACTGATAATGACAAATCAATCATTTATAATGGGGGAGAGATGATAATTAGAGAATTAGTCAGTGAAGATATATTTTTAAAGTTCGCATTCGTATCGGGATATGAAACTGTGGGTGATGAAAGCATTGCCAGTTTTGATGAACGTATGAAAAAATACAGTCCAAGTACTTATTGTGGATTCGTGTTTTTTGAAGTTAACGACGACAGTTGGAAGCAAAATTTAGGTAAAATACTAAAAGATCAATTATATGTTAAACGTACTGATTGTTGATGATGACAAACAAAAAATCAAACAAATCAATGATGTCATTGATAGTTTGAATGTTGACACTTTGGTTGACAAAGCCATTGATGTGGAAGAAGCTAAGGTAAAATTATCGAAAATACAATTCGATATAATGATACTTGATTTGTTTATTCCAACGAAATGTGGCTTAAATGATGCAAAACCTGAAAATGCCAGAGATTTTTTGGATTACATCAAAGCAGAAGATGACATATTTAAACCATATTTTGTTATAGGTAATAGTGCATTAGATGATGCTGATGAATACAAGGAGTTTTTCGTTAATCATCTTTATTATCTATTAAAATACGACGAAACTGATGATAGTTGGATAGATGCTCTGATGAGCAAAATATTATATTTTGATCAACTCAAGAAAAAAATCCAGACTGACTCAAGATATGATTATGATGTGGCTTTTGTTATAGCATTGCCAATGGAGTTTGATGAGGTGCTCAAAATTAATGATTATACATGGGTTAAACATGATGAATATGATTCGACAACGGTTTATTATACTACCACGATTACCAATAAAAAGAAAAGAAAACTGAAAATTGTTGCCGCTTATGCTGATCAAATGGGCATGAGCGCATCTACATTGCTCACAACAAAAATGATATATACATTTCACCCAAGATATGTTATTATGACAGGTATTTGTGCCACTGTAGATGATGATATTGAAATTGGAGATATTTTGGTTTTTGATCAGACATGGAATGGTGGTAGTGGCAAATTAAAGGATGGAAAGAAAAAAGAGACTCTTTTCCTTCCTGATTTTCATTATGAAGTACTTGACCCTAAAATAAAAATAAAGATACAAGAGTATGCACGAAACAGAGATGTCTTGGATAAAATCAAACAAGGTTTTAAATTTACACAAGGAAGACCGAAAACAGAGATTAATATTCATTGTGTTGACGTTACATCAGTTGCTGCTGTTACGCAATCCAAAATAGTCGTTGATATGCTTAAAGATAAAGCAAGAAAACTTGGTGGACTTGAAATGGAGGGATATGGTGTTTACTATGCTGCAAGGCATACTTTTGAAAATGCACCAACACCTATTGTCATTAAAGCAGCTGCAGATAGAGCTGATGCTCATAAATCAGACAACTATCAGCAGTATTGCGCATTTATTAGTGCCAGCTTTGCTTTTCATCTAATCATAAACGACCTGAAGTTTTAGGGATTTAATTGCCTTATGCCAGAATGCTTGAGGTACATCAATAAAGATTTATTGCGCGAGTCAGCTGCGGATAAACATGTTATGCGAAGCTGGCAAGATGCAGTGGAAGATTTGTATGATAATGCTAAGACCAGATATACAATAAAAAGAGATGATGATTTAAGAGCGGCCTATGGCGAGATTCTGAAAGGACTTATCTCTAATGGTTCTGCAATTGCTTATATTATTAGAGATTATTACATATAACGTTGATGGTGGGCATTAAATTATTTCTAAAACAAGCATTGCTATTTTAAATAAATGTTGTATATTTGCAAACTTTTAAACAACAAACCAACAATGCCGGCGTTTTTAAATAAAGCTCAGAATAATATGATCGTGGCGGAAACACTAATTGATAGCGATATTTTGATAACATCGGCTCATCCTGCTTATTATGCGGCATTTTTGTCAATAAAATATGTGTTGGCTCATTTTGGTGGTATGGATTATGATAAGCAAGAAAAGTGTAAAAACGAGAAAGGTTCACATAATTATCTTTCAAACCTAGCATTGCCGCTTATGTCAAAATTGGATACAGAAACAGGTAATGATTACTTTGTTTGGTATAATAAACTAAAAAAGTTGAGAAAGACTGCAGACTATAAACCTGATGATATTGAAGACGACGTGCTCAAAGATAATCTTGCAACAGCAAAAAGCTTTATGACAAACATAGAGTCGAACTTTAAAACAGCATGAATATGATGAAAGAAACCATTTTTTTATTAAAAACACTCAAAGAATGGTGTGATAGATTTGACGGAATACATGTACGTTATGCATATGATACAACATCGGAGTATCACATTGTGGAGGTGGATCCGGAAAGCATTCGCCGTGGTAATGAACAATATCAAAAGGCGGAACTTGTACTGTGGACGGAGTTTATGGAGAGATACCCAGATTCGGATCTTTTGATTTGCGAGCCTTCGAAAGCTAATAACATGTCGAATTGTTTATTTGATAGCGTTTTGTGTTTGGCTAGCGAGGTGTGGATGCCGTTTTTGTCAGATTATATCGGCGTTTCTTCGGTATCTTATTTGTCAAAAAGATCGTCATACTCAAAATTAAATGAGTATAATAATATATATGATTACGCATTAGCAGCTTAAAAAATTATGGCAGAAAAAATAGCAAAGTTCCGTTTTTTAGGATATAAGATCACAGATGGTCAGATTAGTATTGATTCTGATAAGAAAGTTAGCGATCATTACAAGGTTTCATTCGAGAAGACTGTTGGCGTTAACGAAACCGAGCATAGAATGCGTCTTATGCTTGAAGCCAAGATTGATTCGGAAAACAAAGCAATGCATATTGAAGTTAAAGCAGAGGGCTATTTTGAATTTGATAACACAATAACAGAGCAGGAGAAAAATGTATTTTTTAGGACCAGTGCACCTGCAATATTATTCCCATATATCAGGGCATACGTCGGAGCGTTGACCTCATTGTCGGGAGTGCAGCCCGTTATTTTACCAACATTGAATCTTAGTGACCGTTAAGGTTGTTTTTTCATGCTGAAACGTTCTGAATGTAACAAGAATGCGGCCTTTTTGCTGTTGGGAAAGCATCACTATGATGGATGTGTTGTGGCATTTTATTATAGCGTGTTGCAAAGAATGATGTATGCTCTTAACGAAAACAAAAAAAGACCTTTGCATTACGAAAACCAGAATCCGTTGGATGAAAACATTCACCAAAAAATTCTTATTGAGATAACAAACAGGATTGGTAATCAAAAAGAAGGAGAATCTTTCAAGCAAAAATTTGAAGAACTTTTGGAATATCGTAAGAAAGCAGATTACCAGCGGGATTCAATTACACAAGAAGAATGTGTAAATTGTCGTGCTTTATATGAAGGAATGATGTCCAGACTAAATCGCTTTTTCCCTTTGTGATAAGGGGGGACGCTAAATAAGTATTATTAAAGTATTAAGCATTGGTACAACTAACAAAGAGGGCTTCTCTGCTGATGTTCGCAGACATAGTTATTAAAAGTCTCCAAAATCATCAAACTATGTCGGACTTAAAACAACGAATATAAAGACAGATCCGTCTTTATATAACAGCACTTCCTGAATAAAATCCCCAAAGGTTTACTAGATAGACTTAATAATCGCCCCCCAATATACCTCAGCAAATGATCTTGGGGAAGTTATTGTATAATGCCTTAAGGAAAAAACGAGTCTGATAGGATGAAAATGAGACGTGATTTCAATTCAAAGGCGAATTTGTTCCCTTCCCTGAAAATGTCCCCTTCCCTGAAAATCGGACAGGAAGATATAATTAGATTGGATTTTTAATAATGAGATTTACAAAAGACAAAATATTTGATTTGACCAAATCTATTGCTTGGCCTACTATAGCATTATTACTATTCTTTGGTTTTAATCATGGCATTACATTATGGTTACAGACACTTTGCAATTCATGGCTTGTTGGTTGCGAAGAAAATATATGTGGTGTCGCTATCGTTTTGCTGGCGATGCTTGCCACTCTTTTCTTATGTATGAAGGGGTTGAAGAAAAGACTGTCAATAAACCACGTTTTGTGGCTGGTTTTTATAATAATTGTATATGTGTATTTTCGCAGTGGTGATGACTTTCGGTTTTGGTGTTTTTCAGTTTTGGATTATGAGATAGTGTTTACCGACTTGTTTGCGATACCAGCTCTTACATTGGCGATAATACAAATTGTTTTGCTGTTGAGCAAAGAGCAGGATAACAAAGGTAATTCCTTGTTGGATCAGGACGAACCAATAAATGATATAAATAAGGACCTGTTAGGTTATGGTACTATTATCAGGGATCTATTATCCGACTTGAAACTGCTCGATCTGTCAAAAAGATCGTTCAGTGTGGGGGTTGCTGGTGAATGGGGTATAGGGAAAAGTTCGTTTTTCAACTTATTTGAAAAAATACTAGAAAAAGAAGAAAAGAATTCAATAATAGTTAAGTTCAATCCAAGGTCTTCGGCCCAACTTGAGGATATTCAGAAAGATTTTTTCGACACCTTTGCTCAGGCATTGACACCATACCATTCTGGAATATCAAGAGATATGAGCCTATATCAGGATGCTCTGCAACTGCCTGAAAATAATTTTGTTATACGACTTTTGAGGCTTCTGCCATCGATGACAACCAGCAAAAGCAAAGCTGCTATCAACAATGTGATAAGAGTTGTTAAAAAACAGATTTTTGTCTTTGTTGATGATTTTGATCGTCTTACAGCTAAAGAAATACTGGAAGTGATGAAGGTAATTGATAGAAATGGCGATTTCTGCCAAACTATCTTTGTTGCTGCTTATGATAAGGAGTATGTGAACAATGTCCTGAAGAATTATCTTAAATATCGTAAAAAAGACTATTTTACCGACAAGTATTTCAGCCACGAAATACAGCTGCCCGTGCAGTCTTGGGATGTTTTGTCTGACTATATTAGAAATTCGTTGGAAAATAAGTTGAGATGTGACTCTAAAGATACAGTAACTAAAAAACAAATCTTAACCGATTGGGATGTAATGAAGAATGGTGTGGCTCCGCAACTGCACACACTGCGACATGCAAAACGATTTATGAATTTATTTCTTTCCCGATATGACAAGGTAAAAAACGACGTCATTTTTGGAGATTTTATACGAGTAAGCCTTTTGCGTTATTACGATATAAATGTTTATCATGCGTTGATTGAAGGAAAATTGACCAAAGGTGGTGGACTATTGATGAGTTCTTCTGACAAGGTTTTATATCAAGCAGAAGATATGGAGGCTCAATTGAAAAAGTATTCTCATTGGGAAGGATCTGTGCAATCGTTGACAGAGCTTTTCGATAAGAATGGCAATGGTGATTATGAATTGACTTCCAAATATAAGCGTTTACGTTGGAGAGATTCGTTCCCTTGTTATTTCTATGACTATCAGCCCAACGGAATTTACCATAAAGAATTGATGCAATTGTACGATGCGGAGACTGAAACTGATGCTATAAAAGTTTTTCATACATTAGTAAAATATGACAAGGAGAATAATACGGTCGACCAACGACATTATATAGCTATAGAAAATTTTTTAAGGGTTCGTCCAATCACCGAGTTGAGAAATAAGAATGATATAATTAGATTATTCACATTATTATGTTATATAAATCAGTTTGTGGGGAAATCCATCAACATTGAGATTACAATTGCATATTTGATGGGAAAAGAGGCAGAAAAAGAGTTGAACGGTAAATGTAATGGCAAATACAAAAATGTGATTGATACAGTAATAAGGCATAATATAGAGACGCGTCCGTTAAGTTTGGCTTTCGTTCTTCTCGAGTTTAATAATGATATGTTAAGTCAGAAATACCAGACTTCGGATTATATGTTCAACCAAAGCGAGATTCAGAATTATGCTGAATGGTGTCAGAAATATTATTTCAAAGAGATAGACAATATTACATCGAATAATATTGAAGCAGTGGTGAATTTGTCAAGGATAAAGAACGATGAAAATGGCAAAAAAGTTACATCGAAAGCAGCCAGCGATGAGTTTATATCTTTTATTTCTACCCATGCATACGATTTTGTCAAGAGTGCACTACATATTACTAATCCAGTATATGAACAGCATAAAATATATTTAAGTATTATAGAAGCATTTGTTGTTGAGGAGTTTTTTCCACATGATGGTGTTGAATTTATAGATTGGTTAAATCAAAAAGTTGAAAATAAATATTTGAGAGAACTGTTTACTCGAGTATTAAATGTCAACAATCGTCATATTCAAATCGATCTTTCTGAATCGGATTATGATATTAAAGTTGATGATTATGAGAAAATTTTAGCCATACTTAAAAGCCCCCAAAAGATAGAACTTGTAGGCTATTGATATACAAGACAATCAACAGAGGCTGTTATTATTGGCTGAAGTTGACAATAAGCTTTCTCATAGGCCAACAAATCCCTTTTATTATTGTCAATAGGAACTCCAGATAACATGTTATAGGAGAATAATATAGTACTTATGGGTGTTTTTATAATGAAATAGATTATGGCAGACGCATCACCTGAAACAATACAACGATTGATAGAGAATTCTGAAAAAGGACTATCTCAGATAGAGATGTCATTGCCTCTCATATTAAAAACGAGGCTTGTTATACTAGATGCTATCGAAAAACAGGAAGGCAAAGATGTCACCCTCGACCTAACACTGGCAGTGCTTGATACTGTGCTGGCAGAGAATGAGGTAATATATGATCTTTCAACTTCGTTAAATGCTCTATTGAAGGCAAAGGATGACTATACTAAGCGCTTTTATATGCAGAGCCTGAATCTGTGTTTCTTGGAGGCTTGTCAGTTGTTCGTTGGGGAGGATGGTGATAAGAACGGACTGCTTACGAAACTAGAAAAACTGACTCAACAATTGAATCAGGCAGGTTGTCAGTTTATTGCCTGGCATATCATCGATGATATCCAAGCGTTCAGAAAAGACTACTGCGATAAGGAACTGCGTAATATAACCAGACATTATGACGACCCTGTCAAGATGTATGAGAAACTGCAAGGGTTAGATGATATCGACTTTTTTGCAAAAGGAGCAAGCCAACTGATGGCTATACGAATGGAGATGTCTGTCTTGAGTTCATATCTGTTGAACCTGCTTACATCGGTTAAGAAAGATACTCATAGCATTGTTTCAGATAAAGGATGTGGTTTGAATACTAAGTGTATGATTAATGATTCCATATTTAAGGCATTTAAAAAGAATTGTTTTAAGGATGATGTGAATCGGACACTGGATAAAGGGCAGACAACATTGGATGCTTGTTACGGACTATACAACAAATGCTTGGCAGCTGAAAAGTTTTTTGATGACAATGGCTGCCAAATACCAAAAGTCTTTAATAAGATGAAGGCGTTGGTTCAGATGAGATTGGAGACACTATTCTTAAGATATGACATTGCTTGTTCGGTATGGGGCTACCTGAATGCAGCATCTGATAAGGAACGTTCACAGTACTTGAGGCTGATTCATATAACTAAACAGGCGGCCTTGACGCACATATATGGCTATACCGAAAAAGTCAGGGAAAAGAGTCTTTGGACAGCTATTAAGAGAATTGAAGAAGTGGGCAATGAAAAACTTGACTTGGAAACTGTAGAGGAGTCGCTTAAGGATCTAACTGGGAACCTTGCAGAAGACAAGGATAACTCGCAAATTTTTGCTCATTATCGTTATAAGCAGGGATTCTATATCCCAGCTCGCCTTGAGGCATTTAATAAAATGGCTCATCATAAAGAGCTGATGGATGCGATGAAGTTATTGAATATATGTAAAACTTTGGATGGTTATACGGTTGACCTTCTTTCTATTATCAATGAAAAGCAAAAACAGGAAACAAAGAGACAACAAGATGAGTGGATGGATATGATTGATGGTTTTTTTCGCCAAAGATAAGAAAATCGTAACAAATATTTTTTATGATAGAACGTTGTCAGTTTTACTCAATCCATGATATGAGCATCCCGTTCAATCTTGATCGGGCGGATGATGTGATTAAGCAATATATAAAGGGATGGCGTCCAGAAAATGTTGATGATGTTATTGAATTATATAATATCTGGATATTTGTAGAGCATAATATTTTTAGAAAAGACTGGACAGATGATACGCTGCAATTAATCAGATTTGAATTTAAATCAGAGATTGTTAAGTATTTTAAAACTTTAGATAATAATACATGGGCAGCAGTTTATAAAAATATAAAATATAGTTATCGTCATTTCTTTTGGGAAATTATTGACAGGTTTAATATTAATGGACTTATTGATATAGATTCATTACAAGATGCTTTATCCGGAAACCTATACGAACTTGCCGATTTGTTACATCAAGAGCGTTTAGTGAATAAGTACCATAAGATAATAACCATATTGTTAAAAAACAATCAATATACAGCTGAATGGTTGCTTCAAGAGTTTGTTGGGGAGGAGGATTCGGACAGCCGTTCACATATGTTCTTTCCCAAAGATTTGTCGTTAGATGATAGAGAAGAAATCATATCCCGTTACATTGTAAGCAATGAACCAAATCTAAATTACGTCCGTTTGGTGCTGCTAGCCAAAAAGGATAAAAACTTGAGGATTTCAGATGATGTAAGATTAAAAGCTACCCGTTTAGAGAAAAAATTAAACGATGAGGTCCTTAAAACAGGAGTTGTATTTCATTATGGATATGGCGTATGTATATCTGACGAATCAGATAAACCGATTAAATGGATGGAACGAGATGGTAGGAATCATTACGTTTTGTATTATTCTAAACATATTATTCGTAAATTTCCTCTTGAGGAGCTCCCACATTATATACGTTATGCATTTGAATTCCTTACGCAAAATGGCCTTATATCGTTTATCTTTAAAATTTCCGAGTCTGAAGTAATGGAGCGTGTTATGGGGATGCAAGGTAAGTATTCCTATCAAATCAATAATGCTTTCCGTATTTATGAAGGTATTACTCTTTTACAAATAGAGGCGCTACAAAAAGTGCTGTCAGAAGAGGGGAAAAGTATTGAAGTGTCTTTAAAAGCCTTTTATCAGAATTATTTGAAAAGTAAATACGGATATCCATCTGGTGAATTGCTGCTCGCTGAAAGTTCAGCTGATTGGATAACAAAATGTCGTGCTATTGCTCCAGAAATTGATGCCATCGCCAAACGTTATGATTTGTATGCAAAAACAGGTGCTGTTGATGAGGAATTGTTGCAGATTTCAAGTGATAATGTTAGAATAACTGACGCACAAAGTATTAATACCATAAGATATTATGCTTTAATAAATGAAGTTCCCGAAGAACTCACACGCTTGTTTTTCTGCTTCTTCAGTGATCAGAGCATGCTTACTTATGTTGAACCATTCAAAAACAATGGATATCGGTGCTTTTATCACCTATTGATGGAGCAAGACGGAAACATTACTTATTCCAATTATCATGATTATCAAAGGCATAATATTGATTATCTTATAAAAGAAGGTTATCTGTCAAGAGATGAGAATGATATGCTGTTTGTAAATAAGAAGATAGAAATAAACTTATTGCATCTGCTATATGAATATCGATGCTGTCCTGCTGGTATTTATGGCCCAAAGACGCAGCAAATCATAAAAGAAATGGTGGATAAGGGATGGTTGCTTCCTGATAAACATTTATTATCAGAAGAAGAAAGGAATTATTTCGATTATTATTTATATAGCAAATACACTAATGGTCGTGCATTACGAAACCACTATGTTCATGGAAGTAATGCAAGCGCTGCGAACCAACAAATTCATCGTGAAGCTTATCATAGATTATTAATATTGTTGGTTTTAGAATTGTTAAAAATAGAAGACGACTTGGTAATACATAAGAAAAACAGCAATATTATGGATAAGATTAATGCGGCTGTATAATCGCCTAATATCTCACTCTTATATTATCCTATTATTCCTCAATTCTTCTTCGTCTGTTCTTCGTTTCTAAATCGAATAACAATCGAACAACAGACGAATAAAAATTAAATATAATAAAAGGCTAATATATTGCAAAAACAAGGAAATTATGAAGAAAAAACCAGCAACAGGACTGTGGATGACAGGAAGATGAGGATTGACTTGAAGTCAAATGCGTTTTATATTTGTGTAATATAAAATAAAATTAGTATTTTTGCATTTTGCACTTGAGATATGGGAATTGATCATCGCATACATCTTTGCCTTGCCAAAATGAGCGATACCGGTGCCGAGCAACGCTACATCCAAGAAGCTTTCGCCTCCAACTGGATAGCACCTCTCGGACCAAATGTCGATGCCTTTGAAAAGGAGTTGGAGCGTTTTCTGAACACCTCCGTCATTTCGACCGGAGCCGACAGGCGTAGCGGAGAAATCTCCGACAATAAAGTCTATGTCGCCGCCGTCTCCTCCTGCACTGCGGCAATACATTTGTCATTGCTGCTTTTAGGCGTAGGCAAAGACGACGAGGTCATCTGCCAGTCATTCTCATTCTGCGCAAGCTCAAATCCCGTGACATACTGCGGTGCCACTCCAATCTTCGTTGATTCAGAGGAAGATACATGGAATATGTCGCCTGAACTTCTCGAAGAAGCCATCAAAGACCGCATCGCCCAAACGGGTCGCAAACCGAAAGCAATAATTGTGGTTGATCTTTACGGCATGCCGGCTAAATGGGACGAAATAACCGCCATCAGCCAGAAATACGCCATTCCCGTTATTGAAGACGCCGCCAACGCCCTCGGTTCATATTACAAAGGCAAGCCCTGCGGTACTTTCGGCAATATTGCTACACTTTCGTTCAATGGTAATAAGATTATTACCACATCGGGTGGTGGAGCTATCCTTTGCAAAGACGAGGCGACTAAGAAACGCGCCATTTTCCTTGCAACACAAGCTAAAGAGCCATATCTGCATTACGAGCACGAAACTATCGGCTATAACTACCGAATGTCGAACATCTCCGCAGGCATCGGCCGCGGTCAAATGACGGTTTTGGAAGATCACATCAAACATCATCAACACGTCCACGAACTTTATTCATCTCTTATGAATAACCCTAGTGTCTCTATAGTCTCTATCAACCCTAATCTTGATTTCAACAGCAATTTTTGGCTCACCACAGCTCTATTTAATGATGGTGTCGACATAGAAACTCTTTGCAAGAAGCTTGATGCCGCAGGCATCGAAGCCCGTCCACTCTGGAAACCAATGCACCTTCAGCCAGTTTATAAACACGCTCCGGCTTTTACCAACGGCTTTTCAGAATATCTGTTCAAACACGGCATCTGCTTGCCAAGCGGCCCGTGGGTGACGGATGAGGATGTTAAATATATTGTAGAAAAAATAAAGTCAACAATTATCGATTGACAAGCCAAATAATACATGAAACAACCAGTGAGGTCTGATTCTATTTGGAGTCAGACCGTTTTTGTTTTTAATAATTAAAAATCTTGCGCATATTTTAAAAAAATCCTATATTTGTAGTTAAATATACAGCCTTATGATACAAGAATATAAAGTTTTCGACGACGGTATTTGGGTGCCACGTCACGAATTACAACGATGCTATGATGAAACAGTCGAAAGTTTGAAAGAAAATCAAAAATATTCTCATCTCAATAGTCGAGCGGTAGGTAGATTATATTTATTGGAAGAATTAATTTATCGAATTCGTTGAAAATTTTGTATTTTTGCAAATTATACTTGACAATAAGCTATGGCAAAAAAAGCGTTAATAACAGGAATTACCGGCCAGGACGGCTCGTTTTTGGCTGAGTTTTTGATAGAAAAAGGCTACGAGGTGCACGGGATCCTGCGCCGCAGCTCGAGTTTTAATACAGGTCGCATCGAGCACCTATACCTCGACGAATGGGTGCGCGATATGCATCAAAAACGCCTGATAAACTTGCATTGGGGCGATATGACCGACAGCTCGAGCCTCATCAGAATCATCAGCGAAATCAAGCCGGATGAGATTTACAATCTCGCGGCTCAGAGTCATGTGAAGGTGAGCTTCGACGTGCCGGAATTCACCGCCGACGTCGATGCCATGGGTACTCTGCGACTGCTCGAAGCTGTAAGAATTGCTGGCCTTACAGACAAATGCCGCATCTATCAGGCGTCGACATCGGAGCTCTTCGGTATGGTGCAGGAGGTGCCACAGAAGGAAACCACTCCATTCTATCCGCGTTCGCCTTACGGAGTCGCAAAGCAATACGGCTTCTGGATTATGAAGAATTACCGCGAGAGCTACGGAATGTACTGCTGCAACGGTATTCTTTTTAATCATGAAAGTGAGCGCCGCGGTGAGAATTTTGTCACAAGAAAAATCACCCTAGCCGTCGCTAGAATCGCTCAAGGTTTTCAGGATAAATTATATCTAGGAAATCTAAATTCTCTCCGCGACTGGGGCTATGCCAAAGATTACGTCGAGTGCATGTGGCTCATACTTCAGCAGCCGAAACCTGAGGATTTCGTCATCGCCACCGGCCAATATCACACCGTCCGCGATTTCTGCACCTTGGCATTCAAGGAAGCCGGCATCGAACTTCGCTGGGAAGGTGAGGGCGTGAACGAAAAAGGTATTTGTGTGAAGGACAACAGGCCAACGGCCAATGGCCAAGAGCCAAAGTCGCTTGTCGGTAAGACCCTCGTGGAAGTTGATCCGAAATATTTCCGTCCTGCAGAAGTCGACCAGCTCCTCGGTGATCCGACGAAGGCGAAGACCCAACTCGGCTGGAATTCGAACAAGACATCCTTCGAGGACCTCGTTCGCATCATGGTGAAACACGATATGAAGAAGGTTCGCAAAATGCACCTCCGAGATCAACTCGAAGAATAATTTTTAAACATTAATTATCATCAATTATCCATATAATTTTTCATTAATTATTTTTCTTTCAGAATCAATTATCCAAGAAAACAATGGTGATAAAAGCCAAGGAAGAAAAGTTAAGGAAGAATAAAATTAATGAATAATTAATGGTCAATTAACGGCAATTAATGTTAAACAAAGAGAAAATAATGGAAAAGAATAGTAAGATATATGTTGCGGGGCACCGCGGAATGGTGGGAAGTGCCATCGTGCGCGAGCTTCAGCGTCAGGGATATAATAATTTGGTATTGAGAACGCATAAAGAGCTCGATTTGACCCGTCAGGATCAGGTTGAGAAGTTCTTTGTGGAAGAAAAACCCGAATACGTGTTCCTTGCTGCTGCAAAAGTCGGTGGAATAGTTGCAAATCAAAGTGCTTTAGCCGATTTCATGTATGACAACATGATTTTGGAGATGAACGTTATCCATGCAGCTTGGAAAAACGGCTGCAAAAAACTCGAATTTCTCGGTTCGAGTTGCATCTATCCTCGCATGGCACCTCAGCCGATGCCAGAAAGTTGCTTGATGACTTCGGAACTCGAAAAGACCAACGAGGCCTACGCTTTGGCGAAAATCAGCGGCTTGAAATATTGCGAGTTTCTGAACCGCCAGTACGGCACCGATTACATTTCGGTGATGCCGACGAACCTTTATGGTCCTAACGACAACTATCATCCAGAGCATTCGCACGTGCTTCCAGCGTTGATTCGCCGTTTCCATGAGGCGAAAGTCAATGGTTTGAAAGAAGTTACATGTTGGGGCGACGGCTCACCATTGCGTGAATTCCTCTATGTAGATGATCTAGCCAATCTATGCGTCTATTTAATGAACAATTACTCTGGTAACGAAACCGTCAATGCGGGCACTGGCAAAGAATTGACAATCAAAGCTTTAACAGAGTTGGTTGCAAAAGTTGTTGGCTACACTGGAGTGATCAAATGGGATACTTCAAAACCCAACGGCACACCAAGAAAACTTCTTGATGTAAGCAAAGCCACCGCTCTCGGATGGAAATATAAAACAGAGTTGGAAGACGGAATAAAGTTGGCTTACGAAGACTTTTTAAACAACCCAATGCGAGCTGAACGCTGACATACTTTGGCTTTTGGCCTTTAGCCATTGGCTTTTTAACATATAATTAAGAAAATGAGAAATTTCAGACAATACGAGATATGGCAAAAGGCAGTTGATATAGCTGATAGTATTTATAAAATCTGTGATGGTTTTCCAAAATATGAATTATATGCACTGAGTGATCAACTAAGGAGAGCAGTTGTTTCAATATCATCAAATATTGCTGAAGGATCTTCAAGAACTTCGGTGTTGGAATTTGCTCATTTTTTAGAAATTTCAATAGGCTCAGCATTTGAAGTCGAGACACAACTTTTAATAGCAAAAAAACGTAGTTATATAACTGATGAAGTATATAATTCAACAATAAAAGAGCTTCAATCTCTTGAGCGTCAATTAAATACTTTTATTTCCAAACTAAAATAATCAAGCCAAAAATGCCAATAGCCAACAGCCAACAGCCAATAGCCAAAGTTTTCGTTTCCGGGTGTTACGATCTACTGCATAGTGGTCATGTTGAGTTTTTTCGGCAGGCGGCAGAATATGGTGATCTATATGTTGGTATCGGTTCTGATGAAACAATCCTTCATTATAAAAACCATAAGACGCTCTACAATGAAAACGAACGTCTTTTTATGGTTAAAGCTATTCGTTATGTGAAGGATGCGTATATAAATGCTGGTAGTGGTATAATGGACTTTATTCCTACGGTGGATTTCTTGAAACCTGACATTTTAGTCGTGAACGAGGATGGTGCTTCTGAAGAGAAGCGTAGGTTTTGTGAAGAGCGAGGCATGGAATATATTGTGTTGAAACGTGACCCGCATGAGGGTTTGAAAGCCCATTCAAGCACTTCTCTCAAGGAACAATTATGTATGATTCCAACTCGATTGGATTTGGCAGGTACGTGGATTGATCAGCCTTACGTTTCGTGCTATGCTCCTGGTTGGGCTATAACGATAAGTCTGGAACCAACGTTTGAAGTGCGTGAAAGATGCGGACTATCGACGTCCACCAGAAATATGATTAAGCGGATATGGCCTTTGAAGTTGCCAGATATGGATCCTGAAATGCTAGCGCGACTGGTTTTCTGCTTCGAGAACCATCCCGAGCGCGAGGACGGTATCATCAGCGGTGCTCAAGACGCAATAGGCATCTGTGTGCCGGGACTGTGTCGCCATTATTACGACAACCATTTCTGGCCAGAAAAAATCGAAACTTGCAACGATGAAAGTATATTACAATGGCTTGAAAATCATCTGATTATGATTCCAATGGAGCCTCGCAAGCTGGGTTGCTCCGTGGTTGACGGTAAAGACATCACCGAGCCGAAGGTTAAAGCATTGGCAAAAGCCGCCGACGATTGCTGGAATGCCATAATGCACAAGGATTTACAAGCATTTGCGAAAGCATATGGTGACAGCTTTAACGCTCAAACTGCCATGTTCCCAGCGATGATTCAAGGCTGTGTTCAAAGCTACATCGACACATATAAAGACAAGGTTCTAGCCTACAAAATGCCTGGTGCCGGTGGTGGTGGCTACCTTGCCTGCGTGGTTGAAGATGCAACGGCTTTCGCCTCAAAATATCCTGAAGCTATCAGATTAACAGTTAGAAGAAGCGGATTTTAACTTTGGCTTTTGGCCATTGGCCATTAGCTTTTTAAAAATAAAAAAATGAAAATTATAATGCCAACAGCCAATAGCCAACAGCCAATAGCTAACAGTTCGCTCATTGAGCGTAGGTTCCTGATTTCGTTTATAGCCATCACAGCACTTTTTGCGCTGTGGGGCTTTGCCAATGACATCACCAACCCGATGGTGGCGGCGTTCCAGACTTTGATGGAACTCCCGGCAGCAAAAGCATCTCTGATTCAGTTCGCATTCTACGGAGGCTATGCCACAATGGCAATCCCAGCGGCACTTTTCATCAGAAAATACAGCTATAAGAGTGGGATTTTGTTGGGTTTGGCGTTTTATGCAGTCGGTGCGCTACTTTTCATCCCTGCAGCGGCCCAACAAAGCTTCACGTTTTTCTGCTTTAGCCTTTATATCCTGACATTCGGACTGGCATTTCTCGAAACCACAGCAAACCCATTTATCTTATCTTTAGGCGATAAAGAAAATGCTACGCGCCGTCTCAACCTCGCGCAAGCCTTCAACCCGATGGGTTCCTTGGCAGGAATGGCGGTTGCCTCAATGATAGTTCTTCCTAACTTGTTGAGCGACAAGCGCGATGCCTCCGGAAACATCATCTTTTCAATGCTCTCCGAAGCCGAAAAAGCCGACATCCGCCTTCACGACCTCGCAGTCATTCGTGACCCATACGTAGCCCTTGGAATTGTTGTCATCATAATGATGATAATCATCGCCCTCGTAAAAGTGCCAATAGCCAACGGCCAACAGCCAACAGCCGAAAAAAGCCAACAGCCAACAGCCAAAGTAACTTTGCGACGCCTTTGGCGGAACAAAGTATATCGCGAAGGTGTCATCGCCCAAGTCTTCTACGTTGCCGCCCAAATTATGGTCTGGACTTTCATTATCCAATACGCTGATAATCTTGGCATTAGCAAAGCTACGGCACAAAATTACAACATCGTCGCGATGTGCCTCTTCCTCTGCGGTCGTTTCATCTCCACCTTCCTGATGAAATATATTGATGGTCGAAAACTACTGACCGTTTTCGGAATCTGTGCTGCCATTTGTTCGCTTGGCGCAATATTAATTGTCGGAAAACTTGGTTTATATTGCCTCGTCGGAATCAGTCTCTTCATGAGCCTGATGTTCCCGACCATCTACGGCACAGCATTGGAAAATGTCAGCCTTGAAGATGCCTCGCTCGGCGCAGCATTCCTCGTGATGGCCATCGTCGGAGGTGCCCTGATGCCACCTCTCCAAGGAATGATCATCGACTGCGGCACAATCTTTGGTCATCCAGCCGTCAACGTGAGCTACATCTTACCACTTATATGTTTTATAATAGTCGCTGTTTATGGTTTGCGAGCCCGAAAAAGCCAATAGCCAACAGCCAATAGCCAAAGTAAAAGCAATGAAAAGATATTGTCAGTGTTTACAGCTCGTCGACAACGAAGAAATGATTGCTAAATACGTTGAAGCTCATGCTCACGTCTGGCCCGAAATCATTGAAGGTCAACGTCAAGTGGGAATTCTCGATATGCAAATCTATCGCAAAGGCCGTCAACTTTTCATGATAATGGATGTGAAAGACGACTTCGACTTCGAAAAAGACATGGCGCGCCTTGCCACCTTACCTCGCCAAGCGGAATGGGAAGCGTATGTAAGCCAATTTCAAGGCTGCTCAGCTAACGCTCGCAGCGACGAAAAATGGCAGGTGATGGAAAGGATTTTTTAATTATCTTTGCCAAAAAGATTTTTTATGTCCAGAAAAAAAACAAACAGCCTCAGCACCTTCGTAAACACTATTCTTCGTATTTACGGCGAGCACCCTTTTAAGCCAATGAACTACAAGCAGATAGCTAAAGTCATGGGCGTTCGCGACGCTGCAGGCAAAGACGTGATATTTCAGGTGCTCGAGACCCTCAACCGCGACGGTCAACTCGTTGAGCATCATCCATATAGCTATACTCTGAACCCCGATTTGGTTAACGAATACGGACCGAAGCCGCATTATGTGGTCGGAACGGTCGATATGAAGAGCACAGGCAAGGCCTACGTGGTGCCTGAAGACGGTGGCGAGGACATCCAAATCGCCTCCAACAACACCGGTAAGGCTCTGCACGGCGATAAAGTCAAGGTGGCGATGTTCCCGAAACGAAAGTCAAAGAAGACAGAAGGCGAGATCGTGAAGGTGATTCAACGCGCGCATACCGAATTTGTCGGAATTTTCTCAGTATCACACGGTTACGCTTTTGTGGTGCCCGACAAAGAAACTATGCCTGTCAACTTCTTCATCCCGAGAGGCAGCTACAAAGGCGCTCGCGACGGACAGAAAGTCATCGTCAAACTTGCCGACTGGCCAGAAAATTCCCGCAACCCGTTCGGTGAGATTGTCCGTGTGCTCGGTACCCCGGGCGAGAACAACGTCGAGATGCAGTCAATCCTCGCGCAATACGAGTATCCACTGGAGTTTCCGAAAGAAGTCGAGAAGGAAGCAAGCAAAATTTCCGATAAGATTTCGTCTTCTGAAATCAAAGCCAGGAAAGATTTCCGCGATGTCCTTACCATCACTATCGACCCTCGCGACGCAAAAGATTTCGACGACGCTATCTCTTATCGCAAGCTCCCTAACGGCAACCACGAAGTCGGTGTCCATATTGCCGACGTTTCATATTACGTGAAACCTGGTTCCGCCATTGACCAAGAGGCTCAACAACGCGGCACCTCGGTTTACCTTGTCGATAGAACGATTCCGATGCTTCCCGAGAAGCTTTGCAACATGGTGTGTTCTCTTCGTCCCGACGAGGAAAAACTGACGTTTTCGGCTGTTTTCGAGATGAACGACAAGGCCGAAATCCTCAAAAAATGGATTGGCAAGACCGTCATCAAATCGAACCGTCGCTTCGCCTACGAAGAGGTTCAGGCAATGATCGAGGGTGGGGAAGGAGATTATAAAGATGAAATCTTGATTCTCAATGATTTAGCAACCAAACTTCGCGAAAAGCGCATGGCTCAAGGCTCAATCAACTTCCATTCCGAGGAGGTGAAATTTGTGCTTGACGAGAAGATGCACCCCATCGACACTTACGTGAAGGTGCAAAACGAGGCAAACATGCTCATCGAGGACTTCATGCTGCTCGCAAACCGCACCGTGGCTGAATCAATCGGCAAGAAAGACTCGAAGTATCACGGATATACCTTCGTTTATCGTGTGCACGACGAGCCTAACCCCGAAAAGCTGTTCAGTTTCATATCGTTAGTCTCAAAATTGGGTTATTCGATGAACATCAGCACGCGCGAGAATCTGGTGAAGTCGTACAATGCCTTGTTTGATGCCGTTGAAGGCAAGGGTGAGCGCAATCTCGTTGAGACTGTGGCACTTCGCACGATGGCGAAGGCTCTCTACAGCACCGTTAACATCGGGCATTACGGACTTGCGTTCCCGTTTTACACCCATTTCACCTCGCCAATCCGTCGTTATCCCGATTTGATGGTTCACCGTCTGATTGAGCGCTATATGATTGAAAATCAGCCGAGTGTGAGTCAGGAGGAATATGAGGTTCTGTGCCAGCACGCCTCCGAAATGGAGCGCAAGGCTGCCGAGATGGAGCGTGAGTCGGTGCGCTACAAACAGGCTGAGTATCTGCAGGATAAGATCGGCAAGGTGTTCGACGGACTCATCTCCGGCATCAGCAAATGGGGCATCTACGTCGAGCTTAAAGACAGCAAATGCGAGGGAATGGTGCGATTCAGCACCCTCGACGACATGTACTACATCGACGAGGAAAACTTTCGCGTAGTCGGACAGGAAACACGTCAAATCTATCGCCTCGGAGACGCTGTAAAAGTACGCATCGAAGCTGTGGATTTGATTAAAAAGCAAATGGATTTTACTCTGGTATCATCAGCGAGTCGGCGCCGATCCGCTCCATCTCGCGGTTAAACTGCCTGCGGGTTCGCGCTAGCTTTCGCTTGAAACGTGCTGTTTTATTGAACTTCTTGTAAATCAATGATATAGGATTTATCGTCGAGGCCGGAGGGTCTTTTATCGGAGTCTTGTAAATCTGCTTTTCGTCGCCTATTTTCGAAATTCCCGGCACAAAAAACGGCTTTTTCAACGGAGTCTCGCTGAACGTTTTCAAAAGAGTTCTATAATCGGGCCAAGGATAAATTTCCACTGAATCGAGAACGACATCTTTTTTCATTAGCTTGATAATCAATTCTTTACCAGACAAATTATCTTTATCTACCGGCACTCTCTGTCTCTCAAATCCCACGCAGCTAACCCAAAGAGTATCTATTATTTTTGATTTTATCAAAAACCATCCCTCCAGATTTGTGGTCGTTCCGTAAGTTGATAACTCACTGATAATGTTTACATTAGGAATGGCTTTTAAACTGTCTTCCGAAAAAATCCTTCCTTTCACCAAAAAATTTTCCTCCTGCGCCCGACCAACCACCGAGCCCAGAGCCAAAACCAATAGCAGGAGTAATTTTTTCATAAAGAAATAACGATGTAACTATTGAAATATTACATCGTTATTTAATTATCGTCATTCTGAGCGCCGTTAGGCGAGAGGAACTACATCTGCTAATGGCTAACGGCTAAAGAACCGTAACCTTCTTAATATCAACTCCATTAATGGTTTCCACTTTTATGAAATAAACTCCAGTTTCTTGATTTCTGAAATCATATTCAAAAGTATCACCATTGACTGCATTTTCAAAGATAATTTGTCCAAGGCTATTGTAAACGCTGATATTTCTGATGCCTTCAGCCTCAATTTTCACTGCACCTTTAGTTGGATTTGGATAAACAGCCGAAATCACATTTTCAACTTCTGAAACCGCTTGTGGCTCAGCTTCAATGAATTCATAGAAACCATTCAAGCCAATCGGGTCGTACCAATTTGAGTTTTGATAAGCCTCGGCGCATCCGTAAGGAACTGTAAGTGTTTGAGTACCAAATTGTTCGAATACAACGCAATTCCATCCCGGTTCGTTGCCAAGCTCAGGTGGGTTTTTCGCCAAAGAAACAGCCTTTGTGAAATTAGAGCATTGTCTGAACGCATAGTCGCCGATAAACTCAACCGACTCGCCTATTGTCAGCGTGCCATCAAAACCTGAGCACTGGAAAAATGCACCGGCACCGATGGTTTTCACTGAGTTCGGGATTGTCAGATCGCCAGTCAGATGGAAGCAGAACGAGAAAGCGCCCGCTCCGATTGATGTTATCGAATTCGGAATATTGATCGATGTCAGACCATCAAGACCGCAAAAAGCATTTTCGCCAATCGCTGTGACGGAGGTAGGAATCACAGTGTTTACACATCCCAACACCAGCTCGTTTGTGCTTGTACGGACGATGGCGTTGCAGTTGTCTCTTGAGTCGAAAACCGGGTTCGCCGCATCGACAGTAATGCCGCCGAATGTGCAATATCTGAAAGCGTCGATGCCAATTGTTGTCACGTTGCTCGGGATGTTAAGCACGCCGTGCAGACCTGCGCAATCATCAAAAGCATATTCGCCGATGGTTGTTACAGAGTTTCCAATCACCAAATCGCCGTCAAAACTGTAGCAGGTGAAGAATGCGCTTGCACCGATGGCGGTCACTGAATTAGGGATAATCAAATCGCCGGTAAAACCAGAGCAATACGCGAAAGCACCATCCTCGATTGTGGTCACGGAATTCGGAATTGTCAGACTTGTCAGGTAAAAATAATACAAAAATGCGCTGTTGCCGATGGTTGTCACGGTATAGTCAGTGCCTTCGTAATTGACAGATTCAGGGATGTTCAATGCTCCGGTCGCGTCGTAGCCGTTGACATGTCCAGTAAGTGTCACCGAAGTGCCGTCAGGATTAACCTGATAATTCAAATCGTCAACAGTGAAAGTCGTTTGTGCCATTCCAGCAAAACCAAACATCACGAGAAGGACTGCTAAGCAAGCCCTTTTTAAAAATAAAGAATTTTTCATTTTATAAATTAAGTTTAAATAAGTTTTTCGGCCGCAAAAATAATAAAAAGTCTTTAGTCGTTAGACATTAGTTGTTAGATTTTTTGCCAACTAACAACTAACGACTAAAAACTAAAGACTAAAGACTAATGGCTAATAGCTAATGGCTATTCCGCTAATTTGTTGTTGCTTCCCAGCACGTTCACAATCTTGTGCATATACAACTCCTTCATATGATCGCGAGCCGGTCCGAGGTACTTGCGAGGGTCGAACTCTGCCGGTTTCTCGGCGAAAGCCTTGCGCACTGCCGCTGTCATGGCGAGACGGCTGTCTGAATCGATGTTGATCTTGCACACTGCCGACTTTGCTGCCTTGCGGAGCTGTTCCTCAGGGATGCCCACTGCTGCTTTCAATGCGCCACCGTATTTGTTGATGGTATCGACATCGTCTTGTGGCACTGATGATGAGCCGTGAAGCACGATTGGGAAGCCCGGGAGCTTCTTCTCGATGGCCTCGAGCACGTCGAATGCGAGCGGTGGAGGCACTAAGCGGCCTGTCTTAGGATCGACGGTGCACTGCTCAGGAGTGAATTTGTAAGCTCCGTGTGATGTTCCGATAGAAATTGCCAAAGAATCGACGCCTGTCTTGGTCACGAAGTCGATAACTTCTTCAGGTTTTGTGTAGTGGCTCTCTTCTGCTGCCACCTCGTCTTCAACGCCTGCCAACACGCCGAGTTCGCCTTCGACGGTGACATCGTATTTGTGAGCGAAATCAACTACTTTGCGTGTCAATGCCACGTTTTCGTCGTATGGAAGTGCCGAGCCGTCGATCATCACCGATGAGAAGCCCATCTCGATGCAGTTCTTGCAGAGCTCGAACGAATCGCCGTGGTCGAGGTGCAAAACGATTTCAGGATGCTCGCAACCGAGTTCCTTTGCGTATGCCACAGCGCCTTCTGCCATGTAACGGAGAAGAGTCTGGTTGGCATACTGGCGAGCGCCCTTCGAAATCTGAAGAATCACTGGCGATTTCGTCTCCACTGCCGCCATGATGATGGCCTGCAGCTGTTCCATATTGTTAAAATTGAATGCCGGGATGGCATAGCCGCCGTCCACAGCCTTTGCGAACATTTCACGGGTGTTCACCAGCCCTAAATCTTTGTAGTTAACCATATCATGAAGTTTTAATAATTTTCTATCTGCAAAATTACATATTATTTCTTATCTTTGCAAAAAATATTTTATGGCTCAACGAAAAGTACCGCATACTTATGTCATCGTTTTCTGCATAATAGTGGTCGCCGCCATCATGACCTGGTTCATCAAGCCGGGAATGTACGTCGACGGACAGTTTTATTATGAAAACGAGTTACCTGCTGAATATCAGGAGGTTTTCCATCCTGAAGCTCAGACGTGGCAGGTGTTTTCGGCGCTTTTCAACGGCTTCGTGCAGCAGTCGAAAATCATCATCTTCATCCTGATGATTGGCGGCGCGTTCTGGATTATGAACAAAAGCCGCGCCATAGACATGGGAATCTTTTCCTTTCTGAAATTCACGCAACAACTTGAAAATCATAAGTTTATACGGTTTTTAGGCATAGATAACATCATCATCGTGCTAATAATGCTGCTGTTTAGCCTCTTCGGAGCGGTCTTCGGCATGAGCGAGGAGTGTATCGCCTTTGTGATTATCGTCATACCGCTCGCAATATCAATGGGTTACGATAGCATCGTTGGCCTCTGCATGGTGTATGTGGCGGCGCATATCGGCTTCGCCGGAGCTATTCTGAACCCGTTTACAATCGGTATCGCGCAAGGAATCGCAGGCGTGCCGCTGTTTTCGGGCATCGGCTACCGTATCTTCTGTTGGGTGATTATCAACATCTTTGGTATCGCTTTTGTGCTGCATTATGCCCACAAAGTGAAGAAAAATCCGAAGTCGTCAATCATGTACGACGATGACGCTTACTGGCGGCAGCACACCGAGGCGCAAGGGCAGGAGTTTGAGCATTATGTGCCGAAATCGGCGTGGTTTGTGTACGCTTTCCTGCTTGTCGCGATGGTGATTTTCTCATATCTGAATCCTCAAACGACGCTGACGATAGGCTCGAGAGCCTTCACCATGCCAATCATCCCGATTTTGACAGGCTTTTTCGCTGTTTTGGGAGCGTTTTCGTTAAGAAAGACAGTGCATAACTTCATCTTGCTGCTTCTGCTTTACACCATAGTTTATTTGATAATCGGCGTGATGGGCTATGGCTGGTATGTGATGGAGATTGCGTCGCTGTTCCTCGCCATGGGCATCTGCAGCGGCTTGGCTATCGGCAAGAACGCCAGCGACATAGCACGACTTTTCATCGAGGGAATGAGCGATATCTTGTCGGCTGCGGTGGTCGTCGGTCTGGCTGGCGGCATCGTGATAATCTTGCAAGACGGCGGCATCATCGACACTATTTTGTACGGCTTGTCGAAATCGATGTCCGACTTCGGCAAGGTGGCGTCGGTGGAGATAATGTATGGCATTCAGACGCTTATAAACATCATCATACCGTCGGGCTCGGCGAAGGCGGCGATAACGATGCCTATAATGGCGCCGTTCAGCGACCTCATCGGGGTGTGCCGTCAAGCCACAGTAATGGCGTTCCAGTTCGGCGACGGCTTCACCAACATGATAACGCCAACGTCAGGAGTCCTCATAGGAGCCCTCGGCGTGGCGAAAATCCCATACCAGAAATGGTTCAAATGGGTGTGGAAATTCATTCTGATGATGATTGTTTTAGGAGGGATATTGCTGATTCCAACGGTTTTAATGAATTTAGAAGGATTTTGATGGGCACGTTGTTAAAAATTGAGAATCTGCATGTTTCTTTCCTTCGCGACGGCGAATGGAACGAATCAGTGCATGGTGTCAGTTTTGAGGTGCCGAAAGGCAAAACCCTTGGAATCGTTGGCGAGTCGGGTTCCGGAAAGTCGGTGAGCAACCTCGCGGTGATGCGCCTTTTGAACGAGAAACAAGCGAGAATCACAGCCGATGAAATCACCCTCGATGGGAAAGATATTCTGAATATTAACGAAAATCAGATGCACGACATTCGCGGCAAGCGCATCGCCATGATATTCCAGGAGCCGATGACATCTCTAAACCCCGTGTTCCAGTGCGGTTTTCAGGTGACAGAGGCGATTCTTGCTCACGAAGACGTTACCGAAGAAGAGGCAAAGGCCCGCACCATATCCCTGTTCAAAAAAGTGATGCTGCCACGCCCTGAGTCCATCTATAAGAGCTACCCTCACGAGCTCTCTGGCGGCCAAAAACAGCGCGTGATGATTGCCATGGCACTGGCCTGCAACCCGGAATTGCTCATCGCAGATGAACCTACCACAGCGCTCGATGTTACCGTTCAAAAAGAGATTCTGAAATTGTTGAAGCATCTTCAAAAGGGCGCATCCGAGTGCTCAGAGGCATCTGAGTGCTCCGAGAACTCTGATAATGCCCCGTGCTCAATGTCAATGATCTTCATCTCGCACGATCTTGGCGTCGTCTCCGAAGTCTCTGATTACATCCTCGTTATGCACAACGGCCGCGTTGTCGAGTTCGGCGAATCCTCTAAAGTCCTTAATGCCCCTAATGACCCCTACACCAAGGGTTTATTAGCTTGCCGCCCTCCCATGGACTTCCGTCTAAAGCGCCTCCCAATAGTGAAAGAGTTCCTCGACGGCACCTGGAGCGACACTGCCGATTTTAAGCAGCAACTCATTGTCACTCAACAAGAAAGAGAATATCATCTAAAAGAAATATACAGCCACGAGCCTATCCTTAAGGTTGAGCATCTTAAGACATGGTTTCCGCTCAAAAAAGGCGTGTTCAACCGTGTCTATGACCACGTGAAAGCTGTCGATGACGTGAGCTTGGATGTTTATCCTGGCGAGACGCTCGGCCTGGTGGGCGAGTCGGGATGCGGAAAGACGACCCTCGGGCGCTCGATTTTACGTCTGGTAGAGCCTTCCGATGGCAAGATTATCTTTGAAGGCAAAGATGTTATGTCGCTGAAGGGCAACGACTTGCGTGAATATCGCAAACATGCGCAGATAGTGTTCCAAGATCCTTATTCGTCGCTGAATCCGAGGATTCGCATCGGCGACGCGATAGCGGAGCCGATGTTGGTGCATGGTCTTGAACCTGACGCTAAGAAACGCCGCGACAAGGTGTGCGAGCTGCTCACCGAGGTCGGACTTCAACCCGAACATTATCAGCGTTATCCGCATGAGTTTTCTGGAGGTCAACGACAGCGTATCTGCATTGCGAGGGCACTGGCGGTGCACCCGAAACTTATCATCTGCGATGAGTCGGTGTCGGCTCTCGATGTCTCAGTTCAGGCACAGGTTTTAAATCTGTTGAACCGACTCAAAAAAGACTTCGGATTCACCTATATCTTCATCTCTCACGACCTTAGCGTCGTTCGCTTCATGTCCGACCGCATCCTCGTGATGTACAACGGAAAGCCAGTGGAATTAGGCGATGCCGACGAGATTTTTAACAACCCTAAAAACGAATATACAAAGAAGTTAATAAACGCAATTCCCAAAATATGAAAACAATAAAAGAAATCTACCGCATCGGTCACGGCCCTTCATCCTCTCACACAATGGCTCCTCGCTTCGCTGCTGAGCAGTTCCTCGAGCGTCATCCTGATGCCGCTGCCTTTGAAGTCACACTTTACGGAAGCCTCGCCGCCACTGGCAAAGGTCACTTCACCGACGTCGCCATCCTCGAAGTGCTTAAGCCTCACGCCAAAGTAAACATCGTGTGGCAGCCGAAAATATTTTTGCCATATCATCCTAATGGCATGACATTCAAGGCTTTTGATGCAAATGGCAGAGTCCTTGAAGAATGGACTGTTTACAGCGTTGGCGGCGGTGCTCTCGAAGAGGAAGGGAAGCCTTCTATCATTCCCGACATCTATCCGCTGACGAAGATGACCGACATCATGAAATGGTGCGAGGAATCGGGAAAGACTTATTGGGAATACGTGCTTGAGACTGAAAACGACGATAATTTGATTCCGCATATCAAAGATGTTTGGAGCACCATGAAAGAGGCCGTTGAGCGTGGTCTCCGCACCGAAGGCCGCTTGCCTGGACCACTGAATCTGCCAAGAAAAGCTGCACAATACAACATCAAGGCAATGGGATACCAGCACACTTTAAGAAGCCGCGGCTTGGTGTTTTCTTACGCCCTCGCAGTAGCTGAAGAAAACGCCTCGGGCGGACTCATCGTCACCGCGCCTACTTGTGGCTCTTGCGGTGTGCTGCCTGCCGTGTTGTATCACCTTTATAAAAGCTATAATTTTGACGAGGTGCGCATCTATCGTGCCTTGATAACCGCCGGGCTTATTGGCGATATCGTGAAAACCAACGCTTCGATCTCAGGTGCCGAAGTCGGTTGCCAGGGCGAGGTAGGAGTGGCCTGTGCCATGGCGGCCGGTGCCGCTTGCCAACTATTTGGTGGCAGCGTCGCTCAAATCGAATACGCCTGCGAGATGGCTCTCGAGCATCACCTCGGCATGACCTGCGATCCGGTCTGTGGTCTGGTCCAGATACCTTGCATCGAGCGTAACGCCTTCGCCGCCGCCCGCGCCCTCGACGCCAACATATACTCAACCTTCACTGATGGCCGTCACCGTGTCTCATTCGATAAAGTGGTCACTACCATGAACAAAACCGGTCGCGACCTGCCATTTTTATACAGAGAAACCTCCGAAGGAGGTCTCGCTGAAGACTACAGACAAATGGAATAACCCTTTTCGTCATTTCGACCGGAGCCGATAGGCGGAGCGGAGAAATCCTCTGCCAAGGAAGGCGCGAAGCATGATCGTCATTTCGAGCGAAGTCGAGAAATCCTCTGCCAAGGTAGGAAAAATGAATGAAAGTTATATATACATAATGACCAATTATTACAGAACAACTCTGTATATAGGAGTGACATCTGATCTGATAAGAAGAGTCTATGAACATAAAAATCATTTGATTCCAAATTCTTTTTCAGATAAATATCATTGTGAGTTATGTGTATATTATGAGAAATATAATGACATTAATCAGGCAATAAACAGAGAAACACAATTAAAAACTTGGAGTAGAAAGAAAAAAGACAACTTGATTAATTCAAAAAATCCTGATTGGAAAGAATTAGTTAATAATAATGAAATAATGAATATTGATGAGTTAAAAATGGACAATGTTGGTTGAGGATTTCTCGACTCCACTCCGTTCCGCTCGAAATGACGCTGACATGAAAAGACTTTTTTTAGCAATCCCAATTCAAACTGAAAACAACGGCTTCAAGCCATTGCTCGATAGTTTACGCCGTAGCTTATCGCACGAAAAAATGATAAACTGGGTGCGACCTACAAATATCCATTTAACTTTAAAGTTTATTGGCGAAACTCCACCTCAAGACGAGCCGAAAATCATCGAAGCCGTCTCGAAAGTCCTTGAAAACCAGAAGAGTTTTACCATGGACTTCAACCGTACCGGACTCTTTGGCAGCCGCTACGCCCCGCGAGTGCTCTGGCTCGGCATGCAGCAAACACCACAAGAGCTTCTCGACCTCGAAGAATCGGTCTTGACAGCTTTCGATAGTATTGGTTATCAACGCGATAGACAAAACTTCGTGCCGCATCTCACCCTCGGTCGCATCAAAGACCTCTGCGAGAAGCAGTATTTCCAGAAAGTAGTCCAAGCCATCGAGCAGAAATCTTATATTCACCAGGAAGTGAACGAGGTCATCTTGTTCCAAAGCATCCTCCGCCCCGATGGAGCGGTTTACAAGGTGATGAAAAAGTGGGAATTAGGAAAAAACTAAGGTCTAATGTCTAAAGTCTAAAGTCTTTTTCTTATCTTTGCAAAAAATTGTGCGATGTCTAAAAAATTCGATATCCCCGTCAGCGCTAAGATAATTCTCAAGTTTTATCTGGTTTTTGTGCTGATTTCTTTTCTTTACCGACTCGGCCTGATGTGCTTCCATCTCGACGAGATCGCTGATGTCGGTTTTTGGACTGTCGCAAAGGCGTATCTCGTTGGTTTACACTTCGATACAGCTACAGCATGCTACTTTCTAGCTATCCCGATAATCATTTTCACATTATTCGATTTCATCGGCAAAAAAAATGTTGTCTTCGAAAAGATAATGACGGTCGTAATGACTGTGTTTCTTGTAGTTACGACATTCGCATGCGTCTCCGACATCCCTTATTACAACCAGTTTGCCGACCATATCAACCTCACGTCGCTCGACTGGTTTAAAGGCGAAAACGGCTTCTCCGACGTCATGAAAATGATATTCGGCGACCCGAGCCTGTGGCTGTTTCTAATTCCTCTCGTCATCCTGATTGCCGGGATTTATATCGTCAGTAAACGAATAGTTCGACGCACAAGTGGCTGGCAACCAAAGAATTACCTTACTAAAGCGGTGTCGACGGCGGTGCTTCTGGTGCTGTGCTTCTTCGGCATGCGCGGCTACGTCACACGCGAGCGCCCTATGGGTGTTTACGACGCTTTTTATTGCGAAAACTCACTCCTCAACCAGCTCGGCCAAAACCCGACATACACCTTCATAAGCAGCTATCTCACCGATGTCACCCTCATGGACGATGAGCTGGCTGTCGCGAATATGCGTAAATTCCTTGATATTCAAGATGTTGAAGAGTTTGAGAACCCGCTTTCACGTCGCTTCGTCGCCGACTCGCTGCCAAACAACTACAACGTGGTGCTTATCATCATGGAGAGCATGAGCGCCGATCTGCTCGAAAGAAACGGTCATAATCAAGGACTTACGCCGTTCTTGGATAGCCTCATAAACCAAAGTCTTTATTTCGAAAACTGCTTCTCGGCGGGCAAACATACCATCAGCGGCATATTCTCGTCGATTTGCTCCTTCGCCAATACCTTCCAAGATGACCCTACATATCAGCTGAATCCAGTGAAATCGGAGCCGGTTCTGACGTATAATAATCTGCCTAAGACATTGAAAGACAATGGCTATCAGACGTTTTTCTTTGTCCCGCACGAGGCGACATGGGAGAAACTCGATGTTTTCCTTCTCAAAAACGGCATCGACAAAATCTACAGCAGCATCGATTATTATGGTGCCACCGAATGCTCCAACTGGGGCGTCAACGACGACTATCTGCTGCAATATGGCGCCAATGCACTTGACGAGTTCACCGACAAGCCGTTCTTCGCCACGCTTCTCACCGTCAGCAACCATCAGCCGTATGTCATCCCGAAGAAGTTCAAACGTCGCTCCGATAACGACCGCGAGGCGATAGTGCAGTTTGCCGATTATGCCTTGCAAAATTTCTTTGAAAGAGCTTCAAAATCAACGTGGTACGACAATACAGTGTTCGTTTTGGTGGGCGACCACGGCAAGGATTATGTTAAGTCTTATACTCCGCCGGTTAGCTATTTCCACATCCCGCTGGTGTTTTATTGCCCTTCGCTGCTGAAACCCGAGGTGAACCCTAATTTCGCATCGCAAGTTGACATTTATCCTACCTTGATGGATATCTTGAATGTCTCGTTTGTCAATAATACTATGGGAGTCAATCTGTTACAGGAAAAACGACCTATGGTGTTCTCGAGCGGCGACACCGAATATTGTGTTTTCGACGATGACTGGTATTTTATCGGAAGTAAGAACAAACCTTCGCAACTGTTTCATTATCAAGACTTTGACATGAAAAACTATGCCGAGGAGAAGCCTGAGGTGGTCGAGAGGATGAAGACTTACGGCGAATCGAATTTCCAGTCGTTCAATTATATTTACAAGAAACGCCTGCAAGATGTTGAATAACATGAAGTTAACTACTGTCATAATAACTCTGAACGAAGAGGAAAATATCGAAAGATGCCTCGCCTCGGTGAAGGATTTCTCCGATGAAATTGTCGTAATTGACTCATTATCAACAGATAAGACGGAAGAGATCTGCTCTAAATTCGAAGTGCGTTTCGTCAAACAGAAATGGATGGGCTATTCGGCTCAGAAGAATCTCGGCAACAGCTTGGCATCCAACGACTGGATTTTTTCCATCGATGCCGACGAGGAGGTTTCTAAGGAACTTAAAAACTCGATTCTTGAGCTGAAAAATAAAGAGATTTCCGACGATAATGTATTCATTGTCAATCGTTTAACTAATTATTGCGGCAAATGGATACGGCATTGCGGTTGGTACCCTGACAGCCGAATTCGTCTCTGGAACCGCAAGAAAGGCTCATGGAAAGGCGATATCCACGAAGTGATTGATTTTCAAGGAGAAACAAAAGAAACTACTTTGAAAGGCGACCTGCTTCATTATTCTTATAAAAATATCGAAGACCACATCCGAATCGCCAATAAATACACGAGTTTGATAGCGCAGGAGAGGTTCAAGAAAGGCAAAAAAAGCAGTTTCGTGAAGATGTATCTCTCACCACCGTTCGCCTTTATCCGCGACTTTATCTTCAAAGGCGGTTTCCTCGAAGGAAAACGTGGCTTCGCGATTTGCCGCATCAACGCGTTCTCGACTTATCTGAAATACTTGAAGCTTTGGGAACTTGAAATTGAATCGAAGAAATGAAAACTACACTGATAGTAACGACATATAACCGTCCGGATGCGCTTGAGGCTGTGCTGAAAAGCATTGAGCATCAAGTGGCTATGCCTGATGAGGTGATTGTTGCCGACGATGGCTCACGCGATGAGACCCGGCAGCTGGTTGAGCGTTACGTGGCTGGTTTTCCGACGAAACTGGTGCATTGTTGGCACGAAGACCGCGGATTCCGCCTCTCGGAAATCAGAAACAAAGCCATACTGGCCAGCACTGGCGATTACATCATCATGGTTGACGGCGACATGGTGATGCACCGCAATTTTGTCCGCGACCACATCATGCTCGCTCGCCCGAATCAGTTCATACAAGGCTCTCGAGTGCTGATGTCGCAGCAACTGACTGACGAGTTTTTGCATAAAAACGACAAAATCAAGCTGTGTTGGTGCACGAAAAGCATTAAAAACCGCCTGAATGCCATGTCGATGAAAGGCTTAATGCGTTGTGTGTCAAAACATTACGGTCAGAAAGGTGTTGACGGAGTTCGTGGCTGTAACATGTCGTACTGGAAAGCCGACGTGGAGAAAGTGAATGGCTTTAACCAAGACTTTGTGGGCTGGGGTAGGGAAGACAGCGAGTTCGTTGTGCGTATGTTAAACAATGGCTTTCAACGCATTAACGCTAAATTCGGCTGCGTGGGCTTCCATCTGTGGCATCCCGAAAACAAACGTTCGGAAGAGGAGCTTGCCGAGAACGACAAACGTCTCGCTGAAGCCTTGGAAAACAAGGTCATGACTTGTAAAAATGGATTAAGAAACTTATAAAATCATTGAAAATCAAATAATTACAAACAAAAAAATTTAATAATATGACAAACATCGACAAAGTTAATTTCTCAGGAAAACGCGTCATCGTTCGCGTTGATTTCAATGTTCCGTTGGATGACAATTTCAACATCACCGACGACACCCGTATGCGCGCAGCAATGCCTACATTGCAGAAAGTGTTAAATGACAATGGCATGCTTATCATCATGTCGCACCTTGGCCGTCCGAAAAAGAACCCTGATCCGAAGTATTCGGTAAAACCTTTAGTAAAGCATCTCGAAGATCTTATCGGCAAACCTGTCATCTTTGTCGACGACTGCATGAAGGCCGCCGAGCCTATCAAAAACATGAAAGCAGGCGAGGTGATGCTTCTCGAAAACCTCCGTTTCTATGCTGAGGAAGAGGGCAAACCACGTGGCGTCGAGAAAGGCGAAGAAGGCTACGACGAGGCAAAGAAAGAGGTGAAAGCAGCTCAGAAAGAGTTCACCAAGACCCTCGCTTCATACGCCGACTACTATATCAACGACGCTTTCGGAACAGCACACCGCGCTCACGCCTCAACAGCTCTCATCGCCGACTATTTCGATGCCGACCACAAGATGTACGGCTACCTCATGGGCAAGGAAGTGGCTGCTGTCGACAAGGTTATGAACGACATTAAACATCCTTTCACAGCTATCATGGGTGGCTCTAAAGTCTCAACAAAGATCGAAATCATCGAAAATCTGCTCACAAAGGTCGACAACCTCATCCTTTGCGGCGGCATGACATACACCTTCAAGAAAGCTCTCGGCGGCAAGATCGGTAACTCAATCTGCGAAGACGACAAGCTCGACCTCGCTCTCGATATCTTGGCAAAAGCTAAGGGAAAAGGCGTTAACCTCGTTCTCGCCATCGACTGCGTGTGCGGCGATAAGTTCGGCAACGACGCCAACACCCAGATCGTCGACCCAATGAACATCCCTGAAGGCTGGGAAGGTATGGATATAGGTCCTAAGACCCGCGAACTCTTCGCCAACGTCATCAAAGGCTCTAAGACAATCCTTTGGAACGGTCCTTGCGGCGTGTTCGAGTTCGACACATTCGCTGAAGGCTCAAAGGCTATCGCAATAGCAATCGCTGAGGCGACCAAGACTGGCGCGTTCTCACTTATCGGTGGCGGTGACTCAGTAGCTTGCATCAACAAGTTCAACCTCGCCGATCAGGTGTCATACGTGTCGACAGGCGGCGGAGCATTGCTCGAAGCCATCGAAGGTAAAGAACTTCCAGGTATCGCAGCGATTAAGAAGTAAACTTCGGCTATTGGCTCTTGGCTGTTAGCTGTTGGCAAAAAAGCTAATGGCCAATGGCCAAAGGCCAAAGTATCGTGTCATATAATGAAAAAGTTATTTTTATTTTTAGTCGTTATTATGACAATAGCGACTACACTTTGTGCTCAATGGGTTAGCCCTGGCGATGGCACTACCTACACCTTCTCCGACCTCGTTGAGGTAACTGACGGTGTGGTAACCAATGGACCGGATGGCTTCCTCGTCAATGCCGACCTGACAATTTCGATAGGCGATGTACTTGAAATCAACAACCAGACATCGAGAGTTGATATTTCTGACGTACTCGTAACTATCAATGGCTCAATGATTTGCACAAATACAACTACCCGAGTCAGGTTTTACGGACTTAACGAGACGAAGCATTTCAGCATGCGTTTCGAGAACGCCACAGGTTGCTTGCTTAAGAAAATGTATTTCTCCGACGGCGCAGGCATAAAAGTCATCGAATCGGATGTGACGTTTGACGACGTGAAATTCGTTTATTTCACAAGAGGTTACAGCAATGCGGTCATCGACATTTTCAACTGTGACCCGACTATCAAGAACTGCTACTTCATGCTTAACTGTGGAGCGGCAATCAGTTCGCCGGCCAACGGACAGGCTTCGCCTCAGATTTTGAACTGCGATTTCGACACTAATGTCACTGATGACGTTAACGCTCCGCAAATCAACCTCGGACCAGGTGGAAACGACACTATCCGTATAGTCGGAAACGAGATTTACACCATCATGGCGCAGCATTACGTCGGCGGCATCTCAGTCGCTGACATGATGGGCGTAGGCTCGACAAAAGTATTGCTGAAAGACAATATCGTTCGTGAAAACCGCTACGGCTATAACCAGCAGGGACAAACAATTTCGTCGGTTATCATTGGTAATCAATTCATTAACAACAACCACGAAGAAAATGCTATGAATGGCGGCAGCGGCATCTCGATTTACGGCTCTTCGATAAATAACAAGGCGATTCTTCGTAACAATTTGATTACAGGTAACTTATGGGGTATCACGGCTATCTTGCAGCACGATATCGACATGGGAACTGAAGACGACTGGGGTTACAATGAGATTCACGACAATGGTAACGGCGGCGTTGTTTACGACTTGTACAACAACTCGGCCTGCGACCTGATTGCTGTCGGAAATAAATGGGGCACAACGGTTTACGATGAAATTGAATCGCATATCTATCATCAGCACGATGACCCGAGCCTCGGTCTTGTCACGTTCTATCCATTCGTCGGATCCGAAGGAATTGATGAAATTTTTGATGATAATGTATTGAACGACAACCTTTATTACACCTTGGAAGGACGTTGCCTCGGCACGAAATTACCTGAGGATTATAAAGGGGTGTATATTCTAAACGGGGTAAAATATTATTCCGAATAAACGACCTTCATTACCACGTTTCCAACCATCTGCAACGTTTTCACATTAATGCAATTGATGTTGTCGTTAACCGTGTGCCAATACGGGAAGAAACATGATGTCCTGTCGTCGTCGCCGACAAGGTGAATCATGTCGATTGAAGGGATTCCGGCGTAGTGAATCATGTAGATGTGGTCGTCGTTGATAGGGTCGCCCAGTTCGTTCAGGAAATAATCGTCGTATCCCATGTCGCGTGCGGTGCGCCACACCTTGTTAAGCACCCATGCCGCATTGCCTTGTGAGTAATATTCCTTCGGAAAACGCGGGTTGGCGGCTCCAACCATGTCGAGCAAGATGCCGTAATATGCCTTGTAGTCGTTGATGTGCGGCTTCTGCGACCAGTATTGCGAACCCAGACCCCATGCGAGGTCGTCGTGTAGGTTGTCGTCGGCCCATTTAGGTGCGCCGTAATCTTCTAAGTCGAAGAAAATCAAGTCGATACCGATGTTGTCTGAGATACGGTGCGTCTTCATCACACGTGCCATCTCCATCATCACGCCACAGCCTGAAGCGCCGTCGTTGGCACCGTCGATAGGTTTCTTCCAGTTTGCCTCGTCAGGGTCGTTATCGGCGTAAGGCCTTGAGTCCCAATGTGCTGCAACGATGATACGTTTCTTCGCATTCGGGTTGAACGCCGCGATGATATTCTTTCCGTCGAACACCTTGCCGTCGTAGACTCGTGTCCTGAAATCCTGCACGAACACAGTGTCGGCGTAGCTTTTCAGCGTCTCCAACATCCACTCCGCGCACTGCTGATGCGCTGCCGTCCCCGGCACTCTCGGTCCAAATTCACATTGTTTCGCCACAAAATAATATGCCGAGTCGCCATTAAACGCCGGGACCACAACGTTTTTCTTCTCTTGCTTATGTGTCGTCTGTGAAGGTTTGTTATCGCTTTCGCATGACACAAAAGTGATTAAAACAAATAATACAATTATTATCTTCTTCATACTTAAAACTATCAACTTAAAAACTACTCTAAACTTTACTTTCCGCTTCCCATATTCATTTCGCCTCCATTGTCCTCGCCACCTTCGCGAGCGCGTCTCTCCAGCTCCATCTTGCCGAATCTGAATGTCACGCCGGCACTGATGCTTCGGCTGTTGAACTTAAACGAGCTGTACGAGATATAATACGGGTTGCTTGTGTTGTTGTCCCATTTGTTCCAGTTGAAGATGTCGTTCACGTTGACATGCACCGACATTTTCTTGTCGAAGAAATCGGCACGCAAGCCGCAGTTGATTGCATACGACGGCTCCCGCTGAGCATAAAGCGACTGTGTTGCCGAACGGTAATATCCCGAAGCATGCACCTCGAGTTTGTTCCAGAGCTTCGCCCACACGTTGAGTCGGAGGCTGTACGACCACATGTCGCTCTCCACTTTCTGGCCGTTGAACATCGTCGAGTAATACGAGTCGTAGACGTTGGCATAGAGTCTTACGTTGAAGAAGCCCGTCGGACGGTACATCACGTTGGCCTCGAAGCCGAGGTTGTAGGAGTTGTCGACGTTGTATGGCTTGGTGGCACGCACCCAGCGATGGAAGAACACGCTGTCGTAAACGTTCTCCGTCACACTGTTGACGCTGCCGTTGGAATCTCTGTAATATGCTGATAATCCGACACTTCCGAACTTCATAAAGAACTTTGTCCAGCCAGCCTCCACCGAGTTGGTGTAAACCGATTTCAACTCCATGTTGCCTAAGTCGAGGCTCTCCTGATCGTATTCAACGAAGTTGGTGAGATAACGCGCACTCGGGTTGCTGATTCGTCGCGAATAGTTGAACTTGAAGTTATGCATCGACTTTGTCCTGTAGGATAAATGAATCGACGGACGCCAGTTGAGATACGTTTTAGTTTGATGGTCAACCATATAGCCGTCCATGTTGCAATGCACCTCGTCGTATTCCATTCTGATGCCCGGCTTCACAACGAAGTTGCCGAACTTATGCTGAATGGTGAGATATGCGTCGAATTCGTTGTCCCAACTCACGCGGTCGAGGGTGCGCAGGTTGTCCTGTTCGTAATTTGTCTCGTCAATCAAGGTGTCGTAAACGATATGATAGGTGTCGGGACTGTGCGAATAGGAGATTCCCAGCCCGATCTCGCCGTTTTCGATGTACGGGATGTTGTAGTCGATGTTGGCATCGTAGTTGAAGTCGCCGAAATTATTGTTGTTGCGATATCCTGTTAGGCGCTGAACGCTGTCGTTCGGGAAATAATAGGTGCGTTTGTTGACACTGTTGTTGTATCCGCCCCAATAACCTCCGTTCAAGCTGAAGGTGATATTATGTCCTTTGTTATTGAAAAGGTGCTGATATTCAAGACCTCCGTTCATACCGCTGAAGTAGTTGTCGCTCTCGCTGTCGGTGTAGTAATGGTTACGCTCGATGCCGCTTTCGCGATACTCGTTGCGGTAGTAGTCTTGCCATCCGTTGCTGCTGCTCCAGCTCGGCCATCCGCCCATCCAGAACGACACGTTGTTCATGGTGTCGATGTTGTATTGAAGGTTCACGAAGAAACCGCCGCCGTAGCTGTTTTCGGTGCTTTTGCCTTCATATTTTGTGGTTGTCGTGGTGTCGAGCACTCCCGGGTTGATGTCTGAATCCCTGAATGAGTAGCTGTAGCCGTTCTGGTCGTTGACGTTATGACGGTAATTGCCGTTGAGATATAGGTTGAACGATAGCTTCTCATTAGCGTAAACGTATGATACCCAAGGTGATACGTCGGGACGAGTCGAGCCGCGCACGCCGAAGCTCACAAACTGGTTTTTCTGCACCTTGGCATTTGTCACGATGTTGATGATGCCGCCGTCGCTCTTCGAGGCATAACGTGCTGAAGGATTGGTGATGACTTCTATGGTTTTGATAGCATTTGCCGGCAATTGCTGGATGTAAGTCTTGAGGTTTTCCTCGTTGAGATGCGATGGCTTTCCGTTGATCCAGATTTCCACCGTCGAAACGCCACGCAACGTGATGTTACCCTCCACGTCCACTTCAACGCCCGGAGCGTTCTGCAAAGCGTCGGACGCTGTTCCAGTCTGAATCGACGGGTCTTCGCTCACGTTGTACAGCGTTTTCTCGCCTTCATTGGCAAAAAGCGGCTTCTTCTCGGTGATGATGACTTCGTCGAGCTTCACCGCGCCTTCGTACATCTTAATGATGCCTAAATCGAGGTTGTCGGACACATCAAGAATCTGCTTGATGTTTTCATATCCGATGGCTGTAACCTGCAGTATATACTGGCCATTACGCACGTTGTCGAACTTAAAGAATCCTTTCTCGTTCGATGCCGTTCCACTGATGTAGGTGGTGTCGGCGGCTCGTATCAAACCGACGTTGGCAAATATGATTTTTTCGTTAGTCTTGCCGTCGGCTAATGTTCCAGTGATGCTGTTCTGAGCGGTTAATATATTGATACTCAATAATATAAAACCAAGAAATATAATTGCTCGCTTCATTTTACACTTTTTTCAACTTACAAAAGTAATAAAAAAATTATGCCGAACGGTCAAATTCGGCATAAAAATTCAAAGTATGAAAAAAAGATTATTAATTTTTATTAGTTTCTGCGGATGTCAACGTCGCCGTATCTCACCGAGATGTCAAGCGAGCCGCTCTCTCCATCGCCGTAATGTCCTCTGCCGGCGATGCTTTTCGTGTCGAAGAATCCCTTGAAGGTGATGTCGCCGTACGATGCTCTAAGGTCGTAGTCGAATGAAGCGCTGTCGTTGAGGTATAAAAGCACATCGGAATATGCTCCCTCGATATCGATTATTGGCACCAGAGTCGACACTGTAGCGGTCAAATCGGAATATCTCATGTCGGCAGTCAGCTTGTTTTTGAGGTTTCTCACCTTAATATCTGAATAAGCCGCCTCGTTAAATGACAGTTTTTCAACATTATCGATTCTTGCATTAGAATATTTGATTTCCAGCACTCCACGATTCAAATCAGTGATGAAAATCTTGCCGTATTTCACTTCTCCGTCGATGTAATCGCAGCTGTTGATCTTGGCGTCGCCGTAGTCGAGCCACAGACCGAGTTGATTCACTTTGTCGATATTGACATTGCCGTATTTCACCTCAATGGAGTTGTCGTCGATATTGTTGATTGTGATGTTGTTGGCTTTGAAATCGCCGTACATCAACTCTACACTGAGCTTCGTATTGGCCTCGTCGATGGTGATGTCACCATATTTTGCCTGCAGATCCATAGCCACGTCTCTCGGCACTTTCACGTAATATTTAATGGAAAATGTGCCATTGAAAGTCTTGTATTTATAATCGCCGAACACTGTTTTTGCAATCACTTTGTTGCCGACTTGCTCAAATTCAACATCAATTGACTTGAATTTAGCCTCGACTTTTTTGCTATCGTCGCCTTTCACAGTGATCTTTACCAAGAAATCTATTTGTTGCTGATCCCATGCGGTGATGATGAAGTCGCTGAAATTGCCTTCCATGTCAAGTGCTGAATTCTCGCTGACATCGAATGTCTTTTCTATTGTTCGGTTAGCCTCGCATCTGTAATGTGTGCTTTCGTCTCTGTGACTGTTAGCTGTTCCAACCAGTGCCATCAGGCATAATGCTGTCAAAAAAAGAATTTTTTTCATAATCTTATTTGTTTAATTTATCAGTTAATAATTCTAATGTTCTCAAATTTTTGTCATAAATCTGCTCGGCGAGAGCCATCTGGCGTTCTTCCGGCATCGGTGCCATCTCTGCAAACACGTCGCCCATGTCGAGCAGGTCGTGAATCACCGCGTTGATCTGCATCTTGGTCGAGTCGTCGACGTTTTTCATCACTTCTTCGAGGTTATAGATGGCTTCGTCGACTCTGTCGTTGTACACCTTACGCATCTCAACTAATCTATTGTCAGCGGTTTGTGGCACTTGGTCGGTTATTGTGCCGGCATCGAATTTCAATCCTGTCACAATCACGAATACCGCTACTGCCGCTGCTGCCGCTATTGTGGTCCAAGTTAACCAAAGACGCCTGTCATTCCGAGCGCCTTCGGCGCGAGGAACCTGCTGCGCTTTTTGTGTAAGCCTTTTCTCGAACCTCTCGCGGCTTCCCTCCGGCATCTTCACATCATCAAATGCCTCTCGGTTGTTTCTTATTTTTTGTTCTATATTCATGTTTATTTGTTTGTTTCGTTTTATTTGTTTGGGTTTCCTCGCTCCGCTCGGAATGACAACCGCTGTCATTCCGAACCACGTTAGTGGTGAGGAATCTCGTTGAATTGAGCAGTTACGGTGGAGCGTAACTTCTCCAGCCCTCTCGCGTACTGCGATCTCACTGACGACTCCTTAATCCCCATTTTCTCTGCGATATCCGCGAACTCCATCCCGTCTATCAACCTCAGCGTTATCGTCAATCGGTAGCCGTCGGGCAAATTATTCAATGTCTCTTTTATTTTTTCTATCGGGAAATCTTCAAAATCGTCGTCTTCGTCTTCAATCTGATCGGCGGTGTTGTCGATTTCTTCGTAAAACGGATCTTTTCTTCGCCTCCTGAACATGTCGATGCTTTTGTTGATGGCGATGGTCTTCACCAAAGCGACAAAGTCACGCTCAGATCCCCTGAAACTGTCAAGATTATCGAACGCCTTGAGTACCGCATCCTGAGTGATCTCTTCTGCATCTTGGGCGTTCAGCACAATTCGGTAGGAGGCGTTGAAGACGGCATCGCAGCATAGGTCATACAACTTCATCATTGAAGGTTGGTTGCCGTTTTTTGCTCTGTCCAAAACTATGTTGAATCCTAACATTTCGTCCGTTTTACACCTCTATAACGAAAGGAATTTGTTTTTGCTGCATCAAAAAATTAAAATTATTCATTTTCCATCGCAAAAAGTGCCGCACGATTTAAAAACGAGTTGAAATCATAGCACGAGCGGAACTCTTCGACGACCCATTCCACCAGGTGGTCGGAATAAATCATGTCGTCGGAAATTGGCTGATATAAGCAGAAGTCCTTGAGTTTCAAATACTCAGCGTATGGATGGTCGATAGGATAATCTTTCGGCACCTTTTTCAATTTGGAAGAGAAATCCATCGAGAAATTTTTCGCTTTTTTCAAAGCTTTCACAAACTCATCGCCTTTTGTGCTGATATCCTCGCGCACGCTCTTGGTGATAAACGGCTCGCACATATACATGCCCGGATACAGTCCGTGATGCCCGAGATATTCAGCTCCTTCGCCCTCAACGTGGAAATAATAGCCTGCCAATCCCGATTTTTTGCCGTTCGGACAGATAAACAAGCCGAAATGACGCTTGTAAGGACTCTTGTCGGGCGAGAAACGTGTGTCGCGGTAGAAGCGGTAAGTGCAGTCTTTCAAGGTCAATCCGCGTGTCAATGGGTCGAATTTTTGTACACCTATTAATATCTGCTCCGCGATGGCGTTGAACTTGTTCTGCGCGTTGGTATACATGTCTTTATGCTGCTGAAACCAAGGTTTGTTGTTGTTTTCAACAATGAGGTTGAGGAATTCAAGTATCTCTTTCATGGATTTTTTTTGCAAAAATAGCAATTAATTCAAATATTTTTATTATCTTTGCAAATTGCAAACTATTTTTAACTTTAAAGCAAATGGAAAAGCATGAACTCTCAAAGGATGAGATCATTGGATTAATTGCGGAATTTAAGTCAGAGGTAAGGAAAAATCAAGCTAAAATTGACTTTTATAACGAAAAAATTGAAGAGCTTACAAAGATTTTAGGGGAAAATCATGTAACTAAAGGCAAAAAAGATGAAAAGACCCGTAAACCTTACCCATTGTCAAAATGGGATAATGTCGTTCTTGAGGTGATCAAAGAGAATGGCAAACCTACGACAAGCAAGGAAATTTACGACAAAGCCATGGTCAAAGCGGCCGAGAAAGGCATAGCGATGGATGCGTCGAAGATGAAATCGAAAATCAATCAGTGCCTGGTGAAACTCTCAGGTCGTCGCAACGATTTGAAGAAGATTAGATATGGCGGTAGGGGCTTTGCTTACAGCCTATAACCCTTCTTTCTTCATTTGATTTAACTGCATCCTGATGCGGCTCGCCATGATGTCGATGGCTACTTGGTTGCTGCCGCCCTGCGGGATGATGATGTCGGCCAGACGTTTTGTCGGCTCGATAAACTGGTTGTGCATCGGCTTCACGAAGGTCTCGTAGTGACGCAGCACATCAGAAACTGTCCTTCCGCGTTCCTCAATGTCGCGCTTGATGATACGCATCAGTCTGTCGTCGCCGTCGGTATCGACAAAAATCTTTATGTCGAGGCGTTTTACCAGCTCCGGACATGTCATGATAAGGATGCCTTCCACGATGACGACCTCCGTCGGCTTCACCGGGATGACTTCCTTCGAACGGGCGCAAGTCACGTAGGTGTAAATAGGCATCGGGATGGTCTCGCCGTTTTTCAGCATGTCGAGATGTTTCACCAACAGATCCCACTCGATGGCATCAGGATGGTCGAAATTGATCTCCTTCTTTGCCTCTGGCGAGAGACTGCCGTTGTCCCAATAATAGGCGTCTTGCGACACCACGCTGATTGAGTCTTCAGGAAGCGCCTCAATCAATTTCTTAACCACTGTTGTCTTGCCGGATCCTGAACCGCCGGCGATACCGATTAATAACATAAAATATTGTTTTTCCTATAAAAAAATGTAAGGGCGAATCATCATTCGCCCTTACATATAATCGTTTTATATTCCAATGAAACTCATCAAAATACCAGCTGCCACTGCCGAGCCGATAACACCGGCAACGTTAGGTGCCATGGCGTGCATGAGGAGGTGGTTCGATGGGTCGTATTTCTGACCTTCGACCTCGGAAACACGGGCTGCGTCAGGCACTGCCGACACACCGGCGTTACCGATGAGAGGGTTGATCTTGTTGCCTTCCTTGCAGAAGAGGTTCATCAACTTGGCACCGCACACGCCACCGAATGTTGCGACAGCAAATGAGCAGGCACCCAAAGCGAATATGATGAGTGAGTCGACTGTCAGGAACACGTCAGCCTGTGTTGAAGCACCGACGGTCAAACCTAACAGGATGGTCACGATGTCGATGAGCGGGTTGGCTGCTGTGTTGGCCAAACGTTTTGTCACACCGCTCTCTTTCAACAGGTTACCGAAGAACAGCATGCCGAGCAACGGAAGTGCTGAAGGGCTGATGAAAGTGGTGAGCAACAGACCTACGATAGGGAAGATGACCTTTTCTGTCTTGCCAACCATACGAGGCTCTCTCATCTTGATAAGACGTTCTTCCTTGGTGGTGAGCAAACGCATGATAGGCGGCTGGATAACAGGCACCAAGGCCATGTATGAGTAAGCCGCGATAGCGATTGCGCCGAGGAGGTGCGGAGCCATCTTTGTTGAGATGAAGATAGCGGTAGGACCGTCAGCACCACCGATGATACCGATAGCTGCTGCCTCGTGTGGGTCGAAGCCCAAAGCACGGGCGCTGATGAAGGTGATGAACACGCCGAGCTGAGCGGCGGCACCAAGAATCATCAGACGTGGCTGTGAAATCAGTGATGAGAAGTCGGTCATAGCACCGATGCCCAAGAAGATCAATGGAGGATAGATACCCTGACGAACACCGAAATACAGGTAGTTCAACACTGAGCCTTTCTGATAGACACCGGTCTGGATGTTCATGTTGAACACCTGGCTGATGAGGCTGTCGAAGAACTTGGCAGTGTTAGGTGCTGTTGGGTCCATGCCTGCTGGCAGGAACGCCTGCAGCTGTTCAGGTGTCATGCTGTGGAAATGATCCAAAGCCTGCTGGCACGTCATTGTTGCATCAGCAGCTTGTCCGGAGTACAATCCGACAATGAATTTCTGCGCCTCTGTGAGGTCAAAGCCTAAGTTTCCTTGAATCTCAATCTTCGACAATGCTGCCAAAGCGCCTTGAAGATCAAAGGTATACGAGTCTTGGATAAACGGGATGTTACCCACTATGATACCCACTCCGATAGGGATGAGCAGCATAGGCTCGAAGTCGTATTTGACTGCGAGGAAGATAAACACGAAGGCCACCAGAATCATGATGAGGTTGCCTCGTGTGCAGTTACGGAATCCGGTGAACTGCCAGAACGAATACATACCGTCGCCGATGGCTTCTCCGGCCGAGAGTGACTGTATCTCAGCGTCTTGAGCGTCCATCGCGAGCTCTGTCACTTCCTGCGGTGCGCTGAACACGTGTTCAGCCATCACAGGGCTTGATGTCATGATGCCGTGAAGCACGAGTAGGATGGCTATCAAGGCGACGATGAGCAGAGCCTTCTTTTTAACGTTGAATCTCTTCTTCATAATCAGCCAATTACAAATAAAACAGCGCCTTGCAGAATGTTGTCGCCAACTCTGACTTTAATTTCCTTGATTGTTCCGTCAACTTCGGCGAGGAAGTTGTTTTCCATCTTCATGGCTTCGTACATCATGAGTTTGTCGCCGCGTTTCACGACGTCGCCCACGTTGACGTAGATCTGCATGACGGTACCCGGAAGCGGTGCCAATGACTTGTAGCCGTCGGCTGGTGTCGATGTGGCTGGAGCTGCCTCTTGTTTAGGAGCTGCTGCCGGTTTCGGAGCCTGACGTTTAGGTGCGACGAATGTCGGGACCTCTTCCTCTTCACGCTGGACTTTTACATTATATTGAGTGCCGTCGACAATCACTTCGGCGTTTTCGCCTTCGTAATTCTTCACTTCGACTTCGTACTCTTTTCCGTTGACTGTGAATTTAAATTTCTTCATTGCTTAGTAATTTCTTCTGTTTAAACCATTTAATCCGTAAATCTTCGAGCTCCATGGAGAATAACGGCGCTCAACTCTCTGAATGGTCACAAAGCCTGACTCCTCATCGTGCACGTCTTTCGACAATGCCAATGCGAGTCCGATGACCACCGCGAGTTCATCGTCGATCTTCCAGCCCGCTGCTGTTGAAGTCTTAGGAGCCTCAGCGACCTTCTTCTCTTTCTTGGCTTTCTTGAAGTCGTGGTTCACGAGCTTTGAGAATCCTGTGAAGATGCAGAAAAGGACTACCAATGCTGTAATCACGATGAGGAAACCACCAACGGTGACAACCCAATCGTGAGTGGCGATAGGCTCTCTAACAGCTGATAACAATATCATTAACATATTCATATTCTCAATTTTTAATTTTCAATTGTCAATTAAAACTACAATGGAATATTGCAATGTTTCTTAGGTGGGTTGGTGTCTTTCTTTGTCTCAAGTGCCTGCAAAGCTCTGATGACGCGGAAACGTGTGTTGCGTGGCTCGATGACATCGTCGATGTAGCCGTATTTCGCTGAGTCGTAAGGATTGGCGAACTTGTCGCGGTATTCCTTTTCTTTCTTTGCGATGAACTCGGTCTTTTCTTCAACGTTCTCGATGCCAGCGATCTCTTTACCGTTGAGGATCTCGACAGCTCCTGAAGGACCCATGACGGCGATTTCTGCTGTTGGCCATGCGTAGTTGATGTCAGCGCGGAGCTGCTTGCAACCCATGACGAGGTGCGAGCCTCCGTATGACTTGCGGATTGTGATGGTGACCTTTGGCACTGTAGCCTCGCCGTAAGCGAACAGCATCTTGGCGCCGTGGGTGATGACACCGCCGTATTCTTGCACTGTGCCAGGCAAGAAGCCAGGGACGTCGACCAATGTCACGATCGGGATGTTGAAGGCGTCGCAGAAGCGGACGAAACGTGCACCCTTACGTGATGAGTTGATGTCTAGCACACCAGCGAGGAATGCCGGGTTGTTGGCGACGATACCGACAGGTTTGCCGTCGAAACGTGCGAAACCGACGATGAGGTTCTTTGCGAAGTCTTTTGCGACCTCGAGGAACTCGCCGTTATCCACGATGGCGTGGATGATGTGCTTCATATCGTATGGCTTGTTCGGGTTGTCAGGGATGATGGCGTTGAGTGAGTCTTCCTTACGGTCGATAGGGTCGTTGCACTCAATGCGCGGAGCCTCTTCGAGGTTGTTCTGTGGCAAGTAAGAGATGAGGTCGCGGATGAGCTGCAAGCCTTCTTCTTCTGTCTTTGCCATAAACTGGCTCACGCCTGATTTCTCGTTGTGTACCAAAGCGCCGCCGAGCTGGTCAACGCTGACGTCTTCTCCTGTCACTGTCTTCACTACCTTAGGGCCGGTGAGGAACATATAGCTGTTCTGCTCGGTCATGAGGATGAAGTCGGTCAATGCCGGTGAGTAAACTGCGCCGCCTGCGCAAGGACCGAAGATAGCGCTGATCTGTGGCACCACGCCCGATGCGTTGATATTACGCTGGAAAATCTCAGCGAAACCTGCCAATGAGCGTGAACCTTCCTGGATACGTGCGCCGCCTGAGTCGTTGATGCCGATGATAGGAGCTCCGACCTTCATGGCCTGATCCATCACCTTGCATATCTTCTTCGACATGGTCTCTGAAAGAGAACCGCCGAGCACTGTGAAGTCCTGTGAATAGACATAAACGAGACGTCCGTCGATGGTGCCGTAGCCTGTCACGACGCCGTCGCCGAGATACACCTGCTTCTCCAGACCGAAGTCGGTGGTGCGGTGTGTGAGGAACATGTCGAACTCCTCGAAGCTACCCTCGTCGAGCAACATGGCGATGCGCTCACGAGCGGTGTACTTTCCTTTTTCATGTTGTTTAGCGATACCTTTCTCACCGCCACCCAGACGTGCGAGAGCGCGCTTGTCTAACAACTCCTGAATTTTCTGTTCGATTAACATTGTATATGATTTTTATTATTTGTTTTTATTTTCGCAAAGTTCTGTGAGGACACCGGCTGTTGATTTCGGGTGCAGGAAAGCGATTGTCAAGCCTTCAGCGCCGCCGCGTGGTGTCTCGTCGATGAGGCGGAAACCGTTCGCTTTGGCGTCAGCTAATTGATGTTCAATGCCTTCCACTGCAAATGCGATGTGATGCATGCCGCCCTTGCCGTTGTTTCTCTCGATGAAAGCAGCGATAGTGCTCTCAGGTGATGTTGGCTCGAGAAGCTCAATCTTGGTCTGGCCGACTTTGAAGAAAGCGGTCTTAACCTTCTGATCCTTGACTTCTTCGATGGCATAGCATTTTGTTCCGAGCATTTTCTCGAAAACTGGAATCGACTCGTCTAAGCTTGTGACAGCAATTCCAATGTGTTCAATATGGGTTGGATTCATAATAAAATAACGTTATTTAATTTTTAAACTCGAATTCGGTGCAAAGATAAGAAAAATACTTATTTCTTTACCAATTTTTCTGTCGAAATGATATTTTTCTTTTTGTCAATCAAATTTATAAAATAAATTCCTGCCGGAAAATCTTCAACATTAACGGTTGTTTCTTTTCCTGAAACTTTAAGCTTTTTGATTTTTTGTCCTAAGTTATTGACAATCAATATTTCTGAATAATCAACATTTGAATTGATTTTTACAAGATTCGTCGCCGGATTTGGCAAGATGATGATTTGTTTAGTGTCGAAATTATTCTCCTTGACGCTCAACTGTGTCTTGTCGATAGCTCCGATGCTGTATTGTCCCGATAAGGCATCGTTGATGGTGAAACGACCGAGTTTCCAGTTGCCTTCTTGTAAATCAGGGATGATGATATGCCATGGTTCAGTGACGTTGGCACGGTAGAGCAGCACAGCTGAGTCGTTTTCAGTGTGTATGATGTCACCGTCGGCTGAACTGCTTGCGTATGATATCTGGGCTGAGACATTGGCGGTGCCATAGTCGTTGCGGAGGAAGTTCCAGTAATGGCAGGTGGAGATGGCAAGTCCCGGAATCGCCGGATCGTCCTCTGAACCCACGAAATGCTCCTCAAGATAAAGCATGGTCGAGTCGCTGACGCTGCTTATCTGAGCCTTGAAATTGCCTTGTGCGAAACTGCCTGTAGGTGTTGTGATTGTAGAGTATTTCTCTTGTTTTGCGTCGAGGAAATGGTTGTAATAGTCGACTGCGGCGAAGATAGGGTTGATGTCCAGCTCAATGTTTTGTTCGGCTTCAACGCCGTCCCAGTTGACCATAGTGGTTTGTTTTTGTCCGGCTTGGTCGATGAAAGTGACTTCAACGCGGTTGTTCTGTCCCACGTGCGACGGTCCGACATGTCGATATGTCATCTTGACGGTTACATTGTATTTGTTTCCATTAGGTGTCACGTTGATGATGTTGGCGCCAAAGTGCGGCATGCCTGCGTTGAACACGTAAGTGTCGAAAAATCCGCTCATGTCAACGCCTGTTGATGCCGTGAGGGCGTCGCGAAGCTGCTCCGACGAGGCTGCCCTATAGCTGTAGGTGCTGAGATAATCGCGTATTCCCGACAGGAAAGTGTCTCTGCCCAGGTAGTTCATCAAGGTGTTGACGACGACGGCGCCACGGTTGTAAACGGCACTGCCATCGTAAGTCATGTCAAGTGGAATATTGTTAAGCGGAATCCAGTTGTTTTCGCTTCTGCACCAGTTGGTGATGGTGTTGGTTTTGCTGCTCATGGCCTGCTGGAAGTCGTCTTCGCCATAGACCGCCGAACGGTAAAACACTCCGCAAAACTGAGCGAATCCCTCGTTGAGCCACATGTCTTCGGCTGTCGAGCATGTCACCTTGTTGCCGAACCACATGTGCGACATCTCGTGAGCCACATATTCCTCCTGCGAGGTGTTTCCAGTCACTATGCCGCTGGTAATGCCAATATTATCGATATGTTCCATGCATCCTACACTTGTTACAGAGTATCCGATGCGGTTGAACGGATACGATCCGAAGCTGCTCTCAAAAAACGCCGCTATGTCTTTCACATTCACGAAGGTGCCTGGGACGCTGTTAATCTGCACTGGCTTGACGTAAACGTTAATCGGGATGTCGCGTTCGACGCCGTTGTAAGTGTCGGTCCACTCGGCATAGTTGCCTGCCACAAACGAGATATGATATGTCGCAATCTCTTGAGGCACAACGTAATGCACTGTGTGGGTGCCGTTGCCGTTGTCGGTGTTGCTTTCAAGGTTGCCGCCGCAAACAGCAGTCATTTCTGTCGGCACAGTCACGTAAACGTCGTAAGTTGCCTTGTCGGTGAAGTTGTCGACGCATGGGAACCATGTCTTTCCGAGGTTGTGCGGTATCGACTCGAAGCCCACGCCCATGTTGCACACGTAGTAGCCGTTAGTGGCGTTGCCGCTCCATAAGATGCCGCCCCAGCCGTCGTTGAAGGTGGTGCCGCCGTAAGTGATTGTAAACGAGGCCAAAGCGTTAGGCGATAATGGCGATGCGAGGTTTATCGTAAGAACATCGCCGTTTTGTGTGAAACTGCTGACGTTTGCCATGTTTGAAGTTACGGCACTGACAGTCAACGATTTAAGTTCCAAATCGAAAGAATTTGTTGTTTCTTTGGCAGTAAGTGTGACGGTTGTTTGTGCTTGTATCGTATGGCTTGTGAAATCGAGGTTATTCAAATGGATTTCATAATGTGTCACATCAATATTTTCGCCAGGATTCTGGGCGTTTGCAGTAAATGCTACAAAAACAAGGAAAATTGCAAGAATTTTTTTCATAAAAAATGAATTATTAATCCTGCAAAGATAAGAATATTTTTTGATTTCACAAAATTTTGAATAAAAAATAGCCATTAGAACGATTATTGGTGTCATTTTCGAAATGCTCAACAGTACCCTGTGGTAGGTCGCATTTCTGCAAATGACACCAATAATCTTAAATACTAAAGACTAACGTCTAACGTCTAAGGTCTCTACTCCTCTTCAACGCGAATCGGTTCTGGCATTGCCTTGTGGATGTCGAGTTCGTCGATGAGGTTGGTTGCTCCGTACACCTTGTCGATGATGAAGAGTACGTAACGGATGTCGACGTTGATTGTGCGCTGGAGTTTAGGCTCGAAGTTGACGTCGCCGCTCATTGCCTCCCAGTTGCCGTCGAATGCCAATCCGATGAGTTCGCCCTTGCCGTTCATGATCGGGCTGCCTGAGTTACCGCCGGTGATGTCGTTGGTCGACAAGAAGCAGGTGATGAGCTCGCCGTTCTCGTCGGCATACTGACCGTAATCCTTTGCCTCGATGAGGTCGAGCAAGCGCTGTGGAGCGTCGAACTCGAAGTCACCAGGGATGTATTTCTCGAGTATACCGTTGGCGGTGCAGACGTAGTCGTATGAGATAGCGTCGGCTGGCTGATAGTCTTTCACTGAGCCGTAACTCATTCTCATTGTTGAGTTTGCGTCTGGATAGAGAACCTTCTCAGGCTGTGTCTCTGCGTAGAACTCGCGGAGTCCCTTCACGAATGAATGATTTGCCTCTGAGATGGCGATGTTAGCCATTCTGTAGACAGCAGCGATGCTGTACATCTGGCTTCTTAAGTCGGTGAACACTAAGAACGTCGGGTCTTTAGCCAGTTTCTTGGCATTAGGTTTCTCGATGAAAGCCTTAATTGCCTCAGGATCGCTGAAGATAGAGTTGTCGAAGATGTATTCTGCCAAAGCAGTCCAGTTGCCTTTCTGTTTCTTGAGGAGTTTCTGGATGTTTGCAGGGATCTCATCGTCGGCGAAATTGCTGCCGTAGATATTCATCACTGCAACGAGGATGTCTTTCTCAACGCGTGCGTCGAGGTCTTTGAACATCTCATCGACATCGATTTCCTTGAGTGCCTCAACAGCGGCTTGTTTTTCTTCTTTTGAAGCTTCTTTGCTTGTCGCAACTGAATAATATTCAATGAATTCAGCTGCCATGCCCATTGGTGTGCATTGTGCCACGAAGTTAGGATATAACAGTGTTCCTGCCACTTCTGAGAGCTGGTTGTACATTGTCTCGAGTGTTTCGAGCACTTCGCCGTATTCGGCTTTGCGGTCTTCGTTGGCGTTGACCCATTCGGTGAACTGTGCCTCGAGTTCGGCTTTGCGCTCAGCGACTTTATTCTTGCGGAGCATCTTCATCTGACCTTCGAAGTTCTTCCAGGTGTTTGCCAAACCTGCTTTGTTGTCGGCGTATGAGATGTTGACAGCCTTGTCGACCTTCATATACTCGTCCATGACGTCGGTTTCTGCCTTGAAGATGTCGTGGATGATTGGGTAGAACACTTCAACGTTGTAGTTGATGCCGAATGATGTCATGTAACGCTCTGTTGAGCCAGGGAAGCCCCAAATCATTGTGAAATCGTCAGGATGAACGCCGTCGAGGCTAACAGGAAGATGATGTTTTGGAGTGAGAGGCTTGTTGTTCTCTGAGAATTCTGCCGGTTCGCCGTTTTCGTCAGCGTAGACGCGGAACACGCTGAAGTCGCCGGTGTGACGAGGCCACATCCAGTTGTCGGTGTCGCCGCCGAACTTACCGATCGACTGTGCTGCTGTGAACACGAGACGAACGTCGGTGTAGGTCTTGTAAACGAACATGTAATATTCGTTGCCCTCGAAGAATCCTTTGATGACTGGGTTGAGCTTGCCGCCTTCTGATGCTGCTTCCTCAAGTTCCTTGGCTTTCTCGTTGATAGCTTTGTTGCGTGCCATCCAGTCCATGTCGTCGGTCACGACGCTGAGGATCTCAGCTGTGACGTCTTCCATTCTGACGAGGAACGATGCCGAAACGCCTTCAGCTGGAAGCTCTTCGCTGTAATTCTTGGCTGCGAAGCCTTCGTTGAGGTAGTCATGCTCCACTGTCGAGAGGGCTGCTATTGAGCTGTAGCCGCAGTGATGGTTGGTGAAGAGCAAGCTGTTGGCTGAAACGATTTCGCCTGTGCAGAAGAAACCGCGTGGATGTGCGCCGTTTGAGAGACCCACGATAGCGTCTTTCAAGCTGCTGTTGTTGATGCTGTAGAGTTCTTCAGGTGTCAGCTGGAGACCCATTTTCTGCATGTCAACGTAATTCAAACGCTCGACGAACATTGGCAACCACATGCCTTCGTCAGCGCGCACGATGCCCATCATAGCAAAGATGATGGCAAAGAAAACTGATAATTTTTTCATTGTTGTATTAAATTTGTTTGATTGTTATCTTTTTTAGGAGTTTCCTCACACTTCGTGCTCGGAATGACAATGCGCTGTCATTCCGAACGGAGTGAGGAATCTCATTTAGTCAAGTACTCCATTCCCATTTCGTATACGATATCCTTCGGGATGCCGCATCCTGCGAGCTTGTCGAGGTCAGCCTGGAGTTCCGGTTTGATGACGCCGTCGGTGGCAATCCACTCTTTAACGAATTCATAGTCGCCGTTGCCTTGTGCTGTGAGGATGGCGCCGCCGAGTTTCTCTACCGCGAGTTTCATCTTCGGGAAGTCGATGTTGTACAAGCCGTTTTCGTCGCGTGTAAATGCGCCTTCGTTGGCTAAGTAGTTGAATTCTATCATGTTAGCCTTGCCGTGTGCTGAAGCTGCGCCGAAACGTACTGAGCGGAAGATGCCCGCCATGAAGGTGGTGTAGTTCTCTTCAAGTATTGTGTTGGTGTATTCGCCCATCTCTGAGAGTTTTGTCACGAGGAACAAGCCCAAAATGTCGGCCTTTGCCTCTTCGATGGCTGAATATTGCTCTTTCAAAGCGTGACGCACTGTGCCGTTGCCGTCGAGTGTGTTCTTGATGCCCAGTCCGTGTGCCACCTCGTGGAACATCACGTTGGCGAAGAAAGCGTCAAACTTCACGTTTTTACGTGCCTCTGGAGTAACCAAGACTTCTGAAATCGGAACGACAATTTTGTCGAATTTCGCCTTCATGGCGTTCTTCAGCTGAAGCTTGCGTGTGCCTTTCTGAAGCTGTACTCTCTCGTCGTTAGGCAGGTTGATGGCGATGGTCTTCGATGCCATGTTGCAGTCACCGCCGTAGAAAATCACGTCGTAAGCCGCGAGGTCAGCGTCGCTACCCGGTTTTTCCTGTTTATATTTGTCTTCGACAGGCAATTTTGTCTGAAGCTCAGGCAACAATGCCACATAACGTGTCAGTTGCTTGGTCCATGCGAGGTCTTTGATGAGGATGAACGACTCATGAGCGGCTTTGTAGCCGAACAGTCCATCGGTGTAGTTCTCGATAGGTCCCACGACGAAGTCGACGTTGTTGTTGCGGACATCCATCCAGGCCATGTCGGAATAGTAATAATCGTCGGTGAGCAAAGCTTTTGCTCTGAGTTTCAGGTAGTTGGCAAACTCTGGGTCACCGGCGAGTTCTGACGCGCGCTTGAGCAAGTCGACTGCCTTGATGATCTGCTCGTCGTAAGCCTCATGATACCATATCGACTCCAGACGACCGCTCTCACCACGACGGATGAGCGTGTATTGACTGGTCTTGTCAGGATTATCCCAAGCTTCAAACTCTTCTTTTGTCATGTCGGTAGGGTAGAAGCCTGCTCCTGCCGGTTTCGCATCATAACCTGGAATGAAGATACGGCGGTTGTCGAGCTGATCCCAAGGACCGTAGTTGATTTCAGCGTATTTGCGTGCGTTCGGGTCTTGAATCTTGCTCAAGAACTCGTCTTTGTCGCCGCCGAGGTTCTCAGTCCAGTAGATGTCGTCCATAATCTTTCCTACTTCGAAAAGCATGTCGAGCATCTTTACCTCATTGTCTGAAAGATGGCTGATGTCGGTTGTCAAAGTCACCTTAGCATATTGATTTGCAAGGGCTTCGTAATTTTCTTTCGGTTTTTCACTGCAGCTGACTAAAGCTGTCGTAAGTGCTGCTGCCATAATTAAATATTTGATTTTCATGTTGTTAAAAATTTATTCTTATATTAAAGAAATTAACCATTTAATGTCAATCCAAGTCTGGCTGAACCATTCCACGTTAGCCTGTATGATGTTGACCGGCTCTGTCATTCCGCCACCTAGCGAATAAAGGATTATCGCGAGGTTGAAGAAGATGAAGGTCCAGATGTAGAGGTAGGAACGGAACACTCCGCAGCGCTGGATGTCGCTCTGGTCGCGACGCATGTCTTTCTTCCAGCAGCTGAAATGAAACATCAGCGTGAAGCCGATGATGAAGTCGATAATCGGAAGGCATTCGTTCTTGATCATCAGGCGGAAAAGCACCATGGCGAAGGTGATGTAAGGCAACATGTAAGGTGCCAGAGTTGAGAAAATGTTGGCGCTTTTGGCGTTTGACGACACATAGCCGAGGGTGTTGTCGTTTTGCGTCAGCGTCTCCGATGATTTAGCATTGAACTCGTAGATTTTCTTGCGCAGGAAGAGGCCTCCGACGAGCATGTGGGCACCTTCATGCGTCATGGTCTGCATGATGTCGAGGTTTTTCCTGAAGAAAAGCAGCGCTATGATGACGAAAGCCACCATGCCTATGCCGAGCCACATATAACCTTGATAGGTGCTGGTTTTGAATGAGTTAACTACATAAGCGCCGCATCTGTAGAACCCTATCGCCGCGATGACGAGTGTCAGAATGAAGAAAATCGATGTTAAAAAACGCCAGAGTTTCTGCATGATTCCGTTGTTTTATTTAACGATGAAAAGTTTTTTCACTATGGTTGTCTCACCTGTGATTCTCACGAAATACTGACCTTCAGGAAGCTCGGAGATGTTGATGTTTTCGGCTTTTTCGCTGTTCAAAATGGTGCGTCCCACCAAGTCGATGATTTCTACGTTTGTGATATTTAAGTTGTTGTTATTCAGTATATTAACAACTTCATTTGCGGGGTTTGGATAAATGCTGATGTCGTTTTTAACGATGTTTTCCTCAACATTGTACGGCATGTCGCAGTCGTTATATTCCGGATTCACGAAAATCACGTCGTTGTTAACATGATAGCAGAGCAGATGATACATCTCGCCTTCGCTCTCGTGGTCGGCTTCCCACATGCCTACATGCATAAAGCCGCGGTTGCTGCCAACGCCTTCAATCCAGAACTCTGTCACATCGGTAAGTCCGATGAACGAGAAGGTGATTTTCTTTCTTGCAACGCCGTTAAGGTCAGTAATTGTTGATACTTCCGTGACCAGCATCGGATGGTCGCTGTCGTCATGGAAGAAGTCGCCTTCCTCAAGGTCGTAGTCGTAAAGAAGCACTTCGTCGTCGTATGAAGTGCCGTTCCATTTGCAATAATAAACCTGATTATCCTCGTTGCGGTAAGCTCCGTCGAGATAGTTGCCGTTTGGTTCGCTTTGAACGTAGATGGTATTGTATTCAATGCCACCAATTGTCACTGCTTCTCTCTGATAATGATGCTCGTGGAAATCACCGACCGGATGTGGTGCGCTCCAAGTGAATTGGCCATAGATATACCATTCTTGTGCATTGAGGCTCAATGAGATGGCAAAAGCTGCCACTGCCAAAACCGCGAATCTTCTTAAAAATTGTAAATGTTTAATCATAATAATTCAGTTTAAATAATCGACAAAGATACGATTTTTTTTAATATAAGGTGTAATTTTTTTAATTTTGCAAAGTCATGGCAGGATTGTATATCCATATTCCGTTTTGCAAGTCGAAATGCGCTTACTGCAACTTCTTTTCGGTCGTTTCCGAGAAGCAACGTGCTGATTTTCTTGAGGCTTTGAAAAAAGAAGCGGTAGCAAGAAAAGATTATTTAGGTGGTGAAGAGGTGAAAACGGTTTATTTCGGCGGCGGCACTCCGAGTGTACTGGAACCACAAGATATCCTGGGAATTTTAGAAACACTAGATAAAAACTATAACATTAATGCCGCCGCCGAAATCACTCTCGAGGCCAATCCCGATACGGTTTCAAAAGAATCTCTTCAAGAATATAAATCATTAGGAGTCAATCGGTTAAGCATTGGTATTCAAAGTTTTTTTGATGACGATTTGCAATATCTGAGCCGAAAACACGACTCAAAGCATGCCATGCAGGTTTTGGATTGGGCAAAAGAAGTTGGTTTTCGAGAAGTTACGCTTGATTTGATTTATGGCATACCTACCTTGACTGATGAGAAATGGCGCAATAATTTGGAGATTTTCTTCTCGACGGGCTTTAACCATCTTTCGGCGTATGCTTTGACGGTTGAAGAGAAAACAGCTCTCGGGCAACGTATTAATAAAGGTATGGCTGCTTCTGTTGATGAAGATGCTGTGATTCGTCAATATCAAATCTTGGTAGAAATGACTGAAAATCAAGGATTTGAACATTATGAGATAAGCAATTTCGCCCGACCAGGACATTATTCGAAGCATAACACAATTTACTGGAAAGGCGAGAAATATCTCGGTCTCGGTCCTTCGGCGCATTCTTTTGACGGCACCTCACGGCAGTGGAACGTTGCGAGTGTGAAGGATTATTGTGAGAGCTATTCCTTTGAAAGAGAAGAGCTTACGCTCGATAACCGTTACAATGAATATGTGATGACATCGCTTCGCACCTGTTGGGGCTGCGATATGGAATACATAAAAAATAATTTTGGCGAAGAATATGTCAAAAGATTTAAAAATTTAACTAAAAAACATCTTTTAAGCGGAAAAATGTTCCAAAAAGATGAAAAATTCGTCCTAAAAGACTATGGAATGCTTTTCGCCGACGGCATCGCTGCAGAACTATTCATGTAGTGTCATTTCGACTATAGCGAAGCGGAACGGAGAAATCTCGTGCAATTTAACAGTAAACCGTATTAATCATTCAAAATTTTTGTATAATTTTGCATCGATAAGATAATATTATGCAGACTGGCAAAATCGAGAACGGCAAGTTGGAAATGGTCGACAAATTCGTCCGTTATACCAACATGAACATCTTCCTGACTGGTAAGGCCGGCACGGGAAAGACAACGTTTTTGCGCGGTCTGGCTGAGAATCCGACGAAACGCCTGGTGATTTTGGCACCTACAGGCGTCGCCGCCATCAATGCAGGCGGACAGACTATCCACTCGTTTTTCCAACTAGAGTTCGGACCTCAAGTTCCCGATGATTCTGCAGGTAAAGATGCGATTCATCGCGTCTCAGCAGTGCAATACCAGAAATTCTCTGCTGTCAAACTGAAAATCATCCGTTCGCTGGAATTGCTGGTGATTGATGAGATTTCGATGGTGCGTGCCGATTTGCTCGATGCCGTTGATGCCGTTTTGAGACGTGTGCGCCGCAACGACAAACCGTTTGGAGGTCTTCAGGTGCTGATGATCGGCGACATACACCAGCTCGCCCCGGTTGCAAAAGAAGAGGAATGGGCTTTGCTTCGTGATTATTATAAATCGGTGTATTTCTTTGATAGTCATGTGCTTACAAAGACGCCGTATTGCTGCATCGAGCTTGAGCATATCTATCGTCAGGAAGACAGAAAGTTTATCGACATATTAAATAAGGTGCGCAACAACTGCCTCGACAGCGAAAGTCTGGCGGTTTTAAACAGCCACTATCATCCCGATTTTGAGCCATCCGACAAGGACGGCTACATCACCTTGATGACGCACAACCGTCAGGTGGATGAGATAAACGAAAGTAAGCTTAATGCGCTGAAAACCAGGCTGTTGAAGTTTGAAGCAAAGATCTTTGGAAACTTCCCCGAGACCTCATTCCCGACCAAGGAGATACTCGAACTGAAAGTCGGAGCGCAGGTGATGTTCGTGAAAAACGACCCCTCGCCTGAGAAGATGTATTTCAACGGAAAAATCGGGCGAATCGTAGGCTACGACGAAGATGACGGTCTGCAAGTGCAATGCGATGACGAAGTGATTGACGTTCAGCCTGTTACATGGCAGAATTTCGAATATAGCATCAATGATGAGACCAAAGAAATTGAGGAGAAGGAAGTAGGAAGCTTCACGCAGATTCCGCTCAAACTGGCATGGGCGATAACGATTCACAAAAGCCAGGGCTTGACGTTCGACAGGTTGATTTTGGATGCAAGTCTCGCCTTCGCGCACGGTCAGGTTTACGTGGCTTTGAGTCGCTGCACCTCGCTCGAAGGTCTTGTTTTGAAAGCAAAATTATCGCAGAGTGGCTTGTTTAACGACCTGACAATCAATCAGTTTGTGGCTGAATTGCCATCAAGGGAGCCGAATGAGGAGCAGTTTGAGTACAACAAAAAGCTTTATGAGTCGCAAATGTTGTTCGAACTCATTGATTTTCATGATATTGAGAGCGATTTAAACGGCATCAGGAAGGTGGTTTTCGCCAACAAAGGCAGTTTCGACGCTTCGGTTAACGAAAAAATATCGCCGAAAGGGCAAAAATTCCACGAGGAAGTGGTTGAGGTGTCGGAAAAATTCAAGCGTCAGATTGGTGGTATTTTAAAAGATAACTTCCAGATTGACAATAATTTACAGCTTCAAGACAGAGTTAAGAAAGGTTGCTCCTATTTCTTGGACAAGCTAGCCGATTTGGAAGAGGTTTCCAGTATGTCGTTCGAGACCGACAACAAAGCCGTTAACGATCAGATAAAGAAGGAGTTAGAGGTCTTTCGGACTGATTTCTATGTTAAAACAGCTTGTTTGGAAAGTTGTTTGGGTGGCTTTGAGATAAAGAAATATTTAAAGGTTAAAAATAAGAAAGTCGTTGAGGCTGAGGAACTTGGGAAAAAGAAAGAGAAGAAGCTAAAAGAAAAACGCGAGAAAGGTTCGTCGGTCAAGCGCACGAAAGAGCTTATTGACGAGGGTCTCACAATCGATGAAATCGCCGAAAGACGAGGAATGACGCGCACTACCATCGAGCAGCACGTGGCGGAACTTGTTTTGAACGGAGAGGTCGAGGCGAGAGATTTTATGAGCAAGGAGCATTACAACAATATCGTGGAATACTTTGAGGAGACTCATGATTCGTCGCTTGGCAGGGCGCGCGATGTGCTTGGCGACGAATACTCGTGGGGCGAACTCAGAATTGTACTAAATGAGATGAAACGAGATTCCTCGCTTCGCTCGGAATGACAAGATGATAAAACTATCAACTTTACACTTTAAAACTACTCTAAACTCTAAACTATGAAAAAGTTAGTAATCTTATCCGGAGCGGGCATCAGTGCCGAAAGTGGAATCAGTACGTTTAGGGACGCAGGCGGACTGTGGGACAAATACCCAGTGATGCAGGTGGCGTCAATTGAGGGCTATGAGGCTGATCCTGAATTGGTTATCAAATTTTACAATGAGCGCCGCAAACAGTTGCTCGACGTGAAGCCTAATCAAGGACATATTCTTTGTGCAGAACTGGAGAAATATTTCGACGTTACTGTTGTGACGCAAAACGTTGATAATCTGCATGAAAGAGCTGGCAGCCATCACATCATCCATCTTCATGGCGAGCTGACGAAGGTGTGCTCGAGCTATAATCCGAACGACCCTCGTTATATCCGCGATCTAAAACCAGAGGAATTTGAAGTGAAAATGGGCGACAAAGCCGGCGACGGCAGCCAGTTAAGACCATTCATCGTTTGGTTCGGCGAGGCAGTTCCAGAAATCGAGACGGCAGTGAGATACGTTGAAAAGGCTGATATTTTCGTCATCATTGGAACATCAATGAATGTGTATCCGGCTGCAAGCCTGTTGTATTATGTCCCCGACAAAGCTCAAGTGTATCTCATTGATCCTAAGGATGTTAACATCAACACTCGACGCCCGATAACACATATTAAAAAAGGTGCATCGGAAGGAATGAAAGAATTGCTTCAGCTATTGGCCGTTGGCAATTAGCCATTGGCTGCCAATAGCCAAAAGCTAAAGGCCAAAGTTACTTATTATTAAATTGATTCATAGTGAGATCCGGGCCGATGGCGACGAAGCTCTTGATTATATCAGCGGCGGTTTGTATGCGGGGCTGAAGCTCGTTAATTTCAGCCTGATCCCATTTCCCGATGACGTAGTCGATTTGCTGTCCTTTGTTGAAATCATTGCCGATGCCGAAGCGCAGACGGCAGAAATCGCTGGTTCCGAGCGACTCGATGACGCTTTTCAGTCCGTTATGTCCGCCGTCGCTGCCTTTTTTGCGCATTCTGAGGGTGCCGGCAGGAAGCGCGAGGTCGTCGCATACCACGAGGATGTTCTCAAGCGGTAACTTTTCCATGGTAGCCCAGTAAATAACGGCCTTTCCTGAGAGGTTCATGTAAGTCGTCGGTTTTATCACTATCATCTGACGGCCTTTATATTTCATCTCCGACACAAAAGCCAAACGGCTGAGAGAGAATGAGTTACCAAGCTCTTTCGCCAGATGGTCGGCGACCATAAAGCCGATGTTATGCCGCGTGTTGGCGTACTCGGCACCGATGTTTCCCAGACAAGCAATCAGATATTTCATGCTGCAAAAATAAAAAAAAGCCTTCAATTGAAGGCTTTTTCCATATAAATTTCTTGAAATTTACATTATTTTGCTTCAGCTGCAGGTGCTGCTTCAGCTGCTGGAGCTGCTTCTTCAGTCTCTTCTTCAGCTGCTGCGTTACGTGGAGCCTTAACGTCGACGACGATGGTGTTCTCAGCGACGAGAACCTGCATCTTTTCGAGGTTGAGGTCTTTCACCTTAATAGCCTGGTTCATCTGAAGCTTTGTCACGTCGACGATGATGTTATCTGGAAGGTCGTTGACATAACCGCGAACTTTCAATTTTGAAAGGTTCATGTTCATACGGCCACCACGCATAACGCCTGGGCATGTACCCTGGGTGCGGATAGGAAGCATAACTGTGATAGGGTTGTCTTCGTTGACATCGAGGAAGTCGGCATGCATGACTTCGTCAGTAACTGGATGATACTGAATGTCTTGGAGGATTGTGTGGTAAACTTTACCGTTGATTTCGAAGTCGATGATTAATGTCTCAGGTGTGTAAAGAATCTTTTTGAAGCTTCTTGCATCGGTTGAGAACTTCACCTGTTCGATGTTGTTACCGTAAATAACGCATGGCACTTGGCCGTTCATGCGCAATGCTTTAGCATCTTTTTTCCCTACGTTCTCGCGAAGAGAACCGCTCAATGATACTGAATTCATTTTGTTTGTTTTTAATTGTTAATTATTTTTTATTGAAAAATTCGCTTAATGACTCGTAATTCTCCACTTTCTTGATGACTTCTGCGAGGAGTTCGGCTGTTGAGAGCACGTGGATCTTCTTGCTTGGGTTGGTCAGCGGGATGGTGTCGGTTACGACCACTTCGTCGAATACTGAGTTGTCGATTTTTTCCATTGCCGAGCCTGAGAAGATGGCGTGTGTCGCGAAGGCGCGGACGCTGCGGGCGCCGTTGTCTTTCAGCAACTGACCGGCGCGGGTGATGGTGCCTGCTGTGTCGATGATGTCGTCGATGAGGATGACGTCACGGTCTTGAACGTCGCCGATGAGTATCATCTTCTCGATCTCATTCGGTTTCGAGCGTTGTTTGTGGCATATGCAGAACACTGTGCCTAACATCTTGGCGTATGACGAGGCGCGACGTGTGCCGCCGGCGTCAGGTGATGCCATGATAGGGTCTTTCAGGTTGAGGCTATTAATATAAGGTACGAAAATCTTCGATGCATAGAGGTTGTCAACCGGGATGTCGAAGAATCCCTGGATCTGGTCGGCGTGGATATCCATTGTGATGACGCGTGTGACGCCGGCTACCTGAAGGAGGTTGGCGACGAGCTTGGCGGCGATGCTAATGCGCGGGCGGTCTTTTCTGTCTTGGCGTGCGAATCCGAAGTAAGGGATGACGGCGATGATGCGGCGTGCTGAGGCGCGTTTGGCAGCGTCAACCATCATGAGTAACTCCATGAGGTTTTCTGTCGGAGGGAACGTAGATTGGATCAAAAATACGTCTCTTCCGCGTAAGTTTTCTTCGAAGCTCGGCTGAAATTCGCCGTCGGAGAACACTGTTACGTTGCATGTTCCGAGAGGTTTGCCATAGTATTCGGCTATTTTATCGGCCAAATATTTTGTGGCTCTGCCTGAAAAGATTGATACAATGGGCTCTTGCATAATTCAAATTTGTTTGTTTAAATTTTTCGGGTGCAAAATTATGAAAAAAAATGTTGCGTGTAACAAAAAATGTATTAATTTTGCACCCGAAAAAAGTTCATTGAAAATTTGAGCCTAGGTGGCGGAATTGGTAGACGCGTCGGTCTCAAAAACCGATGAGGTAACACTCGTGCCGGTTCGATCCCGGCCCTGGGTACGGATTTAGAAAGTTAATCCCTTGGTAATTATATGATTATCAAGGGATTTTTCTTTTTAAGGTGTACTAAAAGTGTACTCTGGGTAGCCATAGGGTAGCCAAAAGTGACAAAAACCAATTATTTTTTTAGAATCTTATCCAATTCTTCAAAAATCTCGTCCTCATTTTCGTACGGATGAAGCTTGAAATACAGATTTCCAGTCAGCATTGCCGAGAGCTGAGTCTTGGCTTTGTTATAAAAGATATGACAAGGAATTCCTAAGCGTTCGGCGTAAGCCAACTCATAGCCTACACCCAGCGACGGGCAAGTGCACTCTCCTATTAATACATCGCTTTCGCGAAGCCAATCAGTGTCGCGATTGTAAATGCTGGCATCGCGCTCACGACATTGTTCTTCGAGGCTAAGGTTGTCATTACCAACGTGTTCAGTCAAAACTACATTGTCAACTTTCAGATAATTTATCATCCTTTTATAAAGGTTGGCATCATCACGCCCACCACGAATTGAACCGGCAAAATAAATTTTCTTTTTCATAGTCATGTTTTATTCAGCAAAGATAAATAAATGTTGCGTACGACATACGCCCTGCATGCTCTTGTTGATTAATCGAGGAAGATTTGTTCTTCCATTGAGTATATCGTTTGCAAAAATAATAAAAATTCCATAAAAAGGGAAAATCTTAGGCCAAAAGGTAACAACTGGTTCTACCGATGGAACCATCTCGGTCGCGGAATTGGAAACAGGACTATATATTTTGCAGATCAAGGGTGAAAAACGCCTTGAAACGACAAAATTCATGGTGAAATAAAACTTATTTCGCGGGTGTCAGCCTTACCATCAGCACACCATGCGGCGGAATGCTGTTTACCACGTTTTTCTTTGTTGACTTGGCGATGGTTTTATGCTGCCAAAGGTCGTACACTTTATAATCTACGCCAGTGGCGCGCAGTTCAGGGATGTCGTTCCAGTTGAAGTTGAGATTCCAAGCGTCGTCGCCACGGTTGAAGAAACACACTGCCCACTCGTCGTTGGCAAGCTGTTTAACCCAGATCTGATGGTCGCCCATAGCCACTGAAAGATGCGCCTGAATTCCCAATGGATCCTGGTCGATGGCGATGACATCTTTATTTGTGAGAATGCGTTTGGTGTCGTCGCTCATGTTGCCGAGGTCGTTGCCTGCCATCAGCGGAGCGGCGAGCATGCACCACATCGAGAAATGGCTCTGGTCTTCGATATTCGTCATGCCTCCGTTGCCGACTTCAAGCATGTCGGGGTCGTTCCAGTGACCCGGACCGTTGTAGGGATACAAATCCTGCACCAAATCGATGATATTGACCATTCCGTGTCCGCCCCAGTCTTCACGTCCGTCCCAGATATTAATGATGTCGCCGGTGGCTCTCCAGAGGTGACCGATGCTTTTGCCCCATTCCCATGGCTTGGTGCTGCCCCATTCGCAGATGCTGAAAACTATAGGGCGGCCGGCTTCTTTCAATGCCTCGCGCATGATGGTGTAGGCGGTCTTTGAGTTAGTGCCGCGGTTGTTGCAGAAGTCGTATTTCAGGTAGTCGACACCTGTGCGAGCGTAGAACAGCGCATCCTGGTATTCGTGGCCCATGCTGCCCGGACGGCCGGCGCAGGTGTGGGTGCCAACGCAGGAGTAGATGCCGAACTTCAAGCCTTTTGAGTGGATGTAGTCGGCCACATATTTCATGCCGTGAGGAAAACGCTCAGGGTCGCACACTATGTTACCGTCGGCGTCGCGGTCAATCTGCCAGCAGTCGTCAACGACGATGTATTCGTAGCCGGCGTCTTTCATTCCTGATGCCACCATAGCGTCAGCGGCACCCATCAGCAGCTGCTCGTTTACGTCGCAGCCGAAGCGGTTCCAGCTGTTCCAGCCCATAGGCGGAGTGGGGCAGAGCGCCTCAAATTCTTCCTGTGTCAACGGTTGCGGTTTGGTGTTTTGTGCGTTTGCAGCTATGCTCATCAGCACGATGAAAAGGAGTGTTAAAATGCGTTTCATAGTGTTATTATTTTGAATTTAACTTTTTAAAACTTACTAGCACCATCGTCACCGAGATGATAAACGCCAAGGTGTCGGATATAGGGCTGGCGGCGAGGATGCCGTGGATTCCCATGAACTTCGGCAAGATGATGAGAAGCGGAATCAGGAACAAGCCTTGCCGCGATAACGACACCAGCAATCCCTGTTTTGGGTTGTCGGTGGCTGAGAAATAGGTGACCGTCACCGGCTGGATGTTCTGGAAGAACACAAACATCATGTAAATCTTGAGGTATTTCTCGGCAAATTCAAAATACAAATCCGAACCTGTTCCGAAAATCGACACGATTTCTTTCGGGAAAAGCTGCAGCATTGCGAAAAAGACGACGCCAATGGCAAAGGCCATCGCAAACGCCATGTAATATGCGCCTTTGACGCGTCGGTAGTTCTTCGCGCCGAGGCGAAGATGTAGAACGGCAGGCCTATAGCAGCTATCGACAGATACTGCATAGCATAAGGGTATACATTGCCTGTCGGACTCGCTCCGCAAAGGTCGATAATCTGACCTCTGAAAATGAAAACCAGCAGTCCGGTTAAAAACCCGATGATGGCAGTCACGGTAAGTCCGGTGTAGACGTATTTCTTGGCTTCTTCAATCTTTCCTGCACCTTGCGCGATGTTGAATCCCGCTGCCGTGCCGATGCCAAGCAGCATGCAGATGGCTGTCGAAAATGTCGTCGTTGGAAACACCACATTCGACGCGGCGTTGCCCACCACTCCCACAATGCGGCCGATGAAAATCTGGTCGGTGAGGTTGTACAACGCCCCAACCAGCATGCTGATTATCGACGGGATCGCATACTTCGCGATGAGTGGCATCAGCGACGCCTTGCCAAGCTCAATTTCCGAGGAGGCTATCTGTTTTTCGCTCATTTTTGCTTATAAACTTGCAGTAATTATCTCAGCGATGTCTTTTTCGGTCAGCGGAGCGTAGGCTTGGTCTAATCCTTCGTTCACAGCGATGTGATGCGACATCTCGTCGACACGACTTTCGTCTATGCCGAGATCTCTCAGATGCATAGGAATACCAATGCTTTCGAAGAATTTATACGTCTCGTCGATGGCTTTGTTGGCAATCTCCCATTTGTCGAGATTTTTATCAATATTGAACACGTTGATGCCATATTTCACGAAGCGTGGCAGTGTTCTTTCATTCAAAATATGCTTCATCCATCTTGGAGTGATGATGGCAAGTCCCCAGCCGTGTGTGATGTCGTAGTAGGCACTCAGGGCGTGTTCGATGCCGTGGCATGGCCAGCCGCTCTGACTGTTGCCGAGAGCCAGGATTCCGTTGCAGCCGTAGGTGCAAGCGAGCATCATCTCGGCGCGTGCTGTGTAATCCTCAGGGTTTTCCAAGCATTTGCGGCCGTTTACCATCAGGCTGCGGAACATCGACTCGCAGAAACCGTCATTGAGCAAAGTCGCGTCTTCCACAAAATACTGCTCCATCACGTGGTTCATCGCGTCGGCAATGCCTGCGGCGGTTTGCTTCTTGTTGACAGTGAAGGTATACGTCGGGTCGAGGAACGACACGGCAGGGTAGAGATGACGGTCGATGTAGCCGATTTTGTCGTTGGTCTCGGTGCGCGAAATCACGCCGCCGGAGTCGTATTCACTACCTGTCGCCGCCAAAGTGATGATGTCTACAATTGGAAGGGCTGCTTTCGCTTTCACCTTATATGATATCAAATCCCACGGGTCGCCGTCGTAGCAGGCACCAGCGGCGATAGCCTTCGAGCAGTTGAGCACCGAGCCGCCGCCAACCGCCAAGATGACGTCGATTTTGTGTTCCTTGCAGAGACGCACGCCGTCGAGCACGCTCGGGTCGTATTTCGGATTCGGCTGAATATCAGGAAGTTCAATGATTTCATAGCCTTTTAGCAATTCCTTTGTCAAATCATATAGATTGGTTGCTTTCGTGGAAGAACCATCTTTCAACTTTAAACTTTCAACTTTCAACTTTTTGATGCTTCCGCTACCGTAGGCTAATAAAATCTTCTTTCCGAATTGAGTCATCACGCCCGGAAGTTTCGCTATCACGCCTTTGCCAAAAATCAGGCGAGTTGGGGTTTGATAATCAAAGTTTTGCATATGATAGTATGTTTTTAATATTTATTTCAAGGTGCAAATTTATAAAAAAATCCATATTTTTGCAAAAAAATTATCGCAACATGAAATCACTTCTTGGAATGTCGCTTCAGGAGCTGCAAGACGTTGTGGCTCAACATAATATGCCGAAGTTTACTGCCAAACAATTAGTCGATTGGCTCTATCGCAAACGCGTCACCACCTTCGATGAGATGACGAATCTGTCGAAACATACACGTCAGATTTTGGCTGAAAACTACGAGACGGGCTACCGTGCTTTCGCCGATGTGCAGGAGTCGAAGGACGGCACCAAGAAATATCTTTTCCCGGTTGACAACGGCTTCGTCGAGACGGCCTATATCCCTGAAAAAGAACGCGCTACGCTTTGTGTTTCGTGCCAGGTGGGATGCAAGATGAACTGCCTCTTTTGTCAGACTGGTAAACAAGGCTTCCAAGGCAATCTGTCGGCTGGCGACATTATAAATCAGATACTTAGCCTGCCGGAATACGAAAATTTGTCGAATTTCGTCTTCATGGGCATGGGCGAGCCGATGGACAACTACGACAACATTATGCGGGTGCTAGAAATCATGACCTCCGACTGGGGTTTGGCGATGAGCCCGACACGTATAACGGTCTCGACGGCAGGAGTGATTCCTAATATGAAACGTTTCATCAACGAGTCGAAGTGCAATTTGGCAATCAGTCTGCACAGTCCGTTCCACGATGAGCGCGCGAAAATCATGCCTGTTGAGAAGTCGTATCCTATCAACGAGGTTATCCATGCTATCCGCCAGCACGACTGGAGCGGCCAGCGTCGTGTCTCGTTCGAATACATAGTGTTTAAAGGCCTTAACGACACTCCGAAGCACATCAACGAACTCGCTCGTCAGCTCGGCAGCCTTCGTTGCCGCGTGAATTTGATTCGTTTCCACGCCATCCCAAATATCGACTTGCAGAGTCCATCATTTGAAGACATGGTCCGCTTCCGCGATAAGCTCAACGATAAAGGCATCATCGCCACAATCAGAGCATCAAGAGGCCAGGATATCGATGCCGCCTGCGGCCTTCTCTCAACTAAAAGAAACTAGTTTTTTAGTTCTTTTAGATTTTTTAGTTTATCTATGCAGCTGCAATTTTACTAAAAGCGGTCTGTGGTCGGAGACTTCAGGCTCGTCAACAACCACCGATTCTATAGTTTTTACTTGACAATTATTGAAAGTTGCCACATAATCAATGCATTCATTCGGCTTATCGGCGGGGAAAGTGTATTCGTTTCCTGAATTTATTGTGAAATACTTTTTCAATTTCTTTAAAACTTGCGAATCGGGATTGTCGTTCAAATCTCCGGCAATAATGAACGGTTTTTGCCAATAATTGGCTTCCTCAATTATTAAAGGTATCGAGGCCAATCGTGTATCTTCCTCCAAATCCAAATGAGTGCAGGCAATCACATAATCTTTAAGTTCAACAACAAGTAACAATCGAGGCTCTTCGCCAGGAAGAGAAATACGTTTTGTGCTTAAAGGATGTTCTTTGGTCAAAACACCAACGCCATAGCCACCTCCATCATAATCAATGGCTTTGCCAAAAACCGGATAATAATTTGTGCGATTCGCTAACTCTTCTAATTGATATTTCCGTCCGCTTCTGCCAGTCATACTGTCAAGTTCTTGAATTGCAACAACATTAGGCTGAGTTTTACTAATCACATTGGCAGTTCGATCATAATCCACCACCAAATCCATTCCAGCACAATGTTTTACATTGTATGTCATGATTTGAATTTGCACAGGTTTTATTGACAAAAGCAGCAAAAAGGCTGCAATTGTCAAAAATATCAGCAAAAAAGCGTCAAAAATCAACTTTTTCATCGTATCTCTTAAATTTTCTGCGTCAAAATTATAAAATATTTTTGTATTTTTGCAAAAAATTGTATCAAAGTGCAAACACTAAAATCTCAAATATCCCCAGCAAGTGCTGAGTTTCAGGAGAACCGAAAGGCTTTCATGGAGCTGATGGCGAAGTATCACGATGCTATGGACGCCAGCATGCACGGCGGCGGCGAGGCGGCTATCGCCAAACATAAGAAACGTAACAAACTCCTTGCCCGCGAGCGCATCGACCTGCTCATCGACAAGAACACTCCGTTTTTGGAGCTCTCGCCAATGGCGGCTTACGACACGTATAACAACGACTTCCCGTCGGCGGGCATCATCACCGGAATAGGCATGATTCAAGGCCGTGAGGCGGTCATCGTTGCCAACGACGCCACGGTGAAAGGCGGTACGTATATGCAATATACCGTCAAGAAACACCTGCGCGCACAGGAGATCGCGATGGAGAACCACCTTCCGTGCGTGTATATGGTCGATAGCGGCGGCGCCTTCCTTCCCGAGCAGGACACCGTGTTCCCGGATAAGGAGCATTTCGGTCGTTTCTTCTACAACCAGGCGAGGATGTCGGCAATGGGCATCCCTCAGATCGCCATCGTGATGGGAATGTGTACCGCGGGCGGCGCCTACGTGCCTGCGATGAGCGACGAGACCATCATAGTGAAGAAACAAGGCACCATCTACCTCGGTGGACCTCCGCTGGTGAAAGCCGCTACAGGCGAAATCGTTACCGCTGAAGAGCTTGGCGGCGCTGAGATGCACACCTCAGTCTCTGGTGTCGCCGACCATCTGGCAGAGAACGACAGCCACGCCATGCAGATTTGTCGTAACATCTTTAAAACATTAGAGAAGCCGAAGAAACAGCTGCTAGATATGCTTCCTGTTGAAGAGCCACTCTACGACCCGACGGAGCTGTATGGCATCGCACCGTTGGATTTAAGAAAAGTCGTCGACCCACGTGAGGTCATCATGCGTATCGTCGATGGCAGCCGCTTCCAGGAATTTAAAGAGAGATATGCAACGACAATCGTGTGTGGTTTCGCTCATTTGATGGGTTTCCCGGTGGGCATCATCGCCAACTACGGCGTGCTTTTCAGCGAGTCGGCATTGAAGGCGACGCACTTCATCGAGCTTTGCTGCCAACGTAATATCCCGTTGGTATTCCTGCAGAACGTCACCGGCTTCATGGTCGGAAAACAATACGAATGCGGCGGCATCGCCAAAGACGGCGCCAAGATGGTACATGCGGTGAGTAATGCCAACGTGCCAAAGTTTACTGTCATCTTCGGAGGCTCGTTCGGCGCCGGCAACTACGGAATGGCAGGTCGCGCCTACAGTCCGCGACTGCTTTTCATGTGGCCTAACGCCAAGATTTCGGTCATGGGAGGTACCCAGGCTGCCAACGTACTCGCCACCGTCAAGGAAGACCAGTACCATTACAAGGGAATGCCAGTTCCTGAAGAGGAAATCAAGGCCTTGAAACGCGAGATTTTGGCGAAATACGACTACGAAGGCTCTGCGTTCTACAGCACCGCGCGTCTGTGGGACGACGGCATCATCGACCCTGTGGATACGCGAAGAATCCTCGCCATGGGCATCGCAGCATCGCTCAACCAGAAGTTCCCGCCACAACAATTCGGAGTATTTAGAATGTAAGCTATGGAATTCACAACGCTTCAGATAGGAATAGAGAAAAACGTGGCACGCATCGCGCTGAACCGCCCCGAGGTTCGCAACGCCATGAATGTCAAGATGATACATGAGCTGACCGAGGCAATCGACTGGCTCGACACCCGTGATGATATCCACGTGATAGAACTGTGCGGCAACGGCAAGAGCTTCTGCGCCGGCGCTGACCTCAACTACATGAAAGATATTGCAAAAAATAGCTATTTGGAGAATTTGACGGATGCTCGAAATCTCTCAAAGCTGTTCCAGACCATCTATTTCTGCAATACCCCAGTGATAGCTCTGGTTCACGGTCACGTCATCGGTGGCGGCAACGGAATCATCGCGGCCTGCGACATTGTGTTGGCTGAAAATGATACTGTTTTCGCCTTCAGCGAGGTGAAACTGGGACTCACTCCAGCCACGATTTCACCTTTTGTCATTGCCCGTTGCGGTGAGACTATGGCTCACGACACCATGCTGAGCGGTAGAAAGTTCACAGCTCAAGAAGCGTTGAAATTTAACCTTGTGAACTACATCGGCACGATGGAGGAAATCAACAAACGCTTGGATTTCTACACAGAGCAGTATCTCTCGGCATCGCCAGCAGCTATTCGTGATTGCAAGCAGTTGATCCGCGGGGTTTGCGGTCACGGCGACCCATACAGCGAAGTCTTCGACATGACATCGGCACTTATCGCTAATGAACGAATGGGAAAAGATGCTCAGGAGAGGATGAAGAAGTTTTTAGAAAAGTAACTTTGGTTTTTGGCCATTAGCCATTGGCTGCCAATAGCCAAAAGCCAACGGCCAAAGTTTGAAAAACAATAGATTATGCATCAATTCACAATTCGTCCCGCCCAAGAATCCGAAGCCGCTCTCGTCCTCGACTTTATCAAAAAGCTCGCCGTTTACGAGAAGATGATCGATGAAGTCGAAGCCACTGTCGAAACCATTCACGATTCCATTTTCGTGAAGCACGAAGCCGAAGTCGTTTTCGGTTGCGAAGACGGCATTCCTGTCGGTTTTGCTTTGTTTTTCCACAATTTCAGCACTTTCGTCGGTCGCAAAGGACTCTATCTCGAAGACCTCTTCGTTATCCCCGAAAAACGTGGTTTAGGCTACGGCAAAGCGTTGTTATTGTATCTCGCTCGTCTCGCCAAAGAACGCCACTGTGGCCGCATGGAGTGGGTGTGTCTCGATTGGAATCAGCCCTCAATCAATTTCTATAAATCCTTAGGCGCGAAGCCAATGGAGGATTGGACGATTTACAGGTTGGATGAAAAAAGGCTAGGGGAGATGTAGCTTTTCCCGTCATTAAATTTAAAAAATCTTGCCGATATCGGCAAAAAATGCTATCTTTGCAGCGAGATTTTTAAAAATTTGCCGATAAGATGGAATATTTGTCAGTTGTTCAGTTTGCGGAAAAGTACGGCGTGAGCGAGCGCACAATCAGAAATTACTGCGCTTCGGGAAAGATTGAAGGAGCCTTCCTGACAGGAAAAACATGGAATATCCCGGAAGATGCCGTCCTGCCTAAAAGAAACAAAAAGAAACAATCGCCATTGCTTTTGCGCTTGAGAGAAGAGAAAAACATCAAACTTAAAGGCGGAATCTATCATCGTACGCAAATCGACCTCACGTATAACTCCAATCACATCGAGGGCAGCCGCCTTACTAAAGAACAGACGCGTTTCATTTTTGAGACTAATACCCTCGGAATCACTAACGAAAACACAAGAATCGACGATATTTTGGAAACGGTAAACCATTTCCGCTGCATCGATTATATCATTGATCATGCTGGAGAAAAGATTACAGAATCGCATATCAAACAGCTGCATCTGTTGCTTAAATCCAATACGTCCGGCAGTCAAAAACCTTGGTTTGCAGTTGGCGATTATAAACGTTTGGCAAATGAAATCGGAGGAGAAAAAACAGTTTTACCTGAGGATGTTCACAAGCAAATGAAAGCTCTTATTGCAGATTTTAATGCCAAAAAACAAGTGAATCTTGACGATATTCTTGATTTTCACGTGCATTTTGAGCGCATACATCCGTTTCAAGATGGTAACGGTCGCATCGGACGTCTAATAATGTTCTGGCAATGCCTGCAAAACGCGATAGTTCCGTTTATCATCACTGAAGATTTACGCTTTTTCTACTATCGGGGCCTTCAAAATTGGGGGAAAATCAATGGATTCCTGCGAGATACTTGCCTTTCGGCGCAAGATAAATATAAATCATTGCTCGAATATTTTAGAATAAAACATTTTTTACAGCGTTTGGGTCGTACCGAGTCCTCTCTCCATCGAGGAAATTGAAACGAGTGACAACTCTATTGTATTCATTTACAACATCTTTGGTGAAATTGTAAAAACAATAAATTCTGACGATGATATATTAACAACAGACTTGCCTGTTGGGATTTATATTGCTAAACGAGGCAAGTCTGTGATGAAATTTGTGAAGTGTTTTTAATACGAAATCACTATCATTCCTTAACAATCCTTACTGTTGCTGTACCTGATTCGCCAGTAACGCGCACGAAGTATACTCCTGAAGCATAGTCTCCCAGGTCGATTTCAGCGTGTCCGTCGATGATTGTTGCATCGGTGATCTGGCGGCCGAAGACATCGAAAACGGCGGCTTTGCCGTTGGAAATACTGGCATTTACGGTGATGCTTCCTGTTGTAGGATTCGGGTTCACATAAGCATTCAAAGCATAAGTCTCGTTGACGCCGTCGTTGCTGTTACCGACTCTCACGTCGTCGACGTAAACACCTTCAGCGTCATGTCCTACGCCGTCGAAGCCGATCTGATATGTGGCCGAAGGGCTTGGAAGCGCTATCGTGACTGTCTCCCAGTCGCTGGTGGCTTCGGAGAAATTCTGCAACACATGCCAGGTGTCATTCACGTCGGTGCGGTAAGCCACATAAAGCTCGTCGACGGTGCCGTAGCTCAAGCCCCTCAGCTGTTTGTGCTTGAAGGTGAGTGTCGGGTTGGTGACTGCCGTGATGTCTAGTTGTGGCGAGATGAGGACGGCTTCTCCGCCGAGCCAGATGAAGAATGCGGTGTTGTTTAAGATAGTATATCCTGGGTCCACCACCCAGCCGTCGATACCGGAAGATATCTCATTATACCAGCATACAAAGTCTTCTGAAGCCTCGAAATCATCGAAGAATGGCTCGTCGTCGGTGACAGGTATCACGTCGCAGCGGGTGGTGAAAGTGACAGGTGTGGCCCATTCCGACTCCATGCCGCCGCAGATGGCTTTCACACGGAAGGTGTAGTCGGTTTGTGGAATGAGGTCTTCAACCATATGAGGCTGAGTCTCGACGGGCTTTGACTCTCCATTAATCTCAACGACCCAACTGTCTTCGTTGCCTGTCGTCGACCAGTTGAGAAGAACCGAAAAAGCGGTGATATCAGTGGCAGCAAGACTTGTCGGACGTGCGCAGCCTCCTGATCCCGAGACTTCAATGTTGTCGACGAAAATCATATATCCGCCAAGGAAACGTCCCAAAAACGAGATCTGATATGTCGCCGACAGGTCGGTCAACACAAAGCTGTCCTCGTAAAAGTTCTGATAGTCGCTGATGCTGTATGTGCCCAAGGTGTGCCAGGTATCAGTCTCCGACGTGCGGTAGCTCACTACCAGTTCGTCATTGTCGTAGAGTCCCATCATAGCATAGGAGAAGCTGAAGTTAGCCGATCCTACCTGTGTGAGGTCTAAGACAGGGGATATCAGGCGAGCCTCGTCGCCGTTGTTTGAGGCGGAGAACGCCGCGAGGGTGGTGCTTGAGCCTGTCATGGCGCTCCAGTTGCCTCCGTTGGCGTCCACGGTCCAGCACTCGAAGCCGTTTCCTTCAAAATCCTCGATGAAAGGCTGACTGTCTGTCACCGTGAAATCGCATTGTCCGAACGAGGCTGTAGCTGTTAAAGCTAAAACAGCCACAAGAAATAGTCTAAAGATATTTTTCATAGTTAATAATTTTGTCGCAAAGATAGTGCTTTTTTTCATTTTTTGCAAGAAAAATTATTTATAAATCCTATTTGCAGATATGATAAAAATATCGTACTTTTGCAACGAATTATATACTATGCCTTCGAAGAAGATTCATAAAGTGCTTATTGCTGGCCGCGGAGAGATTGCGGTGAGGGTGATGCGTACGCTTAAGAAGCTGAGTATCAACTCAGTAGTAATCTATGCCGACAACGACGCCGACGCATTGCACCGCCGTATGGCCGATGAGGCACGCCCTCTCGGCAACGGCCAACTTAAAGATACTTACCTCAATATTCAGAAGATTATCGACGCAGCTTTGGATACTGGCGCCGACGCCATACATCCTGGCTACGGATTTTTGTCGGAAAGTCCGGAACTTGCCGAGGCTTGCGCGAATAACAATATCATCTTCATCGGTCCTGATGCCGACACCATGCGCCTCATGGGTAACAAAATCGCTGCACGCGAGTTTGCGAAATCGCACGGAATACCAGTGACTACTGGTGTTACCGGCACCATGGACGATATCATGAGGCAGGCCGACAAGCTTCCGTATCCTGTGCTGATAAAGGCAGCGGCAGGCGGCGGTGGAAAAGGCATGCACATAGTCTGCAAAAAAGAAGATTTGCGTGACGAGCTTGAGAAAGCATCGCGCGAGGCGCAGAAATACTTCGGCGACGGCGAGGTTTACGTCGAGAAATATGTCGAAAACCCGCGCCATATCGAGGTGCAGGTGCTTGCAGACCATTACGGCAACGTGATTCATCTCTACGAACGCGAATGTTCGGTGCAACGTCGCTACCAAAAAATCATCGAAGAATCGCCGTCGCCGACACTCACTCCAGAGAAACGTCAGGCGATATGCGAAACCGCGGTAAGTCTCTGTAAAGCAGTTGGTTACAAAAACGCTGGCACGGTGGAGTTTTTGGTTGACAAAGACCTCAATTTCTACTTCCTTGAGATGAACACGCGTATCCAGGTGGAGCATCCCGTCACGGAGCAGCGCACTGGAATCGACATTGTTGAAGAGCAGATTCGCATAGCTCGCGGCAAGGAGATGGGCTGGACGCAGGACATGATTCAGGACAAGGGTCACGCCATCGAATGCCGTGTATATGCTGAGGATGCGGCGAACGACTTCCTTCCGGCAGCAGGCGAAGTGACACTCTATCACGAGCCTCAGATGCGCGGCGTGCGTATCGACAGCAGCATCGACGGTCCGTGCACAATCAGCGACAGCTACGACCCGATAATCGCCAAGCTTATCTGCTTCGGCAAGACCAGAGATGAAGCTATAGAAATTACTCGCAGAGCTTTGAAGGAATATATCGTCCAAACTGAGAAGACGAATATCCCTTATCTGCAAAGTATAATTGATAATCAAGACTTTACAAATAATAAAATCGACACTTCCTATTGCGGGAAGCATCAGGAGGAGCTGGTTGAGACCATGCGTCAGGCTCGCCAAAATATCAAGAAAGAAGATGTGGCGGCGTTGTTCCTCTTCCATGATTTCAATAACCGTCAGGATACTGCAAACGTCTGGAACTCAATAGGTTACTGGCGTTTCCAGATGTCGCTGAACGTCACAGTGGAAGGCGAGTCGATGAAGGTGCAGATCAATCATCTTTCGAGCACCAACCTCGAGTGCGTCATCAACGGAAAGCCTTATTCTGTAATGCTTTCGCAGAATGGCGAGGTACAGAAGGTGATAATCAACGGCCGCACTGAGCCTGTGTTTGTGTCACAGACCCCGCATCACGACTACTGCGTGCATCTGCGCGGCTTAGATTTCATCTGCCATCGCGACGACCAGCTCAACGACATGCGTGACTATTCGCATACCGACATTGCTGCCGATGACATGAAGTTTTTCTCGCCAATGCCTGGTAACGTAATGAAAATCAACGTAAAAGAAGGCGATGATGTGCATTACGGCACAATTCTTTGCATCGTGGAGGCTATGAAGATGGAAAACAATATTGTGGCGAAAGGCGATGCTAAAGTAGTGAAAATCAATGTTAAAGAAGGTGAAAAAGTAGATACGAAAACAGTTTTAATTGAACTTGGAATATGAATTTCGGATTGACTGAAAAACAAATCGAAGTGCGCGCGAAAGTCCGCGATTTCGCTGAGAAAGAGGTGAAACCTGTGGCGGCGTTCAACGACGAGCACGAGAAATTCGACGTCGAGCTGACCAAGAAGATGGGCGAACTCGGACTTCTTGGTATGTGCGTGCCTCAGGAATACGGCGGTCAGGGACTCGACACTTTGTCGTATATCATTGCTGTTGAGGAACTTGCGCGTGTCGACGGCTCCACGGCAGCTACCATAGCGGCGGACAACTCGCTGGGTATCGGCCCAATCAAGGAATACGGAACGAAAGAACAGAAAGAGAAATATCTCCCACGTCTCTGCAAAGACCATCTCTGGGGCTTCGGTCTCACCGAGGAAACGGCCGGCAGCGACTCGAGAGGAACAAAATCGACTGCAAAGAAGGTTGATAATCAATGGGTTATCAACGGAACAAAGATATTCATCACCAACAGCGCCACCCCGATGACACTCGGAAGCACCATCCAGGTAATATCTGGCGAGAGCAACGGAAAGCCTGAGTTTACAGCTTTTCTCATCGAGAACACAACTCCTGGCTTCACTCAGCGTCCGATGGACCGCAAGATGATGTGGCGCGCCTCGAACACTGGAGAGCTGAAGTTCAACAACGTGAAGCTAAACGACGAGAACATCCTCGGAAAACCTGGCGATGGCTCACATATCATGCTTGCAACGCTCGACGGCGGACGTCTCTCCATCGGCGCGATGGGATTAGGTTGCGCTCAGGGTGCCTTCGAGATGGCTCTCGAATATTCGAAACAGCGCGAGCAGTTTGGGAAGCCGGTGTGCAAGTTCCAGGCTGTCAGCTTTATGCTTGCCGAGATGGCGATGAAGATCGAGGCGGCACGCGAGCTGCTTTACAAGGCCTGCCGCATGAAAGACGCTCATCTGCCTTACGGAAAACAAGCCGCAATGGCGAAACTCTACTGCTCACAAGTGGCTGCAGAGGTTTGCGATAAAGCCGTCCAGGTGATGGGAGGTCACGGTCTGCTGAAGGATTTCAACATGGAACGCTTCTATCGTGACCAGCGCATCCTGCAAATCGGCGAAGGAACGAGCGAAATTTTGAAACTCGTTATCTCAAGATATATAGGTTGTTAAAAATATAAAATCATGGAAATCACCAAATTAAATCAAATGTTCGACGTGCTGAAGAGCCGTCCAAAAAAACGTCTCGTAGCAGCTTTTGCTATGGATGACCACACTGTTTGCGCTGTCAACGACGCTGTCGACAACGGTCTTATCGACGCCACCCTCATCGGTGACGAGGCGCGTATCGCTGAGATCTGCAAGGCAGAAGGTATCGACATCAAGAAGTTCAGAATCGTCCAGGAGACCGACGACGTGAAGGCTGCCGCTTTGGCATGCGACCTCATCAACCGCGGCGAAGGCGACATCCTCATGAAGGGTCTTCTCCCAACCGATAAATACATGCGCGCCATCCTCAACAAGGAACGCGGTCTCTGCCCACCAAACGTCACCCTGGCACACGTCGCAGTGATTCAGAACCCTAACTACCACAAGCTTCTCGTGGCTTCTGACTGCGCCATCATCCCATTGCCTGACCTCAAGCAGAAACAGACAATCTTGAAATATGTCACCACAGTGTCGAAGGCTCTCGGCGTGAAGACTCCGAAAGTCGCTCTCGTGACAGCTACCGAGCAGATGAGCGCCGGCATCCCGGCATGCGTCGACGCAGCTATCATCTCGAAGATGGCCGACCGTGGTCAGATCAAGGGTTGCCTCGTCGAAGGTCCTATCTCTCTCGACCTCGCTTGCGACGCTGAGACAGCACAGATTAAAGGCATGAACAGCCCAGTGGCTGGCGACGCCGACTGCCTCGTGTTCCCTAACCTCGAAGCATCGAATGTGTTCTACAAATGCTGCTCGAAATTCGACAAAGCAGAAATCGGCGCAATGCTCATGGGTGCCAAGGTTCCTTGCGTCCTTTCATCACGCGGCGACACCTCGCTCACTAAGTTGTATTCAATCGCATTGGCAGCATTAATCGCATAAATAACATAAAACATAAAAATCATGTATAAACTGTTAATCGTAAATCCAGGCTCGACATCAACGAAGGTTGCTGTTTTCAATGACAAGGAACAGGTTTTCAAGAAAAACATCAAACATTCTGTTGAAGATTTGGCTAAATTCGATAAGATCGCTGACCAGTTTTCTTATCGTAAAGAAGTGATTCTCAATGAGTTGAAAAACGAAGGCGTTGATATTAACGGTCTCAGCGCAGTTGTTGGCCGCGGCGGTCTGCTTCACCCGCTCACATCAGGTGTTTACGAGGTGAACGAAGTCATGCTTCGTGACCTTAAGGCTGCCACATACGGCGAGCACGCCTGCAACCTCGGCGGCTTGATCGCTAACGACATCGCCAAGGAATACGGCGTTAAGGCATTCATTGCCGACCCTGTCGTCGTCGACGAGATGGAGGAACTGGCACGTTTCTCGGGTCACCCGTTGTTCCCACGTATCTCTATCTTCCACGCACTCAACCAGAAGATGATCGCCCGTCAGCATGCTGAGGCTGTTGGCAAGAAATACGAAGACCTTAACCTTATCGGTGTGCACCTCGGCGGTGGTATCTCGGTGGCGGCCCACAAGAAAGGTCGCGTGGTCGATGTCAACAACGCTTTGAACGGCGACGGTCCTTTTACACCTGAACGTTCGGGCGCTCTTCCGTCAGGTCCATTGATGAAGGCTTGCTTCAGCGGCAAATACACCAAGAAAGACGTTGACCTTATGCTTAAAGGACAAGGCGGTTTTGTGGCTTATCTCGGCACCAACGACGCTCTCGAGGTTGAAAACGCAGTGAAGGCCGGCAACAAGGAATGGGAGAAGGTGTATCGCGCCATGGCTTACCAGGTCGCTAAGGAAATCGGCGGTCTCGCGGCAGCGGCTCTCGACATGAACGTCGACGGCATCTTCATCACCGGCGGTATGGCCTACGACAAGACATTCTGTGGCATTGTGACCGAACACGTCGAGAAGATCGCTCCTGTTTACCGTTACCCAGGTGAAGACGAGATGCTCGCCCTCGCCCTCAATGGCATCATGGTATTGGACGGCAAGGCCGAAAATAAAAAATATGAATGATGGTAGGGGCGAATATAATTCGCCCTTACACAATATTTTATGCGTCGAATTAAATTTTTAATCCTAACATTATTTGTCTTTGCCTGTTGTGGCGTTTATGCCCAGCAGAACGGCAAGACGCTTGTCCATATCGAACACGCCGACCATCAGGTCTACGACGAATCGTTCGGTAAGGATGTGGAACGCCTCATCGGAAACGTGGTGCTGCGTCAGGATTCGACGTTTTTTTACAGCGACAGCGCGCATTTCAACGAGAAGACGCGTTACTTCGACGGCTTTGGTCATGTTCATATCAAGGTGAACGACACCACCGACATCTTCAGCGATAAATGTAAGTATGCCGGCGACAAGAAATTTGCCGAGCTTTTCGACAATGTCATCCTTAAAGATGACTCTACAGTGTTGAAAACCAATTACATGACCTACGATAGAAATAAGCATCTCGCCACCTATCCGCGTCATGGAACTATTACTCGCAACGATAAAAATCTTGTTTCTGACAAAGGTTATTACCGCGATGATATCCAGGTGGCATATTTCCGCAAAAATGTTGTCGTGACAACGCCGAAAAGCCAAATGTTTACTGATACTCTCGTGTATAAGATACAAGAGGAGAAAATGTATTTTTATGGCCCTACGACGATTTATTATGAAGATAATATCCTTGTGGGAAATTTCGGCTGGTACGACACTCAAAATGAGGTGGCTTATCTCGACAAACGTGCCACTTTGAGCAATGACGGCTATTCAATCTCTTCTGACTCAATGTTTTACGATGGAAAGATTGAATTCGCGAAGGCTATGAGCAATGTCTTCATTCATGACACCATCAACAAGGCTATAATTGAAGGAAATTATGGTGAGATGTGGAAAAAGTTAGGCAAGAGTTTTGTTACCGACAGTGTGCGAGCGCTTTATTTTGCTGAGAAAGATACGCTTTTCCTGCATTCCGACACCTTGTTTTTCTTCATGGATACCGTCAATGAGAAGCCGGAGCGGGTTTTGGCATATTACAATGTGCGTTTCTATCGCAACGACATCCAGGGGAAATGCGATTCATTGAATTATTATGTAGCCGATTCCACAGCTAAGATGCGCATCAATCCAATGATTTGGGCTGAAAACAGTCAGCTGAGCGGCGATTCAATCAACATTGTTATCGCCAATAGAGCTATCGACAGCGCTTTGCTTTATCCTAATGGTTTTATCATTCAAAAAGATACCATCGAAGGTTTTAACCAGATAAAAGGTAAAATCATGACGGCTTATTTCAAAAATAATGAGCTTGACCATGTTTATGACGATGGTAATGCCGAGACGGTGTATTGGCTGAGGGAGGAAGACGGCTCGATTATCGGCATCAACGTGTCGCAGAGTGTGGCGATGGATATCAAAATCAAAGATAATCAGATAGTTAGGATAAAATATTTCAAAAAAACCACCGAGACTTTATATCCGATTGAGAAGCTGAAGCCGGGGGTGGAGATTTTGAAAGGCTTCGAGTGGAAGGAGCATCTGCGTCCGGTCGACAAAAACGACATTTACCGCAAGGAGGTGAAAGCGGTTGAAGACACAGGCAAAGGCCGTCGAAAAGGTCGTCGTAAATAATTTTGAAAAATAATTGTCGGGCGTATCAAAAAAAGCTGTAACTTTGCAGCGCAAAAATCAATGGGGTATTAGCTCAGTTGGTAGAGCGTTTGAATGGCATTCAAAAGGTCAGGAGTTCGATTCTCCTATGCTCCACCAAAAAAGGTTGCAACACGTTGCAACCTTTTTTATTATTTCACGTTAGCCTTCAAAGAACTGGAAATGATCTTCTTAATCTCTGTGATCTTCTCCTCCTTGTAGTCGCGCTTCTCTGGCTTGAACAGGTTCTTGTGACGGCTTCTTCTCACCTTAAATTTCATGTTATCGAAGTCAGGGCCTTTGATTTCGACGCCTAACCTGCTGAGAATCGGCGGACTGAGTACCGAGATGTGGTAGTCGTAGCTCATGTCGAGGTTGTGACGGCCGTAGAGCATGGCCGAATATCTGTCCATTGAAACGGAGAACGGATAAACGTCGATCTCGTTCTTAAACACCGTAAACTGCACGTCGAGAGAGTCGATCTTGTTGTCGGTTTTCTTGCGGAACTTCAGCTTTTTCTTGATGGTGTTAAATGTCTCACCGTCGAGAACCACCAAATCTTTTCCTTCGATGCTGCACGCCGCCTTCAAAGTCGAATACTTAGGTGTGTAGTCTGACTTCAGGTTTGTCTCAGCAGCGAAGTGGAACTCGGCTTGGCCTTCGAACGACTTCAACATCGGGACGATGGTGTCGAGGTCAGGCATGATTTTTATCATCTCGGCGATGTCGATGTCGAGCAGATGGAAGTCCAATCCAACATACAGATGGTTCTTCCGTTTCGACTTATATATTGCCGTAAGCTGCATCTTGGCCGCCTCGCTGGTGAAGCCCATCTCTTGCAATACAAGGATGCCGTCTTTGATGGTGAGGTCGCCGCCCACGTTGCGAATCTGCATCTCACCGGCCAAAGCGCCTTCAATGGCGGTGTGCAACTTGATATCCACGCCGTAAGGCACCATAAACGGGTTGTCTTCCTTGGCGATGGTATCGACCGTAACCTCTTCTTCCGAACCCATGCCGTTGAAGATGTCCATGAGCTGGTTTACGTCGGTGTATTTTGAGGTGAATGCGAACTCTCCTTGCAGTAACTCATTGTTTTTGAAGTGGTTATAGATATTGGTAAGAGTTCCTGCAAGCTCAAAGTCGGAGTTGCCCAGCACTATCTGGCTGTTGCCGATGTTGAGACCTTCTTCGGTATACGTCATGTCAATCTCAGGGATTACAACCTGCTCACTGAGGTCTTTCATGGCGAAGACAGCGTTGTTGAGGTCGACGTTGAATTTCGGATCCCATTGTAAAAGTACATCATCCTCCTTCTCGTCGTAGTCGGCGTTCGCGTCGAGTGAGATGGCCTCGGTGGCGAAATACATCTCGTCGCCCATGCTGAACACGAGGCTGTCGCTGCTGTAGACGGCTGCGTACGAGGTGTTGCCCTCGTTGATTGATGGGAGCATGAACGCGCTGCCTGTGGCATTGTCGGAATGCAACACCATGTCATCCATGTTGAAGTCAATCCTGCTGAATCCGAAGTCGGCGATGGCTGCCATGGTGGCGTTTTCATCAAGCACGTTCGACACCTGCGCGTCGATGTTGAAGTCGTTGAGCGCCGCCGTCATCATGTTGGTGATGTCTGCATTGAGGTCGGTGCCGCTGAGTCTCACCTGCGCCAGTCCGCCTTGCAGTATGTTGCCCGACGGGTTAGGCAAAGCGAAGTCGACGCTCATGTCGCTGGTGTTAAGGTTGATGGTGTCGCTGTAGGTGATAGCCACATCTTTAAGCTTGAGCTTTCCGCTGAGCTTGGTGTGCATCAGGTCGGCATTGGCGAACTGGTCGACGGTGCCGCGCACGTTGAGGTCGGCTTTCAAAATGCCTTGCGCAATAAGCTCTTCAGGCAGGAACGACTTGATATCGTTGAAGTTGACATCGGCCTTGACGCTGAAGTTGCAAAGCATCTTGTCGAGTACGTCTTTCACGGTACCGCTGGCCGCCACCAGACTGTGGTTCATGCTGGCTCTCAATGAGTTAACGGTAACGTCCGACTTGCCGTTTAGGTCGAGGTCGGCATGAATACTGGTGTTGACGTTGGTGAGTGGGTGAGGCAACACCTCGTCCATCTCAAAGAATCCGTCGTTAAGCTTCACGTCGGCGGCAACGACAGGCATTGTCTGCTCGTTGTAAACGCCTTCCACATGTGCCGCGAGCTGCATCTTACCGTCAACAGCCATGCCTTCAAAGATGTTATCTCTCAGATTTTGAGGTATTAAATCAATAATATTATTGATAATCAAAGTGTTAGTGGCAATGTCCATATTCATCATGATGTCGGAGTCGGTGACAGCCAGCTGTCCCATGAAACCAATCATGATGTCGTTGAATGTAAGCATCGATTTGTCGAAACTGCCGCTCATCTTGTCGATGTCGAACTCGAGTGGCGAGTTGAGACTGACGTTGGCGTTGTCGAGATATTTCTCGTCGTCCATCGTCATCGTCACGCTGTTGATTTTCATGTCGGCTGTGCCTTTGATGAGCGCGTAGTTGTTGAAATCGCCTTTGTAGCTGATACTCAAGCTGTTAAGGTCGGCTCCGATGTTGCTGTCGCCTGTCATGAGGAACGCCAACGCGCCTGTCGCGATGCTGGCGTCGGCTTTGATGTCGTCGCCCTTGATATTGACTTTACCGTCAACAACGAGGTTGTTGATGGCGGCTTTCATCCATGTGGTGTCGTCGATTTCAGCCGATAAGTCGTTGATATTCAGGTTTAAATCACCTGAAATGACATCAGCGTTGATGTTGCCTTTGAGCTTAAGACCAAGTCCGTTGACCGATGCGACGGAGTTTGCCTCAAGGTCGGTGTACCGCAGGTTGATGTCGCTGAGTTTCAGCTTGTCGAGGTCGATAAGATAAGAGCTGCCGTCGGATTCAGCCTCGGGTTCCGTCGTCTCGCTTGGCGGGAAGATGTCGAAGTTATTGTTGCCTTCGGTGTCGAAGAAAGCGTTGATGAATCCGCCGTTGAGCTGGCAGGTGTTTACAATGATTTCATTGCCGAACACCAGCTTTTTGATGTTGACCGACACTACGCATTCGTCGATATAGGCAAGGGTATCGGTGGTCCAGCCTTTTGTTGGGTTGATGAGCACAAGATTGTCGATTTCGAGACCTACATCAGGGAAGGTCTTGAATAAAGTCAGGTCGACCTTGCCGATATTATAATCGCAGGTGATGAACTTCGACGCGTATTTGTTGACCATCGAGGTCAGGCGTTTCGGACTCAGCACCAGATACAGTGCGATGACTAATGCGACGACAACCACGCCCAACACCGAGGCGAGGCTGATCCAAGTGATCTTGTACCCTTTTTTCATATTATTTAACCCTTATTAAATTATATTCAGCTCTCCAACCTTCGTTGTTGTATTTGAATGTTGTCTCATTCAACTTCAAGATGTTGCAATATTGCGGGATGCCGCTTGCACCTGAGTGAAAATCAATAATTTGTGTCATTTTTTTGTTTCCGTCGATTTCCCAGGTGAATGTATCGGCCTCGTCTTCTTGGACGTCGTCGGCCGGATCCCACATCTTGCCGGTGCCGTTGGCTCTGTAAACCTCATAATGGCCTCCGTCGGCTGTTTTCCAACGTCCGACAATGAGTTCCTTATAGGTTTTTGTGACAGTTTCTTCCTCTTCTTTGTTCTTTTTACAAGAAACTGTTAATAAAGTGACAAAGAATGTCACGATTAATAATAATGAAATACTTTTCTTCATATCTCTAAACTCTAAACTTTAAACTCTAAACTTTAGATTGCTGCTATCATTTCAATTTCAACCATAACTTCTTTTGGAAGCGTTCTCACTGCGAATGCGGCTCTCGCCGGAGGATCCTGCTTGAAATATTTGCCGTACACCGCGTTCATGGCGCCGAAGTTGGCGATGTCGCTAAGGTAACATGTCGATTTCACCACGTTGTCGAAGGTGCATCCTGCCTCTTTGAGGATGGCTTCGAGGTTCTTCATAACCTGTTCGGTCTGCTCGGTGATGCCGCCGTCAACCACGTTGCCTGTGGCCGGGTTCACTGGCATCTGACCTGAGATAAACAAAAATCCGTTGGCTGCGATAGCCTGGCTGTAAGGGCCTATTGCCCCTGGAGCGTTGTTTGTTGCGATTGCTTTTTTCATTTTAACCAAGTTTTAAAATTATTCATTCTTTCTGTTACTTTTCTGATGTAATTCTGCGTCTCGGGCATGAGGTTCTTCTCGAAATGCCTGAACAGCTTGTCGTAGCTCATCTCGTTGATTTGCGGTATGGCCTTGCCGATCTTGGTGTCGCCTCTCAAGGCGCGTGCCACGTTGCCGGCTCCCGTGTTATACGAGGCGATGACGCAGAGGTTCTGCTTATCCATGCTGTTCACGTCTTTGAAATATCTCTTTCTCAAAAGATAAAGATAGTGAACACCCATCTCGATGTTGTTTTCAGGCTCGTAGAGGTAGTTACCCGTCGGGGCCGAGAACGGCTTCTTGAGGCTCTGCGCGCAGTCGGCACCCGCCGATTTAGGAACAATCTGCATCAGGCCGTAGGCAGGCACGTACGACTTCGCCTTCGGGTTGAACGACGATTCGGTCTGCATGATGGCATAGGCCAAGGCAGGGTCGACATCCCATCTCTGACAGTATTTCTCTACTTCTTTCTTATACTGCTCGGCACGTGTCTTGATATGGTCGGGAGCTAAGTCGAGTTTTATTGTAACCACCTGACGCTCAACGTTATCGGTGCCTTTTATTGTCTTCACCTCCGGCTTGGTGTGTTCCACAATCTCTTTCACGTCCTTGTCGAGGGTCTTCTCCGTCACCTTCTCGCCCGAAGGGGTCTGCACCTGGTTCTCAAGCACGGGCTTCTCCTGCAGCGGCACAGCTTTCTCCACTTCCGAGTCGTAGTCCTTGGTCTTGCCCTTGTTTGTCAGCAAAAACTTCAGCTTCTGCTCAAGTTCTTTGTTGTCGACCTTCTTGCCTGGCTCCTGGATTATCTCGATGGTGGCCTCGCCGCTCTCAAAGTCGACGGTGCTGCGGGTGTTGCCGTTGTCGGAATACTCTACCCAGTCTTTCTGGGTGCTTTCCTTCACGTTGCCTTTGCCCCATTTTTTCTCTCTTTCCTTAACAAAATTGTTGTAAGCTTCCTTCTCGGCTTTCAGATAATCTTCATATTCCTTCTGCATCCGGGCGATGCCTTCGTCCTGGTTTTTCTTCATCTGCTGCATCTTCTCCTTCTGCTCCCGCTGATATTTTTCAAAATCAGACTCCACCTGCGCCAAGCATCCGAAGCAACTGAAAAACAATAATGCTAACAAAATCTTTTTCATATCTTTAATGATTAATCTCTGCAAAATTAAAACATTTTTTCAAAAAAATCAAAACTTTTAAACCAAATAATTTCAACTTTAAAACTACTCTAAACCCTACACTCTCAACTCTAAACTTTAATAATTATCACGATAATCCTTCTTCTTCGTCAGCTTCAAATCCTGCAGCGCCGATGCCTTCACGTTGATCTGGAAGTTCCACGATTTGTAGGTTCCGTATGGAATGACGTTGAATCGCATCTCCCAGCAGTGCAGGTCGCGGTAAAGTGTCAACGAGGTGTATGTAATTTTCTTCGTCTCAAAATCCCAACCCGTCTGTGCCGAGAGCTTCCATTTCGGCGAGAGGCTGATGTCGCCTTGTAGGCTTATCGTCTGAACAGTCTTTCTGTTGTCTTTTAAAATATAGTTTATATATGATAAGTTATTGGAAATGCGTAAGTTATAGCTAATCGACAGTGACCATTTCGTCGACCAGTCGACATAGTCGTTCGGGTTGTTTCGGATATCCTTAAGCTCCTGCTCCGTAGCCAAATCCGATTCGATAGGCTTATCTTCTTTTTTCTTTTTCTTATTGTCTTTCTTGAATGTCTGGTCGTTCAACGAATAGCGCGCGCTGAAGTTCCATGTCACGCTCTTTTTCCTGAAAAGCCTGTCGTTGACATCCCACTCATATTTGTTAAGTTGCTTGGTGCCTGTCGAGTCGAGGACGTAAGGATCCCACATGCTTGAATATTGCACACTGAAGTTCTTGAAGATGGTGGTTCTGCCGCTGATGGTCAGATACGACCAATTCAGAGAGTCTTTGGCGATGTCGTAATTGCCTGAGAATGTGAGGTTTTCGATGAGAACAATCTTCTTCAACCCTGTGACGGTGTCTTTTCGGGAAGGCACTTTTATCTCAAGATTGTTGCTGAAGTTGTAGGTTATCCTGCCGGAGCGCTGTGCTGCCGGAGCGCCGAATATACCGCCTTGGAAATAGCTGTATTTCTGTTCCTTGCCTTGCGCGTCGATGTATGTAGAGTAGTAGCCCCAGAAAGCGCTGCTGTAGTCGGGGTTGTAGGAGAATCCCACTGTCGGGGTGAACACGTGTCGCACCGCCCTCACCGGACCGCGTTTAAACCTCAGCATTCCGTAAACCTTCGTGGTGACGTTGCTCGACACTTCGTAGGTGAACACGTTGCGGAAAGTAGGGATGGTGTCGGTTTGCAGATGACCCGAGCCTATGGTGTCCCACACCCAGTCTTTCTTGTAATATTGCAGATACATCTTGTCGGTGAGGTTGACCGATGTCGTCCATGTGAAATGCTTGAACAGCTTGATAGGCAAGTTGATAGGCACACGGTGCTGCATACCGTTTTGCTGGTGGTCGAGCCAGCCGTCTTTGAAAAACAGACTGTCGGCCATGCTGATGTAGTTCTTCGCGTTGGCGGTGTAGCTGAGGTTAAGGTCGCTGTACCAGTGTTTCCGGCCTTTTCTGCCCACGTTTTTCAAAGGATATATGCGGTTCATCGACAATGTGACCTCAGGCAACACTATCGTCATATTGTGCGTCAGAGTGTTCTGGCTGTGACTGCCGTTCACGGTGAGGAAGAGCTTGTTGGCGAAGTTGGTCTGATATGCCACACTCGACTGGAAGGTGTTGCTCAGATACTCGTTGGTCGAGATAGCGTTGTATTTGTTGTAGTTGTTACTCACGATGTAAACATCGGCCGAAAACGACGACCTCGGTTTCGCCTTAGGGTCTTGCTTGTGCAGCCAGCGTAGCTTGAAGTCGGTACTCTTGGTGAAGTCGGCCGAGCCTTCCACACCTACCTTGTTAACGGCGTAGCTCGCCTCCAACGAGCCGTTGTATTTGTATCTGTTCACGTAGCGGAAGGTTGGCTTCAAAGCCCAGCTGCCTCTGGTGTAGATGTCGCCGATGAGCTGCAGGTCCATGTAGTTGTTGATGGCCCAGTAGTAACCTCCGTTTTCAAAGTAGTAGCCTCGGTTTGCCGACTCGCCGAACGACGGTATGATGATACCCGAGCGTTGTCCTTTGCTGTTGGGAATCAAAGCGAAAGGAATGGCGATGGGTATAGGCGTCTCCTCAATCTTGGCATAAAGCACCTTGGCCACGATTTTGTCGTCGGGAATGACGATGGCTTTGTTGAAATGAAACTCGTAGTGCGGATGCTCGCGGTTGCTGCAAGTGGTGAACGATCCCGAGTGTATGTTGATCTTTCCGTCGTCCATCTTCTTGATTTTGTCGCCGTGCAGGAAGTTCTCGTTTTCCTCGGTGAATACCTTCCTGATGATACCTTTCTTGGTGTCGAAGTTGAACGACATCTCGTCGGAGTAGTATTTCTGTCCGTCTTGCGTGAAGACCGGCCTTCCCGCTATTTTTCCAGTGGAATCGGGCATTCCCTTGGCGAAGACTGTGTGTTTCTCGAAGTCAAACTCCACATAGTCGGCCTCGATTTCTATGTCGTCGTATTTGATGACCACGCCGCCGTAGTAGTATATCCGGTTCTTGCTGAAATCCTGTATGGTGGAGTCGTTACACGTCCTGTCGATCTGCGCGTCGAGGTCCGATTTCTTCTCTTCTTTGAGTGCTTTTTTCTTGTCGGGGATGGAGTCGGCCTTATGGATTGTGTCTGTAACTTTTTGTATATCAAGACTATCGGCAATGTTTTGACCTCTGCCGATGACCGAAAACATCATCATGCAGAAGAAAAAAACAATAAAAAATCTATATGTTGGCCTTGTATACAAGTTTTTTATCTAATTTTGTAAAAAATTCAAATTAATTCAAACTGCAAAGATACGTGTTTTTTATGAACTATAAACTTATATTTTTTATTATATTAATGAGTTTTTTTATTTTTCCGTCTGTCGGATATGCCCAGACTGCGAAGATTCGGACTGTCGTGATTGACGCCGGGCATGGCGGAAAAGACCCGGGAGCGGTGGGGAAGAAGGCTAAGGAGAAGGACATAACCCTGGGGGTGGCTAAGAAAACCGGCGATTTGATAAAGAAAAAATACCCCGACGTGAAGGTGGTTTACACCCGCAGTTCCGATGTGTTTGTCGAGCTGATGGAACGTGCGCGCATCGCCAACCGCAACAACGCCGATGTTTTTATCTCAATACATTGTAACTCAGTGGCGAACGCTCCGAAGACCTGCGGTGCCGAGACGTTTATCATGGGTGAGCACCGCAACAGTGCCAACCTCAACGTGGCAAAACGCGAAAACGCCTCCATCCTCTACGAAAGCGACGCGCAAGACAACTACGATGGCTTCGACCCTAACAGCACCGAGGCCTACATAGCGTTCAGCTTCATCCAGAGCGAGTTTAAGCAGCATTCCCTCGAATTGGCCGAACTCGTTCAGAATGAATTGGTTGGCAAGGCCAAGCGTGCCGACAGGGGAGTGCAGCAGGCTGGATTTCTGGTGCTTTACAAAACCGCCATGCCGTCCATCTTGGTTGAGCTGGGCTTCATCTCAAATCCCACCGAGGAACAATACATGATGTCGAAGGAAGGCCAGGATTATCTTGCGTCGGCGATATATCGCGCCTTCTGCACCTACAAGACAAACTACGAAAAAGAGTCGGTCGAGCTGCAACATGAGGTTGTAAAGACTCATGAGACGCAGACGCAACCTGCTGTCGACAAAAACCATGGTGTCGTCTACAAGGTTCAGTTTGCCACCCGCAACCGCAAGCTCGATAACCCGCAAAGCGTTTACAAAGACCTGCAAAACGTTGATTATTATGAGCATAACGGCATGTTCAAATACACTGCCGGCTGCTTCGCCACCAAAGCCGAAGCTAATAATTACATGAAAGAGGTTGTTTCAAAAGGCTACGACGGTGCCTTCGTAGTGAAATTCGAAAACGGAATCCGAAAATAATATAGAGAAACAACCATTAAAGTAATTAGTCGTCAATTAGAGAGCCTTAAGCTCTCGTAGAGAGGTGTCAGCTCGATAATGACGACTAATTACGAATAGTCAACAATTATTAAAGGTTATCTTTAAAATATTCCGTAATCTTAACAATTAAATGCGCACGATCCATGCCGTAGACGTTGTGGTCGTGGCCAGGATACACGAAATAGTCGAGCTGCTTGCCGTTGTGGATGCAGTTTTCAACGAAGACGAGGCTGTGCTGCCACATCACCACAGGATCGGTGGTGCAGTGAATCATCAGAAGCTTGCCCTCGAGCTTGTCGGTCTTGTTTTCCAAACTCGTAAGCTCATAGCCTTCAGGGTTCTCCTGCGGCGTGTCCATGTAACGTTCGCCGTACATTATCTCGTAGTATTTCCAGTCGAGCACCGGACCGCCTGCGACGCTTACTTTAAATGTCTCTGGGTGATTGATTTTCAATGAGGTAGACATGAATCCGCCGTAACTCCAGCCGTCGCTGCCGATGCGCTCAGGGTCGATGTAAGGCTTGGTCTTCAGATACTCGATGCCAGTCATCTGGTCGCGCATCTCAGCCTGTCCGCACTGACGGTGAATGACCTGCTCAAAGGCCTCGCCACGGTCGGCCGAACCACGGTTGTCGACAGTAAACACTACAAATCCCTCCTGCGCGAGATAGTTGAGGTAGATGCCTGCGCCAGCCAACCAGGTGTCGGTGATGAGCTGAGCGTGCGGACCGCCGTAAACGTAAACAATGACAGGGTATTTCTTGTTCTCATCGAAGTTGTAAGGCTTGATGATACGTGTGTAGAGCAACTGTCCGTCTTCCGCCTTGATAGAGTCGATCTCCGTCACCCCGATGTTGTAGTCTTTAATAGGATTTTCAGCCTCATACAAGAAATCGAAGAAACGGCCTTTGTCGTCCATCACGATAGCTGCTCTTGGCACGTCGGTGCTGGTGTAGTTGTCGATGAAGAACTTGCCGCTCTTGCTCGGAATCACGCTGTGTGTGCCGTGTTTCTTGGTAATTTGGGTCTTCTTGCCGTTCTTCAGATTCACCTTATAGAAATGACGCTGCAGCGGACTGACCTCTGTCGAGGTGTAATAGGCGTTGCCGTTGCCGTCGAAGCCGTTGAAAGCGGTGACAACATAGTTGCCTTTTTCAATCTGACGAGCCTTCAAAGTCTTGGTGTTGTGCAGCCAGAGGTGATAGTAGCCGTCACGCTGGGCGAGCCATAAGAATTCGGTGGTGCTGCCTGGCAGGAAGTGTGCAGGTCCTTGTGGCTCAACAAATTGTGCGTCTTCGTCGTGGAAGATGGTCTTGTTGAACTCGCCGTTCAAGGCGTTGTATTCGTTGAAGTTCAAGGTGTCCTGACCGCGGTTCAGGATGCCGATGTAAATCTTCTCGTTGTCGTTGTTCCAGGTGATGGCGGTGAGGTAATGCTCCTCAGGCTCGCCGGTCTGCATCACCACGTCGGTGCCTGCAGCGATGTCGTAAACATGTAGCTTCACGATGTGCGACGTCATGCCTGCCATAGGATATTTGATAGGTGTCGCGGTGGCGATGCGTGTCGTGATGTCAACAAGCGGATAGTCGGTCACCATGCTCTCATCCATCTGATAATAAGCGAGTTTGCTTCCGTCGGGCGACCAGAAGATACCGCCGTCGATGGCGAACTCGTTGCGGTGTACCGACTGCCCGGCGATTACGTGCTCAGGGTTCTCCGTCAAACGAATCTGTTTCTCGCCGTCAGCGATGTAAAGATCGTTGCCTATGGTGTAAGCCACGCGCATCGAGGCCTCGTTGAGATTCACATTCTCAGCGTTGGCAGGGAGAGTCGTCACTGGCTTGACAGCTTTCTCGCTGATATTCAGTGTATAAAGGATGGTGCTGCCGTTTGCGTCTCTTTTGTAGAAATAGCCCGAATTCTCATCGTTCCAAACGATGTTCGGCAGTCTCTTGAAATCGCCGATGCCGTTGTCTTTGGCGATGCCGTTCATCTCGTCGAGGGTGAGGAGAGTGTGTGCCGACTTCTCGGCCGGTGAGCGGAATTTCAACTCGTTGTCTTCGGTGAAAACAAACTTGTCGGTGTTGCCTAACCATTTGAAACTCTTGCTTTTAGCATAAACCTCATAATTGTTGTACGAGGCATCCTCCGGCGTGAACATTTTCTTTTCCTGTGCAAAAGATGTCATGACGAGCATCAATGCAATGATGGTAATAATTGATTTTTTCATATTAGAATTATTTAATTTCATGAATAGTTTTTGCAAATTGTTGTAGCAATTCCGGTTCCTTCTCGAACGCTGTCCCGATAACGATGACATCGGCTCCGGCTTTTACAGCATCTGCTGCCATTTCCGGCGTTTTGATGCCTCCTCCTACAATCAACGGTATCTTAATCATCTGGCTCACTTTCGAAATCATACTGGTCGAGACCGGAACCGACGCGCCAGAACCTGCTTCCAAATAGATGAGCTTCAAGCCTAGCATCTCGCCTGCGAGGGCGGTGCACATGGCGATGTCGTCCTTGTCGTACGGAATAGGGGTGGTGTCGCTCATGTACGACACCGACGTGGCCTTGCCGCTGTCGATGAGCATGTAACCCGTCGGGATGATCTCATTGCCATAGAGTTTCAGATACGGTGCCGCGATGACGTGGCGGCCAATCAGCATCTCCGGGTTTCTTCCCGAGATAAGCGAAAGCAACAAAAATCCGTCGCAATACTTGCTGATTTGCAATGAGTTACCTGGGAATATCAACACTGGGATGTCGCAGTTTGCCTTGATGAGCTTGATGCAGTGGTCGAGACTGTCGGTGACGAGCAGACTGCCTCCCACGAAGAAGAAATCGACGTCGGCGGCCTTGGCTTTCTCAATTATCGACAGAATCTGAGCGTCCGACGGCTTGTCGGGATCGATGAGAACCGCAAGTTTTTTACGGCTTTTATCTTGAAATTTATCGTATATCGCCATATTAAAATTTTAACCTACGAAAATACAACATTTTATCGTAACAGTTGATATTTTGCGGAATTATTTTTTCAAAACAATCCTGAATGTGGTGCCTTGTCCGGCCACGCTGTTCTTCACGAAAATCTTGCCTTTGTGGTAGTTCTCGATGATTCGCTTCGCCAACGAGAGCCCCAAGCCCCATCCGCGTTTCTTGGAGGTGTAGCCCGGCTTGAAGATCTGCTTGTACATCGAGCGCGACAGCCCCTTGCCGGTGTCGCTGATGTCGATGAACACGCTGGAGTCGTCTTCGGTCAGCTCGACGGTGAGCTTGCCCTTGTCGGCCATGGCGTCGATGGCGTTCTTGGTGAGGTTCTCCAACACCCAGCTGAACAAGGCGGCGTTCAAAGGTATAACTATCTCACGTACAGGAAGTTGCATGTCGAATTCAAACTTCGACGAGAACCTGTGCTGCAGGTATTTCATGGTCTTATCGACAGTCGCCACAACGTCGGTGGGCTCCAACGTAGGCGTCGAGCCGATCTTCGAGAAACGCTCCGTGATGGTGTTCAACCTGTCGATGTCAATCTCCATCTCTGCCGTCCCGACAAACGGTTTCTCTTCCATCTTCAGCAGCTCAATCCAGCCCATCAGCGAGCTTAGAGGCGTGCCTATCTGGTGTGCCGTCTCCTTCGCCATGCCTGCCCACACCTGGTTTTGCTCCGATCGCCGCACATAGCTGAAAAGCAGATATGCCAGAAGCACAAACAAGCCGAAAATCAGAATCTGAATCAATGGGAAATATCGCATCTGCAAGAGCAAATCCGAGCGTCTGTAATAGATGTAAACTTTGTTGTTGTCGATGTAATTGACCTTTATCGGAACACATTCCTCTTGCATCGCAAGTATTTGATTCTCAACAAATTTAGGGTCTTTCATCTTGATGGAATCGAGGTTTCCGTAGGCCAAGACGCTGTTCTCGGTGCTGTCGATGATGATGACAGGAGCGCCTACGGCGTTGTCAGTCACGTCGTTGATGAAAAGCCTGAACAAATCGTCCAAAACGCCTTTCAACTCAGTGAAAATCAACGACTCATTGTAAAATAGCCATTCAGTCTTGCCGAAAAGGTCGATTTTTATTGGCTGATAAATGCTGAATTCCTTCATCATCTCCTCGTCGAATTTCTCTTTGTCTTTAAGATGTTCCGGCAGGTTTATTGAAAGGTCTATTTTTCTGCTATTGTCAGTAATTACTACAGGAATACTGATGTTGCTCTGGATTATTTCGAGGTAGATGGAAGTGTTTTCCTCGGGTTTCGCCTCCAGGAAACTCTCGTAGGCTTTCGCCAACAGCTGCACGCGTTTCTGCTCCTGCTCGCTCACCTCGTTGAAGAAGCCTTTGGTGTAGTTCATCAGCTCGGCATGGCTCTGCACCGCCTCAGCCCACATCTCAATCTGCTTCGACTCCTGCGCCGCAAAGCGTTTCACAAGGTGATTAGTGTAATAAATCGAGATCGTTATAATGATGACAGCCAGCACCGCAAGTGCCAGATTCCACCATCTTTTTTGTATGTAAATATTCGTTTTCATAGCACAAAAATACAAAATTTTTAATTAATAAAGGTGTGTAGCGAAAAATGTTGTAATTTTACACGTTTTTTTAAACGGCAAATTTTTAAAAATATTATGGAATATAATTTTAAAGAAATCGAGAAAAAATGGCAGGAGTACTGGCGTGAAAACAAGGTTTATCAAGTCGAGATAGACCATAACAAGCCGAAATTTTATGTTTTGGATATGTTCCCGTATCCTTCGGGGGCGGGACTTCATGTCGGACATCCTCTTGGATATATCGCTTCCGATATCTACGCCCGTTACAAGCGCCTGAAAGGCTTCAACGTGCTTCACCCGATGGGTTACGACGCCTACGGACTGCCGGCGGAGCAGTATGCCATCCAGACAGGCACACACCCGGCTATCACGACGGAGAAAAACATCAACCGCTACCGTGAGCAGATGGATAAAATCGGTTTCTGCTACGACTGGAACCGCGAAGTACGCACCAGCGACCCACATTATTATAAATGGACGCAGTGGACGTTCATCCAGCTGTTCAATTCTTACTACTGCAACAAATGCAAAAAGGCTCAGCCAATCTCACAACTTGTTGATTATCTGAGTAAAAACGGCACCGAAGGTCTCGATGTGGCTTGCACCAAACCGCTTAGCTTCACCGCTAAGGAATGGAATGCGATGTCGGAAAAAGAACAGCAGGAAACACTGATGAACTACCGCCTCGCTTACCTCGCCGACACCATGGTGAACTGGTGCCCTGAATTGGGTACGGTTTTGGCCAACGATGAGGTTCAGGACGGACTCTCAGTACGCGGTGGATATCCTGTTATCCGTAAGTCGATGAAACAGTGGCTGTTGCGTATCACTGCCTACGCTGAACGTCTCCTCCAAGGTCTCGAGACCGTCGACTGGAACGAGTCAATAAAAGAGGTGCAGCGCAATTGGATCGGTAAGTCGATGGGCGCCTCTGTTTTCTTCAAAGTTGCCGATAAAGATATTGATTTTGAAGTATTTACGACACGTGCCGATACCTTGTTCGGAGTCACTTTCATGGTGCTGGCTCCTGAACACGAGATGATCGACCAGCTCACCACACCTGAGCAACGCAAAGAAGTCGAGGAATACGTCACATGGGCGAAAAACCGCTCCGAACGTGAGCGTATGTCGGAAGTGAAGAAGGTGAGCGGCGTGTTCACCGGCTCTTATGCCGTCAACCCGTTCAACGGCACCCGCATTCCGATCTGGATCTCCGATTACGTCCTCATGGGCTACGGCACCGGCGCCATCATGGCAGTGCCTGCTCACGACAGCCGTGACTTCGCCTTCGCACGCCATTTCAACCTCCCAATAATTCAAGTCGTTGCAAAACCAGCCAATGGCCAACAGCCAACAGCTAACAGCCAACTTGAAGATCCTTCAACTTGGACAGAGTCGTTTGACGCAAAAGAAGGTGTGCTGGTGAACTCAGAGTTCCTCAACGGTCTCACAGTAAAACAGGCCATTCTCCGCATGATTGAAGAGCTTGAGAAGCTCGGCATCGGCAAGGGCAAGACAAACTATCGTCTGCGTGACGCCATCTTCAGCCGTCAGCGTTACTGGGGCGAACCGTTCCCGATTTATTACAAAGACGGAATGCCTTACCCAATGGATATCAAGAAGTTACCTCTTGAACTGCCTTCGATCGACGCTTACAAACCGACCGAGACTGGCGAGCCGCCTCTGGCACGTGCCAAGAACTGGGTCACCGAAGACGGTTATCCTATCGAGACTAACACAATGCCAGGTTTTGCTGGCTCAAGCGGCTATTACCTCCGCTATATGGATCCGCACAACGAAAACGAATATTTCAGCAAGGAAGCCAACAGTTACTGGCAGAACGTCGACCTCTACATAGGCGGCGCTGAGCATGCCACAGGCCACTTGATTTACTCGCGTTTCTGGAACAAGTTCTTGTTCGACCTCGGAATAGCCTGCAAAGACGAGCCATTCCAGAAGATGGTCAACCAGGGAATGATCCAAGGACGCTCAAGCCTCGCTTATCGTGTCAACAAAGAAAAGATGTTCAAGGTGACAGGTCAGAAAGTTGAATGCAGTGGTCCTTTGTTCATCTCGAAAAACTGCAAAGACCGCGAACTCTTCAGCGACCCGATTTTGGTCGATATCAATATCGTTCACAACGATATCCTTGATACTGAAGCGTTTAAGACTTGGCGCGACGACCTCAAAGACGCCCAGTTTATCTACGAAAAAGATAAGGACGGCAACGACGTGTTCGTCTGCGACTGGCTTGTCGAGAAGATGTCGAAGTCGAAGTTCAACGTCCAGAACCCTGACGACCTCGTGGCAAAATATGGTGCTGACACATTGCGCTTGTACGAGATGTTCCTCGGCCCGCTCGAACAGTCGAAACCTTGGGATACCCAAGGCATTGAAGGCACTTTCCGCTTCCTGAAGAAGTTCTGGAAACTCTACGCTGAAATCAGCGACGAGCCTGCAACAAAGGAAGAGTTGAAAGTTCTCCACAAGCTCATCAAGAAAGAGGAAGAAGACATCGAGCGTATCTCGTTCAATACCGTCGTCTCCGCTTTCATGATCTGCGTCAACGAGCTCACCGACCTTAAGTGCAACAAACGCGCTATACTCGAGCCAATGGCAATCATGATTTCGCCTTATGCGCCGCATATCGCCGAAGAGCTGTGGCACCAGATGGGTCACAACGACAGCGTCGTCAACCAGCGTTTCCCTGAGTTCGACGAGAAAAACGTGGTCGAGAACACTTTCTTGTACCCGGTGTCGTTCAACGGCAAGAAACGTTTCGACCTCGAACTGCCTCTCGACATGAAGCAGGACGAAGTCCAAAACGCCGTCGTCAATGCCCCGGAATCTCAGAAATGGCTCGAGGGAGTGACAATCCGTAAGGTCATATTCATCCCAAAGAAAATCATCAATATTGTGGTTGGTTAAACTGTAGAGACAGACGGCCGTCTGTCTCTATCCGGTTTCAAATGAAATGCAGAAACATGAAAAGAATATTTGCCATAGCATTATTATTAATAGGTGTCACCGCCTCCGCCCAGAATCTGCAAGATCCTGATACCGATCCTGTCATCACCAATCGCATTGCTCAGTGGCAAGACCTGAAGTTCGGTTTCATGATGCACTGGGGAATGTACGCACAGTGGGGTGTGGTCGAGTCGTGGTCAATCTGCAACGAAGACTGGATTAATCGCAATGGAGCTAACTACATTCAGTATAAAACTGATTATCAAGCGCTTAACACGACTTTTAATCCAACAAAATTCGACCCGGAGGCTTGGGCTAAGCTTGCAAAAGAAGCCGGAATGAAATACGTGGTCTTCACTACCAAACATCACGACGGCTTCTGCATGTACAACACACAAGAAACGACCTATTCAACCGTCGACCCTTCATGTCCGTTCTCTTCAAACGAGAAAGCCGACATCACGGGCGCCATCGTGGAAGCCTTTCGTAATCAAGGATTTTGGACAGGTCTCTATTTTTCGAAAGCCGACTGGCATCATCCCGATTACTGGGCAGAGCAGTGGGCGACTCCTGACCGTAACGTGAACTACGACCCTCAGAAATATCCTGAGCGTTGGCAGAGTTTCTGCGACTTCACCTACAACCAGATTCATGAGTTGACGCATAACTACGGCGATATCGACATTTTGTGGCTCGACGGTGGCTGGGTACGCCCTGAGTACAGTCTCAACGACGAATATCGCGAATGGCTGGGCTGCAAAGGCTACATCCAGGACATCGACATGCCGAAAATCGCAGCAATGGCTCGCGAAAACAACCCCGACCTCATCATAGTCGACCGCACAGTACACGGTAAATATGAAAATTACCAGACTCCAGAGCAGCAGGTGCCTGACACTTTGCTTCCTTTCCCGTGGGAGACATGCATGTCGATGGGCGACTCCTGGTCGTATGTCGAGACCGATAACTATAAGAGTACCAATAAGATAGTACATCTTTTGGTGGATGTCGTGGCAAAAGGCGGCAACTACTTGCTCAACGTCGGTCCGTCACCTGAGGGCGAGTTGCCTCCGACAGCCGTTGAGCGTATGCATGAGATTGGTAACTGGATGAAAATCAATGGTGAAGCCATCTACGGCACACGACCGTTCTATCCTTATTGCGACGGCAAAGTGCGTTTCACACAGAAAAACGGCAAGGTTTATGCCATCTACATGCTCGACGAAGGCGAAAAACTGCCTAACTCTATCAAAATCAATGCCGATTTGAATAAAAAGAAAGTCAAAATCCTCGGTAGCAAGGCGAAAGCGAAGCTCACCAAGACCGCCGACGGATACCTTATTAATATTAATGGCGATGTCGACCTCGAACACGCCGTCGTTTTTGAATTAAAATAAAAATTTGCAATATGAAAGAAGAACTCAAAAAAATGGATCTTCCTTACCTCATCGCCGACCCGAGTCTGGCAGAGTGGGGAAGAAAAGACATCGAAATCTCAGAACACGAGATGCCGGGCTTGATGGCGCTCCGTAAGAAATACGGCGAGAGCAAGCCTCTCAAAGGCGCACGCATCAGCGGCTCGCTCCACATGACAATCCAGACCGCATGTCTCATCGAGACATTGAAGGCTCTTGGCGCTGAGGTGCGCTGGGCAAGTTGCAACATCTTCTCGACACAAGATCACGCCGCGGCAGGCATCGTGGCTGGCGGAACCCCAGTGTTTGCTTGGAAAGGCGAGACCCTCGACGACTACTGGTGGTGCACCATGCGCGCCCTCACATTCCCTGACGGCAACGGTCCTGACCTCATCGTCGACGACGGTGGCGACGCTACCTTGTTGATTCACAAAGGCTACGAATGCGAGAACGATCCAAAACTCCTCGAAGTGGAGCCTACCAACGCCGAAGAGAAAGCTTTGATGGGTGTCATCAAAGAGACTTACAAGATGGATCCGAAACACTGGCATAAAGTTGTCGCCAACTGGAAAGGCGTGTCGGAAGAGACAACCACAGGCGTTCATCGTCTGTACCAGATGAAGGAAGCCGGCAAGCTCCTTGTCCCGGCTATCAACGTGAACGACAGCGTCACCAAGAGCAAGTTCGACAACCTCTACGGCTGCCGCGAGTCGTTGGCCGACGGCATCAAACGCGCCACCGACGTGATGCTTGCAGGTAAAGTCATCGTGGTGTTGGGCTATGGTGATGTGGGTAAAGGCTGCGCACAGTCGATGCGTTCTTACGGTGCCCGCGTCCTCGTCACTGAAATCGACCCTATCTGCGCATTGCAGGCCGCCATGGAAGGCTACGAAGTCACCACAATGGAAGAGGCAGTGAAGGAAGGCAATATCTTCGTAACCTGCACCGGTAACTGCGACGTAATCACACTCGAGCACATGCTCCAGATGAAAGACCAGGCCATCGTCTGCAACATCGGTCACTTCGACAACGAGATTCAGGTCAACGCATTGGAAAACTATAAAGGTGTAAAGAAAATCAACATCAAACCTCAGGTCGACAAGTTCGTGAAACCTGACGGAAAGGCCATCTTCATCCTGGCTGAAGGCCGCTTGGTGAACCTCGGTTGCGCCACCGGTCATGCCAGCTTCGTGATGAGCAACTCGTTCACCAACCAGACCCTCGCACAGATGGACCTCTGGGCAAAGCGCGGCACCTATCCGATCGATGTTTACTGTCTGCCGAAATACCTCGACGAGGAGGTGGCACGTCTGCATCTCGAGAAGATTGGCGTGAAGCTGACCAAGCTGACGCAGAAACAGGCCGACTACATCGGTGTTCCGGTCGACGGTCCATTCAAATCTGACATTTACAGATATTAAATAAAAACGGCGTTTTCAAACGCCGTTTTTTAATTATAAACCCTTAATGCCGATCCGTCGAATTCAGTGAAATATTCTATCAGATTATATCCGCTGCCTTCGATGATGCTGCCGTCGAGAATCGAATATTTGTAGTTGATGCAGGTGTCGAGAACGTAAGGAAAATCAACGATTAAGCGGTTGTTGGCGCAGGCGTATGGGTTGTTCGGAGCCTTGCGTTCGTAGGCTTTAAATTCGTTGAGCGTACACCTATATATAATAATACCGTAGCTGGGCAGCGGTGCCGTGACATAAAGCCAGCCTCCTACGGTGTTAAGTTCCTGATATTCAATAGTATTAGGATAAATAGTGAAATTGATATTCACATTCGGCTGATTCGGATTATATGGTCTTTTGTTGCACGAAATGGCAAAAATCGCCATTGAAACGGCAAAAATAACGGTCAGAAATTTGAAAAAATTCTTCATTTCGGAAATATTTTGGTGCAAAATTAATAATTTTTTAAACAAAATACAGTCAAAATTTGGATAAAAAATCTTTTGATAAAGCCTATATTTTTATTTTTTATAAAAAAATTTCATCGGATTTTCAGGTTTATAAAATGTTTATTTTTAACGTGTTACAATGTTTTAACCCAAAAAGTTTGAAAATATTTTATCGAAATAAAATTAATTTGCTTGTGGGAATGAAAAAATAGTTGTATTTTTGAACCCCAATTAATGCACTAATTAGAGTAGTATAACATAAAAATTCAAGGTATGTTAAAAAAATTACTATTTACACTCTGCATCGTGCTGGCGTCGTGGTCGTTAGCACTTGCACAACAAGGTCGTCTTAAGGGTGTCATCAAGGACAAAGATACCGGCGAGCCTATTCCATTTGCCAACGTCGTGTTGGAAAACGGCGGTACACAGGTGGGTGGTGCTAGTACGGATTTCGATGGTAACTATGACATCAACCCTATTCCACCTGGAACATACGACCTTAGAGCAACTTTCGTTGGTTACAACACATTCCTCATGAAGGGTGTTGTGATTTCAGGTAACAAAATTACCTTCCAGGACATCCCAATGAGCATGCAGTCGGAAGTGCTTGATGCTGTTGAGATTGTCGATTACAAGGTGCCTTTGATTTCAAAGGACCAGACTTCAGCTGGTGCTACCATCACTGCCGAGGAAATTGCGAAGATGCCTAACCGTTCGGCAGAAGCAGTCGCTGCTACCGTCGGTGGTGTGTTCTCGGCTGACGGTGAAGTTGGTAACATGCGTGGTGCACGTTCTGAAGGTACAGTTTATTACATCGACGGTGTCCGTGTCATCGGTTCAACATCGGTTCCACAGTCGGCTATCGACCAAGTGGAGGTTATGCTGTCCGGTACACCTGCTATGTATGGTGACGTTACCGGTGGTATCATCAACATGACAACAAAAGGCCCTTCAAGAACATTCGGCGCAGGCGCTGAAATCGAGCAGTCAATCGACGGCTACGGTCACACCAGAGTCGGCTTCAACATTCAGGGACCACTCATCAAGGGTAAGAAGTCAGAGACAGCTCTCTTGGGATTCTTCCTCTCAGGTGAGTTCAACCGCGACAAGGATGGCGCTATCTCAGCTATCGGTCACTACAAAGCTACTGACGAATGGTTGGACAAGATCGAGAAACAGCCATTGCGTCTCGGCAGCTCAGGCGACGGTGTTTATCCTAACGGTGAATACACAAGAATGGGTTCGATGGAGTATGTGAAGAATTCACAGAATACATCAAACTGGAGCACAGCTCTTACCGGTAATATCAGTATCCGTACAACCGAAACAATCAACTTGAGATTCGGTGGTAGCTTCAACAAGTCAAGAGGTCACGGCTTCAGCAGAAATCAGGAATACTTCAACTACGATAAGAACTATATCTACGACAACCAGACATGGCGTGTTTATGGTAACTTCTCACAGAGATTCCCATCAGCTCCTGAAAGCTCATCGTTCATCAAGAACTTCTACTACAGCATTCAGGTCGACTACACCAGATACAATGCTAAGAACTATGACCCTGACCACAAGAAGGATATCTGGAAATATGGTTACCTCGGTAAGTACACCATCTACAAGACTCCTACCTACGCAATGGATACAGCCATCACAGTCAACGGTCATACTTACAGCAATGTGTGGCATACAACATCATGGGACTATGATACATTGGTCAAGTTCAAAGCAGCTGACTACAACCCGTTGCTTGCAAACTACACATCGATGATCTATGATTTGTATGATGATCCTGTCGGTCACTACAACAACTTCGACTATCTCCAGTTGAACCAAGGTCTTCTCAACTCTGGCTCACCATCAGCATTCTATGGCTTGTATGCTGCTCCTGGTACAATTCAGGCAAATTACGCATATAGCGAAAGCGACCAGTTCAATGTGAACCTCGCAACAGCTATGACAGTTGGAAACCACGAAATCAAACTCGGTCTCCAGTATGAACAGCGTAACAGCAGATACTACGGCATTGACGGCCGCAGAATGTGGTACCTCATGAGAAACCTCGCCAACTTCCATATCGATCAGTTGGACATCAATAACCCTGAGGTTGTCAGCTACAACGGCTTCGTTGATACAATCAAGTATTACAGAAAATACAACGGCGCTGACCAATATCAGTTCGACAAGAACCTCCGTGAGGCTCTCGGTTTGAACGTTACCGGCGTCGACTGGATCAACACCGACTCATACGACTTCAATGATAACTCAATTGAATACTATGACAAGAACGGCAAGATGCACAAAGCTTATCTCAGCGACGGCTTCGACATCAGCATGTTCACCCCAGACGAGTTGACACAAGACGGTAACTCATACGTTGAATACTATGGTTACGACTATCTCGGCAACAAACTCAAGAAACAGCCAAGTTTCGAAGACTTCTTCAACGAGAAGGATGAGAACGGTAACTACACACGTCCGGTAGGTTCATACAGACCTATCTACATGGCAGGTTACATCCAGGATAAGTTCGCTTTCAAAGACCTTATCTTCAACGTCGGTATCCGTGTCGACCGTTTCGACGCTAACCAGAAGGTCTTGAAAGACCCATACATCCTCTATGATTACTATACAGTAGGCGATAAGATGAACAACGGTCAGATCATCCTTTCTGACGGTACTTCAGTGACAGTGCCAGGCAACATCGGAAGCGACTACGCAGTTTACGTCAACGATATCAACAACATCACACAAATCATGGGTTATCGTTATGATAACACTTGGTATGATGCTAACGGTGCTGAAATCAGCGACCCTACAACATTGGATGCAGGTAGCGGTGTTACAGCATGGATTAAGGATAAAGACCAGGATCACGTAGACGTCAGCTCATTCAAGGACTACAGTCCACAATGGAGCGTGATGCCACGTATCTCATTCTCATTCCCAATCTCTGACGACGCTTTGTTCTTCGCTCACTACGATGTTTTGACACAGCGTCCATCGAACATCCACACCAACATCTATGATTACTACTACTTCGAGCAGAACAACAGCACACTCAACAACCCTGCTTTGAAGCCTTCACAGACAATCGACTATGAGCTCGGTTTCACCCAGAAGCTGACCAACTCATCGTCAATGACTATCACAGCTTATTATAAGGAGTTGCGTAACATGATCCAGATGTACCGTTACACAGGTGCATATCCTAAGGATTATTCATCATACAGCAACTTGGACTTCGGTACTGTTAAAGGTATCACAGCATCATACGACTTACGTAGAACAAAGAACGTCCGTCTGCGTGCTTCTTACACATTGCAGTACACCAACGCTACAGGTGCTTCATCAACCACAATGAGCGCTTTGATCGCGGCAGGTGTTCCTAACTTGCGTTCAACATTCGCTATGCCTTGGGACCGTCGTCACCAGTTCAACGTCACATTGGATTATCGTTTCGCTGACGGCAAGGACTACAACGGCCCTGTCACAAAACGCGACGGCAAGAGCAACATCCAGTGGTTGGCCAACACAGGTGTCGCCATCACAATGCAAGGCGGTTCAGGTACTCCTTATACAGCATCAAGCAACATCAACTCTCCTATCACTTCAGGTACCAGACTGTTGAAAGGTTCATACTACGGTTCACGCCTCCCATGGGCATTCCGTTTCGATATGAAGATCGACAGAGACTTCAACGTGGAGTTCAAGAAGAAAGACGGCGACAAACGCATCTCTTACCTCAACGTTTATCTCCAGGTGCTCAACGTACTCAACTCCAAGAATATCATTAATGTTTACGCGGCAACCGGTAATCCTGATGACGATGGTTACCTTTCAGCTCCGGAATGGCAGCGTGAAATCGCAACCCAGACAAATGCTGATTCGTATGCGGAATTGTACAGCCTGTACGTCAACAGCCAGTACAATTACTCAGCACCACGTCAGATTAGAATTGGTATGATCTTTAACTTCTAAACAGAAAAATAAATACTGATAATATGAAGACTATAATTCGTTTATTAATTGTTGCATTTCTTTTTGCAAGTGTAACTGAAGTAAGAGCCGAGAAGGTGCGCACAAGCGGCCCGTCACCTCGGAATCTGAAACAAACTACTGCCGGATGTACACCTTCATCAACGTTTGCTTGGTTGAACATCAACAACGCTAGAGTTCGTGTCAACGCTGGTGGTGATATGTGGTGGGATCTCCCGGGCGGATCAGGTGCTAAGTACTACATCCCATCAAACGGTTCCGCAACATCATTGTACGCAGGATCACTTTGGATTGCAGGTATGGACATCAACAACCAGTTGAAGTGCGCTGCTGTCCGTTTCCGTCAGGGACCTGATGGCAACGGTGGTAACGACTTCTGGACTGGTCCTCTTACAATCGACGGTACAGCTTCTATCGATCCGGCCACATGTATGGAATACGATAAGATGTACAACATCACACGTGCTGAAGTCGACGACTTCCTCGCACACTGCGATGAACACGGTATTCCTGAGGCAGGCTATGAGATACCGGCTAACATCGTCAACTGGCCAGCTCACGGCGACCCGTCAAGAGGAATGAGCTACTACCTCGCTCCATTCTATGATAACGATAACGATGGTGTGTACGATCCTACAGCAGGTGACTACCCATACTACGATATCGACAATGACCTCTGCCACACTCAGACCCCTACAATGGAGGAAATGAATGCCGGTACAGTTCACGGATCAATCCTCTCCGACCAAGTTATCAAGGGCGACCAGACAATTTGGTGGGTGTTCAACGATAAAGGTAACTCACACACTGAAACAGGTGGTTCAGCTATCGGTATGGAAATCAGAGCTCAAGCATTTGCTTTCTCAACAAATGATGAGATCAACAACATGACATTCTATAGCTACGAGATTATCAACCGTTCAACTTATACCTTGACACAGACATACTTCTCACCTTGGACAGACGTTGACCTTGGTTATGCATACGACGACTATGTAGGTTGCGATGTGTCACGTGGTCTTGGTTACGGTTACAACGGCGCACCTGTCGACGGTAGCGGTCAGACTGAAGCTTACGGTGCTAACCCTCCAGCGGTTGGTGTCGACTTCTTCCAGGGCCCATACCTCGACCCGGATGGTGAGGATAACCCTAAATACGACTCACTTGGCCACCAGCTCTGCGACGAGAGTATCAACGGTGTTAACTTCGGCAACGGCATCGTCGACGACGAACGTTTCGGTATGCGCCGTTTCGTGTACCACGACAACACCTCATCAGCAGTGAACGGTGACCCTAAGAAAGCCGCTGAATACTACCTCCTCCTTAGAGGTATTTGGAAGAACGGCGCTAAGATGCAGTATGGCGGTACAGCTGTTCCGAATGCTGCAGGTACAGTGGGTCCTGCTTGCGACTTCATGTTCCCATATGATTCAGACCCTTGCAACTGGGGTACTAACGGTATCACACCTAACGGTGGTTTCAACGTGAGCGGCAAGTACTGGAGCGAAGAGACCGGTAACAACGGTTCTCCAAACCCTGTCAACGACCGTCGTTTCATGCAGTCAGCAGGTCCTTTCACCTTGAAGTCAGGCGCTGTTAACTACATCACATTCGGTGTGCCGTGGGCTCGCGCAACTACAGGTAAAGCTTGGTCATCAGTGGAATTGCTCCGTAAGGTCGATGATAAGTGCCAGCAGATGTTCGATAACTGCTTCAAAGTTCTCGACGGTCCTAACGCACCTGATTTGACAATCCGCGAACTCGACAGAAAACTCATCATCTATCTGTCAAATTCTGATGCATCAAACAACGCTAACGAAGGTTACATCGAGTTGGATCCTAACATTCCGGAAGAAGATTCTCTCGGTAATCCATATGACAGATATTTCCGTTTCGAAGGATATCAGATCTATCAGCTCGCCAACCAGGAAGTCAGTGTTGATGAGATCAACGATGAAGCAAAAGCCCGTTTGATCTTCCAGTGCGATATCAAGAACAATGTCAGCAGAATCATCAACTTCATCTATGATGACGACCTCAAACAGAGTATTCCTACTCTTATGGTTGATGGCGGTGACAGTGGTATCGGCCACTCATTCGTGGTGACACAGGATAAGTTCTCGAAGAACAACGACCCAAGTCTTGTCAACCATCACACCTACTACTTCATGGCAATTGCTTATGCTTACAACAATTACCAGGACTACAATCCGGATCCGTTGAACCCGTCAGATGGTCAGAAGTTGCCTTACTTGGCAGGTCGTAAGAACATCAAGATGTATTCAGCAGTTCCACACAAGATTGTGAACGGTACTATCGTCAACTCTTCATACGGTGACCAGCCAGTTATCACACGTTGGACAGGTAACGGTAACGGTGGCAATAGAATTGAAATGTCGAAGAAAGACGTCAAGGAATTGCTCTCACGTCCGATTGCAAGCTCAACCAACATCTATGGTATGGCTGATTATCCTGCTATCTATCACCCGACATACAAGAAAGGTTATGGTCCTATCGATGTTAAGATCATCGACCCGTTGAACGTCAAAGCTACCGACTACGCAGTTTGGTTCCACGACTTCCAGGATGTGTATATTGAGCATGTCACTGGCAACGTCGCTGTTACAGGCGATAGAGCAGCCAAGAGAGCATTCAAGTGGACTTTGAAAGACCTCAAGTCAGGCGAAGAGTTTGAATCAGACACAACAACCGAGCATGCAAATGAGAAGATATTCCTCGACAGAGGTATCTCTATAAACATTGAGCAGTGCTGGAAGTTCGGTCCATACCATATCGGTTCGACAGGTACAGGACAGACATCAGGTAGCGCTGCATACGCAGTCCTCGCTCCGGATAATGGTTTCATCACAACATCAGTGACCTACGCCGACAGTTCAAACCGTTGGCTCTCAGGTATCAGAGACAGTGACGATATCCCATCGAACGCATTGAACTGGATCCGTGCCGGTTCATACGTCGACCAGGAGAACGCCGCCAACAACGACTACGGTGGAAACTCTAACCCATTCGACCCGAATTCAGTGTTTGAAAACATCGCTGAAGGTACATGGGCACCATATTTGCTCTGCAACGTCAGCGGTAACTCAGGTGCTTTGAACCCTGGTCCTGTTTACAACGGTAACAGCCGTAAAGACTCTATCTTCAGAAAGCTCGGTTCAATTGATATTGTTCTCACAGCTGATAAGTCGAAGTGGAGCCGTTGCCCTGTGTTCGAGATGTGTATGGATGCCAACGTTTCAGAAAACGGCGCTAAAAGATTCGGTTTGCGTAAATCTCCGTCAGTTGACAAGAATGGTAATCCGGCAGCAGCTACATACGAAGAAGCTCGCACAATGGCTAGCAGCAACGATCCTGAAGCAGCCAACTACATCAGCGCAGTGAGCATGGGCTGGTTCCCAGGCTATGTCATCGACGTTGAAACAGGCGCACGTTTGAATGTCGGTTTCGGTGAAGACTCATTCTATCCGGAACTCAACGGACGTGACATGTTGTTCAACCCACCAGCGTTGACAGAGACATCAGCGGCAGGCGGATCACTCCTTGGTGACCCGGTGGTGTTCGACCAGATTGACATGACACCATTGTTCGGAGGTAAACACTATGTGTATGTCTTCCCAATGCTCAACGGTCCATATTTGTCGAGCGGTAACTACGCTTTGGATATCAAGTGCCCTGCATACGACGGTGGTAAATACTTGACCAAGGCATTGAGATATGTTGACTCAATCAACAAGGATCCTTTCACAATAGCTTACTGGGCACAACCAGGTTGGGTTGGCATGCCGATGGCTGTTCAAGGACAGAAATGGTTGCCAAAGAACAATCCTGTTAAGATCTCGGTGCGTCTCGCAAAACCATACGACCTTGGTTATGGTGGAATGCCACTCCAGATCACTCCAACAGGAAATCCTGAGGAATATGCCGAATTGGTTGACTATGTGAACCATGAAGGTCTCCTTCCATACTACACATTCACAACCAAAGGATATGGTCCGGTTTACAAGGATGCTGCAAAGGGTGAAGACGACCTCGATCTCATCCAGATTGTACCAAACCCATACTATGCGTATTCTAACTACGAGCCGAACGCTCTTACTCACAGAGTTAAGATCACCAACCTTCCTGACGAATGCGTCGTGACTATCTACACTGTCAACGGCACCAAGATTCGTCAGTTCAAGAAAGACGACTCGTCGACTACCTCAATAGATTGGGATTTGACCAACCATGCTAACACACCTATCGCGAGCGGTATCTACATCATCCACGTGAAAGATAACGTCAACGGCGGTGAACACACTCTTAAGTTCTATTGCGCAATGCGTCAGGTTGACTTAAATACATTCTAATATTTATTTGCGAACAAATTAAAAGTACACGATCATGAAAAAGTTATTTAGAACTATCGTAATAGTAAGCTTGACAATCATCATTGGATTAACAAGCACAGAGGCATTCGCAGGTAATAAGGATAGAACTGGTCAGGCTGGTGCTAACGAGTTGTTGATCAACCCATGGACAGCATCATCAGGATGGGGCAATGCCGGTATGGCAACTATCAAGGGTGTTGAGGCTATGTGGAGCAACGTTGCTGGTATCTCATTTACCAACACCATTGATCTCGACTTCTCATACACCAACTGGCTCGCCGGTTCAGGAACAAAAGTCGTATCATTCGGTTTGTTGGCACGCGTTTCAGAGTCAGTTGTGGCTGGTCTTTCCGTGATGTCGATGAACTTCGGTGAGATTGAGAGAACCACGACAGAGAACCCTGATGGAGGTATTGGTACATACAAGCCAAGTTTGATGAACATCAATATCGCTGTCGCGAAATCGTTCTCAAATAGTATCCACGGCGGTTTCGTCTTGAAGATCATCAATGAACAGATTTCCGATATGACAGGTACAGGTGTCGCACTTGACGCAGGTATCCAGTATGTTACAGGTCTTACCGATAACATCCACTTCGGTATCGCTTTGAAGAACATCGGACCTACCATGAAGTTCAAAGGCGACGGTCTTGCATATTCAGTGCTGTTTGACGGAATGTCATCAAATATCACAGTGGTACAACGCGCTGATGAGTTTGAGCTTCCTACACAGTTGAACATCGCAGCGGCATATGACTTCAATTTTGAGAATGCCAGCCGTTTGACATTGGCTTTCAACTTCAATTCAAACGCTTTCTCAAAAGACCAGTTCATTTTGGGTGCTGAGGGTTCGTTCCGCGACATCCTCATGCTTCGTGCCGGTTACACGATTGAGAAAGGTATGAGAAAGAGTATCGAGGACGCTGAATGCACAAACGTTTACAAAGGTTTGTCACTCGGTGCAACAGTTCAGGCTCCTCTCAACAAGAAGGGTTTGAAGGTTTGTCTCGACTATTCATACCACAACACAGCACACTGGAAAGGTACACATTCAATCGGCGCAAGAATTTTATTCTAAAAAAAGCTTGCATCTGAAAAAAAAGTTGTATCTTTGCATACAATTTTACGGAAAAAAGGGCCCTTATTTCGGTAAGGGTCTCTTTTTTACGATTTAAAAAATTATAAAATTATGGCAGACGTAGAATATTTTACACAAGCTGGACTACAGAAACTGAAAGACGAATTGGAGAATCTCTGTGTCAACGAGCGTCCTAAAATCGCTGCGGCGATAGCGGAAGCACGCGACAAGGGTGACCTTTCGGAAAACGCAGAATACGATGCGGCAAAAGAAGCTCAGCAGCTTCTCGAGATGAAGATAGTGAAGCTCCAGCTCACCATCGCGAACGCACGTATCATCGACGAATCGAAGATGGACACATCGAAAGTTTTGATTCTTTCGACAGTGAAAATCAAGAACGTGAAGACAAAACAGATGATGTCATATACAATAGTCCCTGAAAAGGAAGCTAACCTCAAGGCCGGCAAGATTTCAATCACCTCGCCGATAGCTAAGGGTTTGCTCGGCAAATCGGTAGGCGAACAGGTCGAGATTCAGGTTCCCGCAGGTAAACTTTTGTTTGAAATCGTTGAAATAACAAGAGAATAATTATGGCATCAATATTTTCAAGAATAGTGGCAGGTGAGATTCCTTGCTATAAAATCGCTGAAAACGACAAGTTTTTCGCGTTCTTCGACATAAGTCCGCTCGTTCCGGGTCACACTTTGGTGATTCCTAAGAAAGAAGAAGACTACATCTTCGATATTTCTGACGAGGATTTGGCAGAAATGATTGTCTTCGCTAAGAAAATAGCCAAGGCTATTAAGAAGGCCATCCCATGCAAGAAAGTTGGCGTGGCGGTGATAGGACTTGAGGTGCCTCACGCACATATCCACCTCGTGCCGATGCAGAAAGAGGGCGACCTCGACTTCCGGCGCGAGAAAATGCATCCGACAGAGGAGCAGTTTAAAGAATGGCAGAAAAAAATCGTTGAGAATCTGTAAAGATGAGCGAGTCTTATAAAATGGTTGCCAAGACTATGGCGGGGTTGGAGAACGTCCTCGCCGAGGAGTTGACGGCCATTGGAGCACAGAATGTTGAGGTGTTGTACCGCGCCGTGAGCTTTGAAGGCGACAAGGCGCTAATGTACAAGGCTAACTATTGCTGTCGCACGGCTTTGAGGATTTTGAAGCCTATAACGAGTTTTGTGGCACGCAACGAGCTGGCGTTGTACAACAACATCTTCAAGATTCAGTGGCATGAAATCTTTAACATCAACGAGACGTTCGCCATCGACGCGGTGACGAGCGGAAATTATTTTACACATTCGCAATATGCGGCGTTGAAGGTGAAAGATGCCATAGCCGACGAGTTCCGCCAACACTTCGGAGCACGTCCGTCGGTGGATGTCGAGAATCCTGACTTGAGAATCAACGTACATATTGAGAATGAGAAAGTTACGCTGTCATTCGACAGCTCGGGCGAGTCGTTGCACAAACGCGGCTACAGAAAATCGGTCGACAAGGCGCCTATCAACGAGGTGCTGGCGGCAGGATTGATAAAACTCACGGGCTGGCAGTACGACTGCAACTTCGTCGACTGCATGTGCGGTTCTGGCACTATCCCGATTGAGGCTGCGATGCAGGCGATGGGTATACCGGCAGGATTTTTCCGCAAGAAATGGGGATTCATGACATGGCACGACTTTGACAAGGAGTTGTGGCAGAACGTGGTGCTGGATGCTGGTGCTGAGATGGAAGACTTTGATTATGAGATACTTGCATCTGACCGTTCGGCAAAGGCTGTGGAGATTGCAAGAGCAAATATCGAGAATGCGCATCTGCATCATGACATAAAAATCAGCAAACAAGACATGTTTGAGATGGTGCCACCAGAAGGCGGCGGCATCATGATTATAAACCCACCATACGGTGAGCGTTTGGAAGAGAAAGACATTATTAACCTTTACAAAGGCATTGGCGACGCTTTGAAGAAGAATTTCAAGGGATTCCAGGCATGGATCATCAGCTCTAACAAAGACGCGCTGAAGCTCATCGGGTTGAAGCCTTCGAAAAAAATCGATGTTTATAACGGACCGCTCGAGTGCAAGTTCGAGAAGTTTGAGATTTTTGAGGGAAGTTATAAAGACATGAAGAGAGATTCCGAGCACGAAGTGCGAGGAATCTCATTGTAAATTTTTTTCAAAAATTTCTTGTTTTTGTAAAAACACCTTTTTAATTTTGCATTTCTAATTTGCAAAATTGAAAAGCATGTACAAAATAACCAAACATCCTATTCTTGACATCGCCGATGGCGAAAAAGTAGAGTTTATTTATGATGGTAAAAAAGTGGTAGGCCAGAAGGGTTACACCATTGCAGCTGCCTTGCATCAGGCGGGATTCCCTGTTCACAGCCACAGTCTCGACGGCCGTAACAGAAGTTTGAACTGCGGCATCGGAAAGTGCGGTGCCTGCGAGATGCTTGTCGACGGCAAGATTCGCCGTATCTGCATCACTTTGGTCGACGGAGTGAAGGAAGTGAAGCCTATCAACAACGAAGCCAACGTGCTTCCTGAGACTAAGGAACTGCAGCCGCGCGAGGTAAAGGTTTACAAGACTCAGGTCGCTATCATCGGAGCGGGACCTGCTGGACTTGCTTGCCGCGAACAGCTGAATACGCTGGGCATCAGCAACGTTGTTGTTGACAGCAACGCAAAGATTGGCGGTCAGTTTAATATGCAGACGCACCAGTTCTTCTTCTTCGAGAAAGAGCAGAAATTCGGTGGCATGCGTGGTTTTGACATTGCGAAGACATTGGCTGGCGACAACCACGAAGGCATTTTGCTGAATTATGTCGTTTGGGATTTGCTTGAAGGTAAACGCATCGCTATCAAGAACATAGTGACAGGCGAGGTTGCGTATGTCGACGCTGAGCATCTTGTTGTCGCGACAGGAGCTGTGCCGTTCATGCCGACATTTGAAAACGATGACCTTCCAGGAGTTTATACCGCTGCTGTGTTCCAGAAGATGATGAACCAGGAGCACACGCTTCTTGGCAAGAAAGTGCTGACAGTTGGAGCAGGAAACATTGGTTATTTGACATCATATCAGGGAATGCAGGCAGGTGCCACCATCAAGGCTATCATCGAAGGTATGGATCATGAAGGCGGTTTCCCTGTACAGGCAAACCGTGTGCGCCGACTTGGTATCCCGATTATGACATCGCATATTCTGTTGAAGGCTATCCCGAACAAAGACCATACCGGCGTTGTGGGCGCTGTCATCGCGAAATGCGAGAATTTCAAGCCGATTCCAGGTACTGAGCAGGTCATAGATGACATTGATATCATCAATATCTGCACAGGTTTGATTCCTGACAGCCAGCTGCTGGTGAAGGGACGCGAGGTGTTTGGTTTGAACACATACGGTGCAGGTGATGCCATCCGTATTGGTGAAGGCACAAGCGCTGTTTTGAGAGGTAAGCAAGTCGCTTTCGAGGTGGCACAGAACATGGCTATGCGCTTCAATTACGATGAATATCTCGAGGTTTCGAAGCAATATATCGAATCGCAGCAGCACCCAATCAGAGTGTTGCAAGAACCTAACAAGCCGACGGCAGAGAGAATGGTCGCGAAACCGTTCGTCATTGCCGACTGTGTTTACGGATTTGCTTGCAACCCATGCTCGTTCAGCTGTCCGCAAGGCGCAATCACTAAGTCGAGTACAAACACGGTGCCGGTGATTGATTACGACAAGTGCATCGGCTGCATGAACTGTGTGAACCACTGCCCAGGCTTGGCAATCTTCGGTTACGACATGAAGAAGAATACTTTGTTCCTGCCAGTTGAATATGAAGTAAACGAAGGTGTTGAGGTGTTCTTGGTCGATGATAACGGCAAGAAAGTGGGTGAGGGCGTTGTTGAAAAGGTTCTCAAGAAGAACAACAAGACCAATGTCGCCCGCGTCATTGCAAAGAATGTGGAAGGCGAGAAACTGGTCGAGGCTCGCGGATTTATTGTAAAAGAAAATTATCCGAAACCAATAGATTTCAAGCCGTTGAAGGCTGTCGAATCAGAGACATACGTCTGCCACTGCGAAGATATCAAATTAGATAAAGTGTTGAGCGTCATCGGTGACCGCAAGACCATCTCTGTTGACGAGTTGAAGCACATCACACGTATGGGTATGGGTCCATGCCGTGGAAAGCGTTGTATCCCACGTGCACGTCAGATCTTGCGCACATACGGTATTGAGTTGGTTGGCGACGCCACACCGCGTGCTCCTCTTTCAAATCAGGTGAGCCTTGATGACTTGTACAATCCGAAGACCAAGGAAACATTCGTGTTCCCGAAGATGAACGACGTAAAGAAAGAGAAGGTCGAGGTGTTCATCGCCGGTGGCGGTATCGCTGGTAGTGCTTTGTTCCGTTACTTCTCAGAAGCCGGCAAGAAGCCTGTGATGATCAACTACAGTCGTGGTGCTTCATGGCGTTGCATCGGTGGTGGCCGTCCGGCGTTCTCGAATCCGGATATCGCTGATATCGCGGTGCACAACCACGAGATCTTCAAGAATATGCAAAAGGTGCACAACATCAACTACCACTTGACACATTATGTCAACTTGGTGCATGATGAGGCTACCTACAAGTCACTCGACGCATCACGCGCATGGAGCGATGCATATATGATCGACCGCAAGGACTTCAAGAAAGAGATTTCACCGTTGTGGGACGATAAAAAAGACACTTACAGCCATGCTTTGATTACCCGTGACTGCTGGCAGGCGACACCTGGTAGAGTTATCGACTATATCAGAGGCATCGGTGTGCAGGATGGCGGTCGCTACTTTGAAGACTGCGAGTTGTTGCATGTGCAGAAGGTCGGTGGACACTATGTAACCTTGGTGCGCACTCATGAAGGCAAATATGTTGAATACACCTGCGACCACTTCGTCAATGCAATGGGATGGGGTGCCGAGAAGTTTAACGATATGCTCGGATTAGACACAGGTCTCTATCCTGTAAAGCATCAGGCGTTCATCACACGCCGTCTGCCGATGATGGGACCAAACGGAGGCCCGCTCGATATGATTATCGACCGTCGTCACTACAAAGGCTTCAGCGCTGTTTACGGACAGCAGTGGGCGCACACAGGTCAGATTATCGGTTGCGCAAGCCCTGACACCGACGCTTACGAGGCTCGTCAGAACATCAAGTATAACAGCAAGGAGTTCTTGGAGATTGTATCCGAAGTCTTTGCAGAGTGGATCCCGAACCTCGGCGAGGTCAGCTTCTTGGCATGCTGGGCTGGACGTTACACCGAGCCGCGTTACATCGTCGACCCGGAGGTCGGTCTGTTGACAGGTCTGCGTGGCCATGGCTTCATGCTTGGTCAGTATCTGGCGAAGATTTATGTCGACAAATATCTCGGCAAGCCGGTTCCAGGATATATGGAAGACCTTAAGATTACAGGTAAGGGCTTGAGCGAGAACGCGTTTAAGTAATTGATGAACAAAGTATATAGAATCCTTTTCGCATTATCTTTGGTGTTTCTTTTGATGAGTTGCAATAATTCAAAGAAAGAAACACCACAAGGTTTCGTGTACCTCGAAGGCGGCATCTTCAAAGTCGATGGCGAGAATTTTTTCCCTTTGATGTTGAATTATCGTGTGGATTATCGTGAAATAGGTGATGATATTGTGGCATCACCTACCATTTATTATGAGAATGTGAATGCCTATGAATCGGATGATAAAGCTGAACTATTAAAGCAGATGGCAGCTCATTTTGAACTCATCAAATCATTGGGTTTCAATTCTTTGAGGATAATGGCGGATGTGATAAGAGAAGATGAAAACGGAAAATATTACCACACGCCAGGCGGTAATTTTTATCTTCAAGGCAAGACTGAAAAATTTATCGAGAGCATTAATGATGTGGTTATGTTGGCGGATTCATACGGTTTGAAGGTGATGCTCCTTTTGAAGCCTGCGATGGATGAGGAACTGAAGAATCTCAATATAGCTATCTTTAAGCGATTTGCTGACAATCCTACAATTTTCGCTTACGATTTAATGAATGAGCCGTTATATTTTGACACCGATTCGAATCGTAAGAAAGAAGATGCTGACGCTATTGTCAAAAAATGGAGAAAATTAATCAGAAAATATGCTCCGAACCAACTGTTTACGATAGGCTTTTCAGAGCCGATTGAGGTTTTTGAATGGGACCCGTCGCTACTTCCAGTCGATTTTGTGCAGATTCACACTTATCATCCTTTGCGCATTCCGAATGAGATATGGTGGTATAGTCATTATGTGGGTAAGCCGTGGATGATTGGCGAGACATCGCTTCCTGCTGATAATGACGAAGTTAGTTATGATCTTCAGGCACGTTTTGTTGAGCAGGCTTATCAATATACAATTGATTGCGGCGGCATTGGCTTCGGTTGGTGGGAGTTTCAGGATTATATCAATGCCAATATGAATTTTGAGGCAAATTATCCTGGGCTGCTTAATCATGAGGAAGTTACAGTGACTAATAGCGGTCGTGAAGTCATTGGAACTATGAAACCTGCGGCGTATGAGTTTGTAAAGATGCATCAGATGGAGCCGAAAAGTCCAATGAGACCTGATAATTACTTCAACATGCTCGGCTATGAGAATTTTGTCATTAGAGGTAGGATAATGTGCGACAAAAAGCCTGTTGAAGGAGCTGTTATCAGAGGCTGGAACGATAATTGGCATGTCGGAATGAACACATATTCTGATGAAAACGGCAATTTTACGCTATATAGCAACGATAAAAACGTTCATTTTGAAATATCGGCACCAGGTTTGTCGAAAGTGAAGTTTGACAACTACGAGTTGACATACCAAAGTGTGGATGGCGGTGAATGTGACTTCTCAAACCTGCAAAATGTTGATCTTGAATATCAAAAGATATCTTATTTTCCGTTATTGGCAAACGACACAATGGTGTTTGAGTTTAAGCCGGGATTGTTCGACAAGGCTCAATTTGAAGCCTATTTGGGTGTGATAGAACTGAAAAAAATCAAATAAATCACTTTTTTGTCATCAATTCATGTAGTTTCATTGCTGGTATAGCAATTATCAAGACTTCAATTAAGAAAGCAATTGCGAGTCCTAATTCTACAAAGACATTATGATAATTCCCCGCCAAATAAACAAATTGCCAACGGAAAAGTCCATGCGTAGCAAATAAAACCATTGAATATTTTCCAAATACCGATAGTGCGTTTTTGATGATTCTCAATCTTAATTCCTTGTTAATCAATAAGATTGCAATGTAAATAAAAATATATGTTATGCTGATGAAGGTCAAAGGGTAGAATGCCAGATAGAAATTTCCCAATATAAAAGCAACCAAAGCTAAAATGAAACACCAGATATTACCTTCAAGTTTCTTGTTTTTAGCAAGAATAATGCCGAGACAAAACTCGGGGAAATGACCGATGGTATTTTGCATAAGAAAAACGTCTTTAGGCATATCTATTACATAAATACTCAAATATATGGCGGCGTATGATATGATTGAAATTGTTAGAAATGCTTTGAAGCCGTGTTTTTCGATAATTTTGAAAAGCAGGGGGAATAAAATATACAGTTGAACAATAAGCCCGAAGAACCACCATGGACCATCCAAACTCATGCCTTCGTTGGGGATAAAAGTATGGATGAAAAACAGTTTGTAGAGCATGCTTATAAGCTCGTCTCGAGTAGGTAAAGTATAGTAAAGCGAAATTCTTGTAAAAAAGAAATAAATGAAAGAGATAAGTAAAAGGGGATATATTTTTTTGAGACGGTGAACAATGAAATTACCCCATGATACTGGTGCTTTCATAAATGATTTTGCCAATCCGTATCCGCTTAGAAATATGAAAATCTCAACACCATAATGACCGAGATAACTGAATATGATATTTATGAACTCTTGAGGTGAATCGGCGAGACTGCTAAAAAAAACGTGAATGTTGCCGCTGCTGAAACTGAACTCGTTTTCCATGCTGTTCATGGGATTCATCCAATGAAACAGGTTGTGAAGCATGATGCAGAGAATCGCGACGCCTTTGATGATTTGTGTCTGATTCTTTGAAAACGAATCTGTATAGATGGTGTTAGTCATACTTGTGTCGGTGTAATATGTGCAAAAATAACTAAAAAACGGAAGCGTTTCGATATTTTTTGTAATTTTGTAAATAAAAATTTGCAATGAGTAAGAAGAAAATATTATTATTGTGGTTGCAACCGTATTTGGTTTGCATGATGGTTTTGGCGTGCTGTGTCTTTTTGCTTAAACTCATTTTGGGATTTGTTCAGTACGATGGTGATGCAATAATGATTACAACCGTCTTGAAATCTATAGTTGACGCGGTTGTCGGCACTGGTTTTGTCTCACTTTTTCTGATTCCGATATATGTTTTGCTAAGAATATTTTCCGAAAAGCTCTCGATGGTTGTAACTTCTTTTTTATGTGCTTTTCTTATTCTTTTGGAAGTGTCGCTTACCGTTTTTACTCAGAAAAGTGGAGCTTTGATGGATAATGAGGTTTTTATACGGCCTCTTAACGAGATGATAGAAACCATGCAGAGCGGCGTTTCCAATATGTGGCTTATTCTTGTCGGATTTGTCGTTTTTATAGTGGTATATTGCTGGCTGATGAGATTTTTTGTGAGAAAACTTAAATCCAGTAGATTTTTAACGATAACAGCTATAGCTTATATTGTTTTGACTTCATCGTTTGTCTGGATTATACCGAAATTGGAAGATACGACGAATCCTAATGTCAAGAATTTTGTCACCGACAAAACTTGGTATTTAATAAGGTCGACAATGTCTTCAGATGTGTTGTCGGAAGTGGAGGTTGAGTTTGATGCGGCTTTAATTGAAGAATATGAGGCGATGCACCCGGAGCGCGAATATCCTGATTTGCAGCATCCGATGGAGTTTGTTGACAACACCAAAGACAATCTTTCTCAGTTTTTCATTGATTCCCAAACCAAACCAAATATAGTTTTTGTTATTGTTGAATCGATGGGAGCCGAATGGATGGGGACAAATAGCACAGTTTTGCCATTGATGCCGTTTGTTGATTCACTTGCGGCGAAATCGCTTTATTGGGAAAACTGCCTGTCGACAACGCCACGTAGTTTCGGAGTGGTGCCGTCGCTAACTGGTTCGGTGCCATGTGGTATAAGAGGCTATCAGTTTGGGAATATGCCACAAACCAATACTCTTATCGGCATCTTGAAATCAAATGGCTATGAAACGAATGCCTTCTATTCAGGACAGTTTTATTTTGATTGTGTGGCCGAATATCTGATTTCTCAAAAAGTCGATTTCATGTCCGATTTCTACAAGGATTATGAGAATGATGCCGATAAAAATAAGGGCTGTTTTTGGGGCTATCACGATGAATTTATGTTTGAAAAATCGATAAAGGTTCTCGAAGACAAAAAATCGCCGATGCTGAATTTGTTTATAACTATTTCAACTCATGATGATGTTGATGAGAATAATCCGATTTTTGCAAAGGCAATAGAAAAAACGAAGTCAATAATTGAAGAGACGCGCAAGGAGAAAAGAGTTTTTGATAGCGAATATAAAAAGGCAATACCATTTGTTTATACAGATGATTGTTTGAGAAAATTCTTTGCCGATTATTCAAAACGCGATGACTTCGATAATACTATTTTTATAGTTACAGGAGACCATGCCAGCGGATACTTCATGAGGTCGGATATTTCGCGCTATCATGTGCCGCTTATTATATATTCGCCTTTGCTTAAGGAAACGAAAACGTTTGAAAACATTGTTACACACAATGACGTGGTGCCGTCGCTTGTTGCTCTGTTGAAGAATAAATATCATATTGAGACTCCTGAAAAAGAGAGTTGGACGGGAAATTATCTCGGTATTGATGATGAAGAGTCAACATCGGAAATGCTTTTTGTGGAATATGCGAAAGGTGTTACAAAAATGTTGTCAAAAGGCTATATTTATGTAAAAAATGACGACAAAACATATAAAATTAGTGATGATATGCGTATTTATGACGCTTCAAACGAGCCATATCACGAAATAATCAGAAATAAATTCGATGTTTACAAATACGTCAATGACTATGTCTATCTTAACGATAAGCTGGTTTCAAATGTAATCATAAACATTGATGATTATAAAGATATTTACCGATATGATCACTCTAAAGTCATTGAATGCCATACATCTACAGACAAGCATTGGGTGAATTATTACTTGATGCCTGAGACTAAGATTGCTGGCGAATGGGATAAAATAAAGATAAGTTTCTCGGCAGATGTTTCATTTCTGGATGAGATTGAGGCTGACCAATACATGGATTTGTATTTCTATTGCTCTGGCGATAATCATCATTATCCTGATTATTATACCGATAAAATTGTGAAGTTTTTCCCGGTTGATAAAATTAATGTGGGTGAATGGTACAAGCTTAATGTGGATAAGGAATTTGTTGTGAAAGACGCGACAAACCTGAAATGTTGCATCTATACCTATTATTCGAAATGGATGGAGAGCAATAGGGCTTTGTTCAAAAATATCGAGGTTGTGATTTCGGGTGTTAGTGCTGGAAAAAACTAATTTGTCCTGGCATAATCATCATATTCAAACGACACATCCAGCGATTTGATGTGAATCGGTGAATCAGTTGGGTTGCAGAGGAAGATGCGGAACTCGTCGGCATTGAAGAAGGTGGAGTCGATAGGCAGTACAGCAGTCGTGAAGTCCCACTTGCCGATCGCATCAGTCATGTCATTCAATGACAGATTGTTAAAATGTGTCTTTGTGCCGTTTTTGTACAACTCCATAACTATTGCAGGCAATGCTGAGCTCTCATCCTTCCAAAGTCTTGAAGAGATATAAACCTTTTCACAATTACTGTCGATATCGGCAGGCTTTCCTTTAATGGTTAGTCCGTAAGGCATCGCAGAATACACTGTTAACGAGTCAAAACCGAGGTCGATTCTGTAATGGTTTTTGGGGATGTCGTAAGCAATGTTTTCCACATAAATGTCAGGATAATAATTGCTGACAGCTTGCGCAACATGGTTCGCTATTGTGCGTCGTCCCATCTCGGAATAATGCTCAGTTGTCCAGTTTTGGTCGATAAACAGTTCGTTTCTTACATCGCCAATATTGTCGACTACGGTAACATTTTCAATATTTCCGTATCTGTTAAGAAGAAAATCGTGACTTTGTCTAATCAGATAAAGGATATCGCTTCCGACAAGTTCGTTGGCACGGTCAACATTCTCTGCCAAAAGGTTGAATATTAAATGCCAACCACGTTCTTTCGCAAGCTTGACGATATTGTCGAAATCCTTGATTCGCGGGTTGTTTTCGTGAATCTGGAATCCATAAGTCTTGATATAATGGCAGGCGAGAATTGTTAATGGGTAGTTAAAAACACCTTCGCTATCATTAACTCCTTCGTGCGCTTTGGCATAATCCCATTCGTGACTTGTGCTATAGTTGAAAGGATAAGGGAACACGATTTTGTCGTTGCATAAATGATAATATCTCGCTTTCCCCCTTTCTTGTTCTGTTTTGATGTCGTAAGCCTTGAAAGCCAGCATAAAACGGTCGAAAAGCGGTGGATAATTTTTCAAAAGCACAAGCTGTTTTTGAATGGCCGTTTCAAGATTTGATTCAATCCAGTCGTAGCCGAAAGAACGTATGTTCATCGTGACAATCACGGTTTCGACAGGCGCATTTTCAGGGATGTTTTCCAAAAGGTAATAATAAACTTCGGCATGTGAAGCGGACTTTGTCATATCACCACATTTCAAGCCAGGAAAATGGTCGAAAATGAAATCACTGATTTTCCGTTGATCTTTGTCTTTCCACGAATAAGTGAGGTTTGATGACTCGCCAGTATAAACCACCACGCAGCTGTCGTTGGTTACCTGCCATGCAAGCTCGACTTCGTCGGAATGCTTTATCAAGTCGTTTTTGAAGAAAAACTTCGCGTAAATCCAATTCATCAGAACCAGAAGAGCGGCGAGCAAAGCAAATTTATAGATCAGTTTCTTCATGGCATCAGAATTGGAAATAGATGAATGGGAAATTATTAACACTCGAGCATGCTATTATCATGAAAATCAACACGAAATAGATGGCCCAACGGACGACGGCAGGACGGTTGTCGCACCATTTGTCGAAACGTGAGTTGAACAGCAGCACGTCCAAGAGGATGAACAGTCCGAGGTAAACCCAGATGCTGTTTTCAACGTTGAGATGCTCGCCAGTATTGAAATTGTTGACCAACGAGGTGAACAAATCGCTGATGTTGGCGAAGCTGGTTGCACGGAACAACGACCAGAACAGCGTCACGAGGATGAAAGTCTTCGCTATTTTGAACGCGTCGATGACGATTCTCTCAAGTTTACCTTTGTTTTCCTTCTCAGGAAGATGATTCAAGATGGCTTTCTCGACGATGTGCAAAAGTCCGTGTGCCGCGCCCCAGATGAGGAAGTTCCATGCCGCGCCATGCCAGATACCGCTCAAAATGAACACCACCATGATGTTGAACGCCCAGCGTCCGAACTTAACGCGGCTGCCTCCCAATGGGAAATAGACATAGTCGCGGAACCATGTGGAGAGCGAGATATGCCAGCGATGCCAGAACTCAGCGATGCTCTTTGCGAGATACGGCGTGTTGAAGTTGTCGGTGATGTTGAATCCCATGAGCTTGGCGCTTCCCAACGCAATTGTCGAGTAGCCGAAGAAGTCGCCGTAGATCTGGAACGAGTAGAAAAACATTCCGAGGATGATGTCCCATGAGTTGTATTTGCTGGGGTTATCATAGATCATGTCGACGTAGGCGCCAACGTTGTCGGCGACCACCATCTTGATGAAAAGTCCGAAGATAATCAATCGGAAACCTTTGGAAATATTGTCGTATTCAAACTTCTTCTCTTCGTGGAGCTGGCGCAGAAGGTTGCCCGGACGCTCGATAGGACCCGTCACGAGCTGTGGGAAAAACATCACGTAAAGTGAATAGATTCCGAAGTTGCGCTCGGCTTTCTGGTTGCCGCGATACACCTCAATCACATAGCTCATGCTCTGGAAAGTGTGGAACGAGAGACCGATAGGCAGAATCAAATCGACCGTGGTGTTGAGGTTGATATGCAGCGATTGGCATAAAGCCACAAGGTTGTCGTTGACAAATCCCAAGTATTTGAAGATGAAAAGCACAAGACATGTAGAGACGATGCTTATCACCAAAAAACGTTTCTTAAGTTTATGATTGTCAGCGTATTTCTCCATCAAAATACCTGCCGAATAGTCGACGATAATCGTGATAAGAAGAATCAGGATGTATTTCGGGACGAACCACATATAGAATGTGCAGCTGGCAACGAGGAGCATCATCCAGCGGAACCTGTGTGGCAGCAAGTAAAACAGCATCACCACAATAGGCAGGAAAATCACATATTCTATAGAGTTGAAAAGCATCCAGTTATTTTTTGCAAAAATATTAAAAATTATAATTGATACCTTAAAATTTTGTATTTTTGCATTTTCTCCGTCATTTCGAGCGAAACGAAGTGAAGTCGAGAAATCCTATTAAATCAGTAAACAAAAAAATAAACTATTATATGAAGGAAGATTTCGTAGAAGAATTGCGCTGGCGCGGGATGTTGAACAACATGACACCAGGCACTGAAGAACAATTGAAGAAAGAAATGACCACGGCTTACCTCGGCATTGACCCGACCGCCGACTCGCTGCATATCGGACACCTTTGTGGCATCATGATGCTGCGCCATTTTCAGGCTGCTGGCCATAAGCCGCTGGCATTGCTCGGTGGCGCTACTGGCATGATTGGCGACCCGTCAGGAAAATCAGCTGAGCGTAACCTGTTGAACGACGAGACTTTACAACATAATCAGGCTTGCATCAAGAAGCAGCTCGCCAAGTTCCTCGATTTCGATAGCGACGCTCCGAACCGTGCTGAGCTTGTCAACAACTACGACTGGATGAAGGACTACACCTTCCTGCATTTCATCCGCGATATCGGCAAGCACATCACCGTCAACTACATGATGGCGAAGGACTCGGTGAAGAAACGTTTCAACGGCGAAGGCGACGGCATGTCGTTTACAGAGTTCAGCTACCAGCTCGTGCAGGGCTACGATTTCCTGTATCTCTTCGAACACAAGAACTGCAAGCTTCAGATGGGCGGCAGCGACCAGTGGGGCAACATTACCACAGGTACAGAGCTCATCCGCCGCAAACTCGGCGCCGACAAAGAGGCGTTCGCTCTCACATGCAACCTCATCACCAAGGCCGACGGCGGCAAATTCGGCAAGACCGAGAAAGGCAACATCTGGCTCGACCCGGAGAAGACCTCGCCATACGCCTTCTATCAGTTCTGGATGAACTGCACCGACGAAGACGCTGCACGTTACATCAAGATATTCACCTTGCTGAGCAAGGAAGAAATCGACGCTTTGATTGCTAGACATACAGCAGAGCCGCATCTCCGCGAGCTGCAGCGCACACTGGCACGCGAGCTGACATTGGTGGTTCACTCTAAAGAAGATCTCGAGATGGCCGAAGAAGCCACACAGATCCTCTTCGGCAAAGGTACAGCCGAGGCATTGCATAAATTCGACGAAGCCACATTGTTGAGCATCTTCGACGGCGTGCCCCAGGCTAATTTCTCGAAAGACGCTCTCAGCGCAGGCGTCGGCATCGTCGACTTCCTCGTGCAGACAGGAGTGTTCCCGTCGAAGGGCGAGGCTCGTAAGATGGTGCAGGGCAACGGCGTGTCGGTCAACAAAGACAAAGTGACCGAGCAAAAGACCGTCAACTCCGACGACCTCCTCAACGGCAAATACATCCTCGTGCAGAAAGGTAAGAAAAACTATTATTTAATAGTTTGCGAATAATGTATTGGATTTTCCTGATTCCTACGCTGTTTCTCGTCCTCCTTTCGATTGCCGCGATAGGAATCAAGGCTCTTGTTAAAAAAGACGGAAAATTCGAGCGAAAATGCGCTCATTCACTGGATCCCGATGCAAAATGCGTCTGCGGAGGTGATGGTGAATGCCCAAATAAAAAATAAATATTTTTATTATTATTTGTTTTTTATTTTATAAATGTTTATATTTGCAGGGTAAATTTAATACTTAAAGCCGACGAGTTCGATGGTTTATAACCGAACACACACATTATGAAGAGAAATTTTACTCTGTTTTTTAGTGCGGTTCTGTGTATTTGTCTATACATGACCTCATGTGTTAAAAAGCCAAACGCGTCTTTTAGTGTTTCAAACAGTAATCCTAAAGTTGGAGAATATGTCTCTTTTTCCAACACCTCAAGTGATGCAAAATCCTATTCATGGAATTTCGGTGACGGACAGTCATCAATGGATGCTTCACCATCACATGTTTATTACCGTCGTGGCACGTATACCGTGACACTGACAGCTTATTCAAAGAATGAAAAGAAAAATGATGTCGCAACATCTACAATTACCGTTAAAGCTGTTGGTGACGCTATGTTCTGGACAGATTATACCACTGAGTATATTATAACTGTCACATTAAATAACGTCAATAAGAATATTACAAGTTATTACTACAGCGTACCTTCAAATTGTGGTGCCAGTGGTTGCGCGACTTTCTCGAATCTTGAACCGGGTGTGTATTACTACTATGCCGAGAACTATCTTTACTGGTGGTCGGGCTACATCACAGTTATCGATAACGAATGCTCAAAGATGTTGCTTTATGCATCCAAAGGTAACAGAAAGACAGATACAGACGGAATGTCATCAGAAATGTTGATTCCTGGTGTTGACGAGTAATAATTAATATTGGTGTTCGACGCGAATCTTTCCGTCGTCGTCAACGAAAATAAAGTAAGCCTCGACACCGTCTTGGTTCTCAAGCAGTTTCGAGGCTTTTTCTTTTCCAACAAGCATGCAGATGGTGGCCAGACAGTCGGCCCAGGCCGCGTTGTCAGCGATGACGGTGGCGCTCAACAGGTTGTGCTCAACAGGATATCCTGTCTTCGGGTCGATGCTGTGTGAATAGCGGATCCCGTCTTTTTCGATATATTTTCTGTAGTTTCCGGAAGTGACAACTCCCTTGTTCCTGACTTCTATCTTGGTCTGAACCGAACGTTCCGAGTCGAACTTCTCCGCCGGTTTTTCAATGCCTATGGTCCACATTTTACCGTTCGGCTTCGTGCCGCGAGCCATAATCTCACCCCCGACATCCACCAAATAGTTATAAATTCCCTTGGATTCCAAGAACTTTCCAATCAAATCTGCTGTATATCCCTGCGCCACGGCGTTGAAGTCGAGCGTCATATTGGGATTTTCTTTCACAACTTTATTATCAATGATTTTAACTTTTTGATAACCAACAAGTTGACAAATAGAATCAACCATTTCAGGGGTCATCTCAAGCTCTTTTTTATAATGGAAGCCCCAAGCTGAGACCAGTGGACCGATGGTGGCGTCGAAAGCGCCGTCAGAAAACTCCGAAGCCTTTTTTGCCCACTCAAAATTATCCTTAAATATCTGATCTACAACAACATCCTCGTTTCTGTTTACCTTCCTGATAATAGAATTCTCGTTCCAAAGCGACACTGAATTGTCCACTTCTCTGAAAATCAAGTTAAATTCAACCTCGAAATTTCTGTTATCTTCATCGAAATATGTAATCGAGAAATAAGACCCCTGCGTGATGCCGGAATAATTGATCTTTTGCGGTTGCTTGCTGCAAGAAGCAAAAACCGCTACAATCGCTAATATAAAAAATACTCTTTTCAACTTAAAACTTTCCACTTTATAACTACTCTAAACTCTACACTAATGTGACTTTATCATCGTATAACCAATTAGTTTGTCATAATTTTCAATCGGATCAAACAAGTACACAAAAACGTGGTACATATTGTTCGTTTCCCAGAAATCGCCATTCACCGGTGCCACCGAGGTGATGCCGCTGGCATTGTCTTTGACAGCGTAAATATAATCGTAGTAGCCCTGTTTCAAAAACAGACTTTTCTTGTAGCCGCGACGCTCCGGGTCGTATTCCATCTTCGCGTTCTCATCGAGCCGCCAGTCGGTGATGGCTCCCATGATGTAAACATCCTTGTCAATCATATATTGAGGCCATCTCAATAAGAAATCAACTTGAGCATAGTCGCCTTCTCGAGTAACATCAAGGTTTTTCCGCTCCAGATAAATGTATTTTTCGCCGAACAAATCCTCGTCTTCTATGTAGTTGTGCGTGCTGCGCTTGCCGTCTTCAAACAGAGTCACCACATAATAGTCATCGGCACGAAACACCGATTTTGTCTTCTCCGGACGACTGTCGAAATTGCTTGTGTTGATTCTAAGATATTGATTTCCAGACTCAAACACTGTTTTTTCGTTGTTGATATAAGAAAGCTTCTCGGGATATACGTATGTCGGCTTCAACCCGAATACAGCGTTGTCCCAGCGTCCGTTTTGCTGAATCGTGACGTTGGAATACTGGTCGGCGCGACTGTTAAACACATCGGGATAAACTATTTCGAGGTCGACTTCCTGCTTGTTGGCACCAAGATTGAGGTCGAACGGATAACGTGGCATGGCAGCAGTGATATGCGCTTGATTATCAACCACGTAAAACCTGCGTGTGAAATAAATATCCTTCGAGTCATCGCCTGTAACCACCAAAAGATAGTTGCCCGAAATCTTCGGCATCATGTTTTCGGTCGGAAAAGTCAGGTCGTAATGAACATAATTCACGAAAGTGTTCAACGAGAAAGTGAAGTTGTCGATTTCTTCCTGAAAGAAGCCGGCAATGTACTCATTCTTTTGTAAATCAGAGGGTTGCCACTTGTTGTCGCAGTGAATTATGGTATAATAAAGATATGGCGCGTTATCTGCGAGGATATCAAACTGCAGATGCAGCTGATTGCGCATATTGTCGAGGTAGATAACCGGCTTTTCAAGGTCTAAACCCGTTGGATGAAGCAGCACGGTCTGCACATCATCCCTGTAATTCATGTCGGAACACGCCAGGTATTTCTGCGCCGAGACATTTATTGCGAGAGCTAATAATATGATTATCAATAATTTATATTTCATGTAAATGAGATTTTTATTTTTTGTAAAAATACTAAAAAATTGAAAATAAAATACTAATTTTGTTGTTGTCAATTATGGAAAGAAAGACTCTCTTCGTTAACGTTATCCTGCCGCTCCCGGTTCCAGGCACGTTCTCCTATCGTGTGCCATTGGAACTCAACGACAGCGTGCGTGTCGGACAGCGTGCCGTGGTGCAGTTCGGCAAGACGAAAATTATGTCCGGACTGATAAGCGAAGTAACGGAAAAAGTCCCTGATTTTGAACAAGTTAAGTATATCCTTGGCATCCTCGACGAGAACCCTGTCGTCAACACTATTCAGCTGAAGCTTTGGCAATGGATTTGCGATTATTACCTCTGCTACGAGGGCGAGGTGATGCAGGCCGCCCTTCCTTCGGCGATGAAACTCTCGAGCGAGTCGAAGATAAAACTTTCTGATGAATTCGAACTTGACACATTGACACTCAACGACTTCGAATATCTCATCGTGGAGGCATTGCAGGTGCAGCCGAAGCTCACAATCAGCGAGGTGAGCAAGATTATCGGATACAAAAAGGTGATGCCGCTCATAAAAACGATGATCGACCGAAAAATCATTGTGATGGAGGAGGAGCTTGACGCGAAATTCAAGGCGAAGTACGAGCGTTTTGTGGCGTTGGCACCAGAATATCATAGCGATGAGAAGATGCATGAGCTGATGGATGAGCTGACACATCGTGCCTACAAACAGCTCGAGGTGTTGATGTCGTTTTTCGTCCTCGGCGGAAATGCCGAGACCGACGTCCTCGCCTCCGATTTGCTAGCAAAGTCAAATGCCAACAGCACCATCCTGAAGGCTCTTATTAATAAAGGTGTCTTCACCTCATACGAAAAACGTGTCAGCCGACTCAAGAGCTTCAAGGCTCTGACCGATGTTTCTTCAATACAACTTACTGAAAAACAACAACTTGCCTTCGATGAGATACATCGTGGCTTCGCCGACAGCAAGCCCGTGCTTCTGCATGGCGTAACGTCGTCGGGCAAAACAGAAATCTATATCAAACTGATCCAGGAAGCTCTCGACAAAGGCCGTCAGGTGCTGTATCTGCTGCCTGAAATTGCCCTTACCGAACAGATTATCAATCGTTTAAAGAAATATTTTGGCGATAAGGTGGGCGTGTATCATTCGCGCTACAGCGACATGGAGCGTGTCGAGATTTGGGAGCAGGTTCTCGCCTTCGAAAAGACGCATAGTCCTAAGTATCAAGTGATTATAGGCTCGCGGTCTTCCATCTTACTGCCGTTCTCCGACCTCGGCCTCGTTATCGTCGACGAGGAGCACGACACCTCCTTCAAGCAGATCGACCCGGCTCCACGTTATAACGCCCGCGACCTCAGCATGATACTGGCTCGCTACCATGGTGCCGACGTCGTTCTGGGTTCGGCCACGCCTTCGTTTGAGAGCTACTACAACGCCCGCCAAGGACGTTATCACCTGGTTGAGCTAGCTGAGCGTTATGGCGGCGTCGAGATGCCTGAAATCATTGTCGACGACATGCGCGTGGAGCGTCGCCGTAAGCTGATGCAGGCCAACTTCGGCAGTGTGCTTGTCGATGCGATGCGTAACACCTTGAACGACAAGAATCAGGTAATACTTTTCCAAAACCGTCGCGGCTTCTCACTTCGTCTCGAATGTGGCGTCTGCCACTGGGTGCCGCAGTGCGTCAACTGCGACGTGTCGATGACGTATCACAAGGCGCAGAACATCATGAAATGCCACTACTGCGGCTACACCATGTCGGTGCCTTCGGAATGTCCGTCGTGTCACAGCACCGACCTTAAGATGCACGGCTTTGGTACCGAGCGCGTTGAGGAAGACTTGACCGCCGTAGTTCCCGAGGCTCGCTGCGCTCGCCTCGACCTCGACACCACCCGCTCGAAAAACAGCTACCAAAACATACTCGACCAGTTCAAAAACCGCGAGACCGACGTCCTCGTCGGCACTCAGATGGTCACCAAAGGCCTCGACTTCGACTGCGTGAAGACAGTGGGCATGCTCGATGCCGACAATATGCTGTCGTTCCCTGATTTCCGTGCCTACGAACGCAGCTTCCAGCTCATGGAACAGGTGAGCGGTCGAGCGGGCAGAAAAGGGGAGAAGGGTAAGGTCATCATCCAGACCTACCAGCCGACGCATCCAGTCATCCTCAACGTCGTCAACCACGACTACGTCCGTTTCTTCGAGGAGCAGATGCCGATACGCCGTCAGTTCTGCTATCCGCCGTATTATCGATTGATAATGATTAAGTTACGTCATGTCGACTACGAAAAGCTGAACAGTGCCGCTGAGTTCTTCGCAAAACGTCTGCGTCCTGTCTTCAAAAACAACCTCCTCGGCCCGGAATACCCCGTCGTGTCGAGAATCAAAAATCAATATATCAAACAGATTCTCATCAAATTCGACCGCAACGACAATTCGAGGAAAATCAAGGAAATCATAAAATCGGAAATGGATTCCTTCAAACGGAACAACGACTATAAATCGGTGTCTGTTTCCATTGATGTTGATCCGATTTAAAATAAAAAGGGGCGAATGATTATTCGCCCCTACTTTAAACTTTACACTTTAAACTCTACACTATTATTCTCCTTTTCGTACAGAGTAGTTAATACGGAATGCACCGCATTTGCGCAATTCCTGCTTAACGTCGGTGACCAGACCCATTCTCACTTCCTCATGAATCTTCAATGATGTTGTGAGGAGCGGACGGTCAGCTTCAGCGCGGTCGAGACGTTCCTGCTCGATGAACGGGATGATGTCGTCGATACGTGCATACTGGTCGTTGAGCTGGATACGTGATTCTGTACCATAAAGCTTAGCATTTGTCGGAGGTCCAATGTAGATGAAGCTCACGAGTGACTTCTTCTCCAGTTTCTGGACTTCTGTTGCTTCAGGTAATCTCATCTTGACTTTCAATGTGGTCTCACGCATAGAGGTAGTAACCATGAAGAAGAAAATCAACATGAAGATAATGTCAGGCATTGAACCGGTTGAAATTGCCGGAACTTCTTTTCCACCTTTTTTTCTGAATTTTGCCATAATTTTCTCTCCTTATTATTTGATTTCTTCAGGTTCGGCCTCACTGACGCGCACCGGCACTGCCTTGTTAACCGCATCGATCTTGTCTTTGTCGGTCATGTCGGCGTAATGCTGTTGGAAATAGCGCCATGCGACTTCCTCTCTGAGTTCATTGAAAGCTTTTGCTAACTCATTCTGAACTGCGATATACATCTGATATGATGTACCGCGGTCATTTTTAAGTGATACGACTCCCTTGTTGGTCATGAAGCTACCGATAAACTCGATATCTTTCATCTCGATTTCAGGTGACTTCTCATCGTTCGGGTTAGGAGTGATGAACACTTTTGTCTTGTCCTTCAACTCTGAGATGTCGCATGGTTTACCGTTAACCATCAATTTATCGTATTTGTTAATCATGACGTTCAAAATGTTTCTTTCTTTCACTTTGACATCCATGTCTGGGTTTTCTACTGGTGGGGGCAGACGACGGGTGATGCCGCTGTCAGTGTCCATCGTAGTGGTAACGAGGAAGAATATCAACAGCAAGAAAGAGATATCAGCCATTGAACTGGCGTTGATTTCCGGTACTTTCTTTTTCTTACGAGCCATGATAATATCCTTCCTTATTATTTATTAATGAGTTTCGATACTGCTGAGTAGATAACAGCTGCGATTGTGCCGCCAACGACAATGTAGGTGAATACCATGAAGAAGTCAACGAAAGCCTCAGTTCCTGTTGTGACATTCATTGATTCGAGGTATTCAGCCGGAAGTGTTGAGCCTTTTGCAAACAGCCATGCGACAAGTGCGACTACTGCCACAATTGCGATAACAATTCCAATTGTCTTAACGCTTTTAGGATTGATGATAATCCCATAGATAGGCGCAAACAAAATCGCAACCACAGCCAATCCAAGCATGCAATATGCGAATATCATGAAAGTTCCGACGCTTTCCTTACCGTTGGCAATGCCGAGGATTAAGAAGAGGACGTTGAGAACCATCAGGATAACCAGCAAATATTTGCAATATTTTGTTAATTTCTCGACCATGATTTTTCTTTTGTTAAATTAGTTTTTCTTTGAATAAGCGTGGAGTAAGTCCATGAATGAAATTGATGAATCTTCCATATCGTTCACAATACCTTCAATCTTGTTAAGGATGAAGTTGTAGCAGATCTGGAGGATAACAGCTGTGATAAGACCGAACACTGTTGTCAACAAAGCGACCTTCATACCGCCTGCAACAACTGTTGGGCTGATATCGCCTGCTGCTGCGATAGCGTCGAATGCCTCAATCATACCGATAACAGTACCCATAAATCCCAACATAGGTCCCAATGCGATGAACAATGAAATCCAGCTTGCGCCGCTTTCAAGGTTACCTGTCATAACTGAACCGTATGAAACGAGTGATTTCTCAACCTCTTCGAGACCGTCGTTGTAACGCATCAAACCTTGATAGAAGATGCTGGCGACAGGACCGCGTGTGTCACGGCAAAGGTCTTTAGCTTTCTCAATACCACCCTTGTTCAATGTTTCCTCTAACTGAGCAAGAAGCTTCTTGGTGTTTGTTGTGCTTAATGTCAAATAGATGATTCTCTCGATTGACACTGCAAGACCGAGAACCAAAACTAACAAAACGACGCTCATGAAGCCCCAGCCACCATCGATGAACTGTTTCTTCAAAACCTCATGGAATGTAGGAGCTGCTGCCTCTTCTGTTTCCATTGTTGTTGTAGCGACTGTTTCTTCTACTGCTGGAGCTGCGACCTGTTCTGTCTGAGCCTCAGTTGGTTGTGCATTTTCTTCTTGTGCAAGAAGTGAGTTGCTGATTCCAAATGTCAAAAAACCTGCAACTGTCAGTAAAGCAATTAATTTTTTCATGATTTGAATTTTGAATTACTACTTTTTAATTTGTTAATATTTTAATTTAATTCTATTTATACTTTCAACTTAAAACTACTCTAAACTCTACACTCTAAACTCTACACTTTTACTGCGGAGAGAGCGGGATTCGAACCCGCGGTACCCTTTTGAAGTACACACACTTTCCAGGCGTGCTCCTTAAACCACTCGGACATCTCTCCCAGGGATTTTTCTACTCCACAAAAATTCGTGTCAAAATTACAAATTTTTTCTTTTCACTAAACAAGAAATTTGCAACAATATTTTATTTTTTTTGAAAAAACACACCCTGTTTTTGTAATCAATTTATTATCAATGCCTTGTCATTTCGAGTGAAACGAGGAAACCCCATCAACTTTCAACTTTATACTTTCAACTTCAAAACCACTCTAAACTCTCAACTCTACACTCTAAACTAATATCACACTGTCATCTCTCCTCTCAACGACTCCTGCAGATACTTCTTCACGTCGCTTCTGCTAAACCCTTCTCCCAATAGGTACATCATCTTCGCCAATGCCGACTCCGTGGTGATGTCGTAACCGCTGATAACACCAATCTTGTCAAGGTTTAATGAGGTTTCATAACGCCCCATCTCCACTGAACCCGACTTGCACTGCGTCACGTTGTAAATGATGAGTCCGCGTTTGATGGCCTCGCTCAAGTCGTTGAGGAACCATTCGGTTGTAGGCGCGTTGCCCGATCCGAAGGTCTCCATGATGATGCCTTTCAAACCTGGCGTCGCCAAAGCATGCTGCACGTATTCATGAGTGATTCCTGGGAAAAGCTTCAAAATACCCACGTTTCTGTCGAAATTCTTGTGAACAATGAGTTTTTTGCCTGTCGGACGCGCGATGTATTCTCTATTGTACTTTATTTTTATTCCAACATCAGCCAGAGTAGGGTAGTTGCCCGATGAAAACGCGTTGAAGTTCTCAGCGTTGAACTTGGTTGCCCTATTGCCTCTAAGTAATTGATCTTCAAAGAAAATACATACCTCGGGTGCGCAAGGTTCGCCGTCTGTCTTAGAAGCTGCAATCTCAATTGATGTGACGAAATTTTCGCGTCCGTCGCTTCGAACCATGCCCATCGGGAGCTGCGAGCCTGTGAAAACCACCGGTTTGGAGAGGTTTTCGAGCATGAAACTCAATGCCGAGGCACTGTAAGCCATGGTGTCGGAGCCGTGCAAAACCACGAAACCGTCATATTTTTCATAGTTTTCCTCAATCTTTTCTGCTATCTCAATCCATACCTCAGGTGTCATGTTTGAGGAGTCGATCAAGTTCTCAAAAGAATAGAAATCAATGACATAGTCGAGATTTCGCAATATTGGCATGTTGTCGTAAATATTGCCGAAGTCGAATGGCACCAGACTGCCGGTCTTCGGATCTTTCATCATACCAATCGTGCCACCAGTGTAAAGCACTAAAATTGAAGATTTTTTCATATTTTATCTGTCATTCTGAGCTTGTCCTTGTCATTCTGAGCTTGTCGAGGAATCTCATCATAACTTGAACAAACTCTTTGCGTTTTTACTTGTTATTTTACAAATTTCCTCAGTCGTAACCCCATAAATCTCCGCCACCTTTTCAGCCGTTTTCACTATAAATGCCGGCTCGTTGCGCTGACCGCGATACGGCACCGGTGGCAGATACGGGTCGTCGGTCTCAAGCACTATCCTCTCCATCGGGATTTCCGCCAAAAAATCCTTCACGCCGCAGTTTTTGTATGTTATCACGCCGCCGAGCCCAAGATGGAAACCGTATGAGAGCGCTGTCTTGGCTTCGTCGTAAGTGCCGTTGAAACAATGCATCACTCCGGCGAGGCGGCCGTCTTGTTCGTGATCCAACACCTTGAACATCTCTCGAAAGGCATTTCTCGTGTGTAACGACACAGGCAACCCCAACTCCTTCGCCCAATGCAACTGCTCACTAAAAACCTCAATCTGCTCCTTCTTAAACGTGTCATCCCAATAAAAATCCAACCCGATTTCACCAATGCCAACCATTGTGTCATTCCGAGCCGTCAGGCGAGGAACCTCCTCCTCAATTATCCTCAACTTCTCCTTATAATCCTTCTTATCAGCGAAGCGCTTATCCTCCTTATCCTTATAAACCTCTTCCGGATGAAGTCCCATCATAACTCTCACATTATCAGGATGTTTCTCATAAAATTCCATCATCGGCTTGATGGTCGTCTCATCCGTATTGGGTAACAACAGCATCTCCACACCTGCTTCGAGGGCGCGCTGAAACACCTCTTCTCGGTCGGTGTCGAACGCCTCGTCGTAGATATGGCTATGTGTGTTGATAATCATTGTGTTACCTTAATATAGGAAGTTGTCGTAAGGATATCTGATGGCGTGCATGTCGCGAATCTCAGCGTAAAGCAGATCTCTAAACTCCTGATAATGAGTCTTTTCCGCCGCCGAGATGAAGATGCACGGCTTGCCCTTCGCCATCCAGGTCTTTTTCCAGTCGTCTAAAGTGTAGTTTTTCTTTGTGATCGGCGTCAAATCGTCAGCGTCTTTCTCCTCGTAGGTGTAGGCGTCGATTTTGTTGAACACCATGATGACTTTCTTGTCGCCAGCTCCGATGTCGACCAAAGTCTGGTTCACCGTCTCAATCTGCGACTCGAAATCAGGATGCGAAATATCGACAACATGCAGCAAAATATCCGATTCTCTCACCTCGTCCAAGGTCGATTTGAACGACTCCACCAGCTGTGTAGGCAGTTTCCTGATGAATCCTACTGTGTCTGACAGCAAAAACGGCAGGTTTTCAATCACAACCTTCCTTACCGTGGTGTCCAAAGTGGCAAATAGCTTGTTTTCGGCAAACACGTCGCTCTTGCTGAGCATGTTCATTATCGTCGACTTGCCGACGTTAGTGTATCCCACCAATGCCACGCGCACCATCTGCTGACGGTTCTTGCGCTGCACCGACTTCTGCATGTCTATCTCTTCGAGTTTCTCTTTCAGAGATGCGATTTTATTCCTAATAATCTTACGGTCGGTCTCGATCTGTGTCTCACCGGGTCCTCTCATTCCGATACCGCCCCGTTGACGCTCCAAGTGGGTCCACATTCGGGTCAGTCGTGGCAACATGTATTGATACTGAGCGAGTTCCACCTGTGTCTTTGCGTAGGCTGTCTTCGCGTTTTTGGCAAAAATGTCGAGGATAAGATTGGTTCTGTCGAGGATGCGGCATTCGAGTTCGTTTTCAAGGTTTCTTATCTGCGTGGCACTCAACTCGTCGTCGAAAATCGCCATGTCGATTTCTCCTGCCTTGATGTATTGTTTCAGCTCTTCGAGTTTGCCTGTTCCCAGATATGTCACGCTGTTCGGGCGTTCCAGAGGCTGCACGAAACGTCCCACGGCAATGCCTCCTGCTGTCTCCAAAAGGAATTCCAGCTCGTCGAGGTATTCTTCCGTGCGCTCGCGGTTCTGCTCATAGGTGCTAACAGCCACCAAAACCGCTCTCTCCTGTTTTTTCTCGTGCTCTATCATCTTTAAAACTGGACAGGCTCAGCCTGTCCCTACTTTCAACTACTCTAAACTCTACACTCTACACTCTCAACTTTAAAACGGTTTAAACCCTATAATTTCCCTAACCTCTTTAATGGTTTTGCGTGCGCTCTCTCTCGCCTTCTCCGCTCCCATTCTCGCCACCTTATTAATATACTCGTCGTTGGCGTCAATCTCACGGATTCTGTCACGGATTGGCGTTACAAACTGAATCATGTCTTCTGCTAGCTGTTTCTTCATGTCGCCGTAACGGATGGTCATGTTGTTGTATGCGTCGTCGAAGAACTGCACTGTCTCGGGTTTCGACACAATGCTCATCAACTGGAACAGGTTGGCTATCGGCTCCGGCTTCTCCTGATTCATCTCGGTCGGACCGCTGTCGGTCTTGGCACGCATCACTTTCTTGCGGATCGAGGCGTCGTCTTCAGCCAAGAAGATGGCGTTGCCTTCTCCCTCGCTCTTGCCCATCTTGCCGTTGCCGTCCAATCCTGGTACCTTAACTAATTGATTACCAAAGTTAAACGCCTGTGGAATCGGGAAGTATTCAACACCGTATATGTTGTTGAAACGTGCTGCGAAGTCACGGGCTTTTTCGAGATTCTGCTCCTGGTCTTTGCCTACCGGCACATATTGTGACTTGTGAATCAAAATGTCGGCTGCCATCAAGGTCGGGTAGGTGAGGAGGCCTGCGTTGACGTTGTCGGGCTGTTTACGCACCTTCTCCTTGAAGGTGGTCACACGCTCGAGTTCGCCGATGTATGCGTTCATATTGAGAAACAGATAAAGCTCCACCACTTCCGGCACGTCGCTCTGCACATACAAAGTCGCCTTTTCCGGGTCGACACCGGCCGCAAGGTATTCCACCAAAATCTGACGCACTCTTCCGTGGAGGTCGTCAGGGTGTGGATGTGTTGTAAGTGAATGATAATCAGCTATAAAGAAATAGCAGTTGTAGTTATCCTGCAGGCGGATGAAGTTTTTCACCGCTCCGAAATAATTTCCCAAATGTAAGTTTCCTGTCGGTCTGATGCCGCTCAAAACGATTTCTTTCATAAAAGAATATTTAAACTTGCAAATATACAAAAAAATGTTGGGATGCGCATCGCGCATCCCAACATTTTTTTAAAACGTGATGTCGTCACCGTTCTTATTCAGGAAATTGTACTGTAGTACGTGGAACGACTTGACTTCCTGGACGCGTATCTTCTTGTGGTATTTCCAACGCCATTTTCTTGCGATGGAGAAGAACCCCTTGGTTAGATAGGCGAAGATGAAAGGATGAACCTGCAGCGTCACCTCTCTCTCGTTCTGGTCGAGGAGCAGGTATTTGAGGCTGTTTTCTATCTCGTCGATGTAAACGAGCGACGGTTTTATCTTGCCTGTTCCGTCGCAAACAGGACATTTTTCCTGGACGACGACTTCTGTTGCCGGGCGCACACGCTGACGTGTGATTTGGATGAGCCCGAATTTCGTAGCCGGGAGTATGGTGTGCTTGGCACGGTCTTTTGCCATCTCTTCTTGCAGCTTCTCGAACAGCAGCTTGCGATTTTTCGCCTCGTGCATGTCGATGAAGTCGACGATGATGATGCCGCCCATGTCGCGTAAGCGCAGTTGTCGCGCTATCTCCACGGCCGATTCCAAATTGACAGCCAACGCATTCTCTTCCTGAGATGCTTCTTTGTTCAACCGATGACCGCTGTTCACGTCGATGACGTGCATGGCCTCGGTGTGTTCAATGATGAGGTAAACACCATTTCTGATTGTGACAATCCTACCGAACGACCCCTTCACCTGTCGTGCCACACCGTAATGCTCGAAGATAGGCTCTTTGCCTTTGTAAAGCTTCACGATGTCGGCTTTTTGAGGGGCGATGGTGGCGATGTAGCTCTTGACTTCGTCAAAAAGTGGTTGATTGTCAACGGTAATCGTGTTAAAAGACTCGTTGAGAAGGTCTCTCAGCATCACCGAGGTGCGGTCAAGTTCGCTCACAAGCTTCGCCGGAGCCTTGCTTCCGTATAACGACTCGGTGATTTGTTCCCATTTGCCGACCAGATACTTCATGTCAGCGTCAAGGTCTTCAACCTTCTTGCCCTCCGCCACCGTGCGGATGATCACGCCGAAATTGTTTGGTCTGATGCTCTGGATGAGTTTTTTAAGACGACTGCGTTCTTCGCCGCTGCGAATCTTCTGCGACACCGAGACACGGTTCGAGAAAGGCACCAACACTATGTAACGTCCCGCAAACGAGATCTCTGCCGAGATGCGCGGACCCTTAGTGTTTATTGGCTCTTTCGCTATCTGTACCGGAATCTGGTCGCCAGCTTGGATGAAGTCGGAAATCTTTCCCGTCTTGTCGATGTCGGGACAAAGCTTGAACTTGTTCATCACCGTCTGCGCCGTCTTGCCCTCGTGCGCCAGCTTCGAATACTGCAGCAACGAGTTGATCTGCGGACCTAAATCCAGATAGTGGAGGAAAGCGTCTTTCTGATTTCCGATGTCGACGAAAGCGGCGTTCAATCCCGGCAAAATCTTCTTCACCCTGCCGAAATACACGTCGCCTACAGCGAAGTTACTGTTGACCTGCTCTTTGTGGAGTTCAACAAGCTGCTTGTCTTCCAACAAAACAATATTAACCTCTGAAACATCAGAACTGATAACAAGCTCTCTGTTGACTGTCGGAACTGTGGTTGTATTGTCCATAATATTACAAAGGTTTTAATTTCATTTTAAAAACAATAACACAACATCGTTTTTTCGCAATGCTGTGTTATGTTTAACATAAGAAACTAATCTTAAAGATTATTTCTTTTTATGTCTATCCTTTCTGAGGCGTTTTTTACGCTTGTGGGTAGACATTTTGTGTCTTTTGTGTTTTTTACCGTTTGGCATAATACAAAAAATTATAAGACTAGATTACTTAAGGTCGTTGATGAATGATTTAGCTGGCTTGAAAGCAGGAATGTTGTGCTCCGGAATAACGATAGGTGCACCTGCGCCACCGTTAGCGCGGATGTTTCTACCAACCTTAGCTGCTCTTTTCTTGCTCTTGAAGCTGCCGAAGCCTCTGAGATACACATCTTCATTATTCTTAACTGCTTCTTTCACGATCTCCATGAAAGACTCAACAACTGCCTGGGCGTTTCCTTTTTCAACACCAGTTTTTTCAGCGATTTTTGCTACGATTTCAGCTTTTGTCATAATTCTATAATTTTAATTGTTGATATTACTATATTTTTCGCCTGCAAAAATAATAAGTTTTTTTTTATCTTGCACAAAAAAATTAATTTTTTTCGTTCATTTTCTTATAGATACGATTTTTTTGGTATTTTTGCATTATTAATTATGTGTAAAATTTTCGTGCTATGGCAAGTTTAAACAAAGTTATCTTAATTGGAAATTTGGGTAAAGATCCGGAAGTGATTTCTTTCGACAACGGAACAAAAAAAATGACTGTATCTCTCGCTACTACAGAGCGTTACCGCGACCGTGACGGCAACTGGCAGGAGCAAACCGAATGGCATAACCTCGTCAGCTGGGGCATGCTCGCACAAGATATAGCCGACAAACGCCGCAACTACGTGAAAGGTGACCAAATGTATGTGGAAGGTAGAATAAAATCTCGTCAATTTGTCGACAATCAGAATGTTACACGTCATATTACTGAGATAGTCGTCGATAAGATGATGAGCCTCAGCAACAACAACCGCCAACAACAGCAAAACCCTAACGCGTCTTATAACGCTTACGGAGCTCAACCGCAACAGCCTCAATATCAACAGCCTCAACAATATCAGCAACCTGTTGAAAATCAAGTGCCAAGTCAGGATTATAATGGCGACGACCTCCCGTTCTAAACTATGATTGAAACTCCGTTTTTCCTTGGCATCACATGGGTGACGGTGATATGCCTCATCATTTTATGTGTGCTGCTGCTGTTTTCGGCCCTCGCCTCGGCAAGCGAGACGGCATTTTTCTCGCTGCTGCCCAACGACATCAACGAGATGGAGAACTCCGACAAACGTTCCGATAAATTGGTGCTAGAGCTGAGAAACAAACCTAAGATGTTTCTTGCTACTATATTGATAACCAATAATTTAGTTAACGTCACAATAACGATTTTCTCCACCTATATCATGGCAAGGATGTTTAACCTCGCCGCCAACCCGATATGGGCATTTATAATTAATGTGGTGGTCGTCACCTCGCTGCTGCTTATATTCGGCGAGATGATACCTAAAATCACAGCGGCAAAGAAAGCCCGATCACTCGCCACATTCCTCGCGCCTTCAATAAACTTGCTCATGGTGGTTTTCAAACCGCTGAGCAACCTTATGGTGAAATCGACGACGATAATCGATAAAAAACTGGCAAAGAAGAATGCTAATCCGCTGTCAATCAGCGATTTAACTACAGCTGTCGACATCACAACAGCTGATGAGACACCAAGCGAGGAACGCTCAATGCTTCAGGGCATCGCCACCTTCGGCGAGAAAGAGGTGAGCGACATCATGCAGCCCCGCGTGCAGCTGTTCGCAGTGAAAATAACCACAACATTCGACCATCTCATCGAGCTGATTATCGAAAACGGATTCTCGAGAATACCTGTTTATGAAGATACTCTCGACGAGATAAAAGGCATTCTTTACGTGAAAGACCTGCTGCCGCATCTCGAAGAACCTGATTTTCAGTGGCAAGACCTGCTGCGCCCGGCTTTCTTCGTGCCTGAAAACAAGAAAATCAACGACCTGTTCCAGGATTTCCGTGCCAAGAAGATTCATATCGCCATCGTAGTTGACGAATACGGCGGCACCTCAGGCCTCGTCACCATGGAGGACGTCCTCGAAGAGATAGTGGGCGACATCAGCGACGAGTTCGACGTGGTGTCGGAGAATAAAAATTTCAAGAAAGTCGACGATAAAACTTATATCTTCCAAGCCCAGACAAGTCTTGTTGACTTCTGTAAGGTGTTCGATATCAATGAGTTCTACTTTGAAGATATAAAAGGCGAATCCGACACTCTGGCCGGCCTGATCCTCGAAATGGAAGGCCGCATCCCGCAGGCTGGATTCTCGACATCTTACAAGGAATTCGTGTTCCAGATTGAAAAAGCCGACAAACGCAGAATCATCGAGATAAAAGTCGTTTATAATGAGAAAGTTGACGAATAGTTTGGCCGTGCTGCTCATCCTTCTTATGACAGCGTCGTGCGGAAACCGACATCCGCAACCCAAACCTCGTGGCTATTTTCGTATCGATATGCCTGAAAAACAATATGTTAGGCTCGATACCATGCCTCGCTACAGCTTCGAATATCCTGTTTACGCTAACATAACTCCCGATTTTTATTCTCTCGACGAAAAAGACTGGGTCAATGTGGAATTTCCGCGTTTTAAAGGCACCATCCACATCTCTTACAAACAGATTGACAACAACCTGCCGGGATACCTCGAAGACGCTTACAGCATGATTACCAAGCATATATCAAAGGCTACAGGCATTCGCGACAGCGTCATCGTCGATAGGGAGAGAGATGTTTACGGACTGGTATATTCCCTTGAGGGTGAAGGAGTCGCGTCGCCATTGCAGTTTTATCTCACCGACAGCACCGAGCATTTCATGCGTGGCTCCCTTTATTTCAATATCTACCCGAATAACGACTCAATGCAGCCTGTTATCGACTTTATCACCGCCGACGTGCGGCATCTTATTAAAACTTTGGAATGGAAATAATTAAAAATTGATATTATGAAAAGATTCTTTACCTTGTTGTTTGTTTCTACACTGTTGACAATCAATGTGTTGGCGCAAGACCAAAATTATGGCGGAATGATTTCGCAAAACGAGGACGGCACCTATTTCTATATGCGCAGCTCGCTCGAAATGGTGTATATCGAGTCGGATTATTTCCCGAATAAAGAACTTGTCGACAATTGCTGGAACAGCTACATGGATCCGCAAAAGAACTTTCCAAACCAATATAACAAGCATGGCGCTGACATTGGCACAGCGAATCTTGGCAACACCAAAGATGTCGACGACGATGTGATGGCCAGCCGTATTTCTAATTACATCGAAACAAATAAAATAGCTAACCGCTTGATAATGAGATGGTTCAACTATAACAAGGATGGCAAAATCAAATATGACATTGATTATCCTGAGAATCCTGAGGCGATGATTAATATGCAGACTATTTTCGAGAGAGGCTATTATACGGTGAACGCAGGCGACGAAAACGTGTCGATGTCGGCACTGAAACGCAGCCGCGACATTCAGATCAAGGAACTCTCGATGAAGCTTCTGCCATTTACTTTCATGACATTCACCAAACTGGAATTCTATGAAAATGAGCCGGTTGCGAGAGCTGTTAAGGAAGCTGCTATTGTGGCTGCCAGGCTTACTTACGATAATGCCGTTAAAAATGGCTCCGACCCACGCATGGCTGGTTTGTTGAGAGATGGTGCCATTATTACCGCCAACAGTGTTTATGCCGCGACGAAAGACGGCTATACCTTGAAGTCGAGAACCTGGCTCTACAAGCTCGTTTGGGATGCGAAAGCCGAAAGCTACTTTATGAACGAAGTGCTGGAAAACCCAAGTATTCTTGAGACTACCAACAAATTCAAGATGGAATACGTCGACTGCCAGTCGAACACCAGCACAGTGATTATCTCAGCCACAAGGTCGTTTGAAGACATCATCAACCTCACCGTTGTGCGTAATTTAAATAAGGTGTTCACCATGTTGCAGAACCGCAACGACGTTTTCAAGGTGTGGACTCCGCTCCTCGACTTCTACAGTCTTGTCAGTCCGAGTTTGACTGCCCCTATCAAGGTTGAAGGTAAGGTTATCACGGCTGAGATTGGCACGAAAGAAGGTTTGCGCGGTGGCGAGAAGTTCGCCGTGGTCGACGATTTTGGCAATTTCTACGGCTATGTCATCGCCCAGAAAGGCATGATTTGGGATAACGACGAGGGCTTTGGCGACGACGCGGCGTGCATGTATGTGCAGCAGGTCGATAAAAAAGGTAACCCTGTGACTGCCACCACTTTTAAAGGCAAGAAACTAAAAAACGCATACACCGGCCTTATGCTCATCAACCCGGCGCAGCCTAAGAAACTGCGCGTGGCGGCAAGAATTGGAACGAAAGAAGGCGTGGAAGGCGGCGACAAATATGATGTGTATCAATACGATGCCGGCACCAACAAGCTGATTAAGAAAGGCAAGGTGAAGGTTGTGAAAGGCAAAGTGTGGGATAACATCTACTACAACAACATGACGGTGTCGTCGAAGGAGAAAAACGCCACACAACAACTCAAACAGCGCGACAAAGAAGGTCTTCGCACCACTGAGACGCTGTTTAAAGGCAGCTGCAAAGTTCAGCCTGGAATGTTCCTGAGAAAGTCGAAATAATCAGAACCACCATTTACGGTGTCTGAAGAAGAGTGTCAAGCCGACACCCATCACCACCATCACGCCAACGATAATCCACAACGCCATTGTGGAACCTTCGGGTATGAACGGAAACACCACGTTCATACCGAAAATACCCGTGATAAATGTCAATGGAAGTATGATTGACGACATCAGGGTGAGAATCTTCATGATTTCGTTGGTTTTGTTCGTCTGCATCGAGTCGAACGTCTTTGAGAGGCCTTCAATCAAATCTTCGTAGTCCTCGGTCATATCCCATACTTTCTGGTAGTAGTCGAGGATGTTGCCCCAGTAGTCTTCCATGTACTCCAAATCGCCGAATCCTCGGATCTGACCTGTTTCGAAGGAGTGGAACACTCGCAGCTGAGGTTTGAACAAAGTGTTTATCGTGATGATATTCTTTCTTGTGACACTGATTCTCTCGATAATCTTAACCTGTTTTGTGCCGAAAAGCTCACGGTTAATCAACTCAAGATCCAAGCCCACCTTTTTTAATAAATAGAGTGACTCCATCATCAGTTTTTCGAAGATGCGATACAGCAAGATATCGGAAGTCTTGAGGTTTTGCTCGAGTTCCGCCATGTCGCGCTCCTGATATTCGTTGAAGAGCTGGCTCACATACCAAGGCGATTTCTCGATTGTGATGATATAATCCTTGCCCCAGAAGAATTTCACCTCTTTTGTCTTGATGAACTTATTCTGACGGTCGAAGTTAGGGTACTGAAGAATCAGGAAGTAGTAATCGTCGTAGATATCTATTTTAGGGCGTTGGTTGACCGACTTGCAGTCTTCAATGTCCAAGGGGTGGAAATGGAATTTCTCTTTTAAAAATTTAAAGTCTTCATCCGCCGGATTCGTCACATGACGCCATTTCAGCGAGCCGATTGTCAGAGTCTCAATCATGCTTTGTCCCCCTTTCTTTTATGATAAAAAATTCTACATTCGATTATTTTTCTGTTAAAACGTGCAAAAATACGGTGTTTTTGTCAAAAATACAAGAAAAAACGTAAAAAAATGTAGAGACGCCATATATGACGTCTCTACTAAGGTTTAAAATCTAACGATTTATGTTTTACTTCACAATGACTTTTGTTGTCTTGTTGAAGCCATTAGCATTAACTGTGCAGAAGTAGATTCCGCTTTCGAGGTCGATGCTGATGGTGTTTTCGCCTGTTGTGAGAGCCTTGTTGATGCTCTTCACTGTCTGGCCAGCGAGGTTAACGAAAGTGATTGTTGCGTTAGCGTCTGATGCTGAGCTGACAACGATATAGTCTGTTGCAGGGTTAGGATAGATGCTGTAAACGACATCCTGTGCCTCTGTTTCTTCCATACCAACAGTCTTGATAAGTTTAATGACGTGGATGTTGTTTTCTGAAGTGCTAGTCTGTGATGGCTCGCTACCCCATGCAAAACCGATCTCATCATCCTCTTGGAAACCAAACCAGAACTCGTTAGGGTTAACTGTGTTAGTTACAGAAATTGTGAACAAGCTTTCTGAGTTTTCATACATGAAGTCTTCTGTTAACTCGTCGGCGAGTTGATCCCAGTAACCAAGTTCAGCGTTGTAGTAGCTTACAAACATACCTCTGTGATAGTAATCTTTACCATCGACCTGACCTACGCGGTATGTGGTTGGTGCTGAGAAAGCGCAGGCGAGGTTGCCGTTAGGATCGCATGAGAGTGCCGGATGACCTGATGCACCATAGATTTTTGAATGATAGTTTTCATTATAATAAAAATCGTTATCCCATGAAATCAGATTACCATTCTCGTCATAGAACATAGGGATGTAACCAATCCATTTTGTTGAGTCAGCATCCATGTGGACATAGCCAGGATTCTCCGGATCTGGCCACCAGAGACGTGCTGCGTGGAACTGATTTGGCTGTGAGAAGTGCTCCTCATATATAGTGCCAATATACTCTGGGTGTTCTGTGTCGTGGATAGGATCCTGTGTGTCGTTCCAGTAGAGGATACCGTCAACAGCACGGCCGTAGTAGTAGCTGTAATAACCTGGATCAGTGTCAAGGAGGTGTGTCATTTCAAATGTGTTGAGAGCGACGTGGCAAACATTGTTGTTGTCGATAGTGATTGTACCGTTCATAGGCATATACAGAGTGTCACCGTAGTCCAGACCTGGTTCGTCGAGTTCAACACCTTCGAATGGGTGTTCCCAAACTCTTGTAGGAGTCCATGTCAAACCGCAGTCTGTTGATTTGAACATCCAAACGCTGTTTGTCAAGCAGCCTGAGTAGAGGAGAGCCACTGTGTTGCCGTTTGATGCCAATGCATAGTCGTCAGCTGAGAAGCTGCCGATATGATATGGTGTTTCGAGGTCAGCGAGAGGACCGTATGTGCATGTCCAGTCTGTACCATTTTCTGAACGCCACATCACTGTGCGGACGTCTGTCTCGTCTGAGCTGATTGAGTGCTGAAGAGCTGCAACAGCGACGATGATGTTGTGGTTAGGACCGCATGTGACCACTCTTGGCCATGTTGCATATTCTGTTGTGTAAGGATAGCCATCCGGATATGCAGGAAGAGTACCGACGTGTGTCCATTCACCTTCACCAGCAGTCTCTCTGATGAAGCACTGCATACCAACACCTGCATTAGTATTACCACCGTGAGCGAGGAGGATTTCACCTGTTTCACCGTAACGTGCGAGTGAAGGCCAACCTGTCTTGAATGATTCAATACGGTTTTCTGGCATTTCGTTCCAGCTTCCGTTGAAGAAGTTGTAACCTGTACCACGGTCAGAAGCTGTGAGGTTCTCTTCATGTGACATTGTTGCTACCACTGCCACGTTGCCGTTAGGCATCTGATACATACGGTTAGCAACATACTGGTTTGACTGAAGATCGTAGCTTGTCCACATTGTGATAGCGTCGTCCATGTCGTCCCATCTGTTGATAACGACACTCTGTGCTGCCTGTGGAGCATAGCTTGAAGCTTCTGTAGTCATTTCATTGCCGACAGCAACTGTCTTTGCTTTAGCAACGCCTTCTTTAACGTCATTCTTAATGACTTGTCTTTGTGCGAATGCACTTAAGCCCATGATAAGGCCTAAAGAAAGTAAAAATGCTTTTTTCATTTTTGTTGTTAATTTAGTTAGTTAATAATTAATTTCAAATCAAATTTTTTCGGTGCAAAGATACTACTTTTTTATTAAATGAGTATCAAAATAGCACTTTTTTTTATTTTTTTTAATAAGATAATGAAAATTAAAGTAATTTTATGCCTTGAAAAATTTAATAAAATGAAAAAGCTAACTTATTTAATCTCAATCGTTTTGCTATTAGCGTCATGTTCAACAAAAACAACACATGACAATGCTTCTTACGTTAACAATTTTATCGGAACCGGCGGTCACGGGCATACTTATCCGGGTGCTACGGCGCCGTTCGGCATGGTGCAACTCAGTCCCGACACCAGAATGGACGATTGGGACGGCTGCTCTGGCTACCATATATCTGATAATCATATACTTGGCTTCAGCCATACCCATCTCAGCGGCACAGGCTGCAACGACTACGGTGACTTTCGTTTTATGCCGATAACAGGCGAAAAATATTATAAGTCAAACGATTACCGTTCGGCTTTCAGACATGAGACAGAGGTGGCGCGTCCGGGCTTCTACAGCGTGGTTTTGGACGACTACAACATCAAGGTGGACCTCGCGGCCGGCGTGCGTGCCGCTATGCACCGTTACACCTTCCCTGAAGACACAAACGCAACAGTGATATTGGATTTGAAGGAATCGACATTGTCGGCCGAGAAGATTTACGAGGCATGGGCAAAAGTCGAAAACGACAACGCCATCAGCGGATTCCGCCGCTCGGGCTACTGGGCCAGAGACCAATATCTGTATTTTTACGCTGAGTTCTCAAAGCCGATAAAAGCTTACGAAAACAACGACGAAGGTCTGGTTTATGCCTTCGATTTTGAGAACGACGGCGAGCCATTGCTCATGCGAATCGGTATCTCGGCTGTTGACGTGGAAGGCGCTAAGAAAAACCTCGAGTCGGAGATCAACGACTTCGATTTGGAGGCTTTGGCGACCAAGACATACAAATCGTGGAGTGAGGAGCTGGGCAGAATCAACATTGAGAGCGTGCTCGAAAAAGATAAAACCATATTCTACACCGCTCTGTATCATTCGTTTATAGTGCCTAACCTCTACTCGGACGTCGATGGACGCTATCGCGGTCACGACCTGCAGATTCATCAGTCGGACAGCCCGCGCTACACCGTTTTCTCGCAGTGGGACACCTTCCGTACTGAGAATCCTTTGCTCGACATGATTCAGACCAAGCGTGCTGTTGACATCATCAACACCTTCATCGATAACTACGAGACTGGCGGACTGCTTCCGACATGGGAGCTCGCAGCCAATGAGACGCACTGCATGATCGGCTATCATTCAATCCCAGTCATGGCTGACGCCTACATCAACGGAATTACGGGCTTCGACGCTGAAAAAGCCCTCGCCGCTATGGTCGACCGCGCAAACAAAGACTTTTTCGGTCTCGACTATTACAAACAATACGGTTACATCGCCGCTGACGCCGCTGGCGAGTCGGTGTCGACAACGCTCGAATATGCTTACGACGACTGGTGCATCGCGCGCATGGCCGACAAGATGGGCAAGAAGGAAATCGCCGACGAGTTCTACAAACGCGGTCAATACTACAAGAACCTCTACGACCCGAGCACTAAGTTCTTCCGCGGACGTAAAAACGGCGGTTTTGTGTCGCCATTCGACCCGCGTCAGGTCAATTTCATGCTTACCGAGGCCAACACTTGGCAATACAATTTCTTTGTTCCGCAGGATGTCAACGGTCATATCGATCTGATGGGCGGCAAGGAGAATTATGAGAACATGCTGAGCCAGCTGTTCAACACTTCGTCAGGATTTACAGGCCGTCAGCAGGCCGACATCACCGGAATGATTGGCCAGTACGCTCACGGCAACGAGCCTTCACATCACATGGCATATCTCTTCAACTTCGTTGGAAAACCAGTGAAGACACAAAAAACAGTGTTCCAAATCATGAACGAGCTTTACACCGACCAGCCTGACGGTTTGTGCGGCAACGAAGACTGCGGTCAGATGTCGGCATGGTATGTGATGAGCGCCATGGGATTCTATCCTGTGACACCTGCTTGCGGTTATTTCGTAATCGGAACGCCACATTTCGAGAAGATGACGGTGAACTTCGAAAATGGTAAGAATTTCGTCATCATTGCAAAGAATCTGTCGCATGAAAACAGATATATCGAGTCGGTGAAGTTGAATGGTAAGCCATTGAGTCGCAGCTACTTATATTACGACGAGGTGATCAACGGGGGCAAACTCGAATTTGTGATGACCAACGACCGCAACACCACTTGGGCTACCGACGAGAAAGACTGCCCAGTGATGCGCATCGAGTCGGAACAGCTCGTGATAACACCTATAATTAATGTGACAAAATACGTGTTCTACGACACTTTGAACGTCAGCATCACTCATCCCGACAAGGATGTGCAGATTTACTATACTTTGAACGACGGCATGGAGGTTGAGTATGAGGCTCCGTTTGCCATCGACAAGACCACTGAAATCAAGGCGTTTGCTGTGAAAAACGACCGTAAGTCGACGGTGGCCTTGGGTTCGTTCAAGAAGATTGAGGCTGGACGCAACATCAAGATAAAATATCCTTACAGCAACCAATATGAGGCTGGCGGTGACATCGCGCTCATCGATTTACAGCGTGGCAACGATAATTTCCGCGTCGGGATGTGGCAAGGCTACTACGGCGTCGACCTTGATGCCACTGTCGATTTGGGTGAGATGACCGACATCCACCGTCTGGCCGGAAGCTTTCTCCAGGATCAGAAATCATGGATTTTCATGCCTACAGAAGTTGAGTTTTTCGTGTCTAACGACGGCAAGAACTTCAAGTCGGTAGGTGTTGTTGAGAACGAGATCGAGCCTGAAGAGGAAGACGCTATCACACAGGAACTTGACATCCGCAAGCATTTGCAGGCACGTTATGTGAGGATGGTCGCAAAAACCATCGGTCTCTGCCCTGACTGGCACGTTGGCGCAGGGGAGAAGGCGTGGATTTTCTGTGACGAAATCGTTGTGGAATAAGGATAAGAAGGATACTACTCGTCGTAGCCTTCTTCGTAGGCATCGTTACTGTTATTATCGTCGCCTCCGCGTTGTTTCTTGGGCTGCTGGTTGATGCGGTAGTTGAAGTTGAGCGTGACTGTTGTCTTGCTCCACGAGCCTTTGCTGTATTGCCAGAAGTTGGTGCCCCACGACTCGCCTGCGTGTGAGCGCGAGCCGAACACGTCTCTGACGTTTAACGACAACGTCCCTTTGCCGCTGAATACGTCGCGTGATGCCGCAAAGTCGAGCCAGTAGTTGGCTTCGCGGAATCCTAGAGGCTCGTCACGAGGTCCCATGAAGTGGCCTGTAAACTGGATATTGCATATTTTCTTGAAGTCGAACTTCGAGACGAGACGACCGAAGAGGTTGTACGAGTCGGTGGTGTAGTGGCTGGTGATGCCCGTCGTGGTCGAGGTGTAGTCGCCCACCGTCGATGACCTGAAGAAGTTGACGTTTCCGTTGATGCTCCACCATTTGAAAAGCCTCACCGATGCCACCGCTTCGATGCCGTAGTCGTCGCTGATGCCGAAGTTTTGCGGCATGCTGACGGAGATGTCGTTTTCGATCTCGGTGAAATGACGAATCACGTCGGTGCTGTGGCGGTAATAGCCTGTGAGGTTGAAGTTGCCGCCTTCCCAGAATTTAAGATACGAGAACTCGTAACTGTCAGTGTACACTGGCTTTAACGCAGGGTTACCGACACGGAAGTTACGGTCGTCGTTAAACGAGCGGTAAGGTGCCATCTGCCAGTAGCCCGGACGGCGTATGCGCCTGGTGTAGCTCACCTGCAGCTGGTCTTTGTCGGTGAGCTTGAAGTTGACATGGCCGCTAGGGAAGATGTCGTGATAGCTTTGGGTGTATTTCTCACCAGCTTTGTCCTTGTAGTTAGCCATGGTGTAGGTGTATTCGTAGCGCGCGCCCGCGAGGAAGGAGAAGAGTCCGACTTCGGTGCCGTAGCTGGCATATAAAGCCGCGACCTGCTGGTTATATTCAAACTCGTGGCAATAGTCGGTCAGTTCTTCGTCGTTTTGTGTCACAATGGCGTTGTTGCTCGGCATGCCGTTGTTGTATTTAGCTCCCGCCTCGATGGTGCTGAGTCCGATATGATAGGCGAAATCGAGCGTTCCCTGGAAGCGGCGGTGCGTCTCTGTGGTGTTGGTGTATTGCCTGATGACGGATGTGTCGATGACCACGTCGTTATCCATGTCTTCGCGTGTGGCATAATGGCGGTCGTAGATGTCGGACCATTCCTGGTTCTGGTTTTGGAAATAACGGAACGATGCCTTGAGGTAGTTGTCTTTTGTATTGAAAAACTTGTCGTAGTCGAGTGTGAACTCGCTCATCGGGCGGCTGTTGTGCCAGTCTTCGGAACGTTTTTTGTATTTTGCGGTGCCGTCGAACGGAAACTCGTCGATGTAGGTCACCGTTGGGGTGTTGTGGCCTGTTCCTTGGCGGTACATGGCTGAGAACGAGATGATGTCGTTGTCGGTGATGTAGTAGTCGAGGCCGCCGCGGATGTTATGACCTTGTGAGTGGCGTCCACGTTCGGTGGTCTGTTCCGAAATCTGGGTGGCGTCGTCGTGGTTTTTCAGGTCGGGGTCGTAAGGTGTGCCGCTGTTGAAATATTCAGTCTTGGTGTAGCCGTCGCTGATGTCGTCGCGGTAGTTGTAGTTATAGCTGCCGAAGAAGTTGAATCGTTTGAGTCGGTAGTTGAGACTTGCTCCGATGCCGGCCTGGTAGGGGAACGGCTCGGGTTGTGCCTTGCCCCACTCGAACGGGAATCCGCCGCGCACGTCGACGCTGCCGTTGAAGCCTTTGCGTTTGTCTTTTTTCAGCACGATATTGATGATTCCGGCCGTGCCTTCAGCGTCGTAGCGAACAGAAGGGTTTGTCACCACCTCGATACGTTCGATCATGTCGGCCTGCAGGCTGCGCAAGGCGTCCTGGGTGCTGAGTCCGACGAGTCCGGAGGTCTTGCCGTCGACGAGGATCTGCACACCGTCGTCGCCACGGAGGCTCACATTGCCTTCCACGTCAACAGTCACGGACGGGATGTTTTCGAGTACTTCGATGGCGTTGCCTGCGGTGCTGGCTATGTCTTTACCCACGTTGAAAACGCGTTTGTCGAGGGTCATCGACATGGTGCTCTTCTCGGCTATGACTTCCACCTCGTCGAGAAGCTCGCTGTCCTGTTGCAGGAAAATCTTGCCCAGATGAATATCGTCGCTGTCTTTTTTCACCGTGATGTTGATGTTGCGTGTGACGTAGCCCATAAACTGCACCGCGATGTAGTATTGCCCTTCGCTCGCCTGCAGCGTGAAGCTTCCGTTAGCCTCGGTGATGACGCCTGCCACAAGGGTGGAGTCGGGAAGCCTGAAAAGACTGATGGTGGCGTACTCCAAGGCTTCGCCGTTGTCCTTGTCGAGGACTTTGCCTTTAATATTAATAGTCTTTGTCGGACTAGCTAATACATTGAATGACAATAGTATAGCAATGGTAAAGACTACTATTGAAATGATTTTTCTCATTATTACTCGTTTTCAACGACGCAAAGATAATAAAAATATCGAAATAAAAATATTAATTTTTTTTGAGGGCTTTGGCGTAAAAATTTGCCATAATAAAATGAATTACTGCATAAAAAATTTGTCTCAAAAAATAATTTTGTTTTTATAACTAATTGATAATAAATTGTTAAAAAAATATTTTAATTTTTTTTGAAAAAAATGTCGAAGTATGAAAATTATTTTATACTTTTGCACCCCGAAAACAAAAGGGTTAAATACATTAAAAAATGGCAAGCTATAAACAAATTATGAGTTATGTTGCAACCAAGAAATTCTGGGTTGAGTTTCTCATTATGACGTTTGGAATGGTGTTGACAGCAATCTGTGTTCACTATTTCTTAGTGCCAAGCAAGCTCATCATCGGTACGATCTCCGGTCTTTCCATCGTTTTGGCGGAAGTGTCGAAGTCGTTGTTCGGTGTGCATCTCGAGGTGTCAGTGATGATTTTTGTCATCAACGCCATCTTGCTTGTTCTTGCCTATTTTTTAATCGGTAAAGAGTTCGGTATTAAGACGGTTTACACCGCTTTGATATTAGGACCTTTCACAGCCTTGTTTGAGAAGTACTTGCCATATCAGATGGTTATCACCAAGTTTTATGGTGAGAAGAGTGCTTTCTACGACGCGGCAACAGGCGGCTGGTCGGCAACAGCGCTTCAGGACGGTGTTTCATCGTTGATGGGCGACCCTTGGTTCGACTTGGTTTGCTTCGTGCTTATCCTCAGTTTCGCACAGGCCACACTGTTTAAGATCAACGCTTCGACAGGAGGTCTCGATATCCTTGCAAAGATTGTCAACAAGTATTTGCATTTCGATATCGGAGCATCAGTGACGGTGGCAGGCACAGCAATCTGTTTGACAGCTTTTGCTATCAACCCGTTCAACATCGTGGTAATCGGTTTGATTGGTACATGGATCAATGGTATTGTGGTCGATTACTTCACGGCGGGTTTGAACAACAGAAAGCGTGTCTGCATCATCAGTCCACAGTACAAACACATCCAGGACTACATCATCAACGATCTGGAGCGTGGTGTTACGATGTACGATGTGACTGGTGGTTACAGCAACCAGAAGAAGGTCGAGATTGAGGCTCTTCTCACAAAAGATGAATTTTCTAAGTTGATGAATCACATCAACGAAAACGGGATAAACGCGTTCATTACAGCTGGTAACGTCAGTGAGGTTTACGGCTTGTGGGCGAGTAAAAAGGAAAAAACAAAGCAAGAGAGAGTAAAGCTTTGATTTTCATAGGATTAAGTTTTAAATGGTTAATTTGGAAACGGCTTTCCTCCCCGGGAAGCTGTTTCTTTTTTATGTAATCGCCTGAGAATGTCATTTCGACTGACGGTCGAAATGACGATTAGAACAGTGAGCCTTGGTCAGCTCCTTTGAAGATTCCGAGATGTTTGTAAGCTAAATCGGTGGCGACGCGGCCGCGTGGGGTGCGCATTAGGTAGCCTTCCTGGATGAGGAACGGCTCGCACACCTCCTCGATGGTGCCTGCCTCTTCGCCCACGGCTGTGGCGATGGTGTTGACGCCGACGGGACCGCCTTTGAACTTCTCGATGATGGTGAGAAGGATGCGGTTGTCCATGTCGTCGAGACCGTGCTGGTCGACGTTGAGTGCCTTCAAACCTATCTTCGCGATGTCGATGGTGATACGTCCGTCGCCTTTTATCTGGGCGAAGTCACGCACACGGCGTAGCAGCAGGTTGGCAATACGCGGGGTGCCACGGCTACGACGGGCGATTTCGAATGCCGCTTCGTCGTCGATAGGCACCTTAAGTATTGACGCTGAGCGTTTTATGATATTGGAAAGTGTCTTTGAGTCGTAGTATTCGAGGCGCATGTTGATTCCGAAACGTGAGCGCAGCGGCGCTGTGAGCAGTCCGGAGCGTGTGGTGGCGCCGATAAGAGTGAACGGGTTGAGCTGGATCTGCACGCTGCGGGCGTTAGGACCCGTCTCAATCATGATGTCGATACGAAAATCCTCCATGGCGGAATAGAGATATTCCTCCACGACGGGACTCAGACGATGTATCTCGTCGATGAAAAGCACGTCGTTTTTCTCAAGGCTGGTGAGCAGTCCCGCGAGGTTGCCCGGCTTGTCGAGTACCGGACCCGATGTCATCTTCATGTTCACACCCAACTCGTTGGCGATGATGTGCGACAGGGTGGTCTTACCCAGTCCGGGCGGGCCGTGGAGCAACACGTGGTCGAGCGACTCGCCGCGCTGGGCGGCCGCCTGCACAAAAACCCTAAGATTTGCAACGACTTGCTCCTGTCCGGCGAAGCTGGCGAAGGCGTCAGGACGTAAAACCTGTTCGATTTCCTTCTCAGCCTTGCTCATCGAGGTGCCGTATGCGTCGAGATTTTCATTCATATCTAAAAATTATTTACAAAATTACAAAAAATCACATACTAATTTGAAAAGTTTTGCGTAATTTTACAAAAAATTTTGCGTTTTGAAGAGTAAAATATTGTTTTTGGTCTTAATGTGCTTATTATCAATAAGTTGCATCGCGCAGAGAGGTGTTTTGATTTTAAACCAGGATGCGAGAATCGACAGATTGGTGATGAAACAGCGTCAGATTCATGCCAACGACAGCACTATTGACGGCTTCAGAGTGCAGATTTTCATGGAGTTGGGCAACGAGGCGCTGAGACATGCCGACAGTGTGAAGACGGCGTTTTCGAAGAAATATCCCGACGTGCCGGTTTATCTGGTGTTCGGACAGCCTTACTATCGTCTGCGTATCGGCGACTTCCGTACGCGTCTGGAGGCCGAAAACATGTATCAGCAGGTGAAAAAAGAATACCGCAACGCCTTTGTGACCGCCGACCGCATCGAGTTGCCTTACATAGCGCTGTGCTCGGCCGACTTTGTGTTCGACACGACGGTGCTGGACACGGTGAAGCGGGTTTTCATCGAAGAAGAGGAGTTTGTCATTGATACTCTGTTACTTGACAGTCTTTATATTAATGATACCATATTTGATTTCAACGAGGGTATTTTTTATGATGATTAAAGATCTTTGGAATGGAAAATGAAGATTTGAAAAAACAGATAGATGAGCTTTTCAGGCTTTTCAAGAAGGTGATGGAGAAATATCCGCCCGACGACGTGCCTGGCATGGACAAGGCGCAGCTTGAGCAGCTGAAAGCGTATCTCACTCAGTATGAAAGCGTTAAGGATAACTTCTCAGTCGAGATGTTCAGCATGATGGATAACGACATGGCGAAGCATTTTGTGGGTATGCTGATTAAGAAACTCCGCGAGCAGCTTGGCGAGGACGCCGACATAGATGTTGAGCCTGAGAATCATATTAAAGAGGTGGAAATCAAGGAGAAAGCTTTCGAGTCGCTGCAGACAGGCGAGAACTATCAGAGCCTCATCGACGCCATCGACGCACAGCTGAAGAATCCGAATCTTTCGGATGAAGAGACGGATGCGTTGCTTGATAAGAGACAGAGATTAAAGTTTAGAGTTTAAAGTTTAGAGAATTATTTATATGAAAAAAAGTTTTTTGATATTATCGACATTGATGTTGCTTTCGTTTGCGGCGAATGCGCAGCTCATCAAAGACCGCACAAATGGTAAGGTTACCATGGGATTTGATTTGTTTACCGACATCAACACGGGCGACAAATACGAGAATTTCAATTTGCGTAGCATCAACCAGGGTTTCGGCACTTATCTGACCTATAATTTCCCAATGGGTGAGTCGAAACACACCGTTTCGCTCGGCGCCGGAGCATCGTTTCATAATTATTACATGAAAAAAGCCTGGCTGGCTGAGCCTTACGCCTACGCGATGACATTTGAGCAGGCCGAGACCAAGAGAAGCAAGATTGCTTTGGCTTATTTCGACATCCCGATGGAGTTGAATTTCAGAATTGTCGACAAGTTTAAGATTTCGTTTGGCGCCAAGGTGAGTTTCTTGATGGGAAGCAGCTCAAAAGTGATTGGTTATGTTTATGGCGACGGTCATAAATGGGAGGTCAAAAACAACAGTTTGAACGGTCTGGAGAGCATTGTTTATTCGGCTTTCGCAAGAATAGGCTACAGAGCTGTGAATATTTTTGTGGGCTATCAGTTCACCAATTCGTTCAAGAAGGACAGAGGTCCGGAGATTTTGCCGTTCTCGATTGGTATCGGCATCAGACCTTTCTAAAGCAGGAAGATAAAATACATTATTATAACTGTGGCGAATCCCATGGCGAAGCCTGAGTAAATCTGGGCGTTGCTGTGGGATTTGAGTTTCAGGCGTGCTGCCGCCACCACTCCGGCGATGATGATGCCCGCGATGAAATAAGGCAGATACAGACGCATCGAGGCAGTTGTCATGACGAAGAGACAAGCCACGAAGCTGCCCCATCCGAGGGAGTGAAGACTTATTTTCCAGAAAAATGTGATTATAAACGCCAAAATAGTGACGACGATGGCGGTTGTGAGATAGAAACTGAATACCGAAAAAAGCTGTATTTTGTTGAAAAACCTCAGCGTGGCGTAGAGAAACAGCACCATGACGAACAGCGGTCCGAGACGGTCTTCGCGTTCCTCCATCTCGAACGACTGGATGAGTTTCCAGCGTTTCATCATGGTGATGAGGAGGGCTGGGATAAGACAAGTCATTGTGAATGTGATGCCTAGGAATGTCAGGTCGTTGCCAGGTGTGAAGCGCGTGATGCCTGAGAGCAGCATGATTATCATCATCCAAGTTGGGTGGAAGATGGGGTGACCTATTATCGAGATGAATTTTGCTGCTTTCATATCACTTTGCGGAGGCGAGCCACAGGTATTCCGAGCTGTTCGCGGTATTTTGCCACGGTGCGGCGTGCTATGGTGTAGCCTTTCTCTTTGAGTATGGCTGTCAGCTCGTCGTCGTTGAGCGGGTTGGCTTTGTCTTCGTTTTCGACGCTGTCGCGGACTATCTTCTTGACTTCGCGTGTCGAGACCTCTTCGCCTTCGTCGTTGACGAGGCCTTCGCTGAAGAAATATTTGAGCTGGAAGGTGCCGTAGGCCGTTTGCACGTATTTGCTGTTGGCGACACGCGAAATTGTCGACACGTCGAGGCCTACCATCTCTGATATATCTTTGAGAATCATCGGCTTAAGCTTGCCTTCGTCGCCAGTGAGGAAGAAATCCTTCTGGTATTCCATGATGGCTTTCATGGTGACGTAGAGAGTGTTTTGGCGTTGTTTCACCGCGTCGATGAACCAGTTGGCGGAGTCGATTTTGCTTTTTATGAAATTGACGGCTTCGCGTTTCTCTTTGCTGTCTTTGCCTGTGGAATATTCCTTGAGCATGCTCAGGAAGTCTTTGCTGACGTGGAGTTCCGGCGTGTTGCGGCTGTTGAGTTGCAGCTCTAGCTCGCCCCCGTTGTTGATGACGGTGAAGTCGGGGATGATGTAGTTGTTGTTTTGGCTTGAAGATCCCATCGAGCCGCCTGGTTTCGGGTTGAGCGATAGTATGATGTCGAGCGCGTGTTTGAAATCGTCGTCGGCAATGCCGCTGCGCGACACTATCTTGTCGTAGTGTTTCTTGGTGAACTCATCGAAATGATTTTCTATTATCTCGATGGCGTTGTCGCAGTCTTTGCTAGGGTTTTCCTCGTTGCGGCGGCGCAGTTGTATGAGCAGGCATTCCTGAAGATTTGTGGCGCCGACGCCCGCCGGGTCGAAGTCTTGGATTATGCTCAATACCTCACGAATCTCGTCTTCGGTGGCGTCGATGTTTTGCGTGAAGAGAAGGTCGTCGGCGATGCCGGGTATAGGCCGTGAGAGGTATCCGGCATCGTCGAGGTTGCCGATGATGTAAGCCCCGATTTTACGTTTTTTCTCGTCGAGTTTGCGGAATCCGAGCTGTTCCATGAGGGTGTCCTGAAACGTGGTCTCGTTGGTGATGGGCGCCTCGTAGTGTTTGTCGTCGGGACTGCTGTTGTTGACGGAATATTTATACGCCGCGTCGTCTTCGTCGTCATCTTTCAGATAGTCGTCGAAGTCGTCGAGCGGGTCGTAGTGGTCGTCGTCGCTTTGGTTGTCTTCAAAGGTATCGACGTCGTCGTTTTCGTTATCGTTATCGTTTTCGTTAAAACTGTCCTCGTAGTCGTGGCTCTCGCCTTCTTCAAGGGCTGGGTTCTGCATAATCTCCTCTTTGATGCGTGTGCTTAGCTCCATCGTCGGGATTTGCAGCAGTTTCATGATGAGAATCTGCTGTGGCGACAGCTTCTGGAGCAGCTTTTGCGTCTGAGTCAGTCTCTGCGAGCCCATTTTTTACTAGTACAAGCAGTTTTTAGGTGTACGTGGGAACGGGATGACGTCGCGGATGTTACTCATGCCGGTGACGAACAGAAGCAGACGTTCGAAGCCGAGGCCGTAGCCTGAGTGAGGCACTGAGCCGAAGCGGCGTGAGTCGAGGTACCAGTCCATCGATTCTTCTGGAATTCCGACTTCGTGCATACGTTTGAGCAGCTTCTCCATGTCGGTCTCACGTTCTGAGCCGCCGATGATCTCGCCGATGCCAGGGAATAGCACGTCCATAGCACGGACTGTCTTGCCGTCGTCGTTCTGTTTCATGTAAAAAGCCTTGATTTCCATCGGGTAATCGGTCAAAATCACAGGTTTCTTGAAGTGTTTCTCGACGAGGTAACGCTCATGTTCCGACTGCAGGTCGACGCCCCAGCCGGTGATAGGATACTGGAACTTGCCTTTCTTGTTGTAGTTGCAGTTCTTGAGGATTTCGATAGCCTCGGTATATGTCAAAACCTGGAACGGATGCTCGAGAACGAAATGCAGTTTCTCGATGAGTTCCATCGATTTCTCTTCTTCTTTCTTGTTCTTTTCTTCTTCCTGGAGACGTTTGCTGAGGAAGAGGAGGTCGTCCATGCAGTTGTCTAACGCATACTGAATCAAATACTTAAGCATCTCTTCGGCGAGTTCCATATTGTCGTGGATATCGTAGAATGCCATTTCAGGCTCAATCATCCAGAACTCGGCGAGGTGACGGGTTGTATTTGAGTTTTCGGCACGGAAAGTAGGGCCGAAAGTATAGATCTTAGAAAGAGCTGTCGCTGCAAGTTCTCCTTCGAGCTGACCTGACACTGTGAGGTTTGTCGATTTTCCGAAGAAATCCTGGCTGTAGTCGATGCGGCCGTCTTCGGTCTTAGGCAGGTTCTTGAGGTCGAGGGTTGTCACCTGGAACATCTCGCCGGCGCCTTCAGCGTCGGATGCTGTGATGAGCGGGGTGTGGATGTTGTAGAAACCCTTGCTGTTGAAGAAGTTATGGATAGCGAACACCATGGCGTGGCGGATACGGAACACGGCGCCGAAGGTGTTGGTGCGGAAACGCAGATGTGAGATGTCGCGGAGGAACTCCAGCGAGTGTTTCTTAGGCTGCAGCGGGTAGAAATCCGGGTTGGCAGGTCCGAGCAGTTCGATGCTGCTGACGGCTAGCTCCACGTTCTGGCCGCTACCGGCTGATTTCACGAGTTTTCCGATGGCTGAAACCGAGGCGCCGGCGTGCATGAGGGCGAGGTTTTCCTCCGGGATTTTCTCCAAATCGATGACCAATTGCAGGTTATTGATGGTCGAACCGTCGTTAAGCGCGATGAAAGCGACGTTCTTGCTGCCGCGTTTGTTACGCACCCAGCCTTTCACATTTATCTCATTTTCAAGCTCTTGCATTGCGAGAGCGGCTTTAATCTCTGTACGTTTCACGATTTTTTACTTTTAAAATTTCAAACTACAAAAATAACAAAAAATTGCTGAATTGACGCATTTTATTTTTATATTTGCAAAAAAAATATGAGATGAGCGAAAGCTTTGACATAAGAAAATGGTTTAAGAATCCCGAGGAATTGCTGGTTATCAGCGGTCCGTGCAGCGTTGAGAGCCGCGAGCAGCTGCTTGAGACGGCGGAAGGGCTGAGTAAGATACAGAAAGTCAAGGTGTTGCGTGGAGGCATCTGGAAGCCGCGCACACGTCCGGAGGCGTTTGAAGGGATAGGCGAGGAGGGACTGAAGTGGATGCGTGAGGCGAAGGAGAGATTCGGCTTCCTCACCATGACGGAAGTGGCTGTGCCTGAACACGTTGAGCTGGCGTTGAAATACGGCATCGACGTTTTGTGGCTTGGCGCGCGTACGGTGGTGAACCCGTTCTCGGTACAAGAGTTGGCCGACTGTCTGAAAGGCTGCGACGTGCCTGTCTTTGTGAAAAACCCTATCGCTCCCGACCTGAAGCTTTGGCTTGGCGCTTTTGAACGTCTCGACGGCGCCGGATTGAAATATCTTGGCGGCATCCATCGCGGATTTTCATCGTACGACGAGACTCCTTACCGTAACACTCCTGTATGGCATATTCCTATCGAGTTGAAGCGATTACGTCCTGATATTCAAATAATTACGGATGTAAGTCATATCTGCGGGCGACGCGATTTGTTGCAAGAAGTGGCGCAGCATGCCCTCGATTTCGGCACTATCGGATTTATGATTGAGTCGCATTGCAATCCTGAAAAAGCCTTGACCGACGCCAATCAGCAGATAACGCCCGAGAGTTTGAAAAATGCGCTTAACACGTTGATTATCAGGAAGACAGCTGTCGATGCAGACGATAGGATTCTTCAAAATCTTCGTAAAGAAATAGATGTAATCGATGAAGATATCCTTAATCTTATCGCAAAGAGAATGAATGTCTCCGAGCAAATCGGTGAGTTTAAGAAGGAACACAATGTGACGGTGCTTCAGATGGACCGTTGGAAAAAAGTTTTGGAAGACCATATTAATAAAGGTGTGAGTTTAGGTTTGAGTGAGGATTTGGTGAAGGTTATTTTTGAGATTATCCATAAAGAATCTATTGGAAGACAATTGTAATTTTTAAATAAAATGAAGAAATTTTTAGCTTTCTTAGTGCTTTTTATGAGTTTTGGCACGGTTTTTGCCCAGTCTCACAGGGTGATTGTTGTGATGAATGAAAAATATGACAATACGCATCTGGCGAGAAAGACCGAGCAGATGACGAAGGCTCAGCGTCGCGATTTTGTTATCCGGGAGAGAAAGGTTTTTTGCCAGGCTTCGCAACAGGAAGTGTTTGATTTTCTTGATGGTTTCAAAGGCGAAGTGAGTGGCGTTGAACAGTATTGGACATTTAACGGATTCCGTTGTGAGGCTACCGATGAGGTCATAGCACAACTTGAAAAACGTGCTGATGTGGCCTACGTTTATCGTGACCAGATGCGTAAGATGGTGCCGGATATGGTTGAGACACAGGCAGTTGAGACAAGAGATATAGCATGGCATGTGAGTAAGGTGAATGCGCCGGCGGTGTGGAGCTACAACGGCTCGACCGGCTACAATGGCAACGGCGTGGTGGTGGCTATCGTCGACTCTGGCGTCGATTACAACCATATCGACATAGCTGGAAGCATGTGGGATGGCGGCACAAACTTTCCGCATCACGGATATGACTGTGTTAACAACGACAACGACCCTATGGATGAATATTGCCACGGAACGCATGTGGCGGGCATAGTGGCCGGACAAGGCAACGCCGGCACGCAGACAGGCATTGCACCTGGTGCTAAGATTATGGCTGTCAGGGTGTTGGATGAGACAGGATATGGTAATGACGAGCAGGTTATCTCGGGACTTGAGTTCGCTTTGGAGCACGGAGCCGACATCTTGAATTTGTCGCTTGGTGATCCTGAGATAGGACCTGTTGGCATATACCGCGATTTGTTTGTCACAGTTAAAGACGCAGGCGTGGTGGCTTCAGTCGCCGCTGGCAATGTGGGTGATACGCAATACACCTATCCGGTGCCTTTCAATGTTGAATGTCCGGGCAACTGCCCTCCGCCATGGCTGCATCCCGACCAGGTGAACCTGATTTCGGGTGGCACCTCAGGCGTGATTTGTGTGGGAGCGACAGATGCAAACGACTCGCATTGCGGATTTTCCTCAGTAGGACCTGTGACATGGGCTGCAGGCGCAAATGTTGGCAATTACAACGACTATCCGTATCAAAACGGTGATGCCGCGCAACCAGGACTGATTCGTCCGGATATCTCGGCACCAGGTGCTAACGTCACCTCGTTGAATTACCTTACAGGAAACGGATATGTGGCATACGACGGCACTTCGATGGCAGCACCTTGTGTGTCAGGCGTTTTGGCATTGCTTCTTGATGCAAATCCGGAGCTTACGCCAGCCGAGCTTGACTCTGTCATCGAGATGACAGCTGCTAATGCAGGCAATACCATGAAAAACAACATCACCGGCTCGGGTCGTATCGATGCTTTGGCAGCCGTGAACGCCTTGTTCCATCATGGCCCGACAAACCTCACCGCCGACCTGAGTGGTGACTATGTCGATTTGAACTGGACAGCAGCAGCCAATGCCGATTATTACACCATTTATCGTGATGGCATGACGGTCGTAAATAATTTAACGTCAACGACTTACACCGACTATCTGACGTATGCTGGCAAATATACCTATTATGTTAAAGCTCATTTGAGCAACGACATGATGACACTTCCTTCGAATTATGTCACGATTGACAAAATGCTTGATATTCAGACGGAAGTGATTAACAACACTAAGGTTGCTTTGGCTTGGGATATGCCGAATTGCATTGTTGAAGACTTCGAATCTGGAAATTTGTATCAGAACATGTGGATCAACGACGGTACCAATCCTTGGGTGGTGGCTCAAGGTGATGCCAACAGCGGCGCGTATTTTGTGAAATCGACAAACAAGACCATGTTCTCGACGAGTAAGATTTCGCTTGCAGTGAATGTTGCAACCACTTGTGTGGTAAGCTATTATGCGAAAGTCGACTGCTTCCCGTTGAATGGCGGCGGATTCTTCATCGACAATGTGCAGCAAGGTCAGACGTTGAAAGATATAGTGCCTTGGACAAAATATACCGTGTCGTTAAGTCCTGGTAATCATTTACTTGAGTGGAAATACGGCAACCAGCTCACCGAAGGCGATTATGCCAACGAGTTTTATGTCGACGACATCACTGTTGGCAATACATTTGAAATTTATCGCGCCAATTGCGACGGCAGCAATGCGGAGATGATAGCTGTCAATGTTATAAATGCGCAATTTATTGATAATGATTGGATTATCCTGCCAATAGGGCAATATAAATACGGTGTGAGCATCGATGGCGGCTATAATATCTATTGGTCGGAATGCATTGATAAGGATTATTTAGGCATTGATGAAAATGTTGTTGATGACATTGCCGTTTACCCGAATCCTGCAAATGATTTCATTATCGTAGGGGTGAATGATGATTCGCCTGCACAATCCGTTGATATTTATGACGTTACAGGACAATTGATAATATCATCAACCGACCATGAAATCAATGTTTCGGAATTGGAATCAGGAATTTATTTTGTCAACATATTGACAAATAACGGAGTCGTGACGAAGAAAATCTCTGTTGTGAGATAATCAGAATCGGTAATAGAGCACGAGTTCGACCACGTCGTTGAACGCTCCAAAAAATCCGAAACGGTGTGTGCCGTAATTGCTGAAGTTACCCGCGTAAGCTGAGTCTATCGAGGTTATTACGCGGGTTCCTAATTGTAGTTTTTTCTTGTCGAGATTTATTTTAACGCCAAGTATTCCATTGACACACAATCCTTTCCATCGACTTGACGGCTCGTTTCCGCCGAGGGTTCTCTGGCTGGAATGAATAAGAATATCGACGCTGGCACCAGCTTCAAGTGCGAGCCAGTCGAGCTTGTGGCCATTGACGTTGACAAAGCCGAGGTTGGCTGATGCTACGAGCGGAAGTTCCACGTATTCAAGGTGAATCCTGAATTGATCGATGTCTTCGACGCTTGATCTAGCACCTTTTTCGATATATTTGATTTCAAATTGAGTTTCTAAGATATCGGATAGCTCCAGTCCGACGAAAAAACCGCCGGTGAAACCTAATTTGTGGAAGCCGTTGTTGTTGTCGCCGTCAATCTGAGAAGTGGTGCCGCCGAGGGCGATGCCGCCGTAGAAAGATTGGGAGTGGGCTGCCAATCCTATTGTGAGGAACAGTAACATTATAATGAGATCCCTCGCACTACGTGCTCGGAATGACAACGGTGCTGTTGATGTACCTGTTGTCATTCCGAACGAAGTGAGGAATCTCGTTTTATTATATGATTTCATTTTCATCAATGGTTGCGTTTTACACAGTAATACATCAATGCTTTTAACGTCTCTTTCGCTTCGCAATCTTTTATATTAACCAATTGAATTTCAGCTTGTTGGGTGAAAAAATTCATTTTTTCTTCGCAGTAGGCGAGGCTGTTTTTATTGTTAGCTTGGCGGATGATGCTGTCGATGGTGCGACGACGCTTTCCGCTGAGTCGTATCTTGTTGATTATCAGTGTTCTTTCAATGGCGGAGCTGCTTTTCAGCAGATGTATGAGCGGCAGTGTCATCTTATGCTCACGGATATCGTTGCCGTAGCCTTTGCCGGAATGGTTATCAGGTTGATAATCAAAGATATCGTCGCGAATTTGAAAGGCTGTTCCGGCGTTGATGCCGAACTGTCGCATAATTTGCACCTGTTCGGGTGTTGCACCTGTTGAGACAGCACCTATGGCACAGCAAGAAGCGATGAGCGCGGCAGTTTTTTTCTCAATGATTTGATAATAATCGTCTTCTGAGATATCGAATCTTTTGGCTTTCTCGAGTTGGAAAATCTCGCCCTCGCTCATGTTGCGAACCGTTTCAGATATCATGTCAAGCATCTGATAATCACGGTTTTCGAGAGCAATCATCATGCCTTTCGAGAGGAGATAATCACCAGCTAGGACAGCGATTTTGTTTTTGTACATCGCGTTGATGGATGCAAAGCCACGACGTTCGGCAGCATCATCGACAACATCGTCATGGATGAGCGTCGCGGAATGGAGCAATTCGATAAAAGTGGCTGCTCGGAATGTGCTATCGTTGACCTCGCCGAAGCATTTCGCGGAGAGGAAAACGAAGAGCGGACGCAGCTGTTTTCCTTTGTGTTTTAAGGTGTAACGCCCGATTTTATCCAAAAGGAAATTGTCGGAATGCAGCGCTTCTTGATAAAACTTTTCAAATTGCGCCAGTTCACTTGAAACCGCTGATTTTATGTCGTCGAGTGTCATCATTTCTTAAATAAAACGCAAAATTAATTAAAAAATTTGTTGTTTGAATAAAAATTTGTAATTTTGAAGTTTGAAATAAAATGCGGAAAGATTTAGCATAAATTTATAAGTAATTGAATATCAACTAAATAAATTTTAACATGAAAAAAGACACAAAGGTTTTTAACCTTATCCGTAAGGAAAAAGAGCGTCAGATGCACGGCATCGAGCTTATCGCTTCAGAAAACTTCGTCAGCGACCAGGTGTTGAAAGCCATGGGCTCGGTGATGACAAACAAATACGCTGAGGGTTACCCGGGCAAACGTTATTACGGCGGTTGCCAGATTGTTGACCAGACCGAGCAGATCGCTATCGACCGCGCTGGTGAACTCTTCCAAGCAAAATTCGTGAACGTGCAGCCACACTCAGGCGCACAGGCTAACATGGCAGTGTTGATGGCTTGCTTGAAACCAGGCGACACATTCATGGGCCTCGACCTTTCACACGGCGGACACCTCTCACACGGTTCACCGGTCAACTCATCAGGTATTCTTTATAACCCAGTCGCATACGAAGTAAACAAAGAGACTGGTATGGTTGACTACGACGACATGGAGAAGAAAGTCGCACAGTACAAGCCGAAACTCATCATTGCCGGTGCTTCAGCATATTCACGTGACTGGGACTATGCACGTATGCGTAAGGCAGCTGACTCAGTCGGCGCTATCTTGATGGCTGACATTTCACACCCGGCAGGTTTGATTGCTCGCGGCATCCTCAACGACCCGTTGGAGTACTGCCATATCGTGACAACAACCACACACAAGACCCTCCGTGGACCACGTGGCGGTATGATCATGATGCGTGAAGACTTCCCGAACCCATGGGGTTTGACAACACCTAAGGGTGAGATCAAGATGATGTCGGCATTGCTCAACAGCGCAGTGTTCCCAGGCGTACAGGGCGGACCACTTGAGCACGTCATCGCATCAAAGGCAGTCGCATTCGGCGAGGCTTTGTCAGATGAATACTTCGAGTACATCCTCCAGGTGAAGAAGAACGCCGCTGCAATGGCAAAGGCATTCACCGACAGAGGTTACAACATCATCAGCGGTGGCACAGACAACCACTTGATGCTCATCGACCTCCGTTCGAAGTTCCCAGAGATTACAGGTAAGATGGTTGAGAACACCCTCGTTCAGGCTGACATCACAGTCAACAAGAACATGGTTCCGTTCGACAGCCGTTCACCATTCCAGACCTCAGGTTTGCGCGTTGGTACTCCAGCTATCACAACACGTGGTTTGAAGGAGAACATGATGGAGCCTATCGTCGACATGATTGACGATGTCATCAGCCACATCGACGACACCAAGAAGCTCGAGGCAGTGAAGGAAAAGGTTAACAAGATGATGGCAGAATACCCGCTCTTCGCTTGGTAATCATAATAGGATAAGCACATGACGGCTGATAAGAAAGATAAGCAGCCTACGGCTTGATAAGAAAAGGAGTTCAAGATTTTCTCGAACTCCTTTTTATCTTTCTTATCCTAATGAAATCACCTCATCCATTCTGATGTCATTCGGCTCGATCGGCACCTCATCGACAAGTTGGAAATCGAAACAAATCCCGATTCGTTTGACGTTCAGGTGTTTACAGAGGAAGCGGTCGTAGTATCCGCGGCCACGGCCGATGCGGTTGCCGTTGCGGTCGAAGGCTACGCCAGGAACCACGATAAGGTCGTATTCGCCGGTATAAGGCTCGTTTTGAGGCTCTAGGATGTTGAAATCGCCCACGGCAAAGCTAGTGTTTTCGGCAAGTTCAACTGGAATTATATCGTCTCCAACAACAGTTGGAAGTATGATTTTCTTTTTATGACGCCATTTCTCGAGGAAAGCCTGAGTCTGCACTTCATCGGGTAAAGCACTGTAAATCATTATGATATGCGCTTTTTGAAAATCGGGATGCTGCTCAAGTTTTGATAAAATAATCTCTGACTGCTCAAGAAGTTGCTCTTTAGTGTGCTGTTTCTTGAGAAGCTTGATATTGGCGCGTAGTTCTTTTTTATCCATTATCTAAACCATCTTGTCAGGTTGCCTCTGAGAATCAGGTAGTAAACTGCCAAGCCGACCCAGCTGGTGAGGAGAACAAAAACTATAACGATGATCTTGGCGAGAAGGTTGATGGGTTGACTAAGAATTTCCAGTACAGCCATCACTCCAAGGATGACGCCGACGATGTAGATAATTGAAAATGCCATATTTTTAAAATTTTTGCAAAGTTACAAAGAAAATTATTATTTTTGCAAAAAAGTAACGCTATGAAAAAGTTTTTTATTATTATCATTTTGCTTGCCCTTTTGGCAATTGTCATGAAAATTACTGTTCCGACTCCTGAAAAACATAAAGAGGTCGCCAAGGAACGTTTAACTGAGATGGTTATGGATAAACTATCGGATTTTGATGGAGCCAAGGAAGCTTTGGAAGATTGTAATATTGATCTTAACATATTGATTAAGATGGGATTAACCCAGCTTAAGATGAAAGACTATTTTGTCTGCAACGCAGGATTCATCAAATACGACGGCGAGGAATACATGGTCACATTAGGTATGTTTAACCATGTATTTGTTACGACAGATTATATCGACGAGGTTCAGGAAGCCAACGAGAAGTTGGAAGAACTGAAGAAAAAGTTCGATTAGTCGTTTAAATACTCAGCATTCCAGAACTTTTCAGCATCGGTGGTGACGATATAGCCTTCGTCGATGCCGTATGGAGTATATCCTGAAGGAATCAGGTTGACGTAGCTATTGCGGTCGACGCCTTCCACTTTGTAATCTTCCTGATAATACGACAATGTTCCCCAGCAGGAGAACCAATAGGTGTTTTTCGCCATATAGGCGTAATAATCTTTATCTTTTTGAGCCTTTCCGAAAGCAGGATATATCAGCATTTTCTCGCCTGAGATGTAATGTTCGCGCATCTCTTTGAGTGATAGGGGAGTGCCGTTTTTATCCGTGACATAATGTCCACCCATATCGGTGTCGACCATAGCCCATTTGTTGAGTTCCGGCAGCCAAACCTCGTTGACGACGTGGCAATCCGGGTCGTCTTTGTCTTCTGACATGCAGGTGATATATCTCGCTTTGATATCTGCCGAAAGGAATAATTCGAAAGCAAAAATGCTATGCAGGCGGCAGTTGAAAGCAGGTTCGACATCTTTTATATATTCCCATAATCCGATAGCGTTCACGTCATTAGGCCATTTTCTTTGGTTAGCGTGCGGGATGTTTGATGACACGAATTTCCCGATAGCTACAGCTTTCTCCCAAGTGGTGGCATTTTCAGGATAAAGAGTGTCTAGTTGGAAATAATCGCGAATCTCTTTTGCTCTTGCTTCGTCTTGAGCGATTTTCATTTCAAAAACGTTGGTGTCGGCGGCATATTCACCTGATGTGCGCAGCAATTCGAGGCGTTTGTTGAGCAATCCGATATTGTTTTTTTCAAGATAATAATCATAATTCGGTGCTTTTATCCAAACGATAACTGCAGTAATAATTGCCAAACCGCCAATAATGGTAAGAATGTTTCTGATAACGGAGTAAGTTTTTTTCATGGTTAAGAAAGTTAATTTATTTGAGAACGCAAAGGTAAGGATTTTGCTGCATACATTTGTAAAAAAAGTAGAGACGCCATATTATGACGTCTCTACGGTTTTCGTTTCAGGAAATTTTATTTTCCTTCGCTCAGTTTCTTGTAGCCTTCATAGCGGAGTTTAGCAAACTGCTCGGTCTTGGTGAACAGTTCTTTTGCTTCCTCTGGGAAGGTTTTCAGCAGTGAGTTGTAACGGACCTCACCCATGATGAACTGCTGGAACTTGCTCCAGTCAGGCTCTTTGCTGTCGAGGTGGAAACCGTTCTGACCTGCTTCTTCCTCAGCTGGGTTGAAGCGCCAGAGGTGCCAGTAACCGCAATCGACGGCGAGTTTCTCTTCCATCTGTGAGTGGCCCATGCCAATCTTAATGCCGTGGTTGATACATGGAGCGTAGCAGATGACCAGTGATGGTCCCGGATATGCTTCAGCTTCCTTGATTGCCTTGAAATACTGGGCTTGTGATGAACCCATTGCTACCTGTGCCACATAGACGTAGCCGTAGCTCTTGGCAATCATGCCGAGGTCTTTCTTGCGCACCTTCTTACCTGATGCGGCGAACTTAGCGACAGCGCCGGCTGGTGTAGCCTTTGATGACTGACCGCCTGTGTTCGAGTAAACCTCAGTATCGAGGACGAGGACGTTGACGTCTTCGCCTGATGCCAAAACGTGGTCTAAGCCGCCGAATCCGATATCGTATGCCCAACCGTCACCACCGAAGATCCACTGTGACTTCTTCACGAGATGATCTTTGAGGTCGAGGATCTGCATGCACTTGTCGCAGCCACATTTCTCGCAACCGGCAACGATCTTGTCGGCCAACTCAGCTGTCTTGATACCGTCTTCACGGTTGTCGATCCAAGCCTGGAACAGCTTCTTGAGGTCGTCGCTGCAGCACTTGCAGTTGGCGATAGCGTCTTTCATGATGAGCTCGATGCGGTCGCGGAGCTTACGTGTGGCTGTTGCCATACCGAGACCGAACTCAGCGTTGTCTTCGAACAATGAGTTAGCCCATGCCACGCCCTTGCCTGAACGGTTGTTCTTGCAATAAGGTGTCGCAGGTGCCGAACCGCCGTAGATTGACGAGCAACCTGTTGCGTTGGCGACCAACATTCTCTCACCGAAGAGCTGTGTGATGGTCTTTATATAAGGTGTCTCACCGCAGCCTGCGCAGGCGCCCGAGAACTCGAACAATGGCTGTGCGAACTGGCTGTTCTTGGTGTTGGCATATTTGTCGATGAGGTTGTCTTTGTAGGTGACTTTCTTCTGACCGTATTCCCAGTTCTTGGCTTCGTTGAGCTGGCTTTCGAACGGTTTCATCACCAATGCTTTCTCCTTAGCAGGGCAGACGTCGGCGCAGTTGCCGCAGCCTGTGCAGTCCATGACTGAAACCTGCATTCTGAAGTGCATGCCTGCCAATTCCTTCGGCATCTTGACGTCGATGGCGTTCATGCCCTTTGGAGCCTTCTTCATCTCTGCATCTGTCATGACGACCGGGCGGATTGCTGCGTGAGGGCAGACCAAAGCGCACTGGTTGCACTGGATACAGTTGGCTGGGTTCCACTCAGGAACGACGGTGGCGACGCCACGTTTCTCGTAGGCTGTTGTACCTGCAGGGAAGGTACCGTCGACGATGTCTTTGAATGCGCTCACTGGGAGGTCGTTACCGCACTGGGCGACCATCGGACGCATCACCTTGTTGATGAACTCAGGATCGTTGGCGTTGTGCTCGAACACGAAGTCTGTTGTGCAGTCGAGTTTTGCCCATTCGGCCGGGATCTCAACCTTTGTGATCTCACCACCGCGGTCGACAGCTGCATAGTTCATGTTGACGATGTCTTCACCCTTCTTGCCGTAGCTCTTCACGATGAACTTCTTCATCTGCTGCACTGCGAGGTCGTAAGGGATAACGCCTGAAATCTTGAAGAATGCGCTCTGGAGGATGGTGTTGGTACGGTTACCAAGGCCAATCTCGTTAGCGATCTTAGTAGCGTCGATGATGTACATGTTGATGTTGTTGAGAGCCAAGTATTTCTTCACATAGTCAGGAAGATGTTTCTTTGTCTCAGCAACGCTCCATGGTGAGTTGTAGAGGAATGTTCCGTTCTTCTTCAAGCCACGGAGGCAGTCGTATTTCTTAAGATATGACGGGACGTGCACTGCCACGAAGTCAGGTGTGCCGACGAGATAAGGAGCCAAGATTGGCTGGTCGCCGAAACGCAGGTGTGAGCAGGTGTAGCCGCCTGATTTCTTTGAGTCGTAGTCGAAGTAAGCCTGGCTGTACTTGTTGGTATTGTCGCCGATAATCTTGATGGAGTTCTTATTGGCACCCACAGTACCGTCAGCGCCGAGGCCGTAGAACTTGGCTTCGAATGTGCCCTTTGGAAGGATAGAGATCTCTTTGCCGACCTTGAGTGAACGGTGTGTCACATCGTCGTTGATACCGACGGTGAACTGGTTCATTGGCTTGTTAGAAGCGAGGTTCTTGTAAACTGCCAAAATCTGAGCCGGTGTGGTGTCTTTTGATGACAAACCGTAGCGGCCGCCGATGATGAGAGGCTTGCATTCTGCCGGGATATCTTTGCAATTTGCAAATGCTTCGACTACATCGAGGTACAGAGGATCGCCGTTTGCACCCGGTTCTTTTGTTCTGTCGAGGACGCAGATGCGTTTCACTGTCTCAGGAAGGACTGCACCGAGGTATTTCACGCTGAATGGACGATAGAGGTGAACTGTGACGAGACCGAGTTTCTTGCCTGCTTTGTTCTCCTTGTCGATGACGGTTTTGATGACGTCGTTGACTGAACCCATGGCGATGATGACGTCAGTTGCGTCTTTAGCGCCGTAGTATACGAATGGAGCATATTCACGACCGGTGATCTTGCTCAGCTGTTTCATATATTTAGCTACGATGTCAGGAAGAGCGTCATAGTATTTGTTCTGCAACTCTCTTGTCTGGAAGTAGATGTCAGGGTTCTGTGCTGTACCGCGTGTCACAGGGTGCTCTGGGTTAAGAGCTCTGTCGCGATAAGCCTTCAAAGCCTTGTAGTTGACGAGCTTGCGGAGTTTCTCCATGTCGGCTGCCTCAACTTTCTGGATCTCGTGTGATGTGCGGAATCCGTCGAAGAAGTGGAGGAACGGGACGCGGCCTTCGATTGCTGCGAGGTGTGCAACAGGGGCGAGGTCCATGATTTCCTGCACTGAGCTTGTTGCCAACATTGCGAAACCTGTCTGGCGGGCACTCATCACGTCGGCGTGGTCGCCGAAGATTGACAATGCCTGTGCTGCGAGAGCACGTGCTGAGACGTGGAATACGCCTGGGAGCAACTCACCGGCGATTTTGTACATGTTAGGGATCATCAGCAATAAGCCCTGTGATGCTGTGTAGGTGGTGGTCAAAGCACCAGCCTGCAATGAGCCGTGCACTGCGCCTGCAGCACCAGCTTCTGACTGCATCTCAACGACTTTTACTGTGTCGCCGAAAATATTTTTCTGACCTTTTGCTGCCCATTCGTCGATATACTCAGCCATCGGTGATGACGGGGTGATAGGATAAATGGCGGCAACTTCGCTGAACATGTAGGCAACATGGGCCGCAGCCTGGTTACCGTCGCATGTCATAAACTTTTTTTCTGCCATATTTCTTTTAAAAATTTAGATTTGATTCAGATTATTTGTTGTGCTGGCAACCTTCATGCTGATGTTCGCATTTCTCATGATTGCCGTCGCATTTTTTACCTTCTTCATGTTTGCATTCGTGCTTGCAGCCTTCATGTTTGCCTTCGCATTTTTCTTCATGTTTGCAGCACTCAGGTTTTCCTTCTTTGCAGCATTCAGGTTTTGGCATGTTGGCCTTCATTTCTTCCATTTTCTTTGCCATGTCGATAGCCTCTGCTCTCTGTTCCTCATCGAGGTCTTCCCAGTTGGCAAGAGCTTTCACCATAACGTCAATCTGAGCCATCATCTCCGGGCATGGAGCCTGCTGATGGTGATTGCATTCATGATGTTTGTCGCACTGCTCTTTCTTATCTTTGCAGCATTCTTTCTGTTCGCAATTTTCCTTGTTTTCCTGTTTGTCGCAGCATGATGTCATCAAAAATGCCACGAGACCGATTGCTAAAAAGTACTTTTTCATTTTTTTAAGATTTAATTGATATTTAACGTTAAATTAATTCAAAAATTATTTTTTTTTCTCCAAAATATAAATCACCTCATCGTCGCGCTTCATCTTGTGCTGCTCCCTTGCCACCTTCTCAAGCAATGCCGAGTCTTTTTTCAAATCGTGAAGCGTTTGCTCTTGTTTTTCAATCTCTCCATCGTAATATTCAACCTGTTTTTTCACCTTGCGGAGCTTACGGTAACTCTTGCCCTGCTCGAAGATGTTATACTGGTCGAAAAACACTATAATGGCGGCGAAAACGAGCGTCGCGATGATATATTTGTTTGTGAGTTTCTTTAAAAAACCTTTAAAATTCATTAATTTTTAATTTTTGCAAAGATACTGCTTTTTCTGAAATTTTTGTAATTTTGCAGAATAAATATTTTTGTTATGAAAAAAATCTGTATCGCATTGATTTTCATGGTTGTAGCATTCGCTTCCTTCTCACAGGACGACGATGCATATCAGAGGTATTTGCAGCAGCAGAACCAAAAAATGAAACAGCAAAAAGAACAATATCAGAAGGGTTTGGCCGATAAAAACAAGGAATATCAGGATTATGTGGAGAAACAAAACAAGGAATTCGCTGATTTTGTGGCCAAACAATGGGAGCTTTTCAATGATTTTAAAAATGACAGGCTTGAGATGACAAAGCCGAAGATTGAAAAAGCGCCAGTGGCTGAAAATACTGGTGAAAACATGAATATCAAGTCGTCGGTGATTGCATATATCAACGAAGGGGAGCTGCCGAAAGTGACTCATTCGATGGCGGTGGCTTACGAAGATGATGACGATAACAGCTATGAAGTGAGAAACCGTATCGGCAAAGACGGCGCTGAAGAGCTTCCGACCAAGGATTTCGACAAGTCGAAAAAGCTTAAAATCGATAATAACACCAATGTTTTGCTGAATTTCTACGGACGTGAGGTGACGATTCATGTCGACCCGAAACTGAAGGTGAGAAGCTCGGGTGTTGACGAGAAAAAGGTGGCTGAATATTTCTCAAATATTGCTAAATGTCAGGATGAGACAAATGCTTTGTGGGGTGAGATTGACAACGTTGTCAGCGAGTTCGGACTCAACGAGTGGGGCTACTTCTGCCTGCTGCGCACCCTTTCCGAGAAGATGTTCGAAAACATCAACGACCGCGTGCTTTTCTGCTTCTACATGCTTCGTAACGAAGGAGGCTTCAAGACACGTCTGGCTCGTGGTCAGAACAGCGGCAGCCTGACGTTGCTTATCGCCATCGACAACAGCAAACAGGTGTATTCTTATACATATTTCCGCTTCGACGACGACGCTACGGGTAAAAACAAGGTGAAATATTACTGCGTTTACGGCGGCGGCAAAGCGAAAGAAGCTGTTTATTCGTACAACTTCTGCGAGCAGGACGCCTCGAAAAAACAGATGCGCCTCGACTTCGACAACAACCTCAACATGGGCGCTTGCGACGTCAACAGAACGCTCCGTCTCACGAAAGAAATGAGCATCACGCTGCCGTACAACAAATCGCATATCGCCTACCTCGACGATGTCCCGATGACAGTGTTCCCGATTTATTTCGCGACCCCGGTATCCATTGAGGCTCAACAGGTTCTGCATCAAAACTTCGTCGAGATGAAGCCTCAATACACTCCGACACAGTTCATCAGCATGCTACTGCATTTCGTGCAGACCGGCTTCGAATACAAGACCGACGAGGAGCAGTTCGGCTACGAGAAATATTTCTACCCTGAGGAGGTCATCGGCTATCCTTACTGCGACTGCGAAGACCGCGCCGCGATGTTCGCCTGGCTCGTGCAGAAATACACCAACGCCAAGGTCATCGGACTGCAATACGAAGGACACGTCGCCACGGCAGTGTGGTTTGGTGACGACGCTGAGGTGAAAGGCGACGGCTTCATGTACGGCGGCAAGAAATACTACGTCTGCGACCCGACCTACATCAACGCGTCGATTGGTATGACAATGCCGCAATACAAAGGAAAAACGCCTAAGGTAATAAAGCTTAAGAAATAGTTTAGAGTTGAGAGTGTAGAGTTTAGAGTAGTTTAAAAGTTTAAAGTTTTAAGAAATGAACAAAAGAGTTTGGACAATCATCCTCATCATTTTGGTAGCGGCTGGTGTCGCGTTTGCCGTATATTTCATTTGGTTTCACAAGGAATACGTACAGCCGGAATACGATGAGCCGGAGGTGTTTCACGACATAGAGTTTGACGCCGACCTGCTCATAGGTGTGTGGAAAGAAGGTGAGAACTATTACCGTTACAACGACGACGGCACCGCTGTCACATGGGATCTGGCCGACGACGTCCAGGAAGACGAAGGCACGGAGCTGTCGTGGACGCTTGAAGGTGACATCTTCACGCATTATTACCAGATGGAGATTGGCGGAACCATTCCGAAGACCTTCAATATGAAGGTTCTCGACCTCGACACCATGAAATATAACGACGATTACGGTGTGAGCCACACCTTCTCGAAAGTGGAGGAACTGCAGCTGTTTAACTGATTATTCGGTAAACCTCTTCATCACGACGTAAGCCTCTTTGATGCCGAGCTCGCCAGCTTTGCTTAAGTCTTTGATAGCCTGTGACTTATTGTTAAGATAAATCAAGGTGAGAGCCCTGTTGTAATAGGCTTCGGCCAGGTTTCTCTCGTATTGGATAGCCTTGGTGTAGTCGTCGACGGCTTTGGCGTATTCCTGCATCTGCAGATGTATGTTGCCGAGGTTATACCAAACGTATGGATTTCTCTTGTTTTTGCTCAAAACATTGCTGATGGTGACCAGCGACTGCTGGTAATTGGGTTTTTCCTGTGTTTGTGTGAAGCTCTCGTTGGCTTTTTTAGTGATGTAGATGCTGTTTTCGTAGTTTTTATCGATTACCACCAGCTCGGCCTTGGTGTTCTGCAGCGCCGAAAGGTTGATGCCTGCGTAAACACCTAAAACAGGGTCGTCGAGCAGCTCGGTGAAGTAAGTATCGCCTCGCTGATAGTTGAAAACCTCGAAGTTGTACATTCCGTTGAGGAAAGTTTTAAGGTTTTGATTATCAACATTATCGATTAAAATATCGTTGATATACGACTTGTGTTTTTCATCGAAGATGTCGTTGATCACGTAGGCCAGTTTGCCGTTGAGGTTGTTGCTTTGCGAGAGCTGGCTGAGCGTCGCGTCGATGTAGTATTTCTCTTCGTTGGTGATGTTCACTATGAAGCTTCCGCGCGGCCGTATGTTTATGTCGGAGAACTGTATGAGGCTGCTTTGGCGGTTTCCGTTGACGAAGTCCGACTCGAAGTTGATGATTTTGTTATAATCCATCTTCGAATAATGGGCATAGAGCGAGTCGACGTTGGCTTTGTCTTCGTTCACAAACGCCATGATTTGCTTGGCGTGCCATTGGTCTTGCTCCGCTCCGACTATGTCGTTGCGCTCAAACTTCACCACGGCGCGATTTATCCAGGCGTCGATGAAGTCGGGGAACAGCTCGATGCACTTTGTGAAGTCAGCCTCTGCGTTGTCCCAGTCTTTCATCCTGTAGAAGAGGATGCCTCGGTTGAAGTATCCGTAGATGTTGCGCGGGTTGATTTCAATAACCTTATTATATAAGGCTAGTGCCACGTCGTAGTCTTCGCGTATGGAGTAGATGATGGCGCGGTTGAAGTAGGTGAGGGCGTTGCGTTGGTCGAGCCGGTTCACCTTTTCGTAGTCGTTAAGTGCCGCTGTGGTGTCGCCGAGGTTGAGATATGCCACCGCTCTGTTGAAATAGATGAGCGGGTTGTCTTTGTCCATGCGCAACGCCGCGTTGAAGTCGGTCATCGCCGCCTCGTAGTCTTCGCGTTCGAGCTCAATCATGCCGCGGCGCACTATCGCCTCGATGTTGAAGAAGTCGTTGTAAACGGCACTGTTCATGTCGCTCAAGGCTCCATCCAGGTCGTCGAGGTAACGTTTGGCGATGCCTCTCGAGATGTAAGCGTTGGCATTCTCGGGGTTTATGATGAGCGCGGTGTCGAACTCCGCAACGGCATTTTTGTAGTCGTTGAGGTGCATCAAAGTGGAGCCTGATGCTATGTGCAGCTCCTCGCTGAACGGATCGAGGCTGATGGCACGTTTGTAGTCGGCCATGGCGTCGGCGTAGTTGGAGAGCCTGTCGTTGGCAACGCCACGATAATGATACGCTCGCACATAAAGCGGATGTACCTCAAGAGTGCGTGTGAAGTCGTCGATGGCGCCGCTGTAGTCGCTCAAGCTGTATTTTGCGATGCCACGCAGGAAATATGCCTCGAAATCGTTGGGCTTGGCGACGATGGCAATGTTGAAATTCTGTATGGCATCAAGATAATTCTCCTTCGACAAATCGAGTTTTCCCATCAAAACATAGTGTTTGTGGTTGATTTGCGCGTGCGTTTCCGTAAAGGGAAGGAGGGCAAGGAAAACCAATATGACGAACAGCTTTTTCAACTATTTCTGGTATTTCATGAATGCTTCCATGATGGTTTCCTGGTAGGTCTTCGACACGGTGATGTCCTTGATGCTGGTGGTGTCGAACTGTATGAGAAACTCCGTCTGGTCTTTTTTCAGCGACGTGACATGCAGCAGGTTGATCATAAACGAGCGGTGGCAGCGCTGAATAGGGGTGTCGCGGAGGTCGTCGGAGAGCTTTTTAAGGTTGGTGCGAAGGAAGAAATCGACTATGCTCTCGTTGTTTATATATTTGATAATCACATAGTTATCAGCTGACTCGGCATAAAGCACATTCTCGATGTTGATTGAGAGACGAATCTCGCCTTTTTCATCTTTGAAATGAATGATGTTGCTGTCGGAGCCTTTCTCTCCGATTTCTTTAATCTTATTCTTAAGATATTGATTATCAAGGAAAAGCAACGAGATGGTGTAGGGGATAAGTAGCATCCACACTGTGTTGGCCGTCGATTTCAGGAAGATGGTGTAGATGGCTTCCCATGTAGTCATCTCGGGGTTATCGGTGAGAAAGTTGTCGATAAATCCCACTTTATAGGCTATGAAGGTATAGAAAACAGAGAGTATCACGGCGTCGCTCACCATCCAGATGACGTAGTCGGGGAATGTGAGCGATACTTTTTTCACCACGAATCCCATGATGACGCGGCTGAGCGACACCACCACCATGCCGACGAGTACCATCAGCGACGAGTACATGAAGTAGTTGGCGCTGTTGATGTTGTGGATCCACGTCTCTGAGTTGAACGGGCGGAAGATGTTTATGAACACCAAAGAATAAACTGTGGTGAAGAGTATCATCCTCACCACATTATTTTTTTCAAGGAGGTAGCCAGGCAGCTCCTTGTTACCGAAAATCTTAAGTTTATACTTCCGAGTATCCACTACTGGAGTTTGAACACGATAGGCACCATGTACTGAACACGTACAGGAGCGCCACGTTGTTTACCTGGTTTGAATTTAGGCATGCTCTGCACGACGCGGACAGCTTCTTCGTCGCAGCCACCGCCGATACCACGGAGCACCACCACGTTTGAGATAGAGCCGTCTGGTTCGACGACGAACTGAACATAAACCTTGCCCTGAATGTCGCTTTCACGAGCCATCATAGGGTATTTCATGTTCTTCTGGATGTATTCGAGAAGTTTTGCTGTTCCGCCAGGGAACTCAGGCATCTCTTCCACCACCTTGAACACTTCGGCTTCCTGGATTTCTTCTTCTTCGATTTCAGGAGCTTCGTAAACGTATTCTTCAATCTCTTCGTTCTGGTCAACCTCAGCGTTGATATCGATATCCTCAACCTCAACGTCGTCTTCCACCACCTGGATCTGTGTCACCTGTGGCTTTGGAGTCTGAATCTGAGGTTTTGGCTGTTCCTGCTTTGTGATTTCAACCATTTCTTCCTCAATAACTTCAACTTGACGCTGGAAGGTGTCGAGTGTCTGCTTGTCATAGCTTCTGAATTCGAAGACACGCCAGACGATGAATAAAGTAACGACTAATCCGATGAGTGTGAATGTCAATCTTTTGTCATCGAGATTCGCTTTAGGTGATTTTTTTATTTCCATAATTCTTAAATTTATTCTGATATAATTAACGCTGCGAAGTTAGCAAAAATTATTGAATGTGAACTCAAATTTTTATCATTTTTTTTCGAAAAATGATTTTAAAGATGAAAATGCCTAATACACAACCGATTACGTCGGCAATGAAATCGTAAAAGCTGCCGTAACGGCCTCTGAATAGGTATAATTGCAAAAGTTCTGTGAGGGCTCCGTAGGCTATTGATATTATCAATGTAATCCATTGAAGCTTAATGCGATACGATTTTGGGCGTTGGCAATATTCATCCCTATAGCCAAAAATTATCGAGAAGGCGAGGACGGCATACATCAGCGTGTGGACAATCTTGTCGGGTCCCAGCCATTCCCAGAAAGTCTTGACTTTCGGAAAATAAGACCCCGGCAGACCGCAGAGAATCATGATGATGATACCGCAGATCAGGCCGGGGTAGATATGTCTTGTCAGACGTTCCAATGATTATCCGATGAGGGCTTTGTAACCTTCTGCGTCGAGGAGGTTGTCCATTTCGGCTGCATTGGTGACTTCAACTTTGATGATCCAGCCTTCGCCGTATGGGTCGCTGTTGACTTTCTCAGGAGCGTCGGCGAGTTCCTCGTTGAATTCGATGACTTTGCCGCCAACTGGCATGAACATTTCTGAAGATGTCTTCACAGCTTCGATTGTTCCGAATGTCTCTTCTGCTTCAAGAGTCTCATCAAGTGTGTCGACGTCGACGAAAACGATGTCGCCAAGTTCGTGTTGTGCATAGTCGGTGATACCGATGTAAGCGTTGTCTCCTTCTAAACGGATCCATTCGTGATCCTTAGTGTACTTTAAGTTTGTAGGAATATTCATATTTTTTAATTATAGTTTGATATTCAATTATTTGTGATTTCTAGCCTTCACTTCGTTCCGCTCGAAATGACACTGCAAAAATACAATTTATTTTATCATGATAAACATTTATCAAAATATTTTTTATTGCGACAGGCTGAAGCGTGCCGTGATGCCCGCGAAGATATTGGTTGTCTTGTAGGCGTTGGCGATGAACGGGTTGCTCATGTCGTATTTGAAGAACAACTGGACGCCCAGACGCTGGCTGAGGTTGTAGTCGCCGGTGAAATAGACGTTGACTTTGTTCTGTCCGGCCGAGATCTGGCTTTGTTTCTCGTCGATGCTGCGCAAGGTGGTCTTGTCTCTTCTGAATCCGATGTCGAGCTTCAGCTTGAGGTCGTTGCTAACCTTTCTCGAGTTGTTGCCGTCGAACATCGAGATGTTGAATCCCAAGTCTTTGAAGGTGTAGCCGAGACCTACCACTATCTCTCTTCCGTTAACCTCAGTGATCTGGTTGTTGCTGAATCCGAGGGTTATCGTTCTCGACTTCTTATATTCGATGGATGGTGTCAGCGAGTTGTTGAATGCCAAGGTGACTCCGATGAGAGGAGCGTACTGCTCGCTGAGGAGTATCTGAGTGATGTCATACTCCGGAATCTTGGTGTTGGTGCCGCTGAACACCGCCATCTGGTTGCTCGCGTCGTAGTTGATGTTGTTGCTCCACGTTGAGATTGCGAACGACGACTTATACGAATGTGTCACGTTGATGGTCTTGAAGATCTTCTTCAAAGCAGGAATCTTGGTGAGACCAGTGAAGTTGATGCTCCAGTTAGGAAGTGCGAACTTCTTGAATAGCGTAAGCGACACATGCTCAGGGTTTTGACCGCTATAGGCGGCGAGGAATGAGTAGGTCAACACCTCTTGCGACGAGGCCGAGTAGCCGTAAGGATAATATGTCTTGCCCACCTCATCGTAAACGTAAGGCTGTCCCATGTTGTTCCATGCCGCGTTGTCACGTGCCAGACGGTTGGCTATCTCCAAACGGTAGTTGCAAAGGTTCTCGAAGAGCTTGTCGCCATCGACGAACGAGGTTCCTGCCATCATGTAGGAGATGCTGTAGTTACCGCCTGTCGTCGGGGTGTAGAACTGGAAGATGCCCATGTCGTCGGCACGGAAATATTCCGAGAAATTTTTGGCGTAGTTGCGGGTTCCTGAGATTTCGATCTTAAGGTCGGTGAACGGCTCCATCTGCACCTTATAATTATATGCGTCGGTATACCGCTCGGTGTACGGCCTGTTGAATGTCGAGTCGTTGGTGAGCCATCCGTTGTTGATGGAGTTTTCGAGGATGTTGTCTTTCTGTCCTACCACGAAGCCCCATCCCGGCGCCATGCTGTTGCTCATGCCGAGCATGTTTGGCGTATGCATGAAACCTGGCAGGCTCACGCCGTTGTTCTGCGTGTAGCTGAACGACACCTTCTTGACGCTGATGAGTATGCGCACGGTGTTGTCGACGATGAACTTGCCGAGTTCGAAGTCGTTGTCTTTCTTCACCACGCTGTCTTGTTTCTTGTCGTCAATTCTGGCTCTGCCTCTGTCGTTGTTCGAACGTTTCGGCTGCGAGAGACCTTTGAGATAGCCCGACTTGTTGTACAGCTTAGTGAGGTCGGCTGTGGCCGATATCTGTATGCTGTTGTCGTTTTCGATGGTGTTGCCTAAACGTGCCTGTGTCGAGCGGGTGTTGGCGATCCAGCGGTAGTTGCCGGTGTAGCTCGCTGTCGAGCCGAGCCAGTCGCAGAACGGCAGTTTATTAATAGGTAGGGTGTAGGTGAGTTTCACCGTCTGGTTATAACGTGAGATGGTACCTAACCTCTTAATTTCGTCGCGGATGGTGTCTCTGTTGGCTTTCCACTCGTCGCTGTCGCGCTCAGGATTGCCCTGTGGCTCGTAGATGTAAGCTGTTGCGGCGGCGTTGTACGTGAAGTTGAGGTTCTTCGTCACGTCGTAACGGAAGTCGTAGTTTCTTGTCCAGTCCCAGCTCTTGGCGACTGTCTCCTTGATGATGATGTCGCCCGACGATTTGTTACGCATCTTTTGTGTGTGAATCTGGCGGTACATCTCGGTGTTGAACGAGAAGCTCTTCGGCAGATAGTAAAGGTTGAAGTCTTTGAAGATCTGCATGTATGACGACGAAGCCCATTTCTTCTTCGCGAATGGTGTCCATGGCTTGGCGTTGGTGGTGTATGAATAGCCTATGCCTCCGCGGTAGGTCTTCTGCGTGTTGTATTCCATGTCGGGGTTCGACTGCTCCTGGTTGGTGTAGGCGTACGACGCGTTGAGGTTTTCAACATCCCACACGTGAGGTTTCTTTGCGCCCACGCGGTTCTTGCGCATATTGGTGATGTTGAAGTTGGTCTGCGTGGTGACGTCTCTTGCCAGCGCGTTGAGTGAGTCTTGGCCTGCCTTGTCGAGGTCTGCCAACGCTCTCTTGTATTTGATATCAGGGTCGAGAGGGTTGTATTCCGGCGTGATGATAGTCTTGTTGTGGTCGATGTGTACCGGCACTGTCATGCCGCTCTTTTCGGGAGCCATGAACTTACCGAAATCGATGTCGGCGGCCACGTTGTAGTATTTGTTCGACTCCATCTCGTTGTCGGTGATCTTCGTCTCGAGTGATCCGAATCCCGCTGATTTGTAGGAACCTGCCACTATGACACGGCCGAGGTCGGAGAGCTGTGCCTCGACGCGTCCGGTGGCGGCGTAGCCTCCGTTGCTGCTGAGGTCGGTCATGCGTAACTCGTTGACCCACACTATGACGCTCTTATCTTGCGCCACCTCGTCGTCGCGTTTCGGGTTTCTGATACCGAGCATCATGGAGCGCACCTCGCTGATGGTAGGGCTACCTAACACCTTGATGGTGTTCTTGCCGTCTTTCTCAGTATATAACCTATTGATTTTCACATTCTTATTACCGTTGGCAATAGCGGTGTTACGGTTAGCTTTCACTTCTACAACTCTGTCGAAATCAATCTCAAAGTTGTTCGACTCAGGCCAGATGGCGTATTCGTCGCTGGCTGATGTCCTCCAAGGCGTCATCTTCAGCGGCACCTCGTATTCGTAGTAGTTGTCGGTGAGGTCGGAGCCGAAACGCAGGAACATCGTCACTTCGCCGTCGTGCACCGGGTCGCTCTCGTACATGCTCTCGGCGTGGACGAACATTTTAAGTTTCTTATAGAAACGGAAGTCGAAATCAGTGGTCTTATATACGCCACGGGCGTCGCCGTCGACGAGGTTCTTAACCGAGAGTTGCAATGCCTGCTCGTTCTGGCGTACCGTTGAGGTCGCGCCGGTGTAAACCTCCTGCTCGATTCCCGGAGGGATGCAGTAAGGCACAGGGAAACGACCGCTGTTTTCCTCGAGGTTGACAGCCGACATCTCAAAAACGGTGTGGTTTGTCTGGTCGCCCGGCTGGTATTCGCCAGGAGCTTGGATGGCGTTGGTGTATGTTCTCCATTCGCCTCGCACGAGGTCCATGGTGGCGAAACGCAACACTATGTCATCTTTAAATCCTTTGAGGAACAGACGGAGGAACCTGATGGAGCTGTAGCCTTCGATGTTACCGACCACTCGGCTAGGCTCGCGTACAGGGATGCGGAACTGATACCATTTTATCGCCTTGGTCTCGCCGTTGGCGGTCTGCACATGCGTCTCACGGATGTCGGAGATGAAGTTCTGACCGGAGGTGCGCAGCTTGGCAGGGTCGAGCTCAACCACATATTGGTAGTAGTTTTCCGACTCGCTCAAGGTGTTGTCGCCGTTGATGTCTTCCTGGTCAGGGAGAGTGCTGTTGTTGGTGGTATAGTCTTCGATATATTGCGTCTCTGAAGGTGAGTTGCCTTCGTTGCCGTTGTATTTCTTATAACGTTCGAGGATGCTGCTGTAGACAGGGTTGTTGTCGTAGTCGGAGCCTCTGAAGTAATGATAGTCATCGGACGATGGGTCTTCGTAGAGTTGAGCGAGTGCCTGAGTGTTGAGTTTCGACCTCATGGTGCTGATGAAGCTGGCGAAGAACGAACGTTCGTCGTTGTCGTTCAAGCCGTCGTAGCCGATATCCTGATACTGACGTGAGTTAGGGTCGGAGTTGAAGGCGTCGACGAGAGCCTGCAGCGATGGCACACGACCCCAAACGGTGGTGTCGACGTTCTCGACAGTCGCCGTGGTCGGCAGTCCGTGCTCGTAAGCCTTACGACCGTCGCGGAGGATGTCTTCCGACACATCACCGAGGTTGAAATACAGCTGACCGGTATTGCTCTGATCCTGGCCTTCGAAGAACGGGTCCATCATCCAGAACTCGATGTACTCGACGTTGGTGGAGTTGAAGTCCGACGACTCGATGGCGCGCATGATACCGCCCCAACGGTCTTCAGGGTTAGTGAACGTTCCGTCAGGGTTGACGTTGTCGGTGTCGTAGTTGTAAGGGCCACGGTTCTTAGGGTAATAAGCGAGGTTGAGCACCGACAGGTTGGTCGATGTTCCGGCCTGGATGTCACGGTTAGGATAAATTTCTGAAATCAGCACCTGACGCACACGGTGGTCGGAAAGCTCGTCGTTGTTGATGTTTGAAGGCAAAAGGTTGCCGTATCTGTCGTAGAACACCGACTGGTCGATGGTGTACCAGGCGAGTTTGGCGCGGTTTTTGCCATTGTCGAGACCCACGACACCGCCCTCAGGGAAGAGGTTGCTCTGGTTTTGAGGCGTGCTGGCGAGATGCCAGAAGTTCCACTGATGCAGGTCGATCTTCGACTTTGCACCTTCAAAGTCATCGATATACGAGGTGCCGGTCTGTCCGCCTTTCTTGTTGATATCTTGGATGAAGCGGGCGAACTCTCCCGATACGGTGATTCTTGATTTTGTCTTGGCCTCGTAAAGCGGCAGCTTATCCAAAACATCAGTAAGCCATTGAGAATCAGTTTGATAGTTGATGTCAAAGCCGTAGATGGTGTTGGATATAGGCTCGTCGTTGTAGTTGACCTTGGTGGTGTAGGCTCTCTCGCTGAGGTGCAATACTGTTCCTCCCACTATGAATGTCGGGTTGATCTCGTGTTCGACACGCGCTCCCAGGAATGTCTTCCTGATGGTCGACACAGCGGTGTTGTTTTCCAATGAAACATTGATGGTTGTTCCTGAGTTGAGCAATGCTTCGTTGAGAATGGTGACACGTCCGAGGGTGTAGTCGACGGTGTAATCGACGTTTTCGACCAACGGTACGCCGCCTGCTGTCACATGAACCGAGCCTTGCTGCACGTTGAGCGCGTTGAGGTTGATCTCGCTTCCCGACGATGATGTGTAACGTCCTTCAAGGCGGTATTTGTTCTTGTCGGTATATTGCTGCGCCATGACTTTCGTCAAGGTGTACAAGGAATCGAACGCGTATTTGTCGGCCAGTGCCGGATGGTCTTTGAAAATCTTATCTCTGATTTGGCTTCCGAAAGGCTCCAACACGGGGAAGAAAATACGTCCTGTAGCCGCGTTGATGGTACCTCCGTTGGTGGCCGCGCCGTTGATGAAATCGAACATACCGTCACCGCCGTTTATCGGGTTGTTTTGGCTGTCCAAACGGTCTAAGCCCATGAGGTTCAACAACGAATTGCCTTTGATGTCTTCAGGAGCGTCGGCGAAATAACCTGTTGCCACGCCGTTGCTGTTGCCGAGGTAAAGGATGTTTAAAGTGAAGTTGGTGGCCGCCACCTGATAAGCCTTGATGTTGTAGACGTTCTTCATCATAAGGTTCCACATAGGCATCTTGGTGTTGATGGTGGTACTCTTCAACATCTTGGTTACCAAAAGGTTAGGTTCTCTGATGCCTTGGTCGGAGAATTCACCGACTTGGAACACGCCGTCCTTGCCGATGACAGTGTATTGGTAAGCCACGGCGAGGGTCTGGTTGGAGTTGAGCGTGATGTTAAGCGTTATGAAACCTAACTTTCTGTTGACTGTATATTCGTTTGCGCTAAGCTTTCTTGCTTTTTGAATCTTTTCAAAATCACGACCTGATGTGTAGCCTTGTCCGGTGAGGTAGGCAGTCACGGTGTTGAGGTTGCGGATCTGCGTCGTGTCCATGTTTTGCACGAGGGTGTTGGCAGAGTTATCGGGGAATGCCTGCCCCGAATAAACATTGGAATGAACCTTGTCGTGGTTATAGATCCATTCTTCTTTGCCTTCGCCTAAGTCGGTGAATGCCACTATGTTACGACAATTTTCGTAGTTTGAGTTGGTGTTTGTCACCCACACCTCGATTTTTGTGATGTTGATGTCGGATGTCACTGTCGGGAGGGTGACGAGAGCCTCTTCATAGTGGTCGCGGAAGTACTGGCTGAGGAAGAAGTGTCGGTTTTCTTCGTAGTCGATGGCTTCGAGTTCAAACTCCTGCATCATGGCGCCGCCTTTCACGGCGATGTTTTGGGTCTCGCTTTCCTGATAAGAAGCTATTGCGGTGACGGTTGTCTTACCGAATTTTAATTTAGTTTTAAAACCGAAAAGCGATTGAGTGCCAGTGATTAATGTGCTGCGGAGAGGCATGCTCACGTTACCTGCTTCGAGGAGTTGGAGGATGTCGTCCTCGTCGCCTTCATATTTCAATGAGAACTTGTTTTCGAATGAGAACTGTGTCTTGGTGTTGTAGTTCATCTTAAACTGAATTCTCTCGCCGATCTTAGCCGATGCGCTGAGTTGTATGTTCTCGTCGAAGTCGAAGTTGGTGGTTTTCTGCTGTGCCACGGTGAGCGAAGGGTCGTGACGGCGTTGGTATTTCACGCCGAAGGTCACGTCGGCCGAACCTTGCAGCTTGATGTCGATGGTGTTGCTTCCGAAAATCTTATCGAAGACTTTGCCGCCGATGTAGATTGGAGGTATCAGCGAGTTGCCGTTGTTGTTGCCCATCGTCGACTCGCGGCGTTCCTTCCAGTAGTTATTGATGGCGTTTCTTGTAGCGAAGTCAGAATACTGCTCTTGGGTCATGTAGGTGGGATCCTGAATGGTGAAATCGCCGATTTTGCTCACGAAGACATACTGTCCGGTGAGCGGGTCATACTCGATGGTCTTGGTGATGTTTTCAGGATCTTTGAGTGTGATGCCTTCCTGTGCCAGAAGGTTTGTCCCGAGGCAAAGCAGCAAAAACGATATAATATATTTTAATTTTCTCAAAATCATGATTTACAACAATCTCAGTGATTCCTTAATAAGATCCTCGACCGACGGGTTCTCCATCTGTTTCAACAACTTATCCAACGTCTTCTCAATGCTTGCCTTGTTGAAGCCTAAGACCATTAATGCTGATAACGCTTCTTCTTTCAATGTATTGTATCCGACAGGTGATTTTTCATTACCGCCCGCCTCGAGTTTGCCGACCTTGTCGTGCAGGTCGACGACGATGCGCTGGGCTGTCTTGGCGCCTATGCCTTTCACTCCCTGGATCATGCGGACGTTATTGGTGGCGATGGCGTCCACTGCCTCATTCACCGTCATCGACGACAGTATGAGGCGGGCGGTGTTGCATCCCACTCCCGACACCGTGATGAGCTGAAGGAATAGCTCACGCTCCTTTTCGGAATAAAAACCATAGAGGGTATGGGCGTCTTCGCGGATGGCAAGATGCACGAAGAGCTTCACGTGCTGCTGTTCGCCAATAGCCGTGAAAGTGTTTAAAGTGATATTTATAAAATACCCAATCCCTTGATTATCAATCACAACGTAAGTTGGATTCTTCTCAACAACGGTTCCCGAAATGAAGCTATACATATCAAAAAATGACTATTATCTTTAAACTTGCAAAAATAATAAAAATTTCGGTACGAAAAAGGAATATTTTTTGTTTGATTTAAAAAGTATTTTTGTATATTTGCATCGCTCCTGTCATTTCGACTGAAGCGAAGCGTAATGGAGAAATCTCGTGCTATTGAATGAGATTCCTCACTGCGTTCGGAAAGACAGAATAGGTATAAATTATTATAATATGAAATCAATAGTTATTCTCGCCGGCGGCGGTCCGGCACCAGGCATCAACACGGTGGTGAGCACTGTGGCAAAGACATTTTTAAGTGACGGTTTCCGCGTAATCGGACTCCACGAGGGATATAAAAATCTTTTCAAACCTAACCCGAGAACTGTCGACATCGACTTCCTCTATGCCGACCAGATCATGAAGATGGGAGGCTCGGCGTTGCAGATGAGCCGTTACAAACCGAAAGACGAGGAGTTTAACATTGATTTCTTCGTGAAAAACGATGTGAACCTCTTGGTGACAATCGGTGGCGACGATACCGCTTCGACAGCCAACCGCATCTCTAAGTTCTTGGAAAAGAACAATGTACATGTTCAGAACATCCATGTGCCTAAGACCATCGACAACGACCTTCCGTTGCCTGAAGGCAGCCCTACTTTCGGCTATTATTCAGCCAAGGAGGCGGGCGTCCGTATCTTGCAGACCGTTTACGAAGACGCGCGTACCAGCGGCAACTGGTTTGTGGTGTCGGCAATGGGTCGTGAGGCTGGTCACTTGGCATTCGGCATGGGCTATGCCTGCCATTACCCGATGATCATCATCCCAGAGATGTTCTACAAGACAGAGGTCACGTTCGACAAGATTTTGCGACTCATCATCAGCTCGATGATTAAACGTAAGATGCTGGGCATCAACTACGGCGTGGCAAGCGTTTCAGAGGGTGTGTTCCACTTCATGACCGATGAGGAGATTCACAACTCGGGCGTGAACTTCACCTACGACGAGCACGGCCATCCGGAGCTCGGCAACGTCAGTAAAGCTCACATTTTCAATATGTTACTGCAACAAAGATTGAAGATGTTAGGCTTGAACATCAAGAGCCGTCCGGTGGAGATCGGTTATGAAATCCGTTGCGTCGATCCATGTGGTTTCGACCTCCAATATTGCACAATTCTTGGCTACGGAGTGAAGAAGCTGTTCGACATGGGCATCACAGGCGCTATGGTCACTGCCGACCCGAAAGGTCAGGTCAGTCCGCTGTATCTGAAGGACGTTGAGGACGAGAACGGCAAGGTGAAACCGCGTCTTGTGAACATGCAGGGCGAGAAAGCAAAACTGGTGTTCAACCACTGCATGCAGTACATCACCCCAGCCGACTACGAAGGAGCGAAGAAATTCGTCGAAAACCCAGCGGAATATGATTTCCGGAAAATCCTGAACTGGGCTGAGTAGTTTAGAGTTGAGAGTGTAGAGTTTAGAGTAGGGGCGAAACATTTTTCGCCCCATTTTTTTATGATATAACTAACTGCAGCGTGCTGCGGCTGCGTTGTTCCACGAAAACCTCTTTCCCTTTGATGAAATCTTTCTCGATGCCGTTTTTGTAGTGGCGGATGGTGAATAATTGTAAACCATTGTTATATCTGATGATGAATGACTGCTCTAGGGATGCGATGAGCTGCGTGAGCTTGCGCTCGTTCTCGTCGAAGCAGATGGAGAGGTTCAAGGCAGACGTCTGAATCATGTTGGCGTGGATGTTGAGCTCGTTGAGCATACCGAAGAGGATGCCGAGGTTCTGTTCGTTCATGAAAGAATAGTCGCGTGGACGGATGGTGACCAACGTCTGGTTGTCCTTCACAATGAACGATGGGATGTATTTGATGAACTCGTCGCTGCCGTCAACGATAGTCGGCTCAAGTGAGGCATCGAGGAAGCTGCGCACTTTCAACGGAATGTTTTTGTTTTGCAAAGGTTTGGTGGTCTTCGGGTGCAAAACTGTGGCACCGTAAAACGTCAACTCGGTAGCTTCAGAGTAGGAGAGATGCGGGATCTTCTCGGTGTGTTCGAAGCGTTTCGGGTCGGCGTTGCGCACTCCATCGACGTCTTTCCACACTGATAACTCCTTGGCATCCAAAAGGTTGGCAAAGATGGCGCCAGTGTAGTCGGAACCCTCGCGACCGAGTGTTGTTGTCACCACCGGCTTTGTAGACGAGCCGATGAAACCTTGCACAATATACATCGTCCCGTCGTGTTCTTCCTGCAGTTTCTGAATCCTCAGTCGACTCTCGTCGAAATCGACATTCGCCGCACGGAAAGTGTGGTCGGTGATGATATATTGGCGTGCGTCGAGGAGCTTGTTGGCGATGCCGTTGTCGTTCAAGTATGCAGAGATTATCGTCGTCGAGAGCATCTCGCCGAAGCTGATGGTCTGGTCGTACTGGTAATCGTAGTCGTAGCCTGTCTCCTGCAGGTTGAGATACAAATCCAGAAACAGATTCGTAACCGATTCAAACACAGGATGTTCGGCATTGTTATTGAAGAGCTCGAGCATGATTTTCTCGTGATATTCCATGAGGTCTTTCAACGCGCTGATCTCAAGATGACCGTCGGCGTCGCGGAATTCCTTGAGCGCCTTTTCGATGCCATTGGTGGTCTTTCCCATTGCCGAGATGACAAGCATCAAATCGCTACGATCCTCGTTTTCAAGGATATGCTTGAGATTCCTGACTGCATTCGCATCTTTTACCGATGCGCCACCGAACTTAAAAACACGATTAATCATGACGAAACAACGTTTTCTAATACAACGTTGCAAATATAATAATTATTTTGGATAAAAATCATGAAAAATGAGATTTCTCCACTTCGCTTCGCTACGGTCGAAATGACAGTTGTGTTTTATAAAAACGTCAAAAAATCTTCGTAATTTTTCTGCAAAAGCGTCGGGGTGTCGAGGCCGTAAGGGCATTTCTTCTTGCACTGGCCGCAGTGGAGGCAGCCTTTCACCTTCTCCATTTTGGCTTTGTATTCGTCGCCAAGGTAAACGCTCAGTGGAGCGCGGCGCAGATAGAGGCTCATTCTGGCACAGTCGGGGATGTAGATGCCGGCAGGGCATGGCAGACAATAGCCGCAGCCACGACAGAAGTCGCCCGACAGCTCTTCCTTGTCTTTGTTGACCTTCGCCCAGCGTTCTTCAGTCATCGCAGGCGGGTTGATTTGATATGAGATGAACTCGTCGAGTTCCGATTCTTTTTGGATGCCCCAGATGGGCAAAACATGCTCATATTGATTCAAAAATGCATATGCTGTCGCTGAATCGGTGATTAAACCGCCGGAGAGAGCCTTCATGCAGATAAATCCCATGTCGGCTTTCTTGCACATCTCTACGATCTCCAAATCCTTATCCGAAGCCAGATAAGAAAACGGGAACTGCATCGTTTCGTAAAGTCCCGATTCTATCGCCTCTTTCGCGATTTTCAGTCTGTGGTTTGTGATGCCGATGTGACGGATTTTTCCTTGTTTCTGAGCTTCGAGCATAGCCTCGTAAAGTCCAGTGCCGTCGCCAGGTTTCGGACAAAAAGCGAGGTTGTGGAACTGATAAAGGTCGATGTAATCTGTCTTAAGCAGTCCGAGGCTCGTTTTGAGGTCTTTCCAGAAGTTTTCGACGGTCGTGGCACCAGTTTTCGTGGCGATGATGATCTTGTCGCGCATGCCTTGGAAGGCATATCCCATCTTCTCTTCGCTGTCGGTGTAAAACCTAGCTGTGTCGAAGTAGGTGATGCCGTTGTCGTAGGCCTTGCGCAGCAAGTGTGCCGCCTCGTCCTTCGAAATGCGTTGTATCGGCAGCGCCCCGAAGCCGTTTTTGTTTACGACGAAACCTGTCTTGCCAAGGACTACCTTATCCATTTTTTAGAAAATGAATGCCAACAAAACATAAATCCAGTGTGCCGAGATACCAGCAACCAAGCCGCCGATGGTGTGGGCGCCTATGGCCTTAGGGATGAGCTCGCGGTGTCCGAGTGAGTCGAGCATGGCGGTGTGTGTGCTTAGAAATCCGCTCCAGCACATTCCGATGGCTGTGCAGACTGCGATGGCGTTGTTGTTGATGATGCCTTCGGCGATGAACTTCGGCAAGAGACCGAGAGCCGCGCCTACAGCACCTAAAGAGGTGATCGGGAACGCTACGAGTTCAGGGTTCTGGAATCCGAAGAGCCAGTCGAACACAAAGTCGATTTTAGCAGCAAGATAAGGCAAAACCGGCACACCTTCGTATGCCACGCCGCTGTATGCGCCACCGACTGCCGGACCGAATGTCAGCATCATCACGACTGTCGAGATGATGAGCACGCCCGGGATGATGGCCAATCCGATGGCGACACCGTCTTTACCGCCGTCGAGGATGGCGTCGAGGAATCGCATGAACGCGTTGCCCTGTGACTTGAACGAGATTTGCTGCTCGTCGCCGCCTTCCGGCTCTTCTTCAGCGTCGAGCTCAGGGTACGCCTTGAGGGTGAACTTCTGCATCAGTCGTGTGGAGACGATACTTCCGATGATGGCGCCGAGCAAACCGACCAAGGCTCCTTTGAGAAAACCGAGACCGAGCATATAGAAAATAACCACCAATCCCATTCCGAAAGCGGTGCCGAAGTTAGTCAAAGAGGTGAGCTGATATTTCTTGAAATAATGCGAGAAATGCTTGTCTTTCGAGAGGGTGATGATGGCCGGGTTATCCGACAAAAACGTGAGGATTCCGCCGAGAGCAGCCACGCCCGGAAGGTTGTAGATAGGCTTCATCAAAGGACGAAGGATGTACTCGATGAGTCGCACCACGCCGAACTCGACCAGAAGCTTGCCGAGAGCGCCTGACACCACGCACACCGCCATCAGGAAGAAGACTGTCTCCAAAAGGAGGTGGTAGGCGGTCTGCATGATGGTGTTCAGCATGTTGGCCGTACCCATCCTTGTGCCTAAAAATCCGAAGAAAAGAGCGAAGATGAGGAGGAAGATACCTGCCTCAAGACGTCTTTTACTCAAAAATTGCCATTGTCTTATTTTCATATTATGAAGTTTTTATTTGTCAATGAAGCTAAGTCGCCAGGTGACGCCGACGTTGCCTTGATAAAGCAACTCTTTGCCTTTGGTGTCGTTGACAGCGAAGAAGGCATGGATGCGGATGTTGTTTTTATCTTTGATAGGATAGAACTCAACACCGCCACCGTAAGCTTTCATGTCGGTGCCTGGCAGCACGTATACGCCATAAGCATAGGTCGAAGGCTCCTCACCGAGGTCCATCTCGTTGACATCGTATGTGGCTTTTGCATAGATGTGAAGCCTGTTTTGTATGACATTCACGCCAACCTGACCAACCAATGAGATGTCGTCGCCAAAGAATTGATTGTGTTTTTCGGAGGTACGGTTGAAGAAGTCGAGATGACCATCGACAGGTCCGAAATTAAACGACGTGCCGAGAGCCACAACGTTGAGAAAAGCGCCTTTTTGATACTCGTACATGTTAACGGAGCAAACCGGACCGAAGTGCTTGAAGTTGCCACGCCAATGCGCGCTGTAGTTATACATGCCGCTGTATAGATGCTCGCCGAATGGCGAGTTTGTGAACTGCAATGTGAAGGTGTTGCTGCCGTCGTCAGTGGTGTATTGAAGGTCTGTTCCGAACTGATAACAGCTGAGACCCCATGAAAGAGAAGCGAAATACACATCGATAGGAGCGAGGTCGTATTCAATGCCGCCCATCGCCACCACTTCCTTACCTGCTGTCCAAGAGATGTTTTTCGTTATCCTCCATCCAATATAGAGATAATCGGTGGCGTCGAAGAAGCTGTTCTCGCTGTTGACTTTGTTGAGGCGCTGACGGTAAGCGTAGTAAAAATCATCGTTGATGTCGCCTTTCAAAATGACGTTGAGATACTTCCCAGAGAAACCTGTCCAGGTGCTGTCGTTCTGGTTGAAGCAGTCGAAATCGGTTCTCACTTCAAACTTCAAAGTCTTGATTCCGAAGTCGTTTTCCTTTGTCATCGTTTGGGCGATACCAGTAGTTGCAAACAATGATAAAGCGATTATTAAAAGATATTTTTTCATATAAATAATTTTCATGTTTGTCATTTCGAGCGAAGTCGAGAAATCCTCAAAGATTTCTCCATTCCGCTTCGCTTCAGTCGAAATGACGGAATTAATAAATTTCGCTGCAAAATTATGAAATTTTTTCCTATCTTTGCAAATCAATATAAATATTAAAGTCATGAATTTCAAATCTTATAATTATACTGAAGAACAACTTCAGGCGAGAATCGACCAAATCATCAAGAAACAAAGCGAAAGCAGCGACAGAAGAGAGGCTTTGAAAACCATTTTCCAGAGCATCGACTTCACCACTTTGGAGGCTTTCGACAATGCCAAGAAGATTGAAGAATTCTGCGCTAAAGCCATTGATTTTCAAAAAAATAGCATGGGGATCTCGGTTCCTGCCATCTGCATCTACAGTCCGTTTGTGAAACAGGCTAAAGGTCTTTTGAAAGGCAGCGGAATAAAAGTGGCGACGGTGGCTTGCTGCTTCCCTTCAGGTCAGATGCCGTTCGATTTGAAGAAAAAAGAGGTCGCATATTGCGTTGAACAGGGTGCCGACGAGGTCGATATGGTCATTTCACGCGGTACTTTCCTCGCAGGAAATTACGACGAGGTTTACAACGAGATCCAGGCAATCCGTGAAATTTGCAAATCACCGGTTCATCTGAAGGTCATTCTTGAGACCGGCGAGCTGAAGACCCCTGCTAACATCCGCAAAGCCAGCGAGTTAGCCATCCTCGCGGGTGCTGATTTCATCAAGACTTCAACAGGAAAAATCGCTGTCAACGCCACCCCGATGGCGGCTCTCGTGATGTGCGACACCATAAAGGAATACTTTGAGGCGACTGGACAAATGGTCGGCTTCAAACCTGCTGGCGGCATGTCGACAATCGAAGACGCGCTCACCTATTATTATATAGTGAAAGATGTCCTCGGCGAGAAATGGCTGAACAAAAATTATTTCCGTGTCGGAACCAGCCGTTTAGCCGGAAAGGTAATGGAAGAACTGACGAAATAAGGATAAGAAGGATAAGAAAGGATAAGAGAGGATAAGGCTTATCAGCCGATAGGCGCTTATCCTTCTTATCTTTTTTATCTTTTTATCAATTTTGTGATTGCTCCATCTATATTAATAAGGTACATCCCCTTATTCAAATCTCTTACGTCGATGACGTTGGCGTTTTCAACCGTTTTTATAATTTTTCCGTCAAGGGAATAAATTATAACCAATTGAGGCTCAATGTTTTTAATGTAAATAAAATCTGATGTCGGGTTAGGATAAATCTGTATCTCAAGCTTGTTTGTCTCGGATATGCCTGCATTGTCGAGGGTGGTGAAATACTTTTGCTCGCACGACTTGGTGATGCCGTCGGCAAATTGTATAGTCAAGTTGTAAACATAGTCGGTGTTAGGCTCGAGGTCTACCAAATTTGCCTCAACGAAACCTTCAGTTGATACGTTTATTTCAATCCAATCGGTTGTGTTTGTGACCGCATATTTGAGAATAGCGATCTCAATATCGTCGTTGCCTTGGCGGATGTTTCCCGACAATCTTGCTGTGTGTGCTGTGATTTCGTCGGCATCATAAATCTTGATGTCGGAGAGACCGTGGATGGGGTAGCCGTTGTTGATGCCGTTGTCCATCACGAAGATGTGTGTGCTCTGGTCGATCTGGTTTTTGAAATCCTCGGTCTTCATCTCGTCGGATGTCATCGAGGTTCCGTAGTTGGTGGTACCTCCGCAGGTGTTGAGGTAATAACAGTTCGTGACTGTAATCGAGGCCTCTTCTTTGGTTGGATTTATTGGGCTCACCATGCCGAAGATGCCGCCTTTGGTGCCGGCGTTGAGAGTTCCGATATTGTAACAATTGCTTACGGTGACGTCGTTGCTGCTGTTTGTGGCGCCGATAATACCAGCCGCCACGCTCATGAGATTAGCTGTAACTGTCAGAGTACCAGTGTTATAGCAATTTTCAATCTTCACGTTGTCTTGGGCGAACCCTACAATGCCGCCGATACCCGCATTGCCGATAAACCCGCTGTTTGAGGTGTTGTAAGTGCCTGAAAAAGAGCATTGCGCGACACTGGCGTTGGATAGCGCTATGGCTGCAATGCCACCGCCACCGCAGTAAGTAGCGCTGTGTGTTACCGTGATGTTGCCCGAGAAACTGCATCTGTAAACGCGCGCGTCGTCGGTGATGCCGCCCACGATACCCGCAGCACCCTGACCGGTGGCGTTGATGGTAGCGTTAGTGACCGATAGCTTCCGAATACTTCCGCTTTCATTGAGACCCATAAACAACGCGGCGCCGTCTAAACTTGAAGTTATCGACAGATTGCTGATTGTGTGATAGTCACCGTCGAAAATGCCGGAAAAGATATAACCGTTCAAGTCGAGATTGGCGGTGCCTATCGGCGTCCAGTTGATGTTGTTGAGGTCTAAATCGTCGGTCATAAGGAAATATTTTCCTTTATACACCGAGATACCCTGTGCCTGATAGCCCTCGTTGACTTTCTGAGCGAGATAGGCGAGGTTTTCAGCCGTCTCGATGAGATAAGGGTCGCTGAAAGTGCCGCTGCCGTTGGTCCATGCCACTGCTGTGCCGTCCCAGACATCCAATGCGAAAGCATTGATTGTAAGTAATAAAGTGACAATTGTAGTAATAAATTTTTTCATATTACATCAGTTTTTTGTATCTGAACTTCTTAGGTTGTTGATTACCAAGACGTTTTATCTTGTTTTCCTCGTATTCCGAGTAGCTTCCTTCAAAGAAATAGACCTGCGAGTCGCCTTCGAAAGCCAAGATGTGTGTAGCGATTCTGTCCAAGAACCAGCGGTCGTGCGAGATGATGACAGCGCAACCCGCGAAGTTCTCCAAGCCTTCTTCCAGCGCGCGCAAAGTGTTGACATCTATGTCGTTAGTCGGCTCGTCGAGGAGCAGCACGTTGGCTTCCTGCTTGAGCGTGAGCGCGAGATGCATGCGGTTTCTCTCACCGCCCGAGAGGACTCCCGCTTTTTTCTGCTGAGCGTCGCCGCCGAAGTTGAACCTCGACACGTAGGCTCTCGACGGCATGGTACGTTTGCCGAGCTGAATCAGCTCGTTACCGCCTGAGATGACCTCCCAAACGGTCTTCTCCGGGTCGATATCGGCATGTTGCTGGTCGACATAGCCTATCTTCACGGTCTCTCCGACCTCGAAAGTGCCTGAATCGGGCTTCTCGAGTCCCATAATCATGCGGAAGAGCGTCGTTTTACCGGCTCCGTTTGGTCCGATGACACCCACAATGCCCGCAGGCGGCAGACTGAAGCTGAGATTCTCAAACAAAACCTTGTCGCCGAAGGCTTTCGTAACGTTCTTAGCCTCAATGACTTTGTTGCCGAGGCGGTCGCCGTTCGGGATGTATATCTCGAGTTTTTCTTCTTTCTCTTTCACGTCTTCGTTGAGCATCTTCTCATACGACTCGAGACGTGCCTTGCCCTTGGCGTGCCGTGCCTTCGGCGCCATGCGCACCCACTCCAACTCACGCTCGAGGGTCTTTCTTCTCTTGCTCTCTGTCTTTTCCTCCATCGCCATGCGCGCGGTCTTCTGGTCGAGCCACGACGAGTAGTTGCCTTTCCACGGGATGCCTTCGCCACGGTCTAGCTCCAAAATCCAGCCCGCGACGTGGTCGAGGAAGTAACGGTCGTGAGTGACAGCAATCACGGTGCCTTTGTATTGCTGCAAATGACTCTCCAACCATTGTATAGCCTCCGCGTCGAGGTGGTTGGTAGGCTCGTCGAGGAGCAAAATGTCGGGTTCTTGCAGAAGCAGTCTCACCAAGGCGACCCTACGTCTCTCGCCTCCCGACAGATTCTTCACCGGCGTGTCGCCATCGGGACAGTTGAGCGCGTCCATGGCGCGTTCGAGTTTGCTGTCGAGGTTCCAGCCGTCGTGCTGCTCGATGAGTTCGGTCAACTCGCCCTGTCGCTCGATGAGCTTGTCGAAGTCGGCGTCCGGCTCAGCGAATTTATTGCTTATCTCTTCGTATTCCTTGAGCATGTCGACAACTTCCTGCGCGCCTTCTTCCACTACCTGGCGCACTGTCTTGGCGTCGTCGAGCTGTGGCTCCTGGTCGAGCATGCCCACCGAATAGCCTGGCGAGAACACCACTTCGCCGTTATACGATTTCTCCTTGCCCGCGATGATGCGCAGCAAGGTCGACTTTCCGGCGCCGTTCAAGCCGATGATGCCAATCTTCGCCCCGTAATAAAACGAGAGGTAAATGTCTTTCAATATCTGTCGTGACGGCGGAATTATCTTGCTCACTCCAACCATCGAGAAGATTATCTTTTTATCGTCATTGTTATTTGCCATAATTCTTTCTTAGTTTGAAGTTTGAAATTTGGAGTCTCCAAACTGTTACTTTTGTAATACTGTTATCATTGCATCTTCCATTATTTTTGTCGCGGCTCCCCAGTCGTAGACGCGGTTCACGAAATTGAAGCCTTCTTCGGCTATCTCAGCAGCCTTGTCGGGACGTTGCAGCAGGAACACTATGTCGGCGGCTAACTCCGAAGAGTTGTTGTCGACCAGAATCTCTTTTCCGTTGACAGCATGCAACGAGCCGTTCGCCAATGCCGTGGTGATGCACGGAATCTTCATCGACATTGCCTCGAGAAGCTTGTTCTGGAGACCTGTTCCTATGCGCATCGGGGCGATGAAGATTCGGCTCTGGGCATAAGCGTCGCGCATGTCGTCAATCCAGCCGCTCACAATGATGTTTTCGCAAGCCACCTTCTTAACCTTCAGGTCAGGCTGGGCACCGGCGATGTACAGCTTGGCGTTCGGTATTTGCTCCCACACCTTCGGCATTATCTCGTATGCCAGAAACTCCACTGCGTTGACGTTAGGCGCATAACCCATATTGCCGGTAAACACGATGTCGTATTTCTTCTCGCGCTCCTGCGGCTTGTAGTATTCGTGGTCGACGCCGTTAGGCACGATGAGTATTTTCTTCTTGTCGGGATGGTCGATATTCGCCCTGTCAGGCTCGCTGATGATGGTCTTCACGTCGAACTCGTCGAAAATCTTGTTCTCATATCGCTTCAGACGATTGTATTCCATCTCGAAAAACGGTCTTGAAAACATTCCCGCAATCTCGGCCCTGCGTTTCATTCCCATCGAGAAAACATCTTGATAATCAATGGTTTTAGGGATTTTTACCTTATGAAGATATGGTGCCACGCGCAGCAGCTGACCGAATAGCATGTCGGGCTTGTGGTGCGCGATGAGCTGATGTACCTTCTTTTTTGCCTTCGAGCTGTAGAAATATCCGCATTGTATAGGCAAACCGAGCAGATACGACCTGAAAACGTTGAAAAGTATGCCAATCTTCGGCAGGTCGATGAAGTTCACCGAGGCGCAGTAGGGTTGCATAGCCTGAAAAGCTGCCTGCTTGTCGACTTTCTTGTCGTCGTTGAGCGCGCAAAGCACAATCTCGTTGTTCTTCGCCAGCTGCTTTATCTGGTTGTAAGCCCTCAGTTTGTCGCCTTTCTCAAGCGGCCACGGTATTCTTGGTAATAATACGAATATCTTCATTTAGCTTTTCTAATTCAATACTGTAATTTCTCTCTTCGATTTTATCTCATCGTAGAAAATAAGTAACCTATTGATAATCTTTTTGTTGTCGTAAACTTCCTCAACCAGTCTCCTGGCGTTCATGCCGATAGCTTCCGCCTCTTCGGGATGCTGGTAAAGCCTGCAGATGTTTTCAACCATCTTCGGCACGTTGTCGGCGATGATGATGTTGTCGAACTCAGTATAAAGTATGCCCTCGGCGCCCACCAAAGTGGTGATGACGGTGTTGCCCAGCGCCATCGACTCGATGATTTTGATGCGCATGCCGCTGCCCGAGAACAATGGCACTATCGCCACGTTGTGTTGGTTCACAAACTCATGGGCGTCGGCGACCTCACCAACGACGAACACGTTCTTTTTCTTCGTCTTCCTCAGCCATTTCGGCATGTTTCGTCCCGCCAGATACAGCTTCGCGTCGGGCGTGCGCTCCAAAACCTTGTCCCACACGTTTTTGAGGAACCATTTTATGCCTTCTTCATTTGGCATCCAGTTCATCGAGCCTATATGATAGAACGTCGGGGCGTCGCCGACCTCAAAAACAGGGTCGAATTTTTCGATGTCCACGCCGAAAGGCAGGTCAATGACAGGTGTCGCCGTCACACGACGGAAGAAGCTGGCGTCGGTGGTAGTTATGGCTGCAATGCCGTCGACTTTGTCGATGACACTCATCTCATATTTCCGTAAGGTGCGCACTAAGTGGTTGATATACCATCGTTTAGCAAAGAAAATGGTCTTCTTCGCCATACGCTCCCAAATCTTATGCTCGACGTTATGCGCGCGCAGCACTATGGTGGCATTCGAGTGTTCCCTGATGGTCTCGATGTACGGTGCCATGTAAATCATCTCGAGCTGCACTATGTCGAACCGCTCTTTTTTCAAAACCTTGATGAGCCTTTTTTTGAACTCTTCCGAAACAAACCTCTGAACATGATACGACTCGTCGGAAAACAGGTTTTTGAAAGCTTCCTTCAGCTTGATGCCCAAGTCGATATCGATAAACTCGATTCTTGTCTTTTTGCGATAATCCTGGGGTATATCATTGATGTCGACATGATATTTGTTGCTGTTGAAAGCCATCACTTTCACGTTGTGACCCGCCTCAAGCAGACCCGTCACGATGCTGTTCATTGCCATCGGGCCGCCTTCGCCTGGTGGGAACGGTGATTTGTTGCATAACAGTAAAATATTCATATCGTCTTTCTTTTTTTATCTTTTTTCATGAATAGTTTTTTCCATGACTCGGCGTCGAGCAGTGCCGCGTCGGTGGTGGCTTTGAAGGTGAGGAAGATGCCGATGGGGAAGAGTACCAGCGACGAGATCCAGGCGCCAAGAAACACTGACATGTCGCCGTTCACCGCCACTCGCTCCCCGATGATGGTGATGACGTAGTAAATCACGAAAAACACCACGCTCACGACCACCGGCATGCCCAGTCCGCCCTTGCGGATGATGGCTCCCAACGGTGCCCCGATGAAGAAAAACAGTATGCACGCCACACTCAGTGTGAACTTCTGGTTCAGCACCTGCTCGTGCTTGCGTATGTTGATCCTCTGGTTGTTCATCTCCTTGCTAATGGTGACGAGGCTTTCCTTGGTGTTGGTGGTGTTGGCCAACGCTATCCCCACCACAGACTGACGTTCTTTCTCCGGAAGGTTGCTTAGCAACGGCCAGTTAAACACGCTGATGGTGTCGTTGAGCGTCGCGTCGTCGTATTTCTTCTTGAGTTTCTTGTCGGAACGCACAAAACTGGCCTCGTCGGTACTCATGAATTGAAATCTGCTGAGCAACGACCTGTCGTTCGACTCCTGCCTGTGTTCGTAAAGTACGTTCAAAGAGTCTATCGCCACGTTCAACTGCCTGATATTCAGCATCGATTGGTGCGTCTTGAAGGCGTCTTCGTCCATGTGATGCATGTCGAACTGCGACATGTCGAACGAAACAAGCTGCCGTTTGAAAGCCATCTTCTGGAATGGACGACGTGTACGATAGTCTCTGTCGTCGATCATCTCGCTGTAGTTGTAGCCGTCGTAAAGCGTGAAAATCATGTTACGCTGGCTTGGTGTCATGGCCATATATCCCGAGTCGGCTACAGTGACGTTGACGTTGCCCTTGCCCTCAGTGTGGTCGTAAATCATGATGTCGTACATCCAGTTGCTGTCCTTGCTTTTCTTCGCCACCCTGATGACGTACTTGTCCAAGCCGCGGTAAAACACCCCTTCGGGAATCTCAAGAGTCATCTTTTTATGACTCACATCGTAAAGCATCGACTGCATCTTGAGGTTGGCATAAGGCATCACGTTGTTCGAGAAGAAAAAGCCTAACACGCTCATTACCAACGAGAAATAAAGCAACGGACGCATCACCTTCCAAGTGGAGATGCCGCTGGCTTTCATCGCCACCAGCTCATAAAACTCACCTAAGTTGCCGAAACACATCAGCGAAGAGAGCAAAATAGCCAAAGGCAATGCCATCGGGACAAAGGTGACGGAGGTGTAGAACAAAAGCTTGAACATCACCCAAAACTCGACACCTTTGCCGATAAACTCATCGACCCATGTCCACAAAAACTGCATCAAAAGGATGAAAATGGCAACGAAAAATGTGAAAATGAACGTGCCAATGTATTGTCTTATAATATAAATCCCTAACTTTTTCAAATCATCTAAATAAACTGCAAATATAACGAATTATTCAAATAATTGGTATAAATTTTAAATTTTTATTATAAAATATGTAAATTTGCGGAAAATTTATTCTAAAACTATGGATTTTGATTTCTTAAAAGAAGTGAATTTGGCTGTCACGGTAAGCGACACCGAAGGTAATGTGTTATATCAAAACAACAGCTCTGTCGACGTGAACGGCGACGTGCGCGGCAAAAACATGATGGGCTGCCATAACGAGCGCTCGCAACAAATTATCAAACATCTGCTCAACGACGCTGCCACCAACGTCTATACGATTTCCAAAAAGGGTAAGAAAAAACTGATTTACCAGACGCCTTGGTATGAAGATGGAAAAACGAGAGGACTGATCGAATTATCGATAGTCCTCCCGGATGAAATGCCGCATTACGACCGCGGATAAATTATTTTACCAAATCAAACGTATCCTTCGCGATCATATATTCCTCATCGGTAGGATATACAACCACTTTCACCTTTGAGTCAGGTGTTGAGATGACGGCTGCGTCGCCCATGATGCTCTCGTTCAATTTCTTGTCGATCTTGATGCCGAAGAACTCCATGTTCTCGAGGATAGCCTCACGCATAAACCAGGCGTTCTCGCCGATACCGCCTGTCATCACGAGGACGTCCATGCCGTTCATGATGGCTGCGTAGGCGCCGATGTATTTCTTCACGCGGTGCGCGAACATGTTGAACGCGTAGGTGCAGCGTTCGTCGCCGGCGTCACGGCCCGCGCGCACGTCACGCATATCCTGTGAGTTGCCGGTGATGCCGATGAGACCTGATTTTTTGTTCACCAAAGTGTTCATCTCCTTGGTGTTGTAGCCTTCCTTGTCCATGATGTACATGAAAGCGCCAAGGTCGAGGTCGCCGGTGCGGCTGCCCATCACGAGGCCTTCAACTGGTGTGAAGCCCATTGATGTCTCCACCGACTTGCCGTTTTCGACTGCCGCGATAGATGCGCCTGAGCCGAGGTGGCATGTGACGATCTTTGTGTTTTTCCAGTCTTTGCCAACGTATTCAGCGGCTTTCTCAGCGACGTATTTATGGCTGGTGCCGTGGAATCCGTAGCGGCGTACACGATATTTCTCGTAGTATTCGTAAGGAATTGCATAGAGATATGCCTCTGGTGGCATGGTGGCGTGGAACGAGGTGTCGAACACTGCTGCCATCGGGATGCCCGGAAGCACTGCCTGCATTGCGGCGATGCCCTGCAAAGCGCCTGGGTTGTGCAATGGAGCGAGGTCGCACAAGTCCTTAATCATGCTGATGACGTTGTCGTCGATACGGACGCTGTGAGTGAACTTCTCTCCGCCGTGTGCCACACGGTGACCCACCGCCTTGATCTCTTTCAGGTCGCTGATGACGCCGTATTCTTTATTCGTAAGTGCCTGAAGCACAATCTTGATACCCTCTGTGTGGTTCGGAATAGGAAGCTGCTCGTAGTGTTTCTGTCCGTTCCATTTGTGGGTGAATTCGCCCATCTCGAGGCCGATGCGCTCGAGCAAGCCCTTCGCCAATACTGAGTGGTTTTTCTCGTCCATCTCAATCAACTGATATTTGATTGATGACGAACCGCAATTTAAAACTAATATTTTCATAAAACTTTCAACTTTAAACATTTTAACTACTCTAAACTCTACACTCTAAACTCTCAATTTTTCTGTGCGATTGCCTGGTTGCAAGTGATAGCAACGAGTTTGTAAACATCGTCAATTGAGCAGCCGCGGCTGAGGTCGTTGCAAGGTTTTGCCAAGCCTTGTAGCACCGGACCCACTGCTTCGGCGCCGGCGAGACGCTGCACGAGTTTGTAAGCGATGTTACCGACCTCGAGGCATGGGAACACCAATGTGTTGGCTTTACCAGCGACTGGGCTGCCTGGAGCCTTGCTCGAGCCTACTGATGGCACGATGGCGGCGTCAGCCTGCAATTCACCGTCGAGGACAAGGTCAGGACGGCGTTCCTGTGCGATGCGTGTTGCCTCGATGACTTTGTCGACCACTTCGTGTTTTGCCGAACCCTTTGTCGAGAAGCTCAAGATGGCTGTCACAGGGTCGATCTTGGCGATGGCCTTTGCTGTGTCGGCGGTGCAGATTGCGATTTCGGCGAGCTGTTCGGCTGTCGGCATTGGTGTCACTGCGCAGTCGGCGAACACCATGCGGCCGTTGGTGCCGTAAGGGCAACCTTCTGGTAAGAACATAGTGAAAGCGCCTGAAACGCATGTCACGCCTGGCACAGTCTTGATGATCTGCAAGGCCGGACGGAGCATGTCGCCTGTGGTTGAGCGAGCGCCGCTGACGAGACCGTCGGCTTCGCCTGCCTTCACCATCAAAATGCCGAGGTACATGAAGTTACCTGCGAGGTCGTATGCCTGCTCAGGTGTCATGCCTTTGCTCTTACGAAGTTCGAACAGCAAATCGGCATATTTCTGACGCTCAGGGTTGGTCTGAGGGTCGATGATGCGAGCGTTCTTGATGTTTTTCAGTCCGAATTCCGCGACCATGTCGGCGATCTTCTGGGCTGGTCCGATTAAAATGACATCAGCGATGCCGTCGGCGATGATGCGGTCGGCTGCCTTTAATGTTCTCGGTTCGTCTCCTTCAGGGAGCACGATGCGCTGTTTGTTAGCTTGCGCGTTAGCGATAATTTCTTCAATAAGTCCCATCGTTCAATTATTTATAGATTTTAAAATTTTCTAAAAAATATTCTGCAAAAATACAAATCTTATAATTAAAATCCAAATTTTTTCAATATTTTTGCAGAATAAAATTAAGATGAAATTCGATGAACGACACTATTGATTTTCAAATAGTTACAGAAAACATCACTTCTATGCTCGAACCGCATGAGCGTGTGGTGGAGTATATCTCGCCTTCGTGGAATTTCATCATTGTTTTCCTGGCGATGTTGATGATGGTACTCAACAAACAGCTTTTCACCCAGCGTTTCCGCACAATGCTCGCCGTGTTTTTTCAGCCATCAGATTTCGATAAGATGTCGCGCGAGTGGAACCCTGTGATGAGCGTCAACGGACTCTCGTTTTTCATCACCTACGTGGCACTTCTTGGCTTGATAATTCAAAAAATAGTGGTGGTTTTCTCAGGGAAAACTATGCTTTACAGCGGCTGGGGCTTCTACGTCGACGTCTGCTTGTTCATAGCCACTATTCTGATTTTGCAGTATCTTTTCATCAATCTTTACGGCTGGCTTTTCGGCTTCGAGGCGGCGACCAACCACCACGAGGTGACCCATCTTTCGTGCATGACGTGGCTCAACATCGTGATGATAGTTTTCGGACTTGTTATATTATTTTATCCGACAAAAATTATTTTATCAATAATAATCATAGTTTTGCTAATAATAACAGGGGTTCGCGTGATAAAAACATTTTTTGAGTTTCAAATTTTATCAAAAATGAATTTGTTTAATATTTTTTTGTATCTTTGCACCCTCGAAATTATACCACTGTCGGTTGCCGTCACAATGCTTCGACGTTTGATTGTAACTAATTGTGTATTATAGGTTTATAAAAATGTTTTTGAAAAAATGAAGGTTAAAAACATACTTGTTTCACAGCCAAAACCAGCTGATATTTCTAAGACACATTGGGAAAGTATCATCAAAAAGTATAATGTTAAGATAGATTTTGAGAAATTCATCAGGCTGGAGGGCGTGGAAGCTTCCGAGTTGAGGCAGGACCACGTGAAACTCACCGATTATACCGCCATCATCCTGACAAGCCGCAACGCAGTGGATCATTTCTTCCGCATCGCTAAGGAAATGCGCTACACGGTGCCTGACGACCTCAAATATTTCTGTGTGAATGAGTCGACGGCATTATATCTCCAGCATTATATCCAGTTCCGCAAACGTAAGATTTTCTACGGAAACCAGTCGTTTGCCGACCTCATCGAGATTATGAAGAAACACCGCGAGGAGACTTATTTCCTGCCATCGTCGAACATCCAGACAAGCGAGGATTATTCGGAGATGATGAACGCGGCGAAGCTTAACTTCAAGAAATCGATGCTCTTCCGCACCGTTCCTTCCGATTTGAAAGACATCGACATCACAAAATACGACATGCTCGTGTTTTTCAGCCCTGCCGGTATCGACTCGCTGAAAATCAACTTCCCTGACTTCGTGCAAGGTGAGGTGGCCATCGGAGCTCTCGGCTCGTCGACAGCCAAGGCCGTCACCGACGCAGGTTTCAACCTGAGCCTCAGCGCTCCTACTCAGACAGCCCCTTCAATAACAATGGCTATCGAAGAGTATCTTGAGGCTGAAATTAAAAAAGCAAAGAAAAAATAATTGGAACTCAAGGAAGGACTACCGAAATCGCAGCGCATCTACAAGAAAAAAGCTGTCCAGACTTTATTTGAAGAAGGAAAAGGATTTTCATTTTATCCTTTTCGTGTTATAGTACATCTCTATGATGCTGAAAATCAAGAAGATGCGCTCCCGAGGATTTTGGTTTCAGTATCCAAAAAACGATTTCATCATGCCTTCAAACGCAACCGCGTGAAACGTCTCATCCGCGAAAGCTGGAGAAAAAACAAGGCCGAACTGATGAAATTATGCCAAGCAAACAACAAAACGTTCGATGTTGCGTTAGTATATAATGCCACAGTCATCCTGACATATCAGGAGATAGAGGGGAAAATGAAACAGGTTGTTGAACGTTTGGTCGAAAAGTTATGAAAAAGGTTTTAAACTTTATAATAAAACTGCCGGCAAACATCTTGATTTTGCTGATAAAGATATATCAGTACACGCTTTCTCCTTTCATAGGGCGCAACTGCCGCTACACCCCGACATGTTCCAACTACGGCATCGAGGCGATACGGAAATACGGCGCCATAAAAGGCGGATGGCTGACGATAAAACGAGTGGCGTCGTGCAACCCCTGGGGCGGCTCAGGATACGATCCCGTTCCATAAAAACGAAAAAATAAAAACAACATGAAATATCTTAAATTAACCATTATCCTGCTGATTCTCACTGCGATAAACGTCAACGCGCAGACGAGAAAGAACAATTTTGAGATTTCCAAGAGCATCGACATATATAATAATGTGTTGCGACAGCTCAACATGTATTACGTCGACGAGATCAACCCGGCTGAACTCAACGAGAGCGCCATCAACGCCATGCTCGAGAGCCTCGACCCTTACACCGTCTTCATCCCTGAGTCGCAAATCGAGGACGTGAAGCTCATGACCACAGGCGAATACGGCGGCATAGGCTCGCTGATTCAGTATTCCGACGGCAAAACGATGATTTCGGAGCCTTACGAAGGCTTCCCGGCCGCTAAAGCAGGCTTGATACCTGGCGATATATTCTTGGAAATCAACGGGATGGATGTGAGAGGCAAGATGACAAACGAGATTAGCGAGTTGCTGAAAGGCACGCCTGGCACGAAAGTGACTCTGAAGATGCAGCGGCTTGGCGAGAAAGAGCCGATAGTGAAGGAACTCAAACGCGAGAAGATAAAAATCGACAACATCCCATATTCGACGGTGTTTGACAACGGCGTGGGCTACGCCATTTTGTCGCAGTTTACCAAAGACTGCGCCCGCGAGCTGAAAGACGTCATCGTGGATATGAAGAAAAACCACGAACTCAAAGGCTTCATCCTCGACCTGCGCGGTAACGGCGGCGGCTTGCTTAATGAGGCTGTCGAGATTGTGAATATGTTCGTACCGAAAAACAAACTCGTTGTGTATCAAAAAGGTAAGGTGGCCGAACACAACTACAACCACTATACTCAGCACGAGCCTCTCGACCTCGACATCCCTCTCGTGATTCTGGTCAACGAAGGCAGCGCTTCGGCATCGGAAATCGTGGCTGGTTCAATCCAGGACTTTGACCGTGGTGTCATCGTTGGACAGCGTACATTCGGTAAGGGATTGGTACAGAACATCTTACCTATGAGCTACAACACCCAAATCAAGGTGACTGTGGCGCATTATTACCTGCCAAGCAACCGTTGCATTCAGGAGATAGATTATTCGAAGAAAAATAAGAAAACCGCCGACACATTGGCAAAGGCCGACACTCTGGGCAAGCCGTTCCACACTGCCAACGGCCGCGTCGTGTACGAAGGTCACGGCATCCAGCCCGACGTGAAAATGGAGCCTGAGCTGATGTCGACAATCACCACGCATCTCTATGCTAAGAATCTCTTCTTCAAATATGCCAACAAGTTCTACAGCGAGCATAAATCGATAAAATCGGCGAAGGAGTTCCAAATCTCCGACAAGGTTTACGACGACTTTATGCAATTCGTTAAGAATGAAGGATTTACATTTACTTCAAATAGCGAGAAAGAAATCAAGGAAATTGAAAAGACAGCAAAGCTGGAAGGCTATCTTGATGAGATTCAACCTATTCTGGATCAAGCAGTTGCGAAGATAGAAGAGGAGAAGACCAAAGATTTGATCGACAACAGAGATGAGATCGCAGACCTTCTGAAATACGAGATTGTGAGCCGTTATTACTATCAAAAAGGCAGAATCATCGCCACTTTGGAGGACGATCCGGAGCTGAAGAGGGCGTTTGAGATCATTTTAAATCAGGAAGAATACAATAACATCCTAAAAGGAACAAAATAAAAGACATGAAAAAGCATAAAATTACCCTTTCTTTTCTGGAGTTCAAGTCGGTTGACGAGTTGAACGACGACGATCGCACCCTTTTGCTGAGAGCCAAGGAAGCTGCAAAAAACGCATATGCGCCATATTCAAAATTCAGAGTCGGGGCAGCGGTGTGCCTCGCTAACGGCACGATTATCATTGGAAGCAATCAGGAAAACGCCGTTTATCCTGTGGGACTCTGTGCCGAGCGCGTGGCATTGTTCAGCGCCCAAGCCCAGTATCCAGACCAGCCTATTGTTGCCCTCGCAGTGACCGCCATCGGTTCAGATGGCAAGATTTCGCAGCCCGTTCCGCCATGTGGCAGCTGCCGCCAGGCGATGATAGAGGCCGAGAGCCGTCACAACCAGCCCTTGCGCGTCATCATGCAAGGTGAGGAAGGTCCAATCATCGTAAGCGAAAAAATGGATAACCTGATGCCGCTGATATTCGCCGAAGATTTTTTAAAGAAATATACCGAATTGGCGTAGGGGCAAATCATTATTTGCCCTAATGAATCATCATTTGAAGGTGAATAATAGATTCGCGAAGAAATTCCACAGCGTCGCCGCGCCGATGGCGAAGATTTTGCTGAGGTAGAAATTCCATTTCAGCTTGTCGGTGAGGATGTATAGCGTTAATGAATTGATTCCCAATCCGATAGCCGAGACAAGCATAAACTTTCCATATTCCGTTGCCACGTCGGCGTTCGCGCTTTCGAACGTCCAGATGCGGTTCAGGATGTAGTTCGAGGTGGCGGCGCAGATGAATCCGAGGGCGTTGCTCACGTATTTGTTGATTTTGATAATCTCCTTGAAGAGATATGTCACGCCGAAATCAACGAAAACGCCAGAGAAGCCTACGACTCCGAACTTGAGGAATTTTAATATGAAAAGCTTATCAATTGTCATTAGTTAGTTTAGAGTTTAAAGTTTAGAGTTTAGAGTAGTTTTAAAGTTTAAAGTAAAAAGTTGAAAGAATAAATTTTGTTAATCTTGTTAATCTTGTCTAATAAATAAATCCTGTCGTTTAGAAAAACGAGAACATGTTATAAATATTGCCACAGTTGTTATCAAACTGAGAATAATCACCAAAATGTTGTCGGTTTGCCCGAATTTTTCTGCGTCGATATCGATAAAGCCTCTGGTGTTAAGGTAATAAAGTATCACAATAGTTGCGTTGTTGGCGAAGTGCATCAGCATCGAAGGGAAGATGGAGCCGCTGAGCCAGAACATGTAACCGAGCATTATTCCAAGAATCATTCGTGGGAGAAACCCGAAGAAATCCATGTGGAATGCCGAGAAAATTATGGCGGTTACGATGATGGCGACGTGGGCGTTCTTGAACAGTTTTATCAAGGCTTTCTGAATCACCGAACGGAATAAAAGCTCTTCGCTGATGGCCGCTAATGCCGCGATAATCAACAGACTGGAGAATAGCGAGCCTTGCCCGATAAACAATTTTATAACTTCCTCAGATCTTGCTTGAAGGCTTCGCATTTGCTCCTCTATCGCACTCATCGATTCAGGAAAACTGATGCTGTCGTTCCAATCAGTCACCAAGCTGAGGAACGGAATTATCGTGAACATCGCCACAATTCCGAGCAGTGACCATGTTGGTATCTTCTTGAATCCCAGATAATTCCAAGGCTTTTCTTGAACAAGCATCGCATATACTACTGCCGGCATCAAAAAACCGACGACCCCACTTATTATTTGTGTTATCTGAAGGTTCTTTAAATCCTGGAGATCGCTGCCGTTTATTATCGTGATAATTGTGCCTAAAACAATGCTGAAAGCCAGTCCGAAGATTAGCAACAGCATGAAAGTCAAGAGTTTGGCGCCGAAAGTGGCGTTTTTTATCAATGGAAATGTCATGTTTTAAGTCTTTAGTCTTTAGTCTTTAGTCTTTAGTCGCATTGGTTTTCTAACGACTAACAACTAACGACTGTTATTCTTTATCATATTCTTTAACGTCAATGTCAATTTTTCATTGTTTAAAAGCGCTTCCACGCTTTGATGCATTCTGTATTTCCAGCGCCATTTCGGGTCGGCCGGCTCGTTGATTTGTTCGTCCCAGGTGTTGTCCCAGCGGAAGTCGCCGTCCATAGCAATATAATCCTGAATCGGGAGGATGACCCACTGCGAACTGCTGTTCAGATGTTGCTCGACAATTTCCTGGCACAGCCATGGCTCGCAGAAATACGGCGGGTTGTCGGTGTGATGCAGCATCTCGTGATAAAAACGCGCCGAGCGTTCACGGTCTTGTTCCCACCATCCACGGATTGTAGGCATGTCGTGTGTTCCCGTGGTGTCGACACTGAGATATGGGTTCTCGCGTGGGTCGCTGAACAAACATGTGCCGTTTTTTGGCATACGTTGCACCTCAAGGCTGAGGATGCCCAGTTCGCGCATCACGCCTGGGACGCATGGCGCCACCATGCCGAGGTCCTCACCACAAATCAACAACGGTCGGTCCGTTTGTAGAGACGATGTGCACATCGTCTCTACCGATGGCAAATCGAATATTTGTGACAACCGTTTCCGTCCCTCAATCTCCCACAACCTTGGGTTTTTTGGCGAATAATGTCCGTAGCTTGCATCCGGGCTGCCTTTTGGAATCTCCCAAATCCTGAAGAATCCAAGGATATGGTCGATGCGCAGGGCGTCGAAATACTTCTTGAACCATGCCACACGTTCTTTCCACCATCGGAAGCCTTCTTTCTCCATTGCCTCCCAGTTGTAGGTGGGGAAACCCCAGTTTTGTCCTTGAGGCGCGAAGCCGTCAGGCGGAGCGCCGGTTTCCATGTCCAAGTTGAAAAGATGCGGATTCTGCTTGACATCGTCGCTCTCACGATTAACCCCGATGGGCAGGTCACCCTTCAGCATGATGCCTCTTTTGTGCAGATAATCAACTGCTTCCGACAATTGCTTGTCGCAATGATACTGCAAAAACTCGTAGAACCCATCATCCGCAGGTTGCACATTCAAAGAATCGTAGATTTTCCGCAAATACCACATCTTTGTTTCGAAAACCGCCGGATAATCTACGAATTCCTTGGCGTTGAGCTCTTTTTTCAGTTCAAGGAAACGCTTTTGGTCGTTTGCGTCTTTCAGCACTCCGACTTTCTCCAGATTGAGGTAAATCGGGTGTAACGCCTTGGTACTAATTGACTTATAAGGATATGAATCGCTCCAGCCGCCGTCGGTGGTGGTGTCGTTGATCGGCAGAATCTGAATCATCTTCAAACCTGTAGCGACACACCAGTCAGCGAGCTTCTTCAAGTCGAGAAACTCGCCGATGCCGCAACCGTCCTCGCTCCGCAGCGAAAAAACTGGCACGGCGACACCGCTGTAATAGGGGTAATTCATATTTTTATGGATAAGCGCTTCGCTGATAAGAATGATAAGCGCCTTACGGCTGATAAGCCCTATCCACCTTATCCTTTTTTATCCTTCTTATCTTATATTATCTATTTCTTTGCAAAGATTATTGAAAATCTCGCTGATTTCGCCGACGCCGTTGATTCCGATGAGGTTACCCTGTTTTTTGTAGTAGTCGAGCACCGGAGCAGTCTTCTCCTTGTATTCGACGAAACGGTGTCTGATTGAGTCGATGTTGTCGTCGGCGCGACCGCTGGTCTTACCGCGTTCGAGCATGCGGGCGATGAGGATGTCTTCAGGCACCTCGAGACTTAAAACAGCATTGATTTTCAATGAGAAACCTTTCATGATCTCGTCGAGCATTTCGGCCTGTTTCACTGTGCGCGGGAATCCGTCGAACAAAAATCCTGCCGATTTCAGGTTGGCTCCGACTCTTCCTTTGATGATTGAAACCACGATTTCGTCCGACACCAAGCCGCCTTTGCTGATGATGTCTTTCACCTTCTTGCCGATTTCGGTCTCGGCAGCCATCTCCTCGCGAAGGATGTCGCCGGTTGAGAGGTAGGTGAGACCATATTTTTCCTTAAGTTGTTGTGACTGAGTGCCTTTGCCAGCACCTGGAGGTCCAAAAAGTATGATATTCATTATTCAACAATTTTATATATTTCTTTGAGATTTCTTCCGTATTCGTTGTAGTCGAGGCCATATCCGACGATGAAATCGTTGCCGATATTCATCCCGATGTAATCGATTTTATAATTGAATTTGAATGCGTTAGGCTTGAACATCATAGTGGCTATTTTTATGCTTTTCGCCTCTTTTTTGTTGAGGTCTTTGAGCAGCTCGCTCATGGTGAAGCCCGAGTCGATGATGTCTTCAACGATGACGATCTCACGACCCTTAACTTTCTCAGCCTCAATGCCTAATAGCTCGTTAGCCTTGCCTGTGCTGTGTGTCCCGACGTAGGTCTTGTATTTCACGAACGCCATCTCGCAAGCTATGTCAAGGCTCTTGAACAGCTCGGCGGCGAACATGAACGCTCCGTTGAGCATAACGAGGAACAACGGATCCTTATTTTCCATGTCTCTCTTGATTTCATTGGCGATGCGGTGAATCTCATTCTCTATTTTTTCCTGTGGAATGAAAGGTGCAAACTCCTTGTCGGAAACTTTTATGGTGCTCATAATCAAAGTGTTATAAATTTATGTTAAAAATTATTAACTTTTGCAAATATATATATTTTTATTAGTAATTTTGCAAAAAATAAAATTTTAAAAATGAATCCTTTAGTAAGTGTTATTATGGGAAGCACCTCCGACCTTCCGGTTTTGGAGAAGGCGCTGGCTTTTTTCGATGAAATGGAGATTCCTTTTGAGATGAATGCCTTAAGCGCTCACCGCACCCCTGAGTTGGTTGAGGAGTTTGCGAAAAACGCCCAGAAACGTGGCATTAAAGTGATTATCGCGGCAGCAGGCATGGCTGCGCATCTGCCTGGTGTGATAGCTGCTATGACACCGATACCTGTCATCGGAATACCGGTAAAATCAGGCAATGACGGCATGGACGCACTCTTCTCGATAGTGCAGATGCCTCCAGGAATCCCTGTTGCGACGGTGGGCATCAACAACTCACTCAACGCGGCTATTTTAGCGGCACAGATTCTCGCTGTCGGTGACCCTTCGATTGCGAAACAGGTGGTCAACTACAAGGAAAACCTTAAGAAAAAAATCGCTAAGGCCAACGAAGAACTTAAAGAGGTTCATTATAAATTCAAAACGAATTAAAAATATTTGTACCTTTGCAGTCGCTTTGGAAAAGGGAATGCTGTGCAAATCGGCAACAGTACCCGCTGCTGTTAGTCCGGCGTAAAGGCCTGTCAATCAAGCCACTGTCGAAAGATGGGAAGGCGGCAGGCTCGGGCGAGTCAGAAGACCTTGCCAAGCAACATAGTTAAATTTATTTCGGGATTTAAATTAAATTAAAATGAAAAAGATTTTCTTTTTAGCATTGTCGCTTTGTTTTGCGACAATCGTAAATGCCCAATTGTCAGGCACTTACACCATCAACAGTAATCCTTCTCAAAACCCGAACTACACCTCGTTGAGCGCGGCGGCTTCGGCATTGTCGGCTGGTGTCTCGGGTCCGGTGACGTTTCAGGTGGCTCCGGGAACGTATGAGGAGTATGTTACTGTTAACCAAATCAACGGAGCATCGGCAACCAATCGAGTGAAATTCATCGGAATGGGTGCTGATAATCAACAGGTTGTGATAACAAGCAACGCCGGATACACCGACAATAGCACCATCAAGATCAATGGCGCCGACTACGTCACATTTGAAAATATGACGGTGACTACCACATCGACAGGCAGCAATGCACAGCTGCTGAGATTCAACAGCCAGTGCGACTACGACCGCTTCGAAAACGTGCGTTTCGTGGGCGTGGAAGTGAATTCAAGCTCAACGGCAAACGAGAAAAACCTCGTCCACATGAACAACGGCGATGGCATCATCAACCACGACACACAGTTCGTCGGCTGCCAGTTCATCAACGGCTGCATCGCGCTTTATCTGCAAGGAAAGAACATGAGCCAGTTTAACGAAGGTCTGCTCATCGAAAACTGCTACTTTGAAAACCAGCAGTTCAAGTCGATTTACCCTACTTTTTACCATAATATTATCATTCGTGGCAACACCATCGTGAACGCCAACGATTTCAAGACGGATTACAGGGCTATTGACGTTTTCCAATGCTACAACGGCGCTGTTTTTGAGAAAAACGTGATGAACGTGACGCGTGCTTCGAATTATGTCACTGTTTTTGCAATTCGTCCATGCGTCGGAACAGCCGACAATCATGTGATTATCAGAAACAACATCATCAATTTGAACTCCAACGCGAGCAGCAATAGTTATGCTTTCTCCATTGATTACAACGACTGCGCATACGTCGATTTCGCGCATAACACCATCAAATGCAGCGGAACTGGCAACAATGGAAACATTTTCGTCCAGAAAAACGGAACGAACTTCAATTTCTATAACAATCTGCTTATTAACACGTCATCAAACGGCTATGTTTTCCGCTTTAACAACAGCATTGAGAGCCGCATGAGCGACTACAATCGCATCCAGTTTACCGGCACATATATCGGAAGATTCACTACAACCGATTGCGTCACTTTAGCTGATTGGACAACGGCTACCGGCTTCGATGCACATTCAGCGCTCTGCACACCGCAGTTTGTTGGCACTAACGACCTTCACATTACATCAGCTGACGGCATAACAGTGGCAAATCCGCTTTCATATGTAACAACGGATATTGACGGACAAAACCGTTCAACAACAGCGCCTTGCGCTGGAGCCGACGAGTTCACTTCAGGCACAAATCTTCCGCCTGTCGTGGCTAACCCGATCAGCAATATCACTTTCAACACATATCCGGCAAGCCAGACAGTCAACCTGAACAACACCTTCAACGACCCTGACGACCCGAATAACAATATTGTTATCACAGTTACATCAAACAGCAACCCAACGCTTGTCGGGACCTCCTTGAGCAACAGGATATTGACGGTGACACGTCTGGCAAACACTGGCGGAACGGCCACAATCACTTTGAACGCCGAAAGCGCAGGACAGTCGGTGCAGACATCGTTCTCGGTTGAATGCATCGCCGAAGACCTGCCGCCTGTCGTGGCAAATCAGCTGGCTCCGATCAACTTCACGAGCTATCCGCAAACGCTGAATTTCGACCTCACCAATACCTTCGATGATCCTGACAACAATAACGATTTCATCGTAATCACCGTTCAGACTTGTCCTTCGGAGATTACAGCCACCATCGACAACAGGATGCTTGCTGTCAGCAGAAACACTGCTAACGCATTCACAAACAAGACTTTAGTTATCCGTGCCACAAGCAATGGCAAGCACGTCGATATGAATGTGAGCGTTTCCGGCAATGAAGTCACAGTAACAGTTGGAGTTGCCAATTTCGACGATGTCACTTTGGGTGCGAACGGCTACTGGCAAGGTGAGGAAGGCGACAACGAGATGTTCAGCGGCGGCTGGGCTTTCACCAACTATTATTCTCAGGCTTATTCGTTCTGGGGCGGCTTTACGGCTTCAAACCACACCGATCTGACTCAAACCGGCATGGATGCACAGTATACCGCCATCACAGCAGGCGGTCACGATGGTTCAGCACAATATGGAGTAGCATATACTTTTGGTGCACAAACCGATGTCTATGCTTCTGACGGTCAAGCACATACAGTCACAGGATGCTACGTTACCAACAACCTCTGGGCTTATCAGAGCGTTGTCAACGGTGATGCTTCCTCAACACCATTCGGCGGCACAACAGGCAACGATCCTGACTGGTTCAAACTCACAGCGACAGGTAAAAACGCAAGCGGTCAGACCATCGGAACCCTCGATTTCTACCTTGCCGACTATCGTTTCGACAACAACGATGAGGACTACGTCATAGACACCTGGGAATGGTTCGACCTTAGTCCTCTTGGCGCAGTTCACACCATCTCATTCAGTCTTTCATCAACAAAAGAGAATTCATACGGCATGCTGACGCCGGCTTATTTCTGCATCGACGACTTCAACGGAACAGCTCCTACACCGCCGCAAGACCTTCCACCTTACGTAGTCAACCCTGTAGGTGACGTAGATTTTACAAGTTTCCCAGAAATAGTATATGTTAATCTTGATGGTGTTGTAACCGACGATGATGACCCAGATGAAAATATCGATTTTAATATCCTTTCCATATCAAATACTGAATATCTTTACGCTGTCATGCAAGGCAAGAAATTGAAAATGACTCGTGTATCAAGGGAGGAATCAATTGTAACCATTACCATGCGAGCCTACAGTGATGGTCAATATGTTGATTTTGATGTGCATGCAATATTGCATTATGTACCAGATGGAATTGAAGATAATGAAGTTACAACAATATCAGTATATCCAAATCCTGCACATGATTTCGTAACCGTAGAGACGTGCCATGGCGCGTCTGTACAAAGCATTATTGTAAGTGACGTTACAGGAAAAACAATTCTATCATCATCAGAATCAAGAATTGATGTCAGCGCATTATCGGAAGGTATGTATTTCATCACGATTATCACTGAAAATCAAAAATTTGTTGAAAAAATCATTAAAAAATAGGTCGTCATGAGAAAGCAATATCAACCAGTATCAGCAGCCGAGGCTGTAAAAGTCATAAAATCCGGCGACCACGTCCATATCAGCTCAGTGTCGAGTGTGCCGCAATGTCTTGTGAAAGCCCTGTGCGACCGTGGTCGTGCCGGTGAGTTGAAAAACGTATATATCCACCATCTTCATACCGAAGGCGCAGCACCATACGTCAACCCGGAGTTTGAAGGAATTTTCCAGCACAACGCTTTCTTCGTAGGCGCCAACGTCCGCGAGAGCGTGCAAAAAGGTCTGGCCGACTACATCCCGGTGTTCCTTGGCGAGACATCGAAGCTTTATCGCGAGAAATATATCAAATGCAACGTCGCGATGATTCAGGTGTGTCCGCCTGACAAGTTCGGATACGTGTCGTTAGGCTCATCAGTCGACGCCACTTTGGCCGCCATGGAGAGTGCCGAGTTCGTCATCGCGGTGGTCAACAAACACGTGCCTCGCACTTTCGGCGACGCGCTCGTCCACATCAGCAGAATCAACGTTTTTGTCGAGGACGATACTCCTTTACTCACTGTCGATATGCCTGAGCCGAACGAGGTGGAGAAGACCATCGGTCGTTACTGCGCCGAGCTGATCGAAGACGGTGCCTGCCTCCAGATGGGTATCGGCTCAATCCCGAACGCTATCCTGTCGTGCCTGCACAACCACAAAAACATCGGCATCCACACTGAGATGTTCTCCGACGGCATCCTTCCGTTAGTGAAAAAAGGCGTCATCACTGGTGACAACAAGAAACTCGATAAAGGTAAGATTGTCTCAACCTTCGTGATGGGCTCGAAGAAGATTTATGACTTCATCGACGGGAACCATGAGGTTTTGCTGAAAGATGTGGAATATACCAACGACCCTTTCATCATCGCTCAACAGCCAAAGATGACCTCCATCAACTCAGCAATCCAGATCGACCTTTCGGGTCAGGTGTGTGCCGACTCGCTTGGCGACAAGATCTACTCAGGCGTGGGTGGTCAGATCGACTACGTTTATGGCTCATCGCGCGCTCAAGGCGGAAAGGCTATCATAGCAATGCCTTCAACAACAAAGAAAGGCATCAACAAGATTGTGCCTGCTTTGGATTTAGGCTCTGGCGCTGTCACCACACGTAACCACATCCACTGGTTTATCACCGAATACGGTGCGGTTAACCTCTACGGTCGTTCACTGCAGGAACGCGCACGTCTCATCATCTCCATCGCTCACCCGAAATACCAGGAAGAACTGGATGAAGCGGCGTTCAAGCGCTTCGGTCCGCATTATCATTATATTTGCAGAAATATGTAAAAAATGAATATCAACTTCATAGAAATCTTCGGTGCTTTCTTCGTGATGGCCGCCATCATTGATATCTTCGGCTCCATCCCGATTTTTGTGAGCATGAAGGAGCAGAACAAGGTCATCAAGGCGGGGCAGGCCTGCCTGGTGGCGCTGGCTTTGTTTCTGGCGTTTTTCTTCGCCGGAGACGGTCTGTTAAGGGTGTTTGGCATCGACACTGCGTCGTTTGCTGTGGCTGGCTCGTTTGTACTGTTTGTGCTTGCCGTCGAGATGATTCTCGGTCGCGAAATCATCAAAAATGAAGCCAACAACGGTGGAGCGAGCATTGTCCCGGTGGCTTTCCCTCTTATCGCAGGTCCGGGAGCGCTTACAGGTTTGCTGTCGTTGCGTGCCGACTATGCCATTATCAATATTTTGATAGGTTTGCTGCTGAACATCATCCTCGATTACGTGGTGATTCGCCATCTCGATAAGATTCAGAAGCTTTTAGGACAGAATCTGATTTTTATCCTGCGAAAATTCTTCGGCGTTATTTTGCTGGCAATCGCGGTTAACATGTTCGTCAACAACATAATGGTTATCATTGCCAAAGTTCATTAAGCTTATTTATTGATAATCAATATAATATCTTAATTTAGGATTGATACCGTCACCGACAATTTTCTCTAATTGATTCCACGACGTTATCAATCCTTTTTGTTCACGATGATTCACGATTTTCTTCACGTCCTCATATTCAAGATATGGGTGCTTTAATAATACTTTGAATGCATCTGAATTGATTCTCAATTGTTTAGGAATAAAAACCGAATCAATTTTAATATAATCTTTAATGCCGTTAAACCGAGTGATGTCCATCCGGTAAACCTCCAGCAATTGCTCGGCTTCGCAATAACCACCCAGTTTCTCACGATAATCAACAATTCGTTTTGCAAATGCTGATCCTATGCCAGGCAGCTGCTTCAAAGATGTTGTATCAGCAATGTTGAGATTAAGAATTGTCCTGGTGGTCGTCATGTCGAGCTTGTCGAGACATCTTCTGCCAACGCTGTCCTGATTGCTGTTGCGAGGCTTCGCGACGTGCTTGGTTGAGGATTTCTCGACTCCGCTTCGCTGCGCTCGAAATGACGTACTGGCCTTAACTTTCTCAATCGAATCGGCAACCCTAATCGAATCCATCACCGCATTACGTCGTTCGATAATCGAATCTAAATCGTGAACAAAATATGTTCTTTTGGGTGGATTTAATACGATTAAATATTTGATAATCAATATAATAACAATCATCGAGACGATGGTGATGATTGCAATTCGCTCGCCACGCGAAAATGTCATGAATTTTTTAAAACTGTCCATAAAATTTTGGTTTTTGGCTCAATTTTATTTAATGAACTGTGTAATCAAAATCACTGTGATTGCTACTGGTGCCAAGAATTTAATAATGAAATACATGATTTTGCTCAATCCCATGCTAACTGTGCCGCCGTTGGTGTACTCGTCCATGAAATCGGCTTTTTTCATCTTCCAGCCGAGGAACAACACGGTGAGCAAACCTCCGATGGTCATCAGAAATGTTGAAGTTAACTCGTCGAAGGCATCGAAGATTCTTAAGCCGAAAATCTTCAGCGGGGTGTCGTCATGCAGACTTTCACTTGCGATGACACAAAGCACGAATGCTCCGATTGCTGAGTAAATAGTGGCTTTTTTGCGGCTTATCTTCAATTCTTCGGTCAAGAACAGCACCGGCACTTCAAGAACCGAGATTGATGAGGTGAGGGCTGCGATTGTCAAAAGCAGGAAGAAAAAGAGGCAGAAGAAATAGCCTCCTGTCATCTGGTTGAACAAAATCGGCAAAGTCACAAATGCCAATTCATTACCAGCCTCAGGTCGGATGCCGAACGAGAATGCCGCCGGGAAGATGACGATACCAGCCAGCACTGCAATCAAAGTATCGCTGATGCACACAGCGAATGCGGTGGAGGTGAGGTTGTCTTTCTTCGCGATGTATGAGCCGTAGGTTATCAGACATCCCATGCCTAAACTCAGCGAGAAAAACGCCTGTCCGAGCGCGTTGATGAGCACCTTGCCGGTTATCTTAGAGAAGTCGGGCTTAAGGAAAAACTCCACACCATCAGCTGCGCCTGGCAAAGTCAGCGATTTGACACCGAGAATGATAAGAATTCCCAACAAAATCGGCATGAGGATTTTCGAGTATTTCTCAATGCCTTTTGTCACACCTTTAATGATGATGAATGCGGTGAGGAATATGAAAATGCCTTCGCTCAAGATAGGTTGCCACGACTCATTCATCAAGCTGTTGAAGTCTCTTTGGATGGTGGCATTATCCAGTCCGTGGTAATAGTTGATGATTGATTTGCCCACCGCGTCAATGGTCCAGCCTGCCACTGTGCAGTAGAATGCTAGGATGAGAAACGCGCAAATCACGCCCATGTAACCTATTCCCGACCAGCTTTTTCTGTCAGGAGCTAGCGTTTTGAACGCGCCCACAGGGTTTTTGCCCGAACGTCGTCCGATGATGAACTCCGACACCATCAGAGGAAGACCCATGAGCAGCACTATGGCAAGGTATACAATGAAAAACGCACCACCGCCGTTGGCACCTGCCTCGCAAGGGAAACGGTAGATGTTACCCAATCCAATGGCGGAACCTGCCGCCGCCGCTATGATTCCAAATTTTGAACCGAAACTTTCTTTGTTATTTGCCATATTTATCCTTTCTTATCCTTGTTTATCCTTCTTATCCATTCAGGCGAAAGATGTTTCGCCCCTACTCTTTTTCACCGTAGGCGAGGTCACCGGCGTCGCCCAGTCCAGGAACGATATATGCCTTCGCGGTCAGTTCGTCGTCGATGCTTCCGACCCATAATGTCGCATCGTATTTTCTGAGTTTTTTCTTGACGTAGTCGATACCTTCGGCACTTGCGATGACCGCCACGAGATGCAGTTTCTTCGGTGTCATCTCGTCGTGGAGGAGGCCGTCGAGGCACTGCACCAGCGATGAGCCGGTGGCGAGCATCGGGTCGACGAGCATCAGCACGCGTCCGTCGATGTTGGCGGCCGAGTAGTATTCGATGCGGATCTCGAAGTCCTCGTTTTTGTCATATTTCCTGTACGCCGCGATGAAAGCGTTGTCGGCCTTGTCGAAAACGTTCAAAAAACCTTGATGCAACGGCAATCCCGCGCGCATGATCGTGGCCAGAACGGGCTGCTCGACAAGTATATTCGTCTCCTTCTCGCCAAGCGGCGTGGTGACGTAAACAGTCTCGTAATCAAGAGTTTTGCTGATTTCGTATGCCGTAAGCTCACCGATGCGCTCGAGGTTTCTGCGAAAACGCATTCTGTCGGTCTGAACGTTGACATCTCTCAACTCCGCGATGTAGTTGTTTATAATGCTGTTATTAGCACTTAATTCAATGACTTTTACCATGGTTTGTTAAAATTTATTTCGTTTTAAAACTTTCAATGCAAAGTTATAAATTTTATTCAATCGGTTTAACCTTAATCCGAGATAATTATTTTCTTTTCCTCCAAAACCCTTGTAAAATCTGGCTAATCCGTCGTTATCCGATCCTTCGAAATCAAGGATATAATCACTTCCGCTGTATCTTGCAATGACGTTGTCAAGCAAAAATGTGAGCCCGTGATTCTCTTTGTTCGACTCGTCGGAACCTGAAAACAGGAAAATTATCTTGTTGTGGCTTATCATAAAAAATGCGCCTGCAACTATTTGATTATCAGTGTTTTGAGCCCCTAAAACAAGACAAGCTTTGTGGTCTTTTGCTACTTCGACCAAATTCAGCAACCTGTTATATTCTTTATCGCCCCAATGTTTAATCCCCTTGCCTCTGTTTTTTCTGAAAAGCTCAATAATTGCTGATGGTTCAACGTTCTCAACTATCTGTAATCCCTCTTTTTTCGCTTTCGCGAGATTGCGTTTGGTGTTGGAATTGTAGTTTTCGGCTAAAACTTTATATTCCTGAAAAATCTCCAATTCAATGTTTTTGTGAGCCTTAACTTCATTAATGGCATTAAAGCCCTTAAGGGTGCCGCCAATATTAATTTCAGCAAACTTGAATTTCCCCGGAATCTCTTTCAAAAACTCCTCAATCTTTTCATCCGTCACCGATTTTTTACCGAAAACTCCAATTTTTTGAGTAAAAAACGGCTGAAAAAGATAATTTACACCGAATTTTTTGTTGCCTGCAAGCGGCATCACAAACTCATAATCGTCTTCAACCAACGCATCCCAGCCAGGATGCACCACATCCAAATACCACGACCAGACATAAACCAAACCGTCGGGACTGTGTGCGATACATTCGTCCCAACGCTGCGTATCTATCTGATTATGAGTTAAATAGCGTATCATCAGTTGAGTGCGTAGTCGATGATTTTTCTGTATAGTGAGAGCCAACCACTCCAGCGTTTCTCGTCGCTGAGCGTCTCGTTGTGCCATAGCAAGATGAATGTACCACCCACGTTTTTCACTTCCTGCATCAGCTTGGTGGCTTTTTCGTACGACTCATCGACGTTGAGGTCAAGGTAGTCGCGCATGGTGCCGTCCATCACGGCAAACGGGTGTATGTTGAGGTTGGTGACGTTGTCGTGTTCAAGGTCGAAGAAACGGAAGGTGTCGGCTATGCCTGCGCGGAATCCGGCTTGCGTGGCATAACCCATGGTGTAGTCGTCGGTGATGTCCAAATCGATGAGGATTTGGTAGCTCAAAGGCAAGCGAAGTCTCAGGAAATGCTGGCGACTCGTGGTTATTTCGCGGTTAAGCACCTTCGATAGTTTCGTCACCTCTGTCTTGACTTTTTCCTTGTTGAGATAGGAGTTGTATGACGGGTGAATGCCCACCTTCGCATAGTCGCCTAGACGTTTGATCAGATTCTGGAAGTTGGTGTTTCTCAATGAGATATTCTTGTCGTTGAGGTCATATTCACCGCAAAGAATGAAATAAAGCGGATGCAGATTCAGCTCTTTTTGCAGCTGCAGCTGGTAGTCGAAGGTGTCGAACGGGTCTTTCTCCTTGCCTGTGATGACTCTCCATCTTTTTTTAAACTCTTGAAAATCAAGGTTTAAGAGGTCGCGAGCCGACGATGCCACAGTCCTGAAGATACCTTTGTTTTTATATGCCCAAGCGGCGTCGACATCATAGGTCGGGATGAAGGTAAATTGTTTCTTTTTCAGCTGGATGTCAGGGTAAATTGCCGTAAGGATATTGCCTAGCTCCTGAATCCAAATATTGACCAAAGGCTTCTCTAACATATTCATTTTGAATAAGATAGAGTCCTTGGCTTGAAAACGGTTGTGCTTGTCGTTGATGTGCGGCAGATATTCCTCGTAACGCGAAACCAAGTAAAACGATGCCGCAAAGATGTCGAAAGGCAAAAACGATTTGTCGTTGTAGACCGGAAAAATAACCTTAACATCTTTATAATCAACGATTTTCAATTCTTTTTCAGTGATGTCATGCTCAAAAAGGAGGCTGGTGGCTTTCTGAAACGGCTCGTTCCAAAACTGGTTGTCGCCATAATGAAACTTCGGGCCGTTGTGCGAGGTGAACGTCTCGTTGTCTGTAGTGAATTTAAATGAAATACCAAGCATATCTTTGAGAATCAAGTCAAAGATATAATGCAGACGGTTAGTCGTTTTCGGTACTAAAATGAGCATATCCATAATGCAAAAATACAATTTTTCTTAAAAAAGCAAGCTAAATTATGATTTTTTCTTTCAAACGGATGTCGTCAGACGACGCTCCAACCATTATTGTAAACTCACCAGACTCGAGCTTTTTCGTCGGGATGGTAAACGTAATATGTTGAGTTTCATTGGTTAATATAAAAACATGTTTGAAACCTTTCAGCATTTTCTCGGCAGGGGTGATGGTGGCGTATTCGTCGCGAAGATATAGTTGAACGACCTCGTCGCCGTCGTAATTGCCAATGTTTTTGACATCGACAGAGACTTCTATTGTATCATTTAATTTATTGATAATCAAATTACTATATTCGAATTTAGAATAACTCAAACCATGGCCGAAGCAGAACAGAGGTGTGCTCTCGCATTCGACGTAGTCGTGTGGTTTCGGTTGCGAATAATATATCGGAATCTGGCCTGTGTGACGAGGCTGCGATATCGGCAAACGCCCGGCAGGGTTGTAGTTTCCGAAGATGACATCAGCGATGGCGCTGCCGCCTTGCTCGCCAGGGTAGAAGGCTGTCAAAAGTGCGTTGGCGACCTCGTTGGCGGTGTTTTTAAGCAGCGGGCGACCTTCTATATAAATGATAATCAAAGGTTTGTGAAGCTTTGCTATCTCTTCGATAAGGTCTTCCTGCAATCCTGAAAGCTCGAGTGAGACACGGTCGTAGCCTTCGCCGCAGTCCATGTCGGAAATGTGGTCGTTGACGACGGCGGCGCCTGTAGATTCGTACGATGTCTTGAAGTCGCGAGCGCTTGAACCTCCGACCACCAAAATGGTGACATCGGCTGATTTTGCTGCCTTAATCGCTGATTCAAAGTCGGCGTCATTAGTGTCGCGGATGGAGCAGCCCTTGGCATAGATGATTTTTGTGTTGGCGTCAGCGCGATTGCGGATGCCTTCCAACACTGTGACAATCTTGTCAGGGTCTTGTGGCGCGGTATAATCGCCTAATTGATTGTACATGTTGTCGGCGTTCGGGCCGATGACAGCGATATTTTTTATATCACGCGAAATTGGCAGGATACCATCATTTTTTAATAAAACAATTGATTTTAATGATGATTCCAATGATAATGATTTATAATTATTTTCATTTGAAACGTCGATATACGGATTATCGAACAACCCGATTTCGTATTTGAATCGTAAAACCCTGCGGACCGCGGCATCGACATTTTCAATCGGCACCATGCCGTTTTCGACGGCTTCTTTCAGATAGGAGCCGTAATTCGATGCTCCCAAATCGATGTCGACGCCGGCATTTATGGCCTGCGCTGTGGCATCTAGTTGATTTTCAGCGGTACGATGCGTGCTGTGGAGCGCCCAGATGCTGCCGAGGTCGGAAAATACCACGCCTTTGAAGCCCCATTGTTCGCGCAAAACATCTTTCAAGAGCCAACTGTTTGACGTACAAGGCACTCCATCGATGGCGTTGTACGATGTCATGATGCTTTTAGCGCCGTTTTTCACTGCTATTTCAAAACTCGAGAGGTAATCAGACATCAGATAATTTGGTCCGGTCTGTGCGGCAGCGCCGTTGTGTCCGCCTTCAGGGATTCCGTAAGCCGCAAAATGTTTCACCGTCGCCGCCAGATGGTTCTGCATGCCTTTTATGACGGCGCTGCCGCACATCCCCGACAGGTATGGGTCTTCGCCGAATCCTTCTTCCACTCTCGACCAGCGCGGATCTCTCGTGATGTCGAGTACCGGACCGTATCCGAACTGAGCGCCTCGGCGTGCCGCCTCGGCGCCTATCGCGTCACCTACCTCATACAACAACTCCTTGTCCCAAGTCGCAGCCATTCCAAGTCCTGTCGGATACACCGCAGCACCCACAGACATCAAGCCGTGCGGACACTCCTCAGCGAAATAAATCGGGATGCCGAGGCGCGTGTTTTCAACAGCATAATGTTGCATCTCATTGAAAATCACTCTTGACTGATTAGCGTCGGGACCCGTCTCCACCGTCTTTTGCGACCACGGGTCGGCACGCAACACAGCCCAGAATCCGCCTACAGGCAAGGTGTCGATAAGATCTTTGTACGACTCATCGTCGTAAAGGTTGAAGCCTATCGGACAACACAACTGCCCGATTTTTTCTGTTAAAGTCATCTGACTCAATAAGTTATCGACTTTCTTATCGATGTCGTCTTTCTTCGGTGCCGAGCACGACACCAACAAAAGCAGCGTTATTATGGAGAGTAATTTCGTTTTCATACTACAAAATTACAAAGAAATCGATTTGGAAAGTTATTTTTTTGAAAATATTGCACCTTATTTGGAAAAAACTTGTACCTTTGCAAGCTTTTAAGATTAATCATTAAAAATTTATAAAATGAAAAAATTAACATTATTTGTTCTTCTGTCGATGATGAGCCTGATTACTTTCGCTCAGACAGTTGAGATGACTTATCACTTTGATAATCCGAAAGTTACAGAGCTTCGCGGATATCAGCAAATCAGCTTTGAAGGCTGCATGCAGACGGCATTGGCCGGCAATCCTTCGCTGCCATATTATGCAATAAGCTTGATGCTGCCACAAGGCACTGAAGCTGAGTCAATTGAAGTTGAACTCTCTGATTTTCAAGAAGTTGGAGAAGCTATTAGCCTTTTCCCATACCAGCCGTCAAGAACGATGAACGATGTAGGGGAGAGAGAGTTGGTGAAAAATGAGGCTGTTTATGCTTCAAGAGGTGTCTATCCTGCTGAAAATCATGGAGTTGTGATGACTCAATACAAGAACGGATACGGCTTCGCATTCTCATCGTTCACTCCAGTGCAATACATTCCGGCAACAGGTAAGGTGATGTATGCAAAAACCGCCAATGTGCGAGTCAATGTCAAGGCTTCGAGAACCGACCACAGTGAGATGTTCTGGGGTACTCAGGAGATTAAAAACAGCGTGAAACGCCTCGCTCAGAACCCAGAGATGGTTGAAAGCTATCAGACAAGAGGCCGTGAAGTTACAAACTACGATGTTTTGATTATCACTGGCGCTCAATATGTTGACGCATATAATGAATATCGCGAGTATTACAACTCAATCGGTTTGCGCAACGAAATCGTCACAACCGATGCCATTTACAGTTCTATGACTGGCAACGACAATCAGGATAAGATTCGTAACTACATCATTCAGGAATACCAAAACAACGGTATCATCTTGGCTGTTTTGGGTGGCGATATCGACATCGTCCCTTATCGTGGTTTCTATTGCTATGTGACCTCAGGCGGAGGTGACCAGGAGAGCAACAACATCCCTGCCGACCTTTACTATTGCGGTCTTGACGGCACTTGGAACGACAATGGAAACAACCGCTACGGCGAGCCTGGCGAGGACGACCTCCTTCCTGAAATCGGCGTGTGCCGTATGTCGTTCAACAACACCACCGACCTTGAAAATATGGTCCATAAGTCGTTGACCTACCAGCAGACTCCTGTTCTCGGCGAGTTCCATAAAGTGATTCTCGCCGGTGAACATCTTTATGATAACCCAACATCCAACGGTTCTGATTATCTCGAGCTTCTCATCGGAACTCACGACGATAACGGCTATACAACTGTCGGATATCCAACGACTTACGACTTCACGAAGCTTTATGAAGAACTCGGCACTTGGAGCGGTTCGGCACTGAAACAGGCCATCAACGCAGGAACAAGCTATGTGCATCACGACGGACACGCCAACTCAGGATACGTCGCAGGTTGGTATGGTGTCTCTAATAGCGATTTCACTGGCGCTAACGGTGTCGACCACAACTACACATTCTTCCATTCACAAGGATGCGACTGCGGCGCGTTCGATGAGAACTGCATCCTCGAGAAGATGGTGAAGATTGAGAATTTTGCTGTCGCAGTCATCGGAAACTCACGCTACGGCTGGTTTAACGAAGGTCAGACCGAAGGCCCGGGCGCTCACCTCGAGAGAGAGATGACCGACGCTCAGTGGGGCGACCGTATGGGATTGCTCAGCCTCGCTCATTCTGAAGGCAAATGCATGACAGCTCCATGGGTCACGGCACCTGGACAGTGGGAGGAAGGCGCTCTGCGTTGGAACTTCTACGACATGAACGTGCTGGGCGACGGCGCTGTCAACGTGTGGCTCGACGAGCCTTTCACAGCTAACGTTGAGGCTCCCGCACAAATCGTCATCGGCACTCCATCGATTGAGGTCGAAGTGACCGACGAAAACGGCAACGGCTTGAAGAACTATCGTTGCCTCGTCTTCGTGGACGGCGAAGTCATAGCAATGGGTGCCACCGACGAAAACGGCGTTGCTGAGATTGAGTTTGAAGGCGGACTGCAGATGGTAGGCGAGATGCTAATGAAGGTGACTGGCGTCAACTCATATCCACAGACTTTGGAGATGATGGCGGTGCCAAGCAATACACCTTATATTATATATGACAGCTACACCTTGACCAACGGAGCCTCACAGATTGAATTCGGTGGTGAATATGGTTTCAACATGACAATGAAAAATGTGGGCAGCGTCGACGCTAACAACGTTACAGCAACTATTTCATGCGAGAGCGAATATGTCACCATCAGCCAGGCGACGGCAAGCTTGGGCAATGTGGCTGGTAATCAGAGTGTTACCATCAACAACGCTTTCACTTTCAATGTAAGCGACGCGGTGCCGAACAACACCATGGTGCGTTTCAACATAAGCTGCACCGATGGCACCGAGACTTGGGAGAGTCATTTCAACGCAAGAATCTACGCTCCTGAGTTTGAACTCGTCAGCGCGGTACTTGAGACTTCAACAGGTGGCGCTTTGAACCCTGGCGACAGCGGCATTGTGCATTTTACATTGGCAAACAACGGTGGCGCAGCGGTGCCATCAGCAGTGTTTAGAATCTTCAATTCTCACGGCGATATCAGTATCAACACCACAGAATGGACTTATGGTGAAATCGCTGCTGGTCAGGAATTTACAGCCGACATGGAATTTACGTTGAGCTACAGTGTTGAGGTTGGCACTATGTATCAATTGTTCTATGCCGCATATTATGGCAATTATATGCTTGAAGACGCTTATTATATTTCAATAGGACAATCGATGGAAGGCTTCGAGACCGGCGACTTCAGCGCGTTCGACTGGCATAGTGTAAGCCCGATTTACGCTTGGGAAGTCACAACACAGAATGCGTGGCAAGGAATGTATTGCGCAAAGTCATCGGCAATACAGGATTATGAGACATCTTCCTTATACATCAACGTGATTGTCGGAACAGAAAGTGAAATCAGCTTCTACTTCAGAGTATCGTCGGAACATAACTATGACAAGTTGTATTTCAAGATTGACGGTGTGGAAAAGCAAAACTGGTCGGGCGAATTGGACTGGGCGTATGTTTCATATCCTCTGACATCAGGAATGCACGAACTCAGATGGGAGTACACAAAAGACGTTTCTGTTTCGAGCGGTTCAGACTGCGCTTGGATCGATAACGTGGCATTCCCGGCTTCGACAATTATCACCAAGGTTGAGACCGTCGTTGAGAAGAATGTGGCTGTTTATCCTAACCCAGCCAACGAAGTCTTGAATATCCAACTTGATGATAATCAGACAGATATTGTGCTTTACAATAGCCTCGGACAGGTTGTAAGAAGAATTGACGGTGTGAGCGGCGGCGTTCAAATCAATGTTTCAGACCTCAACGCAGGATTGTATTTCATTAGAATTGGTGAAGATGTTGAAAAATTTGTTAAAAAATAAATTAGTATAATATTTTTGAAAATATTATTGCATTATTAAAAAATTTGTATATTTGCAATGGTTTTAAACCCTTTTTTCAATAATTACTAATTAAAAATTTAACATTATGAAAAGATTAAGTATTATTATTGCAATTTGTGCATTTTCAAGCTTGTTTATGACAAGTTGTGAAACCTATCATCACACAATGAGAGAGCCTAACATGTATTTTGAGCTCTACGCAAACAATTTGGAATTGTCAGAACAGTTCACAGCTGAGGCTACAGTAACACGTATCGTTGGTGTTGATTGGGAGCGTCTTTTCGGAATTACAAAGACTGGTGAAACAGATGTTACAGCAGTTGCAGCGATTCCAGTTATTGGTGATTACATCAAGAGCAACGGCGCAAACCTTGCAATGTATGAGTTAATGGCTCAGAACCCAGGTTACGATGTTGTCGTTTATCCACAGGTTGAGATTCACAAGGTCGCTCCAGTTCTTGGAACAGACATTTACTCAACTACAACTTACAAAGTGACAGCTCGTCTTGGTAAGATTAAGAAGTAATCATTAACATCTTGATGGTGTTTAAAGAGAAAGGACGATTTTAATCGTCCTTTTTTAGTTTGTCAAGAATCCTTCGGTCTTTCTTGGTGGGTCGTCCTGCGCCTCGGTCGCGGTATTCGGCTTTGTAGGCGTGCATGAACTCGATGCGTTCGTATTCCTCTGTCGGCGTGCGGTCGATGTATATGTTCGGGACGTCTTTGGGCGACACGCGGCTCTTCGGGATGCTTACGACCTCGACCACCTTATGCAGTTGCCCGAGCTGAACGGCAATGGTCTCGCCGACCTTCACGTCGTGCGAGGGCTTCATCGAGCCGTCGTTCACTTTCACCTTGCCTCCTTTGCACGCATCGGCAGCAAGAGTGCGGGTCTTGAAAAGCCTCGCGCACCAAAGCCATTTATCGATTCTTAATTCTTCGTTGTCCATTTTATCGGCTATTGGCTATTGGCCGTTGGCCATTGGCAAGAATAAAAAAGCCAATAGCTAAAAGCCAAAAGCCAAAGTTTATTTTTCTCGGAAAAATAATTGTATCGGAACGCCGTGGAAGTCCCAAATGCTGCGAATCTTGTTCTCCAGGAATCGGACGTAGTTGTCTTTCACATCCTTCGGCAGGTTGCAGAAGAAAATGAACTGTGGGGTAGGACTCTTGAGCTGTGTTATGTACTTGATTTTCAAGTATCTGCCACGTGATGCGATTTGTGGTGGCTGGCTGTTGATGATCTCGAGCATGGTGTCGTTGAGCTCGCGCACCGAAATCTTGCGTTCTCGGTTTTCGTAGACTTTCTGCGCCATTTCAAGAACCTTGAATGTCCTTTGACGGTTGATGGCCGAGGTGAAGATGATAGGATAATCGGTAAACGGAGCCGTTTTCTCACGAATCATGTTCTCGAACTGAAGGTGGGTGTTGCTGTCTTTCTCCACCAAATCCCATTTGTTCACTACCAAAACGAGGCCTTTCTTGTTTCTCTCGATGAGTCTCAAGATGTTCATATCCTGTGCCTCGAAGCCTTCGGTGGCGTCGATAATCAGGATGGCGACGTCGCATTCCTCAATGGCACGGATGGAGCGCATCACCGAGTAAAACTCGATGTTTTCGTAGACCTTGCTTTTCTTGCGCAGACCGGCAGTGTCGACGAGCATGAAGTCCATGCCGAAGGCGTTGAAACGTGTGTTGTTGCTGTCGCGTGTCGTACCCGCGATGTTGGTCACGATGTTTCTCTCCTGTCCAAGAAATGCGTTGATCATCGACGATTTTCCGACGTTAGGACGACCGACGACAGCGAATCTCGGTAAATCGGAATAGTCTTCCGTAGTGTCGTTTGGCAGATATTTCACCACTTCGTCGAGGAGCTCGCCAGTGCCAGTGCCTGTCATTGCTGAGAAAGGATAAATCTCGCCCAGTCCGAGGGCGTAAAACTCCGCCGCCTCGCCGAACTTGCTCGGGATGTCGGTCTTGTTAACGCCGAGGAACACTTTTTTCTTGCATTTACGCAGAATCAGCGCCACATCTTCGTCCAAGACATGCACTCCGGCTTGTCCGTCGACCACAAAAATAATGACGTCGGCCTCGTCAATTGCCAAATCGACTTGTTTTCTGATCTCTTCTTCAAAAATATCGTCCGATCCTACCACATAACCGCCGGTGTCGATGACGGTGAACGACTTTCCGTTCCAGTCGCTGTGTCCGTAATGGCGGTCGCGGGTCACGCCGCTGCTTTCCTCCACAATGGCCTGACGTTTCTGCACCAATCGGTTGAATAACGTGGATTTTCCAACGTTCGGACGGCCTACTATTGCTACTATATTACTCATAATCTTATCCTTCTTATCCTTTTTTATCCTTTAAAATTATGCTTCGTATCCAAAATGTTTTAACTCCTCCTCATTATCTCTCCAATCCTTATCGACTTTCACTCGCAAATCCAAGAAAATCTTCTTTCCGATGAATTCTTCGATGTCGGCTCTTGACTGTATGCCCACTTTCTTGATTGCGGCACCGCCTTTGCCTATCAAAATGGCTTTTTGCGACTCGCGTGAGGCGTAAATCGTCGCTTTGATATTGATCATCTTCGCACTCTCTTCGTATGCATCTACAACCACTTCCACAGAATAAGGAATCTCCTGTTGATAATTCAACAAAATCTTCTCACGGATGATCTCTGTCACGAAGAAACGCATCGAGCGGTTGGTGAGCTCGTCTTTCGGGAAGTATGGCGGACAAACCGGCAACTTCTCGATGATGCTCTCGAACACAAATTTGATGTTTGCCTGATGCATTGCCGAAATCGGGAACACTGTCGCCGCAGGAAGCGCGTTTTTCCAGAATTCGACAGCTTTTTCCACGTCTTCTTGGTTCGAAAGGTCGATTTTATTCAGCAAAACGAACACCGGAACCTCCATTTTCTTGACGCGTTCGATAGTCTCCTCGTCGATTTTCTTGTCGGTGATGTCGACCACATACAGTATCAAGTCGGCGTCGATAAACGCCACGTTGATGTACTGATTCATGATTTCGTGCATCTTATAGGCCGGATTTTTGATGATTCCAGGGGTGTCGGAGAACACAATCTGGAAGTCGTCTCCGTTCACAATGCCCAAAATGCGGTGTCTTGTCGTCTGTGCCTTCGACGTGATGATGCTTATTTTCTCGCCCACCAAGTCGTTCATCAGCGTTGATTTTCCGACGTTTGGCTTGCCAATGATGTTGACGTAACCTGCTTTATGATCCATATTTTACAAATATTTCAAAAAATTTTCAAAAAACACTTGACACGAGAGCAAAAATGTTGTATTTTTGCAGCCCAATTCACGATGCGGGGTGGAGCAGTCCGGTAGCTCGTTGGGCTCATAACCCAAAGGTCGGTGGTTCAAATCCGCCCCCCGCTACTAAAGGAGGTCAAAAGGCCTCCTTTTTTTATTTTATCTTTGTCTCAGCAGTCATCAACACTTCCTTGGTGTTGTTGTCGCTGATGAAAGCCACGATATAAAACTCGTCGGCATTGTAATCGGTGCTGACTTTGAACTTCATATTCGTGATGAAGTTTCTTCCAGCAGAGATTGTCTCGGCATTTTCATCCAAAACATTGCCCCATACCTGTCCGTCGGCAGTGCCTCTGAACACATGACGATGCACGTAGTCTTCAGCATAACCTGCAGGATTCACTGATGTCGGAACTACTTGCTTTCCGATGATGTTGTCTTCCATCATGCAGATAGTAAGACGGACGTCGTTGCTTTCCACATTTTGCAGGAACTTCGAGTGAACGCTGATTTTCAGCTCTCTTGTCGCATCGTCAAACAGTGTCTTCACGATAAGCCTTACAGGTGCGTCGTTGCCCATAATTTCATTTACGGCTGTAGTCCATTGTGGGGCGCCTAGAACGCTACCCGTACGGTTAACAATGCCACTAGGATATGCTGCAATGTTGTAATAATCATTCCAAGTCTTACCGTCGTCGGTTCTGAAGTCAGGGAAGCCTCCGGAAGGACTTTGTTGTGACATGTTACCCGGATTGTTAGGATGTACGCCCAACACCACGAGATGCTCGCCATACTGTGTTTGAAGATTTGCCGCAATCTCAGCTGCGCCAGGGCAGTTTACGCATTTCACCCCAGTGTAGTCTTCGAGAAGAACAACCACCTTGCCGTCGAAATTGGTGGTGTCGGCTGCTTCCAATGCGATTGTATCGCTTTGAGAAACAATCGATTCGATGATATAAGGCTCTTTAAGTTTGTTGCACGATGCCATCGCGATGAGGATCATCATGCTGACTAATAATATCTTATTATTTTTCATATTTTACTTTTTTTGAGATTTATCCACTCCCTTCGGTCGGTCGAAATGACGAGGAACCTTAGAATGATGTTGTAATTGTTAACGATAAACCACTTGAGGCCGGCACGGCTCGGCAGACGCCTCCTACGCACACCAGACCTTCACTCTGACGGCCGCCGCTGAGGGCGATACGTGTCTGATCTTTGATGTAACCTATTGATCCTGTGAAGTAATGGTCGCGTTTCTCGGCTATCGGGTTGCCGTAGTTGTATTTGTCGGCTACTGAAACAAACCACTTCGGTGCAATGGTGTATTCAACCAAAAATGCCATCCAGTTGCCGCGTTTGTTGTAGTTATCCTCATAAATAGGGTCAATTTCCTGATCCATGCCGACGTTGTCCCACATGTGCTGTAATTCGACGCGAACGCTGTGTTTCTTGTTGATTTTATAAATCACCTCGCCAAAAGCGAAATGTGCTTCCACCGGCTCGGCCATAGGATGACCTTCGATGGTTTCCATGTCATAATAAAGGTTGATGTACATCAAGGTGAGATTCCATTTGGCGCTGATCTTCTTCTCGATCTCGAAGTTGAAATCACGATAGAACATGCGGTCGCCGATGGCAAAGAACGACGAAGTGTAACCTTTTGTACCTGGTTGGTTTATCATATTCACTCCGTCCACGTTGATGGAGTCGCGTTTGATATCGTTCACCTGACTGTAGTTGAATGCGAGCTTGGTGCCGTATTTTCCGCCGAGGAGAGTCTTCTTCGGGATGGTGTAGTTAACCTGGAACTGTATTCCCATCTCGCCCAACGGCTGCGTGGCATACGAGAACATCGATGGCAGGCTGTGGGTGTGGGTGTAGTTGAGCGGCGGGATGAATCCGATGTCGAGGTCGTTCTGTGTGGCGAGACGGTTCGACTTGAAGCTCATGTTGTCGACGCGTTTCACCTGAAGCACCATGCCGAGTCCTTTCTGTGAATACGACAATGATGCCAGCAATTCCTGACCTTCGTTGTAGATGTAGTTGTTGAAACTTGACGGGTCGTTGATTTTGCGCGCGTACTCTGTCGAGAAGCCGAAGCGGCCGTATCCGAGGTTCATTCTTCCGGAGTATGCCGCCACGTTTTGTGGCATTATCAAGTCAATGTCGCCAACGTGAAGCTTGCTGTCGGCCTCGTATTTGCTCACGAAGCTGGCTCCCAATGCGGCGCGGAACTTGCTGCCGTTCAGCGAAGTGATGCTGCTGTTGAGATCCCATTCGCCATCGATGCCGCGAACGAGTCCGCGTTCCTCAGCTGCCGACACGTTATCGTATTTTGCCCAGTAAAGACGCTGTTTTCCGTAGATTCCCTTGATGGTGACTCCGTCGTACGGACGGAACACTGCACGGATGCCTCGCAACGAATTGTCGAAACCCAAAGTCCATTCCTCGTAAGTTCTGAAGACCAAGCCGTTGCCAAACTGGTCGTAGATGTCGCCCACTGTAACACCGATGGTACCGTTGTCGTAGGTGGCGAAGAAGTTGGCGACGCCCATGCCTTTCACTCTGCTGTCGAAGCCCGACATAGGAGTGGTTTGATAAGCCTCAAAACGCATGCCTGCGGTGAAGTTTCCGAGCTGATACTGGAGCTTGCCGAAGCCGTAGGCGCCGAAGCTCTCACCGTTGATATCCTCCTCGGTGATGCCTATGCCCTTGTCTTCCCAATAGTAGTTCCCGTCAATCTGGAAACTGCCGCTCACCTTCGACTTGGTGAGGAAATCTTGGCCATATATCGCCGTCGCACAGAGCACCAAGGCAATTAATAATGTTAATCTTTTCATTCTTAAAACTTTCAACTTTAAACTTTTAAACTACTCTAAACTCTACACTCTCAACCCTAAACTATTTAGAAATCTTAAGGATTTCCTGATACAAATCTTCTTCGCCGCCGTCGAGATATCCCGTATGCTGCCAAACGATCTTGCCGTCACCGTCAAAGAGGAAGGTATGAGGCGGGTTGCTGACGTTCATGGCACGTGCCAAATCCTTGTTCACGTCGAGCAAAATCTCGAAAGGCCAGCCCTTACCGTCAACGAAAGGTCTTATCTTCGCTGTTGAACGCGCGTCGTCGATTGACACTGAGAAAATCTTCACGCCGGTTTCCTCTACCCAGTCGTCGTAAACCTCAGTGAGGGCGTTGTGTTCCTTCACGCACGGTCCGCACCATGTTGCCCAGAATGTCATCACGAATGGCTTGCCGTCGTTGTTAATCTCAGCGACGTTAACCGACTGACCGTCAAGATTTTTCAATGTGATATTCGGTAAATCCGACTTGTTTTGGGCGTTCAAGCCGAAAAACATGAAACCGAAAAGTAAGAATGCAAATAATTTTTTCATGGTATAAATTTTTAAATGATTAAACAATATAAGTTTCTAATATTTTACAATCTTCTAACGCGTTGATTTCCACTTTGTTAATGATATTTGGAATCAGGATGCACTCGCCGATATTGACGATTTCCTCGCCTCCGTCGTATTTCAGGCTGAAGCTTCCGCCAACACTCATCAAAACCACGAAAGAATCGAGTTCGGAATAGTCTTTCGCCAACGCCATTTTATTCTCCAAATTTATGAAATTGGTAGTAAAATAAGGGCATTCCACCATCTTCACGGTGGCGTCTTTCTTGTCGCGTTCGTACTCGGTGCGGTAGTAGTCCTCGTGCTTGTAGTTCAGCGTAAACAGTGACTGCGGGATATGCAGTTCGCGGTACATCCCATGCTGGTCGATGCGGTCCCAGTCGTAAACGCGGTAGGTGGTGTCGCTGGTCTGTTGAATCTCCGCCACCATGCAGCCAGGGCCGAGGGCGTGAATCCTTCTTGCCGGGATGAAGAACACGTCGCCGTCGTTAACTTGCTCATAGTTGAGCACTTCTGAGATTTTCTTCTCATAAATAAGCTTCTCTACTTCAGCTTTTGTTACCTCGCGGTTGAAACCTGAAACTAGCTCAGCGTCTTTGTCGGCATGCATCACATACCACATCTCGGTCTTGCCGTTTTCTAACCCGATCATCTTCGCAATCTCATCATCGGGATGCACCTGCACCGAAAGCCATGTCAGAGGGTCGATAATCTTGATTAACAAAGGAAAATTCTCGCCGTATTTGTCGAAAACATTGTCGCCAACGAGGTCGCCCATAAAAGTTTCCACAAGGTCGTTTATCTCGTCGCCCTCAAAATTGCCGTTCGCCACCACGCTGTTCTGGCCTTCGACACCCGACAGCAGCCACATCTCGCCACAGTTCATCATCTTGCCGAAGTCCTTGTGTAGCAATGTCTTAACATTCTGTCCGCCCCAAATCTTCTCCAAATAAATGGGCTGAAATTTCAATGGATATAGCACGTTCATTTTAATCAGATTCAAAAATGCAAAGATACGAAAAATTTCTTAATTTTGCGGAATAAAATTTTGAAAAATGCAAAACATAATTGAACTTCGTCACATTCTTCACGAAAATGCTGAGCTTTCGGGCAAAGAGGTGAAGACGAATGCCATTTTAAATGAGTTTCTTGAAAAACTGAATCCTGATGTACATGTCAGAAACATCGGAGGCAACGGTATTGCTGTGGTTTTCAAAGGGAAGAAGCCGGGGAAACGAATCTTGGTTCGTGGCGATATTGACGCGCTGAATATCCCTGAGGGAAACCATCACTGCTCGCACCGCTGCGGTCATGATGGACATGCCTCGATTTTGGCAGGATTGGCACAACGATTAAGCGAAAAACGCCCTGAAAATGGCGAGATAGTGCTGCTTTTCCAGCCCGCTGAGGAGACCGGACAAGGTGCGAAAGCTGTCATCGCCGACCCGCAGTTCGAACAGATAAAACCCGACATGGCCTTTGCCTTGCATAACATCCCAGGATACGCGAAAAACAAGATATTATTAAGGAAAGGCTGTTTTGCCGCCGGCTCGCTGGGCTTGAAACTCATTTTCGACGGAGTTACGGCCCATGCCTCGCAGCCTGAAACTGGACATAGCCCGCAGCATGTTTTGTCAGCGCTTATTGACATTTTCGGCAAGAAAGCCGAGATGCTTTGTGATGAAAAACCGCTCACAATGATGACGATGACGCATGCCGTGTTGGGTGAGGAGACCTTCGGTGTGGCACCTGCTCATGCCGAAATCTGGCTCACTTTGCGCTCCTACGACAACGAGAAGCTGCAGCATCTCACCGCCGACGTGGTCCAGCTCTGCGCTATGGTTGCCGAGAAGCAGAATTTTGAGTTTGGAAGCAGCATCCACGAGGCTTTTTCAGCTACAATGAACAACGACGAGGCAGTACTTGTTGTGGAAAACGCTGCCAAATCTTTAAATCTTGATTATCAATATCTCGACGAGCCATTCCGCTGGTCGGAGGACTTCGGTCGCTTTGCCGATGTGTGTCCGATTTGCCTGTTCGGATTAGGATGCGGTGAGGAGCATCTGCCGCTTCACAACCCGGAATATATTTTTGAAGATGAGATAATTGAAACAGGAATTGATATTTTCGCGTCTTTAGTCGTTAGTCTTTAGTTTTTTTTGACTAAAGTCTAAAAAAAATTGTATTTTTGCAAAAATTTGACAATGAAAAACATTTGTGTCTTCTGCGGAAGCAGCATGGGCTTCGACGAGCGTTATGAGGAAGCGGCGGCCAGGCTAGGTGAGGTGTTGGCTGACAACGACTGCACCTTGTATTATGGCGGCGGCAGCGTCGGCTTGATGAACGTCATCGCCAACAAGATGCTAGAGCGTGGCTGCGATGTCGTGGGCGTGATGCCTGATTTCTTGCTCGCTCACGAAATCGGTCACCCGACTATCACCAAGATGATTCCGACCAAGACAATGGCTGAGCGTAAGGACATACTGATGCGCGAATCGGACGCTTTCATCGCTATGCCGGGCGGCTTCGGCACCCTTGATGAGTTTTCGGAAGTGGTTGTCGCTGACCAACTTCGACTGATGGAGAAGCCGATTGCTCTGTATAACACCCTCGGATATTATGACGATTTGGTTAAATGGATAGACAGGGGAGTTCGCGACGGATTCATCCGTGGAGACCATAACAGAAATATCATCGTCACCGACAATCCGAAGGAGCTGTTTGAAAAGATGAAGGATTATAATCCTGTGAAAATGGAGAAATGGATTCACGATATTAAAAACGAAAAAAATAATTAAAAACTATGAATATAATTGGAATTACTGGAACTTTGGGTGCTGGCAAAGGCACGATAGTTGATTATTTGGTTGATAAAAAAGGCTACGTTCATTACTCGGTGCGCGCTTTCATCGCTGAAGAGGTGAAACGCCGCGGTCTCGAGGTGAATCGCGATACTTTGACGTCGGTGGCTAACGACCTGCGAGCCAACAACACACCGAGTTACATCACCGACCAGCTCTACGAAAGGGCTTATAACAATGGCAAAGACGCCGTCATCGAGAGCGTTCGCACGCCGGGCGAGATCAAGTCGTTGCGCTCAAAAGGCAACTTCTATCTTTTTGCCGTCGATGCCGACAGAAGGGTCCGCTACGAACGCATCACGGAGCGTAAGTCGGAGACCGACTCGGTGAGCTACGAGACTTTTGTTGCCAACGAGGAGCGTGAGATGAGTAATTCCGACCCTAACAAACAGAACCTCGGCGAGTGCATCCATCAGGCCGACTATGTGTTCCAGAACAACGGCACCATTGAGGAGCTTCATAAGAGGGTGGAAGATGTGCTTGAGGAGATTGAAAGCAAGAAATATAAACGTCCTTCGTGGGACGAGTATTTTATGAACATGGCCGACACCGTGGCTGAGCGCGCCACATGTGACCGTGGCCGCAGCGGCTGCGTCATAGTGAAAGACCGCCAGATTTTGGTGACAGGCTATGTGGGGTCACCGCGCGGACTCCCGCATTGCGACGAGGTCGGACACTTGTTCCGTAAGATGATTCATGCTGATGGCCGTATCACGGAACATTGCGTGAGAACGGTGCATGCCGAGCAGAACGCCATCGCCCAGGCAGCACGTCGAGGCATTGCATTGGAAGGTAGTACTTTGTATTGCCGTATGACACCATGCCGTACTTGCGCGATGTTGATAATCAATTGCGGTATCGTACGCGTGGTGTGCCAGCGAAAATATCACGACGGAGCCGAGTCGGAGGAGATGTTCCGTCAAGCCGGCATCAAGCTGGAGTACGTTTACGACGAGGTTCAGACGTACGAGAGACAATAAGGATAAGAAAGGATAAGAAGGATAAGCTTATCAGCCAAAGGTGATAATCCTTCTTATCAGCGAAGCGCTTATCTTCTATTATTAAGGATATCAATCGCAAGATATATCGCGTGCCTCATTGCATCGGGGTCCGCGATATTTTTATTCGCTATGTCGTAGCCGGTGCCGTGTGTGGTGGAGGTGCGCACTATCGGCAAGCCCGCGGTGAAGCTGGCGCCGCCGTCGACGGCGAGGACGCGGAACGGAGTGAGACCCTGGTCGTGGTACATGCTCAGGATGCCGTCGTATTTGCGCCATGCGTCAGAGCCGAAGAAACCGTCGGCAGGGAACGGGCCGAATGCCATAATGCCTTGAGATTTAGCTACTTCCATCGCCGGCTGAATGATTTCCTTTTCCTCGCTTCCCATGATGCTGTTGTCGCCCGCATGCGGATTCAGTCCGAGGACGGCGATTTTCGGTGCCACGATGTTGAAATCCTTGACCAAAGAGTTGTTTATGAGTTTTAACTTCTTGATAATTAATTCTTTATTGATGGCGTGCGGCACGTCTTTCAGCGGCAGGTGATTGGTCACGAAACCAACGCGCAGATTCTCCCAAACGAGCAATGTAATGTATTCATTTTCAGGGAAAAACGACTTGATGTAATCGGTCTGGCCGTTGAATTTGTATTGTTCCGACTGGATATTGCTTTTGTTGATTGGAGCCGTCACCATGGCATCGATGAGGCCATTGCGGAGGTCGTTGGTCGCGAGCTTGAGCGCGGCAAATGACGCTTTCCCAGCGATCGGGGTGGAAAAGCCGGGTTCGACCTTCAGCTCCTCGTCGGTGTGGTTGATGATGTTGATGCGTTTGGGCTGTGCCTGCGACGCGTCGCGGATCACGGAATAAGACATCTCTTCCATGCCGAAATTTTTCTTGTAGTAAGAAAAAACTTTCGACTGTCCGTAAATAATCGGGATGAACGATTCGAGTATGCGTGAGTCGGATAAAACCTTGAGAATAACTTCGTAACCAATTCCGTTGATGTCACCTTGGGTGATACCAATTTTAGGAAGATTCGATGTCTTAAATTGTGGTGTCATAAGGAAAGCTCGTTTTGAAGCGTCAAAGGTAGGAATTATTTTTTGAAAATCCAAATATTTTTTAATAAATTTTTAAAAATCAATTATTTATGTGAAAATTTAGTAACTTTGCGATATGCAAAATGAAGGTTATACAATAAATCAGATAGCCTCAATAGTTGGAGGTCAAATAATTGGTAATCAATCAGATACAATTATTGTTAAGGATATTTTATTTGACAGCAGATTGTTGATTGATGCAGAAAACACGTTGTTTTTCGCGCTGTCCAGCGGCAGAAACGACGGCCATAAATATATCGCAGAATTGTATGAAAAAGGTGTTCGCGCCTTTGTTATCAACGAAAATTTTAATGAAAATTACGTGGAGAAGCGATTAATCGTGTCTCCACATTACCCCGATGCAGCGTTTATCGTTGTCGATGACACCCTTTCCGCATTGCAAAAATTGGCAGCCCATCATCGTGCGAAATTCAATATTCCAGTGGTCGGAATAACCGGCAGCAACGGCAAAACGGTGGTTAAGGAATGGCTGTATCAGATTTTGTCGCCCTCGATGTCGGTGTGCCGCAGTCCGAAGAGCTACAACTCGCAGATCGGCGTGCCTTTGTCGGTGTGGCAAATGGATTCGTCGCACGAGATAGCGCTTTTCGAGGCGGGAATCTCGCGTCCGGGTGAGATGGAAAAATTGCGTGAGATTATAAAGCCGACGATAGGAGTTTTCACAAATATCGGCGCCGCTCATGGCAAGAATTTCAAGAGTGTTCAGGAGAAAATCGAGGAGAAACTGAAACTCTTTAATGGCGCCAGCCTTAAGGGCCTTAAAGCCATTAAGGGCCTTAAAGCCGTTAATGAGGGCGCCGTTGTATACTGCTCTGATAATCAAGAAATTGCTTCAGCAATTTCTGTTGAAAAAATTCCTGCCTTCTCCTGGAGCAAGCACGATAAAAATGCCGATTTGTTTGTTTCATCGATTGAGATTTCGGAGAACTCAAAGATTTCGGCGCTTTTCAAAGGCAAAAAAATCGCCATCACCATCCCATTCATCGACAATGCCTCCATCGAAAACGCCATCAATTGCTGGTGCGTGGCGCTGTTGCTGGGTGTCCCGAACGATGTCATAGCTGAGCGTATGGCACATCTTGAGGCTGTGGAGATGCGTATGGAACTCAAGGCTGGTGTTCGTAACTGTCAGATTATCAATGATTCGTATAATAACGACAGAAACGCTCTCGTCATCGCCCTCGACTTCATGAACGCGCAGCATCACGACAACAAGGTGCTGATTCTTTCCGATATCCTCCAAAGCGAACTAAAAGAAGAAGACCTCTACAAAAATATCGCGCAACTTATTGAAAATAAAGGTGTTGATACATTCATCGGAATCGGTCCCGCCTTATGCTCGTCATTTCGAGCGGAACGAAGTGGAGTCGAGAAATCCTCCACCAACGGATTGTCATTAAATAAAAAAATAACCTCATATTTTTACACTTCGACCGCTGATTTCCTCGCAAATCATCCGATGAAAATGTTTGAGAATCAGATAATTCTTCTCAAAGGCGCACGTAGCTTCGAGTTCGAGCGTATCATGAAGGTGCTCCAGCAGAAATCGCATGAGACGGTATTGGAAATCAACCTCGATAACCTCGTCAAAAACCTCAACTATTATCGTGGAAAGCTGAAGAAAGACACCAAGATGATGGTGATGGTCAAGGCATTTGCCTACGGCAGTGGCAACTATGAGGTTTCAAATGTTCTTGCTTTCCATCATGTTGATTATCTTACAGTTGCGTATGCCGATGAAGGTGTGGAGCTGCGCAACAAAGGTATAAAACTGCCAATCATGGTGATGACGCCTGAGACAAATACATTTGATATTATCATCAAACACGGACTTGAGCCGGATATTTACAGTTTCCGTTGTCTGTCGCAGCTTGAAGACGCTATAAATCAATTGGATACAGAGTTAAAAGAACCTGTCGGCATTCATATTAAAGTCGACACCGGCATGCATCGTCTGGGTTTCTTGCCAGATGAAATAGACACTTTGATTGAGCGTATCAAAGCTAATCCGAAACTCAAAATCATGAGTGTTTTCTCGCATTTCGCGACAAGCGACATGCCTGAGGAAAGCGATTTTGTGATGCATCAGGTGAAGCAGTTTGAGATGATGAGCCAAAAGATTGTGGCGGCGTTCCCTTACAAGATAATGCGTCATCTTCTGAATACCGCCGGCATCTCGCGATTCACTGAGTATCAATACGATATGGTGCGTCTGGGTATTGGCGTTTACGGCGTGGCGGTCTGTGATGAAGACCGTGGCAAACTGCACAACGTGATGTCGCTTAAGACGACCATAAAACAAATTAAAGAATACGGATCAGGCGAGACAATAGGTTACGGTCGCCACGGAAAGATTACGAAACCTTCAAGAATAGCTGTTGTTCCTATAGGTTACGCCGATGGCTTGCGCCGACAGCTCGGCAACGGCAATGCCTGTTTTTGGGTCAACGGCAAGGCGGCACCTATCATTGGAAACATCTGTATGGACCTCACCATGATCGACGTCACCGGCATCGACTGTCAGGAAGATGACACAGCCGTGCTCTTCGACGACAATCATCCGATTGAAATCATAGCGGAAGCCTGCGACACGATTCCGTATGAAATCATGACGCGAATCTCACAAAGGGTTAAGAGAATCTACGTTAAAGAATAGCCCCCTACCCGTCATTTCGACTGGAGCGGAGCGGAATGGAGAAATCTCCTGCGAACAGATTAGTTGCTTTATCGCAGGAGATTTCTCGACTTCACTTCGTTTCGCTCGAAATGACGCTGTGTAAGCTAAATCTTCTTGAGTAATATCAGGTAAACCGGGAAGTGGTCGCTGTATCCCGCGAGCCACACACCACCTGCGAACGAACGCCACGGATAGCCTCTGTAGCGGCCATCGTGCTGCTTGAGGAATTCCTTGGAGTGTACCATCGGCTTGTAAAGCTGGTATGTCGCGAACGGGTCGTTCTCGTCTTTGAGCAATGCCGGTGTGATGATGCATTGGTCGAGTACACCTTTCACGTCGCGGTAGTAGTTGGTGCCTTCGCCGTTTTTGTGCATCTTCCACATAGGGTTGAAGAAGTCGCCTTCCTGCATATCCTCGACGCGGCCTTTGGCACGCAGTCCGTCGATGATACTCTTGTTTGTCGGGTAGTCGTTGTAGTCGCCCATCATCACAATCTTTGCGCCAGGTCTTTCGGCAAGGATGGAGTCGGCGATATGACGGCAGAGATGTGCCGCGGCCATACGACCAGGGAGTGAACGTTTCTCACCGCCGTAACGTGATGGCCAGTGCATGACGATGAAGCTGAACTCCTCGTCGTCGAGGATGCCGGTCACTACGAGCTGGTCGCGGGAGATGAAGTTAGGCTGGTCGGGAACCACCAGACGATATGACTTATGGTTGGTTACCTTGAAATATTTCGGGTTGTAGAGCAAAGCCACGTCGACACCACGGCGGTCAGGTGAGTCGTAGTGTACGATCTGGTAGTGGCGGCTGGCGAGTTCAGGCTGTGCCACGAGGTCTTCCAGCACGTGACGGTTCTCGATTTCCGAGACGCCAAGCACCCATAATCCGTCGGGAGAGCTGAACTTGTCGCTGTTGTCGGCACCTATCGTCGAGATGGCGTATGCCATGTTGTGCAACTTGGTGATGTATTTCTCTGTATTCCACGCGTTTTTGCCTTGAGGCAGAAATTCCTCGTCGTTCTTGTTAGGGTCGTTGATGGTATCATAAAGATTTTCAAGGTTATAGAAACCCACGAGACCCATCTTGAACTGTTGTTGCGCTGAAGCTGAGGTGATGACAAACAGCATCACGACTGCCAAAATGTTTAACTTTCTTAGCATAGTTTTTACAAAAATGAATTTGGGTACAAATATAGTGAAAATTATTTACTGGCAAAGTAAAAAATCAAAATAAATTAATTTTCACCTTTTTTATAAAAGGTATAGGAAAATTTCGTAAATTTGTGCGATTAAATTTTATTAAATGAAAAAGTATCTACTGTTATTCTTAGCTGCTGCTTTCAGCTTGAGTCTGATGGCACAAGAGCAGACGACTGACACCTTGGTCAGTGAGAACACATCGCTTCCGACAATCATCATGATTGACACGGAGTACGACGATGCACATAGCTCGACGGATATCTCGAGTTACCTACAGTCATCGCGCGATGCGTACAACAACATCGCGGCTTACAACTTCAGTTCAAGAAGGTTCCGTATCCGCGCTTACGACTCGAAATACACCGACGTCTTGATAAACGGTGTTTTGATGAACGACCCTGACGGCGGCCGTCCTTACTACTCCAACTGGGGCGGTCTGAACGATGTGATGCGTAACTCGGTCATCATGGTCAACTCGGGCATCACCTACGAGAGCTTCGGCGGCCCGGGCGGCGTGACAGCTATCTCGACAAGAGCCAGCAACTACCGTAACCAGACCTCGTTGAGCTATTCGTTGTCGAACCGTTCGTATGCACATCGTCTCATGGCATCGTATGCCACCGGCATGATGAAGAACGGCTGGGCGTTCGCGGCTTCCATCTCAGGTCGTTACACCCCGATGAACAGCATCTTCGCCTGGAACAAAGGCACATGGTACAACGGTTCGAGCTATTTCTTCTCGGCGGAAAAGAAACTCAACAAACAACACTCGATAGGATTCCTGGTATTCGGCTCACCATCACAGCGCGCCGCGTCGTCACCAGCAGTGCAAGAGGCTTACGACCTCCTCGACGATAACTACTACAACCCGAACTGGGGCTGGCAGACCGACGAAAACGGCAAACGTTTTGTGCGTAACGCCCGCGTGAACTCATACAACCAGCCGATGTTCCAGTTTAATCACTACTGGACACCAAACGACAGACTGACCATTAACTCCACGGCATATTACTGGTTCGGCAAGAGCGCTTCAACATCTCTCGACTGGGGCGAGGCAGCCGACCCGCGTCCTGATTACTACCGTAACCTCCCGAGCTATTACAAATATATGCTCGACCTCGGCAAGGACGGTTACACCCAGGAAGGCTATGAGGCTTATACCAAGCAGTGGATCGAAGATGAGACAATGCACCAGATCGACTGGGATAAGCTCTATGCAGCCAACTCGAGAAACCTGAAGACCATCCAAAATGTCAACAACACCGACGGCAACACAATCTCGGGACTCTTCTCGAAATATATCGTTGAGGAACGCCGTCAGGATAAGGAACAATTCGGTGTGGCAAGCTCATTGAAATATGAGATCAGCCCTAACCTCCATCTCTACGCAGGTTTGAGAGCGGGCGTTTCGAAGACTCATTACTACAAGAAAGTGGCCGACCTCCTTGGCGGTGATTATTATCTCGACATCGATAAATATGCCGATGGCGAGGCTTTCGATATCTCTGACGAGCAGCAGGTTAACATCCGTAACAAGAATCATGTGGCTACAGTGGGCGATGTCATCGGTTACGACTATATCGCTAATGTCAATAAATTTACCGTTTGGGGTGAGTTGACATATACCAAGAACCACTGGTCGACATACGTCGGCTTGGAGTCGGACTACACTCAGATGTACCGTACAGGTAACTTCGAAAACGGTCGTTTCCAGGGCGAGGAATCGTACGGCGACTCAAAGATCATCAACCAGACAAACGGCAGCTTCAAGGCTGGCGGCAGCTACGCTATCAACGGACGTAACTACATCGTCGCCAACATCATGCTGAAGAGTCAGGCTCCTGAGTTCAGAAGCGTGTTTGTGGCTCCGCGTGTCCGTAACACCATCGTGAGCGACGTCGACAACGAGAAAATTTTCGCGTTCGACCTCGGTTACGAATACCGCTCACCATTCATGAAGGCACGTTTGAGCGCTTACCGCACCCAGTTCTACGACCTCACATGGAACCGCTCGTTCTACTATGAGTCGACAGGTAAGTTCGTCAACTATATCATGAACGACATCAACCAGTACGCTCAGGGTGTTGAGCTCGGCGCCGACATCAACATCACGCCAACCATCAGCGCGCAGCTGGCTGGAACAATAGGCGAACACCGCTACTCAAACCGTCCGAAAGTGTATGTCTATGAGGATAACAACGCCAAGGCTATCTACGACGGCGAAGAGGTTTATCTTGAAAATTACTACGTGGGCGACATGCCACAGACCGTCGGTTCTATCGGTTTGAAATACAACTCACCGAAATACTGGTGGATCAGCGTCAACGCCAACTATTTCGCCGAGTATTATCTCGCTGTTAACCCTACAAACCACGTGAAGGACGCGTTCGAGAACCTCTATCTTGAAGACTATCGTACAAAGATGCTTCTCGAGCAGAAGAAACTCGACGACGCTTACACCATCGACCTCTACGCAGGTAAATCGTGGAGCGTGAATGGCTATTCAATCCTCCTCAACGTGAGTATCAACAACTTGTTGAACAACAAAAACATCGTTCTCTACGGTTACGAACAGCTTCGTTCCGACTACGACGAGCCTGAGCGTTTCCCTGAGAAATACTCGTACCTCTACGGTCTCAATTATTTCATCAGTTTAACAGTAAGACACTAATTTGAAAGGAGAAATATCATGAAAAAGCTTGCTATATTATTAATAGGTGTAACGCTGGTATTCTTTGCTTGCAAAAAGAAAACTCTAGACCAACCGGAAATCACCTCGTTCCCAAGCGGTAATGAATGGTCGGTGGGTCGCCTTCTCGACTCTCTTGCAAGTTCTGGTGGAGCATTCCAGTTTAACAAGGCATCGCACAAGGACGCCATCGTGAAAGGTTATGTCATTGCTGATGAGACTGGTGGAAACATATACAGAACCATCTATCTTAGAGGCGAAGACGGCAAATGTATCGCTTTCTACCGCCCGAAAGGCGATGACTTCCAAGTGAAAGTCGGCGATCATATCGGATTTAAACTCTATGGCTCAATTCTAGGTTCTTACTCAGGCTTACCACAGGTTCAGATTCAAGATGAAAACTATAACTCATTGTTTGTGATTTATGAAAAAGACTGCACAAATAACGTTCAACCAAGAAATGTGACTCTTACAAGCGCTCAAGACGACAAATATCTGTGCGACCTTGTGAAGCTCAGAGATGTGCAGTTTATGCCATTCGACGGCAATTTCTATGACCCGAATAATGCTCAGGGCAATGCCACAAGCAGATCGGTTGTCAGTTGCGATGAATTGGGACAAAAGCTTTATGCCCGTACAAGCCAATATGCTTCATTTGCTGATACTCCGCTGCCTGATGGCAATGGATCTCTCATCGCTATTTTGACCAAATATGTAAGAAGCAATGGTAATGTCGATTGGCAGTTGCTGATTCGCACTATCAACGATGTGAATATGAATAACGACAGATGTGGCGGCGACGGCACCCGTGAAAACCCATTTACAGCCAATGATGTCATCACAATGGGCGCAAACGACGGAAGCACATTCTATTGGGTTAAAGACTATGTTGTTGGTTATGTAAATGAAGATTACGAATATGTTTTCTCAACAGAAAACAGCGTTAATACAAATATCGTTCTTTCTTCAAACATCGACGCTGAAACATCTGAGGAATGCATCCCTATTCAGCTTCCTGCAGGTGCTATCAGAAATGGCTTGAATCTCACCGATCATCCTGAGAATTACAGACAAGAGGTGCTTCTCTACGGAACTCTTGAGAAATATTTCCAGGTTGCCGGTGTGAAAAATGTCACTTACGCTGAAATCAATGGTCATAGCTATGGCGAGGAACCTATCGGTGAAGCTATCTTCATCGAGCCGTTCGATAGCGGTCAGGGTGACTTCCAGATTGTTGACGTCAACCTTGGCGGTTTGAGCTATGTTTGGGAGTTCTCGTCACAATACAGCTGCATGAAGGCTAGCGCTTACAGCGGACATGCATATCAGACAGAGAGCTGGCTTATTTCACCGGCTGTCAGTTTGAGCGAAGTCGCGACAGCTAAACTTTCATTCAGCCACGCTTGCAAATATGAGACCAACCCGACAGAGGAGATGACCGTTTGGCTTACTTCTGACTTTACCGGTGATGTCGCAACAACAGAATGGGAACAGGTTGAGATTGCTGAATACGGCTCCAACTTCAACTTCGTAAATTCAGGCTCGATTGATTTGAGCGATTATGTCGGCGGTAATGTTTATGTGGCTTTCAAATATGTCAGCACAAGTTCAAACGCTGCCACATGGGAAGTCAGAAATGTGGTAATTAAAGAATAAATTATTGATAATCAAAATATTAAAGAAATGTTAACATCAATAAAAAAATACGGCATATTGGTTCTTATAGCAATGGTCGCATTGACCTCTTGCATGAATAAAAATGCTAGAAAGAACAATTATCCTAAGCCAAGCACGGATTTCACCCTTCCGGTTGGTAAGGTTTATACCATCGACACGCTTCTTTACATGAAGGATCATGAAGGTACACATAAATTCACTCAAGATGCTTCAGTTTATGGTATTGTAACTGCTGATGAAACAACTGGAAACCTTTATAAAGCTTCGTTTATACAAGATGGCGACAAGGCTATCGAGCTTTACATGAAGAGTACCAGCGGTCTTCGCATAGGCGACTCAGTGCGTGTTTATCTGAAGGGCGCCACTCTTTCGGAATACAGCGGCACGCCTCAGATTCAGGATCTCGATCCGAACAATGTCACAATTCTTGCGAATAACAAGTTTATCGCTCCTGACACAATCACAGGTTCGATGGTCGGCACCGACTATATTTGCCGTTTGGTGACCTTCGAGAATGTCGAGTTCAGAGCTGCTGACCGTAACAACACTTACGCTCCTACTGATGCTTATGGACAGTATTATCTTACACAATATTATGATGATGGCACTTCAAAAGACAGTATCGTAGTTGTGAGAACAAGTAATTATGCCAGCTTCGCAAGTCACAAGCTTCCGCAGGGCAACGGTATGATTACAGGTATCTTGACATACTACAGCGTCGGTGATGTTTATCAGTTCACAATCCGCGCTTTGTCGGAGGTGAAGATGGACGGCGAGCCGCATGAGATGTCGGTCTATGGTACAGGTACAGAGGATGACCCATACAACATCGCAGGCGGTATTGCACATCAGTTTGAAGAGGCACAGTGGATTAAAGGTTTTATCGTGGGATCTGCAAATCTCCCGATGGGGGGTCAGATTACCAGCGACAGCGATATCTCTTGGGGTCCGACATTCGACAATGATTACAATATCTTAAGCATCATTTTGGCAGACAAGCCAACAGAGAGAGACATCAACAGATGTGTAGTGGTTTATCTGCCGGCCAATGCTGCTTCAGGTATCCGTGGCATCAACTTGAAAGACCATCCGGAGAACCTCCACAAGACATTGAAGGTTAAGGGCGACCTTATGACATTCCTTGGCAAATCAGGAATGAGAAACACAAACGAATACACATTAAACTAATTGATTTTTAAGGCATTATGGCTGAAAATTTAGTTATCATCCCGACATATAACGAGAAAGAGAATATCGAAAAGATAATCCGTTATGTCTTCAACCTCCCGATGGAGTTCCATATTTTGGTGATTGAAGACAACAGTCCTGATGGCACCGCCGACGTAGTGAAACGCCTGATGCAGGAGTTCCCAGACAAGCTTTTCATTGAGGAGCGCAAGGGTAAGTTAGGACTCGGGACGGCTTATATTCACGGTTTCAAATGGGCTTTGCAGCGTGATTATCAGTATATTACGGAGATGGATGCTGACTTTTCGCATAACCCCGACGACCTCATCCGTCTGCATGACGCTTGTGCCAACGGTGCCGACCTGGCTATCGGCTCGCGTTATAAATGCGGCGTGAACGTGGTGAACTGGCCGATGGGTCGTGTTTTGATGTCGTATTATGCCTCCGCATACGTCCGTTTCGTGACGGGAATGAAAGTGCGCGACACCACCGCAGGTTTTGTGTGCTACACACGTAAGGTGCTGGAAACCATCGACTTTGATAGAATCAAATTCATCGGATATGCCTTCCAGATTGAGATGAAATACACCGCCTGGAAGCTCGGATTCAATATTGAAGAGGTGTCAATCATCTTCACCGACCGCCGCGAAGGCACATCGAAGATGTCGGGCGGAATCTTCAGAGAAGCCGTCTTCGGTGTCATCAACCTGAGATGGAGAGGAATGTGGGGCAAAATAAAACCAAGAAAATAATGAATTATATCATTAAAAACGCGACACTTGTCAACGAGGGGACGACCACGCTGGCAAGTGTCGTCATTTCTGACGAACGGATACAAGAAATAATTCCGTGTAGAGATGCGATTAATCGCGTCTTTACGGATAATCAATATAATGATTACGTTGTAATTGACGCGACGGGATTATATTTGATTCCTGGCATCATCGACGAACACGTACATTTTCGTGAACCGGGATTGACACAGAAAGCCGATATTTCCAGTGAGAGCTGTGCCGCTGTGGCGGGTGGCGTGACGTCGTTCATGGACATGCCGAACACCAATCCGCAGACCACGACGCAGGAACTGCTGAAACAGAAATTCGACCTTGCGGCGGAGGAATCGGTGGCGAATTATTCATTTTATCTTGGCGCGACTAACGACAACATCGACGAAATACTGAAAACCAACCCGAAGAAGGTGTGCGGAATAAAACTGTTTATGGGTTCCAGCACCGGCAACATGCTAGTGAACGAGGACGATGCCTTGGTGCGCCTGTTCCGTGAGTCACCGTGCCTGATAGCGGCACATTGCGAGGACGAACAGATAATTCACGAAAACACCGTGTGCTGCAAGGATTTGGCATCGAAAGGCGAGGTGATACCCGATGCCGGCATACATCCTTTCGTGCGTACTACAGAGGCATGCTACAAGTCGACGGCAAAGGCTGTCGACATGGCGACGAAGTTCGGAGCCAGACTGCATGTGATGCACATCTCGACGAAGTCGGAGCTGACGTTGTTTAGAAACGATATCGCGTTGAAAGACAAGAAGATAACTGCTGAGACCTGTCCGCATTACCTCACGTTCTGCGACAAGGATTACGACGAGAAAGGCTTCGCCATCAAGTGCAACCCGGCGATAAAGATGGCTTCCGACCGCGACATTTTGCGCAAAGCCATCATCGACGGCCACATCGACACCATAGGCACCGACCACGCGCCGCATCTGTGGCACGAAAAGATGACCGACGACTATTTTACGGCAAAATCAGGGTTCCCGTCGGTGCAAAACAGCCTCGACATCATGCTGAACCTCTATCATCAGGGCTTGATATCGTTAGAACAGATAGTGAAGCTGATGTGCCATAATCCGGCTGAGCTTTATCGGATCAAAGATAGAGGATTCATCCGCGAAGGCTACTACGCCGACCTCGTTCTGGTTGATCTGAATCATGAAAAAGTGATTAAAAACGACGATATGCTTTACAAATGCGGCTGGACTCCTTACGACGGCATGAAGGCGAAATCGCAGGTGACGCATACTTTCGTGAACGGCAATCTCGTTTATCATGACGGCATAGTAGAAGATAATTTTATTGGAAAACCACTTGAATTTGAACGTTAGAATCATGAAAAAATTATTGACAATCATAGTGTTAGTTCTTGTTTTGGTGTCGTGCCAAGACAAAACCGTGCGTCATGTGCAGAAAGTCGCCGTTTATTATGCCGAGACCGACTTGCCGTGGGTTATTTACTATTACGACGTGGTGGGCAAGGACTCGACTTGGGTTGAGGAGAAGTGGTATCATGAGAACGGAGTGCTGAGTCTTGAAGGCAAAATCGTTGATAATGAGCGTGAAGGCGAGTTCAGAGGCTATTATCCTACGGGTGAGCTCATGAGCGTGGGCAAGTTTGTGAAAGGCAAGCGTGAGGGCAGAGGAAAGATTTATTATAAAAACGGTGTCGTCAGTACCGAAAACGAATATCGCAACGGAAAACCTGCCGGAATCTGGAAGTTTTACGACGAAGAAGGCAATATGATTGATGTAAGAGATTACAAATAATGTTATCAGTATTTTCAGACGAGAACTACATGCGCCAGGCGTTGATTGAGGCGCAGGCCGCCGCCGATGCCGACGAGGTGCCGGTGGGCGCTGTCATCGTCGTGAACGATAAGATTATTGCCCGGGCGCACAACCAGGTGGAGCTGCTCACTGATGTGACGGCACACGCTGAGGTTTTGGCTATTACGGCCGCATGTAACGCTCTGGGAACCAAATATTTAGACGACTGTACGCTTTATGTGACGCTCGAGCCTTGTGTGATGTGCGCGGGCGCTCTGGAACACTGTCACATAAAAAAGGTGGTTTGGGCCTGCGACGACCCGAAAAACGGCTTCCAACGCTTCGGCAACCTGCTGCATCCGAAAACCGAAATAAAAACAGGCATCCTGAAAGATGAATGCCTGCAATTATTAACCGATTTTTTCAAGAATAAACGTTAATTGAAAAATCCTTCCAAGACGCGCATCGTCTTTTCAGTAGCACCTATTTTCTTTGCCACGTAGTCATGGCAAATCCTCGATGATTTCTCGTAAAACGCCTCGTCGTTGATGAATCTGAAGAACACATTTTCTAGCTCGCGCTGGTTGTTGATGGCGAAGGCGCCTTTCAGCTTCACAAGGTCGACAGCCTCCTCAAACGCATGGTATTTCGGACCGAAAACCACCGGCACGTCGAACACTATAGCCTCCTGAATGTTGTGGATTCCGTCGTAGAAGCCTGCTCCGATGTAGGCGAACTGCGCATAGCGGTAAATCTTTGAGAGTATGCCTATCTTATTGATTACCAATGTTTTAGTCTTTTTACTCGAATCTAAATTTGTATATAATTGATAATCATGGAGATGCGATTCGATTTGTTTGATATGCGACTCTGAGATGTCGTGCGGCACCATGATGAAGCAGTAGTCGTTTGGCATGTTTTCGATGAAGTTGTATAAAATCTTCTCGTCTGACGGCCAGCTGCTGCCTGCGATGATGCATTTTCTGTTACCGATAAACTCTTCAATATCAGGGAAACGCTGCGCCTGCTGGGCAATCTCGTAAACGCGGTCGAAACGGGTGTCGCCCGCCACAGTGAGGTCGTCGATACCCATCTTATAAAGCAGGTTGGCGGTCTCGTTGTTCTGAGTGAAGAAGTATTTTACCTTGTAGAAATGATTTCTGAACCATGCGCCCCACGGACGGAAGAAATATTGTTTCGGGCGCAGCACCGTTGAGATGTAAAACAGCGGTATGTGCCTGTCTTTCAATATTTTAATATGGTTAAACCAGAACTCATATTTCACAAAAAACACAGCTTTGAATTTAAAATTCTTGACTAAGTGCCGTGCGTTGTTAAGTGTGTCGAGAGGCATGTAAGCCACCATATCGGCTAGCGGGAAGTCTTTTTTCACCTCATATCCCGAAGGTGAGAAGAAGGTGAGGAGAAGCTTATATTTAGGATATTCTTTCTTCAGAGCTTCAATAATAGGCAGACCTTGTTCAAACTCGCCAAGCGACGACACGTGCATCCAAAACCATTTGTCGTCGGGGTTGGGCGATTTGAGCTTGTCCCATTGGTTGCGGCGACCGTCGCGCCATAAAATAGCCTTGTTATTGCCAAAATGTGCTGCAATATTGATTAAAAAAGCGTAGCAGCGGATAAAAAAAGTATAAAGTAATCGCATATTAATAATAGTAATATTCCGCAGGTTTACGTTTATAAGTCGGGATATAGATAGCGGCTCTGATGCCCACGTATTGATCGATGTAAGATTTGTTGTCTTTGCCCATCAGGTTGAAATCCCATTGACGGAGCGATTTCGTGTAAGCCTGAGTAAACTCTAATGAAAGCGAGAAGTTAAACACTCTGGTGTTGCTTAAAAACAGATATCCGATCTCACCCGACCAGGCGAATCCGCCGCGCATACGGTCGTAGCCGTAAAGGTAATCGCCAGCCAGTGCCGGAGGTGGTGAGGCATACGATCCGAACTCGCATTTGATGCGGTTGAAGAGATATCCGATGCCGCCCTGCACGAAGAATCCGCAGTTGGGATTTGGCGATAATACAGGGAAAACCTTACCCACGCGGGCTTGAAAATGAGCGCCTCTCTCGAAGAGAGCATAGCTGCCATAGATGCCGTCGCCGGTAATGATCTCGCCTGAGTTGTCGAGGATATCGCCGAAAAGCTCCTCTCGGCTGATGTTGACCTTATTTCCTGAGATAAAATTGCCGTTGATGCTGAAAAGCCAGTTGTGTTTTGTCTTGAAAAACATGCTTCCGCCGATGGAATTGTTGTTGTCGAACAAAACTTTAGTGTCCTGGCCAGGAATCTGGTAGGCGTATGTGGCTTGGAACATCCAAGTGGAAATTTTCTCGGTTTTGATGTCGCTTTGCGCCCAAGTTGCAAAAGGAAGTATAGCTAATAATATGAGTATCAGTCTTTTACACCTCATAATAAAAATTATTTATTCACTGCAAATATACTAAACGTTTTGGAAATTCGTTTAGTATTTTGAAAAATGTTTTAATTAATAAAAAAATAGTAGTATTTTTGCAGTTGAATTTTAACATATTGACATCATGAAAAAAGATTTTAGAATTTTATCAATGATATTCAGCGCGTTGGTGCTGGTTCTCGCCTTAAGTCTCTCATCATGTAAAAAAGATAAGGATAAAGAGGAAGAGGAGACACCTACACCTGGCTCGACATGGTATTCGCCTACACCTGGTGAGAATGGTACTTTGCCTAAGAAAGTGTTGCCAGCTGAGTTGTATGACGCTGTAACTGAATACTTTACAGTCAATACAGGTGAGAATCCTCCAGCGGTCGACGGAGAGTTCGTGTCAAGCCCTCATAGACTTCTGCACTCGACATTTGTGAACGACACAACAGTCTATTTCAATGACCGTTACATCGCTTTCTTCAAAAACGGCGAATATATCGATTTCTATGGAAAACAATGGGATGACAACGAAGGCGATTACTATGAGGAAGTTTATAGAAAGCTTAATGTGATTGGTACCGGCGAGAATTTCACCTGCTATTATCTCACTGAAGGCTACCCGAATGGTATGTTCGCAAGACAGTCGACCATTTTCAGCGGCAAGTGGAATACAAACTATGGCGGATTGAAAGACTTCCAGGTGGCTGTTGTCCTTTTGGAAACCAGCGGCAACCCGAACCTCGCTCCTGAAAACTCATTCCGTGTGCTTGGCGACGAAGACGGACTCGCACAGGATACAGCATGGTTGGATGGCAAGAGCGGTATGTTCGGCGGCATCAAAGAAGTGTCGGCAGAAGACGCTTTCAGAATGTTTAGAATCAAATAAAAATGTCGGACGAAAAGACAATTTCGCAAGCAATTTTATCGAATGGAATAAAGGTAATTCACCGGCACCGCGCTGGTGAATTATCGCATTTAGCCCTGATGGTCAACGCGGGAATGCGCGACGAGAAAGAAGACGAGAACGGGCTGGCGCATTTCATCGAACATCTTGTTTTTAAAGGCACAAAACGCCGTAAGGCTTACCATATTCTGAGCTGCCTCGAGAACGTGGGCGGCGACCTCAACGCGTTCACCACCAAGGAGGAGACGTGCATTCATGCCTCGTTCCTGAAGGAACACATCAACAAGGCGATGGACCTCTTCGCCGATGTCATCTTCAACAGCACCTTCCCGGAAAACGAGATGGAGAAGGAGAAAGAGGTGATTCTCGACGAGATAAACTCCTATCGCGATACCCCAGCCGACGAGATTTTCGATGAGTTTGAAAACCTCATTTACCGTGGGCATCAACTCGGACGTAACATATTGGGAACCATTGACTTAGTTGAGGGATACACTCGCAATGACATCGTGAAGTTCCGCAACCAGCATTATGCTCCCGACAGGATGGTGCTGGCATGCATCGGCAACATCTCGTTTGACGATTTTTTGAAGCTGGCAAATAGGTATTTCGCTGATTATCAAGGTAATGCGTTGCCGTTTGAGCGTGTGCCGTTTGTCGCCAACACGCCTGCGACACGTACCGAGGAGCGAAAGAACCACCTCACTCACGTCATCATGGGCGGACTGGCCTATAAATACAACGACGACCGCAAGCTGAAGATGATTTTGTTGAACAACATCTTAGGCGGTCCGGGCATGAACACTAGGTTGAACCTCAACATCCGTGAGAAATACGGCTTCGCGTATACCATTGAGTCACAATACAATGCGTATTCCGATACAGGAAATTATACCATTTATATGGGTGTCGACCCGCACTCGCAGGAACGCTCTATTGAATTGGTTTACAAAGAGTTAAACAAGCTGATGACGCAGCGTCTCGGCACCTTGCAGCTGTCGAACGCCAAGAAACAGCTCATAGGGCAGGTGGCCTTGAGCAACGAGTCGGGGATGAACGACCTGCTGAGCATGGTGCGTGCCGGATTCTTTGAGGAACACATCGAGACTTTGCCTGAGACGATAGCAAAACTCGAAAAAATAACATCAAGCGACTTGCTTGAAATCGCTAACGACATTTACGATAAGGATAAAGTTAACCTTTTGATTTTCAATGGGCAGGACGATTAAAACTCTTTTTTGCGGAGTTCGAAGTTCGAGCCGAGATAGTGGCTGCGCACGACAGGGTCGTTGGCGAGCTCTTCAGGTGTGCCTGCCTTCAGCAGTTGACCTTCAAACACCAAGTAAGCGCGGTCGGTGATTGACAGCGTCTCGTTGGCGTTGTGGTCGGTGATTAGCACACCGATGTTTTTCGTTTTCAGTTTCGCCACCACGCGCTGGATGTCTTCAACAGCAATAGGGTCGACACCGGCGAAAGGCTCGTCGAGGAGGATGAACTTAGGGTCGATGGCGAGGGCACGTGCTATCTCGCAACGGCGACGTTCGCCGCCCGACAGCTGGATTCCCTTGCTTTTGCGGATATGTTGCAAACCGAACTCATCGAGCAGCGACTCGAGCTTGTCTTTACGTTGCTCGTTGGTCATGTCTTTCTTAAACTGCATCACCGAGTAGATGTTGTCTTCGACTGACATCTGGCGGAACACTGAAGCTTCCTGAGCGAGGTATCCGATGCCTATCTGGGCGCGTTTGTACATCGGGAATTTTGTAATCTCTTCATTATCAAGGAAAACGTGACCCGAGAACGGTTTGATGAGACCCACAATCATGTAGAAAGTGGTGGTCTTACCGGCACCGTTAGGGCCGAGAAGTCCGACGATTTCGCCTTGGTTCACCTCGATGCTCACACCCTTCACTACGGTGCGTTGCTTGTATTTCTTGACTAAAGAATCGGTTCTGAGTAACATTATATAATTCCTTCCTTGATAATATCGTGAATGTGAATCATGCCGATGTATTTGCCGCGTTCCATGACAGGAAGCACCGAAATCTCCTTACTTTGCATGATATTAAGCGCGTCGGCGACGTGTGCGGTCTTGTCGATGGTGGTCGGGTTTTTCGTCATAATCTCATTGACATGCACCGCCTCTATGTTAGGGTGTTTCATCAGCATACGGCGCAGGTCGCCGTCGGTGACTATTCCCACCAGTTTGTCGTTCCCAATGACTGCCGCCGCGCCGAGCATCTTCTCGGAAATCTCGATGATGGCCTGTGTCATGATGTCGTCAGGCTTGACCTGTGGAAGACCGTTTTTGATGCATACGTCGCCCACGGTGAGGTAGAGACGTTTGCCGAGGGCGCCGCCCGGGTGGAACTTCGCGAAGTCTTCGGCAGTGAAGCCGCGCATCTTCAGAAGCGCTACGGCTATGGCGTCGCCCATCACGAGCTGTGCCGTGGTGCTGCTGGTAGGGGCGAGGTTGTTAGGACAAGCCTCACGCGGCACGGTGGTGTCGAGCACGAAGTCGGCCTGACTCGCCAGATATGATTTGCGGTTGCCCACGATGGCAACGAGCTTGTTTTTTCTGATCTTAATCAGAGGTATCAAAACCTTGATTTCCGGTGTCTCACCGCTCTTTGAGACGATAATCACCACGTCGTCGTCGCGGATGATGCCGAGGTCGCCGTGGATGGCGTCGGCGGCGTGCATAAATACCGCTGTTGTGCCGGTGGAATTGAGCGTTGCGACGATTTTTTGCGCTATGTTTGCACTTTTTCCGATGCCGGAAACGATGACGTTGCCCTTCGAATTATAAATTAATTCGACCACTTTTTCGAAATCATCGGTGAGCAGCGACTTTAATCCTAATATCGAATTAGCCTCATTATCAATGACTTGCAGTGCAATTTCGCGTAAATTTTCCATTATCAAAAAATTTTTTAAAATTTTCTTGCTTTATTAAAATGAAAAGTTATAACTTTGTAAAAATAACGATGCAAAGATAACGATTATTTTTTAATCCTATAACTATGGCAAAAATTGATGAAAAAAGTTTACATGATTTACTGAAGAATGTCTTTGGTTTTGACCAGTTTAAAGGCAATCAGAAAGCTATCATTAAAAGCATCCTCGCGGGAAACAACACTTTCGTGCTGATGCCTACCGGTGGCGGTAAATCATTGTGCTACCAGCTGCCTGCCTTGATGAGCGAAGGGACAACGATAGTGGTTTCACCTCTTATTGCCTTGATGAAGAACCAGGTGGACATGATTCGTAACTTCGGTGCCGACACCGGAATAGCCCACGTGATGAACTCATCGCTGTCGAAAGCAGAGCTGATGCAGGTGCGCGAAGACCTCGTGAACAAAAAGACCAAGCTGCTCTACGTGGCTCCCGAATCGCTGACGAAGGAGGAAACACTGGAGTTCCTGCGTGGCTTGAATATTTCGTTCTTTGCCATCGACGAGGCGCACTGTATCTCCGAATGGGGTCACGACTTCCGTCCGGAATACCGCCGTCTGCGCCCGATTATCAACGCCATAAACCCTAAACTGCCTATCATCGCATTGACGGCCACCGCCACAGTGAAGGTGCAGCAGGACATCATGAAAAACCTCGAGATTCAAGACGCGAAGATCTTCAAATCGTCATTCGACCGTCCGAATCTTTATTACGAGGTACGTCCGAAGACAAAAGATGTCGTTAAAGACATTATAAAATATATCAAAGCGAACCCTGGAAAATCGGGTATCGTTTATACTCTGAGCCGTAAGAAAGTTGAGGAACTCGCTGAGACTCTGCAAGTTAACGGCATCAAGGCGTTGCCGTACCACGCAGGTTTGGATAGCCAGACACGTCGTGAGAATCAGGATAAGTTCCTGATGGAGGAAGTCGACGTCATCGTGGCTACAATTGCGTTCGGTATGGGCATAGACAAGCCGGATATCCGTTTCGTGATTCATCACGACATCCCGAAGAGCCTCGAAGGCTACTATCAGGAGACAGGTCGCGCGGGTCGTGACGGCGGCGAAGGCAACTGCATCGCGTTCTACGATTATGAAGATATTCATAAACTCGAGAAATTCAACAAAGGTAAGAACGTCGCGGAGCAGGAGATTGCCCGTGAGCTGTTGAACGAGACTGTGACATACGCCGAGTCGCCGGTATGCCGTCACAAACTGTTGCTACATTATTTCGGTGAGGAATACGACAAGGAAAACTGTGGCGCTTGCGATAACTGCTTGAATCCTAAGGTACGTTTCGACGGTCAGGAAGATATTAAACTCGTCATCGAGGCGGTTTTGGCAACGAAACAGCTGTTTAAGACCAAGCACATCTCAGAACTCCTTGCCGGTAAAGAGACTGGTGACATCAAGACGGCGAAGCACGACACCAACGAATATTTCGGTGCCGGCGACGACCACGACGAGAAATATTGGACTTCGATTATTCGTCAAGCCCTTGTAAATAAATTACTTACGAAGGATATCGACAACTACGGAATCTTGAAGGTGCCGAAAGAAGGCAAAGATTTCATCAAGAAACCGTACCCGGTGATGGTGGCTATGGACCACGATTACGACAAGGGCGATGAAGATGATTTCGACGAGGAAAGAGTGGCACTTTCGAAGGATTCAGGCACAGATAAGACCTTGTTCTCGATGCTGAAAGACCTCCGCAAGACCATCGCGAAGAAGAAAAACCTGCCGCCATTCGTCATTTTCCAGGATCCGTCGCTCGAGGATATGGCCATCCAGTATCCTATCACGATGGAGGAGCTGACACAGATTGCAGGTGTCGGAGCAGGAAAGGCACAGAAGTTCGGTCAGCCGTTTATCGACCTCATCAAAGAATATGTCGAGGAAAACGAGATTACCCGCCCGAACGACATGGTGGTGAAATCGGTGGTGAATAAATCGGCATTGAAAATCAGTATCATACAGAATATCGACAAGGAGATTCCTCTTGAAGACATCGCTTATTCGAAGAACCTCGAGTTTGATGAATTGTTGACTGAAATCGAGAGCATTGTGGCGAGCGGAACACACCTCGACATTCGCTATTACACCCGCGATAACATCGATGAGTATCATCAGGAGGATATCATTCAGTATTTCAAAGAGGCTGAGTCCGACGACCTTGAGACGGCGATGAAGACCCTCGGTGAGAACGAATACGAAGAAGAGGAAGTGCGACTGATGAGGATTCAGTTCCTGTCGGAAGTTGGTAACTAACTCTCGTCTTATGAGTAAACGATTGTTTTTAATATTGACGGTTTTCTTTTTGGTTAGCTGCGACAGCAAGCCGAAGCGAACGGCTCCTTCTGTGTTTCTCACTGAACCTCAAATGGTTGACGTGATGACCGACGTTCAGCTTATGGAGGCGATTATCAGCTACAAGAAGAATGTGAACCAGAAGACGGCATATCTGAAGACGCAAGGTTTCGATACCGTTTTTGCGCATTACGGCATCAACGATTCGATATTCAAAGAAAATGTAAAATATTACAATGATGTTGAGCCTCAGACACTTATAAGAATTATGGATTCTGTTGAGGTTCGTTTGGCGGGGATGAAAAACTAATGGAAATAGTCGAAGACGATTTTTGCTTTGGCAGGACCGATAATCTCGCTAAGTTGTTGTAAATCAGCAGTTTTAATATTTTTTACAGATTTCAGTTCGAGAAGAAGTTTCTCGGCTGTGGTCTTTCCTATGCCTTTGATGTCGTTGAGTTCGGAGTGTATGAAGCCTTTCTCGAACTTCTTGCGGTGGAAGCTTATGGCGAAACGATGCACCTCTTCCTGAATCTGAGCGAGCAGATGGAAGGCGCTGGAGTTTGGTTTCAGCTGCACTACATGAGGCGGAAAACCGAACAAAAGCTCGTTGGTGCGATGGCTGTCGTTTTTGGCCAGTCCGGCAATCGGGATTTCGAGATGCAGCTCATCTTCAATGACTTGACGCACCACCTCCATCTGACCTTTGCCTCCGTCGGTGATGATGAGATTCGGCAGTTCTTTGCCCTCCTCGACGAGGCGTGTATAACGGCGGCGCACCACCTCGCGCATCGAGGCATAATCGTCGGGACCTTGCACTGTTTTGATATTGAAATGCCGATAGCCCGACTTGTTTGGCTTGCCGTTGACGAACTGCACCATACCTGCCACGGCATAGTCGCCCTGGAAATTGGAGTTATCGAAACATTCAATGATTGCTGGTAGTTCGGGCAGATGCAAGTCTTTTTGCAGCTCCGCCAAAATGCGCTTTGAATGACGTTCGGGGTCGACCAAAGAGCGCAGTTTCTCGGTCTCGAAACGATATTGCTTGGCGTTGCGTGTCGAGAGAGCCAGAATCTCAAATTTCTCGCCTTTTTTCGGGATGGTGAACTTCACGTTATTGAGCTCCATGTCGAGTTTCATCGGGACGATGATCTCGCGAACAGAACTCTCGAATCGTTGACGTAACTCAATGATTGCCAACGATAAAAGTTCTTCTGGCGTCTCTTCCAACCGACGTTTCATCTCGATGGAGAACGACTGGATTATCGCACCTTGGATGATGCGCATGTAGTTGACATAGAATGAACTGTCGGCGTTGTCGTAAGAAAATACCTCCATGTCGTGGAGAGTGTTGCTGCTCACGATGCTGCGCGCATGGTAGTTTTCAAGAAGGTCGTATTTCTGTTTGATGATCTGCGCCTGCTCGAACTCGAGTCGTGAGGCATGGTCCATCATCTGTGCTTTCAGGTCTTTCAAAACTCCGGAGATGTTGCCTTTTATGACTTCTTTTGTATTGGAAATCATATAGTTATAATCCTCTTCGGAGATGAGGTTGGCACAAGGGGCCTTGCAGTTGCCTATATGATATTCGAGGCAAGGACGGTAGTGGTTGTTGGCGATGAACTGATCTTTCAGGTTGAGTTTACAAGTGCGCAAAGGATAAACCTGTTTCAAAATATCGAGAAGAGTTCTCGCTGTCATCACTGAAGGGTAGGGGCCGTAGTAAAGCGAGCCGTCGTTGACCTTTTTTCTGGTGAGGAAAATTCGCGGAAAGCACTCGTTTTTAATGCAAATCCAAGGATAGGTCTTGTCGTCCTTGAGCATAATATTGTAGCGCGGCTTGTACTGCTTGATGAAGTTGTTTTCGAGCAAAAAAGCCTCAGCTTCGCTGCCTACAACAGTAAAGCGGATATCGGCTATTTTGCTGACAAGAAGGCGTGTCTTGCCGGTCTGCTCTTTGTTGAAATAGCTTGATACTCTGCGTTTTAGGTTCTTTGCCTTGCCGACATAGATAATCTCGCCAGTCTCGTCGAAGTACTGGTAGACCCCCGGTGATGTCGGGATGGTCTTTAATATCGAGGTTATTCTGTCGGAAGCCATTTAAAAGTGCTTAAACCCTTGCGCTTCGATCGGAACCTGATGATTATCAGGCGTTATGAGGTTGGCTTGTCCTTCGTCGGCGGTCATGTAGCCGATGATGCGGACGTCGTCCAAATCCTTCACTTTCTCGTAGTCGCTTTGAGCGATGGTGAACAGCAGCTCGTAGTCTTCGCCGCCATTCAGAGCTGCAATACTAGGTACGATGTTGAAGTCCTTCGCTGTCTGTATCGTCTTCTGGTTCATCGGGATACGGTCTTCGTAAACCATGCATCCCACCTTTGACTCTTTGCAGAGATGCAGAACCTCTGATGCCAGACCGTCGGAAATGTCGATCATCGAAGTCGGCTTCACCTTTATTTCCTTGAGTTTCTCGACGATATCGCGACGAGCTTCAGGTTTCAGCTGGCGTTCAAGAATATAATCGTATCCAGCAAATTCAGGTTGCATGTTCGGGTCGGCCATGAAAGCGGCTTTTTCACGTTCGAGGATAAGCAATCCGGTATAAGCTGCACCGAGATTACCGCTCACGCAAAGCAGGTCGTTAGGTTTTGCTCCGCTGCGATAGACGATGTCTTCTTTTTTAGCCTTACCAATCACCGTCACCGAGATGAAAAGTCCTGATTTTGAAGCAGTTGTATCGCCACCTACGAGGTCAACATGATAACGGTCGCAAGCCAGACGGATGCCGCGATAAATCTCTTCAATTGCCTCGACGGAATATTTGCTGCTGATGCCGAGTCCGACCACGATTTGTGTCGGGGTGCCGTTCATCGCATAGATGTCAGAGAAGTTGACGACTGCTGCCTTGTAGCCAAGATGTTTCAGCGGGCAATAGGTCATGTCGAAGTGTACGCCTTCGCAGAGAATGTCAACGGATACAAGCGTCTGCTCGTCTTTATGGTCGATAACGGCTGCGTCGTCGCCGACGGCTTTCATCGTTGAGTCGTTGTAAATCTTGACGTTCTTGACGAGCTTGTCGATAAGCGCGAATTCGCCGAGTTCCGAGAGATTGGTGATGTTTTCCTGATCTGCCATGTTATTGAATATTAAAAAAAAGTCCCAACGTCAGTTGGGACTTTTTTGTTTATGTGCTCCCACTAGGACTTGAACCTAGGACCAACTGATTATGAGTCAGCTACTCTAACCGACTGAGCTATAGGAGCTGGAAAAATTTCCGGCTGCAAAAGTACGAAAAATTTTGATTGTGACAACAAAAAGTTTAAAGATTTTGAATTTTTAATACCCTTTTCGAAATACTCAACAGTACCCTGTGGTAGGTCGCATTTCTGCAAAGGGCATTAAAAATTCTCAATTAAGTGTAGTATTCTTCAATTTCATTGAGAATTGCTGTCACTTCCGCTACCGTCGGCACTTCCATTAGCTTCATTTTGAACTGTTTGAAGTTCGGGAACCCTTTGAAGTATAAGCCCCAGTGTTTTCGCATTTCGATGACGGCATAGTGTTCGTCTTTGTAGTTTAACGAGTCGTTGAGATGCATTTTCGCCACTTTAACACGCTCTTCAACGGATGGTTTTTCGTCTTCGACACCTTTTTCAAGATAATCGTGAATCTCTTTGAAAATCCAGGGGTTTCCGTAGGTGGCGCGACCGATCATGAGGCCGTCTACACCGAAAGTGTCCTTGAAATATTTCGCTGATTTGCCATCGACCACGTCGCCGTTGCCGATGATTGGAATGGTCATGCGAGGGTTGTTTTTCACTGCCCCGATGAGTGTCCAGTCGGCAGGCTCGCCCCATTTTGTTGTGCGAAGTCGTCCATGGATGGTAAGCGCCTGAATGCCAACATCTTGAAGTCGTTCTGCGATTTCAACTATGTCTTTGTGCTCGCTGTTGTAACCTAACCTCGTCTTAACCGTGACAGGCGTTTTCACTGCTTTCACCACAGCCTCGGTGATGGCAACCATCTTTGGGATGTCGTTCATGATGCCTGAGCCGGCACCTTTCGATGCCACTTTCTTCACCGGGCATCCGAAGTTGATGTCGATGATATCAGGGCTGTATCTTTCGGCATATTGTGCCGCCTCTACCATCGGCTGGACAGCATTTCCGAAGATTTGCACTCCAAACGGTTGTTCGCTTTCGGTATATCGTAACTTATTGATACTCTTTACTGCATCGCGAATCAATCCGTCCGACGAGATGAACTCGGAATAGACGATGTCTGCGCCGTACATCTTGCACACATGCCTGAACGGAGGGTCGGTGACGCCCTCCATCGGTGCCAACAGCAGGGGATAACGGTCAAAGTTGAGATTCGCAATTTTCATGCCGCAAAATTACGAATTTTTCTGACAGTAATTACTTTTCTCCGAATGTGACGCCTTTGGAGATTTTTCCTTTCTTGATGGATGCTGCCCAAATGAACATTATTAATATGAATAATATGGCTATAATTGTCACCAAAATCTCGAGTACCTTGGTCGCGGTTAACACCGGTTTGATGGTCTGTTCCTTCACATAATTGAGTATGTTGTTGACAGAGAAGGTGTTGCCCGCTTCCTCGAACATTTTCATGTTGTCGTCAAGATTGTTGGCGAATTTGTTGAACATCTTGATGTAATAGCGCACGCCGAAAGTGCGGGTCAGGAAACCGGCATATTCGTTGTTAATCAGATAATCCGACACATCTTGTGATTTATTGAGATATGCCTTGAATTGTGTGGCGTCCATGTCGGTATCTGTGCTGCCGGGATTCAAGCTTTCAAGTTGTGTTTTGATTTGCGCGATGCCGGTGGTGAGGATTTTATCGGTTGAACTCGGAATCTTGGTTACACCGAGCAGCAAAACCATTATAAGCACGGCTCCGGTTATCGTCAGGATGATGTTAAATGTCTTGTGCCGCGACTTCTCGAGCCGTGAGGCATACCATACTGTCAACGCTGTTAGTGCTATTATTGCTAAAAATATCAATATTATTAAAGATGTTTTCATGTTTATCTTTTTATTTCTCTCATATATACTATTGATTTCTTGGGCTTATGCGCTTTCGCTAGCTTTTTGATAAAAGGTTCTTTGTATTTTTTGAGGTTTTTGTATTCGTTCTGTTTGTCAAGGTCTTTAAGCACAATCTTTACAAGCAGCCGTCCGCAGGGTGCTTTCATATATTCGGAGAACGTGTCGGGACGTAAGGATTCGACATTGCGTTCAAACAACACGTGGTATTTTCGCTTTTTGTCATTCCATGATCTGAATATCTCGACGCTTCCTTTTAAAATAATGAATACAACCACTGCCTGCGCTGCCACAAGCCACCACTGCCCGAACCTGTATATCGGGATAAACGCCATGCCTGCCCCCATGATAAGCAGGAGGAAGGCATAAGCGTTCAAATAGACAAATCTGCCGAAAGTGGCTATTGATTTTTCAGATATCATGCTTTTGCGGTGAGAGCATTGTAGAATGCGTCCACAATGGCCTTGGCTTCCTCATCGGTTGAGCTGTAGAGGGTGAATTCATATTCGTGCGCTGCGGTGAAGAAGAACTGGTACTTCTTGCAGAACAGCCCACAGCAGCATGTACCCATCTTCGAATAACCGACGTTGCTTACGCTATGCGGTAAGATGTTGCTCAAAGTGGAACCCTTTTCGATGACAAAGAAGGCTTTGTACTTGGTAATCATGACGACACGTTTGTTGGTCATCACCAAAAAGCCTTTGTTTGAAAATCCCAAAATGAGTTCAAAGATTCCACGAATAGCATCCCACAAGACAGCCAAAGGGTTTGAGCTGGTCTCACGCATGTTAGCTTCGATTTCCATGACGAGCTGCTCGCCATCTTCCAATTTGTAACCTGATTTTAATCCCATAACAATAACTTTATAAATATGCCTACTCTGTTCAGGATTTTCGGCTTTCTCCTTTATTTATATGTATCACAAATTTCCTTATTATTTCTATTATTGATATTCTGTTGTGTAAAAATGCGATTTGCTTTGCGTAAGAAAAATCAATTTTTATCGTCAAAACGTAAAAATGAAATTGCAATACATAAAAAATGACATCTGATAATTGGAATTTGTATAATAATAGGAAAAAATTGTAATTTTGCAAATATGAATAGTGAGTCGTTGTATATCGCATTGCTTTGCTTTGTCTCGGGCATAGCGCAATTCGCCCTGATGGGGTGCGGGATATATATGCTACGTCATCATTTCACCTACCAGTTCCAAAAGGTTTTCGCGATAACGTTGTTTCTGCACTCTATCGGATTTTTCAACAATTTTCTGGTGGTGTCTTGCGGCGATTTGTCGTGTGCCGATTATCTCAACACGCTGTTTCTGTTATTCGATTATGTAATTGTGGGAGGCTACATCGCTTTTGGCATCTCGTTGGTGTTTCCCAATCGCTATAAATTGTCGCAACTGCTTATAGTTGAAATCCCATATGTCGTGGCTATGGCGTTGTTTGCCATCACCGGAAGTCCTGAAGTATTTCCTGCCACACAGATTTTCACCTTGGTAACTTGCTTGATTATCATGGTGTATTTGCAGTATTCCATCAAAAAATACACCGATATGCTAAACAACAATGTGAGCAACTTGGAGTATTTCGATCTTCGTTGGAGTAACATAGTGGTTACATTGTTTTTTGTCTACCAACTTCTGTGGTATGCCGACAGCCTGTCGCAGCAAGATTGGTTTGTCGGTCAGGAAGGCGATTACAGCTTGATTTTTGACTCAGCATATTGCCTCGTTTCCATAGCATTTGTGATTTATGTCATGCATAAAATAATCACCCAGAAGGTGTTTGTTTTGAGAAATCAGGTTGACAAGGATCCTTATTATAAAACTTTGTCTGCCAAAGACATTGAGTTTATCATACGCGAAATGCGATATTATCGCGACAGCACGCTGACATTGCAGAAGTTGGCGCAGTTGTTGGGAACAAACCGGCAGTACCTTAGCAACTACATCAACCAAGAGCGCCATATGACTTTCTACGAATACATCAATGAGTTCCGTTTGGAAGAGGCCAAAATCATGTTGGAAAGCAAAAACTCCGAAAGCCAGCAATCTTTAGAGGACATTGCGGTCTTGGTCGGCTTCAACTCATACTCCACGTTTTTGCGCTCGTTCAAAAGCAAGTACGGAAAAACTCCATCAAAGTATCTGTTTGAGATGAGTTCATGTGTTTAACATGAAGAATTTTTCGTATTTTTGCCCCCGTGAAAGAAAACCCTATTTCATATTATAAAGACGACGTCCGTATCTTGCAACTCGTTGATTATCTTAATGATAAGAAAAATGTGTTTTGCAAGGGGATAGTGGGTTCGGCGAAGGCTTTCGCCGTGGCAAGTGCGTTTGAGAAGCTTGGAGGACAGCATTTTGTGGTGTGTGCCGACAAGGAGAGTGCGGCGTATTTCTACAACGACCTCGAGAATATCTTCGGCGAACGCGAGCAGGACTACGCCAAGAAGATGATTCTATTCTATCCGACCTCGTACAAACGTCCGTACGAGCCTGAGAAGCCCGACAACACCTATATCTTGTCGCGAACCGAGGTTTTGCAAAGGGTTTCGACATCCGAACGCAAGACGATAATCGTTTCTTACCCTGAAGCGTTGAGTGAAAAAATCGTCACTCGTAAGATATTGAGCAAGAATACTTTAAAGCTTGCGGTAGGCGAGAAGGTCGATATGGATTTCGTCACCGACACCTTGCTGGAATATAACTTCGAGCATGTCGATTTTGTGGTTGAACCAGGCCAATTCGCCATCCGTGGCGGCATCGTCGATGTGTTTTCTTTCGCTAACGACTATCCATATCGTATTGTTTTCGATTTCGACGAAGTGGAATCGATTCGTTCGTTCAATCCAGTCGATCAGCTCTCGATTGAGAAGCTGCAACGCATTGTTTTGTTGCCGAATCTTCAGGACCATAACCTTTCGGAAGAACGCGAGACGATATTCCAATATCTTCAGAATCAGACGGTTATGTGGCTCGACGAGACCGATTTTCTGAAAGAGAGAATCGATGCCGAGTATAAAAAAGCCGTCGAGGCATTCGAGGCGTTTGAAGAAAACGAGAATCTGAAATCGCCCGAGACTTTATTCGCGCAAAGCGATGAACTTCTCACTCAACTCGATGATTTTAAATCGGTTACGTTTGAGACTTATTCCGATTCGGTTGGAAAGGTGATTGTGGAGTTCAACATCACTACTCAGCCTGTGTTCAACAAGAACTTCGAGATGTTGCAAAACACCATTAACTCGTTGAAAGACAGAGACTACCGCATACTTTTCTTTTCCGAGAGCAAACGTCAACTCGAGCGAATTCAGAGTATTTTGAACGATTTGCAGCAGAAAGACGAGTCGAACCACGACTTCACACCTATATTATATTCCATCCAAGCTGGTTTCGTTGACAACGACCAGAGGCTGTGCTGCTTCACCGATCATCAGATTTTTGAGCGTTACCACCGCTTCCATCTCCGTGAAGGTTTTGCAAGCAGTCAGGCACTGACAATCAAAGAGTTATATGATTTGAAACCAGGCGATTACGTCACACATATCGACCACGGTATCGGACGTTTCGACGGCTTGGAAATCATCGACCATAACGGAAAACAGCAGGAGGCATTAAGACTTATTTATCAGAATGGCGATTTGCTTTATGTGAGCATCCACTCGTTGCATAGAATATCTAAGTATTCGAGCAAAGACGGAGCTGAACCATCGTTGAGCAAACTTGGCTCAAATGCTTGGAACAAGCTTAAGGCAAAGACAAAGAGCAAGGTCAAGGATATCGCGCGAGAGCTGATAAAACTCTACGCTGAGCGTAAGAACTCGCAAGGTTTCCAGTTCATGCCGGATACTTATCTACAGACCGAGCTCGAGGCGTCGTTTATGTACGAGGACACCCCTGATCAGCTTAAGGCGACCATAGATGTGAAGCGCGATATGGAGAAGGAATCACCTATGGACCGTCTGGTGTGCGGCGACGTGGGATTCGGCAAGACGGAAGTCGCCATCCGCGCGGCGTTTAAGGCGGTCAGCGACTCGAAACAGGTTGCTGTTTTGGTGCCTACAACGGTGCTAGCTTTGCAGCATTTCCATACGTTCTCAAGCCGTTTGAAAGGTTTTCCGGTCACTATCGACTACATGAACCGTTTCAAGACCGCCAAGGAGCAGAAAAAGACTTTGGAAGATGTCAAAAACGGTCGCATCGATATATTAATAGGTACACATCGCATCATCAGTAAAGATGTTGAATTCAAGGATTTAGGTCTATTGATAATCGACGAGGAGCAGAAGTTCGGAGTTTCAGCCAAGGAGAAGCTGAAACAGATGAAAACCAACGTCGACACCCTCACTTTGACGGCAACTCCAATCCCGAGAACGCTGCAATTCTCGATGATGGGCGCTCGCGATATGAGCATCATCACCACTCCGCCGCCGAACAGATATCCTGTCGAGACCGAACTACGTTCGTTCTCTCCAGACGTCATCAGAGACGCTATCCAATACGAACTTGCGCGCGACGGACAGGTGTTTTTCGTGCACAACCGCATCCAAAACATCATGGAGGTCTACGACATGATTGTGAGCTGTGTGCCGGGTGCGAAGGTGGCTGTGGGTCACGGACAGATGGAGGGCGACAAGCTCGAACAGATAATGCTCGACTTCATCGACGGCAAGTACGACGTGCTTCTATGCACCACGATTATCGAGGCGGGACTGGACATTCCGAACGCCAACACCATCATCATTAACGATGCGCACAAGTACGGATTGAGCGATTTACACCAGTTGCGCGGTAGGGTGGGACGTTCCAACAAAAAGGCGTTCTGCTACTTGCTGACGCCTCCGTTGGCGATGCTCAGCGACGAGGCACAGAAGCGTCTGCGAGCCCTTGAGGAATTCTCTGATTTGGGCAGCGGTTTCAACATCGCAATGCGCGACCTCGACATCCGTGGAGCTGGCAATCTGCTGGGTGCCGAGCAGAGCGGTTTCATCAACGATATTGGCTTCGAGACATATCATAAAATCCTCGACGAGGCCATCATGGAGCTCAAGGAAAATGAGTTCAAAGACCTGTTCGAGAAGCCAGAAGAAGAGAAGAAATACGTCCGTGAATGCGCTATCGAGTCAGATCTGGAGATACTTTTGCCGAACGAGTACGTCGATTCATCGGCTGAGCGTATCAGCTTGTACAACGAGCTCGATCACATTGAAAATGAAGAGGGTTTGATGCGCTTCACTGACAATCTCATCGACCGTTTCGGCGAGCTGCCGCCGCAGGCTAACGACCTTTTGAATACTGTACGTTTACGTTGGATTGCGCGCGACCTCGGATTCGAAAAAATCGTCCTCAAAAAAGGCGATATGACCTGCTATTTTCTGCAGGATCAGGAGTCGGAATACTTTAACACGGCGACCTTCCAAAAAATCATCCGTTACGCTTCCGACCATCTCAAACGCTGTCAGTTTAAGGAGCAAAACGGCAAAAACATATTGATTTTCAAGGTTGTTGATAGAGTGAAAGACGCTTTGGATTTATTAAGAGAAATTGTAAACTCATAAACTTATTTTAAATAAACTTCAAACTCCACACTCCAAACTTCAAACTTTTTTATATCTTTGCAAAAAATAAATTAGGAATATGACAACATTATTTTTAGGCGGTATCGGAACTGGTGAAATCATTCTTATCGTGCTGGCGATTCTGTTGCTTTTCGGCGGCAAGAAACTCCCTGAGCTTATGCGCGGAATGGGCAAGGGCGTCAAGGAATTCAAAGATGCCATGAACGAGCCGACTGGCGAAAAAAGCGAGAAAAAAGAAGAAAAACCAGAGGAGAAATAGCCTCAAATGGCAGACGTTCAAATGACTTTCGGCGAGCATCTCGATGAGCTTCGTAAAGTATTGATGCACATCGGGATAGCTTTTGTTTTGCTCTTCATCGCGCTCTTCACTTTTTTCAAAGGCGATATCATCAATATCGTTTTTTATCCTTCCGAAAGCGATTTCATCATCAACAGACTTTTTGCGAAACTGGCCGATCTGACTGGCACTGAGGCGTTGAGAATCAATGCGAATCCTTTGCAAATCTATAATACCAAGATTGCCGGACAGTTTATGCTTCACATCAAAGCATCAGCTGTAGGTGCATTAGTTATCGCGTTTCCGTACATTATCGGGCAGCTGTGGGGCTTTGTGAAACCGGCTCTTTCAACAACCATGAAACGCCGTACCCGATTGATAGTCTGGAAGATAGTGTTTTGGTTTTTCCTCGGAGTGGCTTTCAGTTACTTCATCATCGCGCCTCTCGGAATCAATTTTCTCGCAAATTACGAGGCGAACGGCAGCATACAAAACATCATCGACGTGAGCTCGTATGTGAGCACGGTTTTAGGTGTTTGTCTCGCAGCCGGACTGGTGTTTCAGTTGCCGCTTTTGATAAGATTTTTGGCGTCAATCGGCATCGTTTCTTCAGGATGGCTAAGGAAAAACCGCAAAATCGCCATCGTTGTCATCTTGGCACTATCGGCACTCATCACGCCGCCCGACATCATCAGTCAGCTGCTGATTTTTGTGCCGTTTTACATTTTATATGAATATGGGATTAGCATAGCAAAAAATATTGAAAAGCAAAATGCAGACAGATAGAACAAGGGAATTGGAGACTAAAGGCATTGGCACTCTGTTGCTTATGTACGCCTTGCCGTCGGTAGTAAGTCAGGTTATATCATCGGTTTACAACATTTGTGACCGTATTTTCATCGGACACGGAGTGGGTGCGCTCGCAATCGCGGGATTGGCCATCACTTTGCCGATCATCAATATCATCCATGCTTTCGGAGCTTTGATAGGCGTTGGAGCAGGGGCGAGGATGTCGATAGTTTTAGGCAAGAAAGACATCAACTGGGCGGAAAACATCCTTGGCAACAGTGTCATTTTCACTGTCGTGTTGAGCGGCTTGGTGATGCTGTTTTCCTATATTTTCCTCGATAAAATCTTGTTTGCCTTTGGCGCTACAGCCGAAACTGTGGCCTACGCCCGCGAATATATGGTCATCGTGCTTCCGGGAATGTTCCTGACTACTATGGCGTTCAACCTCGTCTCGCTGATGCGTGCGTCGGGCTATCCGAATCAGTCGATGATAGTGCTAGTTTCGGGTGCGGTGCTCAACATCGGTCTCGACGCCCTGTTTATCTTCGTCTTCCATTTGGGAATAGCAGGTGCCGCTTGGGCTACCACCATCTCGATGGCGTTTGCCAGCTTCCTGGCGATGTTGCATTTCCTGAAACGCGATTCGTTCATCCGCTTCCGCCGACACGGATTCCAGCCTAAAGGCTATATCTTCAAAAATATCTTCATGATAGGAATGAGTCCGTTCCTGATGAACGTGGCGGCTGCCGGTGTGGTTGCGATTCTGAATAAACAGCTCATAAAATACGGCGGCGATATGGCGGTAGGCGCTTACGGTATCGCCAACAGCTACATCCTCATCATGATTATGATTATCCTCGGGGTGTGCATGGGAATGCAGCCTATTGCGGGCTACAACTACGGTGCAGGTCATCCCGACAGACTTAAACGAGTTTATGTTTTAACGATGAAAGTATGCGTCGTGTTAGGATTTGTCACTGCCGTCATCGGTTGCACCATGCCTCGCATCATCTCGATGGCGTTTACCAGCGACCAGATTTTGCTCGACATCTCGCAGATGGCGTTGCCTTACATCACCGTGATGACGCCTCTCATCGCCTTCACCATTGTCAATTCCAACTTTTTCCAGAGCATCGACAAGCCGTGGATCGCCATTGTCACCAGCCTCTCGCGTCAGGTCATCTTCCTCATCCCGATGATGTTCATCATGCCGACAATCTTTGAAAATCTGGGAATCGACAGTCTTCAAGGCGTCTTCTGTTCCTGCACAGTGTCAGATGTCTTTGGTGCGGTGCTGGCGTTGATTTTAATGCTGACGCAGAGGAAAGTGTTTAGATTTATAAAATAAAAAAACGATAACTAATTGATGCACAATAAGTTATCGTAATTTGTGGAGGATACCGGACTCGAACCGGCCACCTTTAGATTGCGAACCTAACGCTCTACCAGATGAGCTAAACCCCCAAATTTTACGGCTGCAAAATTACATATTTTTTTTAATGTAAATAACTTTCAATCGAAATTAATTTTAGCCATTAGGTTTAAAGCCATTAGCCATTAGAATCAAGCCTCCAAAAACTAATGGCTAATAGCTTGCGGCTAATGGCTAAAAATCTTTACAAGATTGATGAACTTTATAAACTTTTTATGTATCTTTGCACACAATTTTGAAAACGAATTAATAAACAATTTTTAACCATGGAAATTGAACTTTATATCATCAGAAGAGTTAACGCCTTGCTGCAAGCAACCGACGCTAAAATAGTGAAACGCCTCGAAGGCGGAATGAGCAATTACACCTATGTTGTTGAGTGTCAAGGGGAATTATATACATACCGCGTACCGGGTAAGTTCGCCGAACGCTTTGTTGACCGCGTGGAAGAAGACGCCAACATCAAAGAAGTGGAGAAACTTGACCTCAACAACAAGACTGTTTATGTTGAGATTCGCTCAGGCGAGAAACTGGCAAAATACGTCGACGGTACCATCATGTCGACAACCGACGTAGTCTCTTACAACGAGATGTCAGTGAAGGCTTTGAAGAAACTGCACAACAGCGACCTGAAGTTCAGCGACTACAACGCTTTCGGTCGTCTCGACACCTACGAGAAATATTGCACCGACCTGGGTTTCAAGCATCCGCAGGAATATGTCGAGCTGCGTCACACCCTCGACGAGATGCGCAAACTTTACAAAGAGGTGAAAAAAGTGCCGTGCCACTGCGACTATCAGCCTACAAACCTCGTCATCGCAAAGGATAAGTTCTATGTCTTGGACTGGGAATTTGCCGGTATGAACGACCCGTTCTACGATATCGCTTGCTACGGAAACGCCGGTTTCGACAAGGCTTTGTCGCTGCTTGAGGCTTACGTGGGGCACAAACCGACCCGGGAAGAGCTGAACCGCCTGTATTTCCACCGCGCATTCCAGTGCCTGCAGTGGTTCAACGTCGCCATCTTCAAAGATAAAGTTGGCCTTAGCAAAGATCTGAATATGGATTTCAACGCCGTCGCCTTCATGTTCTTAGGCATGGCGAAGGATCTTATCGGAAACTGCAGTAAAAACTAATACATCATATCGGCAAGGCCGAAACCTTCGTCGAGACCGAGCTCAGCGCGCACCTCTTCGGAGAGGCTCGCCGGACTCCATGCCGGCTCGAAGGTGAGCTCCACATCACACGACTTAACGCCCATTATAGCGCTGACTTTCTCCTTAACGAAATTAGGGAGATAGTCGGCGACAGGGCAGTTAGGTGCTGTCACGGTCATCAAAATGCTCACCGCACCCTCATCGTCGATGTTGATTTCATAAATCAAACCCAGTTTGTATATATCAACTGGTATTTCAGGGTCGTAAATACCACTTAAAACGGCAATCACCCTTTCTTTTAATTCATTTTTTTCTGTTTCTGTCATTTGTTCATTATTTCGGCATACAACATCATCTGTTTCACCATGCTCAACAACCCATTTGAGCGGGTAGGCGAGAGGTGCTCCTTCAACCCAATCTCATCCAAGAAGCTCATATCAGCTGCCAAGATATCGGCTGGAGTCTGTCCCGAAAACACCTTTATCAATAAGTTGATGATGCCTTTGGTGATGACGGCGTCGCTGTCGGCAGTGAAATAAATCTTGCCGTCTTTCAACTCGGCGTGAAGCCAAACTCTTGACTGACAGCCATTTATGAGGTAATTGTCGTTTCTGTAATGCGGGTCGATGATCGGACATTCCTTACCCATCTCGATGAGCATCGCGTAGCGGTCCATCCAGTCGTCGAACATCGAAAACTCTTCTACTATTGAATCCTGAATCTCTTTAATTGTCATATTTTTAAGCTATTAGCCGTTAGCCGTTAGCCATTAGCTATTAGTTTTCTTTCATTCCTAATGGCTAATGGCTATTACCTAATGGCTCATTTTAACATATTTGCTGCTTTATCTACTGCTTTTACAAAAATATCAATTTCTTCCTTTGTGTTGTACATTGCAAATGAGGCTCTCACCGTTCCCGGGATGCCGAAGAATGTCATCACTGGCTCGGCGCAATGGTGACCGGTACGCACTGCAACGCCCATTTTGTCGATGATGGTGCCAAGGTCGTAAGGATGGATGCCGTCTATCACAAACGAAATCAATCCGTTACGTTTTGGAGCCTGCCCGATGAAACGCATTCCTTCGATGTTTGCGAGTTGCTCGGTTGCATATCTCAAAAGCTCGTCTTCGTAAGCCTCAACTTCTTGGCGATCAAAGCTTTGAATGAACTTTACGGCTGTTTCCAAACCTAAAGCAGCACCAACATTCGGTGTTCCAGCCTCGAATTTGAACGGCACTTTGTTGAACGTGGTCTTCTCAAAACTCACTGTGTCGACCATCTCGCCGCCAAATTGATACGGAGGCATCTTCTCGAGCCACTCCATCTTGCCGTACAAGCCGCCGATGCCCATCGGAGCGTACATCTTATGCCCTGAAAACACGTAAAAATCGCAGTCAAGATCTTGAACGTCAATCACTTGGTGTGCCATCGACTGTGCTCCGTCAATAACAACCGGGATGTCGTATTTGTGAGCCATCGAAATCATCTCCTTGATAGGATTTACAGTGCCTAAAGTGTTGGAAATGTGAGCGATAGAAACTATTTTCGGACGTTGCTTGAGCAGTTCTTCGTAATGATTCAAATCAAGAACGCCGTTTTTATCCATGCGAATAACGAGCAACTGACCTTTTGAGTGCATAAGCATCTGCTGCCACGGCACCATATTCGAATGATGCTCCATAGCGCTCACCACCACCTTATCGCCTTCGCCTACAAGAAGTTGTCCCAAAGAAGTCGCAAGTAAATTTAGAGATTCTGTAGTTCCTCTAGTGAAAACTATTTCCTGTGGCTGACGGGCATTGATGAACTGCGCAACGGTCTTTCTCGCATTCTCGTAAGCCTCCGTCGCCATCTGGCTCAGGTAATGCACTCCGCGGTGGATGTTGCAGTTCTCATGCAGATAGTAATCGCGCTCGCGCTCAATAACGCAAAGCGGTTTCTGCGTCGTAGCAGCATTGTCGAAATACACCAAAGGCTTGCCGTAAACCTGCTGGTCCAGCACCGGAAATTGGGCCCTTATATCATTGATATTGAATTGATTCAAAGCCATAATAACGATTAAATCTTACTCAAATCAATCTTAAAAACCTTCTCCTTGTTGCTGCACTGGAAGATGCAGGTGTCGCAACTTGAGAGTTCGCCTTTTAAGCGGCGTTTAATCATGTCGTCGATGCTGTCGTGAATGCTTTCAATCTTGATGTGATTGCTAATTTCAGCCGCGAAAGCATACAACAAAAGCATTCTTGCGTCCTCTTTCTTGATGCCGCGCTGGCGCATGTAGAACATCGCGTCCTGATCGAGCTGGCCGGTGGATGTGCCGTGCGAACATTTCACGTCGTCGGCATAAATCTCAAGGAAAGGCATTGTGTTGATCTTTGCCCTGTCCGTCAAAATAATATTACTATTATTCTGATATGCGTTGGTTTTCTGAGCATGTGGCGCCACCATCACGTGACCGTTAAACACTGCCGATGCCTCGTCGTCAAGAATGCCCTTAAACTTCTCGTTGCTGCTGCAGTTCGGCACGTTGTGGTTGATTTTCATGAGGTTTTCGACGTGCTGTTTCTTGTCGAGAAGGTACAAACCGTAAATTTGCAAATCTGCACCTTCACCATTCAAGTCGACGTTGATGTTGTTCTGCACAAAACCAGTGTTGAACGTCACCAACACGAAGTGTACGCTGCTGTTGGCGGCCTGCTTGATGTTGATGTGCGTGGTCAGATGAGAATCGTCGTTGAGGTTCTGAATTCTGTACAGCTCGAGGGTGGAATTCTCCTCCATCACGATGTCGCACTGCTCCTCGTTCGACTGCAGATGACTGCTGTCGTCCAAAAGTACGAGCTGCCGACTCTGATTTTTACCGACCGTTATGTTGTTTTCGAGATAAGCCATCGCCGTAAAAGTTAGAGTTTCAGTTCCTTAACCCATTCGTAACCCTTTTCTTCGAGCTCGAGCGCGAGTTTTTTGTCGCCAGATTTCACTATGCGGCCGTCGTACATCACATGGACGAAATCAGGGACGATATAATCCAGAAGTCGTTGATAGTGAGTGATTACCACGAAGGCGTTATGCTCGTTGTGAAGCTGGTTGACGCCGTTCGCCACTATTCTTAAAGCGTCGATATCCAAGCCTGAGTCGGTCTCGTCGAGGATGGAGAGCTCAGGTTCGAGCATTGCCATCTGGAAGATCTCGTTTTTCTTCTTCTCGCCGCCCGAAAAGCCCACGTTTACATAGCGGTTCTGCAATTTTTCAGTAATCTCCACCATTGCCTGTTTCTGCTTCATCATCTTGGTGAAGTCGATCATTGACATCGGCGGAAGTCCTTGATATTCACGCTTGGCGTTGACTGCGGTGCGCATGAAATTTTGCATCGAGACGCCTGGAATCTCCACCGGATACTGGAAACTCAGGAATATGCCGAGGTTTGCGCGCTCCTCAGGCGGCATCCAAACGATGTTCTGGCCTTTGTACCAGATTTCGCCTTCGGTGATCTCATAGCCCTCGCGGCCTGTAACGGCGGCTGCCCATGTGCTCTTGCCGGTTCCGTTAGGTCCCATGATGGCGTGAATCTCGCCCTCGTTAACTCCGAGGTTGAAGCCTTTTAATATTTCCTTGCCTCCAATCGAGACATGTAAATTCTTAATATTCAGTAACATATATTTATCCTTTCTTATCCTTCTTATCTTTCTTATCCATCTTATCCGACGGATCCTTCTAATGTAATCGACAGCAACTTCTGCGCCTCCACCGCAAACTCCATCGGCAGTTTATTCAGCACATCCTTTGCATATCCATTGACAATCAAGCCGATAGCTTTTTCTGTCGGGATGCCGCGTTGGTTACAGTAAAACAGCTGGTCTTCCGAAATCTTCGATGTCGTAGCCTCATGTTCGAGTATGCTGCTGTCGTTGCCGCATTCCACGTATGGCCAGGTGTGTGCGCCACATTGGTCGCCCAATAGCAACGAGTCGCATTGCGAGAAATTACGGCAGTTGGTAGCTTCAGGCACCACTTTCACCAATCCACGATAGCCATTTTGACTGTGACCCGCCGAGATACCTTTCGAGATGATGGTCGAGCGGCTGTTTTTGCCGATGTGAATCATCTTAGTGCCGGTGTCGGCCTGCTGGTAGTTGTTGGTAACAGCAACAGAGTAGAATTCCGCCACTGTATTGTCGCCTTTCAAGATGCAGCTCGGGTATTTCCAAGTGATGGCAGAGCCAGTCTCTACCTGCGTCCACGAGATTTTAGCGTTGTCACCACGGCAGATGCCTCGTTTTGTGACGAAGTTATAAATTCCGCCTTTGCCGTCTTTATCGCCTGGATACCAGTTTTGAACTGTCGAATATTTCACCTCTGCGTCTTTCTCGGAAATAATCTCCACGATAGCCGCATGTAATTGATTTTCATCACGTTGTGGAGCGGTGCAGCCTTCCATGTAGCTCACGTAGGCACCTTCGTCGGCAACAATCAACGTTCTCTCAAACTGACCTGTATTTGCTGCGTTGATTCTGAAATATGTCGACAACTCTATCGGGCAGCGAACGCCTTTCGGCACGTAGCAGAACGAACCGTCGCTGAATACCGCCGAGTTCAAGGCTGCGAAGAAGTTGTCAGTGTAAGGCACAACTTTTCCGAGATATTTCTTCACCAGGTCGGGGTGCTGTTTCACTGCCTCGCTGAACGACATGAAGATGATGCCATGCTTCGAAAGTGTCTCTTGGAACGTGGTTTTCACCGAAGTTGAGTCCATCACAGCGTCAACCGCTACTCCCGAGAGTTTTTTCTGCTCATCGAGCGAAATTCCAAGCTTGTCGAATGTCGCCAAAAGCTCAGGATCGACCTCATCCAAACTTTTTGCTTTGCGCTGTTTTGGCGCCGCATAGTATATAATGTCTTGAAAATCAATAGGTGGAATGGTGAGGTGCGCCCATGTCGGCATCTTCAAGGTCTGCCAGTGACGGAACGCCTTCAAACGGAAATCCAACAGCCAATCAGGCTCCTCTTTCTTCTTCGAAATCAGGCGTATGATGTCCTCATTCAAGCCTTTCGGGATGAAATCGGTCTCAATATCGGTTACAAAACCGAACTCATAGTCCTTGTTGGTTACCTCTTCGATTATATTCTCCTTTGGATTTGACTCCATAACTAAAAATCTAAAATATTAATTTGCAAAAATACAAATTTTTATCGAATTGGCGTTTATTTATCAAAAATCTTTAACTTTGCATCATAATTTTTTGGTATGTCAGAAAGAAAATTTTGGAATAAGATCAAAAATAACAGGTTTTACCTCTCCTTGACTGGAATAATCGGGGCTATATTATTGTTTTTCTTGGTGTTATATCTCTCTGTGCCTTCTTATTCTTTTGCTGATATCGAGCCTTTTAATGGTGAATTCATTTATAATCCATATTCACAAATCAACAGAATTAATTATATTGATTTTCGCTCCGAATCGATTGTAAATCAAGGAATTAAGGTGTATGAATATGGCTATGCCATGAGCGGAACAAGATATCTTTGTTTAGGCTATGAAAAAAAGAGAAAAATTGATTATCCGTTCCTGCAAAGTGTTCATTATAAGCAGTTTAACATCGATAAACTGAATAAAATGACGCGTCTTGTGGCACCTGCTCATCCGACCAAAGGTTTCAAGAAAGGTGAGTTGACGCATCTCGACCATTATCTGGTGATGGAGGCTTTAAGTGAAGATGATAACTCGTTGTTTTACTGGGATATAGCTCTTTCAAACGGGCATCGTGTGAATATTATCGCCACTGGTCAAAATCATGTTACGGCTTGCATTGGCGATAATGACGCTGAATCGGTTTACAAGTCACTTGAGACTGGTAACTCATATGCTGTGAAGTATTCGGGTAACTTGATTGATGTGCCTGAACTTCAAAGTGTTACGCTGCAAAATGACACTTTGATTGTCGCTGTGACCGCAAAAGCGAAGGAGATGCGTTTCATTGGACAGAATGCCATTGTAAAACAGCGACTTAGCGATGTTTCAGAAGGTTTTTATCATTTTGAAAAAGATGACACATACATTCGTACTGAGATAGAATTTGAAAATGGTAACACACTGTATCTCAATCCGTTAGTGCGACACCAATATCAATATTTCTTTGACCTTAACAAAGCTAAAGTCATGAAAGGCCGCACTTATTTGATGTGGGCTGTGTATATCATCGTGGCAGTGTTTTTAGTCAGAATGTTTATTGTTAACATCATTTCGACTGATCATCTACCGAAGGGAGATGGTAATGGAGAAATCTCATAAATAGTTTAACATGAAAATTCAAGAGAATAAAATCGACAAATATATTGCTTGGCTGCTGATTATCAGTGCATTAGTGCGTGGATTCCTCGCCGCTTTCATCGAATTCGGCAACGACGAGGTGTATTATTGGACCTACGCCATGTATCCTGATTGGAGTCATTTCGATCATCCTGGCATGGTGGGCTGGCTTATGCAGATTTTTAGTCTTAACTTATTGTTTTCCAGTGAGTTTGCCTTGCGACTATCGTCGATAATCTTTATGACCGTCGACACCTATATTATATATAGGCTTGGCTGTTTGGTGAAAAACAAACTTGCAGGTTTCTACGCCGCTTTGTTTTACACTGCTTCGCTGTATTGCTTCATAATCACTGGTGTTTTCATTATGCCTGATACTCCGCTGATGCTGTTTACTTTGCTGGCGATTTATTGTTTTCTCTTGTCATTCCGAGCGGAACGTAGTGGAGTCGAGGAATCCGGTAAACATTATGTGCTTGGCGGTCTCTTTGCCGGTCTCGCTCTACTTTCGAAATATTCCGCTGGCTTTATCTGGATTGGTGTCGGCCTTTACATCTTATTATTTGATCGTAAACAACTGAAAAACAAATATTTATATCTCTCGGTATTGATTTCTGCCGTCTGCCTGCTCCCGATTTTGATTTGGAATATGCAAAATGATTTCATCAGTTTCACTTTCCATGGTGATAGGGTCAGCTTGTTCGGGCAGTTGCAGCCACTTGACTTTTTAAAGGAGATTTTGGGAGAGTTAGGATACAATAATCCTATCAATTATATATTGATAATCATAGCGTTAGTGGCTTGGTGGAGGGGTAAAAAATATCTTGACGAAACAAGCGGGCGCCTCTTGCTTCTTTTCGCGCTCCCGTTCATCGGATTGTTTTGGTTCTTCTCCCTCACGCGCCCGATTCTGCCTCATTGGTCGGCGCCCGCGTTCTCACTTCTCTTGTTATTTCCGGCATCTTATTTTGCTGAAAAACAATCTGTTACTGACGGTAAGATAAAACTTCCTAAACCAATAATCGCCACGGTGTCGTTGTTGGCTATCGTATTGGTTTTCGGTGCTACGGAGATTAAAACCGGCATCATTCCATTGCGTTTCGGCGAACGTGCCAACTCGGTGCGGTATTATGGCGAAAGCGACTTCACTACGACGATTTACGGCTGGCGTCAGATAAAAGATGATTTTCAGATGATTCGAGAGCAAAAGATTGCCGAAGGTGAGATGAAAGAGACCGACGGCATGGTCGGACTGCAGTGGTTTCCGATGGCTAATTTCGATTATTATGTTGCTAATCCGTTGAATATCAATATGTATGGATTGGAAAGCATTGATAAGATTCATAAATATGCATGGATAAACGAATATCGTGGCGGACTTCAGAAAGGCAACGACTACTGGTTCCTCGACGAAAGCTCCGATTATTATGCGCCTGAGCGTTATCTCGACTATCGTTTTAACGAAATCGTGCCTTGCGATACCATCACCGTCGAACGTTGCGGCAAGCCTGCGAAATATGTCTTCGTTTATATGTGTAAAGGCCTGAAATGAGGCGTTTCTGTTAAATTTTTTTAAGATTTCCTTCAAAAAAATGCAAACTATGTTAAAAGTGTGCTGAAACCTGCAAAAAGTCGCCGGTTTTTCTTGATACCTTTTAATATATGTCTACTTTTGCTATGAAAGAACGCATTTTTTATGAAAGAAGAGTTTTTATATTATCTCTGGGAGAACAGGTTGCTGTCGAAAGACATTCAGACCGTCGATGGAGACTCCGTTTATGTGCTGTCTGTCGGGCATCGAAACTATGACTCTGGTCCTGATTTTCTTGACGCTCGCATCCGGATTGGACGCACGTTGTGGGTAGGACATGTCGAGATTCATGTTAACGCTTCAGATTGGTTTAGGCATGGACATCAAGGTGATGACGCGTACAAAAACGTGATTCTGCATGTTGTGTATTGCAATGATACAGAGCAACTTGCGATTCCGACTATCGAGGTTAAGGGTAAGTTTGACGAGGACGTTTACGAGAAGTACAATGGTTTTTTAAAGTCGAGGAGGTGGATTCCGTGTGAGAAGTTGATTGTTGGAATTCAGCAGTTTACGTGGCTTTCGTGGCTTGAGCGTATCGTGGTTGAGCGTCTCGAGACGGAGGTGAAAGATGTTTTTTCCAAATTGGCGGAAAACAACTACGACTGGAAAGAGACTCTGTATCAACGACTTATGCGCTATTCCGGGTTGAAGGTCAACAATGATGCGTTTGAAACACTGGCGAAATTGTTGCCGTTGCGGATTTTGCGCAAGCACATCGACAACCCTTTGCAAATCGAGGCGATGTTTTTCGGCTGCGCGGGATTCCTTGAGCGTGAGTTCACCGAGCCTTATCCTGTTCTTCTCCAGAGAGAATTCACGATATTGAAGTCGAAGTTTAATCTTAAAGTCATGCCAAGTTTGTATTGGAAGTATTTAAGGTTAAGGCCTCCAAATTTCCCTACCATACGCATGGCGCAGATGGCGTCGATGGTGTGTGATTTTGATAAAATGTTTTCTAAGTTGCATACTATCAGTGACTTGGAATCGGTGCGAAATCTTTTTAATGTTGAAGTCAATGAATATTGGGACACACATTTTCTGTTTGAAAAGCCATCGAAACCCATTAAAAAGAACCTTGGTACCACTGCTGTCGACGTGTTGATTATCAATGCGTTGGTTCCTGTGATGTTCAGTTATGGCATTTTTCATGACGATCAGGACATGAAAAACAGAAGTTTAGGTTTTTTGAATGTCATGGAAGCTGAGGATAATTTAGTGATCAGAAGGTTCGAAAGTTTGGGTGTGAATGTGCAAAATGCCCAGCAAACACAGGCGTTGCTGCATCTTTACAACAATTATTGCAGGAAGCGTAAGTGCTTGAAATGTCGTGTTTTTAGTGCCTCAAAATAATTTTTCTGAAAAAAAGTTTGCGTTGTACGATAATTCTGCTTATCTTTGTGGCAAAATTCTAAAGCAAACTGTAAAAGGAAATGGCTGATTTAAGTGTAAGACTTTCGGAAATCGAGTTGAAGTTGAGAAAGCTCGTAGCGCTTAAGAATCAACTAGTTGAGAAGAACAGTGAGCTGGTTCGCGAGAATGGGGAGCTTCAGTTGAAAGTTGAGATTCTTCAGACCGAGAACGAAGAATTGAAGGATAAAATAAATAAAACAACTATTGTTAACGCACTCGGAAACGAGAAAGAAATAGAAGAAAGTAGGCAGTTGATCAAGACATTGGTGAAAGAAATAGATCAATGTGTTGCGATATTGAACGCCGAACAGTGATAAATAATTGACGGTTATGAGCGAAAGTGAAGAAATAAAGATTAGTATTACCGTTGCTGAACGCAATTACCGTCTGACTATTGACAAGGCTGATGAGGAGAAGGTTCGGAGAGCCGCTGAGATGATTAACGAACGGGTTAACGAATTTAAGAGAGTTTATACGGATAAAGATTATCTGTCGTTAGTCTCAATGGCATGTATTCAGTTCGCCACAACGGTGGCGAAATACGAGAATGACTCCGCGTTCAAGGATCAATATCTCGACAAACAACTCGATGTCATCGATGATTTGTTGACTGAAAACTTATAAGATTTGTCTGTCTGTCCACCGCATGATGTAACCTTAACAACTAATTCAATTTCAACCGGTTGACTCATGGGTACAAAAACAGGCCTCATCCTCGCAAGAGGAGCTTTAACGCCAGTGGACGTTTGCGTATCGTGGCAGCCATAAGCGTGATATACAAGGGTTTACGATCCCTTTGGGCAGACAGATTTTCTTTTTCGCGGAAGAGTAAAATCAAGGTATTAAAAAAATGATTTTACTACAATTAAGCACAAGCATTATTTACGCAGTGGTAGGCGTCTTAGGCGTCGGTGTCGGCGTGTTGCTGGCAACCACACTCATGCGTAGCGCATTGACTAGAAAAAGCAAGCAGTTACTGGAAGAAGCTAAGGAAAAAGGTGAAGTTATCAAGAAAGACAAGATTTTGCAGGCAAAAGAGAAGTTCCTGCAGATGAAGTCGGACTATGAGAAGGAGACAAACGAGAAGAAACGTGAGCTTCAGAAGGTTGAAAGCCGCGTGCAACAGCAGCAACAGCAGGTGAATCAGCGTAGCGAAGAACTCAACCGCAAAGCCAACGAACTGAACAACCAGCAGCAGAAACTTGAAAATCAGAAAGAGACTCTGACAAAGAAACAGGCCGAACTCGACAAGATTCAAGAGGAACAGAAGAAGATGCTTGAATCTATCTCAGGACTTACAGTGGCTGAAGCTAAGGAACAGCTGAAAGAAGCTGTGAAAGACGAGGCTCGCGCCGAGGCTATGGTGCTAGCTAAGGAAATCGTCGAAGAAGCCAAGATGTCGGCCAACCAGGACGCTAAAAAAATCGTTCTTGAGACTATTCAAAGAACAGCGTCGGAACACGCCATCGAGAACACCGTTTCAGTGTTTAACATTGAAAATGATGAGATTAAGGGTCGTATCATTGGCCGTGAAGGACGTAACATCCGCGCACTCGAATCACTTACAGGCGTTGAAATCATCATCGACGACAGCCCTGACGCAATTCTTCTTTCAGGTTTCGACCCGATCCGTCGTGAGATTGCACGTCTCTCGCTTCAGAAACTCGTGACCGACGGCCGTATCCACCCGGCACGTATCGAGGAAGTGGTGAAGAAAGTGGAGAAACAGGTTGAACAGGAAATTATCGAGACAGGTAAACGCACTGTCATCGACCTCGGCATCCACAACCTCGCTCCAGAGCTTATCCGCATGATCGGTAGAATGAAATACCGTTCATCGTACGGACAGAACTTGCTGCAGCACTCAATCGAGACCGCTAAGCTTTGCGCCACTATGGCCGCAGAACTCGGCTTGAACCCGAAGGTGGCAAAACGCGCAGGTTTGTTGCACGATATCGGTAAGGTGGCTGAAAACGAGGAGGAGCTTCCACACGCAATCCTCGGTATGAAGACCGCTGAGAAATACAAAGAGAAACCTGACGTTTGCAACGCTATTGGTGCTCACCACGATGAAATCGAGATGGAGTCACTCATCGCGCCTATCGTTCAGGTGTGCGACGCTATCTCAGGCGCACGTCCAGGCGCACGCCGTGAAGTCGTCGAGGCTTATATCCAGCGTCTGAACAAGCTCGAAAAGATGGCGATGTCGTATCCGGGCGTGGTGAAGACCTACGCTATCCAGGCCGGTCGTGAGCTCCGCGTCATCGTCGGCGCCGACAAGGTCACCGACCAGGAGGCCGACAGCATCGCATACGACCTCTCACGTCAGATCCAGACCGAGATGACGTACCCGGGACAGATCAAGATCACTGTCATCAGGGAGACCAGAGCGGTACAGTTCGCAAAATAACAGAATGCGAAAACGGCAGAAAAAACGTAGAGACGTCACGATGTGGCGTCTCTACAATTTTTTATTATGAAATGAGACGCCATAATATGACGTCTCTACAAGTGGTTAATGTCTCACGACTAATTTGCTTGATTTCTCGGTCTTGCCATTAACGACGAGGCTGTAGAAATAAACACCGTCGGCGAGGTCGCTGACGTTGATGCTGGCTTTGCCATAAATGCCGTTGATTTCATTTCTCAGAACCTCTTGTCCCATCATGTTGTAGATGGCGACTTCAGCATTCACGTTTGAAGCGAAGTTGTAGTCGAAGTTCACCACGTCATTTGCTGGAACAGGATAAGCATTGCTGAACACCTCGGCTTTGCTGTAATCTGCAAGGCCTTCCAACGAATATTTGAAGGTGATGTTGATTGTAAACACATCTTCCGGAGTGTTCATGTCCCAAATCTCTAATGTGATAATCTGCTCCTGACCGAGTACTGACAGATAATCGTTGGCCATATAGTGACCGCTCAATAATACTTCAACGCCAGCTGTAGCCTGATAAGGCTCAGTCTCTTGGATGGTGTTGGAAGGAGCGAGGCATTGACCAAAACAAATCCATGTGCCGGTCTCCTCAATGTAGTTGACAGGAGTCTTTCTGCCGACAAGTCGCATGTTTTCGTTAGGCATAACATTAAACTCGAGTTGAAGCTCGCCGCCTGGCTCACCCCATGATTCAGAGCCGTCGCCGTAAACGTAATAAGAGGCGCCGTTTTCAACGATATTGCCGGTCTCTTTTTCTGTTACCTGATAGCTCTGTGCTGATAACGCGAACACAGAAAGCATTAAAGATAAAATAAAGAATAATTTTTTCATACGCTATTTATTTAAATTGTTAATAATTCCTTTTTTAGCCACTAGCCATTAGCCATCAGTTGGGTTGGGCTTTTCTAATGGCTAATGGCTATTATCTAATGGCTTATTTCACGATTTTTGCAATCATTTCGTCATTTGCGATGTTAGGCATAGTGACTTTCAGACGCGGTTCGACCTCCATGGCGCGTTTGATGGCGAACATGGCCGGTTCGTTTCTAGCCCAGCTACGACGGGCGATACCGTTGTTCACATCCCAATGCAGCATGCAGTGCAGACGACGGTCAGCCTCTGGAGTTCCATCAAGAACCATGCCAAAGCCTCCGTTGATGACCTCGCCCCAGCCTACGCCGCCGCCGTTGTGGATTGAGACCCATGTGGCACCGCGGAATCCGTCGCCGATGACGTTCTGTACTGCCATATCGGCTGTGAAGCTTGAGCCGTCGTAGATGTTAGATGTCTCACGGAACGGTGAGTCGGTACCTGACACATCGTGGTGGTCACGACCTAATACAACCGGCGCTGTCAAGCGGCCGTCGGCGATGGCTTTGTTGAACTCGGCAGCGATCTTGGTGCGGCCTTCGCAGTCGGCGTAGAGGATACGTGCCTGTGAGCCCACGACGAGATGGTTGGCCTGTGCGCCCTTGATCCACTGGATGTTGTCATGCATCTGCTGCTGGATCTCCTTCGGCGATGACTTGGCGATGTCTTCCAACACCTTGCACGCGATGTCGTCGGTGACCTGTAGATCTTCGGGTTTTCCTGATGTGCAGACCCAACGGAACGGACCGAAGCCGTAGTCGAAATACATAGGTCCCATGATGTCCTGGACGTATGAAGGATAACGGAACTTGCCGTCTTCTTTCAAGATATCAGCTCCTGCACGGCTACTCTCGAGGAGGAAAGCGTTGCCGTAGTCGAAGAAGTACATGCCTTTGGCAGTGAGCTTGTTGATAGCTGCCACATGACGGCGTAATGAAGCGTAGACCGCCTCTTTGAACTTAGCCGGCTCTTCTGCCATCATCTTCTTTGACTCTTCAAGTGAATAACCGACAGGGTAGTAGCCGCCAGCGAATGGGTTGTGCAACGATGTCTGGTCGGAACCCAAATCCACCTGGATGCCTTTATTTGCTGCATATTCCCAAAGGTCGACGACGTTGCCCTGATATGCGAACGAACGTGCGATCTTCTTTGCACGGGCGTCGTTCACTTTCTCGAACAACTCGTCAAGATTTTCGTGAATCTCATCGACCCAGCCCTGGTTGTAGCGTTTCTGTGCCGCTGCCGGATTGATTTCAGCTGTGATTGACACTACTCCGGCGATGTTACCAGCTTTTGGCTGAGCTCCCGACATGCCGCCGAGACCCGCTGTGATGAACAGCTTGCCAGCCGGTGTGCCGCCTTGCTTACGCGAAGCGTTCAACACCGTGATTGTGGTGCCGTGGACGATGCCTTGTGGTCCGATGTACATATAAGAACCAGCAGTCATCTGGCCGTATTGTGTCACGCCGAGTGCGTTGTAACGCTCCCAATCGTCTGGTTTTGAATAGTTTGGAATCATCATACCATTGGTGACGATGACACGTGGAGCCTCTTTGTGCGACGGGAACAGTCCCATAGGGTGACCCGAATACATTACCAAAGTCTGCTCGTCGGTCATGTTGGCGAGATATTGCATCACGAGGCGATACTGTGCCCAGTTCTGGAAGATGGCGCCGTTGCCGCCGTATATGATGAGCTCATGCGGATGTTGTGCCACCGCAGGGTCTAAGTTATTCTGAATCATCAACATAATGGCTGCAGCCTGACGGCATTTCGCAGGATATTCGTCAATCGGACGGGCATACATCTTGTATGAAGGACGATAACGGTACATGTAGATGCGGCCGTAAGTCTCAAGTTCCTCGTAAAACTCAGGAGCCAGCTTTGCGTGAAGGTTCTCGGGGAAATAACGCAGTGCGTTCTTCAAAGCCAGTCTTTTCTGCTCTTTTGTCAAGATATCCTTACGTTTCGGAGCATGGTTGATGCTCTTGTCGTATTCTTTTACTTCCGGCAACTCATTAGGGATACCGGCAAGTATTTCTTTTTGAAAATCATTCATTTATGTAAAATTTTAATATTTATTTCGATATTTTTAACCTGCAAATTTAATAAATTTATATCTTTGCGCATCAAATTAACTGAAAAATGAAGAAAAATTTTTTAAAAATATTTTCTGCCATAGCGTTGATTTTGCTTTCAATGAATGGTTTATTTGCTCAAAGCTTTGTAAATGAATCGTTTGCAAAAGAAATAGGTAAAAATTTCATTTCAAATAAAAGTGGCAAAGCCAATGCTGAACTGACGCTTTTCCATGTGGAGAAAGGCGCTGACAATCAGCCTTGTTTGTACATTTATAATGTCGAAAACGGAGGTTTTGTGATTGTCTCGGCATCGAGAAACATGCGTCCGGTATTGGCTTATTCCGTCAAGCATAGCTATGATGGCGAAATCCCTGAGCCGGCTATGTATTTCATTGAAAATTACCGTAAAAGCATTGAATATCTGGATGCAATTGGACAACCATTGAATGATGAGGTTGAAAATGAATGGAAGTTGTTGGAAAACAATGAGTTACCTGCTGCTAAAAATGCAAAAACCGTTAATCCGTTGATTCAAACTTTATGGAATCAGGATTATCCTTATAATTATTATGCCCCTGAAACGGGAGGCGGCTGGTGGGGAGGCCCGGGAGGTCACTGCTACGCGGGTTGTGTGGCTTGCGCTATGTCGCAGATTATGAAATATTGGAACCATCCGGTGCAAGGCCATGGCTCACATTCATATAATCATAGCACTTACGGTGAGCAGTCGGCTAACTTTGGTGCCACGACTTACAATTGGGACATCATGCCGAATGAGCTTGGCAGTCAGGCCAATGATGCAGCTAAGGCTGTGGCGTTGCTGATGTATCATTGCGGCGTTAGTGTCGACATGAACTTCGGTCCCGATGGCAGCGGCGCGTTTTCGCCTGATGTTGAGACTGCTATGCGTCAGTATTTCGGCTATTGCGGTGCGACTTACAAGGCACGCAACCAATACACTGAAGAAGAATGGATCGCGCTTTTGAAGAGTGACCTCGATGAGTCGCGACCTGTTTATTTCTCCGGCACCAACGATTCAGGTGGCGGTCACGCTATAGTTTGCGACGGCTACGACAGTAACGATTATTTCCATTTTAACCTTGGCTGGAGCGGCTCGGGCAACGATTACTACAGCATCAATGATGTGGCTGGTTTTTACAATAATGAGGCTATAGTGATGAATATTTGGCCGCTGGAGATTAATTCCGATGAAAATGGCATCATTTATGTCACTACTGATGGCACCGGTGACGGTTCTTCATGGGATAATGCCACACATTATCTGGAATATGCCTCGGCAAGGTCTATAGATGTCTCAAATATGATTTGGGTTAAGACCGGAACATATTATGGTGATGTTGACAGTGATAACGGCTGTTTCCAAATCTACAAAAACAACCGTGTTTACGGCGGTTTTGCTGGCAACGAAGCACCTGACTTCAACCTCGACGACCGCGATCTTGAGGCGAATCCTACTATTCTCGACGGACAGAATGCGCATCGTGTTTTGTATCAGACTGGTCATTTTATGAATTATGAGTATTCGATTTGGGACGGCTTCACCATTCAGAATGGTAATTATGGCGCTGGCGGAGGTGCGTATCTGTGCAGCAACAGCCGTTTCGTCAATTGTAAGTTCTTGAATAACCATGCGACAGGCTTTGGCGGCGGAGTTTATGTTATATCGGCTTTTTATAATAATGCTCTCACGAAGTTCACAAATTGTACCTTCGAAGGTAACAGCGGCTCGCTCGGCGGCGCTTTGTGCGACATGACGGGAGCGCATCTTCTGAATTGCCGATTCTCAAACAACACGGCGACGACCAGAGGCGGCGCCTACTACGTGTTTGCCAACATCGAAAGCAAGATCATTAATACTATTTTCGACAATAACCACGCTACGCTAGGCGGCGGTATGTATAACAAAGGCAAAATCAGCATGATAAACTGCGATTTCGTTAACAACGAGGCTGATGAAGACGGTGGCGGCATGTATAACGAAACGAAATACAGCAAGATTTACAACAGCATTTTCTGGGGGAATGTCGCCAACAGTACGGCTAATCAGATCTCTGGAACATCGAAGTATACCTATTGCGGCATTCAGGGCGGCTACGAAGGAACGAATATCATCAATCTGGCGTCGGAAAACGACGGAACCGATAGCGGCAACTACCCTCGTTTCGAGAACCCGAACGCCGGCAACTACGCCATCGACAGATATTCCGTTTGCGTCGATGCCGGCGATAAGTCAGTGTCGGGTGTCACTGGTCCTGATTTGCTTGGTAATCAACGAATTGTGAACAATCAGATCGACCTCGGGGCTATCGAATGCCAGTATGGACTCTCAGTTGATGATATAGCTGAAAATGGTTTTGAAATTTATCCTAATCCTGTTGATAATCAATTGATTATTAGATTGGAAGGAAATATGGAAATAGAGGTTTACAACGCTCTCGGACAGAAAATAGCATCAGCGAAAGCGCAAAACGAGATGACTCTGAACACATCGGAGTGGGGCAGAGGCGTTTATTTCGTTACAGTAAACGGTAAAACCATAAAAGTCTTAAAATAGTCTTTAGAAATTTTTAATGCCCTTTGCAGAAATGCGACCTACCACAGGGTACTGTTGAGTATTTCGAAAAGGGTATTAAAAATATAGTACTCACAGATATTACCACGCTTTAGGTTTAGATATTGTGTTTCTAATGCCCAGCAGGGTGGTGAAAATCACGAAAAATACATCATATAAAGGTGTGAAGAAGAGGTATAACTTCTTCTCTCCCAATTGTTTGGCTGATTTAATGTAAATCCAGTCCATGCTGATGAAGTGGATGAGCGCCAAGGCACCAACTGCGAAATAGTAAACCTTATCCGACGCGACAAAATCGAAGGCATGAGGCAGGCAGAAAAGCAGGATGAGCGTGGCATAATACACCAAACGGCTCATGAGAAGAGTACCCAAAATCCTGTTTGTCGAGCGTTTGTACATGTTGGCGGTGGAGTAGTGGCGTCGTTTCTGATGAATCCAGCCGCTGAAAGTGTGTTTCGGCTCCGACTCCACGCGGCTTGTCGGGTCGATGAAGATGCGGGTGTTTCTGTTGTTAGCCACCTGGCTGATGAAGATGTCGTCGTCGCCCGATGGTACGGTGTAATGCGATGTGAATCCCTTGTTTTTGTAGAAAAGCTCGCGGCGGTACGACAGGTTGCGACCCACTCCCATATAAGGTCTGTGCGCCAGAGCCATCGAGAGATATTGGATGGCGGTGTAAAGCGTGTCGAAGCGTATCAGCTTGTTTAACAAGCCTTTACGCATGAAATATGGTCCGTAGCCCAGCACCACTTCAGTGTTTTTGCGGTAAGCGCCCACCATGTCCCTGATCCAATGGTTGTCGCGAGGCAGACAGTCGGCATCGGTAAGCAGCAGCAGGTCGTGTTTGGCCGATTTGATGCCCATGCTGAGCGGAAATTTCTTACCATGGAAGAAATTCAAACTCTGAGTGAGCGACACCACGTTGATGTCGGGACGCTTGTCGACCAACTCTTTGAGATAATCGGTGGTCTCGTCGGTGGAGCAATCGTTGACGATAACTAATTCAAAATCAGGGTAGTCTTGCGACAAAATGCGAGGCACGAGGTCGACGAGATAATCGTAAGCGTCTTTGGCACAGACGATTACAGACACTGGCTCGTAGTTTGGGTTGTCGTTGTCGTATTTCTTTTTCTTGAAAAACGCCAGTCGGCTGAATAGACCCCATAGATAGCACATCTGAATGATCCAGGCGATGCTGAAAACGCATAATATTATGAAACTCAGAGAGTTGTAATTAAAAGAAATTTCCATCACGTTCAATATTTATAATTTGCAAAAATACAAAAAGACCTTAGACTTTAGACTTTAGACCTTAGTTTTTTTTGACACAGGGTATTGTTGAGCATTTCGAAAATGGCATTAAAAATGATGATTAATTAAAAAAATAATGTAATTTTGCACAAATTTTTCAGATGAAGTACAGCTTAGTTAAAAACGATACAAAAAGCAATGCGCGCGCTGGTGTCCTCACTACCGATCATGGTGTGATCGAGACTCCTATTTTCATGCCTGTGGGTACGGTGGGAAGCGTTAAGGCGGTGCATATCAGGGACTTGGAGGAGGAGATAAAGGCGCAGATAATTCTTGGAAACACTTATCATCTGTATCTTCGTCCAGGCTTGGATGTGTTGCACGAGTGCGGCGGTTTGCATAAGTTCAACGGCTGGAACCATCCTATTTTGACTGACAGTGGCGGTTTTCAGGTGTTTTCGTTGACCGACATCCGCAAAATGAAGGAAGAAGGCGTGGAGTTTCGTTCGCACATCGACGGCTCAAAGCATCTCTTCACTCCTGAGCGCGTGATGGACATCGAGCGGACTATTGGAGCCGACATCATGATGGCTTTCGATGAATGCGCTCCTGGCACTTCCGATTATAAATATGCCAAAGAGGCCATGGGACGAACCCATCGCTGGCTCGACAGATGCGTGAAACGTTTCAACGAGACGGAGCCGCAATATGGTTATTATCAATCACTTTTCCCTATCGTTCAGGGCTGTACTTATCGCGATTTGCGTGAGGAGTCGGCGGAGTTTATCGCCTCGAAAAGTTGCGACGGGCATGCCATTGGCGGTCTGGCAGTGGGCGAGCCTACCGAGGTGATGTACGAGATGATAGAAGTAGTGAACGCCATACTGCCGAAGGACAAACCGCGTTATCTGATGGGCGTCGGCACTCCGGCGAATATCCTTGAGGCTATCTCGCGCGGCGTCGACATGTTCGACTGCGTGATGCCGACACGAAACGGCAGAAACGGAATGCTTTTTACCTCTGAAGGTATAATAAACATCAAAAACGAGCGTTGGAAATATGATTTTTCGCCTGTTGATGAGAATGGAATCACTTTTGTCGACAAGCAATATTCAAAGGCTTATCTGCGACATCTCGTGATTGCCAACGAGCGTCTGGCTTCAATGATTTCGAGCGTCCATAACCTCGGCTTCTATCTGTGGCTGGTGAAGACTGCCCGTCAGCATATCATCGACGGCGATTTCACCGAATGGCGCGACATGATGCTTCCGAAAGTAACGAATCGTATATCATAAAATATTGATAATCAAGATAATGGGTAAATTAGACTGGTATATTTTTAAAAAGTTCATTGGCACTTTCATCTTTGCCATCAGTCTGCTCATTGTCGTGGTGATAGTCTTCGATGTGTCGGAAAATGTCGACAGTTTCATAAAAAACAACGCCTCGCTGTATGAAGTTGTCTTTCATTTTTACATCCCTTTTATACCTTATTTTATTAATCTTTTCATATATCTCTTCACCTTCATCTCGGTGATTTTCTTCACCTCAAAGATGGCGGGACATACTGAAATCATTGCTATTCTCAGCAGTGGCGTCAGCTTCAAGAGGTTCTTGCGTCCGTATCTCGTCGCTGGTTTGCTGTTGGCTGTTTGCTCGTTTTATCTCGGCAACTTCCTGATACCCAGAATGGATACGGTGAGAAGGGAGTTTAAAAGTAAATACATGGAAAACCTGATTAAAAGCGGCGGTATTAACATTCATGTCCAAATCGAAAAGAATGTATACGCTTATGTGTCGGGTTACGATTTAAGGTATGGCGTCGGTTATAAATTTGCTTTGGAAAAGTTTGATAATCATATACTTGAGTATAAATTAACCTCCGATAAAATCACTTACGACACCATCACCAACCAGTGGAATCTGGTGAATTATGTGGAGCATCGCTTCCTGCCTGAAGAGTCGATTAGGAGGGGTAAGACCATGGACACCACTCTGATGATGTATCCTTCTGATTTTTATTTTGTTAAGGAAGATTTTGAGGAGATGAATCTCATAGAGCTGAACAGGTATATCGATGAGCAGCGGGAGAAAGGCGCCGACAATATTTTGCCTTACGAGATTGAGAAACACAAACGTTTGGCTTCACCTGCCGCCATCCTCATCCTTACGGTCATCGGGGCTTCGCTGTCGAGTAAAAAGACACGAGGCGGCATGGGACTGAACCTCGGCATAGGCATCACCATCACATTCGCCTACATCCTTTTCATGGAGTTCTTCAGGGTTTTCGCCGTTTCCGGAATAATCTCGCCTTTCCTTGCGGGCTGGCTGCCGAATATCATCTTCGCGATTATAGGAATCTATTTCTTGGCTAAAGCACCGAAATAGACTTTAGACCTTAGACTTTAGTTGTTATTTCGACCGGAGCCGATAGGCGGAGTGGATAAATCTCATTAAAAATTTGTAATTTTTTTATTTTTTATTTCAAAAAAATTAGTATTTTAGCGAAAAATTTGGAATACTATGCATATCGCTATAGCTGGAAACATCGGGTCTGGAAAGACAACGTTAACTCGTTTATTATCAAAGCATTTCGGCTGGAAGCCTCATTATGAGGAAGTCGACAACAATCCGTATCTCGAAAGTTTTTACGAGGATATGAAACGCTGGTCGTTCAATCTGCAGATTTATTTCTTGAACAGCCGTTTCCGTCAGGTGATGGACATCCGTAAGAGTGGCGACGACATCATCCAGGACCGTACGATTTACGAGGACGCTTACATTTTCGCGGCTAACCTTTACGATATGGGACTGATGGAAACCCGTGATTATCAGAACTATCAGGATCTTTTTGAGCTGATGAGCTCGTTCCTTCAGGCTCCCGACCTTCTGATTTATCTCCGTGCCAGCGTCCCTACTTTGGTGCGTCAGATTCAGAAGCGTAACCGTGATTATGAGCAGTCGATTCGTCTCGATTATTTGAAGGCTTTGAACAAACGTTACGAAAACTGGATTTCAGGCTATAACAAAGGCAAGTTGCTCGTAATCGAGAGCGACGACATTGATTTGGAGAAACCTGAGGATTTGAGCGTCGTCATCGATAAAATCAATGGTTCATTAAACGGATTGTTCTGATTATGAATATTTTAGGAATTATTCCTGCAAGATATGGCTCGACACGTTTTGAGGGCAAGCCGTTGGCGTTGATCAACGGAAAGATGATGATTCAGCGTGTGTATGAGCAGGCGAAGAAGGCCGACAAGCTCGCCGAAGTGGTTGTAGCCACTGACGATCAGCGCATTTTTGACGCAGTGGTGGGTTTTGGAGGCAAGGCCGTGATGACATCGACGAATCATAAGAGCGGCACCGACAGATGTTGTGAGGTGGTCGATAAGATAGGCAAAGGCTTTGATGCGGTGATAAACATCCAAGGCGATGAGCCTTATATCAACCCGTTGCAAATCAATCAGATAGCTGAGCTGATTTCAGATAAGGACACGCCATTGGCATCGTTGTGCAAGCCTATCCACGACGAGGACGAGCTGAAGAGTCCGAATGCGGTGAAGGTGGTGTTCGACAAGAATGGTAAGGCGTTGTATTTCAGCAGGTTCGCTATCCCATATCTGAGAAATAAGGTGGAGCGCACGTTTTACAAGCACATCGGCATCTACGCTTACAAATGCGATGTTTTGAAAGAGGTGGCGGCGCTTCCACAGTCGGGACTTGAGCTGTCTGAGTCGCTGGAACAGCTGCGCTGGCTTGAAAACGGCTACACCGTCCGCATGGGAGTCACCGAGTTTGAGAGTTTCTCAGTCGATGTGCCTGATGACATTGTTAAGATTGAAAAGATTTTTAAAGAATGATAACAAAGTACATTTCGGAATTATTATATGACCACGAGTGCGTAGTCGTGCCGGAGTTCGGCGCTTTCATCACGAAAGAATGTCCGGCCACGCTCGACTATGTCAACCATCGGTTGACCCCGCCGTCGAAGGAGCTGGCTTTCAACGGACAGCTGTTGTCGGACGACGGTCTACTTGTCGATCATGTGGCGAAACGTCAAAATGTAACAAGAAACGTGGCATCGCAGATGGTTCACGACTTCGCCATGCGCAGTCTGGCTGTGGTGGAGGCTAGCGGCGTGCTGCGCCTCGACGGAATGGGCATCTTGAGTCGTGTCAACGACAAGGATTACGTGTTTCAGCTTGACGGTAACCTGAATCTGTTTGGCGACGCGTTCGGACTCACCTCGTTCACGGTGCAGCCTATCTACAGAAGCGAGACATATCAGCATCTCGCCACTAAGATTGCCACCGAGCAGAAGGCTAAAAACACCTTGATGACGGTGCATGAGGAAGAGAAAGTGGAGACACCGCATCGCGTAAATAGCAGCAATTACAAGTGGTTCCGTGCTGCCGCCTATTCGATGATTGTCGCCACCATGCTCGTGCTTCTGGGTTGGGGTGCCGACAAGAGCGATTCTAACTTCGCATCATGGAATCCGCTGTTCTATTCTTCGCCTAACGAATTCATTGCCAAGCATTTAGATGCTAAGATGGAGGCTCGCGAGGTGGTGACGGTGAACTTGTTGCCTGCTATCGAGGCATCGCTGCCGGTTTATGACGCAAGTGAGATAAATTATATCGAACCGCTTGACAGTGAATTACTTAAGCCTGTCGATTTGAACTGTTATTACATCATCGGGGCATCGTTGAAGAATGAAAATGACGCTCAGAGATGTGCCAAGACGTTCCAACAGCAAGGCTTTGAGGCTGTAGTGCTTCCGATCAACTCCAAGGGCAACGTGCGTGTGGCATACGAGCTGGTGATGGGTAAGGACGCCGCACTTAAACGCTTGGAAATCATCAAGAAAGATTATAACGAGGCAGCTTGGCTGTTGCGTAAAAAATAGTGCCGTGGGAAAGAAAAACAAACTTGAGCGTTTCGCCGAATGTAAGACTTTTGACAACCTCTTCGAGTATTCATTCGAGCGCATTCAGGAGGAGGGATTTCCGCTGAAAGGCCGTTGGCACGAGTTTTTCGGCAACGATAACCCCATCGTGCTTGAGCTGGGCTGCGGCAAAGGCGAGTACACCATAGGGTTGGCGAAAGCGCATCCGGAGATTAATTATATAGGTGTCGACATCAAAGGCGCCAGAATGTGGGTCGGACTGAAACAGGGCATAGCCGAAGGGCTGAAAAACGTGGCGTTTGTGCGCACACGCATCGAGCTTATCGAGCATTTCTTCGGCGAAAACGAAGTGGATGAGATTTGGATTACGTTCCCTGATCCTCAAATACTTAAGGCACGCAAACGTCTCACCGCCCCGATATATCTCGAGAGATACAAGACTTTCCTGAAAAAAGACAGCTATATCAACCTCAAAACCGATAGCGACCTGCTTTACGATTTCACCAAAGATGTTATCAAAGAGGCTGATTATCCTGTGGTTTACGACTACGACGACCTCTATGCCAATGATGACGAATTAGAGGTGAAGACCATCCGCACCTACTACGAGTCGATGTGGCTGAAGCAGGGTCTGACTATCAAATACTTGAAATTCAAAGTGAAATAATCGTTCGCTTGTCATTTCGACTGTATCGAAGCGAAGTGGAGAAATCTTATTTCCTAATCATTACCGATTTCCTTTAGCATCGGAACAAAACGGCAGTCGCCGAACTCCTCGCGGAGCATGGTGCCGTCGGTTTGCTTTGTGAGCCGCAGCATGCGTTGTTTTGTGGCGTCGGTCTCATCGTTGAGCGGAATCACCATTATTCCGCCTGTTTTCAGTTGATCGACAAGGGCTTGCGGTATCTCTGGCGCAGCCGCTGTTATCAAAACCCTGTCGAACGGACCGTAATTTGGGAGACCTTTGTTGCCGTCGCCAAGGAATGTCTTGATGTTGTATGGAAACTCGGCGAGAAAAGGCTTCGTTTTCATGTAAAGGTTACGTTGGCGTTCGATGGTGAACACCTTCGCGCCCATCTGGGCGAGGACGCATGCCTGATAGCCGGAGCCGGTGCCAATCTCAAGCACCTTCATGCCTTTTGTAACGTTGAGCAGCTGGCTCTGCATCGCCACGGTGAACGGCTGCGAGATGGTTTGCCCCGAGCCGATAGGAAACGCCTTATCTTGATATGCGAACTCGACAAACATAGACTCGAGGAAGGCATGACGAGGCACCGTGCCTATGGCGTTGAGGACGTTGATATCCGTAATGCCTTTATCCTTAAGCACTTGCACCAGGTTCTGGCGCATCCCTTTATGACGATAAGAGTCTTCTTGCATGTTTACGTTTTATTCTGCAAATATAGTAAAAAAAAAGTAGTTAGTTATGACATTTTTAATACCCTTTTCGAAATGCTCAACAGTACCCTGTGGTAGGTCGCATTTCTGCAAAGGGTATTAAAAATGTGTATTACATTGTTTTTTTTTGTATCTTTGCCAAAATTTTTTTAACTATGTTAAAAATAGGAGTTTTAGGTGCAGGACATCTTGGAAAGATTCACATCAACTGCATCAAGCAAATAGAGAAATATGAGCTGGTCGGATTCTACGATCAGGATGAAAATACTGCAAAAAAAGTGGCTGCTGACCTGGATGTCAGAAACTATAAATCGATAGACGAACTCATTGATTATGTTGATGTTGTGGATATCGTGACACCTACGATAGCGCATTTTGAGTGCGCTTCGAAGGCTATCGCCAAAGGCAAAAACGTATTCATTGAGAAACCTATCGTCGCCACCGTTGAGGAGGCCAACAAACTCATCGACCTTGCAAAGAAAGCAAAGGTGAAGGTTCAGGTGGGACATGTTGAGCGTTTCAACCCGGCGTTTATCGCAGCCGAGCCGCACATTCAGGATCCGGTGTTCATCGAGGTGCATCGACTGGCACTTTACAACCCTCGCGGCTGTGATGTGCCTGTGGTTCTTGACCTTACGGTTCACGACATCGACATCCTTCTCACGATAGTGAAATCGCCAATAAAATCAATCAATGCCAACGGAGTGTCGATAGTCAGTCCGACCCCGGATATCATCACGGCGAGGATAGAATTTGAAAACGGCGCGGTGGCGAACCTCACTACCAGCCGTATCTCGTTGAAAAACATGCGTAAGTTCCGTCTTTTCCAGAAAGGCGCCTATATCACTATGGATTTCATGGAGAAAAAGGCGGAAGTGGTGAGAGTCGACGACATCAAAGGCGTGCCAGGTCCTTTCGACATGACACTCGACTTGCCGGACGGCACATCGAAGAAGATTTCTGTTGAAGAATTGGAAATCAATCAGATAAACGCTATCAAGACTGAGCTGGAGCGTTTCCACGACGCCATCGTGACAAACACCGAACCGCCAGTAACCATTGAGGATGGCGTTGAAGTTTTGAAGGTCGCATACATGATTCTTGATGAGATTAAAAAACATCAAAGTCAGCTTCAAAAACATTTGAAATAACACAATATTGTTTATTTTTTAACGTTAAATTAAAAACAGATTGCCTATGAAGGGTTTTCGTTACATACTTTTGCTTTGTATAGTTATATCGTTTTTCGGGTGTAAGAAATTTAAGGGAAGCCAAGAAATCCCTGCATATCTGCGCATAGAGCCTTGGTCGTTCACCACCAATTATGACTACGAGGGCGCCGCTACTTACTCGCTGCCCGACGCATGGGTTTATGTAGATGGAAGCCTGCAAGGATGTTTCGAGATGAAATCGCACGACGACGGCAAGTACGCCATGATTCCTGTTCTTAAGGAAGGTACCCATAAGCTGCAGATTTATCCTGGCGTGAAACTCAACGGCATCGCGTCGACAAGAATTCAGTATCCTTTCTACAAACCATACGTTATCAGTCATGACTTCACCCAAGGCGAGATTGGCACGATAACCCCTTCAACAAGATATTACAGCGCTGACAGCACCGCAATGCGTTTCAGGATTATGGAAGATTTTGAGGATGAAAACAATATCAAAATCGACAGTACTATCAAAAGCCAGACGAGGGTGAAACAAATCAGTCACCGGACAAATCCTAATGCATGGCTTGATCCTTACGACACCATAAATCACTACAGATCAGGATGGATTCATCTCGGCGACAGCATCAAAAGATTTGAAATCGCTTGTGAGGAGCTTACAGATTTCCCTGGGACAGGAAAATACACTATCCTGGAGATGGATTATAAATGTACGGCTGATATCGTGGTTGGATTGTATTACATGACGACGCAGGTCGCTTACGATGATCTTTATTACCTCAGACCTACTGATACGTGGAAAAAGATCTACATCAACTTCAGTCCAATGATTACCGAAAATTATAATGCCACTTATATAAAGTTTTATTTGGGCGGTCAAATCAGCAATGGCACTGCTGACTATTATTTCGACAATATTAAACTGATTTATCGTGAGTAATAAAATCAACAAACGTCGTCAGACTTTCAGGTATGTTTTGTGGGACTGGATCGCTTCAGTCGTTACTTGGTTTATCTTCTTTTGCTACCGCAAAAGGATGGAGGCGTTTGATGTTTTCGACGATTTCAGTGTTGTTTACGGTGATAAAAATTTCTGGATCGGCATAATCGTCATTCCGTTAGCGTGGCTTTTCCTTTATCTGCTGGCCGGATCTTACCGAAAAGTTTATTTCAAATCGCGTGTTCGTGAGCTGGGTCAGACGTTTTTGGTGACTCTCGTGGGTGCGATAGTGTTGTTTTTCGCTATCATCCTTGACGATAGAATCGAAAACTACAAGACTTATTACACATTATTCGCGATACTTTATTTCTCGCAGTTTTTCTTTACCTACGTCGGAAGACTTACCATAACATCAATAACGGCGCGTAGGGTTCACAACGGACAACTCGGTTTCAACACCTTGATTATCGGCAGCAACGGTAACGCTTGCGCCATTTACAAGGAAATCACCGGACAGAAGTTCTCGTCGGGAAGCATACTCGTTGGTTTTGTCAATGTTTTCGATAAAGATGTTTATAAAGTTGAGAAATATCTTCCGCATCTGGGCAACTACAAAGATGTGGCTAAGATTATCAAAGACTATGATATTGAGGAAGTTATCATCGCCATTGAGCGTTCCGAGACTGAGACTATCGACAGGATTCTCGCTATGCTCGAGAGTGTCGATGTGACGGTGAAAATCATCCCGTTGATGCATGAGTTTGTGTTTGGTGCCGTCAAGCAGGAAGGTATCTGGCACGCTTCTCTCATCCAGGTCACGCCGGAGCCTATGCCGGTGTGGCAGCAGGTGGCGAAGCGAATGTTCGACATCATTGCGTCGGTGTTGGTGATTGTGGTGTTCTCACCGATTTATATCTTCACCGCGATGATGGTGAAATGCTCGTCGCCGGGACCTGTTTTCTACAAGCAGGAACGCATCGGACAGCATGGCGAGCCGTTTAACATGTTGAAATTCAGGAGTATGTATGTCAACGCTGAGGATATGGGACCGCAGCTGTCGAGTGACGATGACCCTCGAATCACGAAATGGGGCAAGTTTATGCGTAAGGTGCGCTTAGATGAGATTCCACAGTTCTTCACCGTGTTGGGCGGTAAGATGTCGATTGTGGGCTATCGTCCTGAGCGTCAATACTATATCGATCAGATTGTACAGAAGGCTCCGCACTACAGGATGCTTCTCAAGATAAAACCAGGCATTACCAGCTGGGGCGAGGTGAAGTTCGGTTATGCTTCGACTGTCGACGAGATGGTGGAGCGCTTGAAATACGATATCCTCTATATCGAAAACATGAACCTCGCCGTTGATATCAAGATTTTGATTTACACCGCGCTTATTGTAATTCAAGGAAGAGGAAAGTAGTTAAAGATAAGACTTATCCTTCTTATCCCTGAACGTTAAGTTCGGATATTTTTGATTTCTCAAACTTTTCTTTCGCGTAGTTGAGGTTGACGACGAGTTGTTTTGCGTCGCTTGACGGCATGTCGAACATTGCGTCGTTGAGGATGGCTTCGAGTATGGAGCGCAGTCCGCGGGCGCCGAGTTTGAACTCGATGCTCTTGTCGACGATGAAGTCGAGGACTTCGTCTTTGATGACCAGTTCGATGTCATCCATGCCGAACAGTTTTGTAAACTGCTTGGTGATGGCGTTTTTCGGCTCGGTGAGGATGCGTTTGAGAGTGTCGCGGTCGAGAGGGTTGAGGTAGGTCAAAATCGGGAAACGACCTATGATTTCCGGGATGAGACCGAATTTCTTCAAATCTGACGGCGCGATATATTGAAGCATGTTGTCGCGGTCGATCTGTTTCTTGAGGTCGGAGCCGTAGCCTATGGCGTTGGTTCCCACGCGGTTGGCGATTATCTTGTCGATGCCGTCGAAGGCGCCGCCGGCGATGAAGAGGATGTCTTTGGTGTTGACCTGGATCATCTTCTGTTCGGGGTGTTTGCGGCCGCCCTGCGGTGGGACGTTGACGACAGTTCCCTCGAGGAGTTTCAGCATGGCCTGCTGGACGCCCTCGCCCGACACGTCGCGTGTGATGCTCGGGTTGTCGCCTTTTCTTGCGATCTTATCGATTTCGTCGATGAAGACGATGCCTTTTTCCGCCGCCGCCACGTCGTAGTCGGCAGCCTGCAACAGCTTCACCAGTATGTTTTCGACGTCTTCGCCAACGTATCCGGCTTCGGTCAGCACGGTGGCGTCGGCGATGGCGAACGGGACGTGCAGCATTCGCGCTATCGTCTTGGCTAACAAGGTCTTACCTGTTCCTGTCTCACCCACGAGCACGATGTTCGACTTCTCGATCTCGACCTCGTCGGCGGTTTCTTTCTGGTTCAGACGTTTGTAGTGGTTGTAAACGGCGACCGAAAGCACACGTTTCGCCGCGTCTTGTCCGATGACGTACTGGTCGAGGAAATTCTTGATTTCCAATGGCTTCAGAAGCTTGAAATCGGGAACCATGGCACAACTGCGGTGCGCCATCTCCTCGTTAAGCATCTGGTGGGCGCGACCTACGCATTCGTCGCAGATGAAACCGCTCATACCTGAAATCAACAGGTTGACCTCTGATTCAGGACGTCCGCAGAATGAACAGAAATTCTCTTGTTTTTTCGACATTATTTATTCTTAATCAAAACCTCATCAACCATGCCGTAGGCTTTGGCTTCTTCCGCTGTCATCCAGTAGTCGCGGTCGGAGTCGGCCCACACCTTGTCGTAAGGCTGTTTGGTGTGCTGGGCGATGATTTCGTACAATTCTTTCTTAACCTTCTGAATCTCACGTGCTGTGATCTCGATGTCGGAAGCCTGTCCCTGCATACCGCCCATTGGCTGGTGAATCATGATGCGTGAGTGCTTGAGAGCTGAGCGTTTGCCGTCAGCACCGGCGCAGAGCAACACTGCCGCCATCGAGGCCGCCATGCCTGTGCAGATTGTCGCCACGTCGGGCTGGATGAACTGCATGGTGTCGTAGATGCCAAGACCTGCGTACACCGAGCCGCCAGGAGAGTTCAAATAAATCTGGATGTCGCGTTTCGGGTCGGCTGACTCGAGGAAGAGCAGCTGTGCCTGGATGATGTTGGCGACATAGTCGTCGATCTGGTCGCCCAAGAAGATGATGCGGTCCATCATGAGGCGTGAGAACACGTCCATCTGTGCCACGTTGAGCTGACGTTCCTCGATGATGGTCGGGGAGATGTAGTCAACTATGGTGTTGGCGTATTTCTCGAGACCTAAACCGTTGATACCGCGGTGCTTGGTGGCGTATTTATAGAATTCGTTGTTGTTATTCATTATTCAGCCTTCTTGGTGGTTTTCTTTGCCGCTGTCTTCTTTGCCTGAGCTTTTTCTGCCTTCACTTCTTTCTCGGCAGGTTCCTCTTCTTTCTTCTCGGCTGCTTTCTTAGTGGTCTTCTTTGCAGCTGGTTTCTCTTCTTTTGGAAGCACTGCCTTTACAAAACCTTCGTAGTCGGTGTCGACGACCTTCACCTTCATTGCCTTCTTCAGGAAAGCGGTGAGTTTGTTGTCAGCGACCTGGTTCTGGATGTTCTGACGCTGGTTCTCGTCTTTCAATATTGAGTCGACGATGCCGTCGAGACGTTTCTTCATATCCTCGTCCATGTTTGCTGTATCGAGGTTGCCGAAGTACATCTTTGTCACGAATTCGCGAATCTCTTCTTCTTTAAGAACGAGTTCCGGGTTAGCTTTGACGATGCTTTCCTCGATGAGCTGCCATCTGAAGGTCTTTGAATATGTGTTGTCGTAGTTCTTTGCGACATCTTCCTCATTGATTTTGCCTTCGCTGTTGGCGACGATCCAGCGTTTCAGGAATGCGTCAGGCATGTCGAACTTGATCTCATTCACGAGTTTGTCGATAGCGTTGTTGAAGAACATACGTTCAGCCTCAACCACATACTGGCGTTCCATCTCGGTTGCGACTTCCTTGCGGAATTCTTTTTCGTCTTTGATATCCTTGCCTGGAAAGATCATCTTGAAGAGTTCTTCGTTGAGCTCGGCAGGTTTGTCGTCTTTCTTGTTGCCTTCCTGGATGCGCTTGATAGTCTCGTCGATTTCTTTGTCAGAAGCCTTGATGTTGTAGTCGTTCATAGCGATTTTGCCAAGTTCGACTTTGATTTCAGGTTTCAGACCGACTTCGAAGAAGAAGCTCATTGTCTCCAGAGTCTCAGGATCGGTAGGCTGCTGTTTGTCAGGATCGCTGAGCGGGTAGCCCATGATGTCGAGTTTGTTCTCGAGGATATGGTTGTTGAGAGCTTCGGAAACCTTCTTGTTCAATTTGTCGAAAGTGACTGTCGCGCCGTACATCTTTTCAATCATTCCGAACGGAACTTTACCCTGGCGGAAGCCAGGAAGCACTGCTTTGTGCTGATAGTTTTTCAATTCTTTTTTAACATCTTCTGCGTAGTCAGCTTTGTCGATGTCGATTTGGATTGTGGCGAGAAGGTCGCCTTTTGCTGTCTGTATAGTCTTCATTATCAATAAATTATTTAATTTCTTCGTGCGGATGAAGGGACTCGAACCCATACTCCTTACGGAACCAGATCCTAAGTCTGGCGCGGCTACCAATTACGCCACATCCGCAGATTTTTTTGAGGGTGCAAAATTACAAAAAATTTTGATACCTTATATTAATAATGAAAAATATTATTTTTTAACGTTGAGAGCCTCGCGGAGAGCGTTGCCCATGAGCATGAAAGCCAGCACCAGCAGCATGATGGCGATGCCTGGTAGTATGGCGAGGAAGGCGTCGTCAAGAATGATGTAGGCGTAGTTTTCCTTGATCATCGAGCCCCACGACGGCATTGGAGGCTGCACGCCGATTCCCAAAAAGCTCAATCCAGCCTCAAGAAGTATCGCCGTGGCGAAGTTGGCCGCTGAGATGACGATGATAGGGTTGAGGATGTTGGGGATGATATGACGGATTATGATTCTCGCGTTTTTGAAACCCAAAGCGCGTCCCGCTTCGACGAAAGTTGTTTCTCTTATCGATAAAATTTGGCCTCTGGTGACACGCGCCACCTCCACCCACATGGTGAGGCCGACGGCGATGAACACTTGTACCACGCCTTTGCCCAAAGCGAATGTTATCGCTATGACTATCAACAATGTTGGCAATGACCACACCACGTTGATGAGCCACATCGTGACATCGTCGACACGGCCGCGGAAGAAGCCGCCGAGGCCTCCGATGAAAAGGCCGATGACGACAGAGAGGAACACGGCGATGAAACCTACCGAGAAGCTTATGCGGGTGCCAAGGACGAGGCGGCTCAGAAAGTCGCGCCCAAACTGGTCAGTGCCGAGATAGTATTTGCGGTGAACGATAGGGTTTTCAGGCAAAAGAGCGTTGTCGACAACTTCTTCTTGAACTGTGCCGCTATGCTCGGGGTTGAAGATGTAGACTGTTGTCGTTTTCTCTTCGATTTTCAATGAGTCGAAAGGAATCTGGCGATAGGGCGAGGGCTGTCCGCTCCACAGCTTTTTGAAAAATCCCGCTTTCTCGACCTTCGTAGGTTTGCTGACGAGCAGAATGTCGACTTCGAAACCTGGTTTTTGGGTTGAAATCTCAAGAATTTGGGTGTTGGCGTCAGGGGTGTTGTCGGGAATGATGAAATATGCGAAAACCGCCATTAGAGCGCATAAGATAATGAAAATCAACGAGATCATGCCGGCGGTGTTGCTTTTATAACGACGCCAGGCTATCTGACCGGGTGAAAGAAACTCGTTGTTTTTCATACAAATTTATTTTTGCAAATATAGTAATTTTTTTGGATGAGATTTCTCTACTTCGGTCGAAATGACGAAAAAAAAGATTATCTTTGCAAAAAATTGTGATAATGAATAATTTGAAGAGCATCATCGAAAAAGCATGGGACGACCGCTCGTTGCTGACTAAAAACGAGACTCGTGACGCTATCCGTGAGGTTGTGAACCTTCTTGATAAAGGCGAGATTCGTATCGCTGAAAAGCTTGAAGGCCAATGGGTTGTGAACGAGTGGCTGAAGAAAGCCGTCATCATGTTTTTCCCGATCAACGATATGGAGGTGTCGAAGAGCGGCATCTTTGAGTATTACGACAAGATTCCTTTGAAGGGCGGTTTCGAGCAGGCTGGAGTGCGCGTGGTGCCTCCGGCGACGGTGCGTTACGGTGCTTTCATCAACCGTGGTGCTGTATTGATGCCGTCATATATAAATATAGGTGCATACGTCGACAGTGGCACGATGGTCGACACCTGGGCGACGGTGGGTTCGTGCGCGCAGATAGGCAAAAACGTGCATCTCAGCGGGGGCGTCGGCATTGGCGGTGTGTTAGAACCTGTGCAGGCTGCTCCTGTTATCATTGAGGACAACTGTTTTATCGGGTCGCGATGCATAGTGGTGGAAGGAGTGAGAATTGAAGAAGAGGCGGTGCTTGGCGCGAATACCGTCATCACGCAGTCGACGAAGATTTTGGATGTGACCGGACCAGAGATTAAGGAATACAAAGGCGTTGTGCCGACGCGTTCGGTGGTGGTGCCAGGATCGTATACAAAGCACTTCCCCGCAGGCGACTTCCAGGTGGCTTGTGCGTTGATTATCAAGAAGAGAAACGAGTCGACGGATAAAAAAACATCTCTCAACGAAGCGTTAAGAGATGTTCAAGTTTGAGGGTAGAAGGTGGGATTCGAACCCACGACCCACGGAACCACAATCCGGTACTCTAACCAGCTGAGCTACATCTACCATCTGGATTTGCGGGTGCAAAAGTACAAAATTTTTTAATACACCAGCAAAAAAATCATTATTTTTGCAAAAAATTTTTCAGGGATGGGCAGAATAATGGCAATCGATTATGGCAGAAAGCGTTGCGGCATCGCCGTGACCGACCCTTTGCGCATCATCGCCAATGGCTTGACGACGGTGCGAGCCTGCGATTTGGTTGCCTTTATTCAGGATTATGTGAAGAAGGAGCAGGTCGACGAGATAGTGGTGGGCGAGCCGAAGGATATGCACAACAACCCGTCGGAGTCGGCACAGTATATCGAGTCTTTCCTGAAACAGCTGAAAAAAGCCTTGCCCGATATGGTGGTCAAGCGTTTCGACGAGCGCTTTACCTCCGTGATGGCGCATCAGACCATGCTCGACGCCGGTTTGGGCAAAAAAGCAAGGCAGAACAAGGAACTCGTTGACACCATCAGCGCGACGATAATTTTGCAATCGTACATGGCATCATTAAAATAAAATATAAAATGGTATTACCAGTTGTGGCTTACGGTCATCCGGTGTTGAAGCACGTGGCCGAAGATATTGAAGGAAACAGTCTTGAGATTCAGCAACTTATCGCTGATATGTTCGAGACTATGTATTATACAGAAGGCGTGGGCCTGGCGGCGCCTCAGATCAACAAATCGATTCGTCTTTTTGTGATGGACAGCGACCCGTTTAAAGATAAATATCCGGAGGGCGCCGGCGTGAAGAAAGTGTTCATAAACCCTGAAATAATTGAGCTTTCGGGTGAGCCGTGGACGTTCAGGGAAGGCTGTTTGAGTCTGCCCGACATGGGCGAGGATGTGGAGCGCCCGAGCAAGGTGTTGATAAACTATCTCGACGAGAATTTCGAAGAGCATGAAGACGAGTTCGACGGCATAGTGGCACGTGTCATCCAGCATGAATACGACCATTTGGAAGGCAAATGCTATGTCGACAGAATCAGCTCGATGCGTAAGATGTTGTTGAAGAATAAGTTACGCAACATTTCCGAAGGTAACGTCGATGTGGATTACAAAATGATTTTCCCGAATAAAAAACACCGCCGGTAATGTGCCCGTAGGGACAAGGCATGCCTTGTCCGTATAGGATGTAAAATTAAACATCATGAAAAAAATATCATTTGTTTTATTTATAGCATTGTTTTTCGCAGGTTGCAACAGCAATGATCCAGCGAAGAAAATTGAAAAATTAGAAAAACAGTTGTTTACAACCGAAAATGCCATTGTTCCAGAAGTCGCAAGTGATTTAGTATCAGCGTATTGCGATTTTGCCGATGCCAACCCGGATGATGCCATGGCACCTGAATATCTGTTCAAGGCGGTTGACGTTTCGATGAACATCAACGAGCCACAGCGCACCATCTCAATAATTGACAGATTGTTAACCGAATATCCTGATTTTCCTCGCACTCAAGCGGCTTTGTTCGTGAAGGCGTTCATTTTCGAAACGCGCTACAACAACCTCGACATGGCGAAGAAACTTTACGAGCAGTATCTCGAGCAGTATCCCGAAGGCGAATTTGCTGAAGACTGTCGCGCTTCCGTTGAAAATTTAGGATTGACGCCGGAGGAACTGGTTAAAAAATTCGAATCACAGAATTAATCAAATTTTATTAAATTTTTCAATTAAATCGAGAACCTTGTCGCGTCCGATTCGTTTTTCGGATGAGGTGACAATCATTTGTGGGAGTTCTTCCCATTCTTCGAGAAGGCGTTTTTTGTAAGCCTCAATGTTTTCGGCCAGTTTAGTGCTGCCGAGCTTGTCGGCTTTAGTAAAGATTATCACAAAAGGAACCTGATTCTCTCCAAGATTTGAAATGAAATCCAAATCGATTTTTTGAGGCTCGAGGCGGCTGTCGACGAGAACAAATGTCGTCACAAGGTTCTCGCGGTGCAAGATATAGTCGTCGAGCATCTCTTTCCATTTGTCGCGCTCTTTCTGCGAGCGTTTGGCGAAGCCATATCCCGGGAGGTCGACAAGATACCATTCGTCGTTGATGATGAAATGGTTAATGGTGATTGTCTTGCCAGGTGTGGCTGACACTTTCGCCAGTTTCCCGTTTCCTGTCAGCATGTTGATGAGCGACGATTTGCCCACGTTAGAGCGCCCGATGAAGGCGTATTCCGGCTTGTCGGCTTTCGGCAACTTGTTGATGTTGGTGTTGCTTTGCAGAAATGATGCTGATTTGATAATCATGACGAAATTTTTTGCAAAAATACATTTTTTTTCGGTGTTGTTGATAACTTTTTTGAATGTTGATAACTCTGTTGATAAATTTTTTATAAAATTTTGTTAAAAAGTGGGAATAAGTGGGAAAAAATGTATAATTTTGAAACCTGAAAAATTTGTATACAAATGGATTATCCGATAGGTGAATATTATTGTAAGCTAGACGCTAAGGGAAGGCTTCTGCTTCCTAGCAGTTTCAAGGAACAGCTGGGTGATGCGCTGGCCTCCGGATTCGTGCTTCGTCCGGGTTTGTTTGAGACGTGCCTCGACGTGTACGGAAGGGACGATTGGCGTAAATTACAGGAGAAATTGGGTAAGCTGAACCCTTTCAAGAAGGAAAATCAGATGATGACGCGCCGCATTAACGCCGGTGCGCGACTGGTTGAGATGGACGGCAGCGGTCGTCTGCAGATACCGAAAGACCTCGTTGAGAAATGCGGTCTGGTGAAGGAAGTGGTGATTACTTCGTTGCCCGACAAGATGCAGATCTGGGGCAAGGAACAGATGGAACAGAGCAATGCGCAGATGACCGACGAGGAGTTTGCCGATTTGCTTGAGGATCGCCTTGGAAATTTTGATTTTGAATAAAAAGTTTTGATATGTATCATAATCCTGTGTTGTTGAACGAGTGTATCGATGGCCTGAACATCAATCCGGAAGGCATCTATGTGGATGTCACTTTTGGTGGTGGCGGTCATTCGAGAGCTATCCTTGAGAAACTCAAGGGCGGTCACTTGTATGCTTTCGACCAGGATGCCGATGCCGCCAAGAACGCTTTCGCGGATGAACGATTCACCTTCATCCCGCAGAACTTCAGATACATGAAGAATTTCGTGCAGCTTTATGCAAACTCTAAAGTTGACGGGATTTTGGCTGACTTGGGAGTGTCGTCGTATCAGTTCGACACGCCGGAGAAGGGTTTCTCGACACGTTTTGAAGGTCGCCTCGACATGCGCATGAACCAAAACGACCCGGTTGACGCGGCTAATATTGTGAATACTTACGAAGTTGAGGCTTTGGCCAGTGTTTTCTCGCGTTACGGCGAGTTGAAAAACGCCATGGCGATAGCTAGAGATATTGAAATGGCTCGCGACGTGCAGCCTATTGAGACGACTACCGATTTGAAAAACGCTGTCGCGGCACATTTGCCGAAAGGCTCGGAAAACAAGGTGTTGGCGCAGGTTTTTCAAGCGTTGAGGATTGAGGTTAATAAAGAGATGGAGGTGCTGGAGACGTTCCTCTCGCAGTGTGCCGACGTGCTGAAACCTGGCGGAAGGCTGGTGGTGATGTCGTATCATTCGTTGGAAGATCGTCTGGTGAAGAATTTCATGCGCAGCGGCAAGGCCGACGGCGAAGTGGAGCAGGATTTCTTCGGAAACCGCAACACACCTTATAAATTAATAACACATAAGCCGATAGTGCCAAGTGATGATGAGGTGGCGAGGAATAGTAGGGCACGAAGCGCTAAATTGAGAATAGCAGAAAAAGTGTAGAGTTGAGAGTGTAGAGTTGAGAGTAGTGTAAAAGTTTGGAGTTTAAAGTTTAAAAAGTGTATAGGGTGATGAAAGAGAAAAAAGGTTCGTTTTTCAATGAGTATTTGGGAGGTGATGTCTTCTCGAAAAAAACGGTGATAAAGCAGTTGCCGTTTGTGTTGTATGTTGTGTTTTTGCTAATGCTTTATATTACAAACACTTACATTGCTGAAGATATTAACCGTGAGGTGTTGACAAAGACGAAACTTTTGGAAGACCGTCATGTGGAGTATGTTTATAACAAATCGGAGATAACGAGGATGACGAAGCAGTCGGAATTGGCTAAGATATTGAGAAACAAGGGGATAAAAGAGTCGGTGGAGCCATTGAAAAAGATTACTATTAATAATAAGGTGAAATAGGCTATGAGTAAGATGAATTTTAGTGACGTTTGGCGTGTGCTGCTGATCTACGTGCTGATGCTCGTGGTAGGTGTGGCTATTGTCGCTAAAATCGTTGTTATTCAAACTGTTGACAGGGAAGAGCTGCTCGAGAGCGCACGTAAGGCCGACATCCGAGTGGTGACGGTGCCTGCCGTGAGAGGCAATATCTTCTCGAAAAACGGCACCTTGCTCGCCACTACTATTCCTGTTTTTGATATCTATTTCGACCCTGTGGCTGTGCCTGAAGACAGGTTTAAAAACGAGATCGGAGCATTGTCGGACAGCCTCGCGAAGATGCTGAAGACGAATACTAAGTCGCAGTTTGTCAATAAGTTCACGAAGGCTAGAAAAGAAAACAAACGTTATGTTAAGGTCGCGAAGAAGCTGAAGATGGATGAATACGAGCGCATCAAGACGTTCCCGATTTTCAAAGAGAGATTGGGGAATGGCTTAATCGCTGAGAAACAATTAGTTAGAGAGCGCCCGTACGGCGACATCGCGATGCGTGTGATAGGCTATGTGAATTACAACGACACTTTGAGACCAGTGAAAGTGGGTCTTGAGGGCGCCTACGACACCTGTCTGAATGGCCGCGACGGTCTGCAGATGCGCCGTCGTGTCAACGGAGGCAGGTTTATCGATGTGCCGGCATCGACCAACGTTACGCCGAGAAACGGAAAAGACATATACACCTCCATCGACGCGAAGATTCAGGATGTGGCTGAAGAGGCATTGCGCCGCTGCCTGACGGAGAACGAGGCTATGCAGGGCTGTGTCATCATGATGGATGTGAAGTCGGGATTTGTGGAGGTGATGGCATCGTTGAAATACAATCAGAAGAAGAAAAAATACGAGGAGTCGTATAACTTCGCCATTGCTGAAAACGTGGAACCTGGCTCGACATTCAAGGCTATCACCATGACGGCATTGCTTGAAAACGACCCGCGATTCAGCATTGACAGGAAGCTTAACCTCGGCACTACTGGCAAGATGAAGTTCCACAACCGCATCATGACCGATTCGCATGTGGTTGGCGAAGGCACCCCGACGGTGAAACAGGCGTTCTGGGAGTCGTCGAACATAGCCTTCGGATACCTCACCACGGAGGCGTTTGAAGATAACCCGCAGAAGTTTATCGACTTGATTTACAAGACAAAAATCAATGAGCCGTTGAATCTTGATATCAAGGGCGAGGGCAAGCCATACATTAAAAGCACAAGCAGTAAGCTATGGTCTAAGGTGTCATTACCTTGGATGTCGATAGGTTACGAGCTTACGGTGACCCCGATAACGCTGTTGACATACTACAACGCCATCGCCAACAACGGCAAGATGGTGAAGCCACAGTTTGTGAAGGAGATCCGTCGCGGCAACGAGGTGGTTCAGAGGTTCGATACCATCGTCATCAATGAGCAGATAGCGTCCTCGAGGACCATCAAGACGTTGCAAAGCCTGCTGAAGGGCGTTGTGGAGAACGGAACGGCGAAGCTGTTGAGCAAGTGCGCCTTCACGGTGGCGGGCAAGACAGGAACAGCACAGATTGCCAGCAACGGCAGCTATAACAAAAAAAACTACACCGCTTCGTTTGTGGGATATTTCCCTGCCGACGACCCGAAATACACCTGCATAGTGGTCATCAGCAACCCTATGGGCGGAAAATACTACGGCGCTTCGGTGTCGGCACCTGTTTTCAAGGAGATCGCTGAGAAAGTGTATGCCACGGAGCTTGGCATTCAAGACGAGACAAGCAGCTATCCGGCGAACGCCGACAAATACACAAAGGCATCAATGGCGTATTACGAAGACGTTAACGACTACTGCACCATGGCAGGCGTTAGGATGGTCGACGGCGAGCTCAGTTCGGAGTGGGTGAAGGTAAGTCCTTCGGTGAACGGTGGCGTGACGATAAAGAGTGTTGACCTCGACAAAGACGTGGTGCCTGATTTGACAGGCATGAACGTGATGGATGCCGTGTATCTCCTCGAGTCGATGGGATGGAAGGTGGGATTCAGCGGTAGAGGTCTGGTTGAAAGCCAGAGCGTGAAGGCCGGCACGGAGCTTGAAAAGGGAAAAGTTATTGTTTTGAAATTGAAATAAGATGAATATAAGTGAGATTTTGAAAGGCGCGAAGGATTTACAGTTCGATTCGAGGAAATGCAAGGACGGCAGCGTGTTTTTCGCTATCAGCGGCACTCAGGTCGACGGTCATGACTATATCGCGAAAGCCATTGAGAACGGCGCGAAGAAGATAGTGTGCGAGAAGATGCCTGCTGAGAAGGGCGATGGCGTGGAGTATTTTGTGGTCGAAAACAGCGCTAAGGCGTTGGGACTGGCGGCGTCGGAATACTACGGAAGACCTTCGGAGAAGCTGCATCTGGTGGGTGTGACCGGCACCAACGGCAAGACCACCATCGCCACCTTGTTGTATCGTCTCTTTACCGATGCGGGTTATATGTGCGGCCTACTCTCGACGATAGAAAACATCATCGGAAAGAAGGTGGTGCCTTCGACGCATACCACTGGCGACCAGCTGGAACTCAACGAGTTGCTGGCTCAGATGGTAGAGGCGGGCTGCGAATACGCCTTCATGGAGGTGAGCTCGCACAGCATCGACCAGGAGAGAATCGCTGGATTGCATTTCGACGGTGGAATCTTCACGAATCTGACACAGGATCACCTTGATTATCATAAGACTTTGGCCAACTACCGCGACGCGAAGAAGAAATTCTTCGACAACCTGCCTGCTACGGCGTTCGCCTTGACGAACCTCGACGACAAGAACGGCATGGTGATGTTGCAGAACACCAAATCCACGAAAAAGACATATTCGTTGAAGCACGACGCCGATTTCAAAGGCCTTGTGATGGAGAGCTATTTTGATGGCATGGAGTTGAAAATCAATGGGAAAGCGTTGTCGACATACCTCGTGGGACGTTTCAACGCCTCGAACCTGCTGGCTATCTACGGCGCGGCTTCATTGCTCGGCATGCCTGAGGAAGAGGTGCTGCAGGAGGTGAGCAAGCTTCACAGCGCGTCGGGACGATTCCAGATGGTAAGCTCGAAAGACGGCATCGTGGGAATAGTCGACTATGCGCATACTCCGGACGCTCTGGAGAACGTGCTTTCGACCATCAATGAAATCAGGACGCATAACGAGACGCTGATAACCGTGGCAGGCGCCGGAGGCAACCGCGACGCCGATAAACGTCCTAAGATGGCGGCAGCGGCGGTGAAGCTGTCCGACAGACTCATCATCACCAGCGATAACCCGCGTTTCGAGGAGCCTGAAGACATCATCGCTCAGATGAAAGCAGGCGTTCCGGGCGAGTGTTATAATAAGGTGCTGTGCATCACCGATCGTCGTGAGGCGATAAGGACGGCGGTGGCGCTTGCGAAGAAAGGCGACATTATCCTTGTGGCGGGCAAAGGTCACGAGAATTATCAGGATGTGAAGGGTGTGAAGCTTCATTTCGATGACAGAGAAGAACTTGAAAAAGCATTTAACGAGAAATAGGAGGTCGATATGTTGTACTATTTTTGGAAATACCTTAGCGTGAAATACGGTCTGCCGGGCGCAGGAGTACTCGACTACGTCACCGTGCGCGCCATCATCGCGATAATCTTCTCGTTGGTGATATCGGTGTGGTTCGGAAATTTCTTCATCGATTTAATGAAGAGACGTAAAATCTCTGAAGTGCAGCGTGATGCTAAGATAGACCCGTTCAACATCAACAAGAAAGGCGTCCCGACTATGGGCGGTATCATCATCATCGCTTCGATGCTCGTGCCTTGCCTTTTGTTCGGTAAGGTGTTGAATATCTATATGATATTGATGCTCGTGACGACAATAATCCTTGGCGGAATAGGCTTCGCCGACGACTATATCAAGACATTCAAAAAGAGAAAAGACGGCTTGAAAGGCTGGTATAAAATCATCGGACAGGTGATACTTGGCCTGATTGTTGGCTTGACACTGCGTTTTAGCCCGCAAGTGGTTATGAATGAGACAGTTCAGACGAAAATTGAAGATAACAAAGAGATTGTTGTCAAGAGTCCTGACGTGAAGTCGACAAGAACGACAATCCCGTTTTTCAAGAATCATAACTTGAACTACGCCGACATCTTCAACTTCATGGGCGAGCCTTACAAATACTGGGCAGGCTGGGTGTTCTTCGTTCTTTTGACAGTGTTTGTGGTGGCGGCTGTCAGCAATGGCTCTAACCTCAACGACGGAATGGACGGCATGGCGGCAGGTAACTCCGCGATAATTGGTCTAGGCATCGGCATCCTGGCTTACCTATCGAGTAATGCGGTGCTGTCGGGATACCTGGATATCATGTATATCCCTGGAAGTGAGGAAGTCGCGGTGTTTTTGGCATCGTTCGTGGGAGCTTTGATAGGCTTTCTGTGGTTCAACTCCTTCCCGGCACAGGTGTTCATGGGCGACACCGGCAGCTTGACGATAGGCGGCATCATCGCTGTTTCGGCTATCATCATCCACAAAGAGTTGCTGCTTCCGATTATGTGCGGCATCTTCCTCATCGAAAGTTTGTCGGTCATCATACAGAAGGCATATTTCAAGATTGGAAAGAAAAGAGGTGTGCATCAGAGAGTGTGGAAACGTACCCCGATTCATGATCATTTCAGAACTTCGATGGGAAATGTGCTGACAAATGACCCAGGTTCGACAGTGATTTTTAAAGGCCCGAAAAACCTTTATCATGAGGTGAAAATCACCATCAGATTCTGGATCGTGACGATAATTTTAGTGGCATTTGCAATATTAACTTTGAAGATTAGATAAATAAATATTATGACTTTAGAACAGTTGGCCAAACAGGGCAGAAGAAAAGAGATTTTCACGACGGCATTCACTATCAACCAGAGCATCTGCAACGCTCGAAACGCTAATTTGAAGAACAGTTTTGTTGATTGTGAGCATATCAAACACAGAAACGAGCTTGTGGCGGTTCGTAACGGCGTGAAATACATTAACGACAGTGCGGCAAAGAGTTTGTCGGCGACATGGTTCTCGATAGAGAATGTCAACGAGCCTACCATTTGGATAGCTTTGGCGGGAAACGAGGATTACGAAGAGATGATTCCTGTTGTGCGTCAACATGTTAAAGCTATAATTTGCGTCGGTGACAACGTGGAGCCTATGCATTCGGCTTTAGGCTGCCTCGTCCGTAACCGTGTGATAGAGGCCGAGAATATCGAGGAAGCGGTGAAGATCGCTGAGTGCAAGGCTGTTTCCGGCTGCAGCATTCTTTTCTCGCCAGGCTGCGAAATTCAAGGCGTCGACATCAAGAAAATGGAGAAGACATTTGTCAAAATGGCAAAAGAATAATTATGATTAGCAAAGAGAATATCTTAGAAAAGACGAAGAACCTGTTTCAGGGCGACAAGGTCGTTTGGGTCGTGGTGGCGATCCTGACGTTCATGTCGTTGCTCACTGTTTACAGCGCTTCGGAGTCGGTGGCCAACAGAAGCTACAACGGCAACAACGCCTTCGTGCTGCTGCGTCACGCCCTGATGCTGATGCTCGGCTTGGGCTGCATGTTCGGCGCGTCGCGACTCAACTACAAACGTTATTCACGTTTGCTTCTGCTGCTTTTCTGGATATCGATACCTTTGCTTGTATATACACTGTTTTTCGGCAAAAACCTCAACCATGCCCAGCGTGTCATCGGCATCGCCGGCGTGACATTCCAGACCAGCGACTTGGCGAAGATAGCTTTGATAGGCTTTCTGGCAAGAGTCTTGACATTGCGCCGCGACAGTCTCGACAACTTTAAAGAGTTGGGAATCAGAGTGATGCTGCCGATTTTGGTGATTGTAGGACTCATCTTCCCGGAGAACTTCTCCACTGCGGCAATGCTTTTCGCGACATGCATAGTGATGATGTTTTTGAGTAAGGTGAAGATGAAATATATCTTCGGATTTATCGGCATCATCGTGGCGGCCGGGGCTATTTTCATGCTGATTTCGTTTGCTTTCTCGAAAGATAACAGAAGCGCCACCTGGATGAAACGTATCGAGCGTTTCGTGGGCAGCAGCGAGGAGGAGGCCGACGACACCGCCAACTTCCAGGTGATGCAGTCGAAGATAGCCATCGCAGGTGGCGGAATCATTGGAAAATCGCCAGGCAAGAGCACTCAAAGAAACGTGCTTCCTCACCCATATTCCGACTTTATTTATGCTATCGTTTTGGAGGAATACGGACTGGTGGGAGGCGTGTTCGTGCTGGCATTGTACCTGATTTTGCTGTATCGGGCCACGCGCATCATGCTGCGGGCGCCAAACTCGTTTGGAGGGCTGCTCGCCATGGGTCTCGCCTTCAGCCTCGTGATGCAGGCTATGGTGAACATGGGCGTAGCCGTGGGCTTGTTCCCTGTGACAGGACAGCCGCTGCCTTTCGTGAGCATGGGCGGCACCTCGCTGCTGTTTACAGGACTTTCAATAGGGATAATCATTAGTGTGACAAAAGAAATCGATAAAGTTAAAAACGATGAAAGAGACTCAGAAATCGAAGTCGCCGAGGCTGATAGTTAGCGGTGGCGGCACAGGCGGACATATATTCCCGGCGATAGCCATTGCCGACGCGTTCAAACGCCGTCATCCTGATGCCGAGATTTTATTCGTCGGAGCGAAGGGCAGGATGGAGATGGATCGCGTGCCTAAGGCAGGCTATCCTATTGAGGGACTGTGGATTAGCGGCTTCAAGCGCGAGCTGTCGCTCGACAACCTGAGTTTCCCGTTCAAACTGATAAGCAGCCTATGCAAAGCTAAACGCATACTGAAGAAGTTCAAACCCGACGTGGTTGTCGGAGTGGGCGGTTTCGCCAGCGGACCTACGATGCGTAAGGCGACGTCGCTCGGTATTCCTGTGGTGATACAAGAACAGAATTCGTTCCCGGGCGTGACCAACAAGATAGTGGCACCTAAGGCTGCAAAGATCTGCGTGGCATACGACAATATGGAACGTTGGTTCCCTAAAGATAAGATTGTTTATACAGGTAACCCATTGAGAAACAATGTGGTATCTATCGAAGGCAAACACGATGAAGGCGCTAAGTTCTTCGGTCTCGACCCACAGAAGCCGATAATACTGTTAGTTGGCGGCAGTCAGGGCGCTCTCGGCATCAACAAAGGCATCTCTGCTAAGCTTTCGATGTTTAAAGATGTTGATTATCAATTGATTTGGCAGACAGGAAAGCTTTATATCGAGCAGGCACAGAAGGAGATAAAAGAACTCGGACTTGAAGACAAAGTGAAGCCTACGGTTTTCATCGACAGGATGGATCTGGCCTATGCTTGTGCCAACGTGGTGATATCGCGTGCCGGTGCCATGTCGATTTCGGAGCTTTCGTTGGTGAAGAAAGCTGTTGTCTTCGTGCCGCTTCCGACGGCTGCGGAAGACCATCAGACGAAAAACGCTCAGAGTCTGGTCGACAAAGATGCCGCAATAATGGTGAAAAACGACGAGACGCCGGAGAAACTTCTGCCGACGGTGTTCGAATTGATAAAAGATGAAGAAAAAATTTGCAAAATGCAAGAAAATATTGCTAAATTTGCAAGACCAAACGCAGCGGAAGATATTGTAAATGAGATAGATAAGATATGGTGTATTTCTTAGGAATCGGTGGCATCGGAATGAGCGCCTTGGCTAGGTATTTCAAAGCCAAGGGTCATGAAGTGGCGGGTTACGACCGTACCCCGTCGCCGTTGACGCATCGTCTTGAAAATGAAGGCATTAGCATTCATTATGTCGACGACCCGACCATGATTCCAAAGGATATCGAGTTTGTGGTGCTGACACCTGCGATACCTGCTAACTCATTGGAACTGAATTATTTAAAGAGTAAAAACGTTAAGATAATAAAACGTGCTGAGGTGCTTGGCATGCTCTCGGAGCAACACGACGCCGTCGCCATCGCCGGGACGCACGGCAAGACCACGACCACGGCTCTCGTTACGCACATCCTGATGACAGCGGGCAAACGTCTGTCGGCGTTTATTGGCGGAATAGCGCGCAACATCGACAGCAACGTGGTGATAGGCGAGGAAAAAGACGACCTCATAGTGATGGAAGCCGACGAGTTCGACCATTCGTTCCTGAAACTGTCGCCGTTTGTGAGCGTCGTCACCTCAATAGATGCCGACCACCTCGACATCTACGGCGATTATCAGCATCTTGTGGAGAGCTTCAACGAGTTCGTTAACAAGACATCCAACGACGGACTGGTGATTTATCATGCCGATCTGCCTGTCGTGACGAACAAAAAACACGTCACATACGGACTTGAAAACGCTGATGTCGTCGCTGAAAACGTGAAAATAATTAACGGCGAAACCTGCTTCGACGTTGTGGTTGCCGGCAACGTTCCGAGCTCTTTCACAATGTCCCTCTACGGCAACCACAACGTCCAGAACGCCCTCGCAGCCATCATCGCATGCTCGTATCTTGGCGTTTCGGAAGACGATATAAGAAAAGGCCTCGCCACCTTCAAAGGCGTGCAACGTCGTTTCGATATCCGTGTGAGAGACGAGAAGCACGTCTACATCGACGATTACGCACATCATCCTGAGGAGATAAAGGCGGCGTTGCTGGCAGCACGTAACGTGTTTCCGCACAAGGAGCTGACGGTGGTGTTCCAGCCGCATCTGTTCACCCGCACACGCGACTTCATTGACGGTTTCGCCGAGAGCCTCTCGCTTGCCGACCGGGTGATTCTGCTCGACATCTATCCGGCGCGCGAACTCCCGATTGAAGGCGTGACATCGGCGGCGCTTCTCACGAAAATCACGGCGAAAGAGAAGATGCTGACTACTAAAGAAGAGCTTTTGAAAAATATAAAAGATATTGATCCTGAATTAGTTATGACAGTGGGTGCTGGCGATATCGACCGCTTTGTGCCACAAATTGAAGAGATGCTGAAAAATGAATAAGTTCCTTAAAATATCGGTCTGGGTGCTGACAATCGCCGCGATTGCCTGCCTGTGGTATTTTACCCGTAAGGAGCATGTGGAGCATCCTCTGAAAGGCATGGAGCTGACGCTGATGCGTGAAACTGAGAATGGGTTTATTGTGAAAGATGCTGAGTATCAACAGATTATAAAGATTTGTGATACGGTTAAAAATAATGACATCACCAAAATCCCGCTCGACAGCGTCAGAAAATACATCGCCTCGATTCCGTGGGCTATCTACACCGACGCCAATATCACTCTCGATGAGATTTTGGTGGTGAATATCGTTGAGTGTCAACCGATTATGAGGATTTATAACAAAGAAGGACGCTCAGTTTATCTCGATGAGGACGGAAGGATCTACCCGACGAGGGCTAACTATACTCCGCATCTCCTCATCGGCAGCGGCAACATTAATTTCAAGGCTTTGAAGGGAAAATCGGCGAGCATATACGACAGCGAGTATGCGAAAAGCGACTTGCCGAAGGTTTTTAAAGTGATGAAATGTATCTTAAATAATTCATATTCAAATTGTTGCGTAAAGCAGCTTTATTATGACGGAAGAGATTTTGAGCTTGTGATGAACAACGTCGACCTAAAAGTGGTGCTTGGCGATGATCAGGATGTCGACGAGAAACTGATGAATATGAAATATTTCTTTGAGCAGATGCAAGGTTCTCCTGATTTGAAGAACTACAGCAAAATAAGCTTTAATTTTGTAAATCAAGTTGTTTGTACGAAAAATAAAACTAAAAAATAATGAGTAATCCTGTGTACATCGTAGGCCTCGACATCGGCACTACAAAGATCGCCTGTTTCGTCGGCGAAAAAGTTGAGAATGGAAAAATCATCATCCGTGGTTATGGAAAAACGGAATCGACTGGTGTGAAACGCGGCATGGTTTTCAATATTGAGGAGACCGTGAACGCCATCCGCAGGGCTGTTGACATGGCTTCGGAGCAGTCGAATGTTGATATCAAGACGGTGAACGTCGGTATCGCCGGTCATCACATCCGTAGTGTGCAGCACCGCGGCGTGTTGATGCGCGACAACCCTAATGTGGAAATCACGGAGGAAGAAATCGAGAGACTGCGTCAGGATGTCTTCAAACTCGGCATGACACCGGGCGAGGAGATCATCGACGTCATCCCGCAAGAATATATCGTCGACGACGAGATGGGAATTCGTCATCCTAAAGGCATGCTCGGCAGCAAGCTCGAGGCTAACTTCCATGTCATCATCGGACAGGTGGCGGCGGCTCGCAACATCGTGACCTGCATCAAACAGGCCGGTCTGGAGATGGAACACATGATTCTTGAGCCTATCGCATCGGCCGAGGCAGTGCTTGGCGAAGACGAGAAAGAGGCTGGCGTGGCACTCGTTGATATCGGCGGCGGCACAACAGATATCGCCATCTTCTACGATAACATCATCTACCACACAGCGGTCATCCCGTTCGGCGGCAACGTCATTACCGAAGACATCCGTCAGGGCTGCTCAATCATCAAGAAACACGCTGAAGAGATCAAGGTGAAGTTCGGCTCGGCAGTGGCAGGCGAGAACCGCGACGATGAGGTGGTGTCAATTCCTGGCATCCGTGGGCGCGAACCGAAAGAAATATCTTTCAAGACATTGGCATCGATAATCCAGGCTCGTCTGAGCGAGATTTTCGACATAGTGAACAACGAGATTCAGAAGGTCAACAGCGAGCATAAGCTCATCGCCGGCATCGTCCTCACGGGTGGTGGCGCCATGATGAAACACATCCAGCAGCTGGCGGCATTCAAGACAGGTCTCGACGTGCGCATCGGCTACCCGAACGAATATCTTGCCAACGACACAGCCGAAGAACTCGCATCGCCGATGTATTCAACCGGTGTCGGTCTCGTCATCGAAGGTATCGCCCGTTACGAAAACGCCTTGAAACACGGTCAGGCAGTGGGTAACAACGATGCCAGAAAGATTGACATCAGCGATATAGAAGAGACATCATCATCGGAAGAGCCAAGAGAGCCTAAAGAAAGCAATGGCGGCCTGTTCCGTCGCTGGGGACAGTCTATCATCACCACTTTCGCGGGAAAATTTCTCAAAGATGATGAGATTGATAATGAAAAACTTGATAATTAAAAAATAAAACAATGGACTTAGTAAGATTTGACGAACCGGAAAAAAAGCCTAACATTATCAAGGTGATGGGTGTTGGCGGTGGCGGTAGCAACGCTGTCACGCACATGTTTTCGGAAGGAATAACAGGTGTCGACTTCATCCTTTGCAACACCGATGACCAGGCTCTGCAGAAGAGTCCTGTCGAAAACAAGCTGCACATCGGCGACCACGCTCTTGGCGCGGGCAATGTCCCGGCTGCCGGACGTCAGGCTGCTGAGCAGACGGAAGACAAGATCCGTGAGGCGCTTGAGGGTGACACCAAGATGCTGTTCATCACAGCCGGTATGGGTGGCGGTACAGGCACAGGAGCCGCCCCTGTAGTGGCAAGGATAGCACGCGAACTGGGAATCCTCACCGTCGGCATCGTGACACTGCCGTTCAGCTTCGAAGGCAAACGCCGTCAGCAACAGGCGGCTGAAGGTATCGCCGAACTGCGTAAAAATGTAGACGCACTCCTCGTGATAAGCAACGACAAGCTCCGGGACGAATACGGTAACATGAAGCTCACCGACGCTTTCAAGATGGCCGACGACGTGTTGAAGATCGCTGCAAAAGGTATTGCCGAGATCATCACCGTGACTGGCTACGTCAACGTCGACTTCGAAGATGTCAACAACGTGATGCGCGACAGCGGTAAGGCCATCATGGGATCGGGTTACGCCACCGGCGAGAACCGACACATGCTCGCGGTGGAGCAGGCGGTGCATTCGCCATTGCTCGACGACTCGGATATCACTGGAGCTAAGAATATCCTCGTTTACATCACTTCAGGAACAGAAGAGGTGAAACTCGACGAGGTGTCGGAAATCAACGAATATGTCCAGGAAGCTACCGGCAAGGTTTCGGAGATCATCTGGGGCAACGGCGAGGATTTGTCGCTGAAAGACGGCCTCCGCGTGACCATCATCGCCACAGGTTTCGGTGATGTCGAAGAAGATAAGAAAGAAGTTCATAAGGTTTATACATTTGCCGACAATAAGATTAAAGACCCTGAGAAAGAAGCGGCACGTCAGCCAGTGAACATCGTTTTCGCCGATAAGAAAGAAGAGGAAAAACCTGTTGAGGAAGAGATCCGTGTTTTCATCAAACATGAAGAGGAACCTGAGGCTAAACATGAGCCGGACATAAAGATTGAGCCGGAAGTTAAGCCGGAACCGAAGCAGCAGGAGCCATCGCAGCCGGTGAAACGTTATGTCCTCTATGAAGAAGAGGATAAATCGTTGAAAGACAAAGAGAAAGAGGAGGAAGATTTCAGCAACGACGGCGATAGTGGCATCACTGTGAAGAGAATTACACCTGAACCGACACAGCCGAGCGAGTCGTCTGCATCAACGATAAAGAAATTCGACAACCCGTTCACCGCCGACGATGACGACGTCGACGTGCCAGGATTTAAGAATATGGTTGCAACGAAACAGGTTCCGGCTAAGAAGCTCGACCAGAAAGAGATGCTTCGTCGCCAGCGTTTTATGTCGTTCAACACCGACTTCAAAAACATGGCAAATATCGAGAATCTTGAAAACATCCCGGCATATGCCAGAATGGGCGTTAATATCGCGAAAGACGACGAGGAGATGTCACGTTATTCGGTGAATAAAGAGTCGGGACTGCGTGAGGAGAACTCGTTCCTTCATGATAATGTAGATTGATTATGAATAGATTAGCTGTTTTTGTATCGGGCGGCGGCACCAACTTGCAACGCATAGCTGAGTATTTCACTCCGAATCCGGAAGTCGAGATAGCGTGCGTGGTGAGCAACAGCAAAGACGCTTATGCCAACCAGCGTGCGAAGAACCTCGGTATTCCGCTGATAATGATTGACCGTCAGAGGTTTAACGACAAAGCCTTTTCTGAAGAGCTGAAATCGCTGAAGATCGACTGGGTGGTGCTGGCAGGCTTTCTGTGGCTTGTGCCTCAGCATCTCATCGACGCTTTCCCGAACAAAATCATCAACATCCATCCGGCCTTGCTGCCAAAATACGGCGGAAAAGGATTCTACGGACATCACGTCCACGAAGCGGTGGTGGCGGCGCACGAGAAGGAGTCGGGAATAACCATTCACTATGTGAATGAACACTACGACAGCGGAAATATCATCTTCCAAACCAAGGTGGCACTCTCGAAAAACGACACTCCCGACGACGTGGCGGCGAAGATTCACGTCTTGGAGCAAATGAATTTTCCGGTGGTGATAGAGAATTTGTTATTTGAAAAATAATTATTTTTGCAAAAATTTTTAAGATGAAAAAGATATTCTTAACAGCGTTGTTTTTTGCTATAGCATTGATTTCCAATGCTCAAATAGATAAGATTTTAGGTGAATGGAAGTCGGTCGACGACAAGACCGGCGAGGTCACTGGCATCATTTTGTTCTACAAAGGCGACAACGGACTTTATTATGGCAAAACGACTCATGTGTATGAAAATGGCAAAGAACTTTTTGATGAGAAGTATATCGGCATGGTACTCGTGAAGGACTTCAAGCTGGAGGATGGTCAGCTGGTAGGCGGAACGCTTTACGAGCCGCACGAGGATAAGACTTATTACGGGAAAATATCGTATAATGCAAAAGATAACACGTTGATTGTCAGGGGTTCTCTCGACAGATACGGCTGGCTCGGACGGTCGCAAACGTGGATAAAATAGAGTTTCTATAACCAATAACTACTAAGTATGAATAGATACGTCAGAAAGATAGCGGCGCTTATCAATATTAGGGAACATATTGATTATCAGACAGCTGACTCTTCAATCAGAAACAACATCGCATTCAGGGGCCCGAACGTCATCATTTTGGCGTGCGCCATTGTTATTGCGTCTGTAGGTTTGAACGTCAACTCCATCCCGGTCATCATCGGCGCCATGTTGATTTCACCGGTCATGGGTCCTATTTTGGGTTTGGGACTGGGTCTCGGCACCGAAGACGGCGAGTTGTTGAAAGATTCGCTGAAAAACTTCGCTATCATGGTGGGTATCAGTATCTTGGCATCGTCGGTGTTCTTCTTCCTGAGTCCTCTGACGTTGGAGAATCCGTCGGAGCTTCTGGCTCGTACCAACCCCACCATCTATGATGTGCTGATAGCGTTGTTTGGCGGTTTTGCCGGTATTCTTGAGACTTCCCGAAAGGAAAAAGGTACCGTGATTTCGGGTGTCGCCATCGCTACGGCTCTTATGCCGCCACTGTGTACCATTGGCTATGGCATCTCACGACTGAACATCACATTCATGTTCGGCGCTTTGTATCTATTCCTCATCAACACCATTTTCATCGCTCTCGCCACCTTCCTTGCGGTGAAATTCTTCAAATTTCCTATCGTTAAAGATGAAACAGGGGTGGTGGAAGGTAAACGCAAAGGCCTGTCGAAGAGCTGGTATGCCGTTATCCTTACAGTCATTATTTTGCCGAGTATCTGGACAGCTATTAACGTGGTGAAGGAGAATAATTTCAAGATTCATGCCGCGCAGCTCGTTCAGGAAAACAAGAATATGGGCAGGAGTTTTATCTACGATTATAAGACCAATTATTCGAGGAAACTCTCGACAATCGATATCTTTGTGGCAGGCGAGATGCTTTCTGACGAAGCAAAGGAAATTCTTTATAATGATGCTGAAAATTATGGAATCATGCGAAATCAGATTGTCATCCACGAAGATGCCACTATAGTGCGTGAAAATATTTCTGAAGCTGAGCTGATGAAGAGTTTCTATGAGCATACCGACAAGAAAATCAAGATGTTAAACGACAGCATCGTTAAGCTGAATTTAAGTCTTGAAGCTTATAAGGAAAGTCAGATTCCAGTGGCTAAGATTGCGCAGGAACTCATCGCGATGCATCCTCAAATCAAAAATGTAAGCATTACCCGCGGCTCGACCGTCGATGCCGATACCCTTGTGGAAAATGAGCGTATCATGGTGTTTGTCATCACCAGTGACCGAATCGGCGAGGCGCAGCACAACCAGATTGAGAACTGGCTGAAGGTTCGTTTGAACAACGATAATGTGTTACTCGTAAATTGAGAAAATCATAAACGCGACGTAGCCAAGGGTGAGGATTGATCCCTCGAAACGCGATATTTTTCGGCCTTTTCCAGTGAAAACCGTCGCCAGCATAATGGCGTTGGCGCAGAATAAAATCATCAGCTGATGGTTCATGTGTGCGTCAAACGGCAATGGAATTATCAGTGAGCTCACGCCGAGTACCATAAAGATGTTTAAGATATTGGAACCCAGCACGTTACCTATGGCGATTGCTGAGTTCTTTTTTAATGCCGCCACTATAGAGGTGATGAGTTCGGGTAGGGAAGTGGCTGTCGCAACAACGGTCAATCCCACGGTACTCTCGCTCATTCCCCAGCTCAAAGCCAGTTTTTGCGCATTGTTTGAAACGAGCTCGCCTCCTATGTAAAGGCCGATAATTCCAAGAACGAGCTGAAAAATGGTCTTGTTCCAGGGTATATCTTTTGGCGCTTCCGAGTTCTCCAAGTCCTCTGAGAGCTCCGGAAACTCTGAGTGCTCCGAATTCTTCTTGAAAGTCAGCCAAAGATATCCCGCTCCCATCGCCAGCAACACCAATCCTTCAATCCAGTTTATCGTCGCCGAAGTCCCTCTGAAGTAGTCGTTAGCCATCAGCGTAATCGCAAAAGTGGCGACAAAGCCTGCCGGAATGTCTCGTCTTATTGAAATCTTGCTCACATCGATAGGATAAATCATCGAGCTTACGCCCAAAATGAGCAAAATATTCATGGTATTACTCCCGATTATATTCCCGATTGCCAGTCCCGGACTCCCTTTTATGCACGAAAACACGTTGATAATCATCTCCGGCAGCGATGTTCCAAACGCTACAATCGTCAACCCGATAATCAGCGGCGAAAGTTTTGCTTTCACACCGATAGAAGTAGCTCCATTCACGAGCCAATTCGCGCCTAAAATCAGCGCAGCGAAGCCAACAATAAGCAGAAATAATGGAAGTAATGCGATCATATTCGAGGTTTGAAAAATAAAGGAGAACCTATTGCAGATTCTCCTTTATCGTAATGTTAATTGGTACTACAGAAGCTTCTTCTTCAGCGTCTCAATCATATCGACTGTCATCTTGTCGAGGTCGTACTTCGGGTTCCAGCCCCACTCAGCGCGGGCGCAGCTGTCATCCATCTTGTTCGGCCAGCTGTCGGCGATAGCCTGACGGATTGGGTCGAATTTGTACTCCATCTCGAACTTCGGATAGTACTTCTTGATGGCGTTGTAGATGATCTCCGGGTCGAAACTCATTGCTGTGACGTTGAATGAGTTACGGTGCACGAGCTTCTTAGGATCTGCCTCCATGATGTCGACCATAGCGTCGAGAGCGTCAGGCATGTACATCATATCCATGTAGGTGCCTTTGCTGATTGGGCAGTAGAACTTCTCGCCCTTCACTGCCGCGTAGTAAATCTCAACAGCGTAGTCGGTTGTGCCGCCGCCTGGCAATGTGAGGTTCGAAATCAAGCCAGGGAAACGCACTGAACGTGTGTCAACGCCGAAACGTGTGAAGTAGTAGTCGCTCAAGAGCTCGCCAGTCACCTTGGTCACGCCGTAGATTGTGTTAGGACGCTGGATGGTGTCCTGTGGTGTGTTGTCGTGTGGTGTCGATGCGCCGAAAGCACCGATTGACGATGGCGTGAACACTGCGCAGTTGAACACGCGAGCCACCTCGAGGCAGTTCACCAACGAGCCGATACCGACGTTCCAACCCAACATTGGGTTCTTCTCTGCTGTTGCAGAAAGGATAGCCGCGAGGTTGTAGATGGTGTCGATGTTATATTTCTTAACCACTTCGACGATCTGCATCATCTGTGTCGAGTCGATTCTCTCAAAAGGACCGTTCTCGACGATCTCACCTGTCAAAGGGCGAAGATCCGATGCCACCACATTCTGGTTGCCGTAAGTAGCACGGAGCTTCTTCACCAATTCTGTTCCGATCTGTCCGCCGGAACCAACGATTAATATCTTTTTCATTGAATTTCTTATTTAATAACGCCTAATTCTTTACCAATCTTCACGAATGCGTTGATGCACTTGTCGAGATGTTCTTTCTCGTGTGCTGCCGAGATCTGCACGCGGATACGGGCCTGACCTTTAGGAACGACAGGGTAGTAGAAGCCTGTTACGAAGATGCCTTCTTCCTGCATCTTGGCTGCAAATTTCTGTGAAAGCGGAGCGTCGTAAAGCATCACGGCGCAGATTGCCGACTCTGATGGTTTGCAGTCGAAGCCCTTAGCGAGCATCTGTTTAATGAAGTAGTCGGTGTTGGCGTGAAGTTTGTCCTGAAGCTCGTTTGTCTCAGCCATCATCTCGAACATACGGATACCTGCTGCCACGAGGCCTGGTGCCATTGAGTTGGAGAAGAGGTAAGGACGTGAGCGCTGACGCAGCATGTCGATGATTTCTTTACGACCAGTTGTGAAGCCGCCCATAGCGCCGCCGAATGCCTTGCCGAGTGTGCCGGTAAGGATTTCGATCTTGCCACGGAGGTTGTAGCGTTCTGTCACGCCGCGTCCTGTCTTGCCGACCACGCCGGCTGAGTGGCTCTCGTCGACCATCACCATGGCGTTGTATTTCTGTGCGAGTTCGTAAATCTTGTCGAGAGGGCAGACGTTGCCGTCCATCGAGAACACGCCGTCGGTGACGATCAAGCGGAAGCGGCATTTCTGTGCATCCTGGAGTTGTTTCTCGAGGTCAGCCATGTCGGCGTTAGCATAGCGGAAACGCTGTGCCTTGCAGAGACGCACGCCGTCGATGATTGAAGCGTGGTTCAAAGCGTCGCTGATGATAGCGTCCTGCTCGTTGAGCAATGGCTCGAACACACCGCCGTTGGCGTCGAAGCAAGCGGCATATAAAATAGTATCCTCAGTGCCGAAGAACTCAGCGATTTTCTGCTCGAGTTTCTTGTGGAGGTCCTGGCAACCGCAGATGAAACGGACTGATGCCATTCCGAAGCCGCGCTCGTCCATGCCTTTCTTTGCTGCGGCGATAAGCTCCGGATTGTTACCCAATCCGAGGTAGTTGTTTGCGCAGAAGTTCAAGCATTTCTTGCCTTTTACAAGGATTTCAGCACCCTGAGGGCTTTCAATGATACGTTCATTCTTATAGAGGCCATCGGCTTCAATCTGAGCCAATTCCTTCTTCAGATACTCTTGAAAGTTTGTATACATATGATGTAAATTTAGAATTTTTTCTTTGGCTGCAAAATTACAAAAAGTGTTGGAAAATTGTACTGTCAAATTCAAATTTATTATTTTTTTTCGTACCTTTGCAAAAATTTTGCAATTATGGACGCTTTATATATTTACAACAGCTTGGCTCGCATGAAGCAGCCTTTCAAACCGATTCACGAAGGTCACGTCGGAATGTACGTCTGTGGTCCGACCGTCTATGGCGACGCTCACCTCGGCCATGCACGCCCGGCAATCACTTTCGACTTGGTTTTCCGTTATCTGAAACATCTCGGATATAAGGTCCGCTACGTACGTAACATCACCGATGTGGGTCACCTCGAGCACGATGCCGACGAAGGCGAGGATAAGATCGCAAAGAAGGCTCGTCTGGAAGATCTCGAGCCGATGGAAGTCGCTCAGTATTATACTGTTAGATATCATCAGGCGATGGACAAGCTCAACGTTTTGCGTCCTTCTATCGAGCCGCACGCCTCAGGTCATATCATTGAGCAAATCGCGATGATTCAGAAGATTCTCGACGCAGGCTTCGCTTATATCGAGAACGGCTCGGTTTATTTCGACATCAAGAAATACAACGAGAAATATCACTACGGCATCCTTTCGGGACGCAACATCGAGGAGATGATCAACAACACCCGCGAGCTTGCCGGACAGAGCGAGAAGCATAACCCTATCGACTTCGCTTTGTGGAAGAAAGCCGAGCCGAAACATATCATGCGCTGGCCTTCACCGTGGAGCGACGGCTTCCCGGGATGGCACATGGAATGCTCCGCTATGGGATGCAAATACTTGGGCGAGGAGTTCGATATCCATGGCGGCGGTCTCGACCTGCAGTTCCCGCACCATGAGTCGGAAATCGCGCAGTCGATGGCGGCAAACGGCAAGGCTCCGGTGCATTACTGGATGCATAACAACATGATTACCATCGCCGGACAAAAGATGGGCAAGTCACTTGGAAACTTCATCACTCTCGATGAGTTTTTCAAAGGCAGCCATATCAACGCGAAAGGGGAGGAGATGCTCGCACAGCCTTACAGCCCGATGACGATTCGTTTCTTCATCCTTCAGGCTCAGTATCGCAGCACCGTCGACTTCTCGAACGAGGCGCTTCAAGCTGCAGAAAAAGGTTACAAACGCTTGATGGAAGCCGCTGGTCTCATTGAGCATCTCACAGCCATCGAAGGCGCTGAAGACCTTGGCGTTCAGAAGATTATGGATGCCTGCTACGACGCCATGAACGACGACTTCAACAGCCCAATCGTGATTGCAAACCTCTTCGAGGCAGTGAGAATCATCAATTCGGTTAAAGATGGTCATTCGAAGATTAACCCAGCAGAACTAGCTCTTCTAAAGAAACTATTTGACATCTTCGTCTTTGAAATCCTTGGTTTGCTCAATAATGAAGCCGGCTCAGACGACAACGGCATCGTCGATGGCCTGATGGACACCATCATCGACATCCGCAAAGAAGCCCGTGCCAAGAAAGACTGGGCCACCAGCGATTTGATTCGCGACAAACTTGCCGCCCTTGACATCGTTCTTAAGGATGGCAAAGACGGAACTACTTGGAGTAAAAAATAATTATAGAAAAAGCCAACAATAAAAAAACCGCCTCGTAATTGAGACGGTTTTTTTGATGCCAATAGCCAACGGCTAATTGCCAATAGCTTATCCAAGCTGAACTCTCTTGAATGCCACCACTGTAGCTTCCTTGTCAGCCTTCTGGATGAACTGGCGCACTGTCATGCTGCCGTCGAGCAATGAAGCCTGGTCGAGGAGGCAGTTCTCTTTGAAGAACTTGTTGACGCGGCCGTTAGCGATGTTCATCACCATCTGCTCCTTGAGGTTAGCAAGGGTGTCAGCTGTGACTTTCTCGCGGATCTCGCGTGCCTGCTGTGCCTGAGCCTCTGTGATCCAACCCTTAGCCATATTTGAGTTGATGTGATCTTCACTGTCAACGTGAGCTGGGTTGATACCTGCTTTCTTCAAAGCGACATCGACTGCTTTCTGAGCCTGTTCCTGTTTTGTCTTCTCGATAGCGACTGCCATCTCACGGTCTTTTGTCTCCTGTGGGACGTCGTTTTCGTCGATAGCGATAGGTGACATAGCTGCTGCGTGCATTGCCACTTCGTGAGCTGTCTCTTCAATACCGTTGAATGACTTGTTGAATCCAACGAGTGTTGCGAGGCGGTTGCCCTGGTGGTTGTAGTTGGCTACGTAAGGAGCCTCAACAACTTCGAGGTGTTTGAGTTCGACTTTCTCGCCTGTCTTGGCTGTGAGGTCGGTGACGAGGTCAGCGACTGTTCTGCCGTTGATAGCGAAAGCCTTGAGAGCGTCGAGGTTCTTGATCTTGTTGTCGATAGCTGCCTGGAGGAATCCCTTGGCTTCTCCGACGAAGTCGGCGTTCGAACCTACGAAGTCTGTCTCGCAGTTCAGCATGATGACAGCACCGTATGTATGGTCGGCTGTTGTTGCTGAGATGACAGCGCCTTCAGCGGCTTCACGGTCAGCGCGCTTTTCAGCGATTTTCTGGCCTTTCTTGCGGAGGTAGTCGATAGCTGCTTCTTTGTCGCCGTTGCATTCAACGAGGGCTTTCTTGCAGTCCATCATACCTGCGCCTGTCATTTGTCTGAGTTCATTGACTTGAGCTGCAGTAATATTCATTGTCTTACCTTTCTTTATTTAATGATTAGTTTTTCTTTGCAACTGTCTTGCGAGGACGGCGAGCGCGTTTTGGCTCTTCTTCTTTTTCTTCCTCTTCAACTGCTGCTGTTTCGTTCATTTCCTCTTCACCTTCGGCTTCTGCCATGTCGGCGTCCTTCATGGTGTTCTTGCGTTCGTTGAGGCCTTCTTCGATAGCTTCAACCATCTTGTTCACGATGAGGGCGATTGACTTCGAAGCGTCGTCGTTTGCCGGGATCGGGAAGTCGATGAGGTTAGGATTTGAGTTGGTGTCGACGATGGCGTAAGTAGGGATGTTAAGTTTTCTTGCTTCTGCCACTGCGATATGTTCCTTGATGACGTCAACTACGAACACTGCGCTTGGAAGGCGGTTCAGGTCGGCGATTGAACCAAGGTTCTTCTGGAGTTTCTCGCGTTCACGCTCGATCTGGAGACGTTCACGTTTTGAAAGGTTATTGTACTGGCTGCTTGCGATGAGTTTGTCGAGGCTGACCATCTTACGCACTGCCTTGCGGATTGTGGTGAAGTTGGTGAGCATACCACCAGGCCAACGTTCTGTCACGTATGGCATGTTGACTCTCGAAACGATTTCAGCGACGATATCTTTCGCCTGTTTCTTTGTAGCTACGAAAAGGACTTTCTTTCCTGATCTTGCTAACTGACGAAGAGCGTTTGCTGCTTCATCGATCTTGGCCTGTGTCTTGTACAAGTCAATAATATGGATACCGTTACGTTCCATGAAGATGTACGGTGCCATGTTCGGGTTCCATTTTCTTCTGAGGTGACCGAAGTGACAACCTGCATCTAATAATTCTTCGAATGTTGCTTGTGTCATGATGTTTCCTTTTAATAGACTAACGTTTGCTGAATTGGAATTTCTTACGTGCACCTGGCTGACCTGGCTTCTTACGTTCGACCATACGTGGGTCGCGGCGCATCAAACCTTTAGCCTTAAGGATAGGACGATATTCAGCGTTGATTTCGCACAATGCGCGGCTGATAGCGAGACGGAGAGCTTCTGCCTGACCGTTGATACCACCGCCATCGAGGTTGACTTTAATGTCATATTTACCCAAGTTCTCTGTGAGCATCAATGGCTGTTCAACCACATAATGCAGGATGCTTGTTGGGAAATACTCCTTGTAGTCACGTTTGTTGACCGTAATTTTGCCTTCGCCAGCTTTCATGTAAATACGTGCGACGGCTGTCTTTCTTCTACCTAACGCGTTGATTACTTCCATGATACTTATTTCTTAATTGTTAATACTTGTGGTTGTTGGGCCTCATGCGGATGATTAGGTCCTTCATAAACGTAAAGATTACGGAAGATGGCACTGCCAAGGCGTGTCTTAGGTAACATGCCCTTAACCGCGTGTTCGATGACGAAGATAGGCTTCTTGTTCAAGAAGTCCTTAACGGTTCTAACGCGCTGACCACCAGGATAACCTGTGTAGTGTACGTAAACCTTCTTGTCCATTTTGTTGCCGGTGAGGATAACTTTCTCGGCATTGATTACGATGACATTATCGCCACAATCACTGTGGGGAGTATAGCATGCCTTCCTCTTTCCTCTTAAAACCTGGGCGATTTCTGAAGCCATACGGCCAAGAACCTGACCCTCAGCGTCGACGACATACCATTTTTTGTTGGCATGCTCTTTGTTGACGCTAACTGTTTTGTAACTTAATGTATCCATTTAATTTAATTAATAATTTATTTATGTGTTTTTACACTATTTTTCCTACTAAAATTTCGGACTGCAAAAGTACAAAATTTTTTAATACAAAAAACATTAATAAAAATTAATTTTTTTCGTACTTTTGCAAAAAATAAATTTATGTCAATAAAGGTAAACCACGTAACGAAACGCTATGATCAGCAGCTGGCGCTGAATGATGTGAATCTGGATATCGAAAAAGGTCAGATTGTGGGACTTTTAGGCCCGAACGGTGCAGGAAAATCTACGCTGATGAAGATCATTACTTGCTTCATTCCGCAGACCGAAGGCACCGTTTCTGTTGAAGGTTTCGACACCATCGACAACCCGATGGAGGTGCGCCAACATGTGGGTTATCTTCCGGAACATAATCCGCTTTACCTTGACATGTATGTGCGCGAATATCTCGAATTTGTCGCCGGTATTCATCATATCACTGGCAAAGAAGCCAAGAATCGCATCGACGAGATGATTGAAAAGACCGGTCTCACCGTCGAGATGCGCAAGAAAATCGGAGCTTTGTCGAAAGGCTACCGTCAGCGTGTAGGTCTCGCTCAAGCCATGATGCACAACCCTTCGGTTCTGATTCTCGACGAGCCGACATCTGGTCTCGATCCGAACCAACTCATTGAAATTCGTGGACTTATCACCGAACTTGGCAAAGAAAAAACTGTCCTCCTCTCGACTCACATCATGCAGGAAGTCGAGGCGATGTGTCCACGTATCGTTATTATTAATAAAGGTGTGGTTGTCGCAAATGATACGATTGAAAACATCAAAATGAACGTGATGCATAGCAAAGACGCCAGCATTGAAGCGGTTTTCCAAGCATTGACAAAATAAAGTCTTTAGTCTTTAGTTATTAGTCGCTAGTCTAATACTAAAGTCTAAAGACTAACAACTAAAGACTTTTTTGCAAAAAATAGATGCGATTATCAAAAAATATTGTATCTTTGCAGTCCAAATTCACGTGGAGAGATTTGTAATGATTGCAACCACATGACAAAAATGCTAAAAATAATGGGATACTATTTTACTTCAGAATCAGTTTCAGAAGGCCATCCGGATAAAGTGGCCGATCAGATTTCAGATGCCGTCCTCGACGAAATGTTGCGTCAGGATCCTGAATCAAAAGTAGCTTGCGAGACATTGGTGACCACTGGTCTCACCGTCGTGGCAGGCGAGGTTAAATCAAACGGATATGTTGATATTCAAGGCACAGCGCGTCGTGTCATCGAGCGTATAGGCTATACCAAGGCGGAATATCAGTTCGACAGCAAGTCGTGCGGCGTGGTGTCGGCAATTCACGGACAGTCGCTGGACATCAACCGCGGCGTGGAGCGCAAGAGCGCCGAAGACCAGGGTGCTGGCGACCAAGGTATGATGTTTGGCTACGCCTGCAAAGAGACACCTGAATATATGCCTCTAACTATAGTGCTTTCGCACATGCTTTTGCTTGAACTGGCTAAGATTCGCCGCGAAGGCAAGCGCATGAAATACCTCCGTCCTGATGCCAAGTCGCAGGTCACGGTGGAGTACGGCGCCAACTGGAAGCCGCAGCGTATCGACACCATCGTCATCTCGACACAGCACGACGAATTCATGGACGACGACGCTGCCATGATCGACAAAATAGAACATGACGTTCGCACTATATTGCTCCCGAGAGTGAAAAAGCTTCTGCCTCAGAAGGTTAGAAACCTCTTCAAATCAGACATGAAGCTCTTTGTCAATCCGACTGGCAAGTTCGTCATCGGTGGACCTCATGGCGACACAGGTTTGACAGGCCGTAAAATCATCGTCGATACCTACGGCGGTCGCGGCGCACACGGCGGCGGAGCGTTCTCGGGTAAAGACTCATCAAAGGTCGACCGCTCGGCTGCATACGCAGCACGTCATATCGCGAAAAACATAGTGGCAGCAGGCGTTTGCGACGAGGCTCTCGTACAGATTGCCTACGCTATCGGCGTGGCACAGCCTGTCGGTTTCTATGTTAACACCTACGGAACTGCACATGTAAAAGACGCTAACGGCAAGAAGATGAGCGATGTCGAAATAGCTGAAAAGATTCGCACATTATTCGACCTTCGTCCATACGCCATCGTGAAGCGCTTCGGACTGAAGAACCCTATCTTCGAGGCTACAGCATCGTACGGACACTTCGGTCGCGACCCGTACACCGAAAAGGTCGAGGTGCTTTACAAAGACAAGGACACCTTCACCGAAAACGGTAAAAACTACAAAAACGTGGAATTCTTCGCCTGGGAGAAGCTCGATATGGTTGACGAAATTAAAAAGGTGTTTGGAATATAATTAGTAAAAATCCTAAAGATTTTTCCTAAAACCCTTTGCGTAATTAAAAATACTTCTTTATTTTTGCAGCAACAAATCCTACGAAAATGAAGAAGTATTTACTTTTTATTGCTATGGCATTGTGCTTCAATGTCTTAAACGCCCAGTTTATTGATCACAAAGGTAACCGTAACCAAACGTACCCTGATGTATATGGCGCCAATGCTGACATCGCTGCGATGATTAATCAGGTCGATACGACTAATTTGTACGACGACATCTATTGGATGCAGCAGTTTATCCGCGACTGCGCCTCACCAGCGGCAGTTACAGTGCAGAATTTCCTTATCGACAGATTCGAAAGCCTCGGTCTTGAGACTTACATCCATCATCATACGGGTCACATAGGGGAGACCGACACCCTCGATGCCGGCAATGTCATCGCCATCCAGCCAGGCACCGAGTTTCCCGACGAATACATCATCGTGGCATCGCATTACGACCATCCTGACGGTCCGGGTGCCGACGACAACGCCTCGGGAACCGCAGGAGTGCTTGAATGCGCTAGAATATTGAGCCAGCATCAGTTCAAACGCACCATCCTCTATATCCCGTTTAACGGTGAGGAACGTTGGATGGTCGGAAGCTATCCTTTCGTGCAGAAATGCGCTAGCGAAGATATGAATATCCTAGGCGTTTTCGATATGGATATGATAGGCTTCTGGCCTGGTCCTGAATATGGCCCTGTCACGATGTATTCCGGCTATTCATATATCTCCGAAAGGTTGTTCGATTTTTATCAGACGGTGGCAAATACCTACGTCCCGGAGATGCCGACCTATCGTTTCACGAAAAAAGACTCGTATGGCGGTGATCACATGTGCTTCAATATCCATGAATATCCTGCACTTTACATCGGCGACATCGAATATCATGCCGAAAATATCTATTATCATACTCCTAACGATACTATCGGCACTGGCGTGAACTGCTTCGCTCTGGCGCAAGGTTTTGTGAAAGCCGTGGTGGCCGCTACTGCCGAACTGGCCGGTGGATGGCTGCCTCCACAAGATTTCAGCGTGACTGTAAGAGACGATATGCCATACCTGAGCTGGAGCGGATCCGCTGATACCCAGTTTTATTTGGTGTATAAAGACGATGAAATGCTCGGCTATACAGCGGAGACTTCATTCGTCGACGAGTTGTTTTGGACCGACGGGCAATGGCATAAATATTATGTAAAACCTGTGCATCTTGATAGCTGGGCGGGCCCGAAATCGAATATCGACTCGATTTACTCCTGTGAGCCTCTTCATATTCCGGCTTTTTACGATTTTGAAGATGAAACGGCAGGCGATTTGCATCTTTATAATGACAATTGGTATTTCGGACAGTTTAAGCAAAGAAAATGCCTGACGGCGAAGACATATACTTATGACAATGTTTTGCAAATAATTGAGACTCCATGGTTTTCTATTCCTGAAACAACGGAAGACGTCTCTTTCGGATTTAAGATGAACAGATATATTTTTTCATTATGGTCGCCATTCAATGCAGGAGTTTACATCGAGGTTACAACAGATAGAAAAAATTGGCATTTGATTGATTGGATCTGGGATTCTCATAACCAATGGCATGATTATGCCTTCTCGCTCAACGACTATATCGGCGAAGATTATGTTCAGGTGCGAATCAGGTTTGAAGCAAGCGGTCAGGGTAACACCACCACAAGCTACAAATATATGGCAGTTGATGATTTTTACATCAATTTCGATCATGAAGACGTGAATGAGAACTATGTTGCTAACGAGAAATTCAGTTTGTCGGTCTCTCCAAACCCTTCTAAAGGAACAGTGAATATCTCGACCGGCTTGGAACGCAATTATTCGGTTTCTGTTTATAATATGTTAGGAATCAGAGTATTATCATTTGACGAATTCCGCGATGGCACCCTCGATTTGACTTCATTGCAAGCAGGAGTGTATTTCGTCTCCGCCAATAACGGGAGCGATATGCTTACCAAAAGAATAGTGATAAAATAATTATTTCAGCGTTACCCTTGTAATTCCAGCGCCGCCGGTTTCCAGACTGGCGTCGCTGAAATTCTGTATACACGACTGCTTGCTCAGATATTCTCTGATGAGCTTACGCAAGATGCCGTTTCCTTTGCCGTGAAGGATGCTCACTTCTTTGATACTCAAAAGATTAGCCTCGTCGATGTATTTTGCGACGTTGTCAACGGCCTCGTCGCCACGCTGACCGCGGACATCGAGAGTGAGGTTGAAATGCTGCGCCTTCTCGTTGATGTCGTTCATGATGCTCTTGCGCAGATACGACGGGTTGTTGGCTGCTTTCTTCGCCTGCGTCTTGCTCATCTTACGCAGCTTGTCGGCCGTGGTGCGCAGCCTGACATCGCCAAACTGCACCGTGACATCTGTATCTGATATCGCCAAAAGCTCTCCGATGACCTCTAACTCGTTGATACACACTGTGTCGCCGACTTTGAGTTCTTGGTTAGTGACTTCTTCTTTTTCCTCAGCTTTGAGTTTCTTCGAGATGACTTCTGCGTCTTTTACGAGCTCGTCTTTCATCTCTTTGAGTTCCTCGCGAAGCTCCTTGGTGCGTTGTTTCTCCGCCTGAGCCTCCTTGATTTCCTTGATGGTTCGCTCAATTTTGGCGTTGGCCTTGTCGATGAGCGCCTGCGCCTCTTTGTTGGCTTCTTTCATAAGCCGATTCTTGTGTTTCTCGATGTCGGCAAGATGTCCTTTATATTTCGTTACGACCTCGTCGAGCAGTTTGTCGGCCACTTTCAGCTCGTATTCCTTCTTGCGAACTTCTTTTTTCTCGATTTCGAGTTGCTGCAGCTGCTGGTCGAAGTCGAGGTGCTCGCGACCTGATATCTCTGCCGCGTTGTCGAGTATTTCCTGAGGGAAACCGATCTTTTTCGCTATCTCGAAGGCGAACGATGAGCCTGGCTTGCCAATCATCATCACGTAGAGCGGCTGCAAGTATCTCGTGTCGAACAGCATCGCTCCGTTGACGATGCCAGGATGGTTGTCAGCGAGGAGTTTCAGGTTGGCATAGTGCGTCGTGACTACTCCGAACGACTTCTTCTCGTTCATTTTCAACAAGATAGCCTCTGCTATGGCACCTCCAAGCTGTGGCTCGGTGCCTGTTCCGAACTCGTCGATGAGGAACAGCGAGCGCTCGTTGCCGTTCTCGATGAGCGCTTTCATATTAATAAGGTGCGAGCTGTATGTCGAGAGGTCGTTTTCGAGCGACTGCTCATCGCCGATGTCGATAAACATGTCGTGAAACACGCCGCATTTCGAGTCCACCTTGACAGGAATGGCGAGTCCGCATTGCAACATGTATTGTAACAATCCTATCGTCTTGAGGCACACCGACTTACCGCCAGCATTCGGTCCCGATATCACGAGAATCCTTCCGCTAAAACCGCTGTCATTTGAATCATATAGTTTCAAATCCAATGGTGTTATATGTTTTCCTTGCCCCTTCAGTTTTTCCTCTAGCAGCGGATGTCTCGCCTCAATCCAGTCGAACATCGGTTCGTCAATAACTTCCGGGATCACGCAGTTGTATTCGTGGCTTATCAAAGCCTTAGCCCTGATGAAATCAAGCAGTCCGAGGAGTCGCCATGCCATGGCAAGGTTCGGAATCTCTGGTCTCAAAATCTTCGTGAAAGCGAGCAAAATTTTGTTGATTTCGCGTCTTTCGGCGTATTCCAACTCCTTGATTTCGTTGTTGGTCTCGAAAATTTCCGCCGGCTCGATGTACACCGTCTGTCCAGTCGCCGATTCGTCGTGGATGAAGCCTCGCAAGGCTCTTTTATCAGCTGCTCGCACTGGAATCACCGGTCTTCCGTCACGGATTGTCATCTCGGCGGTGCTGTCGGTCCAGCCTGAGTTCTTCGCCTCGAGCAATATTTTATGCATCCTGTGGTCGATGGAGCTCTGCTTCCGCCTGATGTCGCGGCGAATTTCTGCAAGTTCCGGCGACGCGTTGTCTGGCATCTCGCCTTTGTCGTCGATAAGACGGTTTATCTCTGTAAATATATGATTATCAATGGTGATGCCTTCTGCTAAAGCCTTCAGATACGGAACCTTTTCCGATGCTTCCGACTTGAAAAATTTGAAAACATAAAACAGCGCTGAGAGCGTTGGTTTCAGCGCGAACATGCTGTCGAGGCTGATGATGGTGCCGTCGATGGCAAGATGTTTGAATTCCTCGCGCAAATCGTTGTAATCCCTTACAGGAAAAGGCACTCCGTCCTGCATCAGCGTCTCGAAATCCTGAATCAGGCGGAGGTAAGTGCGAATCTCGTCAACATCGGTGCTGAAACACATCTTGTCAACGCATTCTTTGCCCATCTCGCTGATACACAACTTATTAAGATGCTCGCGAATCGCTTTGAAGCCTATCTTGTTTTCAAAATCCGAAGGATATATCACATTAATATTTTTAGTTTGCAAAAATACAAAAATTTAGTAATCAGTCGTCATTTCTTTAATCTTAGCTATCGCAGAAAGATACCAATTAAAGAATGACGGCTGATAATTTAGAATAAAAAACATGTCAAATTTTTGTAAATTATATTAAAAATTTATTATATTTGCAAAAAATTATGTCATGGTCAAGTTTGAACTTTGTGCAAACGGTTATCAGTCAATGATTAATGGTGTTGTTGGCTGTGCTGATAGCGCCGAGCTTTGCGAGGCGCTTGTGGTCGGAGGCATCACACCGTCGCATGGTACATTGTTTAATTGTCAGAATGCGGCGCGCCATCTTCCAGTGAGAGTGCTAATTCGTTGTCGCCCGGGTAATTACATTTATAGTGACAATGAAATAAGCATCATGTGCGATGACATAAAAAAGGTCAAGGAGATGGGCTACGAAGGCGTGGTCATCGGAGTGCTGAATAAAGATGGCGACATCGACGTTCCGGCTGTCAAGAAGATGATGGAGGCGGGCGAGGGACTGAAATTTACGTTCCATCGTGCCATCGATGCCTGCAAAAATCCGTTTATCGCATTGGAGACATTGGTTCGACTTGGTTTCGACAAAGTCCTCACATCTGGATGTAAACCAACGGCTTACGAAGGAATTGATATGATTCGCAGGATGCAGGATATGTTTGGCGACAGCATCAATATCATGGCAGGCGGCGGCATCAACGAGAACAACGTGATGAAAATACTTTCCGCGACAGGCATCAAACATTGCCATGCATCACTCACATCGTTCGCTCCCGACAGTCATAAAGACTTGTATCCGAATGGCGTCGACAGCACCGGTGCCGAAATGCGCTACATAATCTCAACTGTTAATAGAGTCAAGGAATTCAAAGACGTCATCTCGACAGAAGCGTAGCGGGTCATTACATGAAAAAACTATTACTATTTTTAATTCCATTTGCCTTGTTAGCATGCTCGGGCAATAAGGCTTCTTTTCAGTCTCTGAATCACGGCTGGGATCTCACAACCGACACCTTATCCATTGATTTACAAGTAGATATCCCATCTGAGGCTCATGCCGATTTATATGCCGCCGGCCTCATTCCGCATCCTTACGGCGAAGGTGATGAAGAACAACAACTGCAATGGATTCCGCAACACATCTGGGATTATTCGTTGAAGTTTGATGTCGATAAAAATATCTGGCAAAAAGATAATATTGAATTGATTTTCAATGGTTTAGACACCTATGCCGATGTCTGGCTTAATGGCGAGAAGATTCTGCATTCGGATAACCAATTCATTCGTTATGAAAAAGATGTTAAAAATATTCTTAAAAATCATGACAACGAACTGAAAGTACGCTTTTATCCTTTCGATGCTCAACGAGATAGCCTTATTGAGACGTATCGTCTGCGTTTTCCTGAGAAATATGCCGTGATGCGCAAAGCCGCCTACCAAAACGGCTGGGACTGGGCACCTCGTTATCTTAACATTGGAATTTGGAAAAATGTTGAACTTTTAGGCTGGAATGACTTCAAAATCGGAAATATAGCATTTTTGACCAAAAACGTGACTGACGAATCTGCGGAAATGATAGCAAATATTGCTATTGCCGACAATTTTGATGGGGTACTAAGATTTGATATTTTGGGTAACGGAGTAAAACTCGCCGAGAAGTCTGTTTCTGACAAATTTAAAGGTATTATCAGCATCCCGTTTACGCTTGAAAATGCTGAGCTTTGGTGGCCAAACGAAATGGGCGAGCAGACGATGACGGAGTTTGAAGTTAAAATTTATAAAAATAATAAACTTGTTGATACACAAAAAGTTACAACTGGAATACGTAAAATTGAACTCATCGAAGAACCCGACAGCATCGGATGCGCGATGTATTTTAAGGTGAATGGCAAGAAAGTTTATGTAAAAGGTGCTAACTACGTTCCGGAGGAGATTATTGAGACCTGGATGTCTAAAGAAAAGACAATCAAGTTGTTAGCTGAATGCGTGCCTGCTCATTTCAATATGCTTCGTGTGTGGGGCGGCGGCATCTATCCTCCCGATTATTTCTTCGATGTTTGCGACAGCCTCGGCATAATGGTGTGGCAGGACTTTATGTTTGCAGGCACGACGTATCCATACTCAGATGAATTTTTAAATAATGTGAAAGAAGAGGCAATTCAGCAAGTGGTTCATTATCAGAACCATCCGTCGCTGGCACTGTGGTGCGGCAACAATGAGGTAAGCGAGGGATACGTCAACTGGGGCTGGCAGAAAGCTATGGGCTGGACCGATGACGACTACGCCGAGATGAAACATGGGATGGATACTTTATTTGTCGATATTTTTTCGGAAGTGGTTGAAAAATATGACGGTACCCGCGACTACTGGCCGTCGTCACCGAAAAACGGCTGGGGCAAACCGCAAAGTCTCACCGAAGGTGACGTTCACTATTGGGGTGTCTGGTGGGGTGAACTGCCATACGAGGCCTACCTCGAAAAAGTCGGCCGTTTTAACAGCGAATTTGGTTATCAGGCGTACCCGAATATCGAGACGAAACACCAGAAACACCCAAGAGGGGAGGAATTAATTGAAAAACATATAGAACGTTATATTCATGAGATTCCTCGCTTCGCTCGGAATGACAATGATTTCCTCATGCGATACTACAGTCAGTTATCCCAAGCTTACGGCGTCGGCCTCGCCATCGAAGCCCAGCGCGCCGCTAAACCTTACAGCTGGGGCACTCTCTACTGGCAACTCAATGACGCTTGGCCTGTAATCTCTTGGTCGTCAATAGATTACGCTGGCAATAAAAAGATTTTGCATGAGAATCTGGCCGAACTGTACGCACCTATATTAATAGGTGTGCTCCCGACAACCGACGGCAACTTCACGGTTTACGCCGTCAGCGACCTCTATCGTGAAATAAATGCCGATTTGGTACTCAACATCCGCGATTTTGATAAAAATCTGTTAAAATCTTATTCAGAAAAGATTCAAATTCCTGAAAACGGCTGCATTCATCTCGCTCTCGACGTGAACGATTTTGTTAAAGAGTTTGATAAGACAAAGTTTTATATCGAGATGCAACTCGTTGAAAATGATAATGTTATATCTAAACGAATCCAATACTTAGATTATTGGTGCCATTTGCAGAAATGCGACCTACCACAGGGTACTGTTGAGCATTTCGAAAATGGTACCAATAATCGATAAACTAATTGTTAATCAAGCTTTAAAACAGCAAGGAACGCCGACTGTGGCACTTCGACGTTACCGATTTGGCGCATACGTTTCTTTCCTTCCTTCTGTTTTTCAAGGAGCTTGCGCTTACGCGAGATATCGCCACCGTAACATTTTGCGGTAACGTCCTTACGAACCTGGCGCACGGTCTCACGAGCGATGATCTTTGCTCCGATAGCAGCCTGAATAGCGATGTCGAACTGCTGACGTGGAATCAATTCCTTGAGTTTCTCGCACATACGACGGCCGAAAGAGTAGGCGTGGTCAACGAAAATCAAGGTTGACAAGGCATCGACGGTGTCGCCGTTGAGCATGATGTCCAACTTCACCAGCTTCGATGGTTTGTAGCCGCAGATATGATAGTCGAAAGAGGCGTAACCTCTTGATATTGACTTGAGCTTGTCGTAAAAGTCGAAGACGATTTCGCTCAAAGGCATCTCGAAAGTAAGTTCCACGCGGTCGGTGGTTAGATACACTTGGTTCTTCAAGATACCACGACGCTCGATGCACAGCGTCATAATCGAGCCGACATACTCGTTTTGCGAGATGATTTGTGCCAAAATATAAGGTTCGTCGATATGGTCGAGGCGTGTCGATTCCGGCATTCCGCTCGGGTTGTGCACGTCGACGACGCTGCCGTCGGTGAGATAAGCTTTGAACGAGACGTTAGGCACTGTGGTGATGACGTCCATGTTGAACTCGCGGTCAAGGCGCTCCTGGATGATCTCCATGTGGAGCAATCCCAAGAATCCGCAGCGGAATCCGAAGCCCAATGCCGCTGATGACTCCGGCTCCCAAACCAAGGAGGCATCGTTCAATTGCAGCTTCTCTAACGAGCTTCTAAGTTCTTCATAATCATCGGCATCGACAGGGTAGACGCCCGCGAAAACCATAGGCTTCACGTTTTCGAAGCCCGCAATAGGCTTGTCGCAAGGGTTGTCGACCGAAGTGATGGTGTCGCCGACCTTCACCTCTTTCGAGGATTTTATACCTGAAATGATATATCCTACATTGCCGGCCGACAGCTCCTGCTTCGGCACTTGTTTCATCTGCAAAACACCAATCTCGTCGGCGTCGTATTCCATTCCGGTGTTGAAAAACTTGACGTTTTCGCCGGTACGTATTGTACCGTTCATTATTCTGAAATATGCGATGATTCCGCGGAATGAGTTGAACACCGAGTCGAAAATCAAAGCTTGGAGTGGTGCGTTCGGGTCGCCTTTCGGGGCTGGGATGCGCTTGACGATGGCTTCCAAAATCTCCGGAACACCGAAGCCTGTGCGTGCCGAACAGCGTAAAATATCTTCGCGGTCGCAGCCGATGAGGTCGACAATCTGGTCTTCCACCTTCTCGGGTTGCGCGCTCTCCATGTCAATCTTATTTAAAATAGGAATAACCTCAAGGTCGTGGTCTATGGCCATGTAAAGGTTGCTAATCGTTTGAGCCTGAATACCTTGCGATGCATCAACAACCAAAAGTGCGCCTTCGCAGGCGGCTATTGAACGTGAAACCTCATATGAGAAGTCGACGTGACCGGGAGTATCGATAAGATTTAAGGTGTAAACCTCGCCTTCATGCTCGTATTTCATCTGTATGGCATGGCTCTTAATGGTGATGCCACGCTCGCGCTCCAGATCCATATCGTCCAAAACCTGATCCACTAACTCCTTCTTAGTCAAGGTGTTAGTAATCTCAATCAATCTGTCGGCCAAGGTACTTTTGCCATGGTCGATATGAGCGATGATGCAAAAATTTCTAATCTTATCCATCTACGAATTAGTCAAAAAAACAAACTACTCCAAATTAAATAATTATTTTGCAAAAATACGAAAAATAATGACAATTATTAAAAAAATAAATTTTATTGAAATTTGTTTGGTTTTATAAAAAATAGTTTCTAACTTTGCAAAACATTTAAGCGATAATTTTGTTACAAAAAAATATCATCATGGCTAAGAAAATTAGAATAGGTATCAATGGACTCGGTAGAATCGGTCGATTGGTGCTGCGTGCCGCCCAGAAGCGTGACGACATTGAGATTGTTTACATGAACGGAACATGCCCTGTTGATTATCAAGCATATATGCTTAGATACGACACAATGCATGGTCAGTTTGATGGCACTCTTGATTACAATCTGGAAAAAAGCACGTTGATTATCAACGGAAAAGAAATTCCGACGAGTGTTAGCCGTGACCCAGTTGGCCTGAAATGGGGCGAATATGGCGCGGATTACGTCATTGATTCAACCGGTAAATTCCTCACCAAGGAAGCTGTTCAACCACACCTCGACTCAGGTGCGAAATATGTGATTCTTGCCGGTCCTTCGAAGGACGACACCCCAATGTTCGTCTGCGGTGTCAACGACAAGACATATGTGAAAGGCACTCAGGTCGTGTCAAACGCATCATGCACCACAAACTGCTTGGCACCTCTCGCTAAGGTTGTCAACGACAAATGGGGCATCAGCAGCGGCTTGATGACGACAGTGCATTCAACAACAGCAACACAAAAACCTATCGATGGTCACTCATTGAAAGACTGGCGTGGCGGTCGTGCTGCAGCTGGCAACATCATCCCTTCGACAACAGGTGCTGCAAAGGCAGTGGGCAAGGTTATTCCTGAACTTAAAGGTAAGCTCACAGGTATGTCGATGCGCGTTCCTACATTGGACGTTTCGGTTGTCGACTTGACCTGTAACCTTGCAAAGCCAGCGACATACGATGAGATTTGCGCTGAGATGAAGAGAGCTTCAGAAGAAGAGCTCAAAGGCATCCTCGGTTACACTGAAGACGCAGTGGTTTCAAGCGACTTCCTCGGCGACATCCGCACTTCGATCTTCGACGCAAAAGCAGGTATCGCTTTGACCGACACATTTGTGAAGCTCGTTGCATGGTACGACAACGAAATCGGTTATTCAAACAAGCTCCTTGACCTCATCCACACAATGGCAGTGATCAACGGGGACTTTTAGTTTAGAGTTGAGAGTTTAAAGTTTAGAGTAGGGGCGAACGCAATTCGTCCCTATTTTTTATTGAAAAAATTAAAAAATCCCTTGTATTTCTTGAAAATCCTTTATAATTTTGCATTTTTAACGAGCATTTAGAACTTTTTTATTATGATGACGCTTCCCGATACGTATTCGCATGACGAGAAAATTGAACTCGACAGGCAGTTCAATGAGCTTCTACAGTGTTGGAAATCAAGGAAAAACGAGCAGGATGTGGCTCTGGTGACAGAAGCGTACCTCCTTGCCGCCAACGCCCATAAAGACGCGCGCCGTCGCTCTGGTGAACCGTATATGTATCACCCGCTCGCCGTCGCCACCATCATTGCGGGCGAGATGGGCATGGGTCGCACATCAATAATTTGCGCATTACTCCACGATGTGGTGGAAGACACCGACTATACCCTCGAGTATATCAGCGAACACTTCGGCGAGAAAGTGGCTAAGATTGTCGACGGCGTCACCAAACTCACCAACGAGGACTTCGAAGAAGGTGTCCGTAGCCTTCAGGCCGAAACATTCCGTAAAGTCATCATGAGCATGTCGTACGATATCCGCGTCATCCTCGTGAAACTCGCCGACCGACTGCATAACATGCGCACACTCAGTGCCATGCCGCATCATAAACAGCTGAAAATAGCCTCAGAAACAACTCAGATATACGCCCCGATAGCCTACCGCCTCGGTCTTTATAAGGTGAAACTTGAGCTCGACGACCTCTGTCTCAAATATATCAACCCTTCGGTGTTTGAATCGGTGAAAAAACAGCTCGACGAGCTTAGAGATAAGAAAATCAATGAGTTGGAAGAGTTTATGGCACCAGTGAAGGCCGAACTTGAGACTATGGGGATCAAGGTGAGGACAATGGCAATCGAACGCAACGTGAGTTCGGTGTGGGAACGCATGGTGAAGTTCGGAATGTCGATAGAAGAGGTCTACGACGTATATGTCGCAAGAATCATTATCGACTGTCAAGAGCCTGAAAATGAGAAGCTTAGATGCTGGGAGACCTTTGCGGTATTCACAAAATACTATTATCCCGACAATAAAAAGATGCGCGACTGGGTGTCGTTCCCGAAAACTAACGGCTACTCGTCGATTCATGCGGTGTTTATGAACAAAAACGGCAACTGGGTGGAGACACAGATCCGTACCGAGCGCATGGACGAGATAGCGGAAAACGGATTTGCGGCTTATTGGAAATATCGTGACCAAAACAGCACCGAGGAATCGGGTCTTGACCTCTGGATGAAGGTGGTGCGCAACCTGGTGCAGCAAGCCGACGAGAATCACGTCTCAGCCATTGAATTTATTGATAATTTCAAACTCGACCTGTTCAACGACGAGATATTCGTGTTTACCCCAAAGGGCGACAAGATAACATTGCCGAAAGGCTCCACGGTGCTTGACTTTGCGTATAACATCCACACCGACCTTGGCAACCATTGCGTTGGCGCAAACATCAATAAAAAACTGTCGCCTATTCACACCGAGCTGAAGATGGGCGACCAGGTGGAGATCATCACTTCGGAACATCAGGAACCACAGGAAAAATGGTTCGACTACCTTGCCACCTCGAGTGCCAAGAGCCGACTCAAAAACGGTATCAAAGATTTCCGTAAGGTGTTCAAAGACAAGGGTAAAGCCATGCTGCGTGAGTATTTCGAACGCGCTAATGTCGACTTCAGCAAGCAGAACCGCAACGAGCTGGCTCAGAAGTTCAACCTCGCCACACGCAACGACCTCTATTATTATGTGGCGATGCGGAAAATAGGGCAGCAGGACGTCGAAAACTGCCTCAAGAAAAATGAGTCGAGCTGGTCGAACAACCTAGTGAAATATCTGACTTTCGGATTTGTACGTCCTTCGTCGCAACGCAAGAGCGAGGAAAAGACCGGCGAAGCCGAATTATCGGGCTACGTCATCTCGACATGCTGCAACCCAATCCCTGGCGACGACGTGGTGGCCATAAGCCTGCCCGGCGAGCCTGTCCAGATTCATCATCCCGACTGTCCTGAAGCTCAAAAGCTGATGTCGCGCTACGGCGAAAACATTGTAAAGGCCAGATGGCAGTTTGGCGATGACTTTGCATTCTTGGCGACGCTTAAAATATTGGCAGTCAATAAGATGGGCTTCGGAGCTACGCTGTTCGACACCATCACCAACCAGGAGAAACTCGACATGCAGGCCATGGAGATGAAAAACGAGGGCGGCATGGTGGTAGCTATCGTCTCAGTGTATGTCAACAACCTGAAAACCCTTGAGAATCTTATCGATAAGATAAAGAAGCTCGAACTCGTGAAAAAAGTTGAAAGAATAGGAAAACGAAGTTGATTTTTTTGTAAATTTGCAATCTGTTTTTTAAAGAATATTTAATATAAACCCCTAATGGCTTACGGCTAACAGCTAATAGCTAAAGTAAAGAATTATGGCAAAATTGGATTTGCTTCTTGGATTGCAGTGGGGCGACGAAGGCAAAGGCAAAGTCGTCGACGCGCTGACACCTAAATATGATATGGTATGCCGTTTTCAAGGCGGCCCCAACGCCGGTCACACCATTGAGTTCGACGGTAAGAAGTTTGTGCTTCATACCATTCCGTCGGGAGCGTTTAACGATAAGTGTATCAATGTGATAGGTAACGGCGTTATCATCGACGCCAAGATTTTGAAAGACGAGATAGACAACCTCGCGGCTGCCGGCATCGACCTTAAAAAACGTCTTTTGATATCAAACAAGGCTCATCTCATTCTGCCTACACACCGTGTGCTAGATGCAGCCAACGAGAAGGCTCTCGGCAAAATGAAGATTGGTTCAACCTTGAAAGGCATCGGACCAACCTACACCGACAAGACTGCACGTCGCGGATTACGCATAGGTGACATCATGATGAGCGACTTTAAACAGCGCTACGAAAATATTAAAGCCAAACATTATCAACAGATTAAAGATTTGGATTTTGATATCAATGAGGTACGTCTCGACGGCATGAACTTCACTGATTATGAAAAGGTTTGGTTTGAAGCTGTTGAGTTTTTGAAGAAATTCCAGTTTGTTGAAAGCGAGTACCTAATTAATAAGTACCTCGACGAAGGCAAGAGCGTTCTCGCTGAAGGCGCACAAGGCTCGATGCTTGACGTCGACTTCGGAAGCTATCCTTTCGTGACATCATCGTCGGTTATCGCGGCAGGTGCCTGCTCAGGTTTGGGTGTCGCACCAAGCCGAATCGGCAAGGTTTACGGCATCTTCAAAGCTTACTGCACCCGCGTTGGCACCGGTCCGTTCCCGACTGAGTTGTTCGACGAGACTGGCGAGATGCTGCGTGCCAACGGTCATGAGTTCGGTGCCACTACAGGACGTCCGCGTCGCACTGGCTGGCTCGATATTCCTGCACTTCGTTACGCCTGCATGCTGAGCGGCGTCACCGACCTGATGATGATGAAATCAGACGTGATGGATGATTTGAAGGAAATTAAGGTCTGCATCGGCTACGAATACAAAGGCCAAGTTATTGATTATCTGCCATACGATGCCTGCACCGAGACGATGAAGCCTGTCTACACCACAGTGAAAGGCTGGAATTGTAAAATAGAAGGTAAAATCCCGCAGGAACTGGAAGGTTACATTAAATTCATCGAAGAAAAAGTCGGCGTGCCAATCAAATTCGTGTCGTATAGCCCTGATAGAAATGCTAATATTTTAAGATAAACAAAGACCTTAGACATTAGGCCTTAGACAAGTCTATAAAAATGATAATTTTAGAAAAACCATACGTTTCTTCTCCTTTGGTTGAATACCTGGAGAAATCACAAACCGCAGTGTTAAGAAACGAGATGTCCGAACTTCTTGTTAAGCAGGGACATTGTCTTAACCTTTTGAACGACAATGAGTTCGTGGCTAAGTATCAACAAACTGGCAAGCTTTATGCAGTGTCGGAGAATGCTTTGGTGTGGCTCTATCCGCACCTTGCTGGCTCGGAACTCATCGAGAAGGTGAAGATTGTGAAAGACAAAGCCGAATTCCGTAAGATTTGCGCCAAAATTTTTCCTGACTTCTTCTATAAAGAAGTAGAAATGAACGAGTTACGCTCGCTGAATCCTGATAAGCTTCCGTTGCCGTTGGTGATAAAACCCGCAGTCGGATTCCTCAGCGTAGGCGTGTATATCGTGCGCAGCAAAGAAGAATGGAATGCCGCTCTCGATGACATCGACCGCAACTTCGCGAAACAGTGCGCAGTGTTCCCGGAGACAGTGGTGAAAAGCGGTAAATTCGTACTCGAAGGCTTCATCCAAGGTGAGGAATATGCCGTTGACGCTTATTACGACAAAGATGGTAAACCTAACATTATCAATATCTTCCATCATATTTTCAAGTCGGAGACAGATGTCAGCGACCGCCTTTACTGCATGAGCAAAGAGATTTTTGAGAAGAACTACGGTCCGTTTAACCAGTTCCTTATCGACCTTAACGGCGTGCTGAACCTTCGTAACTTCCCGATGCACGTGGAGTTTCGCGTCGACAAGAACACTGGCAAGGCCATCCCGATTGAGGTCAACCCGCTGCGTTTCGCCGGCATGTGCTTGAACGATTTGACAAGACATACTTGTGGATTATTGCCAGTTCAGGCGTTCTTCGAGTGTGTCCATCCTGACTATGCCACGATGTGGAATGGCATCGAGGACGATGTGTTCAGTTTTGTTGTTTTGGATAAACCTTACGAGACAACTAAAGCCATTGATTTTGAGAAGATTAAGAAACATTTCCATGGCGTTCTCGAAACTCGCGACATCCAAAACCCTGCAATGAGCATCTGGGGATTTATGTTCGTGAAGACCGACAAGGCTCATCGTGCTGAACTGCAGGAAATATTGAATTCTGACTTGACAGAATTTATTAAATAATAGCCGTTATTAGTTGTCATTCTTTAGCTGGTGCTTTGCTTCGCAAATCAAGGCTAAATCATTGACAACTAATAACCTAAAGTTTTAGTCATCAATTTTGAAGGCCTTCATCTTTCGTAAAAAGGTGGAAGCCGAAAAATGATTACTAAAGACGATTAAAACAATATACAATGAAAAAAATACTCCTTATTATTGCCTTTGCTTTATTAGCAGTTTCATGTTCAAATAGTAATTTAAGAAAAGAACAAAAAGCGTTGGCATTTTTGAATGCTTCGATGCTGTTATGCGATCGTGCCGAATACAGTCAGGATTATTTCATGCGGAACATTCAAACTTCTCTCAAGGCAAAGAAAGAGTTGCCATGGGGAAAGCGTGTTCCTGAGCGCGAGTTCAAGCATTTCGTGCTGCCGATTCGAGTGAACAATGAGAATCTCGATGATTTTCAAATGGCATATTATGAGGAATTGCACGACAGGGTCAAGGATATGTCGATGTACGACGCTGTGTTGGAAGTTAACCATTGGTGCCACGAGAAGGTGAATTACAAAGGTTCCGATTCCAGAACCAGTGCCCCGATGGCGACTATCAAAACCTCGTGGGGGCGCTGCGGTGAGGAATCTACGCTGTTGGTTTCGGCATTGCGCACTGTGTGCATCCCCGCCCGTCAAGTTTACGTCCCGCGCTGGGCGCATTGCGACGACAACCATGCTTGGGTGGAGGCTTGGGTCGACGGCAAATGGCATTTCTTGGGTGCCTGTGAGCCTGAACCGGTGCTCGACCTCGGCTGGTTTAACGCTCCTGCATCACGCGCATTGCTTGTGCACACACGTGTTTTCGGCGATTATGACGGTCCCGAGGAGGTGATAAGCAAAACGCCATATTACACCGAAATAAACGTCATCGACAACTACGCTAAGACAGCGAAATTAAACGTGAAAGTCGTTGAAAGGTATGGTAAAGTGATACCCGATGCCAGAGTCGATTTCAAGATTTACAACTATTCTGAATATCATACTGTTGCCACAAAATACACTGATAACCAAGGCAATACATGGCTGACCGCAGGCCTTGGCACCATGATGGTTTACGCCTCGAAAGACGGGAATTTCGGTTTTGAGGTGGTGCCAATTGGTTCGACCGATACGCTCACAATCACCATCTGTAGAGATGCACGGCCGTGCGTCTCTACGGGTGTTGAATCATACGATTACAACATAATCCCTCCTGTCGAAAACACCCGCATTCCTGACGTTTCCGAAGATATGCGCGCCGATAACAACCGTCGTTTAGTAGTGGAAGATTCCATCAGAAATGCCTACATCGCCCAATGCGTCGCCGCCCAGAACGCAGGCGATTACGATAAGGAAATAATGGCGAGGACGTGGGGTAACTACCAGACTATCAAGGATTTTATCGATTATGCAAGGAATTTGAACAGGGAAGAGGACGCGTATAAAATTTTGAATGTCATCACCGACAAGGATTTGCGTGATGTTGATATAAATGTATTAATCGATTGTTTGAACAACGTAGAAACGCGATTCATCGCGTCTCATGATTATGACGATGATTTTTATTACCAATACGTTGTAAATCCTCGCGTTTCCAACGAGATGTTACGTCCCTATGTAGAGACGATGTGCAAATCGTCTCTGCCAGACACTGTTGATGGTTTAATCCAATGGGTTACCGACAGCATAACAGTCGATGATGTTGTTGCCGAAAGCAGAACCCCGATTTCACCGGCCGGTGTGCTGCGTTCACGTCATGCCGACTCGCATTCTCGCGACATTTTCTTCGTGGCGCTGGCGCGTGCCGCAGGCATCCCTGCAAGGATCGACGCGGTGACAGGGAAGGTGCAATATTTTGATAATCAATGGAATGACGTAAATTTTGATAATAATATCGGTAAAAATAATCAATTTGGAAAATTGGTGATAAATTATGATGGCGATTTCGATCCTCGTTATTATACCCATTTTTCGATCAAGAAATTCAACGGCAACACCTTCGACCTCCTTTCATACGACGCCATGGACCCGGGCATGGACGTGGGCATGACGTTATCGCAGATGATGGCCGATGGTGGCATCACGCTCGACGCAGGGTATTACGCGTTGAGTTTCGGCCCGCGTCTAGCCGACGGCAGCGTCCTCAACCGTTTGATTTTCTTCTGGATAGAAAGCGGCGAGACAACGCTAATTGAAATGACTATGCGTCAACCATCTGTAGAGACGTTGCCCGAAACGTCTCCTGAAACGTCTCAAAATGTTACATCCCAATTACGTGTCGTAGCCTACCTCGACGGCGGCAGCGAACCTACCACCCACGCCATGCAGGAAATTACCATTTTGAAAAAAGAATTTGAAAAATGGGATGGTGAAATCGATTTTTTATTTAAAAATGAAGATGATTTTAATAATTTTAAATTGAAGAAATTCAATGAGTTACCTCAAAATATCTGTTTTGAAATAGAGTCTGGCACAGTTTTTGATACAATTAATAATTTACCTTGTTTCCAAATTTTGAATGCGGATAACGTGGTTGTTTTTGAAAAAAGCGGATACCAGATCGGTCTTGGCGAGCAGATGCTGCGTTATCTTACCGAGTTGCCGTAAATTCCAAGGAAAATCTCTTTCATCAAGGTCTTGTCGAAGGTCGGATATTCATCCATCCACTTCATGTATTGCAGGAATTTTTCTTTCTGCTCGGCGGTGTAATGACTTGAGTATCTTGAACTTCCATCCATCAAATCCTTTGCGATGTAGTTGTTAGGCATCAGCATGTAATTAGAGTTGATGCGCTGGTCGATGAGTGTGGCTACATTTGCGAAATAATCGCCCGGCATGCTGTCCATTTGGCGTAAATCATCCTCCGAAACAGGCTCGCAGACGTGGAAATGCACGTGTCCTTTTTGCTGCATGATGCCCGTGAGAATGCTGTTGAGGTCTTCGCCAGGTTTCTTCTCATATTTGCCGTTCATCTTCGTAAGATAAAGCTCCAAAGTCTTTAGTTTGTCGCACGACTCCCATTCGTATGACACAGCCACCGGAACTATATTAAGGTTAGCCAGCGACTTGACTTTGTCGACCCTGTCGCTCATCCAAAACATCTTGATGATGGCTGGGTCGGTGGCGTCGATGCCGTCTTTCGTCCTGCCGTTGCGCTGTGCGATCCACACCGACTCGTTCAGCTCGGTGATGACGTAGCGCATATATTCCGACATGTGTAGGAGGTTGTTGTAAAACTCAACACGGTTACCGCCTCGCTCGGTTCTGAACATCTTGTTCGACTTACCGAAATCAACCACCAGAGGGTGTTCCATAAGATTGCTTCCGAAGGTTATCTGGCATGTTCTATGCTTCGCTTCGGTGAGGAAATATTGCAAAATCATTGCATCCAGCACAATGTCGCGATGATTCGAGATAAACAGATAAGGCTTCTGTTGGCTGATGTTTTCCTTGCCTGACCATTCAAGTTTTGTAGTGGTTCTATTAAAAATTATCTCAGCAAAAGGCTTTAAAAAACTCAGCTGAAACTCCTCAATCGTCTTGATTTTCCTGATGTTGTTGCGGAATGTCTCCACATCAAGGCTTGGCGAGAGATAATTCACTATTGAAGGAATCAACTCGCTGTCGGCGATACGCTGCATCGCTGCAGGTATTTCGGAGTCGTAGTAAGGTCTTATGTCGTCGAATTTATTCATTGCTTTTGTCTTAAGTCGATGAATTTTATTGGCTTACGGCTTTTTGCCGGATAATTGATCTTTTGAATCTCCTCAACGGGATGCACTTCAATCTGTGGCGCCACTCTGATGCGTGAGCGGAAGCTGTCTTTCAGCTCTTTCACCACGTCGAAGTCTGGCTGGTATTTCAGACCTATCTTTACCACCACGTCGTCGGTTCCAGCCTCGCTTTGGCGCACCTCGATGACGTAATTCTCAACGTAGTCGGTGTTATCCAAAACGTCGTTGATCGCTGGTGGATACAGGGTGGTGCCTTTGAGCTTAATCATGTTGTTTTTGCGACCAACCAGAGGGGTGAGGCGGTAGGAGTTACGTCCGCAAGCGCATTGGTCGACGATTTTCGCCGCTATGTCGCCTGTGCGGAAACGCAGCAACGGCATGGCTTCCACGCCGAGTGTCGTCACCACTATCTCGCCTGGCTGTCCGTCGGGGACTGGCAGACCGTCTTCGCCTATGATTTCCACTATGATAAGCTCAGGATGCACGTGGCCGCCCTTGCCGCACTCGCATTCCGAGAAGGTGGCGCCCATCTCTGTCGATGAGTATGTCGCAAACAGCTGAACATCCCATTTCTCCTTGATTTTACGGCCAAGGAGGTTGAGGTCGAAGTTCTGGTCACGGAGGCCTTCGCCAATGCCGATGATACGGCGGATGCTGCTGTTTTGATAGTCGATGTTATGTTCTTCAGCGTATTGAATGAGTTTGAGGATAAACGACGGAACGCACATGATGGTGTCGGGCTTGATGCGGCGGATGGTGTCCCACTGCAGCTCAGGGATGCCGTTGCCAACGCGGATGACGCCGGCTCCAAGCTCGCGAAGACCAAGAAAATAAGCCAGTCCGGCCATAAAACGCTTGTCTAAGGTCGTCATCAGCTGCACCACGTCGCCTGGTTGAACGCCAGCGCATTCAAACGATTTTTTCTCGTTGTAGGCCAGACGCTGTAGGTCTTTCTCGGTGCATCCGAAAGTCACAGGGTCGCCGAGAGTGCCTGAAGTGGTGATGTAATCGATGATTTTGGCTTTCGGACAACATAGAAACTCATCGTTGAAGAGCTGCAAATCTTTCTTCTCGGTAAACGGAATCTTCACTAAATCCTCGATATGCTGAATCTTGTTGATGTTGATTCCGTAGCTCTTGAACATGCGTTTATAATAAGGCGAGTTCGACTGCAAATAAGCCAAAGCCTCGTGAAGCAATCCTTCCTGAAATGCTTTTATCTCCTCAACGGATTTGTATTCTATATCGCTGTTATTCATAATATTATGAATTATAAATCAATTTCTTCAAGCCATTTTAAAAACTCGTTTTTCCAAACTCTGCTCTCTTTGGTGCCATAAACTTCACTCACTCCGAAACCGTGACCTCCAGTATTATATTGGATGTATTTGTGGGTTATATGCTTGGCGGTAAGTGTCGAGTCGAGAAGTATAGAGTTGTGATAATCAACGACTTGGTCGTCGATGCAATTTACTATAAAAACTGGCGGGCAGTCGTCGGGGATGTGTTTCTCCATCGACAATGAGTCGCACATCTTGTGGTTGTGTTGCTTGCTTTCGCTAAGCAGTGCGCGGCGTGAGCGTTTGTGAACGTATGGCTCGTTCATCGTCACCACGGGGTAGATAGATGCGGCATAATGTGGACGGTTTTCTTCTTTGTCGGAGAAACATGTAGCCATCATTGCGAGATGTCCTCCAGCCGAAAATCCCATGATTCCCAATCGGTTAGGGTCTATCTTATACTCCTTGGCATGCTCTTTCACATATTTTATCGCCTGCTGGGCGTCGTCAAGCATCATTGGATATCGCTTACCCTTAAAAACATATCTGTGATGCCAGAAAAAAGCTGCGAAACCAGCCGTTCTGTATCTCAGCACAAACGCTGAAATCCCGTGTTTTTGCATCCATGCGGCCACTTCCTCGCCTTCGTTGATGTCGTCGAGCCAGAAATAACTGCCGCCCGGACAGATAATAACAGCGTTGCCATTGGGGTTGTCGTCAGCTAAAAAAACAGTAAGAGTGACGTCGTCGCCGCTTTTCACCTTTTTATCTTTCCATAAGGAAACAACCTCCTGGGCGCTGGCCGTCAAGAAAACAAAAAACAAAAAACAAAAAATAAAAAACCTCTTAAACATTATCTGCCTAAAATTTTCATCACTTTTTCCTTCGAAAGCTGACGGTATTTGTGTTGCATATCGGCGAAGAAATCAACTTGAAAATACTCTTCGTCGTAGAACGACAGCTTTGAATTGGTGTTTGGGGTGCATTCCAAATAAACAATATTTCTAAGATCTAAATTTTTAGCTTCGCAAATCTGGTCGGCCAACTTCTTGCCGGCATACGTCACTGAAGTTCCTGGGTTGTCTTGATATAATTCTGTTACAATGACATACGTTTTGCCGTCAACCACTCTGATTTTCAGTCCGCACGACGACTCCATATCCCATTCGCCTTTGAACGGGAAAATCTCATCATAATAATCTTTTGAAACTTTCATAACAAAACTTATCCTTCTTATCCTTATTTATTTCTTATCCTTTATTGGACTCTTACATTAACATTTCTCTTGCTTCTATCGACATCGCGGCCAAACGATTTGTTAGCCAGACGGCGGTCGCGCGGGCGGTATGTGCCTTCTTCCATCTCGCGGAGTGCCACGTTGCAGAACAGACGGAACATCTTCGATTCCTGTGTCTCAGAGGCATAGAAGCTCTTCCAAGCATAATCGTAAAGCTCTTGAAGCTTGTCGGGCGACATGTTTTTAGGTTGGTAAACAACCTGTCCTGCGTTGTAATGATCCCAGTCGAAGTCGAAGATACGTCCTTGACGCAGCAGGTCGTCGTGACCTTTGGTGTGCGGGAATGGCGCATAGATGGTAAACTCGGCCAAATCAAGGTCGATCTCGCCGAGGAAGTCGATCAAACGTTTGATGTCGTCTTCGGTCTGGTTGTCGAGGCCGAACAAAATGGTGCCTTCCACTCCGATGCCGTAGTCATGGTAACGTTTCACACGTTCCTTGATGTAGTCGGAGGTGTCGTAAACGGCCTGATACACATACCAAGCGCCTGCTTTTGAGGCTAGGTCAAGCACTTCGAGGTCGTCTTCGATGGTGTGGCTTATCCATTTTTTCTTGAGAGGTGCGATGGCTGTGAACAGCTCTTTCTCCCATTCTTTGTCCTGTGCCAATGAGTTGTCTACAATAAACAGACGGTTGTTGTCGATACCGGCCATGTCTTCCACCACTTTGTCGACCGGACGCGGACGGAATTTACGTCCACCGAGGTACGACACGGCGCATGGATAGCAACTGAAACGGCATCCGCGGCTGGCATGGAAGAGGTCGACCATCTGCACGCCTTTGTGGTTGTACAGCTCGCGTTTGTAGAGGTCGCGACGGCATGGTCCCACGCTCTCGATAGGCGGCTGGTTGCCCATGTAGTTGTAGATTTTCTTCAGACATCCGTTCTTCCAGTCGAGGATAACCTGCTCCGAACGACCTTCCGACTCGCCCAAAAACACGCTGTCGACGTGGTTTACCATCTCCTCAGCGTGAAGCATGGTGGAGATACCTCCGGCGATGACTTTCTTGCCGCGTTTGTGGTATTCATCGGCAATAGCCCAGCCGCGTTTCACTTGCGTGGTGAGCATCATCGACAATGCTACGAGGTCGCATTCCTCATCAAAATCAATGGGTTCCACGTTCTCATCGGTAAACGAGATGTCGACATAATCCGGCAAGGTGGCGGCAAAAGCCACTGGACCGTGAGGCGGTAAATTAAAAGTGGTCTGACCCGGAAGCTTGTTCCACTTCGGGTATATCAGTTTCAGTTTAATGGTATCCATAATATATGTTTTTATTCATTCCTAATTTGCCTAATTTGTGCTACAAATATATAAATTTTATTTGTTATAATGATACATTTCATTTATTTTTTTTATAATAACATTATGTCCGACAAGAGCCTCCGCCGTTTGAATGGCAGTCAGTGATACTCCGCAGAAGCCATGTATATTCACGTTTTGGCCAGTAAGATAAAGGTTTTTTACCTTTGTAAACACCGACATCTGCGAAAGCAAAAGGTTGTTGCTGTCTTTCAAAAAACCATAAAGCGAGCCTTCCTTGTTGCCGTAATAATCGCGGATGGTGAGAGGCGAGGAGGCGAACGAAAACTCAATATTTTCGCGGATATCAGGATATGTCTTTTCCATCTTTTGGATGATTTTTTCCGTCATCGCAAGCTTCCAACGCTCATAGTCCTCTCCACGACGGCCGGTTTTCGTGTTCTCCCATCTCCTGACTTGGTCAAAATCCATCTTGCAGACAATAATCATAGTCTGGGCAAATTCGTTCTGATGCTCTGTAGGTGGCGTCACATACATCAAACCTTCAGGCCATTCTCCTTGGTTATCAATGATATAGTTGGCGTGATTGATGTAAGGGAAGGTCTTGTCTTTGAATTTAATATAGACTTTAAAACAAGAATATGTCTCAGGAATCGATCTCAAACGCTTCTTGAAAGCGGTAGTGAAGGCATCTTCGCTGATGATATTCAACAGAATATCAGGATGAATATCAGAAATGTAGCTGTCGGCTTTGTATGAATTGCCTTTCTGAGTTAAAATATTTGTAACTCTATGATTTTCAACGTTTATTTTAACAACTTCTTCGCTTGCTATGACTTCTCCGCCGCCGTTTTCAATCACCTCTTTCAACAAATCGGCCATCTGCTGGCTGCCATCCACAAACTGGAACGTTCCGCCAATGTGAAGCACACTCAAAAGGGCGATGAAAAACGCTGGCGTCGTGTCTTCAACACCACCGAAAAGCGTACTCAAATAACACAGCAAATTTTTTAGCTTTGGATTGTGTATATATATGTCAATCAATTGGTTATATGGACGGAAGAAATCGCTGTCCAAGGCTTCGAAATTGGGTTCCATCGAGCTTTCGCGAAGATAGAAAAGGTCTTCCTCGTGCGACAACTCAAACAGCTTTTCGACGTAATTTCTGATGTTTTCCTTCTCTTCTGGGAAGAGTTTTGACAGATAATTGATGTAGTTTTCTTTTCCTTTCGGGAAACAATAGGTGGTGTTATCTTCGGAAAATGTCACCGCGTCGCAGGCGTTCTCATCTGTCGGAAGAAGCTTTAATTTCTTTATAACATCAAGATAATCAAAGATTTTGTAAAGATTATCATCCTCGTTGAAGCCTCCGAAGATATGCATTCCGGTGGCAAACTCCACGCCTTTGCGTTTGAACGTTTGCAGTCCGCCTCCGATAATGGCGTTTTTCTCCAAAACTGTCACTTTATAGCCTTCTTTCGACAACAAAGCGCCTGTCACCAGACCGCCGATGCCGCCACCGATTATCAAAACGGTCTTTTTGTTTGCCTCAATTATTTGTCTTTTAACTTCTTGTTCACCAATGAGTTGCGAGCAAACGTTTATCGTCCCGACCAGCACACCAAGCATGCCGTGTGAGTTGATGTTTTGCCCGACGAGATAGAGATTCGGCACTTTTGTTTTAAACGAAACCCTTCCTTCGATGTCTTTGCTCACGTCTTTCATCAGTCCGTAAATCGAGCCGTCAGGTGTTAAGGTGTAGTCGCGGTAGGTGAGTGGTGTGGCGACGTTATAGCCAATTATGCTTTCTCTTAGACCTGGAAAATCTTTCTCGACGACATCGAGGAGACGTTCCGCCATTTCTTTCTTAAAGCGTTCATAATCAATGCCTCGGTGTCCGATTTTGGTGTTGCTCCACTGCTTGAGAGCGTCAATCGCCATGTACGACAAAATCACTCCGCTTTTTGCGAATTTCGGATCTTTTTCGGGGCAATGATGCATGTAGAGATACCCTTGCGGCCAGGTTGTGTCGACTTTGCCGTCCATCTCCCAAGGCGTATCTGTTTGAAAACCATAGAAATTTGAGTTGAGATAAGGCATCTTGCCGTCTTTGAAACTCAGATAAAGTGAAAACACCGATGGAGTGTTAGCTATATTCTCGATTCTTGATTTATAAGCCTTGCTGAAGATCTTATCGTCAACTAAATCAATGAGTTGCTTGGGATTTATATCTGAAATGACAACGTCGGCGGCATGTAATTCCCCGTTCTCGGTGATGACGCCTGTCGTTTTTTTGTCTTCAACCACGATTTTTACCACTTTTTGGCGTGTCAAACAGCGTCCCCCATGACTTTCAAGTGCCTCGGTGAGTGCTTTTGCGATGGCATCGCTGCCGCCTACAACGCGAAAAGCTCCGTTGTTGTAGAAATCGAAGATGAAAGCGTGGGTCGAAAACGGCGTCTTGCCTTTCTGTGCGGCATAAAGCGACAGGTTGCCGACCAAAACGTCACGCAAAAGCGGGTCGGTGATGGTTTCGTTGAGGATTTTGTCTATGCTATTGAATAACAATTCGTTATCTAAGAAACGGTTGTCGTCGTCATCTTTCTTCAAATCGCGAAATGGCGACAACGAAGCAACCTGCTCGACCAGCTCACAGTAACGCTCGAGATTCTTGCGTTGCGATGGGAAACGCTCTGAAAAACGCTCGATAAACGCCTCTCGACCATTCGGGAAAGCAAATTTCTCACCATGCAGCGCTATGATGTCGTATGCACTCTCGTCTAACTTGTTAACAACGACTTTATCTTTGATTTCCAGATAGTTAAGATAATTGGAAAGCACTTGATCGTCGTCAAGACTTCCTATAAAATGCATCCCGGTTTCAAATTTTACACCATCACGAGTGAAGCATTGAAGACAGCCTCCAATCTGACCGGCTTGCTCCAAAATGGTGACATCATAGCCGTTTTTCGCTAAGATTACGCCAGTGGAGAGTCCACCCAAGCCGCTTCCTATGATGATGCATTTCTTCATCTTATAAATAATTGATTATCAATCAAATATTCGCATTTAGGCATCTCATTATCGTATCTCACGAAATGCAGGTTTTCGGGTATGTAGCTGCAATGCGAGGCTATCAGGAACATGTCTTCATCTTGCTCGAAAGCATAAACTTGAGTGTCGCGATGCACCAGCGCTATAGTCCAAGCGAGTTCTCCGTAGCCACTGTTTATAACGGCTATGTTATTGTAATTCAATGCGTTAATCTCGTCGGCATGAGTTTTTATTTTCTTGATATTGGCACGAGTTGCACGTTCCACGTCATTGCCTTTGTAGAAATATTTGTAACGCACAAACGGCATGACATATTCGGTATCTTCTCTCTGTCGGCGAATCTCATCAAAATGCTTGATGTAAAACTCGTGGAAATATGATGTTAACTCTCTGGTATCCATTGAGTTAACCTCTGCTGCAGACATCCTCTGGCCAATCTCGACATGGAGATGTCCTTCGCGCAAAACGAAGTCGTTTTTAGGCATCACATGGTTGCCTCCATGCAGGAAAATAGGTAAAATATCGACCTTGAGTGCCTGTGCCAACTGGAATGCGCCTTTATGGAAGCGGATAATATCGCCTGTCACCGAACGGGTTCCTTCAGGGAACACAACCACCGAATAGCCTCTTTCTACAAGCTTTTTCAAACGTTCGACATTCTTGTCGTAGCCATCGGAAACCGGATAAAACTCAGCGAAACGTATGATAACTCCGTAAATCGGGTTTCTCCACACCCAGTCGGTCGTCAGAAGCACCACCTTCGGATGCAACATCATCACACAAAGCAAATCGAGGTGCGACTGATGATTCGAGATGATGATCGAAGGCTTATTGAAATCCTCGCCGAATCTGTTTTCTAGACTGAATTTCACGCCCGGCAGAATGTCAATCGCTCTGCGCATAAACCACACTATCATCTGGTGATAACGATAGCGTTTCATCTCTGAGTTAGGCACTAAAACGATGTAGACAAATGTCAGAGGTGTCACCACGATGAAGGCGAAGAAGAAATACACCAGCGATGTCCAAGTGATGTATGCCAAGCGTTTTATAGTGATAGGCACTTGGCGCAGCTTGCCTTTGCTCTTTGTTATCCAATTGAAAATGACCGGCGGCAGGTAGCATGCCATGAAAACCACCGTCGCCATGCCGATAATAGCCACTTCTGCAAGCGATCTCATGGCCGGATGCTTGGCGAAAATAAGCGTGCCAATGCCGATAAACATCAAAATGCCCGACAAAATCACGCTGTTGCGATAGTTTTTCAGCATTTTCTTGCCGTAAGCATATTCGTAGAGCAAACCTTCGGTGATAAAAATCGTGTAATCGTCACCCTGACCGAAGATGAATGTCGCCAGAATGATGTTCACAATGTTGAATTTTATCGCACTTAAGTGCATGATTCCCAATATCCAAGCCCATCCGATAGTCAGTGGGAGGAAGGCCAAGAGCGATAGCTCCAGACGACCGAACGAGAGGCATAGGAAGAAGAAAACAACTATGCTGCAAACATATAAAATGTAGTCGAAATCGTCGGATAATGCCGTAACGAGGTTATTTCCCACATCGCTGATGCCGAACACGAACGAATCGGCTGGCAAAGCCTGTCGCAGCTGCTGTTTCAGCGGTTCGGCCGCATTAACAGGTACGCGCACAAAGTTCACTATTCTTGTCAGCGTGTCGTGTTGTAAGGTGTAGGTTTTGCACAATTCCGCCAAAACCTCCATCTCATCTGCCGGTTTTGTAACATATTGTTTATCAATGCCTTCAGTGAAAGGGGCAAATGCGTTTTGAGTGAAACCTGCTTTTAAGGCTTCTTTTTCAATATCTTCTTTTATGTTTTGATGTCTTTGCCAGAAATCAGTCCAGTTTTCGAGCGATTTCTCCTGCGCTTCAACTGATGGGAGTAAGCCGTCGGGACCTGAAATGACGTAGTTAAGGTCGTTTGGCACAGATTTCTTGAAATCAGCGATGATTTCTTCGTTTTGAGCTAAAACATCTTGAAAATCAGTGCCTTCCGAGACGATATAAAACAATTCCGTTTTGCCTTCTTTTTGCAGCGACTCGTTCAGCAATGCCAAATCCTGTTTCTGCTGTTTAGTCATGTAATTGATGTTATGAAGGTCGGAATCGAATTCTGTTTCACTGCTGAAGTGACTGAGTATCAATGTGATAATGATAATCGGCCAGAAGGCGTAAAGCTTTATCTTTCTCCATCTTTCTGATGGTTCTTTGCCGCTGTCGACAAAAAGTTTATGCGTTTTTTTCGGCACTACGGCGTACAAAGGCAGGAAAATCATCACAAAGAGGATGGTTCCCACTAGCATCAGTGCGCCGAAGAGTCCCAAGTCGTGCATCGCCTCGGCTTTCACGAAAATGAGGCAGGCAAAAGCAGCTACTGTGGTGATGTTTCCGATAACCAACGGTTGAATCACGTCTTTCAACGCCTCGCGTTTGTCGGGCTGCTGTTTGATGTGGTCGAGATAATGTAACGGATAATTCACCGCAATGCCAACAATCACTGAGCCTATGCCCACCACGATGATGGATATGCTGGTCTTAAACAGCGCTATCACAGCCAAGGCGAAAATCCAGCCGAAAAGTATTGAGATGCCAAGCCAAAGCAGGTTTCTCTTTCTTGCCATCGTAAACATTAAGATGCTGAAAATCAGCACAATAGCTAGTGCGATGGAGAGGAAACTGTCGTTTTTTATCTGTCGTGCGTTGGTGACGGCTATCGTCGGGGCCCCGACTGCCGATATTTTCACATTTTGATGGCTTTCCGATGTCGTTTTGATGACTTTATCAATCAAATCGACTAAAATGGCATTGTTTTTTGTGTCGCTGCCCGAGAAAGGCGAGGTGAAGAAGGCGAAAGCCTTGTCGCCGCTCTCGTTGAACAGATATTCGTCTTCAACACGGAAACCTTCGGTGACATTCAATGCCGTAAGTCGTTGAAGCGTAGGCGAATACAGATTCAGTGGGTCGGCTTTTACTCCGTCGACCACGAAACTGGCGGTCGGAAATGAGAGCAAACGTTTGATGTTTTGCACGCAGGTAGCGACATAATCTGGCTCTGCAAGCAGCGAATCCATCCTTCGGTAGTCGTCGCCGGTCAAAAACAACGGCTGGTTTTCACGTATAAAATCTATAGCATCAAATACTTGACTGTCGTTGATTTTACATCTCAAATCATTGACTATCAATGCGGTGTCGGCTTCTTCCCAGTTCGCCTCGAAGTCATCGACAGCGTTCATCAGCTCATCAATGTCATCGCCCGAAAATATAACGGTGATTTGTCCTTGGTTACTCAAATCGTCGTAAACCGATGTATATTTTTCTTTTTCAGGGTCGGATGGCAGAAAATCGGCAATGTTTTCCTTATAGTCTAGTTTTAATGCTGAAAAAACGCATAATGCAGTGATAATCAGCAATATAACTACTGAAAAAGCCTTGTTTTTTGATAAATAATCGTATATTGAGAGTAGAAATTTATTCATGTAGCCTCCTTTTTCTAATCATACGGGAAGGCCAGCCGTAAAGTATGGCGGCGAAGCATAAAACTGTGTTTAGCACGCTTATTCTGAAGAAATCCCAGAACGGACGGAAATGTGTGACACGTTCCTCCGCTTTCGGGTAAAACACATTTATCTTGATGGGAATCAACGGGATAGCACGCCAAGCCGAGAATACAAGAAGCTCCAGTTCGGCCTCGTAACGCGATGTCAGCAAGCCAAGTTTCGGCATTTTTCTCAAAGGGTAGAGACGGTAACCTGTTTGTGTGTCAGGCAAAATGACGCCTGTTTGTATCTTAAACCAGAAATTTGAAAACTTGTTGGCGAAGCTGTTTTTCCCTGGCATATTTTCCTGTTCCAGGTTGCGGCTTCCGACTATCAATGAGTTTGGATTGTTCTTTAAAGCATTGATAAACAATGGAATATCTTCAGGATAATGCTGTCCGTCGGAGTCTATTGTCAGGGCATAGTCGAAGCCGAGTTGTTTGGCTTTTTCGAAGCCTTTTTTCAGTGCGTAGCCCTTGCCGCGGTTCCTGCCGTAGTCGACGACGGTGATTTTTTCGCCGAATGAAGCTAAAATCGAAGCGGAATCGTCGGTGCAGCCGTCGTTTACGACAATCACATCATTGCAGAACGTCAAAACACGTTCCACTACATCACGAAGTGTGCCACCATTGTTGTAGGTCGGCATCACAACGCAAACCTTCGATGTGTTACAGTCGTTCATAGCTGAAAACCAATGATATTTTTGCGTAAATAGTTGTTTCGTCACTCACTAAAACCTGCACTTTGCAGCCATTTTCCTCTTCAACGAGGTTCGAGAATGTATATCTTATTTTTTTGCCTTCATCAGGAATGATGACCGAAAGAAACTTCACATTTTTAACAGTTTTGAGCCAAATCTTGCGGTTGATTTTACGTTCTAGAAGCTCGCCAGCCGCCTGAATGATGCAAACGCCAGGCGTGATTGGGTTTCCCGGAAAATGCGCCTTGTAAATCAGACACGATGGGATTGTCTCCAATTCGGCTACATAACCATTCTCTGAATCAGCGATGCTGATGAGGCGTAATAAGTTGTCAATCAATTGCATAGCTCGATATTTTCGTTCAGTGAAATGTTCAAAAACTGTATCAGAGTAACGTCACCGCTAGTCTCGGTGAATTCCACCTTATTAATAATATTGCGTTCTTTCTCGAAATAGAATGTCAGCATGCTGAACATGCGTTTCATGTCGCGTTTCTTCGGTTTCATCTCGGCACGCCAGAAATCGCCTTCATCGGAAATCGTCACATCGAACGTCTTTTGGTCGAACAGGTTTTTGCCTGTAGCGCTGCTCATGATGATGTTGACGATGCCTTGATACATTCTATTCGATTTAGAATCAACGACTTCCGCGTTGCCGTCGGTTATCTTTGTTATTCTCTCACCCTCGACTACTAGTGCGAAGGCGTATGGTTTGGTGTATTCCCAACGCATCTTGTCGGGGGCTATGTAACACATCTTACCTTCCGCAAATGTAGGCTCGGCAAGCATTTTCATAGTTTTCTGCTGCATGAAATTGCATTGCATCGATGTCATCGAAGCCGCTGCCTGAGTGAGCGTTTCAATCACTTCATCAGTATTTTGCGCAAAACTGAAAATACTTGTAAGTAAAAGAAAACCAATAAGATATAACTTTTTCATATTATTTCATGATTAAGAAACAACCTCCGACGACGAGAATCAGGCCAATCCATCTTGAGATAGGTATTGCCTCGCCGAAAACAAGCCATGCAGCAATCATTCCGAACACGAAAGAAAGGCTGGTGAGAGGGTAGGCCTGACTAAACGGGAATTTTTTGAGGATGTAGAACCACAAAACTGTCGCGAAAGCGAAGCTGATGCCGCATGCAAGCAGCCACCAGTCGGTGAGAACGGTCTTGAAATATGCCCACGACCATTCGAATTTTCCGAGTTTCTCCATCGCGAGCTTCAGCAATACCTGACCTCCGGCGAGGAAAAGCGTTTGCAGCGATACTAATCCCAAAACTCTCCACATAATTAAGCCTCCAATAATGTTAATGAATAATTTGTACCATTAGAACGATTGAAAATCAATATATTACCAGGTTTCTTGTCGGTGAAGTCTTTATCATTCACAAACAAATGACGTGGTACGTATCCGGCTTTAAGACATTGTGCCGCGACGTAAACGCCTATTCCTGAAGCGGTGAAGCTTTCGCCAAATAAGTGTTTGTATCTCAATAACTTAGAGTCGCCAAACATCTCTTTGCATTCTTTAAGATATGCTTCGTCGTTCTTGTGATTTCCGCTTATTCCTGTAAGGACGAAATCGGCTTGGAAACCTGCTGCCACTTCTTTCAAGACATCCATAGTCGGTTGGTGTAACATCTTGAAATTCATCAGTTTACATAAGGCGTTGTCGGATTTGTCGCCAAGCACCACCGATACGGCTGCTTCTCCGCACATCTCGTCGTCGTGTCCCATAACACCGCCTTTTTTTAGGATGTTGTAGAACGTTTCGGTCATCTCATCGTGGCCGCCGATTAAGGCTGAGCTAATCTTGCCTAAGCGGAACTGCATCCAGGCGTCCTGCAAAGCACTGTCGAACGATATGCCTTTGTGTGCGTAGGTGGCGTTGTAGCCGTGGTTTTTCGTCTGGATTGCTACCAGCGAGCTGATGGTGTTGTGCGTCGATTGCATGAAATAGGTCGGGCTCAGAAGTTGTTCGCCTTCTTTCGAGAGTTTGTCGAGGAAAAACTCAGTGTTTTCGATGCAGCCGTAGCCTGTGCCTGTTATGATGGCGTCGACGGTGTCAAGTCCTGATGCTTTCACCGCTTCTTTCGAGGTGGCGAGGGCGCGTTTCAAAATCTTTCCCATGCGTCGTGCCTCGATAGGAGAGACGTAGTCTTTAAAGCTCGGGTCGATGGAACGCACAAAAGGCTCTTGATACACAATAGGTTGTGTCATCCAGTCCTCGCACAGAGGCTGTTGGATGGAAACCTGTTTTGCGGAAAGCACATATATTTCTTTGTTCGTCATCATAGCTCAGGTTTTGAAAGTAATAATGATGAATCGTTGCCGCCGAAGCCGAAGGCGTTGCACAAAATGTGTTTCAACTCCTTCTTAACTGATTGATGTACAGGCACTATGCCGTCTTCCATCGGCTGTGAGAAGTTCAGGTTGACTGGCAGGAAACCGTGTTGCAATGCCAGAATGCAGAACACTGCCTCGATAGAACCTGACGCGCTTGTGGTGTGTCCGGTGAATGGTTTTGTTGACGACATTGGCGGTACATTCTTGCCGAAGAGGCGTATCATAGCCTGGCTCTCGCTCACGTCGTTGTTGGGCGTTCCAGTGCCGTGCGCATTGATGTAATCAACTTTATCGGGTTGAATATCAGCGAGTTGCAAGGCTTCTTTCATCGCTCTGTAGGCTCCTTCGCCGTCGGGTGACGATGCCGTCTGATGGAAAGCGTCGCAGGCGTTGCCGTAGCCCGAGAGTATGGCTTGTGCCTTCACTCCACGTCTCTTGGCGCTCTCTTCAGTCTCCAAAACGAGATATGCCGCGCCCTCGCCGAGGTTTAAGCCGGCTCTTGTGGCGTCGAACGGACGACAAGGCTTGGTATCCAGAATCATCAGCGCGTTGAAGCCGTTGAGGTGAAATTTGGTGATGCATTCACTGCCACCCACAACCACGATATCGGCCTCGCCACAACGTATCATGTTGGCTCCCAATATGATAGCGTTTGCCGCCGAAGAACAAGCTGTCGACAATGTGGTGATGAAGGCGAACTTCCCGAAGTGGTTGGCGGTCATCTCTGAACAGCTGCCGCAATCGTGCACGGCGATGTATTCCTTGTGAGTACTCTCTCCGATGTAGTCGAGATAATACTGCTCGCTCATGTCCATGCCACCCACGGTGGTGCCAGAGATGAATCCTATTTTCGGAAGCATATCAGATGTCAGTTTCGCATCTTTCAACGCCTCATCCAACGCTATCATGCCCATCAACGCGGTACGTGTGGTGATTGCGTTGTCGTTGATATTCAAGCGTTTACGCATCTCGGCATCGCTCAGCTTCACCTCGCCGACAGGAAACTCCTTGTGATCCGTCTTGAGGTAAACTAGCGGTCCCACGCCAGAACGGTTGTTAAGCAACGCGTCTAAAGTCTCGTTTTTGTCGAGGCCGATCGCTGAAACAACGCCGGTACCCGTTATCAAAATCGGTTTTGTCATTTATTTTGTTCTGTTCTTCTGGATGAAATCAGCCATCACGGTCACCGACTTGAAAATCTCCTTGCCTTGTGCGGGGTCTTTTAACTTGATGCCGTAGTTTTTCTCCATCAACACGATAAGTTCAAGAGCGTCAATTGAATCGAGACCGAGACCTTCGCCAAACAACGATGCGTTTTCATCGATGTCTTCCGGTTTCATGTCTTCAAGGTTCAATGCTTCAATAATTTCCTGTTTCAGTTTGTAAATTAATTCGTCCATGATATTATTATTTAAAATTTAACATTCAAATTTATTTAATCCTTATATAATAAAAAGATTTTCGCTTCAAAATGCTCTTCGTCCAAACAGTCAAGCCAGCCGCCGATGATGCTTTTAGTCATCGGGTCTTGAAATGAGTTTTTCAGATTCCGCTCGATGATTTTCTCGTCGTAATCCTCAACAACGATGAACGATGTCTCGCCGAAATACTTGTTTCTGATGGCTATTTCGCCTGTCACGATGTTCGGCAGGGTGTAGACAAACGCTGCGGGGCTTGGGAAGAAATGCTCGGGGTCTTGTATCGTCGACTGGTAATGCGTATCGGCTTGCAGCGACGCGTGTTTGTTGAAGAAGATGACGGCGCGGTCTTCACGTGGCTCGAAATCGCGGTTTCCTTCAGCGTTTAAAAGGAGTTCCGAAGCCACAAAACCAAGCTTGCTTAAGGTGTCCATCTTGAAAAACTTCGGATAGTCGCTTACGTTATTTCTGTACAACTCGGTGAGTAATGCCGAACCTTTCTCGTTGTGTGTCAATGCTTTACCATCGACTAACACCTTGTCTGGAGATATGTAAACGTTGTGTTTAATCATGTAAACCTCCTTTCGCAAAAAGCAAGGCCGCGTTGCAGCCTCCAAAACCTGACAACAGCTTGATGAAAGCGCGTTTGTTGGTAGGTCTGTTTTGGTTCGAAACGTCGAGTTTGTGAGTCACTCCTAATGTCTCGAAGCCTCTGGTTCCCAATATGTTATGGTCGTTGACGGCCTGCATCGAGAGTAAGGTCTCAAGCACTCCGGCCGCTCCCATGGTGTGACCGAAATAGCCTTTCAGTGAATTGACTGGAACGCCTGCTAATCCTGCTCTTTCGATGGCTATCGACTCCATTTCGTCGTTGTACGGAGTGGCTGTTCCGTGTGCGTTGATAAATGCCACATCATCGGCTTTCAGGTCACCGAGAGCCACTTTCAAGGCTCTGTAGCTGCCTTCACCTGTACGCGACGGCCCGGAGATGTGGTTGGCGTCGTTTCTGATGGCTCCACGGCACGCAACCCATTCATTTTCAGTTACTTTATCTTTCTTTGTGAAAATAATCGTAGCGGCGGCATCGCCTAAGTTCAAACCGCAACGGTTGGCGTCGAAAGGCTTGCATTCGTCGGGCGATAAGGCCTTAAACGATTGAAAACCAGATACAATGAACGCTGACTGCACGTCCACGCCGCAGACGATGACGTAGTCATATTCACCGCTCTCTAGATAACGCATGGCTTCAATCTGTGCGCAAACGCCTGATATACAAGCATTTGACACTACGATAGACTCATTGGGGTTCTTGAAATGATTGGAAACCTGTTTTGCCATCACTCCAAGCTTCACACGTTCCTGCGGGAATCCCGTCTCGCGTTTGTCGAGAAGGAAAACATTGCCTTTTGTCGTTGAGAGTATGAAAAGCACTCTGGCAGAAGCCGAGTCAATGCCAGTGTTTTCTAAAGCCTTTGATATTGAATGAATTACGATTTGCTCGACTATGGTGTATCTGTCATCGGTGAACGCTTTTCTGTCGATCAGAGAGGCGACAAACGGCTCAGGCAAGCCCCAAAGTCCGTCGTAATGCTTCAGTGCTGACATGCCTGCCTTCACCGCCGCGTAGTTTTCGGCAGTGGTCATGCCTAATGGCGAGGTGATGTTATGAGCCACACATACTATCATTGATCGACCTCCCATCTTTTTTTCCATTCTTCGTAGAAAGCAGGATTTGTCAACACAAGCTGATAATTCGTTTTATCCATAAAAACCTGGACGGAATGGCCTGTCACGTATACTTCTCCTGTCTTCGAGTCGCGGATTTCATAGTCGAAAATTATTTTAGCGGCGTCGCTCGGACGGTAAGTGATAGTGATTTCAGGCTTCATGCCGTAAATCAGAGGTTTTTTGTATTTGAAGGAAAGGTCGACGAGAGGCTCGAAGAAGCCTTTGTCGTACATCATCAGGTAACCTAAGTCGTATTTCCTGCCGAACTCCTCGCGCGCGTCTTCGAAGTAGATGGCATAATGTCCGTGCCAAACAACACCCATCGAATCGACCTCGCTAAAACGGATGTCGAAAGGTTTGGTTACCGATAATATTTTTTCTTTCTTCATGATTATCAATCTTTTGATTCTTTATCGGTCAAGGCAATCTTCATGTTGGCGTGAACAATTTCCTCGTTGCCGCTCTTAATGACAGCCTCCACCAACGTCATCTTAAACACTTCTTCTAAAAGCTTAATCGTTGTCGTCAGTTTTTCCCCGATTTTTGGAGTTCTTTCGATAGTTAGATTACTAATTGAGCCAATTACGCCGATTTTTACCGTTCCGCCTTTGTTCAAGTTGATGTAACCGATTCGAGCAGCGCATGTCTGAGCAATGTTTTCAATCAATCCGGATGCTGTAAGTTGTTCATTTTCAATGAATAAATTATCTTCTCTTACTTGCAATTCGGTAACAGAATACACTTCGTCGCTCGATACAAGTCTGTCGATCATCACAAACGGAGGTCTCTGCGGTAGCAGCTCGTTTAATGTAATATCTTCAATCGCTCTCATTGTTTCCAAAAATCAAAATAGTTAAACCATTGTGTCGGATATTTTCTGACTATTTCCTCGAGATTGTTGGCGAAAGCCTGTGCCAGCTGGTTAATCTGTTCACGCACTTTTGCCTGTCTGTCACAATGAATTTCACGCACATAGGCATGATATCGCTTCACGCCTTCCTTCATGACGAACACTGCCAACACCGAGATGTTTTTCTGCGCCGCCAAGGCAAAAGCTCCAATAGGAAAACGTGCTTTTTCTCCGAAAAACATGCAATCAGCGGCTTTTTGAGATCCGAAGACTCGGTCGGCAGGCATGCTCACAATCTCTCCGTTGTCGACAGCGTCATTCATGGCAAACAGATGCGACATGTCAGCTTTCACTGGAATCATACTCATGTTGTTTTGCGATAGCAGTCTCTGACGGTTCTCCATCACTGTGGCAGTCTCGCCAGCATAAACTAACGCATTGAATCTCTTTGATTTAGGTTTTAATGAATAACCAGCAATCTCATAGTTCCCAACATGACTGCTTAATGAGACAAAACCTTCGGGATGAGTCTCCAATTCATCCATAAGTGCTTGACCATCAGTGATAAAGCTGTATTTTTTGCCAGCATAAACGCCGAAACGATCTAAAATGATCTGCCCAAAACGAAAATGGTTCATGTAGACGTTGCCAAATGCTTTCAGCACTCCATAATTAAATCTTTTACGGAAAAACTGATACATCGATTTATAGCCTTTTCTATTGAAAATCATATAGAAAGGCACCACTATCGACATCACGGAGTATAATAGCCACAGCGGCATTATACGAAACATGACGATAAGCGAACGTTGCATCCAAGGCAATCCATCGGTCTTGCCCGACCATTCGTTATGTTGCAGCTCGTTGACCATCACCTAGGCTGTCTTTCTCTCGATATAGTCGCAGAACTGGTTGAATGTCTTTACGTTAGCCATTTCTTCGGTCTTGATTTTGAAACCGAATTTACGCTCGACGATTACCACGATGTCAACAAAATCAAGGCTGTCGATGCCGATGTCTTCTTTCAGACGAGCTTCCGGTTTGATTTTTTCTTCGTCAATTTCAAGATCTTCAATCAAAAACTCTTTAACTTTTGCTTCAATTTCTTTTCTTTCCATATTAATAATAATTTAATCCTAATTCTAATAAAACTCTAAACTCTACACTTTAAACTCTACACTTTCTTGCATACCATGATGCTGTGTCCATGTCCTAAGCCGTCGTGGATGCATTCGACTTCCAGACCTGCTTGTTTCACTAGGCGTTCCATGTCGTCGGAGTGATACATCTTGCTGTTTCCGTTTGCCAATGCTGTGAAATAAAGGCTTGTCATTGTCAATGCGAATGCCGCTGAAGGATAGTTCTGACGATCCCAAAACGTCTCCATGATGCAGAGGCGGCTGTTTTTGTCCATTATCTTCGCGGCTCTTGAAACGATGCTCAGAATCTCGTCTTCGCCAAAGCAGTCGAGGAACTGGCTCATCCAGATGACATCGTAATGTTTGTTTGTCGGGAACTGCTGAGCGTCGTCAAGCAGGTTGATGCCGTAGCCGTCGATGCGTTCGTAGCCTTTCTTGCCTTTGGTGAATTTGCGCATCATCTCAAGCTGCTGTGGCAAATCCATGATTGTAACGTTCACGTCTTCATCGAAGTCGACGCAGCGCAAAGCCCAACGGCCGGTGTTGCCTCCAACGTCGAGCAAGGTCTTTGTTCTTGTTTTGCCATTGAAGATAATCTGCAGAGCCTGGCTGAAAGAATGGTCGGAGTAGAAGTGGTCGAATCCGAACCAGCTTTTCTGAACCTGCTCAGGCAGCTGTGAGAGGCCTTCGTAGATTGTAGGCCAGTCGCCGAAATGCTTCAAACCGGCGGGACGGCCTTCTTTCAGAGCCTCCTCGAGGAGAAACCAGCCTTCGTAGTTGACGTCGTGATTGAAGTCGATGTTTGCGCGGATGGCGGTGTCGGTGAGCAGGAAGAATCCTGTTTTCGACATGGTGAAACGGTCGGTGTCTTTGTCGACCAGCACCAGTCCGATGCAGAGCGAACCTTCTATCAGCACCTTCACGGCGTATGGCGAGAGGCCTGTCTTGGCCACTATTTCCTCTTGTGTCATGCCTTCTTCGCTGTCGCGCAGCATGTCGAGGATGCCAAATTTGATCATAAGACGTCCGACTTGGAAAATGATAGGACCGAAAGCGATGTAATAAGCTAATTCTTGAGCTTCTCCCGCTTTTTTGTGTTCTTTGGTATAAGCCTTTTCGAGACCTGGAAATAATTTCATGTTATTTAATTTTCTTGATTATCAATGCACTGTTTGTTCCGCCAAAACCGAAAGAGTTGGAAAGGATGGTGTTCAATGCCTTTTCTTTGGTTTTGTTGACGATATTGAGACCTTCGGAATACTCGTCGGGGTTCTCGAAGTTGATGTTTGGAGCTATGAAGCTGCCTTGCATCATGAGGATTGAGTAGACTATCTCGCTTGCGCCAGCCATCCAGCATTCGTGTCCGGTCATCGATTTTGTTGATGAAATCGGGGTTTGTGTGGCTCCGAAGAGTTTTTTGAGTGCCATTGCCTCGAACATGTCGCCTTGCGGTGTCGAGGTGGCGTGTGCGTTCACGTAGTCGATGTCTTCGGCTTTTACGCCTGCTTCTTTCATGGCGCGTGTCATGGCACGGTAGCAGCCGTCTTCGCTTGGTTGTGAGATGTGGCTCTCGCCGTTCGACGAGAATCCGTAGCCGCACACCTCGGCGAGTATCGTGGCTCCGCGGGCGATGGCGTGGTCGTAGTCTTCCAGCACTAACGCGGCCGCTCCGCCACTCGGCACGAGGCCGTCACGGTTGCGGTCGAACGGACGCGATGCCTTGGTAGGCTCGTCGACGCGGGTCGAAAACGCACTGATGCCGTCGAAACTGCCCATCGATAGGTAGTTGGCCTCCTGAGCACCGCCGCAGAGTACCATATCCTGCAGACCATTACGAATCAATAAGGCGCCTAAACCTATTGAGTGTGAGCCGCTTGCGCATGCTGCGCTGATGGTCATGTTTATTCCTTTGAGGTGGAAGATGGTGGAGAGGTTCATCGTCACGGTGGAGTTCATCGACTGGAATATTGCCGACGAACCTATCAGGGTGGTGTCTTTCTTCTCGAGAGCTATCTCGTGCGACTCAATGACGGCTTTTGCCGATGAGTCGTTGCCGAACAGCACGCCGATCTCGTTGTTCAAGAGGTATTCCTCGTTGATTTTAGCCTGCTCGAACGCCTCGAGTGCAGCCACGTAAGCGTATTCGCCTTCTTCGGCGAGATACATGCGGAGCTTGCGGTCGAGTTTACCTTTCAGCTGCGGCTTCTCCACTATGCCGGTAAGAGGCGAGCGGTAACCGTATTCGGTGCGCTGCGGGTCGATGCCGATGCCGGAACGTCCTTCACGTAACGATGCGCTGACTTCTTCTTTATTTTTCCCAATGCATGACCAGATGCCCATGCCTGTGATGACTACTCTTCTTGCCATAAATCTTCGATTTTAAGTATACAATCCTCCGTTGATGGAGATTACTTGTCCAGTGATATACGCCGACTCGTCGGAGGCGAGGAATGCCGTCAGATTGGCCACTTCCTCAGGCTTTCCGAAACGTCCCATCGGGATGAGCTTCTTCAGCTCGTCCTCGTTCAGCTCTTTCGTCATGTCGGTGGCTATGAAGCCTGGTGCAATGGCGTTGACGGTGACTTTGCGTGCCGCCACTTCCTGCGCTAATGCCTTGGTCGCTCCGATGAGAGCCGCCTTGGCTGCCGAATAATTGGTCTGCCCCGGAAGGCCTTTCAATCCTGACAACGACGCCATGTTGATGACGCGTCCGTTGCGGTGTGTCATCATGTCTTTCAGCAGACGGCGCGTGATGTAGAAGAATCCGTTCAGGGTGGTGTCGAGGACGTTGCTCCATTCGTTTTCCTGCATGAAAATCATCAGGTTGTCTTTGCGGATGCCTGCGTTGTTGACCAGCACGCTGATGTAATCATCAGGATGCGCGGCCTGCCACGACTCCAGTGCGGCCTCGATGGCTTTGGGGTCAGCCACATTGAAAGGCAGAAGCTCGCCTGTGCCTCCGGCTTCCTGCACCTGTTTTAACGTTTCTTCAGCGGCTTCTTTGTTCGACTGATAGTTGATGATGACGGCAAAACCGTCTTTGGCGAGGCGCAAAGCGACAGCCTTGCCCAAACCACGAGAAGCGCCTGTGATGAGAGCGTATTTCATTATTTAAGATTCAATTTATTGATTTTCAAATAGTTTTCAACGTTTTCGATATCTTTGTAGAATGGTGTGTCTTCGATGAAGAGCGGCACCATCTCACGAATCTTATCGTAAACCTTACGTGATGTCGGACAGAGCTTGTCGGCGATCTTGAGACAGTCGGTGGCCTGTGCCAAAGCGATGTACTGAATTGCCATCACCTGGAAGCAGTTTTCAACTACCTGCTTGCAAATCAAAGCGGTGTTGGTACCCATGCTCACGATGTCCTGGTTGTCGTTGTTGTTCGGGATGCTGTGAACGTAGTTCGGCATAGCGAGTGTCTGGCATTCAGCTGTCGTCGATGTCGCTGTGAACTGGCAAGCCTGCATTCCGTAGTTAAGACCGAGTGTTCCGAGGTTTAGGAACGGAGGCAAGATGCCGTTGATGCGGTCGTGGAACAGGTAGTTGAGCTGACGCTCGGATGTCATGGCGAGACGCACAAGAGCGATCTTGACCTTGTCTTCCTCGAGCGAGATATAATCGCCGTGGAAGTTACCGCCATGGTAAACATATTGTGAATCGGGGTCGACGATAGGGTTGTCGCATGCCGAATTAAGCTCATCTTCGAGAATCTGACGCGCGTTGAGCAATGTGTCGTAGATAGGGCCTAAAATCTGCGGTGTACAACGCAGCGAGTAATAAGCCTGCACCTTATGCTCGAACACTTTCACATCGGAATGACCGTAGTCGTAAAGCTCATGAGCGCGTTTTTTCATGCACTTTGAACCTTCTGAGAGCTCTCTCAACCTACGTGCTATCACTTGCTGACCTTCATGGCGACGAGGCTTGTTTTCGCCTTCCGACATATAGTCGTCAAACGAAGAGGCTATCTCGTTCATCCATACCGCTGCGAGGGTGGCCCAGTCGAGCAGGTTCTCGGCATGCAGCTGATTCACCACGCTGATACCGGTCATCACTGAGGTTCCGTTGGTGATGCTTAAGCCTTCGCGTATGTGCATCTTCAGCGGAGTGAGTCCGAGTTGTTTCAACACATCGGCCGACTTGCGCCATTCGCCTTTGTAGTGAACCTCCCCTTCGCCAATGAGACAAAGCGCGATATGTGCCAACTGCACCAAGTCACCGCTTGCACCCACGCTGCCATGCATTGGGATGAAAGGGTAGATGCCTTCGTTGATGAAGGAAATCAACAGTTTCGCCACATCGGTGTGAACGCCTGAGCGACATTGAAGCACGGTGCCTAAACGGGCAATCATTGCCGATTTCACGTAGACATCGCCTAAAGGCTCGCCAGCTCCAGTGGAATGGCTGCGGATGATATTGTATTGTAAATCAGTGAGATAACGATCGTCGACACGCCACTGCGCCATCGGGCCGAAACCAGTGTTGATACCGTAAATCACCTTTTCGGCGGCAAATTTCTCCAAGAAACGATAGCATGCCTCAACACGATCCATCCATTCTTTGGAAATGTCAATGTTTTCGCCAGAATACAACACTTTCTCAACTTCGTTGATAGTTATTCTGTCTTTGAAAGTAATCATAGCAATATTATTCCAATTAATATAATTGTGCAAATATAAATAATAATTTTTAATGTTTGCAACACAAAAATCATTTTTATAAAAAAAAATTGCAACATCTCAATAATATTTGAAACATTGCGATTTTTAAAAAATCAAATAATATGCTGATTACTCAACAATCAACTTTTCAGTCTTTCCATCGATGCTTACGAAGTAAATGCCTTTAGGAAGTGTAACTGTTTCTTTTTCAATAATTTCCTTAGTTAAAACAACTTGTCCGAGAATGTTTGTGATAGAAACAATGCCGTTGCCTTCGATGGTCACATCTCCACTCGACGGGTTAGGATATACGCTTGTCGCCGTAATCGAGTGTTCAGCTACCGACTCATATCCGGCTGTAGCCCAAAGTGTTGACATCGCTGTAGCGCAATCGCAGTCAAGGGTAAATATGATGTCAACCCAGCCCAAGCCTCCTATCTCAATGTCGTTCGTAAACGTCGCGACACCGTCAAACCTGATAGATTCGTCGGGTTCGACGTGGAAGTATGTGCATGCCGTTCCGTCTTTATAAAGATGCACATTGGTGAAATAATCGCTTATTTTTGTGATGAAGACGTTGGCAGGCTCATAGCCCAAGTTGCTGAATAAACACTTGAATTCCACCTGCGAACCTGGTGCGGCAATGACGTAATAATTCGCCGGAGTGACTTCAATATCGTATTTTCCGACCATGTCGACATTAACCTCGTCGATGGTGAGATAATTGTTGCTGCCTGTCGTCGTCGCATGTATGCCGAAATACTGGTAATCTGCAGCCATTTCCTCGATATATGCCGAGAATTTCTCATAGCTTCCATTGCTGACATTCTCATTGAGCAAAAGCTGCGTCATAGCACTTGGATCAGGGCTGTTGCCCGCCCAAATTTCAAGATGATAATCACCGTCGGTGATAGCCCAAAGAGAGTAACGGTATTTCAACTCATCACTAATAAACATCTGCATAAACATCCATGATTCGGTATTGTTTGTGTAGACATACCAGTTGCCATTATGAGGAATACGGTTGTGGTCTTTTTCAAGATATCCGCACACAAACGAGTTGTCGTCGCACACCCATCCTACAGGAGATTCGCCATCGTGATTGGCATATTCGAAGCTGTCGTATAAAATGCTGTCAGCGTAGACCAAGCTCGCTGACAACACTATAAATAAGGTAACTACAAACTTTTTCATAATTACAGTTTTCTGCTGACCTCTTTCTCGGTGTAACCCTCGATGATGTCACCAACTTTGATGTCGTTGAAGTTCTCGATGTTCAAGCCGCATTCGAAGCCTGCTGACACCTCCTTGACGTCGTCTTTGAAACGTTTCAGTGAGCCGAGTGTGCCGGTGTGAACCACGATGCCGTCGCGGATAAGACGAATCTTTGTCTGACGGTTGACCTTGCCGTCGAGCACCATACAACCGGCGATGTTTCCGACCTTGCTGATGTGGAACACCTCGCGGATCTCGATGTTGCATGTCACAACTTCTTGAATCTCAGGAGCTAACATACCTTCGATAGCAGCCTTGATTTCTTCGATGGCGGTGTAGATGATAGAGTAGAGTCGGATATCAATCTGTTCTTTCTCCGCAATCTTTCTGGCCTGCATTGTAGGACGCACGTTAAAGCCCACGATGATGGCGTTGGATGCCGATGCGAGCATGATATCTGCCTCGCTGATGGCACCCACCGACTTGTGGATGATGTTGACCTGTACCTCTTCTGTCGAGAGTTTCAGCAATGAGTCTGACAGAGCCTCCACAGAGCCGTCAACGTCGGCCTTGACGATGATGTTGAGCTCTTTGAAGTCGCCTATGGCGATACGACGTCCAATCTCGTCCAAAGTGATGTGTTTCTGGGTTCTGATACCCATCTCACGTTGCAACTGCTGACGACGGTTGGCGATGGTCTTCACTTCGCGTTCGTCGGTCATCACGTTGAAGTTGTCGCCCGCCTGAGGAGCGCCGTTCAAACCGAGGAGCAAGAGTGGGGTGGAAGGACCGGCTTCTTTCAGCTGCTGGTTGCGTTCGTTGAACATCGCCTTCACCTTGCCGTAGGTTGTGCCTGCTAGCACCATGTCGCCCACATGCAATGTTCCTTCCTGAACCAAAATCTTAGCCACGTAGCCACGTCCTTTGTCGAGTGCCGACTCGATGACGGTGCCTTTGGCCAATTTATTTGGGTTGCCCTTGAGATCGAGCATCTCGGCTTCGAGAAGCACCTTCTCGAGAAGCTCGTCGACACCGATACCTTGTTTTGCTGATATCTCCTGCGACTGCACCTTGCCGCCCCATTCCTCGACGAGAATGTTCATGTCGGCAAGCTGACGGTAGATCTTCTGCGGGTCAGCCGTTGGCTTATCTATCTTGTTGATAGCGAACACGATAGGCACGTTGGCAGCGTGAGCGTGGTTAATAGCCTCGACGGTCTGCGGCATCACGTTGTCATCAGCTGCGATGACGATGATGGCGACGTCGGTGATCTTGGCACCACGGGCACGCATGGCGGTAAACGCCTCGTGGCCAGGAGTGTCGAGGAATGTGACCTTCTTGCCTGAGCTGGTCTTCACCTCGTAAGCACCGATGTGCTGGGTGATACCGCCAGCCTCGCCAGCCACCACGTTGGTGCTTCTGATGAAGTCCAACAACTTGGTCTTACCGTGGTCGACGTGACCCATGACGGTGACGACAGGAGCTCTCGGGACGAGGTCTTTCGGGTTGTCAGGCTCGTCGGCTTCGGCGATGGCTTCCTGCACGTCCATGCTCTGGAACTCGACCTTGAAGCCGAACTCTTCAGCCACGACTTGCAGAATCTCAGCATCCAAACGCTGGTTGATGGAGACGAACATGCCTAAACTCATGCAGGTGGCGATGACCTTGGTCACAGGGATGTTCATCAAGGTAGCCAACTCGTTGGCTGTGACGAACTCCGTGACCTTGAGGACTTTCTGTTCCTCCATTTCGTGCATTCTTTCCTCCTCGAGCTCATTCTGGATGTTGTGACGTTTCTCACGGCGGTGCTTCGAAGTCTTCGACTTACCCAGTGGTGACAGTCTTGCGAGTGTCTCCTTGATCTGTTTCTGGATTTCTTCGTCGGTCAACTCCGGCTTCTCCTCAAAGATAGGCTGTTTGCCTTTCTTGAAGCGGTCGCGGTCCTTACGTTTCTCGTCTTTGCCGCCTGGCTTGCCGCCCTGACCCTGCATTTTCCCGCCTTGCCCCTGCTGCTTGCCTTTACCGTCTTTCGGTCTGTCCTGTCCTGCCACCTCGTTAGGGTTCACAGGACTGTTGCCTATACGTTTACGTTTTTTCTTCTTGTCTTTCTTGTCATCACCAGAGGTTGCTACAGGCTTGCCTTTGCCTTTGTGCTCAACAGGAAGCTCGATCTTATCGAGAATCTTCGGGCCTTCCAATTTCTTGAACTTGGTAGGAATGAAGTTGATGTCGGCCTCGTCTGTCTCAGGCTGAACAGGCTTCTGCTCTTCCACTGGTTGTGCCGGCTTAGGCTGTGGAGCCGGTTGCTCTGCCGGTTTCTCTTCTTTAGGCTGCTTTGGCTGAGGTTTTTCCTCTTTCTTCGGGGCGTTATTGGGCTGTCCGTGACCCTTTTTGTCGCCGTCCAAATCAATTTTGCCTACAACATTCAGCTTGATGGCTTCTATTTTCTCTTCTTTCTTTTCCTCTTTTTTAATCTCTTTCTTGGCTTCAGCCTTAGCCTCTTTCTTCTCCTCCTTTTTCTCCTCTTTCACCTCAATCTTCTCCTCCTTATCCGTCTTCTCCTTCTTATCCATCTTAGCCTCCTTATCATTAATAAGGATATTCGACTTAATGGATACGATTTTCTCTTCTTCTTCCATGGTCTTAGGCTTCTCCGTCGTCTCAACGGTGATGGTTTTGCCTTTGAAAGCGATGTTACCGAGCTGGTCGGCGTTTTTCTTGACTTCTTTCTCTCCCTGATATTCCTTCACCACGAGGGCATATTGCTCCTCTGTGAGTTTGGTGTTAGGCGATGGGTCGATGCTCATGCCTTTCTTGGCGAGAAATTCCACAATTGTCGAGGTGCCCACGTTGAACTCCCTCGCAGCCTTTGATAATCTGATATTTTTAACTTCTTCGGACATATAAAAATCTAATTTTGTTAAATTTTTCTCTAATCTTTATACTTTTTAACTTTAAACTATTCAACTACTCTAAACTCTACACTCTAAACTCTACACTTTATTCAGCGAATTCAGCCTGCAAAATCTTGAATACCTCGTTCACTGTCTCGATCTCGAGGTCAGCGCGTGATGCCACTTCCTCAGGTGTGTAGGCGAGGACGTTTTTAGCGGTGTCGCAGCCCATTCTTCTGAGTGAATCGATGATCCAGTCTTCGATTTCGTCGTTGAATTCCTTCAAATCGACGTCGTCTTCCATGTCGACTTCGTCACTGTTACGATAAACGTCGATGTCGTAGCCTGTCAAGCGGCCTGCGAGCTTGATGTTGTAGCCGCCTTTACCGATGGCGAGGCTCACCTGGTCGTTCTCCATGTAAACTTCAGCGAGTTTCTTGGCCTCGTTGATGTTGATGGATGTGATCTTGGCAGGATTCAAAGCTCTGCTGATGAACAACTCAGGTTTTGTTGTGAAGTTGATGACGTCGATGTTCTCGTTGCGGAGCTCTCTCACGATGCCGTGGATACGCGAACCCTTCATACCGACGCATGCGCCGACCGGGTCGATTCTGTCGTCGTATGACTCGACAGCGATCTTGGCTCTCTGACCTGGCTCACGCACGATTTTTCTGATGGTGATCAAGCCATCGTAAACTTCCGGAACCTCCTGCTCGAACAAGCGCTGCAGGAAGATTTCAGATGTTCTTGACAAAGTGATGACAGGTGTGCCGTTTTTGTTCTCCACGCTCTTCACGATGGCACGGATGCTCTCACCTTTCTTATAAACGTCGGCAGGAATCTGCTCGGCTTTAGGCAAAACCAACTCGATGCCGTCTTCGTCGACAGCGATGATCTCCTTGCGCCATGCCTGTGATACCTCGGCGTTCACGATTTCACCAACTTTATCTTTGTATTTCAGATAGATATTCTCCTTCTCGTATTCCATGATCTTGGTCTGGAGGTTCTGGCGGATAGCCAAAATCTCTCTTCTGCCAAAGCTATGAATATCAACCACTTCCGAAACTTCGTCACCGACTTCAAAGTCAGGCTCGATTTTTATTGCGTCGGAATATGCGATCTCTGAAAGCTCGTCTTCTACAGCGCCGTCTTCCACCACTGTGCGGTTGTGGTAAATCTCAAGGTCGCCCTTGTCGATGTTGACGATGATGTCGAAATACTCGTCGCTGCCGTATTTCTTGGCAAGCATAGCCTTGAACACGTCGCTCAAGATGTGCATCATGGCTTCACGGTCGATGTTCTTAAACTCCTTAAATTCGGAGAAGGTGTCGATTAAGTTAAGTGTGTCCATTTTTAAAATTTAATATATGGTCTGACTTCTTTTAATTTATTGATTTCCAATGTAGTAGCTTCGTGATAAACGATTTTTGTCAGCTTGCCGTACTTCTTGGCCTCGGCTTCCTCGACTTCAAGCTGCATATCGTTGAACGACAATAACTTATACATCTTTTTCACTCCTTCATTATCGGTGATGATGAGGTCTTTGCCGATGTATTTCTGATACTGTCTCATCTTCAGAAGTGGCTCGTCGATGCCTGCCGACGACACGCTGAGTTCATAATCCTCAACGTCACGGTCGAGTTTCTCGTTGATGTAATTGCTTACCACAACACAGTCGTCGATGGTTACTGAACTGTCCGCGTCAAGGAAAAGTTCAATGACATTATCCTTGTGAATCAACACGTTAACAACGTAACGGTCGGTGTCTTTCATGGCTTCTTCCGCCAAACTGATGATTTGTTCTTTCGTTATCATTTCTTTAACAATAAAAAAACCTGTTACATTCCGTAGCAGGCCTTCAACTCTTTCCTAATGTTGTCGAGCAAGGATTCGAACCTTGACAGGCAGAACCAAAATCTGCAGTGCTGCCATTACACCACTCGACATCATTCCAATTCTGAATGCGGGTGCAAAATTACAAAAAAAATCAATACGACATTAAAAATGTGAAAAAAATATTTTTATTGGCTTTTATCTATAATAATTGTGTATCTTTGCAGTTTAAATATTGGAAATTTTTACAAAATGAACTTTAAAAAGTTAAATAATTTAGTCGGTTGGTGTGTGTTTTTGATCGCTACAATCGTTTATTTCCTCACCATGGAGCCTACCGTAAGTTGGTGGGACTGTGGTGAGTACATCTCCACGGCATATAAACTTCAAGTCGGACACCCGCCAGGAGCACCTACTTTCCAGCTTATCGGCAGGTTTTTCACCTTGTTCGCTTTCGGTGACGTCACCAAAGTGGCAATGATGATCAACATCATGTCGTGTCTCTGCTCGAGCTTCACAATTTTGTTCCTTTTCTGGACGATTTCAATGCTTGCGCAAAAGATTTGGGGCGAGAATATTGCAGTGTTGGCAGCCTCGGCTATCGGCGCATTGGCCTACACTTTCACCGACTCGTTCTGGTTCAACGCTGTGGAAGGCGAGGTTTATGCCATGTCGTCGTTGCTGACAGCCATTACGTTCTGGGCAATCCTTAAATGGGAACAGGTGTCGGAAGAGCCGAATCATTACCGTTGGCTTATCTTAATAGCCTACATCATAGGCTTGTCAATCGGTGTGCACTTGCTGAATTTGCTGACGATTCCGGCAATTGTTTACATTGTCTATTTCAAAAAATACAAATTCTCTTGGAAGGGATTTATCTGGTCGGGCATCATCGCTGTGACGCTTACAGGCTTCATTCAAGTGATACTTATCCCTGCCATCGTTTCGCTTGCAGGTAACTTCGAGCTGTTCTTCGTGAATACCATCGGAATGCCGTTCAACTTCGGCACTATATTCTACTTTGTCCTCATTATCGCGTTGATTGTCTGGGGTTTATGGATTACAACGAAGAGAAACAAGCCGATTTTGAATACCATCATCCTTTCATTTATGTTTATCCTCATCGGATATTCGTCATTCTTCATGCTGGTGATTCGTGCCAATGCCAATACACCTATTAATGAAAATGAGCCTAAGGATGCAATTTCGATGCTTTCTTACCTGAAACGTGAGCAATATGGCAGCTGGCCTATCATCTACGGTCCATATTACACTGCCAAGCCCTACGACATGACCGAAGGTACACCTATTTATATTAAAGACCACAAGAAAGGAAAATATGTTGAGATTGGCAAAAACATGGGCGAATATGTCTATGATGACAATGCCATGACTATTTTCCCTCGTATGTGGAACGGCTCAAAGAAAACATATACAAACACTTACGAGCGGTATATCGACAAGTCGAAGATGAAGGTGACCACTCAGAAGCGTCCTGACGGCACCATTGAACGTGTAATGATTCCTACCTTTGGACAGAATTTGCGCTACTTCATTGATTATCAATGCGGTTGGATGTATTGGCGCTATTTCATGTGGAATTTCGTGGGTCGTCAGAACGATACCGAAGGCCAAGGCGAGCTTGAGCATGGCAACTGGGTCAGCGGCATCGGATTCATTGATAATCCACGACTTGGCAACCAGAAAGACCTTCCGAGAACAATGCAGAGCGCGGCTCACACCGAGTTTTACTTCCTGCCGCTGATTCTCGGTCTCGTCGGTCTGTTCTATCAGCTGAAATACGACGCTAAAAACTGCTGGGTAGTGTTCCTGCTCTTCTTCATGACGGGCATCGCCATCATCATGTACCTCAACCAAACGCCATATCAGCCGCGTGAACGTGACTATTCATACGCCGGCGCTTTCTACGCCTTCGCGATATGGATGGGCTTCGGCGTGCTGGGAATCGTCAATGGATTACAAAAAGTCGTTAAGAATCAGAAGGCTGCGACGGCTGTGGCTACAGTGGCATGTCTGTTCGTCCCTGTTCTGATGGCGGCTCAAGGCTGGGAAGGCCATAACCGCTCGGGCAAGACTTCGGCTCTCGACTGGGGTAAGAACTACCTCACGGCTTTGCCAGAAAACGCTGTTATTTTCACTCGTGGCGACAATGATACATTCCCGCTTTGGTATGTCCAGGAGGTTGAAGGCTACCGTACCGATGTCCGTGTGTGCAACTTCATGCTTTCGTCGGGCTATTGGTATGTGCATCAGATGGGCAGAAAAATCTATGAATCGGAGAAACTTCCGCTCTCGTTGACACCGGCGCAGTATAACAATGGTGTTAATGAGCAGATTTATATTCAGGATGTACTCTCAGGCCCTGTCGAGCTTAAAGATGCCATCGATTTCGTGAGGAGCGACAATCCTCGCACCAAGGCTACCGACATGTCGGGCAAGAAAGTCAACTATCTGCCTGCTCGTAACCTTAAGATTACCGTCGACAAAGAGAAAGTCATCGCCAACGGCATCGTTCCTGAAAGCATGAAAGATCAGATTGTCGACGAGATAGTGTGGACCATTCCAGACAAAGTGTCGTATATCACCAAAAACGAGTTAATGCTCCTCGATTTCTTTGCAACTAACAATTGGGATAGATGCGTTTATTTCACCAGCTTGAGCGACATCGCCAACGTCCTCGGCATCGACAAATATCTGCATCAGCAGGGACTAGCGCATCGTTTCATGCCTGTTCTCGCTCCTGATTATTATAAAGGTGCCGGCGGCGTGTTCATCGATGGCTCATACGACCTTCTCGTGAACAAATCGCGTTGGGGTCGTCTTAATGAGCCTGGTGTCACTATCGACCCTGAGAGCGTGCGTAATATTTCGTTCATCAAGATGGCGTATATGCGTCTGGCTCAAGCACTTGTGAATCGCAAGAGAGGCGATGAGGCTATTATTGTTCTCGACAAATGTCAGGAGTTCTTCCCTGACGAGAAGATGCCTTACGGTTTCTATTACGAAGGCTATTTCCCTGATATTTATTACCGTGCCGGCGCTATCGAGAAAGGCGATGACGTGATGATGAAAATAGTGGCGAATGCACTCGACGAGCTGCGTTATTATAAAGATTTGGATACGAAATTATACGGTTATTACGAGGATTCAATCCGTGAAGCTATAAGCCTTGTTTATACAATGGCCAATACAGCTCAAAAGAATAAACGCTATGATTTGCAACAAGAGATTCAAGATAAGTTGAATGAATATAACAACTATTTCTTGTTATATCTCTAAAATAGTTTCCAGTTAGTCGGTTATTCTGAATAACCGACTAACTGAACAACTTTATTCTGTTGTTTTTTTCTTGTAACTTCTTATTAGGAAATAGACTCCGGCGAGGAAGAACGGAATGCTCAGCCATTGTCCCATGTCGAGAACCATTGAATTTTCAAACTCCACCTGCGGTTGTTTGATGAACTCTATGAGTATTCTTGAGCCGAAAATCATGGTGCAGAAGAAACCGAAGAAAAATCCCGGGTGTTTGTTGATGGTGTCTTTCTTGAAAAACAGATAAAGAAGAATCACAAACACGATCACGCATACCAGTGCTTCATAAATCTGTGTCGGGTGGCATGCCGGGATGGCCTCGATAGGTGTCCCTGGTACCCAGTCGCGAACGAATTTGAAGCCCCAAGGCAATGTGGTCTCGTAGCCGTAAATCTCAGAATTCATGAGGTTTCCAGTGCGGATGAAGGCTCCGCCGATGGCCACGCCAATCACCACTCTGTCCAAGACCCAAAGCATCGATTTTTTGATTTTTCGGGAGTAAAACAAGAGTCCGAGCAAGATGCCTATCGCGCCGCCGTGACTGGCAAGGCCGCCTTCCCAAATATATAAAATCTTTATCGGATTTGACAGATAATAATCGGGTTCATAGAACAGACAATGTCCCAAGCGCGCGCCTATGACGGTGAAAATCAACATGGTAATGACAAGCTTTTCGACAAGTTCTTCGCCTAGGCCTTCTTTTTGGTAAACTTTTTTCATGATGAAATATCCGACGATAAACACCATGGCCCAAAGCAAGCCATACCATGCTATCGGGCGACCTCCGAGAATAGGAAAGTTCTCCGGAAATGTGAAGATAAACGGGCTAACATCCCAAACAATGTAGTTTAATGTCATATCTTATTAACTTAAATTTTCTGTCCAAATTTGAATAAAATCATCGATTCTGTCTTCGATGTCGTTATATTTTTCTCTTATCGATAGATAAGGTGTGGTTACCTTAGCTAATTGAAAATCAGATTGTTTGCACCAGTTGAAATGGCCTAGCTCGCCAAGATGTTTCGCCAGATATTCCTGCTCGGTCTGTCCTGGAGTAGGAACGAGATAAGCTGTTCGGTTGAGTCTTATCAAGTCCATCAACGATGAATAACCTCCGCGGCAAATGATGTTTTCAGCGCTGTTCACAAGCTTGACAAACATTTCGTCGTCGACGTGGTTGAACATGCTGACGTTGTCGGAGACATCTCTCGGCAAATTGTAGAAATCGGGTTTAGCTCTGAGAATCAAAACGTTATCTTTGATATCACGGGCTTGTTTCAAGATGATATCCTCAAACATCGTTCTTTGAGGCTCTGGTCCTGAAAGAATCACCAGATATTTGTTTTCTTTTTCTGTAACCTCTTGATTATCAGAATTAAAACGACTTAATAAACCGATGTATGAAGTGTGGAACCTCGACTTGGTCGGATGTGCCAGATCACCTGCCAGCGACGGCTCGGCTTCATCGTCGGGAACCCATATCTCATCGTATTTCTTTATGAAACTGTTGTTGAAAATGTCGATGATTGGTCTTGCCCAACGCCATAATCGCGGCACCTGTATATGAAGTTGGTGTGTAATGAAGACAGTGTAGGCGTTTTTGCTCCAGCAGCCGAAACGGTTGTCGGAAATCACCACATCGATGTTGTAATTCTTAACAATGGATTCTATTGTCCTATGGTCTCTACGAAAATCTCTCATTGCACCTGGAAATGATGCTATCATCTTGAAAACCTGAGAGTTAGACTTGCTATACGTAGGTGTGAATCCGGGCAACTCGATGAATTCCATGTTCGGAAAAGCCTTCTGAAGAAATGCCAACGGACCTTTGTCGGCCGCAATAATAACCTTATGGCCATAATTGCTCAAGGCCTTGATGATTGGTACACAACGTGTTGCGTGACCCAATCCCCAGTTTAACGGACATATCAGAATATTCTTTCCCAAAAGAAATTATTTTTTGCAAAGATAATGTTTTTGTTGATAACGGACGAATTATTTTATGTTAAAATTTTTTAACAAAAGTTGCAAAATTTTGCAGGAAATGTTAATAAAAATTAACATAACTTGCAGAAAATCAGAGTTTAACGAATGAAAATTATGCGTAATTTTGCGGCATGACAACTCAGAAACTATATGAAATAGCTCTTACGCTTGTTCCTGGTATCGGAGATGTGAACGGTAAGAAGTTGGTCGCCTATTGTGGAGGCGCGGAGGCGGTATTTTGTGAGAATAAAAAGGCTCTGTCGAAGATATACGGGATAGGTGATTATACGATAAAAAGCATTGTTACTCAAGATGTTATGGCTCAAGCTGAGGCTGAGCTGGATTTCGTTGAGAAAAATGGAATCAAACCGCTTTTTTATCTCGACCCTGAGTATCCGAAACGGCTTCAGCATTGTCACGACAGCCCGATGATGTTATATTATAAAGGTAATGCCGATTTGAATGCTATGAAAACAGTCGGCGTCGTCGGGACGCGTAATATCACCGATTATGGCAGGTGGGCTACTGAGAAAATAATTGAGGAGTTGTCGTCTGATAACGTGTTGATAATCAGTGGACTTGCGTATGGCGTTGATGCCGCTGCGCACAGTGCCGCTTTAAAATATAATCTTGCTACCGTGGGTGTGCTGGGACACGGCTTGCAAACTATTTATCCGGCGGAAAACAGAAAACTATCATTAAAAATGCTTGAGAAAGGAGGTGTTTTAACAGAATTTGTCAGCGGAACAAAGCCCGAAAAGGAGAATTTCCCCATGCGTAACAGAATAGTGGCAGGAATGATCGATTGTCTGATTGTGGCTGAGAGCGCCTTGAAAGGCGGTGCCATGATTACAGCTGAGATTGCCAATTCCTATGACCGTGAGGTGTTCGCGATACCAGGAAAAATAGGCGATAAATACAGCGAGGGATGTAATCAGCTTATCAGGACAAACAAAGCCAATCTTTTGACCGATGCGACTGATATCCGATATGTTATGCGTTGGGATGTCGAGACAAAAGTGGTGGCGAAACAGATGCGCCTGTTCCGTGATTTCAGTGAGGAAGAACAAAAAGTGATGGATGTTTTTGCGAATAACAGCATAATTCATCTCGATGACATCATCGTGGGAACGGATTTGACGCCTTCGAAAATAGCGTCAGTGCTGCTTTCTTTGGAGTTTGACGGCGTTTTGAAGGCACTGCCGGGAAAACGTTATCAAAAGTTGTAGCATAATTCAATAAAAATCTGTAACTTTGCACCGAATTTTTGTGCAAAGATGCCGATAGGAAGAGTTATTAAGTCAACAGGAAGCTGGTACGATGTCAGAGATGACGTCGGGAATGTGTCGCAATGCCGTTTGCGAGGTAAGATACGCCTCGACGGTCTGCGCACGACAAACCCTGTGGCTGTTGGTGATCTCGTGAACTTTGAGAAGGAACGCGACAAGGATACTTGTGTCATTGACAAGATCCTGCCTCGTGCTAATGTCATCGTTCGCAAGTCAGTGAATTTGTCGAAGGAGTCGCATATCATTGCGGCGAACGTTGACCAGGCTATCCTTGTGGCTACAATAGCGCAACCGAGGACATCGACGGGCTTTATCGACCGTTTCACTGTGACTGCGGAGGCTTATCATATTCCTGTTATAATAGTGTTCAACAAATGCGATATTTACAATGATGAACAGAACGCTACGGCTGAGGAATTGATGAGAGTGTACAACGGCATTGGTTATCAATCGTTTATGATTTCAGCGAAGACCGGATTTAACTGCGACAGACTTGAAATGATAATGAAAGACAAAATCAGTATGTTTTCTGGTCATTCGGGCGTGGGAAAATCGGCGCTGGTGAACCGACTCGATCCGAATCTTGACATTCGTGTCGGTGAGATCTCTGACGTGCATGAAAAAGGCAAACACACCACTACTTTCGCTCAGATGTATCAGCTCGGTTTCGGAGGCTATATCATTGATACTCCTGGAATTAAGGAGTTTGCACTCTTCGATATGGAGAAAGAGACTCTGGCACAACGTTTCCCCGAGATGCGCGCTTTGATGCACAACTGCCGGTTCAACAACTGCACACATCTGCATGAACCTCATTGTGCTATAAAAGACGCTGTGGAACAACATCTTATCGCTGACTGGCGTTATGAAAACTATTGTAACATGATGGACGACTGATTATGAGGAGACTGCTGGTCATATTGTTCGTTTTTTGCTCGGTTGTGACATCTGCTCAGCAAGATGACGGTTGCTTCGTGGTATCTAAAATAAATCTGAAAGGTAACAGAATCACGCAAAAGTCGACTGTTTTTAGAGAGATGCTGTTCAATGAGGGCGATACGATATGTGACGAGACGTTGGTGAGACAAAGCCGTGAGAATCTGTTGAATACGTCGTTGTTCAACTTCGTTGACTTCGATTGGCAGGATGATGTTGATGCTGATTCCAAATCGTTGACAATCACGATGTTGGAGAGATGGTACCTGTGGCCTATCCCGTATCTGGCATACGCCGACCGGAATCTGAGATCATGGTATGAGGCCGATGATATTACACGTTTGAGCTATGGTTTTGACCTGATTTACTACAATCTTTGGGGAAGAAAACATGAACTTGACTTGACGATAATCGGCGGATACAATCAGAATTACGGCATCGCGTATGATATTCCGTATCTTACCCGCAGACAACGGATGGGAATAAAGGCTTCAACGGGCTACAAACGCGATAGAGAGGTGGCGTACATCACAAAAGATGACAAAATAAGCTATTTTAAAGGTGAAGACGAGTACGCTCACGAATCGTTTTATGCCTCGGTGATGCCTTATTACAGGTTCGGATGTCGAAATAAATTGATGTTGCAGTTGAAATACGATAACCGGCTGTTCAACGACAGTTTGCCGAGTCTTAATGAAGACTTTCTGAATCCTGAAGGCACTCGTTTTCAGTATTTTACGCTGTCGGCAATATATAAAAACGATTATCGCGACGACCACAACTATCCGCTTTCCGGTCATTATTTGGAGGTCGAACTGACGAAGATAGGACTGGGAGTATTCGATTATTCGCCAGACATCTTCTACGGAAAGATCACCGCGGACGTCTACACTCCTTTAGTCGGTAGGTTTTACTGGGCTTCCAATGTCACGACAAAGATTGCTGACAGTAAAACGGCTCCTTATTTTTTGTCGCAGGGCTTCGGATATAACAACGATTATGTCAGGGCGTACGACCTGTATGTCGTCGATGCTCTAAACTACGCTATTTTTAAGAATAACTTGAAGTTCGAGATATTAAAACCTGTTACGAAACATCTTCCGATTATCAAGAATGAGAGGTTTTCGAAGATACATCTGGCGTTTTACGCGAATCTGTTTTTTGACTTCGGATATACGTGGGATGTGGTCATTCCGGAAGGTTTCTCAACGAGAATTGCAAACGAATGGATATACGGAACTGGAATTGGCATAGATTTTGTTACGTATTACGATAAGGTTTTGCGATTGGAATATGGCATCAACGGGTTGGGCGAGGCAGGATTCTTCGTTCATCTCGTGGCTCCAATTTAACGAAAAACGTTTTGTTATGAGAATAGCATTGTATGGCAGAGGCTTCGGCTCTGATTATGACGGACTTATGAAAGAAGTCCTGCGCGTTTTGAAAGATAACGGCACTGAAATAATTGTATTTTCGGCTCTCGTGAATGACATCAAGAGATGCGTGAGCGAAAGTGCTGATATTCAGGTGTTTAACACTTACGAACAGCTGAAAGGCAGAGCCGACATTTTGTTCTCGTTCGGCGGCGACGGCACCATGCTCGATTCTGTGGAATACGTGCGCGACACAGCCATCCCGGTGTTTGGAATAAACACAGGCCGACTCGGTTTCCTGTCGAGTGTATCGTCCGACGAGACTCTCGACGCCGTCAACAAAATCATGAAAGGCGACTATGAGGTCGAGAAACGCTCGCTGCTTGAACTTGTAGGCGAAGAAGAACGTTTCAAAGGCATAAACTACGCACTTAACGAATTGAGTGTCATGCGAAAAGACGGCAGCAGCCTCATTGTGATACAGGTGTTTGTCGACGACAAACTTCTCAATACTTATTGGGCCGACGGACTCATCTTGGCCACGCCTACCGGCTCGACAGCCTACTCGTTAAGCGCTGGCGGACCTATCGTGGCACCAAATAATGACAGTTTTTTGATAACTCCTATCTCGGCACACAATTTAAGCGTGCGTCCCGTCGTTATATCAGACAAAAGCGTCGTGAAAATCAAGGTCGACGGTCGCTGCGATGCCTACGACCTGAGCCTCGACTCACGTACTAAATTGGTAGACAAAGGTTTACAACTTAAAGTCAAAAAAGCTGATTTCTGCTTCAATATGGTGAAATTGCCAGGCAAAGATTTCTTTGAGGCGATAAGAAACAAGCTTCTTTGGGGAAATGATGTCAGAAATTAAGATTTTTTGAAAATATTAAAATAAATTTTGTAAATTTGTCGGTTTATTGGTTAATGATTTAAACGGTTGACAATCAACAGGAAGTTAGAATATTTGAATGAAAAACTGCAAAAAAGTTTGGTTTGTTGCGTTGATTATCCTTTTGTTAGGACAATTTTTTGCTCCATTTAAGTCCGATGCCCAGGTTATTGAGGTGGGTGCGTCGGTCGGATTGTCTTATTACATGGGCGACATCAATCCAAATATTCCGTTCAACCAGAGCAAGTTGGGCTTCGGTGCCTCGGCGCGTTATTATGACAATACGCGCTGGGCTTTCCGTCTGGCATATTCCAACCTGCAGCTCGAAGGCAGCGACGAGGCTTCAAAATACCGCCCCGAACGCGGTCTGTCGTTCCATACCAATGTTCACGACATCGCTCTCATCGCTGAATTCAATTTCTTCGACTATTTCACCGGTAGCAAGCGAAACTACATAACACCTTACATCTTCGGAGGCGTCTCCTACATCAGCTTTAACCCGAAGGCTGACGACGGGACCGATTTGTGTGACGTGCTTACTGATGTGGATTTCGAGGTGGCTGGATCTGACGGAAAAAGCAAGTACAGCCGAACCTCAGCGTCAATACCGTTCGGAGTCGGCATGAAATACAGCATCAGCGAGCATATTGGACTGACTCTTGAATGGCGCATGGATTACGCCTTCACCGACTGGCTCGACGATTGCCATGCTTATTATCCGACCTACGAACCGGATGAGGAAGGCAATGTGCCGAGTTATGTGCAATATAGCGACCCTACTGGGATTACAGACCCCAATAACACAGGCTCAAACGGACAAAAATATATTCAGAGAGGCAACAAACATAATAAAGACTGGTACGGATACCTGAATCTGTCGATTTCTTATAAGTTTGTGCTTCCTAAAAACAAAGATTGCAACGTGGGCGCTGATAAAAAATATTATAAATATTATTGATGAAAAATGGAAAGTCTGAAAGATAAGATCATCATGGAGCGTTTGCCGGAACATATTGCCGTCATTATGGATGGCAACGGTCGCTGGGCAAAGGAAAAAGGCAAAATGCGTGTCTTCGGTCATCAGCATGGCGTCGACGCCGTGCGTAACACCACCGAAGCATGCGCTGAACTTGGCGTGAAATATCTTACCTTGTACGCTTTCTCGACAGAAAACTGGAACCGTTCGTCTTTTGAAGTCGACGCTTTGATGTCGCTGCTCACCAATGCATTGAAAAATGAGCTTAAGACATTAAACGACAATAATATACGTCTTAATGCGATTGGCGACCTCAAACGTCTCCCGAAATTGCAGTACGACGCTTTGATGTATGCCATCGACAACACAAAAAACAACACCCGCATGACTTTGACTCTGTGTCTGAGCTATTCGGGACGCTGGGAGCTCGTACAGGCAGTGAAAAACATCGCGACGGAAGCGAAAAACGGCACAATAACACCTGAGCAGATAGATGAGACATTGATTGGCAATCACTTGGCAACAGCCGGCATGCCCGACCCCGACCTCCTGATCCGTACAAGCGGGGAGGAGAGAATCAGCAACTATCTGCTATGGCAAATAGCTTATTCTGAACTTTATTTTACAACAAAATACTGGCCTGACTTCTCGAAAGAGGATTTGTATGAGGCGATAATCAATTATCAGAATCGTGAACGCAGGTTTGGTAAGACAAGTGAACAAATTAAAAAGTAGGCAAATGACTTTTTTTAAAAGGTACAAAATATTCGCGATAGCTTTGATTTGCTTGGGTCTCATGATGCTAAGCAACAGAGCCGTAGCTCAAATTCAAGTCGGAAATGACTTGTCGGATATTGATTATTCACTCCCGCGTGAGTATGAAATAGGCGGCATCACTGTATCTGGTGTGCAATATGTCGACCCAGCCGTCGTGGTGATGCTCTCGGGATTGCGTGTGGGAATGGTGGTGAAGGTGCCGGGCGATAAGATTACCGACGCTATCAGAAAGCTTTGGGAACAAGGACTTTTCGAAGATATTCAAATAACAAGCACTCAAAAAGTCGGCGGCAAGATTTTCCTCAATATCGATATGAAGGAACGCCCGCGCATCAGCAAATTCTCGTTTAAAGGAGTGAAAAAATCAGAGGCTGATGAGATAAGAAAGAAGATAAACATCACCCGCGGCGACGTCGCGACAGAACACACATATAACAAGACAAAAGGCATTATCCAGGATTATTTCGCCGATAAAGGTTTTCTTAATTCTGAAGTGAAAATCACCGCTGTGCCAGACACCACAATGAATAACTACGTGTCGCTGGTCATCAGCGTCGATAAGCATCATAAGGTGAAAATCGGTGAGATTGTGGTGAATGACAACGAGTTTCTTACCGACAACCAGATTCGTTTGACCATGAAGGAAACGAAACGCAGAGGAAAGTTCGACCCTATCACAACCCTCGGCGCCACAGTGGTCAACACGGTTTGGGATCTTGTTACTTTTAAGCCGATGGCGGCCGAAGACGAGCTTGTTGAGTATACTACCGAGAATATCCGACCGAGAATCTTCAAAGCTTCAAGATATAATGATAATAACTACGAGGACGATAAGAAGCTTATCATTAAGAAATACAATGAGAAAGGCTACAGAGACGCGAAGATTGTGAAGGATTCGGTTTATGTGATGGATGATAGAAACATCGGCATCACTCTCAATATCAACGAAGGCCATAAGTATTATTTCGGTAACATCACTTGGGTGGGCAACACCAAATACGACACGGCTACACTTAATAAAGTACTCGGAATCCGTAAAGGCGATGTCTACAACCAGGAGCTTCTTGATAAAAACCTGACTTACAGCGAAGGCGGTTATGACGTGTCGTCGTTGTATATGGACGATGGATATTTGTTCTTCCGCATTGAACCTGTTGAGGTTAGAGTCGAAAACGACACCATCGACCTCGAGATGCGTATGTCGGAAGGCGACCAAGCCACCATCAAGCACGTGACGGTTAAGGGTAATACCAAGACCAACGACAAAATCATCATACGTGAGATGTACACACGTCCTGGTCAGCTCTACAGCCGTAGCGACATCATCAGAACAATACGCGAACTCTCGGCTTTGCAGTATTTCGATGCCGAGAAGCTCGTCCCTGATATCCAGCCTGACCCGACCGACGGCACCGTCGACATCAACTATGTGGTGGAGGAAACGCCTAACGACCAGGTCGAGCTTTCAGCAGGATGGGGCTACAACCGTTTGATGCTCTCGTTGGGACTGAGCCTGAACAACGTCTCGCTTCGAAGCTTCTTTAAAAAAGACGCTTGGCGACCGATTCCGGCAGGCGACGGACAAAAACTGTCGTTCAGGGTGCAGACCTACGGAACCACCTATATTAATTATGGTGTGACATTCACTGAGCCTTGGCTTGGCGGCAAGAGACCTAATGCTTTGACGGTGTCGGTTTACCGCTCGGCATATAAGAATACCTACACCGAAGAGATAGGCATCTTCCGCCAGACAGGTTTCTCGATAGGTATCGGAACTCGTCTGAAATGGCCTGACGACTATTTTACCTTGTACAACGGAATCAATGTGATTCGTTATACCCTTCAGAACTACAAGAGTATCTTCGATTTCGGTAGCGGCAACGGCAATTTCAACCTTATCGGATATAACATCACTTTCGGACGTAACTCAACGAGCAACCCTATTTATCCTCGCTACGGTTCGGAATTTGTCTTGTCGTTGGAGGTTACGCCACCATATTCGGCGTTTAACAAAGTCGATTATTATGCCAAATATCCTGGCGATGAAAACAAGGCGGAGCGTGAGGATGCCATGTATCACTGGGTTGAGTTCCATAAATGGAAGTTTAAGGCAGCTTTATATACTGAAATAGCTGAGAAACTTGTCGTCATGACACGTGCACGCTTCGGTTTGCTGGGTTATTACAATCCTGAGATCGGTGTCACGCCGTTCCAGCGTTTCTGCTTGGGTGGTGACGGTCTTACGGGAGCTTATAACTTCGATGGACGAGAGCTTATCGGTATGAGAGGTTATGCCAACACAGCCCTCACTCCGGGTGCTGCGAAGAGTAGTACCGAAGGTGGTAATATCTTCGCGAAATACACCATGGAGTTGCGTTATCCTCTGACCTTGAATCCTCAGGCGACAATCTATGCCTTGACATTTGTGGAGGCAGGTAACTGCTGGCTCGGCTTCGACAAATTCAACCCGTTCGACCTCTATCGTTCGGCAGGTCTCGGCGTGAGAATTTATCTGCCGATGTTCGGTATGCTCGGTCTCGACTGGGGCTACGGCTTCGACAAGGTTCCAGGCTTGACAGACGCGGCAGGAAGCCAGTTCCACTTCTCGATAGGTGGCTCAATTGATTAAAAATGAATTAAATATATGAAAAATATGAGAACAACATCAGTTTTATTGCTTTCTTTACTTATGATGCTTGGCATCTCAACAGCTAAAGCTCAGGGTACTCAGAAAATGGCATACGTCGACACGGAATATATCCTTCAAAACATTCCGGAATATGGCGACGCTCAGGAAGAAATCAACCAGATGTCGGTGAGATGGGAGAAAGACCTCAAGGCAGTACGCACCAAACTCGAGCAGATGAAACGCGATTATCAGACCGAATCGGTGCTGCTTTCCGACGACATGAAAAAGAAAAAAGAAGAGGCTATAGCCGCTAAAGAACAGGAACTGGCTACACTGCAGATGCAATATTACGGGCCTGAAGGCGAGCTTTTCTCAAAGAAAGCCGAGCTGATTCAGCCTATCCAAGAGAAGATTTACAACGCAATTAACCAAGTCGCGCAGCAGAAAAATTACTCGTTTGTGTTCGACAAGGCTGCTGGAACATCGATTTTGTATTGCAACGAGAAACTCGATATCAGCGACGATGTCCTCGATGAAATAGGCAACGTGATGCAGACCGTGCGCCGTCAGGATAGAAAACGCGCGAACAACACGTCGGGCGGTGGCACGAAGCCGTCAAACAGCGGCTCAAAACCATCTGGCGGCAGCAAACCGGCTGAAAAGAAGTAAAAAAATAGTTGACCATATAACAAAAATTAGTATTTTTGCAAAAATTTAGAAAATTATTAAATTAAATAAAAGATGAAAAAGTTAACTAAAGTATTGGTTTTATTAGTGTTAGCACTCGGAATCGGTTATGGCGCTAACGCACAGACTCAGAAAATAGGTTATGTCGACACTCAAGTCATCATTGATATGATGCCGGAGAGCGCGAAAATCCAGCAGGACATGCAAGCCTACTACAGCGAGCTTCAGGCTGAGTTGCAGGCAATGGCTACTGAATATCAGACAAAGATGAGAGACTACGAAGCCAACCAGGCTACAATGTCGAACATCCTTCGTCAGTCAAAAGAAAAAGAAATCATCGACCTTCAGGGCAGAATCCAGGATTTTCAGGCTAACGCTGAAAGCGATTTCGCCGCAAAACAGGAAGAGCTTTCAAAACCTATGCTCGACAAGATCAAAGCCGCTATCGACGATGTCGTGAAGGCTAAAGGTCTCGCATACGTTTTTGAGAAGACCGTCGTCCTTTCAATTGGCGACAGCGCAATCGACATCACAGCCGATGTCAAAGCGAAACTCGGACTTTAAATAAAGTAAAAAAAAGCGCCGCCCATCGGGCGGCGCCTTTTTTTTAAAATTCAACTTTCATAAACCGCAGCGCTCTGGTGATAAACTTCGGCAACGGCTTGTAATCGTTTCTCTTTCTTAGATTTATTGAGATTCCCAGTTTTCTTACGACTGGGATTTTGAATGTCTCGACGAACTCGATGAGCGCTCCGTCGGGGTCTTCCACGTAGGTGAAATGACCGTTGGCGTCGCCCATGTCGAAGTTCTCACCGCTGTCGCACACGAAGTCGTGACCGAGCGCCTTGGCGGCCTCATGAACCTTGTTCATGTTACGCACGTCGAAGCAGAGATGTATGAATCCGGGATCGCCCCACCATCTGCCTTCAAGGGTCTTACGTGGCTCAATCTCAAGGTTTTGCACCAACTCGAGATGTGATGTTCCCATCAGGTCGCTGAGCGGACCGCATATCGGTTTCGAGCGTTTCAGCTCGACACGGCGCATCTTGCATTTTCCGCCTAGGACATCGCCGAAATCGGTGAAGACGTCGGTTTTGTCGAATGTAACTACATCATAATCAAGGAGTTTGCTATAAAACTCGATGGATTTCTCCATGTTCGAGACACCAATCACCACGCCGTTAGCTCCGCCAGTGTGTTTGTTGGCATTGATGAAGCAATAGTCGTCTTTCTCAATCTCAAAAATATTGCCCCACGGGTCTTGGATGTAGAAATGCTCGATGCCGAGAGGTGAGGTGCTTATATCGCTGAGTATTGTTATCTCGTTGTCGGTGAAGTAGTTGAATGCTTCGTGTATGTCTCTTGTCTTAACTTTGCAGATGTTGATGCCAAGGTCGCCGACGCGCAACGGCTCTTTCGGGTAGACCACCTTACGGCCTTTTGGCTGCCATATTTCGAATCCGCCGCCGCCACGTTGTGAGATGGCGAGTATGGCGTGACGAGGCTGTGGCTTGCCACCAGTGTAAGGAAGCATGCGCTCCGCGACACCTTCGTCGTTGACGATAGGAATCTCTATGTTAAGATGCTGATTGTACCATTTCCATGCCGTCATGAGGTCTTCAACACCGATGCCGACCTGCTGGATTCCACAGATAACTTTCTCTTTTTCTTTCTTCATGGTTGATATGAATTATTCTTTATGTTGGAGAAATCTTGTTTGCAATTTTATAATAAAGCCAAGGTATATACCTATTAATATATGCCATCAGCAACTCGCTTTTACCGATTAGTTTGCGGTGTTTCTGTTTTCTTATTGCCTTCACCGCGCGTGCAGCAGCCTTGTCGACGTCGAGTCCTTTGGCCTGACCAGGATCCATCTTCGCGTATTTGTCGCCGTTGCCCATCAAGGCGCTCTTGCTGATAGGAGTGTTGATGCGGCCGGGAATCAAAAACGTGACGTGGAGGTTAGGGTATTCAAGATCCAACGACTCGAAGAATCCGAACAACGCGTGTTTCGAGGCGCAGTAAGAAGTCCTGAGCGGGAATCCGAAGAGTCCGGCCAACGAGGTGGTCACTGAGAAGTTGACTTGTTTTTTCGCCAAAATCTCATCTTTGAACTGTTTCACTAGATACACGCTGCTCCAGTAGTTGACCTGCATAATCTTCTGGTCGATGCTGAAATCAGTCTCAAAGCCGCGGTCGCGCTGCGAGATGCCGGCGTTCAACACATACAAATCAATGTCGAAACCGATGTTTTTTATCTCTTTCACCAGCTCGTCGATGGAGGCGAACTCACCGAAATTACACTCTTTATAAAAAACTTTCACGCCCTCTTTCTCGCAGGCCGCTTGGGTCTCCTGAAGTTGCGTTTCGCCCAGTCCCGTAAGGAAAAGATTGCATTTTTCCTTGGCGAGTCGGCGCGCTATGGCGGCTCCTATGCCCGAACTGGCACCTGTGACGAGAGCGTTTTTATTTTTTAAGTCTAACATTTCAATAAAATAAACTACAAAAATACAAAAAAATATAAAAACGAAGAAAAATGTTGCGATTTTTTCAAAAAAATAAAAAAATAGAATTATGTGTATACTGTAAATATTTTTACTATCTTTGCGAAATAAAATCAATTCTAATAAAAATGGAAATATTTGAAAGAATAGCTCACGATTCTGGTGGTCCAATCGGACAATATATGGACCGCATTCACGGATATTTTGCTTTTCCGCGTCTGGAAGGCGAACTCGGACCACACATGCGTTTCAACGGTGTTGACGTGTTGTGCTGGAGCCTTAACAACTATCTCGGCCTGGCTAACCATCCTGAGATTAGAAAAGTCGACGCTGAGGCCGCTGCCCGCTGGGGTCTGGCTTACCCGATGGGAGCCCGTATGATGAGTGGTAACACCCGTCTGCACGAGCGTTTGGAGCGCGAACTCGCCGACTTCGAGCATAAAGAGGACGCTTATGAGTTCAACTTCGGCTATCAGGGCATCGTTTCGACTATCGACGCACTCTGCACACGTAACGACGTCATAGTGTTCGACGCTGAAGCTCATGCCTGCCTCATCGACGGCAAACGTCTGCACATGGGACAGTCGTTCCACTTCAAACACAACGATATCGTCAGCTGCGAGAAGATGTTGCAGCGCGCTACCGAGGTGGTGAAGAAGACCGGCGGCGGTATCCTCCTCATCACTGAAGGCGTGTTCGGCATGACAGGCGCTCTCGGTATCCTCGACCAGATCGTGGCACTCAAGAAGAAATATCAGTTCCGCATTCTCATCGACGACGCACACGGCTTCGGCTGCATGGGTCCTACAGGCCGCGGTACTTCCGAACATTTCGGCGTGATGGACGACATCGACCTCTACATCGGCGCCTACGCCAAGTCAATGGCTATCATCGGCGGCTTCGTGGCTGGTCCTAAGGTCATCATCGACTACCTCAGATATAACATGCGTTCGCAGATGTATGCCAAGTCATTGCCAATGCCTATCGTCGAAGGCTGCTTGAAACGTCTCGAAATCATCCGCAGCGCTGAAGGCGACGAGCTTCGTAAGAAACTCTGGACAGTGACACGTACCCTCCAGAAAGGCTTCCGTGACCTCGGATTCGAGATCGGACCTGCTGAGGCCTGCGTGACACCTATCTTCCTTCCGGGCAACGAGGTTCAGGCCGCTTGGATTGCACGCGACTTGCGTACAAACTACAAGATTTTCTGCTCAATCGTGACATATCCTGTCATCCCTAGAGGCATGATCATCTTCAGAATCATCCCTACAGCAGCCCACTCGCTCGAGGATGTTCAATACACATTAAATGCATTCAAGGAAATCAAGGAAAAACTTGCAGCTGGCGAATACGACAACCCGGAAATGCCTCAGATGGCAATTCTTTGATAATGAAGCATAAGTTTTTTAAAGATAAGGTTATAATTGTTACTGGAGCCAGCTCGGGAATCGGGCTGGCTACTGCTAATTTGTTCGCCACCATGGAAGCCAAGGTGGTGATGGCGGCACGCTCAATCGACAAACTCGAGGCGATAAAAGCCGAAATGCCCGTGCCAGCCAATGTTTTATGCGTCAAGACCGACGTCACGATAGAAGACGACTGCAAACACCTTGTGCAACAAACCATCGACAAGTTCGGACGCATCGATATTCTTATCAACAACGCCGGCATCTCCATGCGTGCTACGTTCCAGGAACTCGACCTCAACGTCATCAGACGACTGATGGACACCAATTTCTGGGGCACCGTTTATTGCACAAAATACGCGTTGCCGTATCTACTCGAGTCGAAAGGCAGCGTGGTGGGCGTGATATCAACCGCCGGACACATCGGATTGCCAGGCAGGACAGGATATTCCGCGTCGAAATTCGCAATCCGCGGATTCTTAAACACTCTGAGAGTCGAGCATCGCTACGACGGACTTCATGTGATGGTTTTCGCCCCGGGATTTACTGCATCAAACATCAGAAATGTGGCGCTTCTCGCCGACGGATCGCCACAAGGCATGACACCTCGCAACGAGGAAAAGATGATGTCGGCTGATAAAGTTGCCAAAAGAATGGCCTACGGATTACGACTCCGTAAAAATGAGATGATTCTCACCCCAATGGGAAAAATGACTAAATTTTTCAACTTCGCCCTGCCAAAATTCGTCGAATGGGTGGAGTATAAGATGATGGCAAAAGAACCTGAAAGCCCGATAAGAAAGAAATAATAATAATTAACATTTAAGCCTATGATGCTAATTAAAGAAATCGCGGTTTATGTGAATATTCTCAATTCGAGAATTAAAAAGGGGTTTTTCGATAAACTGCAGGAAAACGGGATAAATATTACACCGGAACAATATCTTGTGCTGGATATTTTGTGGGATCAGCAGTCGCTCTCGCAGCAAAATATAGCCGATATCATTCAAAAAGATAAGAATTCAGTCACCAAAATCATTGATTCTCTTGAGAAAAAGAGTCTCGTGAGACGCGTTGTCGATAAAAAAGACCGCCGCATCAACAAGATTGAGCTTACCGATGAGGCTATGGCGTTGGAGAAATTAACCACCGAAGTTGCAATCAATTTTATGAATGATGTGGTGAAAGACATTGATAAACAAGAACTTGACAGCTTTGTGAATGTCATGCAGAGAATGAAAAACAATCTTGAAGAATAATTTTTAGTCATTTTAAAATAAGATTTTATGAAAATAAAACTGATAGGATTATTGTGCGTGTGTGCAATGTTGCTCGTGTCGTGCAAGAAAAGTGAAGGAGAAGGCGGAACCGGAACAGTTCAGGGATATGTGAAGCTTATCAACCATCCTGACGACAACTACACGCTTCCGGCCGACACCATAGCCGCGGCAAAAACGGATGTTTTCATCGTTTACGGCAACTCTGAGTTCTATGGCGATGACGTTGAAACTGACAAAAACGGCTTTTATCAGTTCAAATATCTGACCAAAGGCACTTACACCGTTTACTCATATTCGACTTTGCCTGATGGAAATAAAATTCCTGTAACTACATCAGTGTCAATAGGTAAGGGCGATACTGGCACAGCTTCGACACTCTATGTCCATGCGGGAAAGGCCTACGGTACCTCGATTGTAACCGGCAAGGTGTGGGCAAGATATTATAAGAAAGACGAGTTGCAAGGTCAGGGCTGGGCTTACGAGCATCGTGTTTATATCAGAAATCTGGGCGATGTCTATCATTTTGATGACGTTCGTGTTGGCTTGGACGGAGTTTTCGCATTCCAAAAGCTGCAGCCTGGGACATACGAGGTGTTTACTTTTACTGAAAATTCCAGCGAAGTGTCAAGTCCGGTGATTGATACCGTGACAGTTGAGAAGGCTGGCGGTATTTATCCTCAGGAACCTGACTCGATTTATTTCAATGTACGTATACAAGTTTGATAATCAATAAATTATAAATTTTATATGAAGAGATTTTTTGTTTTTGCATTTCTGCTCGCTTTGGTGATTCCTGCTTTCGCACAACAGGTAACGCCTGAGACTTTGATAAAACGTCAGAAACGTAAAGGCTTGACAATCAAGGAGTGGAATACGCAAGCAGGAGCGAAGCAGGCGTTTTTGGACCATGTCACGACATACGATTCGTTAGGAAGAAAAATCGAGGAGATTGAATATGCTTCTTACGGTCAGAAATCGCGTGTGACATTGGAATATGTCGATCCGCTTGACCCTGCATCGAAGGTGCTTCGCGAGATTGAATACAACGACAGAGATAAGGTTGTTCGTATCAAAAAATATGAGTACAACGACGACGGAAGCAAGAAACGGCAGCTCAACTATTTTCCGAATGGTAAGCTTGAGTCGGTGAAGGAGTATGAATTGATTTTCAGATAATGTTGAATATCAACGACATATTGAATGAGATGGTACCAATCAGCCTTGACGAGATGAGCGCCGTGAAGCTGATGAACCGTGTCGACACCAAGTATGTCGCTGATGACTTGACCGTCACGAAGCTGTTTTCGCTTATCAAAGATGAGTATTATGTGCAGGAAATCGAGGGGAAACGCATAGCCGCTTACGACAGCATTTACTACGACACCGTTGATAATCACATGTATATCATTCATCAGGATAAGAAACTGAAACGCGACAAGCTTCGAGTGAGAAATTATGTCGACACCGGCAACTATTTCTGTGAGGTGAAACATAAGAACAACCACGGCCGCACCAAGAAAAAACGCATCGAAGTGGGGGAGAACGTGTTCGCCGATTTGAAATCGGATGAAGCAGTGCGCGAGTTTGTCGAGAACCAGCTTCCCGACTACGATTTCGACGGTTTTGTGAAGAAACTCTCGACCTCGTTTGAACGCGTGACCGTAGTGAACAAAGGCAAAACCGAGCGCATCACCATCGATTTCAACGTGCGGTTTCATAACTTCGAAAACGGCAACGAGACAGGCATAGCGCCACTCGTTATCATGGAACTGAAACGTGACGGCCGATGCGAGTCGTTTTTTCAGAAAACACTGTTCGATATGCGCGTTAAGCCATTGAGTATCAGTAAGTACTGCATCGGAAGAGCACTGACCGACAAGACTCTGAAACAAAATCGTTTTAAAAAGAAAATTGTTAAACTGGAAAAATTAAAAAAACTAAGAGAATATGCTATTACTTCAAATTATTCAGCAGGAGTTTGACCCTGATATAGCCCGCGAATTCGGCGGAGCGGCTTTTGAAACAGGATTTTTAGGTGTGCCGCTTTACGACATGACAAGTCTGTGGACGCTTTTGGTGCGTTTCGCATTCCATTTCCTCGTGTGCTGGGGCATCGTGAGATGTTTCTACTACCCGAAGAGCCGTCGCAACGACTATTATTTCACTTTCATGCTCTTCGCAATCACTATTTTCTTGCTCATTATCCACATGGAAAACATGAAGATGGCGATAAGCTTCGCTTTGGGACTCTTCGCTATCTTCGGAATGATTCGTTATCGAACGGAGACGCTTAAAGTGCGTGAGATGACTTATCTTTTCATCATCATCGGTCTCTCGATCATCAACGGATTGGCACTGACGGTGAGCTATCTCGAACTCGGTGTCACTAACTTGTTGTTTATCATAGCGATATGGCTGTTTGAGAATAATATCATTACTACAAGACGCACTGAAACAAAGATTGTTCTTTACGATAAGATTGAAAATGTGAAACACGGTCGCGAGGAAGAGCTCATTGCCGATTTGAAGGAACGCACTGGCTTGGATATCATCGAGGTTGAAGTCGGACACATCGATTTCCTGCGTGACGTGGCATTTGTGAAGGTGACGTACAAACCTTTCGCCAAGACGCAAAACACCATCAACAATATCACAAAATTGAAGGATTTTCAATGATTTTCGGACGGAAAATAGCAAATCATAAAAGTTGTTGTAGAGAAACAAAGTTTTGTGTCTCTACGATGGCGTTTTTTGTTTTGTTTTTGGCGTCATTATCGTTGAATGCCCAGAAAACCACTGATTTCGGTGGCATCTTGCAGGCTGAATATCAGAATAATATCGTTGGAAATTGGGATGTCTGGGTGAAGGAGGATTTGCGTTTCGACAATAATTTCTCGCAATATTCGCGTTCGAAAACCACTCTTGGCGTCGATTACAAGTTTGTCAGATATGGAATAAAAATCGGCGCAGGCTTCGATTATATCAATAAATACACGGGAAAGCATATTTTTAGGAATCGCTATCGTTTCTTTGTGAACGCTTCATACAAATATATATACCGCAATTGGGAATTTGGCTACAGGACACGTTTCCTGACGATGTATCATGATGAGCGGACCGGCTATTACAACTACGAGGCGACTTACAACTGGCGAAACCGTCTTTCGGTGTCGTACCAACGCCGTTTCAGTAGGTTTAAATATACTGTTTCGGGCGAGATGTATTCTGTTTTTAACAGAGATAACCGATTGCAACTCAATACTTTAATGTTTGAAGGTGATGTTGAATACCGCCTAACGAGACGACAGTATCTGTCGGTTTTTGTTAGAGATTATAGAGATATTTATATTGAATCAGATCAAATCAGAACCGTGTATTTCGGTCTTGGTTGGAGATTTAAACACTAATTATGAAAAAGACTTTATTTGCTGTTATTTGCTTGATTGTCAGTCAGTTGGCAATAGCTCAATATGCTCTCGCAGGAGATAGTTTGAAGACTCGCTGGGCATCGGAAGTCACACCTGAAAACGTTTGGAAATCTCATCCGCGTCCGCAGATGATGCGTGGTATTTGGGAAGATCTCAACGGCTTGTGGGATTATGCAATTCGTCCGAAAGGAGAGAATAATATTGGAGAGTTTGATGGTAAGATTTTGGTGCCATTCTGCGTAGAGTCGTCACTTTCAGGAGTGCAGAAATATGTTGGGAAAGACAATGAACTCTGGTATCAGCGTGAATTTAACTACACATTAAAAGGACAAGACCATCTTTTGTTGCATTTCGGCGCTGTCGATTGGAAGTGCGATGTCTGGGTGAACGATATAAAAGTCGGTTCCCATACTGGCGGTTATACTCCATTCACTTTTGATATCACTAATGCTGTGAAGAAAAAAGGAAACAACATCTTGAGAGTGCGTGTCTGGGACCCGACCGACGAGGGCGAGCAGCCTTGCGGCAAACAGCATGTGAAACCTCATGGAATATGGTACACGCCTGTTACTGGTATCTGGCAGACGGTGTGGCTCGAAGTTGTTCAGGAGACTTATATTGTCGATATGAAAATAGTGCCTGATATTGATAATTATAAGGTTACAATAAATGCCGAGCTTTCTGATGCTTCGCAAAACAATATGTTTGAAGTGGTTGTTTATGATGGACATATCAATGGAGGCTTTAATACGATTATCGCAAAGGCAAAATCAATCAATGGAAATGATATTGAAGTCCCGATGCCGGAAAATGCAAGACTTTGGTCGCCGGATGATCCATTCCTTTATTACATGAGTATCAGCGTTTATCAAGGAAATAAGTGTGTTGATAAAGTGATAAGTTACTTTGCTATGCGTAAATTCAGCACTGCTAAAGATGAGAATGGCATTGTGCGTCTGATGCTCAACAACGAGCCGATTTTCATGTTCGGTCCGCTCGACCAAGGCTGGTGGTGCGACGGCCTCTACACCGCTCCGTGCGATGAGGCACTCGCTTACGATGTCCAGAAAACAAAGGACTTTGGTTACAATATGATTCGCAAGCACGTTAAGGTCGAACCAGCCAGATGGTATTACCATTGCGACCGCTTGGGAATCATCGTTTGGCAGGACATGCCGTCGGGCGGTCGCGGTCCGGGTTGGGTGACAGACCGTTACTTTGATGGCTCATTAAGCCGCAGAACGCCAGAGTCGGAGGCTACTTACAAGAAAGAATGGAAAGAAATCATCGATTATCTATATTCGGTGCCTTCAATTGGCATTTGGGTGCCGTTCAACGAGTCGTGGGGACAGTTCAAAACCCCTGAAATCGTTGAGTGGACGAAGAGTTACGACCCGTCGCGTCTCGTGAACCCGGCATCGGGCGGCAACCACTATCCCGTCGGCGACATACTCGACATCCACAACTACCCTGATCCTGAGATGTATTTCTACGACGCGTCTCGCGCTAACGTCCTCGGTGAATATGGCGGCATCGGACGCAAAGTCGAAGGCCATACCTGGGTTCCGTCGACAGGCTGGGGCTATGTGGAATATGACTCGGAAGAAAAAGTCACCGACACTTACGTGGAATATGCGAACAAACTTTTGGAACTTATCCCGCGCGGCTTCTCGGCGGCGGTCTACACCCAAACCACCGACTGTGAAGTCGAGCTCAACGGCCTGATGACATACGATAGGGCAGTGGTGAAGCTCAACGAAGAACGGATCCGCGAGATTAACCTGAAAATCTCGAATTATTTCAAGAAGTAAAAAATTAAAGGGACGCCGTGGCGTCCCTTTAATTCCTTTAATGCACTGTGATAATTTCTTAGTCTTCTACGATAGCCTCGTTTGGGCACACGCTTGCGCATGTTCCGCATGAAACGCAGTTGTCTGCATTGATTGAATAGATGCTACCTTCAGAAATAGCGCCGACTGGGCACTCGTCGATGCAAGTACCGCAAGCTACACAGCTGTCTAAAATTTTGTATGCCATATTTTTTTTTGTTTAGAATTTGTTTTGCAAAGATAGAGGTTTTTCCAATACATAACACGTTTTTTGAAAAATATTTTTTCTGTTGAAAAAAGTGAAAATTATTTTACATAATTATTTTTTTATATAAAATATATGCGTACCTTTGCAGAAAAATTTGAGCAATCAAAATAAATTGTCAATAATTATCTAAGTTATTAAAATATAATAAATTAAATTCAAATTCCTATGGCTAACAAAACAAAAGTTGTAGAACTTGAACACGTTGTCATTCGCTTCGCGGGTGACTCTGGCGACGGTATGCAGCTGACAGGAAACCTGTTTTCCGACTCAACAGCTCTGGCAGGCAACGACTTCGCCACGTTCCCGGACTATCCTGGAGAAATTCGTCCACCACAAGGAACAGTGTCTGGCGTCTCTGGATTCCAGGTGCATTTCGGTCACAAACCGGTTCACACCACAGGCGACCTCTGCGATGTTCTCGTCGCAATGAACCCTGCTTCAATCAAAGCTAACATGCGTTGGCTTAAACCTGGCACAACAATCATCTTCGACGTCGACTCGATGAACGACAAAGCTCTCGAGAAAGCCGGCTACACCACCGACCCGACACAGGATGACACACTCAGCCAGTATAAAGTCGTCAAAGCCCCTATCACCTCGATGACACTCGAGGCTTTGAAAGACTTCGGTTGGGACCGCAAGGCAATGCTCAAGTCAAAGAACATGTTCGCTCTCGGTATCGTGATGTACCTCTTCAACCGCGACATCACTCTCCTGAACGGATATTTCAATACAAAATTCAAAAACAAACCTGATGTCATCAAAGCTAACCAGACTGTAGTCGCAGCAGGTTACAGCTATGCCGACACCATGGAAATCTTCGCCAACACTTATCGTATCGAACCTGCAAACCTCGCTAAAGGCAAATACCGCGACATCACCGGTAACGTCGCTACAGCATGGGGTTTGATGGCCGCGGCAGAACGCTCAGGCCGTCAGATTTTCTGCGGTTCTTACCCTATCACTCCTGCAACAGATATCCTTGCGGAGTTGGTGAAATATAAAAACTTGAAAGTCAAGGCTTTCCAGGCTGAAGACGAGATCGCAGGTATCTGCTCATCACTCGGCGCTTCGTTCGCTGGCTGCCTCGCAGTGACCACAACATCAGGTCCTGGTCTTTCACTGAAGTCAGAAGCCCTTGGCCTCGCAGTCATGACAGAGCTTCCACTCGTCGTCGTCGACGTACAGCGTGGAGGTCCTTCAACTGGTCTTCCAACCAAGTCGGAACAGAGCGACCTCATGCAGGCTCTCTACGGCCGTAACGGTGACGCTCCTCTTATCGTCTTGGCAGCACGCAGCTCAGCCGACTGCTTCTATTCAGCATACGAAGCCGCTAAACTCGCAATGGAACACATGACACCTGTCATCCTCCTCACCGAAGGCGCTCTCGGCAACGGTTCTGAGATCCTCCGCATCCCAAGAGTCGCTGACCTCCCGGCAATCGTTCCGCCAATCGCAAAAGATAACGAGCCTGGCTATCAGCCATACAAACGCGATGAGGAAAAACTCAGCAGAATGTGGGCTATCCCAGGAACAGAAGGTCTCCGTCACCGCATCAGCGGTCTTGAGAAAGCCAACGGCAGCGGTAACCTCTCACTCGACCCGAAGAATCACCAGCTCATGACAGAGCTTCGTGAAGAGAAAGTACAGCGCGTCGCCAACTTCATCCCTGAACAGGAAATCGTCGGTGACCCGAACGCTGACCTCCTCGTGGTGAGCTGGGGCGGCACATACGGCGTTGTCCTCTCAGTCGTCGAGAAGATGCTCGAAGAAGGCAAGTCAGTCGCTCATGCACACTTCCGCCACATCATGCCTCTGCCAAAGAACACAGCAAAGGTGTTGAGCGGTCATAAGAAGATCCTCGTCTGTGAGAACAATAACGGTCAGTTCGTGAACTACCTCAGAGAAAAGATGCCTGACTTCAAGTATGAGCAATTCAACAAGATTCAGGGTCTGCCATTCCTCACAGCAGAGTTAGAAAATAAGTTTAATGACCTTTTAAAATAAGAGTACCATGGAAAACACAAATTTAAATAATCAGGTTGTTAATCTTACTAAAGAAGATTTCGTTTGCGATCAGATAGTGAAATGGTGCCCAGGTTGCGGTGACCACGCTATTTTGAAGGTTTTACAGGACGTATTCCCACAGCTCGGTAAGAGAAAAGAAGACATCTGCGTTGTTTCTGGTATCGGCTGCTCATCACGTTTCCCGCACTATATGAACACCTACGGATTCCACAGCATCCACGGCCGCGCTTGCGCTATCGCAACAGGTGTGAAGCTCGCGAATCCTAACCTCTCAGTATGGATCGTCTCCGGTGACGGCGACTGCACAGCTATCGGTGGTAACCACTTCATCCACGCTGTCCGCCGTAACATGGACATGAACCTCCTTCTGTTCAACAACCGTATCTACGGTATGACAAAGGGTCAGTTCTCACCATGTACCTTCCGTGGCACAGTCACAAAGACTTCTCCACAAGGTACTTACGAGGATCCATTCAACGTTGGTGAACTCGTTATCGGCGCTGGTGGCAAGTTTTTCGCCCGTGGCGTTGACGTCAACACCAAGGAACTCACTGATATCTGCTTGAGAGCTAAGAATCACGACGGTATGTCAGTCATCGAGGTGCTTCAGAACTGTATGATTTTCTCGAACGGCGTTCATGAAAACATCACAGGCAAAGACGTCCGCGACGACATGCAGGTGAAGTGCGAACACGGCAAACCTCTCATCTTCGGTAAGGAGAGAAACAAAGGTCTGCGCCTCAACGGCAACAAGCTCGAAGTCGTCACAATAGGCGAAAACGGCATCACTGAAAAGGATATCCTCGTTCACGACGAGAAAGAAGAGAACACAGGTATCCACATGATGCTCGCCCACATGATGCCTCCGGCGTTCCCAGTCGCTATCGGTGTTATCCGCAACGTGGAAGCTCCGACCTACGACGACTGCCTCACCGACGTCATCGAACGCGAATCAGCCAAGTCGAACATCAAGACTGTCGACGACCTGCTGAATAGCGGCACAACTTGGGATATCAAGTAATCATGATTTGATGTCTCGTAGAGATGCGATATCGCATCTCATCATATAATCAAAAAAAAATCCTGTCATTATGACGGGATTTTTTTTATTTTTGCATCATGAAAAAGACATTTAAACCCGGTAATATGCTCTATCCGTTGCCAGTGGTGATGGTCTCGTGCGGCGACAGCCCCGAAAACTACAACATCATCACTGTGGCATGGACGGGTACGCTCTGCTCCGACCCTCCGCTGTGCTATATATCAGTGAGGAAGGAACGCCATTCGCATGATATCATCATGAAAACCAAGGAGTTTGTCATAAATCTCACCACCGAAAACCTCGTCAAAGCCACCGACTGGTGCGGAGTAAGATCTGGAAGAGACTATAACAAATTCAAGGAGATGCACCTCACGCCGGGACAAGCACAGGTAGTGAAGGCGCCTTTGATAGCTGAATCGCCTCTTAATATTGAGTGTAAGGTTTTGGAAGTCAAAGAATTAGGTACTCATGACATGTTTTTGGCAGAGGTGGTGGCAGTCAACGGCGATGAAAAATATTTCGACCCAAGCACTGGACTTTTCCAGCTTAATCAAGCGGAATTAATCACTTATTCGCATGGGAAATACTACGCTGTAGGCGAAAAACTCGGTAAATTCGGCTTCTCAATAGAAAAAATTCAGCATAAAAGGAAAACCTCCAACCCGTCATTTCGACCGAACCTTGACGAAAGGAGAGGGTAGTGGAGAAATCTCCTAAAAATATAAGGAAAATGGACTATATTAAAGTTAAAGGCTTACCAAAAGACGAAGTCATCGGTCTGGTGAAGGAGTGGATAAAGCTCTATCCTCATTCATTCAACCCTGAAGTGAATCTTTGGTTTTACGAACTCGCTGATAATCAGGTTGTTATCGGTCTTCACGACGATTTAAGCACCCTGGCGGTGAGCTTGCTGGTGATTTATCTGACTTCGGCAGTGAAGGAGACGACTGAGCTGGAGCCTGTAGTGGCCTATCTTACCGTCGACGACAACGAGATTCTTCTGAAGCAAAACTACGGCCGTCGCGCGAAGATCGTAGCTAAAGGCACCGACGATGACAATACTGGCGTAATAATTTTGCTGGAAAACAACTATTGTGCCGAATATTATTTCCATGGCAAGGCTCACAAAATCAAGGATTCAGAGCTCGTTTTCTTAGAGCCTGCATTACCTGAATCCATCGAAAATGCTGAAAAAGACGAGATTTTTGTCGGTGACATCATTCCAAAGAAAAAGATAGAGGAATCACTTGAGCCGGATGCTTCGCCATGGAAGAAACTGATGTGGTATGCCATCTGCACCGCCGTCGGTCTCGGCATCGGATTTTTATTGGTTTATCTATATTTTTAACAACGCCTGTCATTCCGAGCGAAACGTCTGGTTTACTTGTCATTTCGACCGAAGCGAAGCGTAGTGGAGAAATCCTTTTTAGTATAAACATAGTATAGAATGTTAGAACAATTCCGTAAATACATCGATAATCAACACCTTATTAATAAAGCTGACCGCATTCTCGTTGCCTTAAGCGGCGGCGTCGACTCGATGGTGTTGGCGGAATTGTTAAGGCGTTGTGGCTACGACATAGCTTTCGCACACTGTAATTTTCATCTTCGTGGCGCTGAATCTGATGGCGACGAACAGTTTGTCCGCGATTATGCCAAAAGGGTAGGAGTGAAACTGTTTGTCAAGCAATTTGACACCATTACATACGCCGAAAGTCATAAACTTTCCATCGAAATGGCCGCTCGCGAACTGCGCTACGCTTGGTTTAATGATTTAGGGTTCGACAAACTAGCATTAGCTCATCATGCCGATGACCAAATCGAAACGTTTTTCATTAACCTTCTCCGTGGTTCCGGCATCAAAGGCCTTAAGGCAATGCAGTCATGTAACGGATTGTATATCAGACCATTATTATGGGCTTCCCGCGAAGAAATCAAGAATTTTGCAATTGAAAACGGCATCCAATGGCGCGAAGACAGCACCAACAACGACACTGTTTATCTCCGCAATAAAATCCGTCACGAACTGATGCCTGTTTTCGACAGCATCAAACTTGAATCGAGAGAAAAAATTCTTGAATCAGTCAATCATTTATCCTCTGAAAATCAATTATATAGAGAACTTTTAAAAGAAAAAATCTCTCAAATTGAAACAAAAAACGGCGTTTTGCACTCAATTCAAAAATTCGCATTACAACAACCTGTCATTTCAACCGAGCGTAGCGAGTGGAGAAACCCCGTTCTATCAAAGCAGCTTCTCTTTGAGTGGATCCGTTCATTCGGTTTCTCCTTCTCTCAATGCGAATCAATCTTCACTGCCATTGATGGTGAATCAGGAAAAGAATTTTATTCTGATGAATATCAATTGGTTATCGAAAAAGAGTCGGTTGACATTTTCCCTAAAGCCCTTAATGTCATTAACGCCTTTAATGCCCTTAAGGTCTCTCAGTTTGAAAACGTTGACAATTTCAAAATTAAAAAAAGCAGCCCGAATATAGCCCAACTCGATTACGACAAGCTAAAATTGCCTTTAAAAACACGTTTTTGGCAGCAAGGCGACCGTTTTCATCCTCTCGGAATGCATGGCACAAAGCTCGTTTCCGATTTCTTCAACGACTTGAATTTCACCGCCTTCCAAAAGAAAACCACCGCGATCCTCGTCGACTCAAACGACGAAATTGTCTGGATTGTCGGCTATCGCATCGATGACAGATTTAAAATCACAGAAAAAACAAAAACCATCTATCAAATAAATTTTGATATTTAAAATATTTTTTGTAACTTTGTAACTTGTATTATTGAAATTTGCAAAAATTACAAACCATTGAATATTAACGAGATATGAAAAAGTTAACAATTATTTTAGCGACATTTTTCGCTATGATGATGCCTTTGGCTTCGGTTGCGCAGATTTACGACCCTGTACAATGGAGTTTTTCGACCGAATCATTGGGAAATAACGAGTACAATGTCATCTTCAAGGCCGATATCGAGGCTGGATGGCATGTCTATTCGCAAAATATCGCTGATGGCGGTCCTATCCCGACAGCTTTTTATTTTGCAGAAGCCACTGATTATGAGAGAGTTGGTGCTGTGACAGAAAGCGAAGCGATAGTTCTTCAAGACCCTGTCTTCGATATGGAACTGCGTTTCTTCGAGAAAGAGGCAATATTTACCCAAAAGGTGAAAGTCCTTGGAAAAGAACCGGTTGCGGTGAAAGGCGAACTTGAATATATGGTCTGTAACGACGGCCAGTGCCTGCCTCCGACTGTTGTTGAATTCGACATCAACCTCAATTCGGGAACCATAGCAAATGCTGATGTTCAAGAAAAATCAGGCGACAGCCTCCTCGGAATGATTCTTCAGGCTATCCTCTGGGGCTTGGCCGCATTGCTCACTCCTTGCGTATTCCCTATGATACCAATGACGGTGTCGTTCTTCCTCCACGGAAGCGAAAACAAAGCGGCTGGTCGTTTCAAAGCCATTATGTATTTCATTTTCATAGTGTTGCTTTATACCTTGCCAATCGCAATCATCATCATGGTGACATGGATCTTCGGTGGCGATAGCGTCACTGGCGATATATTCAATTGGTTATCAACACATTGGATTCCGAATATCATCTTCTTCCTGGTGTTCATGATTTTTGCCGCTTCGTTCTTCGGAGCGTTCGAAATCGTGCTTCCGAGCAGCCTTGTCAACAAATCGGATGCCAATTCCGATAAAAAAGGTCTCGCCGGCGTGTTTTTCATGGCTTTGACACTCGTTTTGGTGTCGTTTGCTTGCACTGGACCTATCGTAGGAACTGTTCTTATCAAATCAACATCAGGTGAGTTCTGGACTCCAATCCTCACCATGTTCTGCTACGCCTGCACATTTGCATTGCCATTCGCACTCTTCGCATTGTTCCCGGCTATGCTGAAAAACCTGCCAAAGAGCGGCGGCTGGCTCAACACAGTGAAGGTTATCCTCGGCTTCATCGAGGTCGCGCTCGGCTTCAAGTTCTTGAGCGTAGCCGACCAGACATATCACTGGCATTTGCTCGACCGCGAGGTCTACCTCGGCATCTGGATCGTTTGCTTCGCCATGCTCGGTTTCTACCTTCTTGGCAAAATCAGATTCAAAAACGACGACCCGGTCGAGTCAATCGGTGTTGGCCGTTTGATATTGAGTATCATTACCTTTACGTTTGTGGTTTACATGATTCCAGGCATGTGGGGCGCTCCTCTGAAGGCTCTCTCAGGTTATCTGCCGCCACAACAAACCCTCGATTTCGACCTCAAACGCATCAATCAGGAAAATGCAGATAAGGTTATCGAATTCATCCAACAGAATGTGAAAGCCGTTCCTGCAACTCAAACCGAGCAGCATGAGGCCAAACCGACTGCTGAACTCTGCGAATCACCACGTTTTGCTGATATTTTCCATCTGCCTCACGGATTGAAGGGTTACTTCGATTACGAGCAGGCTCTGGCTTGCGCAAAGGCTCAAAACAAGCCGCTTTACGTCGATTTCACCGGTCACGGATGCGTTAACTGCCGTGAGATGGAGGCCAACGTGTGGAGCGATCCGCGTGTCTTGCAGATGTTGCGCGACGACTTCATCATCGTGGCTCTTTATGTCGACGATAAGACTAAACTTCCTGAGGAAGAATGGGTTAAGGGTGGCGATGGCAAGATGAAAAAGACCATCGGTCGTAAATATGCCGACTTCCAAATCACCAAGTTCGGCACCAACGCCCAGCCTTATTACTGTCTCATGGGTCACAATGGCGAGCTTCTTCACGAACCTCGCGCCTACAATCTCGACAAAGACGGCTTCGTCCAGTTCCTGAAAGAAGGCCTCGACAACTTTCACCACGGAGTTTCAGTAAGAAACATCAATGAATAAAGATAAAAGAGACGGGGTTGCTAAACCTCGTCTCTTTTCTTTTAAACTCTTAAACTTTAAACTAATAAACTACTCTAAACTCTCCACTTTATTTCGCGAAGTGTTGATAGAACTGCACAATAGTCTCGATGCCTTTTAAGAAATGGTCTAATCTGTAGTTCTCATTCGGCGAGTGGATAGCGTCTTCGCCCAAACCAAATCCCATCAGGATAGACTTGATACCCAAAACTTTCTCAAATCTTGCGATAATCGGAATACTTCCGCCGCTTCTCATTGGGATAGGAAGCTTTCCGTAGGTGTCGAAATATGCCTGTTCCGCTGCTTTGTATGCCGGAAGCTCGATCGGGCAGCCGTAAGCCTCGCCACCATGCAAGGTCGTAACCTTAACTGTCACATAATCAGGAGCGATGCTCTCGAAATATTCCTTGAACAGCTTGCCGATCTTCTCGTGGTCTTGGTTAGGAACCAAACGGCATGAAATCTTTGCGTATGCCTTCGATGGAAGCACTGTCTTCGAGCCTTCTCCAGTGTAACCGCCCCAAATTCCGCACAAATCGAATGTCGGACGGATACCGACTCTTTCGATCTTGGTATATCCTTTTTCGCCACGTAATTCCTTGACTCCCAACGATTTCTTGAATTCTTCCTCGTTGTAAGGTGCCATGTTGAGCATCTCACGCTCTTTCGCTGATGATTCAACAACGTCGTCATAGAAATGAGGAATTGTGATGTGGTTGTTCTTGTCCATCACGCCTGCAACCATCTCGCACAGGGTGTTCAATGGGTTGGCAACAGCGCCGCCGAACAATCCTGAATGCAGGTCGGCATTTGGTCCTGTGACTTCAACTTCCCAATATGCCAAACCACGCAAACCTGTTGTGATTGAAGGAGTGTCGTGGTTAATCATGCTTGTGTCGGAAACCAATATGACATCGGCTTTTACCAAATCTTTGTATTCCTCGATCCACTTAGAGAGGCTGCCTGAGCCGATTTCTTCCTCGCCCTCGAGCATGAACTTGACGTTGCATGGCAAAGTGCCAGTCTGAATCATCGTCTCGAATGCTTTGGCGTGCATGAAAGCCTGACCTTTGTCGTCGTCAGCGCCGCGAGCCCAGATCTTGCTGTCTTTGATGACCGGCTCAAACGGGTCGGTGTGCCACAACTCAATCGGGTCGACCGGCATCACGTCGTAGTGACCGTAAACCAGCACTGTAGGCTTCTTAGGGTCGATGATTTTCTCGCCGTAAACTATCGGGTTGCCTTCTGTCGGCATCACTTCCGCCTTGTCGGCACCTGCCTTCAAAATGCTGTCTCTCCAATATTCCGCAGCCTTAATCATATCTGGCTTATGTGCCGATTCCGAGCTAATCGACGGAATTCTAATCAATCCGAACAACTCGTCCAAAAAACGCTGTTCGTTTTCCTTGATGTAATCTTTAATCTTATCCATATTATTAACTTTTTACTTTACACTTTCAACTTTAAAACTACTCTAAACCATACAATCTCAACTCTAAACTAAACAAAATGCCGTAAGGTCATTTCGTTGCCATCAAACACAGCATACGTATAATCCCAAATCCAGTTTCCAACCACGGTCGTCACTGCATAATCGCCGGTTTTGTACTGCATCGGCTTGTGCTGGTGACCAAAAACGAAGAAGTCGATTGTTGGGTCTTTCTGCAACTCGTCCTTTGCATATTTGTACAGTCTGGTGTTCTCAACATCTTTGTAGAAATTGCCTTCGGCTTCTCTCTTTAATTTCTTAACTCTATGATTATGAGACCATTTCAGAGCAACTCTTATTCCAAAATCGGGATGCAGATGACGGAAACACCATTGCAATAGTCTGTTTTCAAACACACTCTTCAGGAATTTGTAGCCTCCGTCGCCTTTGCCGCGTCCGTCGCCGTGAACCATGAAGAATTTCTTGCCTCGCAGCATCATCACTTCAGGGTCTCTATGCACTTGAATACCAATCTCTTCCTGAAGATACGAGAATGTCCAAAGGTCATGATTTCCAGCAAAAAGATGCACCGGAATTCCGCTGTCGATAAACTCCGCCAACTTCCCGAGAAGCCGCACATGTCCTCGTGGCACGACAGTCTTGTATTCAAACCAGAAGTCGAACAAATCGCCCATCAGAAACAGCTCCTCACAGTCGTCTTTAATCGAACTCAAAAACTCAAGAAGCTTCTTCTCGCGCTTCTGGCTGTCTTCCAACGTAGGGACTCCGAGATGAAAATCCGTTGCGAAATAGATTTTCTTCATGCTTGATAATCAGAGTTTTATCTCGTCAAAACGTCTCAACATCTCTTTTAAGATGGCTGTCATCTTAGGCTCTGCCACGTTGGCCGCGTTGATGACCTCTTCGTGGGTTACCTGCACCGCGATGTCTTTGCCGCCAAGGTCGGTTATGACAGATACGGCAAACACCGGCAATCCGCAGTGGCGTGCAACGATAACCTCAGGCACTGTCGACATTCCAACGCAGTCGCCGCCGATGATGCGGTAGTAATTGTATTCGGCTGGAGTCTCGTAGGTCGGGCCTGTGTCGCCCACGTAAACGCCGTGTTGCACCTTAATCTTTAGTTCATGAGCAATCTTGTCGGCCATGGCAAGCACGTTTTTGTTATATGCTTCGCTCATCTCCGGGAATCGTGTGCCAATGCGGTCGTCGTTCTTGCCAATCAATGGGTTAGGCAACAGGTTGATGTGGTCGGTGATGAACATGATGTCGCTCACTCTGAAGTCAGGGTTGATGCCACCGCTGGCGTTTGAAAGCACTAACAACTTGATACCCAAATATTTGAGTACTCTGATCGGGAATGTGACTTCCTTTGTGCTGTAGCCTTCATAATAATGGAAACGGCCTTGCATAGCCACTACCTTGCGTCCGCTCAAAGTTCCTAATATGAGCTTTCCCTGATGGCCCGCAACTGTAGAAACTGGGAAGTTAGGGATGTCTTTATATGATATAGAGTATTGAGTGTCAATGACATTCACCAATCCGCCCAAGCCTGAGCCTAAAACTATACCAACTTCCGGTTCAAAACCGTTTGTTTTCGATTTGATAAAATCTACTGTCTCAAGAATCTTTTCTAACATAGTTTAAAATCAAATTTTTAAATGTTTCCTCTTCTTTTTCATCATTGAAACGCACCTCAATAGGAATTGTGAACAGCGGCACGTTGTCAAATCTGTTGATATACGAAGAGCTTGTTAATCGCATTAAATCTTTTTCTGTCGTCACAATGATTTTATTTTTGCCAATCACGCTGTCGTAACCGCTCAATATCATGTCGATATCGCTGTCGCTAAAGCAATGATGGTCGCCAAAATAATTGGTAATCAATGTGTTATATTTTCTTTTAAGATAATCTTCAAGAGGGTAGGGGTTGGCTATGCCGCAAAACAGATAAATAGACTTTATATTATGTGGCGGAGTGTCTTTCGCGACCTGATTTATCGGCGTAAGCTGTTGAAAATCAATGTAAGTAAAGAATATTTTCTGATACGGCTTCGCGTCTAACAGATTCACGACATCGCGTTTGTCGTAAGGCAACAGCACCCTCGGCGATTTCGTCACAATGATGATGTCGGCTCGTTTTGCCGCTGATTTGATGTCGCGCAAACCACCTGCTGGCACCAGCAAGTCCTTTTTATAAATATTGTAATACTCAGTCAGCAGAATATTCAGTCCCGGCTTGATTTTCCTGTGCTGGTAGGCGTCGTCGAGAAGTATCACATCAGGACTTTTCTCCAGCCGCATCAGTCTTTGCACTCCATCGCATCTGTCTTCGTCGACAGCCACTGTTATGTCGTTGAATTTCATGTGATATTGCAGCGGTTCGTCACCGATATTCTCGTAAGCTGTGTCCTCTCCGGCAAGCACGAAACCTGTAGATTTTCTGCCATAGCCTCTGCTCAAAACCGCAACATTAGCCACATCTTTCAAAAGTCTGATGAGATATTCGGTGTGAGGTGTTTTGCCTGTTCCGCCGAGCGAAAGATTGCCGACACATATTGTGGGAACGCTGAAGCTCTGCGAACGCAGCAGCCCCCAGTCGTACAGCTTATGGCGAATGTGAAGCGCAATCGCGTAAAGCCATGATATCGGTGCCAACAATTTTTTCATCAGAATTTTTCAATATAAACGTACAAATATACAAAAAAATTTTAATTCACACATTATTATTAATAATTTTATTAATTTAGCGAAAAATTTTGAGATGAATAAAGTTAGTGAAATTATTGGCTGCATCACTGATATCGCTCCGCTGAAATGGCAGGAGTCGTGGGATAACGCAGGACTGCTCGTTGGCGATGCTAATATGTTGGTTGACAAGGCTTTAGTGACTCTCGACGTGACCGAAGCCGTCATCGATGAGGCTATTGAAAAAGGCTTTCATCTTGTGATTAGCCATCATCCGGTGATTTACCGCCCGTTGAAGCATCTTTTGCTAGAAAACACTATCGAAAGAACCATCATGAAGGCGATAAAGAACGATATTGCCATTGCTTGCATGCATACCAATCTCGATAACAGCTATCTTGGTGTGAGTAAATGGCTAGCCGATAAAATCGGGCTGAAAAATCATGAGGTTTTGGAGCCGATGAAGGTTGAGGAAGACGTAGTCACGGGTGGAGGCATGGTGGGTGAGCTCGAAAAAGCGATGGATGAGAAGGATTTTTTGGCTCTTGTGAAAAAAAATCTTGGCTGTGATGCCCTTCGACATTCCGATTTTTTAGGCAAGAAAATTAAAAAAGTAGCAGTTTGCGGTGGCTCGGGATTTTTCTTGTTAAATAATGTAAAGCGTTGTAAAGCAGATGCTTACGTCACTGCCGACATAAAATATCACGACTTTTTCGAGGCCGACAGACAGCTGCTTTTGGTCGATGCCGGACATTATGAAACAGAACAATTTACAAAAGAATTAATTGCTGATGTTATTATTAAAAAATTTTGTAATTTTGCAGTTTCGATTTCGAGCGTGAAAACTAACTCGATAAATTATTTTGTATAAATATAAAATTTAACATAAATGGCTGATAATCAGGAAATTAAGCTCAACGAAGAAGAACAGATTGAAGTTACCGTTGAAAGAAAGTTGGTTGCACTTTATACTCTGCAACAGATTGATTCTAAGATTGACAGGATCCGCATAGTGCGCGGCGAGTTGCCGGAAGCAGTGCAGGACCTCGAGGACGAAGTGGCCGGTCTTCAGACCCGTATCGAGAACTATAACGCCGACCTGAAGAAATTCAACACCGACGTTACAAACTACAAAATCAAAATCAAAGAAACACAGGCTTTGATAAAGAAATATGAGGAACAGCAGAACAACGTCCGTAACAGCCGCGAATACGATTCTTTGACTAAAGAAACTGAATATCAATCACTTGAGATTCAGCTCTGCGAAAAAAGAATCAAAGACGCTACTATTAAAATCGAAGATATCAAGACAAATCTCGAGGCAACAGAGAAGAAACTTGTAGAGCGTAAAAATGACCTCGAAGTGAAACAGTCGGAACTCCAGTCAATCGTTGAAGAGACAGAGAAAGAGGAGAAAGACCTCATCGAGAGATCAAAGGAAAGCGAAGCTTTGATTGAGGAACGTTTGCTTGCCGCTTACAAACGCATCAGAAAAGGTGCAAGAAACGGTTTGGCAGTCGTGCAAATCGAGCGTGATGCCTGCGGCGGATGCTTCAACAAGATTCCACCACAACACCAGCTCGATATCCGTATCCACAAGAAGATTATCGTTTGCGAATACTGCGGACGTATCTTGGTTGACCAAGACATTATCGACCAGTACAACGCAAAGAACTGATTTTATCAGTCTAATCTGAACTTGAAAGAGATGACCACCTGATTGATGTTGGTCGTCTCTTTTACTTTTGTCTCGTCGGCAACCAACTCGTTGTTGTCATTCCAGTAATATGCCGGATACATCGAGTATTGAGAGTATAAGTCATACGAGTTGTTGCGCTTGCTCAAAACGTATGCAGCGTCGATGGTGAAACGGTGGTATGTGTATCCGAAACCGCATGAGTATGAAGTGGTTTTCAAATCTTCCTTGTCGAAGCCGAACGGACTGCCGTAGATGGCATAACCTGCTCTGAACGCCAGTGTCTGCCAACGCCATTCAGTACCTATTCTGATGTTAGATGTCGAGCTGTATGTCTCTTTGATGAAGTTGTTCAAAGCGGTGTAGTTGTAGTCATAGCTCGAGGCACGCATTGTGCTGTAGTCGACAAACTCGTAATCGCCTGTAATCATGCCGTAGTTGCCGAAAATTAAGGCGGCGCTGGCGTTGAAGCGGTAAGGTGTCGTCATGGTGTAGGAGTAGGTGCCTGTTGGCGACTGATAGCTGTAATTATTGTCGCTGAACACCGACTCGGTTAATGTGTACCAGCTGTCGGTGACGTCGTAAATGCTTGGTGAGTGGAAGGCAGCGCCTAATCTTAACCATCTTACAGGATAAACGATAGCTCCGATTTTAGCGTTCAAGCCACGACCCGAGTTGGTGATATTCTCTTGCTGATGCCAGTTTCTGAAATATCCTGAATAGAGGTTCTCCTCGCGATAATCGGTGATTTTTGTCCTGTCGAAATAAACCACGTTGAGTTCAAGGCCTAAGAAAAACTTATCGTTGAAATTGAATCCCGATGCGAACGACAGCTGACGTGATTTACCTTTTTTCGAGATTCCGTATTGCTGGTTCAGTCCGCCTGCCGGAATAGGTGTGCTGTATGAGCCATCATCATGGAAATCAATAAGATATGTCTCCCACATAGGGTAGATGTTGTTTGGCGAATAATCCTCAAGGTCGATGTCGCTCATAATGCCGTTTTCGTCGAATTCAGTGAAATAGGCATCAATCAACGAGGTGTATGGGTTGTTGCCGTTGACATACGAACTGAATGTGTAATTGTTTAAATGATTGATTCCCAATGCGAAACTTACGGTTTTGAGGGCTCCTTCGTTGATGTCGGCTGTCCATGTAAGTCCGATGTTGTTTGAAGGGACTTTGAAAGCCCTGTCGGAGGCGTTGGAGTCTTTGTAATTCGATTCGGTTGAGATTGCGAAAAACTCAGGCGTATAGGTGAATGTCGATTTCCTGAAAAGTCCCAAACTGGCAGGGTTTATCGTTATTGCTGAGTAGTCGGAGCCGACGGCGCCCATGGCATTGCCCATAGCGGCGCTCTTTGCTGTCCCCTGATAATAAACTGATGAGAAGTCAAACAAGTCGGAAGCGTCTTGTGCACTTAAAAACATTGGTGCTAATATCGATATAATTAAAAATGCCTTTTTCATAGTAGTAATTATTATAGTTGATCAACTGACTAACTCTTAATTATCTTCTTCCTCCGCCACTGCGTGATCCGCCACCGCCGCTGCTATGTGAACTGCCGCTGCTACTGCGTGAACCGCCGCCGCCGCTGCTTCTTGTCGAGCTGTTGTTGCTTCTCGGCGCGCTAACATTGTTGCTTGGGCGTGAACTGTTGTTATTCGGTCTCACAGTGTTGCTGTTAGGGCGAACATACTCTGAACTCGAGCGTGTCTGACGGTTTGAGTTGGCCGGAGTGTAGGTCTTGCTCTTCGAAGCCGGACGTGCTGTATTAGCCGGACGTGCTGTAGTGTTTGAAGGCCTGTTGTTCGACGGTCTTGAAACATTAGCCGGTCTCGATGTGTTTGATGGTCTCGATGTGTTTGCCGGACGTGAGACGTTGGTGTCTGATTTTCTTGATGATGCCGACGGACGATTTGTGTTGTTGTTAACCGTTGTCGTATTATTCGTATGAGTCCTGCGTGTCGAATTATCATTATTCTTTATGCCTCTTCCGTGATGAATCGCTCCGTGGTGGCTATGGTTGTGATGTCCCGGATGATTATAAATAGGATAATGAGGATGGTAAGGATAATAAGGATAAGAATAATACGGATAGTAGGAGTAATAATAAGGGTAGTAGTAATGCGACCAGTGCGGATACCAGTAAGGACTCCAGTAAGGATCCCAATATGGGTCGTAGCCGTAATAAACGCCCCAGCCCCAGCCGTAGCCGATGCCCCAGCCGAAACCGGTGCCTAACTCCACAACCACGTGTGTTTCGGGGGTTTCTTCAACGATATAAACGGTGTCGACGACGCGTTCGATGCTGTCGACAACGGTGTAATCTTTGTAAGTTTTCTCTGTTCCACTCTTTACGGCGTTTGAATCAAAATAACCGTAATTTGATGTCACAAGCGTGTTCTCGTACTGTGTTCTGCTGTCGTACGGTGAGTAATAAGCATCATCATTGATGACGTTATTGCTTGATGCACAGGCTGTTAGCAATGGAATTACAGCCATGATAAAAATAATAACACGTTTCATAATAATTCACTTTTTATTATTCAATTGCAAAAATTTTTGTAATTTTGCACACTGAAATTCTAACAAAAATCGTACCAAACTTTTAAAAATGGCAAAAGAAATTACAACACGTCAAGAAAATTATTCACAATGGTATAATGATATCGTGAATAAAGCTGAGCTTGCGGAGAGTGCCGCAGTCAGAGGTTGTATGGTGATTAAGCCTTACGGATATGCTATTTGGGAGTTCATGCATGACGCTCTCGACAAGATGTTTAAGGACACAGGACACGTCAACGCATATTTCCCGCTTTTTATTCCAAAGAGTTTCTTCAGCAAGGAGGCCAACCATGTTGAAGGTTTCGCTAAGGAATGCGCAGTGGTGACGCACTACCGCTTGATGAAAAACCCTGACGGACCTGGCATCGTCGTCGATCCTGAGGCAAAACTCGAAGAGGAATTGATAGTTCGTCCTACATCAGAGACTATTATTTGGGATACATATCGCAACTGGATCAAGAGTTATCGTGACCTCCCGATTTTGTGCAACCAATGGGCTAACGTGGTGCGCTGGGAGATGCGTACACGTTTGTTCCTGCGTACTGCAGAATTCCTGTGGCAGGAAGGTCATACGGCACACGCGACCAAGGACGAGGCAATGGCTGAAGCCGAGAAAATGCTTGGTGTTTACGCTGACTTTGCCGAGAAATACATGGCTGTGCCGGTCATCCGCGGTATAAAGAGCGCTAACGAGCGTTTCGCAGGCGCTGTCGAGACATTCTGCATCGAGGCTATGATGCAGGACGGCAAGGCTTTGCAGGCAGGTACCTCACACTTCCTCGGACAGAACTTCGCGAAGGCTTTCGATGTGAAATATCTTAATAAAGATAATAAACTCGAGTACGTTTGGGCTACATCATGGGGCGTTTCAACTCGTTTGATGGGTGCTTTGATCATGGCTCACAGTGATGATAACGGATTGGTGTTGCCTCCGAAGGTGGCTCCTATCGAGGTGGTTATCGTTCCTATCTACAAGACCGACGACCAGCAGCAGGCTGTTCTCGATTACTGCAATCAGATGAAACAACGTCTTGAGGCTAAAGGACTTAGAGTGAAGTTTGACGACCGTGACACTCAGAAACCTGGATTCAAGTTCGCTGAATGGGAGATGAAGGGTGTGCCGGTACGTCTCGCAGCAGGTCCACGCGACATCGAGAACCAGACCGTTGAGATCGCTCGCCGCGATACCTTGACAAAACAGTCGATTTCAGAGGCTGAGATGGAAGATCACATCCTCGGTTTGCTCGACGAGATTCAGGATAGCTTGTACAACAGGGCGCTTGAGTATCGCAAGGCTAACACTCATAAAGTCGACACTTGGGACGAGTTCAAGCAGGTTATCGAAAACGGCGGATTCGCTTACGCTCACTGGGATGGCACTACCGAAACCGAGCTTGCCATCAAGGAGGAGACAAAGGCGACATTGCGTTGCATACCGCTTGACGACGACTATGAAGACGGCGTCGATATCTTCTCAGGAAAACCTTCGAAGAGAAGAGTTATATTCGCGAAAGCTTATTAATTAAGGATAAGAAGGATAGTAAGGATAAGAAGGATAGGGCTTATCAGCCGATAGGCGCTTATCCTCCTTATCTTTTTTATCATAATTTAATCAAGCGTCCTCGGGCGTTTTCACCGTATTCGCAAGTGATGCTTGAGGGAGTACCTTTATAATATATATCACCTAGATTTAAGATTCTGGCGTAGATGATGTCGGTTGCCCAGATGTAGCAGTCGCCAGTGGAATGGTTTTCAATATCTATCTTTTTAGCTTTATAATCTCTTGCATCAAAATCACCGTAGCTGCGTTTGTAAACCTTTAGATACTTGTTGTTGTCGCCGTGTATTTTGATGTCGGCGGTGCCGTGTTGATAAACGACATAGAAATATTTGCAATTGTTGATTAGTAAATCGACATTACCTGAGCCGCCAGCTACCTCAAAGCGGAACATGTGATTTGTGGTATCGTTGAGGTTGTATTGGTTTTGGGTATTTATATCGCCTGAAGATGAGTATATGAAATTGTTGATCCTATTATTATAATATAAGGTGGCGTGAAGCTCGTAGTCGAAGTCTCTGATAAAATCCAAAGTGGTTGTGTTACTTAGCGTTAGCGTTTTGTTGACAACGTCGGTGGTGATGTTGTCGATGATGTTTTCGCCTGTTGTGATTTCAATGTAGCAGGTGTCGGAGAGTACTAAAGTGAGGCTAATGTCGTCGTTGAGGATGACTTTATTGAAACTAGGAAGATCGCGTGTTTGAGTCACGATTTTACCTGTGCTCATAGGCGCTTTTTTGCATGATGAGAAACATGCGACGAAAGCTAATGTCAATATTATCAACGATTTAAGTCTCATTTTTTAATTAATTTTATATCCTAAACCAAAACTCACATAGTCGGACCAGCCGAAATGAACCGTTAGGGCCATCGTGGCGAAGAAATGTTTGCCCAGATTCTGTTTAATGCCCATTTTTTGATAAACACGGCCTTCGCACATCTCTTTTCCAGCCAGGTGAGCTCCGAAATTAAACATAAACGAAGTGGAGTTGAGCATCAGCTCGTATGCCAGATTTACTCCTGGTTTCAGTATCTCGATGTCGGAGAATTCGGTGTCATTCAACTTCAGAATCTCTTTGTCGGTTAGGTCGTAAACTATGTCGAAGCCGGCACCCAATTTACTCATTCGGGTGAGCCTTTTCATGCAATGAATCTGGACGTTGTAAACCGACCATATCTTGTCGTAGCCCATGAATTCGTCAAGGTCTTTGATGGCGTAGGTGAAGGCAATGTAAAACGAAAGATTTTCTTTTTTCCAATTCTTAAACTGTTTATTGTCTTTGGGTTGCGACGGATATCTCAACTTCGGCTCGTTGATGAAATATTTTGTGGTGATGCCCGCGTGAGCTATATTCATGCCGTTGTTGGGCGATTTCCGTCCTCCGTTTGAGAAATGAGTCAAACCGATGAATGCCGAAACGCTTAACCGTTTGGTTATGAATCTGTTATATTCAAAAGTTACAGATAATGTGGCATTGATATGAGAGCCGATGAATGTGTTTTTATGGTTTGTTTTGACATCGAAAGTCTGAGTCAGATAACTGGCACCGACTCCGAGTCTCAGATTAAGCTGATTTTTCTGGCTTTTCAGGAAATTGAAGCTCATGTAGGGATAGATGGAGAAGACCCTGCCTAATTCAAGTCTTTCGCCTAAACCCGAGTAAATAAAGGTTACGCCGATTGCCGGATAATTCAGCTTTGATTGCCAATATTTACTGCCTAAAGTGGCTTGTTGCAAACTAATCTCGAATAATGGAACATGCGTCTTGAAATACTTCATCTCCTGATGATGACAGATGATGAATCCGTAGCTTGGACGAAGCTCAATTTGCAGATTTTTTACAAAAACAGTATCTCTTGTCGTTGCTGAAACATTAGCTATATTGATGAAAATCAATGATATCAGCAATGACAGCATAAATAATCTCTTTATGACTGTTTTTTTCATATCGCAAAATTATTGAAAAATTTTTAAAAAAGTAGTATTTTTGCGAAAAAAAATTAAAATGGACAAAAGATTAGAGGCTTTTAAGAGACTTTTAGATATTATGGATGACCTTAGAAAGGGCTGTCCATGGGATAAGAAACAGACCATTGAAAGTTTGCGTCATCTTACTATTGAGGAGACTTACGAGTTGAGCGAGGCTATCTTAGCGTCAGATTATCAAGATGTTAAGAAAGAACTCGGCGATTTGATAATGCACATTGTTTTTTATGCGAGGATAGCTGATGAGAGAGGTTTGTTTGACATTTCGGATGTGATAAACAGCATTTGCGACAAGCTCATTGTGCGTCATCCGCATATTTATGGCGACGTGAAAGTGGAATCGGCGGAGGAAGTTTTGGAGAATTGGGAGAAGATTAAGATAAAAAAAGAAGGCAACAAGAGCGTTTTGGGCGGTGTTCCGGCAGGTTTGCCGCCACTTTTGAAGGCTTACAGAATGACCGACAAGGCATCGGGAGTGGGGTTTGACTGGCCAAACAAGGAAGAATGTTGGAAAAAGGTGCTTGAAGAGATGGACGAGTTGCAGGAAGAGGTGAAAAACGACGGTCCGGTAGAGCGGAAAGACGAGGAGTTTGGCGATTTGCTGTTCGCATTGGTGAATTATTCGAGGTTTATAAAAGTGAATGCCGATACTGCGTTGGAGCATGCAAATGCCAAGTTTAAAAAGCGTTTCACGTATATTGAGGAGAAGGCGAGAGAGATGGGAAAGAGTGTGGCGGATATGACGTTGAACGAGATGGAGGAGCTTTGGCAGGAAGCGAAGAAAGTTTAGAGTTGAGAGTAGTTGAAATTTTTAAGTTTAAAGTAGAAAAGTGTATATTTTTTGTTGATAGAACAAAAATTTGTATATTTGCAGATTAAAATGATGTGAAAAATGAGTAATTTGGCGAAAAGAACTGTGTTCGGGAGTTTGTTTGTGATTGTTGTGATTGGAAGCATACTTTTGAATTATTGGGCTTTCTTTGCCGTTATGCTTGTGACTGTATTCATTGGTTCTCAGGAAGTTAGCAAGCTGATGGTGAAAGAAGCCGATAGAGGTATCAAGCTCATGACGGTCATTGTCGCGACGCTGTTTTTTGTGCTGAATGCGGTTTTGGGCCGGATTTCGAACATCATTCAAGTGGTGTTGATACTTGCACCTATATTAATTGCATTGTTCTCGAAGAAACATTCATATGAAAAGATTACAGTCAGTTGCTGGACGGCTATATTTTTTGTGGCACTGCCATGCATGCTGCTGATGGAGTTTTATAGAGCTTCGGCATTGTGTTTTGAAGGCAAGTATTTCATTATCATATTGTTTTGCTTGATATGGATAAATGATATTTTCGCTTATCTGACGGGGATGGCAATTGGAAAGCACAAGCTTTTCGAGAGAATTTCACCGAAAAAGACGATAGAAGGCAGTTTGGGCGGCTTGATTATGACCGCTGTTGTGGCGTTTTTGGCGAATCATTACTGGTTACAGATTTGGGATAAATGGGAGTTGATTGGATTGGTGATAGTTGTTGTGGTTTTCGGCAGTTTGGGCGACCTTTGCGAGTCGATGATGAAGCGTCAGGCGGGGGTGAAGGACTCGGGTAATGTCATCCCGGGACACGGAGGCATTTTAGACAGGTTCGATGCCACTTTTTTGGCTGTGCCGGCGGTTTATTGCTATTTGATGTTGATAGGATAAGAAGGATAGGAAGGATAAGATGGATAATTAATAGGTATTATGTATATACATAAAAAAGGATATGGTGTTATTGCGACGGTGTTTACGGTGTTGGTTTTGATTACCGTAGGTGTAGTGATGTTGCTTAACGCTGTTTTGGAGACGACGCATTGGACGATTCTTGCGGGTCTTATAATTATAGGTGTGATTATTTTTGTGTGGTCGATCACGTTTTTCAGGGTGCCAACCAACAGAAAGATAACCAAGGAAGAGAATGCGGTGGTTTCGTCGGCTGATGGAGAGATTGTGGCTATTGAGGAGGTTGAGGAGAAGGAATATTTTCATGATAAGAGGATACAGATTTCGGTGTTTATGTCGGCATACGACGTGCATGTGAACTGGTTTCCGATTGATGGAGTGGTGAGTTATGTAAAATATCATCCAGGCAAGAAATTATTTGCGATAAACCCGAAGTCGTCGGAGTTGAATGAGCGTAACACAGTGGTTGTCAAGGATGAGAAGGGCAGGGAGGTGCTGTTCAGACAGGTGGCTGGAGTGATGGCGCGACGTATTGTCTGCAATATTAAAGAAGGCGATAAGGCAGAGGTCGGCAAGGAGTTCGGCATGATAAAATTCGGTTCGAGAGTTGATTTTTTCCTGCCGTATGACGCTGATATTCAAGTGGAAATGGGTGACGACATCACAGGACAGGTGTCGGTTTTGGCATATTTGAAGTAATTTTTTTACAAAAAAGTTGCTGTATATTAAAAAACTTTTTATATTTGCAGGTTCAAACTGGACAATAAATTAGGATATTAATGTTTAACTAAATTTAAATCAAATGAAAAAAGTATCTTTACTTTCAATGCTTCTCGTTTTGATTTGCGGAAGCTTATTGGCACAAGAACCACAGGTTCTTATTAGCGATGGTTTCGAAGAGTACACAGTTGGCAACAAGATCGCTGTTGAATCACAGGCAGCAGGTCACGACTGGTGGACAACTTGGAACCAGAATCCAGGTTCAGCAGAAGACGGCGTTGTGGCTGAATTCCAGGGTTCAAAATGCGGTTATTTAACCTATGACGTTGACCAGGTTTTGCTTCTTGGTAATGAACAGAACGGTGTTTATGACCTTGAATTCGATATCTTGGTTCCACAGGGAAAGAACGGTTACTTCAACATTCTTCACGACTTCAACGGTTCAGGAAGTACATGGGCATTGGAAAGCTATCTGCACATGTCAGGCAGCAGCACATCAGCTCCTGGTACAGCAGTTATCCACGCTGGTGGTTCAAACGCAGCTACATTCAGCGTTGTTTATGATGATTGGATGCACTTCCGTTTGCATGTCGACACCGACGCCGACAATGCTGAGTACTACTACACAGCACCAGGCGCATCAGAGGTTTTGATTCACACATGGCAGTGGAGTCTTAACAGCCAGGGTACAGCTACAGTTGGTAGAAAACTTGCTGCTATGGACTTCTTCCCACCAATGAATGCTGCTACATCAGAGTATTATCTTGACAACTTCAGCTTCACAAAGGTGAGCGGTGACACAGCTCCAGCTCTCACATACAGCGTTGATCACGTTGACGTTTTGCTTGCTGAAGATGATCAGACATCAGTTGACATTGTTATTGGCAATGCAGAAGGTACATCAGTTGGTGATTGGACAGCATGGGTTGACTTCGGTACAGGCGCAGGCGGTTCAACCACATCAACACTTTACTACGGTCAGGATCCATCACAAGGCGCAAGCTTAGTTGGTTACAACTGGGATGAGCCAAAATTGGTTGAGGTTGCAGCTATGTTCCCAGGTTCAACATACGCTGGCACAGCAATGGGTGCAAACATTGTCAGTGTTTCATATTATGCAGTTGAATCACAATCAGGCTTTGGCTTCGAGACAAACACTCCTTTGACATTCCGTGTTTACAAACAGGGTATGTACGGTCAGCCAGGTGAGGTTCTCGCAGAGAAAGAAGTTCCATTCGCACAGATTAACCATGAAGACTGGACAACCGCAACATTTGACGTTCCTGTTGCTTTGACAGGTTACAACGTTTGGATTGCTTGCGAATACACACAGGCAGTTGGTGGTTACGCTATGGTATTTGACGGTGGTCAATACGTCACAAACAGTGGTTTCGTCCGCGTTGGTGGTGGCGGTGCATTTGAATCAGCTGGTCCAGACAACATGAGCGAAGATTATGGTTGCATGGCTATCCTCGCTACCACACAGGGTGCTCCTGTTTCAGCAACATGGGCATCATTGAGCAAGACAGAAGGCTCAATCGCAATGGGCGGTTCAGATCAGCTTTCAGTTGTTGTCAATTCAATCAGTCTCAACGAAGGTGAGACCAAATCAGCTAACATCTTCTTTGTAACAAACGATCCTGAGAATCCGGAAGTTATCATCCCATTGACACTCACAGTTGGTCACGAATCAATTGTTGAGACAGCAGAAAGTGCATTCAACGTATATCCAAACCCAACAACAGGTATGGTTACAGTTGAAGGTGAAAACATGAGCGCAATCGCTATCTACAGCGCAGCTGGTCAGCTTGTTAACATCGTTCGCGTGAATGGTGACAACGCTACAGTTGACATGAGCAGCTTCGGCGCAGGTGTTTACTTCTTCAACGTTATTGACAGCGCAAACAACACAACAGTTCAGAGAGTTGTTGTGAAGTAAATATGAGATTTAATAAACGAGCAGAAGAAGAAAGGACTCCTCGGGGTCCTTTCTTTTTTAGTTTAGAGTTGAGAGTGTAGAGTTTAGAGTAGTTTAAAAGTTTATAGTTTAAAGTTTAAAAAAGTTTATATTGTTGGCGGTACCATTCGAAGAGGGCGACGGCGGCGGCGTGGGAGACGTTGAGTGAGCGCGTTGGACCTGGGATTGGGATGTAGACAACCATATCGCATTGCGCTAAGATTTCCTCACGGATGCCGTGGCTCTCGTTGCCGACGATGAAAGCAGCATCGGCAGGAAGTTTGGTTTCGTATATATTAGTTGCATCCGTTGCCGTTTCGATGGCGACGATTTTTTTGTTTGCAGGTATAAGTTTTCTGATGTCGGTTTCCTCGGTGAAGTACCATTTTATGTTATCTTTGCTCGAAGCGGCGCATTTTCTTACTCTTCCGATGCTGTTTATAGGTTCTTTGCCGAGAAATATCATCTCTGAAGCACCGATGTTATCGGCCAGACGAATCATGGAACCCATGTTGTCGGGAGTGAGGAGGTTGTCGGCAAGGACGATGGGGCGCTGGATGGAATCGTAAATAGACTCAGGATGAGAGTTTTCAAATAAAGTGTTTGATTTTAAATACATGATTATTAGGATAAGGAGGATAAGTAGTTTTTTCCTTGGTAGGTATTGCGTTCGGCGAGGCGTTTTTCGATGAGGGCGAGTACTTGGTCGTAGCGGAGGTTGAGCCAAGGTTTTGAGACCAGATAGCGTGGTGGAACTTCGCCGGCGAAGCGTTCGATTACGATGTTTGGGTTGAGACGCTCGATGAAGTCGATGACGAACTCGATGTAATCTTCAAGTGTAAACAAATGAAAATCAGAAGGGTTGGCGAGATATTCGTCGGCCATTTTTGTATCTTTGAATATCTGTAGTTGATGGAATTTCACTGTGGTGAGCGGCAGTTGGGATATGATATCGGCGGCGTTGAGCATCATGTCGCGAGTTTCGCCAGGGAGTCCGAAGATGAAATGTCCGCCGCAATGGAAACCGTAGGAGTGGACGAGCTTGATGGCGTTGCGCGCGGTGGCGAAGTCGTGGCCGCGGTTGACACGTTGTAAAGTTTGGTCGTAAACAGATTCGACTCCGAACTCGAGGATAATAGGATAAGCGCTGCGCTGATAAGAAGGATAAGGTGGATAAGGAGGATAAGATAGAGATTGCAGCATTTCGAGGATTTCCTCATTAATGCAGTCGGGACGGGTACCGATGACGAGGCCGATGACGCCAGGGACGGAGAGGGCTTCGCGGTAAAGCTTTTCTAACTCATCGAGGGATTTGTAAGTGTTGCTAAATGCTTGAAAATAAGCGAAATACGATTTTGCTCGACGATAACGGCGCTGATGGAACTCTATACCTTCCTCGATTTGCTGACGCACGCTTTTCTCGGGGCGGCAATAAGAAGGGTTGAAAGCGTCGTTGCGGCAGAAAGTACAACCGCCGGTGCTTATCTTGCCGTCACGGTTAGGGCAGCTGAAGCCCGCGTCGATGCTGATTTTTTGCACACGACTGCCGAATTCGCGCTGGAAGTACGAGCTGTAGCTGTTGAAACGCCGATTATTGCCCCAAGGAAACATGATTTTTATTTTTTGCAAAGATACGAAATAAAGTTTAGAGTTGAGAGTGTAGAGTTTAGAGTAGTTGAAAAGTTTAAAGTTTAAAGGATTTTTTGTATTTTTGCATATTAAATCTTTAATAAAATGGAAAGTTTTAAAGTTGGTGATAGAGTTAACTTCTTGAATGACAAGGGGGGAGGAGTTGTGAAAAAGATTATCGACACCAGGATGGTGGAGGTGGAGATTGAGGACGGGTTTAATGTGCCTGTGTTGATGAGCGATTTGGTTTTGGATTTCAGGGCACAGCCGACAAGACAGCAGCAGATGGTCGATAATGTGCAGAAAGAGATTAAGAATCAACAGATTATAGAGGAAGAGGCGAAGAACGAGGCGAGGAGAAGCGAACTGCGTCGTTTTGCGAGAAATTCGAAAGAAGAAGGCATTTACCTCGCTTTTATTCCGCATGACCAGCAGTGGCTGCTCACCGGACCGATTGACGTGGCAGTGGTGAACAACACTCCAGCCGATGCTTTATATAGTTTTAACCTAAAAGATGGCGAGAAATTTGCAAATGTCGACTACGGAAGTATCGCGCCGTTTTCGAAAGTTGTTGTTGAAGCTATATCTCGCGACGATATAGAGCATTGGTGCGAAGGTGTGATACAGGTTGTGCTTTGCCAAGATGACATCGACTCGGTTTATCATCCTTTGCATGCACCTTTCTCATTGAGAACCAGCAGGTTTTTCAAAGATGGAAGCTATGTTGAGTCGGGATTGTTGGGTGAGAAGGCGATAATGATTTGTTTGTCGACTGCTATTGCTTTGAAGTGCAAAGACGCAGATTTTGCTAAGCTGATGAAAGAAGGAGTCATGCAGCCGAAGGCAAATAAAGATATAGTGAAGAAGGCAGCAGCGATTGACAAGCATCAGACTGAGCCTGGCGAGGCTATTGTTGATTTGCATATTGGTGAGTTGGTGGATAATATCCTTGGGATGTCGAGCAATGATATTTTCAGGGTGCAGATCAATTATTTCAAGAAGATGCTTGACAGCGCTATAGAAAACGACTATTCGAAGGTGACGTTTATCCATGGTGTGGGCAATGGCGTTTTGAAGAATGCGATTATTGAAGAGCTGAAAAACTACGAGAATACGCAGAACAGGATGGCGTCTATTTCGAGGTTTGGAGTGGGGGCTATAGATGTGATGATTTCAGATAAAAAGAAGTGACCCCGCCGGGATTCGAACCCGGACCGAAGGAACCGGAATCCTTAATTCTATCCATTAGACTACGGGGCCATTTTAGACTTTAGACCTTAGACTTTAGACTTTAGCGATAATTACTAAGGTCTAATGTCTAATGACTAAGGTCTTTTTTGTGGAGCTGGAGGGAGTCGAACCCTCGTCCAAACAAGGAACAATTATGCTTTCTACATACTTATTCTGTTATTGGTTTTCGAGTTGTGCAAGGAAACAGACATCCTAATCGCAACCTTATCTCCTTGAGTTTCGCGACGTTGCCGGAGTTTCCGCGGCGCTATCCCGAAATTGCCTAGCACCTCGTTGTCGGACCGGAATCGGGAGGCTCCATCCGCGAGATGTCTCGTCCTCTCACCTTGTGAAAGGATTGAGCTTCAATCTACTGTGCTTCGATTAAGCAGCGAGAGCGTAAGTATTTTCGCCAATTAATTTTTTGCAGTCAAGATTTACGAGCGTCACTGCGAGGCTCGGTATGCTTACATAACCCTTCTACAAGCTGTCAAAACCGGTCAGCCCCAGATTATGTTACTTTGATTCATCAAAAATCGTGCAAAAGTACTAAAATTTTCCAATTTAGAGATATTTTTTTACATCTTCGTCGGAAATCGTTGAGCCACAGAGGATTACGAGGCGTCCGACCACGTTTTGCAGTTGGCGGATGTTGCCAGTCCACTGTTGTTTTTTCAGTTCTTCGATGGCAGAATCGGTGAAGGTGGGGATAGGTTTGCCCATTTCGTTGGCTGATTTCACCACGAAGCTATTAATTAATAAAGGTATATCGTCGAGGCGTTCGCGCAGAGGCGGCACGCGCATTATTATCATGCTGATGCGGTGGTAGAGGTCTTCGCGGAAGTTGCCTTTAGCGATTTCGTCCTGGAGGTTTTTGTTTGTCGCGGCGATGACGCGCACGTCGACTTTTATCTCTTCTTCGCCGCCAACGCGTGTTATCTTGTTTTCTTGGAGCGCGCGAAGTACTTTAGCCTGCGCCGCCAAGCTCATGTCACCGATTTCGTCGAGGAAGAGTGTGCCGTTGTTGGCGAGTTCGAAGTCGCCTTTCTTTTGCTTGATGGCGGAGGTGAAAGCGCCTTTTTCATGTCCAAACAATTGACTTTCAATTAGTTCCGATGGTATAGCGGCGCAGTTGACTTCGATGAAGGCATTATCTTTGCGTGGGCTGAGTTCGTGCAGTTGGCGTGCCACGAGCTCTTTGCCGGTGCCGTTTTCGCCGAGGATGAGGACGCGGGCGTTGGTGGGCGCTACACGTTCGATCATGTCGTTGAGTTCCTGCATCGCGCCTGAGGTTCCGACCATCTCGTATTGTTTGCTGACGGCGTTACGCAGTATCTTTGTCTCGTTGACGAGTTTGTTTTTATCAAGTGCGTTACGCAGCGTGATGAGCATGCGGTTGAGATCCATCGGCTTCTCGATGAAGTCGTAGGCACCTTTTTTTATCGCGTCGACGGCGATGTCGATGGTGCCGTGGCCAGAGATGATGATGATGGGGGCGTCGGTGAGTGTCTTGGCTTTTTCGAGAAACTCGATTCCGTCCATCTGAGGCATCTTGATGTCGCAGAAGATGGCATCGAAGTCGTTGTCGTTGAGAAGAGGCAACGCTTCGATGGCGGAGGCGGCATCAGCAATGGTATAGCCTTCGTTTTCGAGTATTCCGCGCATGGCACGACGGATGGCAGGCTCGTCGTCGATGATAAGGACTCGTGACATCAGAAGTTAGGTTTAAGTTCGGATTTCTTGTAGAATTCGTCGATTATGCGCACCGCTTCATCGACATCGTCGACCACATGGAAGATGTCGAAATCGTTTTCTTTTATCATCTGATTTTCGAGTAGGGTATTGCGGAACCATTCGACAAGTGGGTTCCAGAACTCGGAGCCGAACATCACGATAGGGAAGTTGGCTATTTTGTTTGTCTGCATGAGCGTGAGGGCTTCTGACAGCTCGTCGAGGGTGCCGAAGCCGCCCGGGAATGCTATGAAGCCTTGGGCATAGCGTGTGAACATCGTCTTACGGATGTAGAAATAGTCGAAGTTTATTGACTTGTCGCTGTCGATGTAAGGGTTGGAGTGTTGTTCGTGAGGCAGCACAATGTTGAGTCCGACGCTCTTGCCTCCGGCTTCGTGGGCGCCTCTGTTGCCTGCCTCCATGATGCCAGGGCCGCCTCCGGTGATGACGCCGAAGCCTTTCTCGACGAGTTTGGCGGCAGTGTCGACGGCTTTCTGATAATACGGGTTGTCTTCGGTGATGCGCGCTGAGCCGAAGATAGCGACGCAAGGCCCGATTCGCGAAAGTGTTTCGTAGCCGTTGACGAATTCCGACATTATTTTAAACACTGACCAGGAGTCGTTGGCTTTAGTGACTGTCCAATTTCTGGTATCTATTGCTTTTTTAATCTTATCTATAATCATTATTTCAAAAATTATTTCTGCAAAGATATAAAAAATAATTGATTAGTATAGATTTTTAATACCCTTTTCGAAATGCTCAACAGTACCCTGTGGTAGGTCGCATTTCTGCAAAGGGTATTAAAAATCTTTAAAAAATAATATCAAAAATATTTGGTGAAATGAAAAATTTTGTATTTTTGCAGCCCGTAAGTGGATTAGCGGATTTAGCTCAGCTGGCAGAGCGGAAGCTTCCCAAGCTTCAGGTCGCGGGTTCGAGCCCCGTAATCCGCTCAGGCAGAGGAAGCTTAGCTCAGTTGGTTCAGAGCGCCTGCCTTACAAGCAGGAGGTCGCTGGTTCGAACCCAGCAGTTTCCACAAAAAAAGGATGTCCTAAGGCATCCTTTTTTTATTGAGAGTGCGTCGCTACTATTATTTTATAATCTTTTTAATAACAGTTTGTCCGTTTTCGGTTACACCTTTTATAATATATATACCTGAATTCAAATCTTGAATGTTGGTGGTGCTGATGCGTTGGCCGTTGAGATTGTATATTTCAATGACATCGACTATTGTTTCGTAGCTGTTTTCGATAACTGAATAATAGTTAGGAATTGTAAGCAACAGGTAGTTCTCGCCATTGGTGGTGAGGGCGAAGTCCGACTCGCAGTTTTCGTAGACGGCTGTGAGTTTGAAGAGATAATCGCCTGGCTCCAATTCTTGATAATATGATGTGTATTCGCCATCTATTTCGATGATTTCTTTGAGGCCTTCCATGTAGAGGTTGTAGTGCTGAGGCTGTGTTTCAGGGGCTGTCCAAGAAAGCACTGCGGCGCCATTGCCTGTCGTTTCATTATAATAAGCCTCGCCTTGGAATTCGGTAGGAGGATAGCACGGATCTGGTGGGGTAGGAGGTGTGATTTCGCCCATCTCGCCGTGCTGACCGATATTCTGTCCGTAGAGTCCGCCTGTCTCTGCGTTTATCCACACGGAGATGTTTTGTCCTGCTAAGAATCCTGGAGTGTTTTTGTCGCCTGTTTTGTTATACGTGTTTGAACAAAGTTGTGTGTTCCAAATCTCGTTGTGGTCCATATCGAATCCTTTTGCCTCGACGGTTGACTGCGTACTTGTTTGTGCGAGGCCTTTGTGGTAAATCACAGAGAATCCGTCGCCGTATTCAAAGGCGTCGATACGATAACCTCCGCATGGAATGGTGCCGCTGTCATAAATCAGGATTCCGTTGTCCCATAATCTCTCGCCGTAAGAAGTGATACGGTTCATATAAATTTTACACTGAGTCTGATAAGCATCGTCAGTTTGTTCATAGATGAGGATGATGTCGTGTGTTATAGGGTCGACGGTGGCGTAGGCGCTGATGTATAAGTTGTTGTTGTCGGGTGAGTGTACGGGTGTTCCGTTGGTGTCGGGGATGGTTGAGTTACCATTTTGGTCGAAGTGGAACACATAAACGTTGAAGTTATACATTGCCGGATGCCAGATGTAAATGTAGCCGCCGCCCATGCCGTCGGATATGGCTGAATGGATATATGTCGACTGGAATACCTGTTCCGACATCAGCAGTGTCTCGGGACTGAACTGTGTGCCATCAGTATTGTAACCTGCAACATATATCGATTTGTTGGTGTACATGCCGTTGCCTAGTTTCTCGTATGTCACGAAAACCTTGTTGTCGGTGCCAAGGGTGAGCTGGCCGAACATGCATTTCAGACCTGTGTTGTCGGAAATGGTGATGACTGGTCCTGCGCTTTGGTTGAGATATTGCAGATAGAGATTCTGGTAGTCGCAGCCCAATGCCCAGATGCCGCCGTCGTCGGTGGCGATGACCTCAGCGCGTGAGAAACCGAGTCCGCCAAAGAGCTGCACACCTTGCTCACCCCATGCGAATGTGCCGTCAGGGTTGATTTTCACAGCGTAGGTGTAGCCGTCGTAAACAGAGAAACAGCTGACCACGCCTCCGTCGGTTGTAGTAGTCATTGCAACGCCTTCCGACATTGATGAGAACTGATGACCGCTGATGTGTATGCCGTTAGGACCCCATTGCGGCTCGCCTGCGAAGTTAAGACGCTGCAATGTCGGTGACCATCCGTTGCCTCCGACAAAACTGCACCATTGCATGTAAGTGTCGCCGGTGATAGGGTTGGTGACAGTGTAAATCTCGCCAGCGTCGGCTGAGGTGTTGGCAAGGAAGGTGTTGGTTGCCGGGTTGTCGACCCATTGTGCCTGTAAAGTTGCGAAAGCAACCAAAGCGATGATGAGAGTAAAAAGTTTTTTCATGATATAAGTTTTAAAAATTATTCTTAAAATGTGAAACCAAATGACATGTAAGCACTTAGCTTGTTGTTTATGTCGGACCATTGTGTCAAAATAACTATCGGGCCAAAGATGCTATCGTAAGAATATTGCAGTCCAACACCTGAATAGCTCTTGTTGTAATGGTCGGGGATGAAATTATAAATTGCTGAGAAATAATGTTTTTTATAGAAATTGTATCGCAAATCGCAGCGAAGGATGACTGTTTCGTTGCTGGTTTGATGCATGCTGTTGATGCCTATGAATGGTAGCTGATATTCAGTGTAGCGCCCGATGGTTTCGTCGCCGATGCTGTTTTGATAATTCTCGAGCGGACTGTCGCAGAACAGGAATCGGCTGTAAACTTGAGGAATTATGGTGAGTCTTTCTCTTAGGACGCTCAGATAACCTTGGAATGTGAAACTGATGTCGTAGAAGGCATTTTCCTCTTTTCTGATAACGAGATAAGTATGCCCTGACAGGGTTGAATTTATACCGTGTCTCGCAAAATAGTTTCTGTCGAGGTTATCATAGTTTATCATGAAGTAAGGACCGAACAACCTGTTGTTTTTGAAGTATGATTCATTCAACAAAGCCATCTCGATGGTGTCTTTTTGCGAGTTGGGGCTGTTTATCTGTCCGAAACTTGTCGAGATATATGCAAAACCAAGTTGTGACTTCAGATTTAAAACCTGATATGGTGACAGGTAAGCTCTTGCTTTATGTATTTCTGTACGCAGACTGAATTTATCGTCGTTGTTCATGGTGAGTCGAGTGTAAGGCCACCAGAAATCGTAGCTTAAATTCATGTCCATTATCGGGAACAAGGTGTATGATGCTGTCGCGTTGACGCGTGGGCTGAAGCTGATACGACCTTTAAGTTTTAATTTGAATCCGGCGATTCTTTTTTCGTGGAAGCCGTAGGATAACAGGATCGCTGGGCCTTCTTTTGTGTCGAAACGCATGCCCCATCCAAACATATCGGGACTGGAGCATGGAGTGAGGTGGAAGGTGAGGTTGTAGGCGTTGTCCGTGCTGTCGGCTTTTGTGAGGCTATGAGAAATGCCGTCGAAATTATCCAAACCTCTGTAGAAAAGCACGCTGTTTCGGATGTCGCTGCTTGTTATCATGGTGCCGTTTTTGAGCCGGCTTCTGAATTTCAGCCATTTAATCTTGTCTTTGTCAGGGCCTTCGACGGTTACTGAGTTGACAAGAATTTTGTTGCCTTTTATTCTGTTGATGTTTTCAGGCAGGATATTTCTTTTAACTGTATACCCCGCTTCATTGTCAAGTTGCGCCTTAAACTGATGCAACTCGTCGCCATGATTCTCCGCCTCCTCGTATCCGCGCTGGATGAGGGTCTCGACGGCTTCGGAGGTGAAGCTGAGCGGGCCGAATTCGGCGGTGTTAGGTTTGATGAGGATATCGCAAAGTTTCTTATTTTCCTCTCTCTTGACGTGAATCACATAGTTGTAGAAATAGTCGAAAATCTTTGAGAAATGAGGAATTTTATCGCCGGTGAAGAATTTTTCATTACTGAATTCGATGCCAATGACATAGTCGACATTTTTCATGTTGCGAAGCACGTCGGAAGGCAGGATATTGGTAAGACCGCCGTCGACCATCAGTTTACCGTCGATAACGACAGGCGAGAACAGTCCGGGGATGGCGATGCTGGCGCGAATTGATTTCGGCAGATTGCCTTTGTTGAGGATGATCTCCTCGCTCGCCACGATATCAGTTACAATGCATGCGAAAGGTATCGGAAGCTCCTCGAAGTTGATGTCGCCATGATAGCCTTGGCACAGCTCGGTAAGCAGGTTGTCAAGCTCGTCGTTGCTGACGTATGCGCTCGGCAATTCGCTTAAGAACGACTGTATGATGCCGTCGCGGAAGATGCCCAGGGTGTTTATAGGGACGTTGAGGATTTGCGTGCTTGTGCGTTCGCGCGGGATATTGGTCAGATAGTAACGGTCGGTGCGGTTACCTATCACTTTCTGCCATTCGATAGATGAGATGATTTCTGACATTTCGTCCGGTGTGTAGCCCAAAGCATAGAGGCATCCTATGACGGAACCCATGCTGGTTCCAACGATGTAATCGACAGGAATGTCGCATTCTTCAAGATACTTCAGCACGCCTATGAATGATGCGCCGCGGGCTCCTCCGCCGGCAAGCACCAAGCCGACTCTCGGTCGGTGAGGCTGCGCCAAAGTGTCTTGAGCCTGTGCCGGGAACACAAGCAGAAGCATCAATAATATCAGAAAAATTTTTCTCATCAAAATTTTATTAAGCAGAGGATGAGCGTTGGATTGACTCATCCTCTGCGAATAAACTGTTATGCTTTAATGTTCGGCTCTTCCAGTCCGAGGTGTTTCTTGTTGTCGACTCTCTTGAGGATGACGCCGATCACCAATGCCGCGATGCCGAGGCATGCGAGCATGACCAAAGCCCATGTGTAGTTGAGCTCGTCAGGGCCAATGCCGACAGGGTTGGTGTTGGTGAGCACGTTGCCTATTAGGATAGGGAACAGCCACAGACCGATGTTCTGAATCCAGAATATAAGAGCGTAGGCTGAGCCGATGATCTTCTCGTCGACGAGCTTCGGCACGCTTGGCCACAATGCTGCAGGCACCAGTGAGAATGAGGCACCGAGCACGAGGATGGTGATGTAGGCCACGATTGTTCCGCCTATGGCGCTGCCCTTGAACAATGGCAGGATGAAGGCGAAGGTGAGGTGGCAGAGGATGAGCAGCAATGAGCCGATCATCAACATTGAAGCTGCCTTGCCTTTATGGTCGACGTAGCTGCCGAGGATAGGAGTGATAGCCACTGCGAGGAGCGGGAACACAGCGAAGATTGTCTCGGCTGTACCACGCATGTAACCCATGTAGCAGTATGCCACGAGGGCGACGACCGCGAGAGCCATCAAACCGAACTTAAGACTTTTTTTCTTTGAGAAATTGCTTGCGAAAGCGCAGACGGCGACAACCAGCATGATGATGTATTGCACGATGGTTACCGAGTTGCTTGCCCAGAAGCCTTCACCAGGTGTGAGGGTGAGGTTGCACTGAAGCATGTTGACAGCATATTTCTGGAATGGGAAGATTGCTGAGTAGTAAAGCACGCAAAGCAATGCGACGAGCCAGAATCCGAGGCTTGACAAAATCTTGCCGATGTCGCTGACTTTGAACGGGTCGTCTTTCTCTTCAGCTTCGCCTGTCTGGCTGTCGAGTTTCTTATCCATGAAGAAATAAACCACAAACATCATGAGGGCGATGCAGAGAAGCACCACGCCGAATGCCACTGAACGGCTCACGTTGACGTTTTCGCCGAGTCTGGCGAAGAATGGTGAGAAAATCATACATGTGGCGACACCGAGACGGGCTAATGCCATCTCTGAACCCATTGCCAATGCTGTTTCACGACCTTTGAACCATTTCACGATACCGCGGCTGACGGTGATACCAGCCATCTCAGCGCCGCAGCCGAACAGCATGAAGCCGATGCCGGCCACCTTTGCCGAAGCAGGCATGCCTCTGTAGAACGGAGAGACACCAAGCTCATCGAAAAGCGGGATATAGTTGAGGTTGTTGATGAACCATCTCTCAAGACCTGTGCCAATAAACGAGTCGTGGATGGCATAGTACTTGATGAGACCGCCGATAAGCATCACGGCACCCGACAAAACAGCGGTGAAACGCACACCCATCTTGTCGAGGATGATACCTGCGAATATGAGGAAGAACACAAAGACGTTAAGGAACGTCTCAGCACCTTCCATGGTGCCGAACGCCTTGGAGTCCCAGCCACGTGTCGATTCCATGAGGTCTTTGATAGGGGACAAAATGTCCATGAAAATGTAGGCGCAGAACATGGCCAACGCCAACAGCAACAAAGCGATCCATCTCATGGCCGCATTGTCGCGCAAAGTCTGAATTTTTTCTGTCATAACAATATTTTGATTTAAAATTTAAAATTCAAAATTTAAAAATTTGAGATTTCTCCACTCCGCTTCGCTTCGGTCGAAATGACGTAGTGGAGAAATCAAAATTATTCCGTTGGAAGTTGGACGATTTCCTTCTTGTAGCCTTTCAACACTTCTTTAGCGAAGTCGGCGATGGTCTGAGTTGTGATGCTCTTCACGATTTCGTCGTATTCAGCCACGATGTTGATGTTGTCCTCTTCGTAAGTCTCGATAGCACTGACCCAGAAGCTGTTTTCTTCGAGTTGCTCAGCGCGTTTCTTATAAAGATTTTCAACGACTTTCGTCAAATCCTCTTGAGCAGGACCGTTTTCAGCCACGTCGTTGAGGCCTTCATAGACCTTGCCCATGAGTTTTTCGTACATATCTTTATTTGTGTCGAAAGCGATGAGGAACAAATAAGCGTTCTTAGGTGTGTTAGTCACTTGACCCATGACGCCAACGCCGTAGGTGCCGCCTTCTTCCTCACGGATAGAACGTGTGTAATAGATGTCCATGACGTCGCTTAAAGCCTTCATATACAATTTGTTACGATAGTTATAATCCATTGTTCCATTTATAACCATGTAGATAGTGGTCTTAGGATTCTGCATCTCTTTCTCATAATGGCAGATGTGATCGCCTTCAGCGATGCCGAGGTTGATATCTTTCCATGTTTCTTTATTCTTCTTTTTCTTTAAAGAGCCAAGATAAGTCTCGACAAGAGGTTTGAATGAGTCTTCATCGATATTTCCTACGAAGTAAAATGTGAAGTTGTTAGGGTCTTTGAAGCGGTCTTTATTCATCTCCATAGCCTTTGCATAGTCGATCTTGTCGATGTTTTCGGCCTTAGTTCTCATTGCGAGCGGATGGTTGTTGTAGAGCACCATGATGAGTGAGTCAGAGAAGGTCGTCATTGGGTTAAGCTCTTGATTTTCAAGGGCTGCCTTGGTGCGCTGAGCATACGACTGGAATGCTTCTTCGTCGGCGCGCGGTGCGGTGAAGTACAGATAGATTAGCTGCATCATCGTCTCGAGATCTTTAGGTGAGCAGCTGCCGTTCATGCCTTCTGAATATGTGTCGATGAATGGGTTGACGCTCACTCTCTTGCCTGCGAGCACCTTTGGAAGGTCGGTTGCGCTGAAGTTACCTACACCACCGAGTTTGATGAGGCCTGAAAGCTCCTGCATTGTGATATAGTCATCACTTTTGATCACAGAGAGACCTCCATCGCTGTGGGCTGTGAAACGGATCTCGTCTTCTTTGAAGGTGGTCTTCTTGTAGATGACCTTCATGCCATTGCTGAGTGAGAGAACAGTAGCGTCGAACTCAGGAAGAGCCTGTGCTTTCTTGATTTTGCCTGGTTTTCCTAAGTTTTCGACCATCGGGCCGTCGAATACCTCTTCGGTGTATGGCTCGACTTCAGCAGCGTTGGCTTTTGTATATGTGTCGAGGATTTCAGCTTCTGTTGGAAGAGTCTCACCGTCTTTCTTAGGTGCTGTAACCACAATCACGAGGTTGTCTTCGTGGATGAGCTGCTGGGCGTACATATTGATGGCCTCGAGTGGGAGATTAGGTATAACCTGTTGATACAGAGCGTATTCTGTCTCGATGCCCATCATAGGCTCATTGTTGAGGAAGTTTTGGAGGCATTCGTTGACATATCTTCTGTTTTCGGTGTTGTTTCTCTCATTGTATTGATTCTCAATTTGTTTCATGAAGTCGGACTTTGCTCTCTCATATTCTGAGGCGGTGAAGCCGAACAAAGCCATACGTTTGTTTTCTGTCACGAGAGCTGTGATAGCCTCGTCGATGCCGGCGGCGTCTTTAGCCATTGCCACGCTGCACCATGCATCTTCGGTTGGAGCGATGTAGTAGTTTGAGTAATAGCTGTAGCCGTAAACGAATGGAGGGTTGGCTTTCTTGGTGATGTCCTGCAAACGGTTGATCTCCATCTGGCTGATGATGTTCAGCACATACTCTGCCATCCAATATTGAATATCGTTTTTCAATGAGTCAGGTGTTGTCTCTGTCTTGTAATACAAATTGACCTCATAGTTTGTCTGTTCAGGATCGGAAGCTATTGCGACGATAGGGTCGACGTTGTCTTCAATCATGAATCGTGGTCTTGGAGCCGGGTCGACAGGAGCTTTGATGTCGGCGAACATCTCTTTGATGCGTGCCTCGATAGCGTCGACGTCGATGTCACCGACGATGATAATGCCTTGAAGGTCAGGACGATACCATTTATGATAGTAGTCGCGGAGTGTCTGATACTCGAAGTTGGCCACCACTTCCGGGAGTCCGCCTGGCAGACGGTTCGCGTATGGGCTGTTAGGGTACATGACAGGAAGAATGGCTTCCATGATACGCTGGTCGGCATCTTCGCGTGTACGGAGTTCCTCAAGGATGACGCCACGTTCGTTGTCGATCTCGGCTTCTTCAAGAGCGATGAAGCTTGACCAGTCGTGGAGGATCAGGAGGCATGTGTCGACAAGGCCGGGGAGGTCGGTCGGGACGTTGGTCACCATGTAGACTGTCTGGTCGATGCCGGTGCCTGCGTTGAGGTTCTCACCGAATTTGATGCCGCGGCTCTGGAGATATTCGCGGAGCATCATGCCCGGAAGGTTCGTCGTGCCGTTGAAAGCCATGTGTTCGAGGAAGTGGGCGAGACCACGCTGTGGCTCTTCCTCAAGAACCGAACCGACCTTCTGTGCGATGTAGAAATCAGCACGCTGGGCAGGTTTCTCGTTGTGACGGATGTAGTAAGTCAAGCCGTTGTCGAGTTTGCCGACTCTTACGTTCGGATCCATCGGGCATGGCATCGCCATCTGGGCGAAACTTGTCATTGCCATCGTGGCAATGAACAAGACTGATAAGAATAATTTTTTCATTTTTTATTGTATTAAACTTTTAAACTTTATACTTTTAACTTTTAAACTACTCTAAACTTTCAATTCTAAACTTTCAACTAATAAAGGTGAATCACGTATTTTTCCACAAAATACGGCTCTTTATACCATTTAGTGATGGAAGTGCTCTTTCGTTTCCAGTTTTTAGGCACGTTGCGGAGCTCTTCTTCGATGTCGCCACCTTTTAAATAAAGTATTCCGCCCGCCTCGATGTCGTTGGTGACACGCAGTTTGTTGTTGCACCATTTCACGAAATCGGGCAGCTGAGTGACCGCGCGGCTAACGATGACGTCGAATTTCTCCTTGATGTTCTCGGCGCGTTCCTGAATTGCTGTAACATTCTGTAAATCAAGCTTTTCCTTGACGTTCTGCACCACTTTGATCTTCTTACCTATGCTGTCGACAAGAAGGAAACTGGTTTGCGGAAACATGATGGCTAATGGAATTCCCGGGAAGCCGCCGCCGGTGCCAATATCCATGACTTTCATGCCTGGCAGAAGCTCGAAATATTTGGCGATGGCAAGCGAGTGAAGGACATGATGCTCGTAAAAATTGTCCATGTCTTTCCTCGAGATGAGGTTGATTTTGCTGTTCCAGTCCTCGTAAAGCGGCGCAAGCTGCTCATACTTAGCCAGTTGCGCGTCAGTCAAAGACGGGAAATATTTTTTAATAGTTTTGATATCCATCTTATATTCGAAACACTATTAACTCGCAAAGATACAAATAAATAATTTATTTTTAATAAATTATGTCAAAATATTGAAAAAATATTTCAATGAATATATTAAATTTGTAATTTTACACGTTTTTATAAACGCAAATGGCAGGAAAATTAAGACATATCATTTTATTTTTGTTGGTAATCAACGGATTGATTCTCAATGCTCAAAACAAGCAGCAGAGCAAAATCACTCTTGATTATATCGGCAAATATAAGGATATAGCCATGGAGGAGATGGTGAAATATAAGATTCCTGCCTCAATAACGCTCGCGCAAGGCATCTTGGAGTCGGGAAACGGACAGAGCAAGCTCGCCAGACAGGGCAACAACCACTTCGGAATAAAATGTCATTCCGATTGGAAAGGCAAGACGATGCGGCAGGACGACGACGCCCCGAATGAGTGTTTCCGCGTGTATAAAAACGCCGAGGAGTCGTATCGCGACCACTCCAAATTTCTGAAAAACAGTCAACGTTACGCGTCGCTTTTCGACCTCCAGATAACCGATTACAAAGGTTGGGCTAAAGGCTTGAAAAAGGCCGGCTACGCTACACTTCCGACATACGCTAACGTGTTGATAAACACCATCGAGACGTATAATCTGCAGCAGTACGACCAGATGGTTGTGAAGGGTAAGTTCAAGCATAAAAAGAAAAACCAGGAGGTGAAGCCAGTCGAGCAAAAAGTCGACACTGTGAAGCCTAAACCCGCTAAAAAACCAAAGAAAATTTTTGGAAAAAACAACATGATGGCTGCAGTTCCTGTCCTCGCTGATTGTCCGGTGGTGGAGATGACTCCGAACCATCATTTCGTGAGGGAGAATTTCGGTGCCAAGTTTATTTTCACGAAGGAGGGCGATAATCTCGAAAATCTTGCTAAGGAATTGAAAATGAGCAAGAACCAGCTGATAAAATACAATAATCTCAAAAACAAAACCTCATTCGCTGAAGGCGAGGTGCTGTATATAACCCATAAACGCTGGAAAGCCGCCTCGGGCTATAACGTGCACGTTATCCAGAGCGGAGAGACGCTTTCTCAGGTGTCGCGAATCTATGCCGTGAAGCTGGAACGACTGTTCAAAATGAATGGCCTGGACGAGAACTCGGTGTTGAGCGTAGGTCAAGAGATCAGGTTAAGATAGTTGGTTACTAACTAATTTCTAGCTTTAAATATTTCGCTGTGTAACCAACAGCTTTTTCAACTATTTCCTCAGGCGTTCCGCAGTCTAGAATCATGCCGCCGCGCTCGCCGCCTTCAGGTCCCATGTCGATGATGTAATCCGCCATTTTGATGACATCCATATTGTGTTCAATGATGAGCACTGTGTTGCCTTTGTTGACGAGCTTGTTCAACACTTCCATCAAAATTTTGATGTCTTCGAAATGCAAGCCCGTCGTTGGCTCGTCGAGGATGTACAGGGTCTTGCCAGTATCGCGTTTCGACAGCTCGGTGGCGAGTTTCACACGTTGTGCTTCGCCGCCGGAGAGTGTTGTGGAAGGCTGTCCCAGGGTGATGTAGCCGAGTCCGACGTCTTGTAACGTCTTGATTTTCTGCAAGATACTCGGGAAATTTTCAAAGAAGACCACGGCCTCGTCAATGGTCAGGTTAAGCACGTCGTTGATTGATTTTCCTTTGAAACGCACCTCGAGAGTCTCGCGGTTGTAGCGTTTCCCTTGGCATGTTTCACATTGCACGTGCACATCAGGCAGGAAGTTCATCTCGATGACGCGCACGCCTGCGCCTTGGCATGTCTCGCAGCGACCGCCTTTCACGTTGAACGAGAAACGTCCTGATTTGTAGCCACGAATCTTCGACTCAGGCAGTTCGCCGTAAAGTTTTCTGATGTCGTCGAACACCTTGGTGTATGTCGCCGGGTTCGAACGCGGAGTTTTACCGATAGGAGCCTGGTCGATCTCGATTACTTTATCAATAAACTCAAGCCCTTCGATGCGTTCGTAAGGCAACGGATTGCGTTCCGAACGGTAGAATTGCTTGCTTAGGATAGGGTAGAGTGTCTCGTTGATGAGCGACGACTTTCCTGAGCCAGAAACGCCTGTAACACAGACCATTACGCCAAGCGGAAGGTCTAAATCGACGTTTTTGAGGTTATGTCCTGAGGCATTATATAATTTAAGGTGTTGGCCTTCGAACGGCTTGCGTCGAGTGGCAGGCACGTCGATTTTTTTCTTGCCGCGCAGGTAGTCGCAGGTGAGGCCTTTGCCGTGCATCGCCTCTTTAGGGCTGCCTTGGAATACCACCTCTCCGCCGTTGACGCCTGCACCCGGACCTATGTCGATTATGTGGTCGGCGGCGAGCATAGTGTCCTTGTCGTGTTCCACCACAATGATGCTGTTGCCGATGTCTCTCAACTCCTTCAACGACTCTATAAGTCGATGATTATCACGCTGATGCAGACCTATGGAAGGTTCGTCGAGGATGTACAGTATGCCTGTCAGCTGGGAACCGATCTGAGTCGCCAAACGGATTCGTTGCGCCTCGCCGCCCGAGAGACTCTTCGCCGGACGGTTCATGTTAAGATAGTCGATGCCGACGTTGAGCAGGAAGTTTATTCTTTTCTTTATTTCGTTGAGAATGTCGTGCGAAATCTCCTTTTGCTTCTCGTCGAGATGATTCGGGAGGTCGTCGAGCCATTGTGAGAGCGAGTTGACGTCCATCTCTGCCAGCTCGGCGATGTTTTTGCCGTTCAAACGGAAGTAAAGCGCCTCTTTTTTGAGTCTTTGTCCATGACACTCAGGACATTCCGTCTCGTTCATGAAGCTGTTGGCCCATTTCATGATTGATGCCGGTGCGTTCTCTTCGTTTTGTTTCTTAATGACATTGACGACGCCTTCGAAAGGCATTGAGTATGTTGAGCTTGTGCCGAGATATTCCTTGGTCACGGTGAATGACTCGTTGCTTCCGTAGAGGATGATGCTCATGGCGTTTTCAGGGATCTCGCTTATTGGGGTGTCGAGGGTGAATCCGTAGCGGGAGCCAATGACTTCCAGTTGGTTGAAAACCCAGTTGTTTTTGTATTCTCCAAGCGGAGCGAGGCCTCCTTTGCGCAGACTCAGGCTATCATCAGGGATGATTTTCTTCATGTCGACCTGAATGATGGTTCCCAAGCCGTTGCATTTCGGGCAGGCACCGTAAGGGGAGTTGAAGCTGAATGTGTTAGGCTCAGGATCCTGATAGGCTATCCCCGTTGTCGGGCACATCAAAAGTTTGGAGTAATACTTCACCTCGTTGGTGCCCTCCTCTTGTATCAGAAGCATGCTCTTGCCTCGACGGAAGGCCGTCTCCACCGACTTCATGATGCGTTCCTTGATGTCGTCGCTGACCTGCAAGCGGTCGACAACTATCTCAATGTCATGGGTTTTATAACGGTCGAGCTGCATGCCGAACGTGAGCTCTCGAATCTCACCGTCGACACGCACCTTGATATATCCTTGCTGACGAATCTGCTCAAACAAATCTCTGTAATGACCTTTACGGCCTCTGATGACTGGAGCTAATATGTTGATTCTCTTGCCTTTATATTGCTCCATTATCATCGTGGTGATTTGCTCTTCCGAGTAACGCACCATCTTCTCGCCAGTGTTGTATGAATACGGAACCGCAGCGCGTGCATACAACAGTCGCATGAAATCGTATATCTCGGTGATGGTCCCCACCGTTGAGCGCGGGTTACGGTTCACCGATTTCTGCTCGATGCTTATGACAGGGGAGAGGCCGCGAATCTCGTCGACATCAGGACGTTCCATGCTGCCGATGAACTGGCGCGCGTAGGCCGAAAACGACTCCATGTAACGACGCTGACCCTCGGCGTAGATGGTCTCGAAAGCCAACGACGACTTGCCCGAGCCGCTCAAGCCCGTCACCACAACGAATTTATCGCGCGGAATGCGTAAGTCGATGTTTTTCAGGTTGTTCTCACGCGCTCCGTAAATCTCTATGAACTCGTCTTCAGCAATATTTCTGTCTTTATCCGTCATTAATTCAACTCTTCAACGATGCTGTCGTTTTCAAATTCCATGATGTCGCCGCCGGTGGCTTCTTTGGTGTATTCCGCCGTGAGGTTGAACGGACGCACCGGGATTTTTATCTCGTAATACTCTCCCTTCTTGACTTTCAATGAGTTAGATCTTAACCATGGGTTGAAAATCTTCAGAAGCTTATAGGTGATGTCGTGCTCCAAGGCGAAGTCAGCCCAGCTGTCGATGCTTTGGTCGACCACCACTGTTTTATACTTAAGTGGCTTATACTCAAGGTTTTTACTTACGTAAATGCCGTATCTCTCAGGGTTCTCGAGTATGGTTTTAAATGCCAGAATCCTGAACACATAACGCTCGGTCTCGTCGGCCATGAGCAGGTCGTAGTATGAGTTGACCTTCTGCTCCTTCAAAAACTTGTTAAGCCTTCGTGTGCCTGCGTTGAACGATGCCGCCACCAGCGTCCAGTTGTGGTATCGCTCGTATGACTTTAGGAAATATCGGCATGCCGCTTCTGTCTCAAGTTCCACGTTGTAGCGCATGTCGACTTCCTTGTTTATCTCCAAGCCGTATTCTTTGCCTGTCTTCTCCAGAAACTGCCAGAAACCTACCGCTCCGGCTGGCGAGACTGCGTTGGTGAGGGTGCTCTCCGTCACGCATAGATATTTGAAATCGTCGGGGATGCCGTATTTTTTCAAGATAGGCTCAATCACCGGAAACCAGCGTTTTGAGCGTTTCACGAGGAGCATGGTGTTGCTGTGGAAATAGCATGTCGACAGCAGCTCGCGCTCGTAGCGTTCGCGGATGTTGAACATCTTCAACGGCACGCGCTCGCCGGCGAAAGTGAGATCTTCGGTGAACTCGATGTCGTTGCTGCGCAAAGCGATCTGTTCGAGCGAGACTGGACGTTTTTCAGCTATCTTCAACGCCCTCACGCCCACAATTATGGCGATGATGGCGGCTATGCTCACCAACATCACCATAATTTGGATATAAATAAAGATTTTTTTGTTGTTCATTACAGATGAACCACTTCGCCGTATGCTGCCGCTGCAGCTTCCATGATGGCTTCCGACATTGTTGGATGCGGGAAGATGTTCTCGATGATGTCGCGGCCTGTGGCGCTGAGTTCACGAGCCAACACTGCCGTTGCAACCATCTCTGTGACGTTCTCGCCAACCATGTGGCAGCCCAACCATTTGTTGGTCTTGGCATCGAACACCACCTTGATGAAACCGTCTTTGTTGCCAGCCGCTGCTGCCTTTCCTGACGCTGTGAACGGGAACTTGCCGATCTTCACTTCGTAGCCTGCCGCGATGGCCTTAGCCTCGCTCAAACCCACTGAAGCGACTTCAGGAGTGATGTATGTGCAGCCCGGTATATTGTTGTAGTTCAATGGCTTAGGATTCATGCCGCAGAACTTCTCGACACAGATGATAGCTTCGTGCGATGCCTTGTGCGCCAATGCCGGTCCGTGGACGATGTCGCCGATAGCGTAGACGCCAGGGACGTTGGTGCGATAGTAGTCGTCGACGATGATTTTGCCGCGTTCGCAGGCGATGCCGAGGTTTTCGAGACCGAGATCTTCGAGGTTGGTCTGAACGCCCACTGCAGAGAGGACGATGTCGGCTTCAACAACTTTCTCGCCTTTCTTGGTGTCGATGGTGCAGATGCATTTCTCGCCTGTGGTGTCGACGTTGGTGACGGAAGCCTCTGTCATCACTGTCATTTTCAGCTTCTTGAAGCAGCGTTCGACCTGTTTCGACACCTCTTCGTCTTCGTTAGGAACGACGTTAGGCAGGAACTCCACCAATGTCACCTTTACGCCCATAGAGGTGAAGAAGAATGCGAACTCCGAGCCGATGGCGCCTGAACCTACGACCACCATGGTCTCAGGGAGCTTGTCGAGCACCAATGCCTGACGGTAGCTGATGATTTTCTTGCCGTCGATAGGCATGGCTGGCAGCTGACGCACGCGTGAGCCTGTCGCGAGGATGATGTGGTCGGCTTCGTATTCTGTTGTATTTCCTTCAGCGTCAACGACTTTCACTGTCTTATTGGCTGTAAGTGAACCCAGACCAGGAATCAGTTCGACATTGTTTTTCTTAAAGAGGTACTGCACGCCTTTGCTCATTCCGTCGGCGACGCCACGGCTGCGGGCGACCACGGCTTCCATGTCTGGATGAACCTCACCCTCGAGCTTAATGCCGTAGTTTTCAGCGTGTTGCATATATGTGTAGACAGCCGCGCTCTTCAACAGAGCCTTGGTCGGGATGCAGCCCCAGTTGAGGCATGTACCGCCGATTTCCGCCTTTTCAACAACTCCAACTTTCTTTCCAAGCTGTGAAGCTCTGATAGCAGCCACGTAACCGCCAGGTCCGCTACCAATCACAATAACATCGTACTTCATGATAATCAATGATTTATGTTTATTTTTAAATTATTTTTATTTAATGAAATTTAATTGTGCGAAATTACAAAAATTTTTTATATCTTTGCAACATTGTTAGTGGAGAATTTTCTTCATGTTAATATTTGTCGGAAGACAATTTTTTTTACAAATTTTTGTTCCATTTAATTATTTAAATTATGTTAGCTGATTATTTCAATAATCCGCTCATGCCATATAAGTGGTATGAGGTGGCTCGCACCCGCGGGAAAGGCCTTTTCAAAAAGGTTGATGTCTTTGTGTATCTCTCTATGACTCATGACGATACGTTCGACTTGCTTTATGTTTCATTCGATGAGGTTAACCGTCGTTTAACAAGATGTTATCATGGAAAATTTATGGTAAAATTGAATGATAACTATTTGATTATCCGTCAGGGCTTGTGGAGGAAGAAGTTTTTAATTGTCGATAAGGATGATGAAGCGAAGATGGTGGCTTTGTCAAATAAAAGAAAATCAAAGATTTGGATACTTTCGCAAAAGCTCCCATACGATAAAGATGCTTTTGAAAAGATTATGAAAAGTCTTAAGGAGAAAGGTTTTGATGTCGATAATATTGAATTATTGTAAGGTTTAAAATTTAATATTTAAAATTATAAAAATCAATAATAAAAGTTTGTTGTCGGAGATTTGCTAAATTTATTTTTATATATAAAGATTTTCTTCCTATCTTTGCAAGTTTGAACGACAACAAATTTTTAAGATGAATATATCGGAATTAACTGCTATTTCGCCTATCGACGGCCGCTATCGCAAGAAAGTTGAGCGGCTCGACGAGTATTTTTCGGAGTTTGGACTTATCCGCGCCAGGGTGATGGTGGAGGTGGAGTATTTTATCGCGCTATGCCAGATTCCATTGCCTCAGTTGGCTGATTTCAACAAAAATGATTTCCGTAAGCTCAGAAATATTGTAAAAAACTTTAAAGTGTCTGACGCTCAGGAGATTAAGGATATTGAAAAGACCACCAACCACGATGTGAAGGCTGTTGAATATTTCCTGAAACACCGTTTCGACGAGATGGGACTCACACGATTCAAGGAGTTTATCCATTTCGGCTTGACATCGCAGGATATCAACAACAGCGCGGTGCCGTTTACAATGATGCAGGCGCAGAGAGAACTCATCCGTCCCGCTTTCACGCAAATAGCCGAGAAACTCACATCGCTCGCTTCCGAGTGGCGTGACGTCCCGATGCTGGCGCACACCCACGGCCAGCCTGCTAGTCCAACCCACCTCGGAAAAGAGATATACGTGTTCGTGGAACGCCTCGAAAATCAACTAGAGGAGCTGGATAAGATACCGTTCACGGCGAAGTTTGGCGGCGCCACCGGCAATATGAACGCCCACAAAGTGGCATATCCGCAAATCAATTGGCGCGAGTTTGCAGCAAAATTCATCAAAAAACTCGGACTGAAACGTCAGGAAACGACAACACAGATTGAGCATTACGACGTGATGGCGCAGTATTTCGACGCGCTGAAACGCCTCAACACCATATTAATAGATTTGTCGCGCGACATCTGGCTTTACATCTCGATGGATTACTTCAAACAGAAGATCAAAGCAGGCGAGGTTGGCTCGTCAGCGATGCCGCACAAGGTAAATCCTATCGATTTCGAGAACGCTGAAGGCAACCTCGGCATGGCAAACGCCATATTCGAACACCTCAGCCGTAAACTGCCTATCAGCCGCATGCAGCGCGACCTCACCGACTCGACAGTGACACGTAACATCGGAGTGCCGCTGGCACATACTCTGATTGCAACAAGCTCATTGTCAAAGGGTTTGGATAAGCTTATCCTCAACGAAGCCAAGCTTCGGGCCGACTTGCAAAACAACTACGCGGTGGTGGCCGAAGCCATTCAGACAATCCTACGTCGCGAGCAGGTGGAAGGCGCCTATGAGCTACTCAAAGGCCTGACACGCACCAACGAGAAGGTGACCCGCGAGTCGATCGACGCGTTTATCGACCAACTTCCTGTGAAAGCAAGCGTTAAAAAGGAGATGCACGCCATAACACCGGAAAATTACACTGGTTTTAACTACGAAAACAATTAAAAATGAGTAAAAGACAGAATTTTCGCAGAATACTTCATTACATCAAGCCATATTGGTTCAGCGTGATGATGAACATAGTGTTCAACATCTTGTCTATCGTTTTCTCGCTGTTCTCATTCTCGATGATAGTGCCGTTCCTCAACCTGCTTTTCAACCCTGAGAATCTCACCACCGTGAAGCCGGAATTCGCGCTCGACACCGACGCCTTGCTTGGAATGCTCGACTATTACGTGAGTTATATCATCATAGCGAAAGGACAGGCCGCGGCATTGGTCTTCATCTGCATCTTGCTTGTAGTGGCATTCTTCTTGAGAAACATCACCACATATTTTGCCTTGTATTTCATGGTTGGAGCGCGTGCAGGCACACTTCGCGACATCCGCAACGACCTTTACCGCAAAATCATGATTCTTCCGCTGTCGTTCTACAGCAAACATAAAAAAGGCGACATCATGGCTCGAATCACCACCGATGTGGTCGAGATAGAAGTGTCAATAATAAGTTATCTCGATGTTTTTATCAAATCACCACTGACAATTATAGCTTATCTGGCTTACATGCTCGGCGTGAGCTGGCGCCTGACGCTGTTTGTGCTTATCTTGTTGCCTATAGGCGGACTTATCATCGGAAAGATCGGTAAATCGTTGAAGAAAGACTCGCTCGAAGGACAGAACCGCTTCGCCGGAATGCTTGCCACCATTGAGGAATCCATTGGCGGACTGCGTATCATCAAGGCATTTAATGCCATCGATTATTCATGCGAAAAATTCGGCGAGCAAAACGAAAAATACACCGGAATTTTGAAATTTGTCAACCGCAAGCGCGACTTGAGCTCCCCGATGAGCGAATTCCTCTCGTCGATAATCATCTCAATAGTGCTGTGGTTCGGCTCAACGCTGATTCTTTCAGGAAATTCAGCAATCACAGCAGCCAATTTCATCGCTTACATAGTGGTGTTCTCGCAGATTATCTCTCCTGCGAAATCATTTACGCAAGGATTTTATAGCTTGCAAAAAGGTATGGCATCGGCCGACAGAATTTTCGAAGTGCTTGATGCTGAAGAGGTTATAGTTGAAAAACCAGATGCTCTTCTGCTCCCTGATTTCAAAGATTCTATTGTTTACGACGATGTGAGTTTCCATTATAATGAAAATGATGTCTTGAAAAATGTCAGCGTGACGATTCCGAAAGGCAGGATGATAGCTCTTGTTGGCGAAAGCGGTGGCGGTAAATCGACTATGGTCGACCTGCTCCCTCGATTCTACGACGTGAGCAAAGGCAGTATCAAAATCGATGGCATCGACATACGCGATTTCAGGATTTGCGATGTCCGTGGCTTGATGGGCATAGTGTCGCAGGAAAGCATCTTGTTTAACGACACTGTGTTCAACAACATCGCCTTCGGACTTGAACACGCCACTCGCGAAGACGTTATCGAGGCGGCGAAAATCGCCAACGCTCACGACTTCATCATGGAGATGGAAAACGGCTACGACACCTTGATTGGCGACCGAGGCATGAACCTTTCGGGCGGACAGCGACAGAGAATCAGCATAGCGAGAGCCGTGTTGAAGAACCCACCGATTCTGATTTTGGACGAGGCCACCTCATCGCTCGATACCGAGTCGGAACGCCTTGTACAAGAAGCACTTGCGAAGGTCATGACCAACAGGACTTCAATTGTCATCGCACACCGCCTGTCGACCATCCAGAACGCCGACGAGATACTGGTGATGGTGAAAGGACAAATCGTGGAACGCGGCAAACACGAAGAACTCATTGAAAAAGGTGGCGTTTACAAACGCCTCACCGACCTGCAGTCGTTCAATTAGTTCAAAATAATGAGACACAAATTGAAAAAAGTATTATTTTTGCGAATATTTTAAATATAAATTAAAATTTAACATGGATTTAAGTAAAGTTGTTGCTATTTCTGGCAAACCAGGTCTGTTCCTCGTTTCATCGCAGGGAGCAGGAAAACTTATCGTTGAATCGTTGCTTGACGGAAAAAAGACTCCGGCATTCGCCAACGACAAAATCAGTTCTCTCGAGGAAATCAGCATCTTCACCACTGGTGAGGACAAGCCTCTGAAGGAAGTTTTTATGAGCATTCATGAGAAAATGGGCGATAAAATCGATTTCGACCCTAAGAAAGCATCACCTGTCGAGTTGAGAGAGAAGTTCTTGCTCGTGTTGCCTGACTACGACGAAGACGCTGTATATCAATCAGATATGAAAAAAGTGTTCCAGTGGTACCAGCTTCTTAACGACAAGGGTATTCTCGATTTCAGCGTTGAGAATAAAGAGGAGGTTAAGGCTGAGGAAGCACCGGCAGAGAAGAAGGCAGTGAAGAAGACCACGACAAAGAAGGCGGCACCTAAGGCAGCTGCAAAAGAAAACGTGAAGGCTGCAGCTGCACCGGCAACAAAATCGACAAAAAAACCGAAAAAGGTGTAAGAGTCTTTAGACCTTAGACTTTAGTCGTCATTTCGACTGGAGCGAAGCGGAATGGAGGAATCTCCGACTTAATCTTTATATGAAAACTATTATTGATTTTCAAATAATCGAAAAACAATCGTTTCCGAGGGCGGCGTTGTTGAAATTGAAATCGACGACGCCGTTGCCGGAAATTTGTGGCGGTCAGTTCGTGAATGTTCGTGTCGACGGCTGCGACAAGGCCTATCTGCGTCGCCCGATATCTATCCACGACGTTGATTATCAGAATAATACAATCGATTTGCTGATTCAGGAAAAGCACGAGGGAACGAAGACCCTGTGCGCATTGCCTGTTGGGGCGAAGGTGAACATCGTGTTGCCGTTGGGCAACGGATTCACCATGCCTGAAAAAGATGATAACGTTCTGTTGGTCGGCGGTGGCATCGGAATCGCACCGTTGCTGTATTTTGCGAAAACGATACATGACAATATTCAGGGTAAAGATGCAATGAATCGTGTCTGTACCGGGGTGCATTTCCTGTTGGGTGGCCGCACAAAAGACGACCTGATGTTGTTGGAACGTTTTCGTTCGGTCGGCGACGTGTTCATCACCACCAACGACGGCTCGATGGGCGAGAAAGGATTCGTGACCGAGCATTCCTTGTGGAATACGATGAAAATCAATAAGATATATGCCTGTGGCCCTATGCCGATGATGAAGGCACTGGCCAAGATGGCACATGAAAAAGGTATCTGGTGTGAGGTTTCATTAGAAAATCAGATGGCATGCGGCATAGGTGCCTGTCTGTGCTGCGTGGAAAACACAAAAGAAGGCAATTTGTGCGTATGTAAAGAAGGTCCGGTGTTTAATATTGAGAGGTTGTTATGGTAAAGACTGAAATAAAACTCAAGGGTCTGACCCTGAAAAACCCCGTCATGACGGCATCGGGGACGTTCGGCTACGGCGAGGAATACGCCGATTTTGTTGACCTTTCGGAACTCGGCGGCATCATCATGAAAGGCACGACGCTGCATCACCGTGAAGGTAATCCGTATCCGAGAATGGCCGAAACGCCGATGGGAATGCTTAACTGCGTCGGACTTCAAAACAAAGGCGTCGACTACTTCATCAAGACGATTTATCCGCGCATCAGACATTTCGACACCAATGTGTTGGTTAACGTAAGTGGCTCAAACATAGACGATTACGTTACTGCAGCCGCAAAGATTGATGCGTTGGATGATATTCCGGCCATCGAGTTGAATGTTTCATGCCCCAACGTGAAACAAGGCGGCATGGCATTTGGCGTGACATGCTCGGGAATAGAGCAGGTTGTGAAGGCAGTTCGTGAGGTTTACCACAAACATTTGATGGTGAAGCTTTCGCCGAATGTGACAAACATCGCTGAGATTGCGCTCGCTGCCGAGGCGGCAGGTGCTGATTCCGTCTCCTTAATAAATACATTGCTCGGAATGGCTATCGATGCCGAGGCAAGAAAACCAGTTTTGTCGATGGTAACTGGCGGATTATCAGGCGCTTGCGTGAAGCCTGTGGCGTTGCGCATGGTGTGGCAGGTGTCGAAAGCGGTGAAGATCCCAGTCATCGGTTTGGGCGGCATCTCGTCGGCCACCGACGCTATAGAATTCCTGCTTGCCGGAGCCTCTGCTATCCAAATAGGCACCGCCAACTTCATCGACCCCGCAATCTCCGCCAAAGTCGCCAAAGGCATTACGGAATATTGCGAAAAGCATGGGGTAGAGGATGTGAATGAACTCGTTGGGGGATTGATTCTGTAGTTTTTTACACAATGTTAACCTCCGGCTTGATTTCAATTCCGAATTTTTCTTTTACCGAATCCTGAATTTTCTTCATCAAATCAAGGATTTCTTGGGGGGTGCCGCCTCCGTAGTGGACTAGGACGAGCGCCTGCTTGTCCCAAACGCCAACATGGTTTTCACGATAACCTTTCCAGCCGGCACGGTCGATTAACCAACCAGTAGGGATTTTTACTAACGACTGAGAAGCAGCATTGTCATTCCGAGCGCAGCGAGGAATCTCATTCTGTTCGGCAGTTACCGGATATGACGGCACATCCTGATAAACTTTCTTTAACTTCAAATACTTTTCTTCGCTGACTATCGCATTCTGGAAGAAACTTCCGACACTCCCCACAACCCCAACTTCAGGCAACTTTTCCGCCCTGATTGTCTTCACCGTTGTTGCCACATCTTGAATTGTTGGATTTGTTATATTTTTGGAAATCAAATAATTAAGGATATTACCGTAATCCAATTTCAATTCACCACGTTTTTTCAAAACGAAATCGACGGCGAAAATCAGGTACAAGGCATGCCTTGTACCTACGGGTAATGATTTGTCATCACGTTGGGACAACGCATGCGTTGCCCGATTGGAAATCAATTCCTTAAAAACGGAATTTCGATACGAAAAATGGCATTCTTCATTACTAAAAACCTTGGTTTCGCCAGTCATCAAATCAACCGTATGAACCTGATAAATCGTATCTTTCACCTCTGCGCCGTACGCCCCTATGTTCTGAACAGGCGCCGCCCCGACCTTACCAGGGATGTCGGCGAGATTTTCCAAAACGTAAAGGCCTTTTGAAACAGTATAATCGACAAAATCTTTCCAAACCTCGCCGCAATAACAGCGTATCTTCACGGTTTCATCATTTTCTTCCAGCGTTTCTATGCCTTTCAGATTGGGATAAACCACAAAACCATCGAAAAATTCGGAGGAGAAAAGGATGTTGCTGCCGCCACTGAGAATAAGGTGGCGCGATTGTTTGAATTCAGGATTTTTAATCAAATCATGAATGTCATCCATCGATTTTAATTCCTGAAAATACCGCACCTTCACGTCGAAACCGAAGGTGTTGAACTCGCGCAACGAAAAATTTTTCTCCATTTCTGAAATTTTTTTCAAAAATAGAGAAATTTTGTCAAACTACAACGGAAAATCTGTAATTTTATAGCTTGAAATTTGAAATGCATTGAAACGTGTTATCGTCTCGGTAATCAATGACTTAGTGACTGACCAGCGTGTCAACAAGTCGTGCCTGACCCTCCAAAAGGCGGGGTTTGAAGTGCTTCTTGTGGGTCGTCGACAGCGGAAATCACCTCCGATGGATGAACGGCCATACGATTCGCATCGCATGAAACTACTGTTCGAGAAAGGTCCGTTTTTCTATGCCGAGTTCAATATCCGACTTTTCATTTTTTTACTTTTTCATCGCTGCAACTGTTTGCTATCCAACGATTTAGATACTTTATTGCCTAACTTTTGGATTTCAAAGCTGAAACGCATCCCGCTCATTTACGACAGTCACGAATATTTTACCGAAGTGCCTGAGTTGGTGAGCCGTCCGAAGGTGCAGCGGGTGTGGAAACGCATTGAGGAATATGTTGTGCCGAAATTGCCTGAGATGATAACTGTTTGCCAATCGATTGCAGACCTTTTCCATCAAAAATATGGTATAAAAGTCCACATCATCCGCAATATTCCGATGCGAGCCATGCTGCCGGCTACGGCTTCACGCGAGGAGGTCGGCCTCGACCAGAACAAGCATATTCTAGTGCTTCAAGGATCTGGAATTAATATCCATCGAGGCTCGGAAGAACTTGTCGATGCGATGGCATATCTTGATGATTGTCAATTGGTTATAATCGGTGGAGGAGATGTGCTTCCGATACTGAAAGAGAAAGTTGCAACGAATCATTGGGACGACCGAGTGAAGTTTTTTCCGCGCATGCCTTATCAGAAAATGATGGCTATAACGCAGCTGGCTGAACTTGGCTTTACCCTCGACAAAGACACCAATCTGAATTATAAATTCAGTTTGCCGAACAAATTGTTCGATTATATCCAGGCCGGAGTGCCGATCATCGCATCGCATCTTACTGAGATTGAACGAATCATAACTCATTATAACATAGGCACTTTTATCGAAAATCACGAACCTGAAACCATTGCTGAAACCATTAAAAACGCATTAGCCGATGAGGATAAATTGGTGCAATGGAAAAAGAATCTGAAAATAGCGGCTGAAGAGCTTTGTTGGGAGAACGAACAGCAGACATTGCTGAATATTTACTCGCATTATCAGAATTGCTAATCTTTTATCGAAAGATAATAGCCTAACTTATAGAAATTCAATAATTTGATTTTTGGTTTGTCGCCGATGAGGTTTTTGCGGATGCAGTTGGTGAACGGCTTGTATGCCAGCAAATACAATGAAATCATGTGATTTTTCTGCATGCTCTCGACTTTGGCAAGCAAAGGGGAGTAGCCAATCAAATCGTGGCGCAGGGTGTGGAGCGTGTGCATGGCCTCCTCGACTTTAGCGATATAGGTTGCATTGCTTTCGAAATGTGTAATCGCTACTGGATTATCTATGTGATTGATTTTCAAATTGTTTTCACAAAGAGTTTTGCCCCATAACACGTCCTCGTAGCCATATCCGGGCACTGTTTCGTCGAGCGGATGGGCAAGCATGACATCGCGGCGCACCATGAAATTGGAGGTTCTGAAACTCTTGTATGGTCGTTGCTGCCGCTGACTTGCACTATGTTTCAGCTCGACACTTTTCTCGTATTGATATCTCAGGTTATGCCTGGCGAGCTGTTTGTCGGTCTCGGCGAAGATGCCTCCGTTGACCACATCAGCTTGTTCTTGTTCTAGATATTTTTTAAGGAAATCCTCGTTGTTGATTTTCACGTTGCAGTCGAGGAAAAGCAGCCAGTCGAAGAGGGCGTTTTGTGCCAAATAGTTGCGGTTTGCAGCGCGCCCGAGGTTTTCAGTGCGGTGCAACACTTGGCAATTCTCCAGCGTCGCGATGATTTCGTTCTGTTTGATGGCCTCCGGATCAGTGGAGTTGTCGTCGGAAACGATGATTTCGTACTGAAGTCCGTCGACCATTGAAGCTATCTTTTGAAGAGCCTCAACTTGATGCAGACAGGCATCGTTACGCGTTGGAATCAATATGGAGAGCTGCCGAATCATGCTGTTTTCTCTCGTATTGTGCCGTCGGCGCAGCTTATCACGCGTGAAGGATATTTCAAGATAAGGTTGTAGTTGTGTGTCGCCATCAGAATGGTGGTGCCGTTGTCGCGGATCTTCATTATGAGTTTCATGATGTCGTTGGTGGTCTCAGGGTCGAGGTTGCCCGTCGGCTCGTCTGCCAAAATGACACTCGGGCTGTTTAGCAGCGCTCTCGCGATGGCCACGCTTTGTTGTTCGCCACCCGAAAGCTGGTGCGGCATCGACTTTCTTTTGCCTTGAAGGCCAACGAGTTGCAGCACTTCGTCTATGCGTCGGTTGATGCCGTCTTCCTCTTCCCAGCCAGTGGCTTTAAGCACAAATGAGAGGTTTTGCTCCACATTTCTGTCGTAAAGTAGCTGAAAATCCTGGAACACTATGCCGATTTTGCGTCTCAGCATCGGGATTTCCTTACGTTTTATGTCGTTGAGGTTAAACCCTGCGATGCTGAAACTGCCGTCAATTGCCGGAATATCGGCGTAAAGTGTCTTCAGCAGCGACGATTTGCCTGAGCCGCTTCGTCCAATTAAATACACGAATTCGCCTTCGTTGATCTCGAGGTTTATGTCCTTGAGAATCAATCGTTCATGCTGAAAAACACTTCCGTTTTTTATTGAAATCACATTACTCATAATGCATTTTTTACCATTTTGATGAGCCGCCGCCACCACCGAAGTGACCGCCGCCGAAGCCTCCGAATCCACCTGAGCTGCCGCCCCATGAGCCGCCGCTCGAGCCGCCCCAGCTGCCTCCGCCGCCACCTCTTCTGGTGTTCGACAGAAGGATGCCCCACAACAAACCTCTCCAGAATCCGCCTTTGCCTCCGGAATTGCCGTTTTTGTTCTTACCTGCACTGAGTATCACTAAGATAAAAATCAAAAACAATATGCCTACAAAAGTACCCAAGGCATCGTCGTCATCGTCTGATTTGCTTGTGTATTTGTCGCTTTTGTAAGCGCCAGATGCCAGTCCTATAATGGCATTGACAGCATTGTCGATACCTTTATAATAATCGTTTTCCTTGAAGGCAGGAATCATCTCTTTCGTGCGGATGCCGTAATTCACAGCGTCGGTGATGTAAGGCTCCATGCCGTAGCCGACCTGAATGGAGACATCGCCAAGCTCATCGGCTGTCTTTGGCTTTACCAAAATCACGACACCGTTGTTGTTCTTGGTGCCTACGCCCCATGTCTCGCCAATCTGATAGGCGAAATCGTCGGATGTGGTACCGTTGAGACTTTTAACCGTTACCACGCAAATCTGGGTGGAGGTGCTGTCGTTGTATGCGACAAGCTTTTGCTCCAACGCGCGTTCCTGCTTGTCGGTCAGGATGTCGGCGAAGTCGTTGACCAGACGGGGAGGATTTGGCCTTGCCGGGATTTTCTGAGCAAAACCGAGGCTTGACAACAACAAAAAACCCATCAGGCAAAGACATGCCTTTGCCCAACGGGTTGTTTTATGATTGGTCATCATCATTAGAATTCAACTTTTGGCGCTGTTTCAGCTCCTGCTTGTGCCTTGAAATATCCGACTTTCTCGAAATCGAACATGTTGGCGATGATGTTACGAGGGAACATTCTGATGTACTGGTTGTATTCCTTAGCTCTCTCGTTGAATTTCTGGCGCTCGACCGTGATGCGGTTCTCGGTGCCTTCAAGCTGCGACTGCAATGCGAGGAAGTTCTCGTTTGCCTTCAGGTCAGGATATCTTTCGATGCTGACAAGAAGTCGTGACAATGCGCCCGACAGCTGGTCTTGAGCTTCCTGGAACTGTGCGAGTTGTTCAGGAGTGATGTTGCTCGGGTCGATGGTGATGCCTGTAGCCTTGGCACGTGCCTCGATGACTGCTGTCAGTGTTCCCTGCTCGTGTTCGGCATAGCCTTTCACTGTCGCGACGAGGTTAGGGATGAGGTCGGCACGACGCTGGTAGACGTTCTCCACCTGTGCCCATTGAGCCTCAACGCCTTCCTGGCGCTGAACCATGCCGTTGTATGAACCTTTAATCCAAGCGTAAATAGCCAAAATGACTACAACGATAATGATGATTGTGATTAAGCCTTTCTTTTTCATTGTAATTAGGTTTAAATGTTATTTAATTGTGTTAAAATTCCTCTTAATAAACTCGCTCAGTTCTTTTCCTTTCAACAAGTTCTTCGACAAACGGGCGAGGTCGTACAACTGTGTGATGACGGCTTTACGGTCTTCTTCGCTCTTCTCCAGCAGCGTCGCGATGGCGGCGTTGTTGGTGTTGAGCATCAGGGTGTAGCTGTCAGGCATGTCGCCCCACATCGGCATTCCGCCCATCTGGTTCATCTCCTTGTAACGGCGCATCCACTCGTTTTGGATGATCTCGACAGGAGCCTCAGTCTCGTCCAGAGTGCTGAACTCAACATTGAAATGCGTCTTGTCGATGATGTCCTCAAACGCCTTCTTAACCTCTTCCTTCTGCTTGTCGTCGAGCTTCGATTCCTTCTTAACATCCTCTTTTTCAATGAGTTTGTCGATGGTATTCGAGTCGACTCTTGCAAATGAAGTATGCTCAAACTTCTGCTCAAACGTGCTGATGAAGTGCGAGTCGAGCATGCCGTCGAGCATCAAGACATTGTAGCCGCGTTCTTTTGCCTTTTCAATGTTGGTGTATTGCTCGTCCTGATTTGTCGCGTACAAATATACGACATTTCCGTCTTTGTTCTTCTGATTTTCTTCAATTAATTTTTTGTATTCTTCGATGGTATAATATTTGCCGTCGGTATCTTTGAAAAGCATAAATTTTTCAGCTCTTTCGAAGAATTTAGGGTCGGCGATCATGCCATAAACGATGAAAATCTTGATGTCGTCCCATTTCTTTTCATAATCTTCGCGGTCTTTTTTGAAGAGTTCCTCAAGTTTTTCGGCCACTTTCTTAGTGATATAACTCGAGATTTTCTTCACGTTCTGGTCATTCTGTAGGAACGAACGGCTCACATTCAACGGGATATCCGGTGAGTCAATCACACCATGCAAAAGACTTAAAAAGTCAGGCAAAATGCCCTCGACTGAATCGGTCACGAACACCTCGTTGCAATAGAGTTGAATCTTGTTGCGCTGGAACTCGTAACGGTTCGAAATCTTAGGAAAATAAAGGATTCCCGTAAGGTTGAACGGGTAGTCGACGTTCAGATGGATGTGGAACATCGGCTCGGTGAAGTTCATCGGGTACAGAGTGTGATAGAACTCGTTGTATTCCTTGTCCTCGATTGTCGATGGAGCTTTCTTCCAAAGTGGAGCCACATCGTTGATAATCCAAGGTTTTTCAACTTCTTTGGTCTTCTGCTTGCCGTCTTTGTCTTTTTCACCTTCAATCGGCTCCTGCACTTTCTTGGTTCCGAATTGAATCGGCACCGACATGAATTTGCAGTATTTGTTGAGCAACTCACGAATCTTGCTTTCCTCTAGGAAATCAGCGCAATCGTCTGAAACATAGAGGATTACGTCGGTACCGCGGTTGCCTTTCGCTATAGGGTTCATAGTATACTCAGGCGAGCCGTCGCACTCCCAGATAACGCCTTTTTCATCGGCTTTCTGAGCGTATGATTTAGTGATCAGTGATACTTTTGACGACACCATGAAAGCTGAGTAGAAGCCCAAGCCAAAATGTCCGATGATGTTGGCAGCCTCGGCCTCGCTGTTGGTCTTGAATTTCTCCACAAACTCAGTGGCGCCTGAGAAAGCGATCTGGTTGATGTATTTGTCGACCTCTTCCTCTGTCATACCGATGCCGTTATCGCGCACTGTGATGGTCTTTTTCTTCTTATCGACCTCAACTTTGATGGTCAAATCGCCTAACTCGCCGTTGAATTCGCCAGCACTGGCTAATGTTTTCAGCTTCTGCGTGGCATCCACAGCGTTACTGATTATCTCACGTAAAAAAATCTCGTTTTCCGAGTATAAAAACTTTTTAATCACCGGAAAAATGTTTTCCGTTTTAACTCCAATTGATCCGTTTGCCATAATATTATTATTTTTAATTTCTTATTTCCTTTTTTGTTGGCTTTGCCCCAGATTGTCTCAGGTGCGTTGGCCCGCGCCAGACGGCGGTCAGAGCTTCGGCTGGCGCTTGACTTTTTGGTTACTTTTTTGTCAAGAAAAAAGTAACAAGAAACCTCGTCCGTAGGACGATTATATCAAATATTATGCCAAAATAAAAGTACTGACAAAATGTCAATATTTTTTGTAATTTTGCAAAAAAGATTTTAAATGGAAAAATTCTTCGAAAAACTTGATTCGGCACTCAAAAACAACGCTTTGGTAAAAATGACATTATCGAAGCCGTTGGCGAAAAATAATGAGTTGCGAAACATTTATGTTAAGCCTATATTGTTGAAAGACAATAAGATGTATCAGTTTACCTATCGTTATGAGCGCCGTGACGAAACGAAGAATTTTAATGCTGGTCAGACGATGGAGCAGGTGAAAAATCTCGTTCCTGAAGTGTTTCAGAACGTGTCGCTTTTCACCATTTCGGAAGATGTGACTCTGCTTGTCAGCAAGAAAGGCAAGCCCACGCTGATGTGCAAGGCTGTGAAGGAGCAGCGCGCGCAGAATTTGAGCCACGACCATGAGAAACAACGTCTGATTGACCCATCGAATCCTTGGTGGCATCTCCTTGGACTGACATCACGCGAAGGCAAGGTTTTGGCCGACATGCAGCATAAATTCAAGCAGATTTGCAAATACGTTGAAATCGTTGACGGCGTTATGCGTCAGACCAAATTTGATGACGAAATCCATATCGCCGACATGGGAGCAGGGAAGGGTTATTTGACGTTCGCTTTGTATGAATATCTTACCACTCATTACGACAAGAAAATCGTGATGGAAGGAGTGGAGATTCGTAAGGATTTGGTGCTGAAAATCAATGATATTATTGAAAAATGCAAACTGCAGAATTTCAAATTCATTGAAAATTCCATTGAAGATTACAAACCATCAAATCTCGATGTCCTTATCGCCCTTCACGCCTGCGACACTGCTACCGACGACGCTATATTAAAAGGTATTCGTAACAATGCGAAATTGATAATCTGTGCGCCGTGTTGTCACAAACAGATTCGTCGTGAGATGGAGAAATCTGGCAAGACTGATGCTATGACGCGATTCGGCATTTTCCTTGAGCGTCAGGCGGTTATGATTACCGATGCGGTACGAGCCCTCGTCCTCGAATATTGCGGCTACAAAACCCAGGTTATGGAGTTTATCGAGATTGACAACACCCCGAAAAACGTGCTTTTGGTAGGTAGAAAATCCGACAAACCTGTTGATAAAGAAGCGATTGCAGCACAAATTAGAGGCCTGCTCGAGCAATACGGAATTGGGGAGCATTATTTGTGGAAAAATCTATGGAAAAATTGTCGTACGTATTAAAATAATTTTGTATCTTTGCAATCCAGGAAAACGATTAGAATTATTAACACAAAATAAAAAAATATCATGCAAAACATCGATTGGGGATCACTCCCATTTGGTTATTATCCAACAAATTACAATGTCCGTTGCCATTACAGAAACGGCGAATGGGGCGAGTTAGAGTACTGCTCAGAGACAACTATCAACATTCACATGGCTGCAACATGCTTGCACTATGGCCAGGAGGCTTTTGAAGGTTTGAAGGCACACCGCGGCGCTGACGGTAAGGTGCGTATCTTCCGTTTGGACGAGAACGCTAAACGTTTGCAGTCGTCATGCGACGGTATCTGCATGCCACGTTTCCCAATGGAGAAATTCGAGGAAGCCATGATCAAATGCGTGCAGCTCAACAAAGAATTCATCCCAACATACGAAAGCGGTGCTTCATTGTATCTCCGTCCATTAATTATAGGTACTGGCGCACGCGTTGGTGTGAAACCGGCTGACGAATATCTTTTCATCGTGTTCGCAACACCTGTCGGACCTTACTTCAAAGGCGGCTTCCAGGCTAACCCATACGTCATCACACGTAAATATGACCGTTCGGCACCTCTCGGAACAGGTGTCTACAAAGTCGGCGGTAACTATGCGGCATCGTTGCGCGCTCACACCGAGGCTTGCCACGGCGGTCAGTACGCTTGCGAATTCTATCTCGACGCAAAAGAAAAGAAATATATCGATGAAGCTGGCGCAGCTAACTTCTTCGCAGTGAAAAACAACACATACATCACTCCACAGTCAACATCAATCCTTCCTTCAATCACTAACAAGAGCTTGATGCAGATCGCTGAAACTCTCGGCATGAAGGTTGAACGTCGCCCTGTGGCAGAAGAAGAACTCGCTACATTCGAAGAGGCAGGCGCATGCGGCACAGCAGCTGTCATCAGCCCTATCTCACGCATCGACGACCCGGAGACCGGCAAGAGCTACACCTTCGGTGACGGCAAACCAGGTCCATGGAGCCAGAAACTTTACAACAAACTTCGTGGAATCCAGACAGGTCTTGAAAAAGACGAGTTCGGCTGGAACACCATAATTGAGATTTAATAGTTTTTAAAATTATTTTTCAAAAAAACACGTCATTTTTGCATGGCGTGTTTTTATTTTTTTGTATTTTTGTAGTTTAAAAATGAATAATTGTTTAAAAATAAAAACTATGAAGAAATTTACTTTCGCTTTAATGGCTTTGCTGGCAACATTTTTCACAATGAATGCTCAGCAATATGTATCGACAGAGCCTGCCAACAGGAACGTCATCCTTGAGGAATTCACAGGCCGTAACTGCGGCTATTGCCCTGAAGGACATGTGATTGCAAACAACATCATGGAAACTAATCCTGGCCGCGCATGGGCTATCAACGTGCATGCGGGTAGTTATGCTCCAACTACTTATCCTAATTTCAACACATCGTGTTCATCGACTATTTTAGGCGGCTTCTCGGTGAGCGGTTTCCCTTCAGGAGTTGTTAACCGTTCAACCTCAGCTGCACAAGGCCGTGGCGCATGGGCTAGTCTTGCTAATCAGCAGTTGGCTCAAGCCGCTGAATGCAATGTGGCCGGTTCCGTGAGAATCAATCCTGGCACACGCATGGCATCAATCACTGTTGAGGTTTACTACACCGGCAACAGCAGCTCAAACCAGAATTATCTTACTGTAGCAATGCTTCAGGACAGCATCATGGGCTCACAGTCAGGTATGTCTAGCAATCCATCACAGGTAATTGGTAGTCAGTATTGCCACATGCACATCTTGCGTGACATGGTTACTCCGACATGGGGCGAGGCCATTACTCCAACCACACAAGGCACTTTGATTACAAAAACTTACGAATATCAGATTCCTGAAAGCATCGGCAATCCTAACGGAGTCGAGGTCATTCTTGACCATATTTTCTTCCTTGCATGGGTTTCAGAGCAATATCAGGGAACACCTACACGCCCGATCTTGAACGCTTGCGAGCTTACCAAGACATTCATGACCGACGAGCCTATCAACCCTTCAATGGGTGCTGTCGCTCAGATGATTAATGCAAAATGCAGCATTGAGAAAGATTTCAATTTCACTCTCACAAACATCGGAACAAATGTCTTGACATCAATCAAGTTTAATGCTCAGATTGCTGGAAATACACACGAGTTCGAATATAATGGCTCGATTCCGTCAGGTGATAATACCAAAATTGACTTCTCAATGGATATCCCTTACGGCTCATACAACGGAACTCTGAACATCACTGAAGCCAACGGCCAGCCTTTCGAGTCATCGATGGCATTCGCAGCTGAATCACACGAATGGGTTGAGTTGGAGATTAATGATGAGACTACATCACTTAAGGTGTTTATCGTTCAGGATCAATGGGGTGAGCAAACAACATGGGATATCGTCAACTCGGCTGGTGAAATGATTGCACATGGTGGTCCTTACTCACACCTCATCGGCTCTGGCGCGACACAGGTTAATGTTGAGAATGTTACCGGCATCCCGACCGATGAATGCTATCTGTTCAGAATTTACGACAGTAACAACAATGGTATCTGCTGCAACTTCGGCAATGGTTATTACTATATCAAAGATGCCGGTGGACATGAGATTATCCATGGCGACGGCGATTTCGGATCGATGGCTTATCATAACATCTCGATAACAAAAGACCATACTTCGGTTAGCGAGAGTGTCGCTGAAAACGGCTTGAACATTTATCCTAACCCGGCTAACAGCAAAATCTTCGTCGAAGGCGAAAATGTTAGCGTTGTTGAGGTTTATAACTCGTTGGGTCAGAAGGTGTTAACTGCCGAAGGCACAGAAAACACATCAGTGAATGTCGCCTCATTCGAGAACGGCGTTTACGTGGTGAGAGTCATCACCAACGACGGTGGCATCGCTACAAAGAAGGTGACAATAGCACACTAGTTTGACATGTTCTCGTGCCCTATACAAATTAGAATGAGCGATCTCGACCCGTTTGACCATGTCAACAACGGGGCGCAATGCAATCTCTTCGATTACGGTCGTAGCCAGTATTTCGAGCATCTGTTCAACCATGAGATTGACTGGATGAAATTCAGCTACGTGCTTGTTCATGTGGAACTTGATTTCAAAAAACCCGTGAAGATTCACGACCAGATTGTGTGTGAGACAGAGGTTTATGAAGTAGGGCATTCGAGTTTTAAGATGCGTCAGCACCTAAAAAACGCTGTGACAAACGACATTCTGACCGTTTGTCACAGCGTTATTGTTTGTATCGACCGAGCAAAAAACGTGCCTATGGAGATTCCTGACGCCGATAAATTTATGCTCGGTTTCAGCTTCTAAAGCACTGCGGCCATCTGTTTTTGCAGCTTCTCAGCCTCTTCAGCGGCTCTCTCCGCGAAATCTTCGCCGTTTGAAGCATAGATGATGCCTCTCGACGAGTTCACTATAAGTCCACAGTCTTTATTCAATCCAAATTTCGCAACTGCTTGCAAATCACCACCTTGTGCTCCGACACCTGGAACGAGCAGGAAGCTGTCTGGCATCATCTTACGAATCTCGCCGAGTTCCTCTGGATGTGTGGCACCAACCACGTACATCATCTTCTCGCTGTTGGCCCACTCTGTAGACTTCAAAAGCACATTTTTATAGAGTTCCTTGCCGTCGGCGTTGAGATATTGGAAATCTTTCGATCCTTTGTTCGATGTCAGAGCAAGCAAAATAACCCATTTACCATCAAAACCGAGGAAAGGTTCCACTGAATCGACACCCATGTAAGGTGCCACCGTGATGGCATCAGCTTTCAAAGTTTCAAAGAAAGCACGGGCGTAGTTGGCTGAAGTGTTGCCGATATCACCACGTTTTGCGTCGGCGATGACGAACATCTCAGGATAGTTCTCCTTGATGTAATTGATTGTCTTTTCGAGACTTAGCCATCCTTTAGCACCATAAACCTCGTAAAATGCGGTGTTAGGTTTGTAGGCTATGGCATATTTCGCTGTAGCGTCGATGATAGCTTTGTTAAACGCAAAGACCGGATCGTCTTCCTTCAGCAAATGCTGCGGAATCTTCTTGATATCGGTGTCGAGACCGACACAAAGAAACGATTTCTTCGCTCTAATCTGGTTGATTATATCTTGTTTTTTCATAAAATTTCAAAACTTTCAACTTTATACTTTAAAACTACTCTTAACTCTACACTCTTAACTCTACACTATTCTTCAAGTCCTTCCTTGAGACGTTCAGCGTTTTCAGCCATTTGCAGGTTCTCAATGAACGCTGTGAGGTCGCCATCCATCACCGATGTTAAATTATACACCGTGAATCCGATGCGGTGGTCGGTGACGCGGCCTTGCGGATAGTTGTAGGTGCGGATCTTCGCTGAGCGGTCGCCTGTCGACACCATGGTCTTACGTTTCGAGCAGACTTCCTCCATGTATTTATTGTATTCCGCTTCGTAGATACGAGTACGCAGGATCTTCAACGCCTTCGCCATGTTCTTGGCCTGCGAGCGTTCGTCGATGCAGCTCACCACCACGCCTGTAGGGATGTGGGTGAGACGCACGGCGCTGTACGTAGTGTTGACGCACTGTCCGCCAGGTCCCGATGCGGCGCAGTAAACCTCTTTCTTGATATCTTTGTCGAGAAGCTCAACGTCGAATTCCTCAGCTTCAGGGAGAACAACGACAGATGCTGCCGATGTGTGGATACGTCCCTGTGTCTCGGTCTTCGGCACGCGCTGCACACGGTGCACTCCTGATTCGAACTTCAGTATACCGTAGGCGCCGTCGCCGATGACGTTGAAAACTATTTCTTTAAAGCCGCCTGCTGTGCCTTCGTTGGCATCGACGGTCTCGACTTTCCAGTTTTTCGCTTCACAGAATTTGATATACATTCTGTAGAGGTCGCCAGCGAAGATAGCTGCCTCGTCGCCGCCTGTGCCTGCACGGATCTCCATCACGGCGTTCTTGCCGTCTGTCGGATCTTTAGGGATGAGCATCAAACGGATGTCCTCTTCGAGTTTGCCCACTTTTTCAGTGGCGTCGTCGAGTTCCTCCTGTGCCATCTGGCGCATGTCCTCGTCCTTCTCAGTCTTCAGCAATTCCTTGGCTTCGCTGATGTTTGCGAGATATGTCTTGTATTGGTTGAAAGCGTCGATAACAGGCTCAAGGTCTTTGTAGTCCTTGTTCACCTTGACGTAACGCTTCATGTCGTTCATCAATTCCGGGTCGTTGAGTTGCTCTCGTAATGCTTCCCAACGCTCTTTAATCGCTTCTAATTTGTCAATTATTTCCATTAGTATTCAAAAACTCCGTATTTACTCTTGATTGTGAGTTGTTTTCTATCGGATGCCTCAACGTGTCCGATGATTTGTGCATTGATATTGAATGAGTTAGCAATCTTGATCATCTCTTCAGCCGATTTCTCATCGGTATAGATCTCAAGACGCGAACCCATGTTAAACACCTTGTACATCTCTTGCCAGTCGGTGCCAGACGACTCCTGAATCATCTCGAACAATGGTGGCAATTCAATCATATTATCTTTAATAATATGTAGCTTGTCGATGAAATGTGTCACTTTTGTCTGTGCGCCGCCGCTGCAGTGGATGATACCGTTGATGTGACCTCTGAGGTTTGCCAAAATCGGCACCATCATTGGAAGATAGGTACGGGTAGGGGCGAGGATGAGCTTGCCAACGTCGACGCCTGGAACCTTTGTCGGCTCTGTAAGTGTATGATTTCCAGAGTAAACTAAATCTTCAGGAATCGAATGGTCGTAGCTCTCGGTGTATTTCTCAGCCAGATAATGTCCCAACACGTCGTGGCGTGCAGAAGTGAGGCCGTTTGAACCCATGCCGCCGTTGTAACGGTCTTCGTAGGTTGCCTGTCCGTATGACGCGAATCCCACTATGACATCGCCTGGTTTGATATGATTTTCAATGACTTCCGAGCGTTTCATACGTGTCGTGACGGTGCTGTCGACGATGATGGTTCTCACCAGATCGCCAACGTCAGCGGTCTCGCCGCCTGTGAGATAGATTCCTACTCCCAAAGAACGCAGTTCCGCTAAAAACTCCTCAGTTCCATTGATAACAGCGGAAATAACCTCGCCAGGAATCAAATTCTTATTTCTTCCGATGGTGGAGGAGAGGAGCATCTTGTCGGTGGCGCCCACGCACATCAGGTCGTCGGTGTTCATCACCACGGCGTCCTGCGCGATGCCAGCCCACACTGACAAATCGCCCGTTTCTTTCCAATAAAGATATGCTAACGACGACTTGGTGCCTGCGCCGTCGGCGTGCATGATGTTGCAATAATCGTCATCGCCACCCAAAATATCAGGTATGATCTTGCAAAAAGCGTTAGGATACAAGCCTTTGTCAAGATTCTTGATGGCGTTGTGTATGTCTTCTTTCTCTGCGGAAACGCCGCGGAGCTGATAACGTTTTTCTACTGGCATTTTATTTAAAAATCAATTTATGTTCGTCGGTGTCAAATTCAAAATTACCGAATTGTTTCAAAGTCTTCTGACCCATCATCCAATCAACTTTCTGGCTGTTCATCACAGTTACTTCAACATTTTCGACTGTGCGGTCGGCGATGCGTATCTCTTTGATAATGAATGTGGCGTTGTTCTTTACCGAGCCTGCGCTGATGATCTTCTCAACGTTGTCGCCCACAAAATCGTTCTTGTTGATAATACCTTTATTAAGAAGATCCATCACCTTTTTCTGCGAAATGGTGAAGTCGGCGTCTCTGTCGTAGGTTATAAACTCGGTGTAAGCGTTGATGTACGACTTGAAGTTGAAGTTGCCCGCCTTATCCTGACTGAACGGCACTGTGTTGTCTTCAGGATTCAGCTTGATGCTCGCCATCTGGTCGTCATCGATGCCTTCACGTGTGATGAAGTCTTTGCTCAAAACTCTGAACTCCGTTCTACGGTTAAGCTGGTTGGCATATTCTTTCAACTCTTCCGAAGGCAATGTCTTGATGTAATCTTCGGTTAGTTTAGTACCGTTTTTAAATGTATAACCTTTGTAAACGAAGTCCTTGCGCAATGTTCTCGGAACCCGTTCGCCATAACCTTTCGCGGTAAGTCTGGCTGGGTCTATGCCTCTGAGAACCAAGTAGTCGCACACCGATTGGGCACGTTTTTGCGACAAGATGTCGTTTCGGGCGTCGCTGTCACGATAGTCGGTGTGTGAGCCAAGCTCGATGGTGATGTTCGGGTTGACCTGCAAAATCTCGATAAGACCTTGCAACGAGTCTTCAAACTGCGGCAACAAATCCCATTTTCCGAGTTCATATTGAATCTCTGGAAGAACCACCGAACCGCTTGGAATCATCTCAATTTCATAACCTGGATTGAAATCCTTGCTGAATTCGATGTTCACTGTGTTGATGGTGTCGGTCATCGAGAAATAATTGTCTTTGTTGATTGTCACGACATAGATATTTCCCACGTTGATGGTGCCTTCGTTAAACTGGAACACGCCTTTGTCGCTCGACAAGGTGCTGGCTTTGGTGCCGTCGGTTCCGATGATGCTCACATTGGCTCCGCCAACATACTGAAGACTGTTCTTATCTTTGATAGTTCCGTTGATAGTCAACACGATAGGTGGCTCGATGAAGTAATAGATATCGTCGTCCAAACCGTTGCGGCTGTCTCTGTTCGATGCGAAGAAACCGCGTTCCTCGGTAGGGTGGAAGATGATGCCGAAGTCGTTGCCCGTTGAGTTGATAGGGTATTTCAAGTTAGCTGGTTCCGACCACACCCCTGTCGAGTCGACTGTTGTCACGAAGATGTCGAGACCGCCCATTCCGCCATGACCGTTTGAAGCGAAATATAGTGTGGTGTCGTTGCGCAGGAACGGGAACAGCTCATCGCCCGGGCTGTTTACCACTTCGCCGAGGTTAAACGGACGTGCGAACTTGCCGTCTTCGCCTTTTATCGTCATCCAGATGTCTTTGCCACCGAAGCCGCCTTTGCGGTCTGCCGCGAAATACATGATGCTCTCGTCGGCATTCAAGGTCGGGTGACCCACTATGTCGAGCGAGTCGACACCTGCGATCTCAACAACTGTTGCCTCGCTGAACGACGAGCCGGTACGTTTCGACTTCATAATCTGGCAGCCCGACTTACGTTTTTTGTCGTTAGGACAACGAGTGAAATACACGTCGGAGAACGATTTTGTGAAGTATGGTGTGCCTTCGCTGCCTTCGCTGTTGATGCCGCCTTCCTCATCGACTAGCTCAGGTTTGTCCCACTTGCCGTTTTTATCTTTTCTTGAATAATAGAAATCAGGGAAATGCTGGCCTGTTATGCCGTCTTTCTCTTTCTTTATGCCGCCTTCGCGTGTTGATGTGAAGATGACATCGTTGAAACTGTTCGACATCCAAGCCACGCCGAAGTCCGATGACTTCGAGTTGAGCGTTTTCTCGCGTGTTACCTCATATTTCGAAGGGTTTTCGAGCCATTCCTTAATATGCGCTATGTCGTCGGCACCGCGCTGTCCGCGTGGGTCGTCAGGCACTGCCTCCGAGTAGAGGTTGTAATAAACCAACGCCTCGTCGTATTTCTCGATCCGTTTTAGTGATTCAGCGTAGTGAAGGTAAACGATTGGGTTGGTTTTTGGCAATTCGCTCTTGCAAACTCTCTTGTATTGTACTGTCGCCAGTTTCGGGGCATCTGTAAGATAATAACACTCACCGAGTTGGAACGTGACACGGTCACGTTCGTCCTTGTACTTTTTGTTTTTCATCTTCTTGAATGCCTTCTTGTAACGCTCGATGGCGAGGGTGTACTGTCCTCTCTCGAATGCGATGTCGGCATTCTTGGCGGGGTTACGACGTTGAGCCTCAAGCGGTAGCGCAGCCCCGAATAACAAGACCAAAAGTATTAAAAATATTTTTTTCGACATAAAATAGCTATTTAAGATATAACGATTAAATCGTATATCTATTATGTGAAACTTAAAAGAAGTTATTCAATGACTATCTTTCTGAAAGCCTTGCCTTCCGCAGTTGTCACTTGAATGAGATATACACCTGAATTGTTGAAGCAATCAAGTGTTGTTTGCTCATTAAATATCGTCTCAAAAATCTTGGCACCCAATGTGTTGAACACCTCAACCTTTGAGTTGTATGCATTGGTTGTCAAAATCACGTTATCACCACTGTGAGCCGGGTTAGGATACATTCCGACGCTGATGCTGTTGTCGTCGACATTCAAGATGCTGTTGTATTCAATCTCAAATGCTTCTGATGTCGAGCCAAGAACCTCGTTCTGGTTGAAGCTGATGCCGTTGTCGGCTAGCTCAGAAATCACTTGGCCTAACGCTGCGTCATAAAGCTTGAATGTTATCTCGTCGCCATCTTCACCATAGATGGTGAGGAATGTGACGTATTTATCCAATTGTTCTATGTACATCGGATGTGCGCTACCTCTACATTCGTCGTTGCAGAACGCACCGATTTCAAGATTTTCGTTGTTGAAATCGCGTCTGTTGAGCTTGATTGTAGAGGTGAGACACATGTTGTTGGCAAACTGGTGTACATTCGGCTGCCAGTAGTTGTCTCTTGTTGTGCGGTTAGCCATGACTTCGCCCTTGCCAGGATTCTGGTAGATGAGGGTTTTGGTATTGTTGCTGGTGTTGAGGAGCTGGTAGCCTTCGCCAGGAAACATGGTCTTGAGTGAGCCTATCCAACCGATGCCCTCGTTGTATTCAGCGTATGTTTCAAGTGATCTCACGCAATCGCCTTCAACAGCTGTGTAGCCTGCCAAAGCGACGTCAACATCAAGGCTGTCGGTCATAGGATAACCAATCCAGTTCCAGTCAGGGATGATTGTAATCGGGTGATTCTCAGGGATTGCGATGTCGCCGTGTACGCCGAGAACGTAGTCTTCAACCATCTCAATCTGATACATCTGCTCGTTGACAACACTTGTCAGTGTGCCGTTCCACTCGCCGCCAACGAACTCAATATATTCGGTCTTCGACTTGATCAATGTCGCCTTGTCGACAAGGTTGTCTTTAATCATCTGCAAGCCGTCGATATTGCTCATCTCGATGTATGTTGAATACCAGTTCCATCCTGTTGAGAGTGGAGTGTGCTGGCCTAATTCGAAATAAGCTGTGATCACCAGTGATTCTGTCGCTGTGAATGAGTAGACAGGTGTTGTCGCAAGCACGTTTCCTGCTTCCGACCAGTCGACGAACACGTAGTTGCCGAATCCTGCTGCTGTCAATGTCACTGTGCTGCCAAGTGGATATATGCCTGCGCCGGTCACTTCACCGCTGCCTTCAGGATCGATGACGATGGTGATGTCGATAGCCGGAACGAAGTTAATCACGTATGGGTTGTTGACCGAGCCGATGACAGCGTTTGGAGTCAATGTTATGTTTTGCTCAGAGATGTAATTTGATTCGTTGCCTGTTGAATGGTCGTAGAGTCGGAATGTTATCTCATCGCCCGATGTTCCGTAAACCATCATGAATGCGATGTATCTGTCGACTGATTCAACATATTCTGCAATCTGGCTGCCTCTTACCACATCGCCGCAGAACGCTCCGAGTTCAAGGTACGGGCTGCGTTGCTCTGTGCCGTTAATCTCGATGACACAAGTCATCTCCATGCTGTTGAGATATGCGACAGGGTTGGAGTTCCAGTGGTTACCCAGCACGAAGTTGGCTGTCAAAACACGGTTTTCAGTCACTTCAAACGAGAATGAAGCGTTTGTCGAGATGATAACTCCGTTTTCTGTCCAGTTGTAGAACGAATAGCCTTCTGCAGCCACCGCGTTCATGTTGGCAATGTCGCCATAGCTGTAAGGTCCGCCGCCCATGGTGATACCACCCGCGACAGGATCAGCCACGGCTGTGATGAACAAGTCGGTGATGAAGTTCAAAACATGAGGATTTGATGTCGAACCCACGATTAAATCTTGGATGAATGTCAGAGTTGTAAGACATTCAAGGTCAACGACTTGGCCTGTGCTGTGATCGTAGAGCTGGAATGTTATCTCGTCGTCATTGTTGCCGTAGATTGTCATGTAGATGATGTATCTGTTGATGGCGCTTACAAGATGTGCTTTCGCGCTGCCTCTCACCACGTCGCCGCAGAATGCGCCTACTTCAAAGTTATCGCTGAACTGCTCCTCACCGTCAATCTGGATGACGCCGGTGAGCATCATGGTGTTGTTGTATGGAGTGATGTTCGGAGTCCAGTGATAGTTGTCGACATTGAAGTTGGCCACGAAATGTCTGTTGCCGTCGATGACGAAGCTGAATGTAGGATCTGTCGACACCACCACGCCTGCTTCTGTCCAGTTGACGAAGGTGGCATGGAGGTTGGCCTGTGCTGTCATCGTCACGCTGTCGCCGCAGAGATATGTGCCTTGTCCGGTCAGTATGCCCGCGTCGGCGATATTGGCGGTGGCGGTAACCTCATAGCTGTTGAGTGTGAAGTTAGCGACGAGGTCTCTGTCGCCAGTGACAGTGAAGCTGTATGTCGCGTTGGTGCTAACTGTCTGGTTGTTTTCCTGCCATGTTCTGAATGTGTAGTGCTGTGTGTTGGTAGCCACAAGCGTCGCTGTGGTGTTGTAGCCGTAAACGCCTGCTCCTGTGATGGTGCCTGCGCCAGGGATGTTCACCGTGGCATTGATGTTATGATAGTCTGGCTCGTAATATGCTAGGAGGTTTCTGTTCCTGTCAGCCTGGAACACGTAGATGGAGTCTGTTGAGACGATGTTGCCGTATTCTTTCCAGCCAATGAAGTTATAATGCTCGTTTGTGGTGGCTGAAACAGTAACTGTATCGTTGTAAACATAAACACCGTCGCCTGATGTTGCTCCGGCCAAGGTGTCGTTGACAGTGGTGTGGATGTTATACGAGAGAGGGGAGAAATGTGCCACAAGGTCTCTGTCGTAAGGCACTGTGAACCTGTAGATTGTGTTTGTCGAGACGATACTGTCGTTCTCTGTCCAGTAGAAGAACTCGTAGTGTTCGTAAGGATAAGCCATCAGACGTGCCACGGCACTGTATTCGTAGATGCCGCCGCCGGTCACTCTACCGTATGCCGACGGGTCGGCTGTAGCGGTGATGAGGTGGTCGCGATGTCTGAAGTTTGCTGTGATGTATCTGTCTTCAACTGCTTTGAATGAGTAGATTGAGTCTGTCGAGATAATATTGTCGTTTTCTGTCCAGCTCACAAACACATAGTGATTTCTTGGGATTGCCACGAGTGACACTGTCTCGTCAGTTGTGAAATAACCGTCGCCGAGGATATAACCGCAGTCGAATGGCACCACGTCTGTAGTGATGAGGATGTCAGGGTCGCAAGTCACGTTGAACTGGTTGTATGGTGTCGCTGCCATATAAGCGTCAACAGCTGAGCAAGGTACGCAGATGACAAGGTTGGCGAGGATGCCGTCGAAGCAGTCGTTGTTGCCTGCTGTAGGAGGGTTCATGGCGTAGATTCTGACAGTGTCGAGACGGATACAGTCTTTGAACGCCTCTTCGCCTATGCTTGTTGTATTGCTTTGCATCACAACATCAAGAAGTTTGGCGCAACCCATGAAAACTCTGTCACCGATAGCGGTGTATGACTTTGGAAATACGATGTGACGGATCTCGCCGCAGTTTTGGAACGCTGCATTTCCAAGATGTGTCAGGTTGTTTGAGAATGTGAGGTTAGTCAGGTTTGTACAATCTTTAAATGCATAGTCCTCAATGTTGCTGATGGCTGTGTTCGACAGGTTGACATTCATTAGGCTTGTGCAGCCGTTGAATGCGTAGTAGCTGATCTTGGTCATAGCGTCCGGAAAGTTGATGAGCGCGAGGCTTGAGCATCCGCGGAACACGTGAGCCTTGATTTCTGTCAAAGTGCTTGGCAATGTGACTTGGTTGAGGCTTGTGCAGTTTTGGAAAATGTTATTATCGAGATATGTGATACCTTCTGGGATTTCGATTGTTGTAAGGCTTGAGCAGCCCTTGAAAGCGCTGTAACCTATCGACACGACTGATGTCGGGATGGTGAATCCTGTTGATGTCAGCGAGGCGCAGCCTTCGAATGCCGACCATGAAATGCTGACGAGGGTGTTTGTAACATATACTGTCTCCAAACTTGAACATCCTTTGAAGAATGCCTCAGGAATTGATGTTATATGCTCCGGAATAGTGAAGCTTTCGAGACTTATACAGTTCTCGAACACGTGTGTTCCGAATGCTATTGTGACGTCTGGTAATGTGGCCAGCTCAAGGTCGGCGCAGTTTCTGAACGCACTGTTACCGATATTTGTGACGCTTGTAGGGATTGTGACGATGGTAAGACCTGCGCAGTTTTCAAAAGCGCTGTCGTCGATACCGGTGACAGTGTAAGTGGTTCCTAAGTTTGTTACTGTCGTAGGAATGTTTACCACATTGGTATATCCGCCAGGTGTGTTAGCGGTAACCTCTACTGTCGACGAGGTTAAAATGTTATAATATATTGTCACGCCATCAGCGTTGACTGCTGAGAAGTCGTAAGCAAAGGCGTTAAACATTAAAAAAATAAAAACCCAGAGTATCGATAATCTTTTCATAAGTAATTATTTTATGTCGTGTAAATATTCTAATGATTTTAGCAAACAAAAATACAAATTTTTTGAATACACAACACAAATTTAATAAATTTTATTAATTTTTATATATAAAAATGTAGAGACGTCAAATGGCGTCTCTACAAATGTTGTTTTATCGCTAATCGATATTATTTTTTCTTCTTGTCGGCTGTCTCAAGCAATTTTGCGTCAACCTTCTTGCCTCTGAACAGAATGTATGCCATTGGTGAGGCGACGAACAATGATGAGAATGTACCTGCGAAGATACCCACGAGCAATGCGAACACGAATCCACGGATGGTTTCACCGCCGAAGATGAATATGGCGAGCAACACCACTAATGTTGATCCTGATGTGTTGATTGAACGGAGCAATGTGCTGTTAACACCGTCGTTGATTCTCTCATACCAGCTTCTCTTTGGATAGAGGTTGACGTTTTCACGTACACGGTCGAAGATAACCACTGTGTTGTTGATAGAGTAACCGATGATGGTCAAAACAGCGGCGATGAACGACTGGTCGACTTCCATTGAGAATGGTAAGATGTTGTAGAACAACGAGTACATACCGATGACGATGATGGTATCGTGTGCCAATGCGATGATTGATGAGGCACCATACTGCCATCTCTTGAAACGGATAGCGATGTACACGAAGATAACTACCAATGAGATAACTACAGCCCAGATAGCCTTACGTGTCACGTCGTCGGCGATGGTAGCACCCACTTTCTGCGATGACATGATACCGAGCATCATATCACTCTTGTCGCTGTCGGATGTGAACTGGTCGTATGACAATGATTTGGCGTAGAATCCTTTCAAACCTTCATAGAGCATACCCTGGATCTCAGCGTCGATATCAGGATCGTTGCTGTTGATCTTGTACTTGGTAGTGATCTTAACCTGACGGCTTGGACCGTATGTCTTCACTTCCGGCATGTCGTCTTTGAACTCAGGAACGTTGGCGAGAGCCTCACGTACTTGAACGACCGACACTTCTTTGTCGAAGCGGACGACGTAGTTACGACCGCCCTGGAAGTCGATGCCGAGGTTGAGACCGCGTGTTGCCAATGAGCCGAAGCTGATGACAATCATGATACCGGCGATGATGAATGCTGTTGTGCGGAACTTGATGAAGTCGAACTTGGTGTTCTTCAAGAAGTTACGTGTCAAGTTAGTTGAGAATGCAATCTCTCTGTCTTTATCAAGCCATCTCTCGAGGATAAGTCTTGTGATGAAGATTGATGTGAACAATGATGTGCAGATACCGATCATCAATGTTGTTGCGAAGCCTTGGACAGGACCTGTACCGAACTCGAAGAGGATGAAACCTGTCAAGAAGGTTGTGATCTGACCGTCGAGGATAGCTGAGTAAGCAGCTTTGAAACCGTCGGCGACGGCGAGGCGTATGCCTTTACCTGCCGCGATCTCTTCCTTGATACGCTCGAAGATAATAACGTTCGAGTCGACAGCCATACCTAAAGTAAGCACAATACCTGCGATACCTGGCAGTGTCAAAACTGTTCCGAATGATGCGATGACACCGAAGAAGAACAGAATGTTTACGAGCAATGCGATATCGGCTGCGACACCTGCTTTGCTATAGAAGAATATCATGTAAAGAAGTACCAGGCAGAATGCGATGATGAACGACCAGAAACCTGATGTGATAGCTTCCTGACCGAGTGAAGGACCGACGACGTTCTCTTCGAGGATACGTGCTGGAGCCGGCAACTTACCTGCTTTGAGGATGTTGGCCAAGTCCTGAGCCTCTTCAACTGTCATTTCACCGCCGGAGATCTGTGAACGACCGTTCGGGATCTCGTCGTTGACGACAGGGTATGAGTAAACGTAGTTGTCGAGTACAATAGCCACCTGACGGCCGATGTTGTCGCCTGTCAAGCGTTTCCATGCCTTGGCACCTTCGGTGTTCATGTTGATTGACACTTCGACGCGACCGTTCTGGTCGTAGTCCTGACGTGCCTCAGTGATGACCTCACCACCGAGAGCGCATTTGTTGTCGCGGTTTGCCTTCAATGCCACGAGGTCGATGAACTCGACGTTGCCTGTGGCGCTCTTGTTAGGTTTCACGCACCAAGCGAACTTGAGGTTACGTGGGAACACCGAAGCGACCTGTTTCAACATTCTGTTGACGTTGGCTGTATCTTTAACCATTGCCATACCCACGCGTGCTGTCTCGGCCGGAGCCATCTGACCTGCGCCGTTCTGGTAGTATGATGGTGAAAGAACGACATACAACGGGTTGTTCTCCATGAATGCCTCACGTGCTTTCTCCTGAGCTTTCTTCAATGAGTCTTCAGCTGTCATCTGGTTGAGAAGAGCGACGTCGCTTTCTTCAACTTCTTCCTCAGCTTTTTCTGGCTTTCCAGCTTTCTCGATCTCTGCTAAACGAGCGTTAGCCTCATCGAAATACTGATAAATCTCGTTGAATTTGTATGTCTCCCAGAACTCGAGCTGAGCTGTACCTTGCAACAGTTTGCGGACACGCTTCGGGTCTTTGATACCCGGGAGCTCGACGAGGATACGGCCTGAGCCTTCCAACTTCTGGATGTTAGGCTGTGCCACACCGAAACGGTCGATACGTGTTCTCAAAATCTGGTAAGAACGGTCGATGGCGCTGTTGGTCTCGTCTTTGATGACCTTCAAAACCTCATCGTTTGTCGAGTTGACGGTGATGCCTTTGTCTTTGAATTCATATAAGAAAATAGAGGCGAGACGTGCATTCGGGTCGAGCTTTTCGTAAGCTTCGCCAAAGAGGTCGACGAAGTCTTTCTGGCTGCTGAGGTGCTGCTCATTAGCGATGCGCATAGCTTCTCTGAATGTTTCGTCGCTGCTATTGCCGGCGAGCGCGATGATGATGTCAGGAACCGACACTTCCATCATAACGTTCATACCGCCCTTAAGGTCAAGACCGAGGTTCAACTCCTGCTCCTTGCACTTGCGGTAGTCTTGCCACATGTAAATTTGAATTGTACCGACTGAGTCGAGATAATAAGTCTCTTTTGCTGTCTTGATCGAATCAAGATAGTACTCATAGGCATTTTGGTCGCCATTGGCCATGTCTTCGGCTAAAGCGACAGTCTTCGGACTTTCAGCATAGGCTTTTGCTTTGTTTTCAACGTGCCTTGTCATGAACGTAAATGACAACTGATACACGGAGAAGAGAGCCAATAATAATGCCAAAAGCTTAATAACTCCTTTGTTCTGCATTGTAAATCAATTTTTTATAAAATTAAACTTTTTAATTTATTTTTCAAAAATTAAATATTAAAATTTTTAGCGTGCAAAAATACGACATTTTTCAATGCCGACAAAATATTTTTTTAATATTTTATCCACTTAAAGATTTCTTTCCATGAAACTTTTTTGCCATACATGAGGATTCCAGTGCGGTAAACCTTGCTTGCCAGCCATGTGAAGATGATGAAAGTGATGTAAAGCACCACAACTGACACCGCAATCTGCCAAATTGGCACGCCGTACGGTATCCTTAGCATCATGGCGGCAGGAGAGGTGAACGGAATCATCGACATCCAGATGCTTAACGAGCTGTCTGGAGCGTTGGCTATCAAGCCCGAACATATCATCGGGATGATGAGCAGCAACGTTATCGGCATCACCAGCTGCTGCGTGTCGGTGTCGTTGTCGACGGCTGCGCCGATGGCAGCAAACATTGCCGAATACAGAAAATATCCTCCAATGAAATAGAGGAGGAAGCACCATAATATGCCCTTGAAGTTTATCGAATTGACTACTTCAAACACCTGCTGCAACGACTCGTTATTCACCGGATGTGTCTGAAGCTCGGTGATTTGCTGGTTCATGACAGTGCCGGTCGAGAACACGTCTTGGGTAGGCAAGAATGACGAGGCGACGGTCGAGATGGCTATTGTAAGCACAGCCCACAGCAAAAACTGCGTCAACCCGACCAATGCGATGCCGATGATTTTGCCCATCATCAGCTCGAAAGGCTTGACAGAGCTGACAATCACCTCGATGATGCGGTTGGTTTTCTCCTCGATGACGCCACGCATAACCTGCTGTCCGAAAAGCAATATCACGAAGTAGATTATCACGCAGAGAAACATGCCAAGCAGAAATTCCAGCTCACCGTAACTCTTCTTGTCTTTGCCTTCTTCCTCGCTCATCCTGATGGTCTGCACGTTGATGGTGGTCGCCGACGCCTTCACGATATCAGGGTCGATGCCCGACGCCAGAAGTTTCTGATGCTCAAGCACTTGCTTCATCGTCGATCTGATGTGTGCGGTAACCGTCATTGGAATCTGTTTCTTGCTGTAAATCTCAGCGTTTGTTGGCAGATTCAGCATGGTGCCAGGGATATACAAGACGCCGTCGTAAACGCCTTCGCGAACCAGGTTCTTAGCGTCGTCGATATCGTTGTCTATATATATAAAGGTGTTGAAATCGGTATTTTCAAACCTGTTGATGAAAACCGTCGACTCGTCGCATACCGCGATGGTTCTTTTTTCATCGAATTTCTCTGAATTTTTTATGAGAAGGGTAGGGAGAAACATCAGCGCGGCGAAAAATAACGGCGCCAGGAAAGTGATGAGCAAAAACGAACGTTTTTTGACACGTGTCAGATACTCCCTTTGAATTATAATGCCTATTTTCATGCTGTTACAAGATTAATAAAGATTTCATTCATTGATGGTAAAATCTCGTTGAACGACACGAGTTCGCCTTTGTCGATTATCTCGCGAATCAGCTCGTTAGGATTCGTTGAGTTGACGGTAAGATGCTGCTCGCCGCTGCCGTCGAAAGGTTTGTAAACGACATCGTAGGAATGGTTTTTATATTGCTGTTTGATGTCGTAAACGCTGCCTTCGAGAATCTTTTCGCCTTTGTTGATGAGCATGATGTTGTCGCAAAGTTCCTCGACAGATGCCATGTTATGCGTTGAGAATAAGATAGTCGCGCCTTTTTCGCGAAGCTCAAGAATCTCGTTTTTCAGCAGGTTGACGTTGATAGGGTCGAAGCCCGAGAAAGGCTCGTCGAAGATGAGCAGCTTAGGCTCGTGGATGACGGTGACGATGAACTGTACCTTTTGCTGCATGCCTTTGCTCAGCTCCTCGACTTTCTTGTCCCACCAGCTGGCGATGCCGAATTTCATGAACCAATGGCGCAGACGTTTGTCGGCCTCTCTGCGGTCCATGCCTTTGAGTTGGGCTAGGTAGATGGCTTGCTCGCCGACTTTCATCTTCTTGTAAAGTCCGCGTTCCTCAGGGAGGTAGCCGATGTTCGCTATATCGTTGGGGCTCAGCGGCTTACCGTCGAGTAAAACCTCGCCGCTGTCGGGCATTGTTATCTGGTTGAGGATTCTGATGAGCGTGGTCTTTCCGGCTCCGTTGGGACCCAGTAGACCGTAGATGCTTTGGCGCGGCACCTTTATCGAGATGTCGTTGAGCACTTTTTTTGTCTCATACGATTTTGAGACGTGGTTTATCTCAAGATAATTCATTAGCTAAAGAAATCTCTTATTTTGTCAAATACGCTTTTGTCGTTGGCGCTCGGTTTAGGTTTGAAGTTCTCGCTCTCGAGCAGTGTCTTCATCATATTTTCCTCGTCTTTCGACAGTTTTTTCGGTGTCCACACGTTGACGTTGACTATGAGTTCACCGACGCGGCAGCTGTTTATCTCAGGCAGACCTTTGCCTTTCACGCGGATGATGTCACCGCTTTGTGTTCCGGCCGGAATCTTGATGCTTACGTTGCCGCTGAGGCTTGGCACGTCGACGTTACAACCGAGGGCGGCCTGCGGCACGCTGATGAAGAGGTTGTATATGAGGTTGTTGCCGTCGCGTTCGAGGTCTTTGTGTTTCTCTTCTTCGATGAGGATGAGCAGGTCGCCCGCGATGCCGTTGCGTGCTCCGGCGTTGCCTTTGCCGCGCACTGACAGCTGCATGCCGTTTTCAACGCCGGCCGGGATGTCGAGCTCTATGACTTCCTCGCCTTTGACGATGCCGTCGCCGTTACATGCCGAGCATTTTTTCTTTATCACCTTGCCTTCACCGCCGCATGCCGAGCATGTGCTTACCTGTGTGAAGAAGCCTGAGCGCATCACGCGTTGGCCTCTGCCGCCGCATGCCGAGCAGGTCTCCATCTGTCCGTCTTCCGAGCCGCTGCCGTTACATTTCTGGCATGGCACGTATTTGTTGACTTTCACCTTTTTCTTCACGCCGGTGGCTATCTCCTCGAGCGTGAGTTTCACACGCAGGCGCAGGTTGGAGCCACGGTAGACAGGACGTTGCTGTCCGCCTCCGCCACCGAAGCCGCCGAAGTTGAAGCCGAAGCCGCCTCCGCCAAACAAGTCGCCAAGGATGTCGCCAAACTGACTGAAGATGTCGTTCATCGACGCGCCGCTGAAGTCTTGTCCGCCCACGCCGGCATGACCGTAACGGTCGTAACGGGCGCGTTTGTCAGGGTCGCTCAACACGCCGTAAGCCTCAGCTGCCTCCTTGAACTTCTCCTCGGCATCTTTGTCACCCGGGTTTCTGTCAGGGTGATATTGTAAAGCTTTCTTCCTGTATGCTTTCTTTATCTCATCGGCTGTGGCGTTCTTCGCAACCTCCAGCACCTCGTAGTAATCTCTTTTTTCTGCCATTGTTCGTTGTTTTAACATCCGACGACGACACGCGCGTAGCGAATCACCTTGCCATTCAGTTTATAACCTTTTTGCACCACGTCGATGACCTTGTCCTTCATGTCTTCCGAAGGTGCCGGAATCTGTGTCAGAGCCTCGTGTTCGTCGGTGTTGAAACTCTCGCCGACGGCTTTGATCTCTTCAAGACCTTTTTGCTCCAAAGTGCGTTTCAACTTGTTGTAAATCAACATCACACCTTCGTAATGAGTCTTGTCTTCATCTTTTTCCATGGTTGGAAGAGCGCGTTCAAAATCGTCGAGGATAGGGAGAAGTGCCGAAATGGTGCTTTCCGCGGCTGTCTTGATGAGCTCGACTTTCTCGTTGGCAGTGCGCTTGCGGTAATTGTCATATTCCGAGTACAAACGGAGATATTTGTCGTTAAGCTCGTTGAACTTTTCTTCGAAATTCACTTCCTTAACTTCTTCTTTTTCAATGTTTTCCACTTGTTTCTCTTCCTCTTTGACCTTCTGTTCTTTTTTATTCTTACTCATGATAATATTTTGTTTTACTTTTTTTGCTCATTTATATTAATAAGGTATCATCAAAATTCATGCCAAAACGATTTTTGTGTCATTTTGGCATGAAAAATTCTTTATAAAAAAGTGTTACATTCTCTCGATTTGCGCCCCGAGTTTCTTTAGTCGGCCGTCGATGTCCTGATAGCCTCTGTCGATTTGGTCGATGTTGTCGATTATTGAGGTTCCGTCGGCGGAGAGTGCCGCGATGAGCAATGCCACGCCGGCGCGGATATCAGGCGAGGCCATCTTTGTCGCTTTCAGCTGATGACTGCGGTCAAGACCGATGATATTGGCGCGGTGCGGATCGCAAAGAATGATTTGCGCTCCCATGTCGATGAGCTTATCGACGAAGAATAACCTGCTCTCGAACATCTTCTGATGGATGAGAACCGTGCCTTTTGCCTGCGTCGCCACCACCAACACAATACTGATCAAGTCGGGGGTGAAGCCTGGCCATGGCGCGTCGGCTATGGTGAGGATACTGCCGTCGAGGAAGGTCTCTACTTCGTAGTGTTCCTGCGCCGGAATGTGTATATCGTCGCCGATGAACTCCATCTTGATGCCGAGTTTCTTGAATGTGCCGGGGATGATGCCCAGGTCTTTGATTCCCGCGTCTTTGATGGTGATGTCGGAGCCTGTCATGGCGGCTAAGCCGATGAATGAGCCTACTTCAATCATATCGGCGAGCAGTCGGTGTGTGGTGCCGTGAAGTTTCTCTACTCCGGTGATTTTCAGGAGGTTGGAGCCGATGCCTTCTATTTTTGCTCCCATTGCGGTGAGCATGCGGCAGAGCTGCACGAGATATGGTTCACATGCTGCGTTGAAGATGGTGGTGGTGCCTTTGGCCATCACCGCTGCCATCACTATGTTGGCGGTACCAGTCACTGATGCCTCGTCGAGGAGCATGTAGGTGCCTTTGAGTCCGTCTTTTGGAGCTACCAGACGATAAACATGCTCAAGACCGACGGTCTCCATTGTGGCGCCGAGGTTTTGCAGACCAATGAGGTGGGTGTCGAGACGGCGGCGGCCGATTTTATCGCCTCCCGGACGCGGCATATAGCCCATGCCGAAACGCGCGAGGAGCGGACCGAGAATCATCACCGAGCCACGAAGTTTTGTGGCTCTTTCGTGGAAGTCTTTTGTATCGAAATAGTCATGGTTGATGTCTTTGGCTTGCAGAACGACTTCGCTCTTGCTTTTGCGGTCGACGCTGACACCCATGCCGCGCATCAAGTCTATGAGGTTGTTGATGTCGAGGATGTCGGGAAGATTCGTGATCGTCACCGGTTCGTCGGTGAGGAGGGCGGCGCAAAGCACCTGCATAGCCTCGTTCTTGGCACCTTGAGGAATGATGGTGCCGTGGAGCTTGTTGCCTCCTGTAACTCTAAATGATGCCATGACTTAGTTTTTCTTGTTTGGACGATTAGGGTTATTTTGTTTAGCCTGCGGCTGATTGTTGTTTTTCTTCTTGTTGTTGGCGTTTTTCTTCTTTTGATTCTGTTGCTGCTGGTTTTGCGGCTTGTTCAGGATCTCGTTTGTAGGGATGAGCTTGGTCTCCATTGGGAGAGCTATCTCCTCGCCGGAAATCTTATACAGATCATCGAGTATGAGCAGGTCGTTGACGGTGTCGCGGTTCCAGTTGAGGTAGTCGCGTTTCATCTGGTTAGCGATGTTGATGAGGATAGCCTGCTTCTTCGGACCGTCTTCCATCTCCTTGACCTTCTTGACAACGTCGTAGATATACTGTCCGTAATGACCGTAATGGATGTTATTCTTCTGATAACCAACGTGTTCCGGTTTTTTCTTCTGCATCTCAGGTGTCGGAGCCGGATACGGACTGTCGACATCGAGTTTATATTCTGAAATTATATAAAGATGATCCCAGAGCTTATGCATATAGTCGTTCGACTCCTTGACTTGCGGGTTCATCTGCGCCATCACGTTGACGATGAAATATGCCGCCTCGGTGCGCTGCTTGCGGTCTTCAATCTCCATGAGGTGACGAATCATCACCTGGATGTTGCGGCCATATTCCGAAATCACTATCTTTTCGCGTTCTGTATTGTATTCCATAACTATATTCTTTTAACTTTCAACTTTAAAACTACTCTAAACTCTACACTCTCAACTCTAAACTATTAAAAATTATTGTTTTAAAATGCTTAATTTTGCAAATTTCAACATCAGCATCTTGTTACCGCTCTCATCGAAATCGACGGAGGCTTTTTTGTTTGGTCCGAGGCCTTCCACTTTGACCACCGTTCCCTGGCCGAACTTCTGATGGAGGACGCGCATTCCGGTTTCGATTTCGTCGGCATCGACAGGAATAAAATCAGATGGGTTGGCCTTCACGTAATGCTTAGCAGGTTCCTCGCTGCGCTCGGAATGACGGGGCTGTGCGGCTGGCCTTTCGTACCGCTTGTCTCCACTGAATGTCCACGCTCCTCGGCCGGAAAACGGGTTGTAACTGCGGTCTTCTTTTATTGTTGTTCCTCTGAACGAAGCCTTCTTTGTCCGTTCAATCAGTTCTGGGTCGATTTCCTCGATGAAACGCGACGGCTCGCTAATAGTGATATTGCCCCAGCGGTAACGGCTCTCGGCGTAACTCAGTATGAGCTTCGTCTCGGCACGTGTGAGCGCGACGTAGAACAAACGGCGCTCCTCTTCGAGGTCTTCGCGGGTGCTCAACGACTGTATTCCAGGGAAGAGGTTTTCTTCCAATCCGACGATGTAGACGTAAGGAAACTCAAGGCCTTTAGCGCTGTGGATAGTCATCAGTGTGACGTAGTCGGCGTTATCGTCTTCTTTTTCGTCCTGGTCGGTCAGGAGTGCCACATCTTCCATGAATTTCGGCAGGTTAACCGTCATCTGCTCGCCTGTGACCTCATCGACTTGCTTGTCGCTGAATTCCTGGATAGCGTTCAAAAGCTCTTCGATATTTTGCACACGCATCACTCCGTCGGGACTCTCGTCTTCTTTCAAAACCTTGATGATTCCTATCGTTTCGGTGATATGTTTCGCCAGCTCGAAGGCGTTCATTTTGTCAAGCTGCGTCTGGAAGCTTTGAATCATCGTGACGAAGTTACAGAGTTTGTTGATTGTACCCATGTTGAACTCCGTTGACTGTTCGTTGAGCGATTTCAGCACGTCCCAAACGGTGCATTTACGCTCGTCGGCAATAACTTGCAGCTTCTGCTTTGTGGTGTCGCCTATGCCTCTTGCCGGATAGTTGATGATTCGCAGCAGAGCCTGCTCGTCGGTAGGGTTTATCACCACGCGGAAGTAGGCGAGGAGGTCCTTGACCTCTTTGCGGTCGTAGAACGAGAGGCCGCCATATATTTTATAAGGTATATCCTGTTTTCTTAAAGCCTCTTCGAGCGAACGCGATTGCGCATTTGTGCGGTAAAGGATCACGAAATCCTTGTTCGCCAGCTGGCGCGACATCTTGTAGCCGAAAATGGAATTCGCGACAAGAGTACCTTCCTCGTTGTCGGAAGTTGCGCGCAGCAAAGTGATGAGTTCGCCTTCTTCCTTGTCGGACCAAACATTTTTCTTGATTTGGTCTTTGTTGTTGGCTATTACGCTGTTAGCCGCCTTCACTATAGTCTTCGTTGAGCGGTAATTCTGCTCGAGGCGAATGAGCTTGTAGGTTGGATAATCTATCTTGAAGTTCAGAATATTCTGGATGTTGGCGCCTCGGAATCCGTAGATCGACTGTGCGTCGTCGCCCACCACGCAGATGTTCTCGTGCATGGCCGCTATACGCTTTATAATAAGGTATTGCGCGTAGTTGGTGTCCTGATACTCATCGACGAGGATGTACTGGAAATGCCTCTGATATTTATAAAGTATATCCGGGAAATCGCGAAGCAACACGTTGGTGTTGAAGAGGATGTCGTCGAAGTCCATGGCGTTGGCGCGTTTTAGTCGTGCATTGTACGTCTTGAAAATCTCTCCAATGAGCGGCTTGTTGGCGCGGCGGTCCTGCTCCTGAATCTCGGCGTTATCGCAATAATCCTCAGGCGTGTAGAGAGCCGATTTTGCCATCGAAATTCGATGAAGGATATATTTCGCCGGATAGGCTTTCGTATCGATTTCTCTTTCTTTTAATATGGTATTGATGAGAGTCTTCGAGTCGTCGGTGTCGTAGATTGTAAACTCGGCGGTATAGCCCAAACTTGCCGCTTCGATTCGCAGGATTCTCGCGAAGATTGAGTGGAATGTGCCCATCCATACGTTACGTGCGGCGCCAGGTTCGACGAGTTGCATGATGCGCTCCTTCATCTCTTTGGCGGCTTTGTTGGTGAAGGTGAGTGCCATGATTGAGAACGGGTTGATGCCTTGCTCAATCATATAAGCGATGCGGTGGGTGAGGGCGCGGGTCTTGCCCGAGCCGGCGCCTGCAATGACCATCACCGGACCTTCAATCGTCGTTACCGCCTCCTGCTGAGGCTCATTCAAATGCTTTAAGATATCTGACACGTTTCAAAATTTTCGATGCAAAGATACAAAATAGTTTGAAGTTTGGAGTGTGAAGTTTGAAGTTTTTTTCGATTGTTGTTTTGATTTGATAATCAATGATTAAGGAAGTTGAAACAAATATTTTCACTTTTTTTAAAAAAAATGTTGCACGTATTGAAAATTGTTGTAATTTTGCAGCCCGAAAAAGGTAGTAAATGTTGCCTCATTTACCAATAGTAAGGACCTGATAAAGAAAACGTTATAGGTTCTTGCACCGTAAGTCACTCAAACTCAAACCCTTAGGCTTCGGTGTGTTTTGATAAACAAAAGTCCGTATCGTGACTTGTCAAATCCTTACTACATGCGTAAAAAGCTTCAGAAATTACCGTTTTTAGTGGTGATAAGAGAAAAAATTATCTATCAAACAATAAAAAATAATAATTTAAACGCAATTAAAGAATGCCAACGATTCAACAATTAGTTCGTAAAGGACGTCAGAAATTGGAAGACAAGAGTAAATCTCCTGCCTTGGATTCTTGCCCACAGCGCCGCGGCGTTTGTGTTCGTGTTTATACGACCACACCTAAGAAGCCTAATTCGGCAATGCGTAAAGTAGCTAGAGTCCGTCTGACAAATCAGAAGGAAGTCAACGCCTACATCCCAGGCGAAGGCCACAACTTACAGGAACACTCAATCGTCATGATTAGAGGAGGCCGTGTCAAGGATCTTCCAGGTGTACGTTATCACATCATCCGCGGTGCATTGGATACCGCCGGTGTCGACGGCCGCCGTCAACGCAGATCAAAATACGGTGCTAAACGTCCTAAAAAAGCAGCAGCAAAGAAGTAAAAATCAGTAAATGCTTAAGAAATGAGAAAAGCTAAACCAAAGAAAAGAATCATCCTTCCGGATCCAAAGTACGGCGATGTCACAGTCACTAAGTTTGTGAACAACATCATGCTTAAGGGTAAGAAGAACCTCGCATACGAGATCTTCTACGAGGCAATGGATATTGTACAGGAAAAACTTCAGGAAGACCCTGTCGAAGTATGGAAGAAAGCATTGGCAAATGTCACCCCACAGGTCGAGGTTAGAAGCCGTCGTATCGGTGGTGCTACATTCCAGATCCCATCAGAGATCCGTCCTTCACGTAAACAGAGCATGGGTATGAAGAACCTCATCGGTTACGCACGTAAACGCCACGAGCGTTCAATGGGCGAGAAACTTGCAGGCGAAATCATGCAGGCTTACAAAGAAGAGGGCGCAGCTTTCAAAAAGAAAGAGGAAATCCACAGAATGGCAGACGCTAACAAGGCGTTCTCACATTTCAGATTCTAATTATATTAATAAGGTATAAGAAAAGATGATGAAAAACGATCAAAATAATACAAACCTCGCTCTGACGCGTAATATCGGTATCATGGCTCACATCGACGCTGGTAAGACGACGACAACGGAGCGTATATTGTATTATACTGGTCGTAATCATCGTATCGGCGAGGTGCATGACGGCGCTGCCACCATGGACTGGATGGTACAGGAACAGGAACGCGGCATCACCATCACCTCAGCAGCCACTACAGTCTACTGGAATCACGACGACAACCAATTCAAAATCAACATCATCGACACACCTGGTCACGTCGACTTCACCGTTGAGGTGGAGCGCTCGCTCAGAGTTCTTGATGGTGCTATCGCGATTTTCTGCGCGGTTGGCGGCGTTGAGCCACAGTCGGAGACAGTATGGCGCCAAGCCGACAGATATAAAGTGCCGCGCATCTGTTTTGTCAACAAAATGGACCGCAGTGGCGCTGACTTCTTCAAAGTCCTCGAGCAAATTAAAGACCGCCTCAACGCCAACCCATTGGCTATCCAACTCCCTATAGGCGAGGAGGATAACTTTGTTGGTGTGGTCGACCTCATCAAGAACAAGGCTCTCCTTTGGGACGAAGACGAACTCGGCACCCAATTCGAAGTCGTCGACATCCCGGCAGAGCTGGCTGATCTCGCAGCAGAATATCGCCTTAAACTCTTAGAAGGCGTCGCTGAAAACAACGAAGAGCTCCTTGAGAAATTCATGGTCAATCCTGAAACCATCACAGAGGAAGAAATAATCGCAGAAATTAGAAAGGCAACATTAGAACTGCGTATGTGTCCTGTGATGTGTGGAGCTTCATTCAAAAACAAAGGAGTACAACCTCTCCTCGATGGTGTAGTCCGCTACCTTCCAAGCCCTCTTGACGTAGACCACGTGACAGGCATCAACCCGAAGACAGAAAAAGAAGAAATCCGTAAAGCAGATCCGAAAGAACCATTCTGCGCACTCGCATTCAAGATCGCAACAGACCCATACGTAGGCAAGCTCGCGTTCTTCCGTGTGTATTCAGGTACACTCGAAGCAGGTCAGGTCGTTCTCAACGCCTCAACAGGCAAACGCGAACGCATCAACAAGATCGTGCAGATGAACGCCAACAAGCAGACACCTCTCGACAAGATTGAGGCAGGTGACATCGCAGCCGCAGTGGGATTCCGTGAGATCAGAACGGGTGACACTCTCGTGGTTGAAAACAAACCGATTATTCTCGAAAACATCAAGTTCCCTGAGCCGGTCGTGCAAATCGCTGTCGAACCTAAGACACAGGCCGACATGGAGAAGCTCACCAACGCTCTCCAGAAGCTTCAGGAGGAAGACCCTACATTCAAAGTCACTACCGACGAGAATTCAGGTCAGACAATCATTTCGGGAATGGGCGAGCTTCACCTCGACATCATCGTCGACCGTTTGAAGCGCGAATTCGGTGTTGAGATCAACGAGGGACAACCGCAAGTGGCATATAAAGAATCGTTCACCCAGACAGTCCGTTACCGCGAGGTTTACAAGAAACAGTCAGGCGGTAAAGGCAAGTTCGCCGATATTGAGTTTGAGATCGGTCCGGCCGACAACGGACAGTCGGGATTGCAGTACATCAACGACGTGAAAGGCAACAACATTCCGAAGGAGTACTTCTCGTCAATTGAGAAAGGCTTCAGAGGCGCTATGTCGAACGGCGTTTTGGCAGGATTCCCAATGGATTCTGTCAAGGTGCGCTTAATCGACGGCAGCGCTCATCCGGTTGACAGTGATGACCTTTCATTTGAGACAGCGGCACGTCTCGGCTTCAAGGAAGCTGGTGCACAGGCCGGCTCGGTCGTGATGGAACCTATCATGAAAGTTGAAGTCCAGGTGCCTGCCGAGTATCTCGGCGATGTCACCGGCGACCTCAACAGACGCAGAGCCGTTTTGCACAATGTGGACATCGAGCACGGACTCCAAGTGGTCAAGGCCGACGCTCCGCTCGCAGAAATGTTCGGATACATCACAACACTTCGCACCTTGACACAGGGTAGAGGCACGTTCAATATGGAGTTCAGCCATTACGCTGAGGTTCCTGTGGCTCTTGCCGACATCGTCATCAAGAAAGCGAAAGGAATATATTTCTTCTTTTAGAATATAGAAGTCAGAAGTTAGAAGACAGAAAAATTAAATAAATAAATTAAAAAAGGTCTTATGAGCCAAAGAATTAGAATTAAATTAAAGTCGCACGACCACAACTTGGTTGACAAGTCAGCTGAGAAGATCGTGAAAACCATCAAGATGACTGGTGCAGTCGTCAGCGGTCCTATCCCGCTCCCGACCGACAAGAAGATCTACACTGTTTTGCGCTCCACATTCGTTCACAAGAAATCACGTGAGCAGTTCGAGTTGTCATACTACAAGAGATTGTTGGATATCTACAACGCAACTTCTCAGCAGATTGATGCTTTGATGAAATTGGAAATGCCTAATGGCGTAGACGTAGAAATTAAATTATTGTAAAACTATCTAGTAATTAACAGCTTAAATTAGTAGCAATGTCAGGAATACTAGGAAAAAAGATTGGGATGACCAGCATCTATGACGAGAGCGGCAAGAACGTTCCTGTCACAGTCATTGAAGCAGGTCCATGTGTAGTAACCCAAGTAAGATCAAAAGAGAAGGACGGTTACGACGCTATCCAATTGGCGTTTGACGAGAAGAAGGTGAAGAACACACCTAAGGCTATGCAGAAGCATTTTGAGAAAGCCGGTACAACGCCTAAGAAATTGGTTAGAGAGTTCACACGTTTCGAAGCAGGTCACAGAAAGAGCCTGGGTGAAACAATTACCGTCGATGTGTTCATGGAAGGCGAATTTGTTGATGTCAGCGGCATTAGCAAAGGTAAGGGCTTCCAGGGTGTAGTGAAACGTCATCATTTCAATGGCGTTGGACAATCAACTCACGGTCAGCACAACCGTTTGAGAAAACCAGGTTCAATTGGAGCCTGTGCGTACCCGTCAAGAGTTTTTAAGGGTTTACGCATGGGGGGTCAAATGGGAAACCATAAAGTGAAGGCTATCAACCTCCAAATTGTGAAAATCGTACCGGAAAAGAATTTGTTAGTTGTAAAAGGTTCAGTACCGGGAGCAAAGAACGGCTATTTAAAAATTGAGAGATGGAGTTAGAAGTTTTAAAGATTACCGGTGAATCAACAGGACGTAAGGTTCAGTTGAATGAGAATATCTTCGGCATCGAGCCAAACGATCATTGTATCTATTTGGATACAAAGCAGTATTTGGCAAATCAGCGCCAAGGTACACACAAGGCAAAAACACGTAGCGAGATATCGGGCAGCACACGCAAGCTCTTCCGTCAGAAGGGTACAGGCGGCGCTCGTCGCGGTGACATCAACTCACCAGTGTTAAGAGGTGGTGGTCGTGTATTCGGTCCACAGCCACGTGACTACAGTTTCAAATTGAACAAGAAGGTGAAACAATTGGCACGTCGTTCGGCTCTTACATACAAGATGCAGGGCAACGACATTGTGATCCTTGAAGATTTCACATTTGACACAATCAAGACAAAGAAGATGGTCGAAGTCTTGAACAACCTTAAAGTGAATGGTGGCAAGAACCTGTTCGTTCTCCCAGAGACAAACATGAACGTCGTGTTGTCAGCAAGAAACATCCAGCGCACAAATATTGAACTTGCCCGTAACCTCAACACTTATGATATTCTGAATGCCAAGAAGCTCTTCATCACAGAAAGCTCACTTGCAATCATTGATGGAATTCTTGGATAACAATTAAAAAGATTAGAGAGATGATTATCATTAAGAAACCTGTTATTACGGAAAAGATGACCGCTATCAGCGAGAAGCTGAACCGGTATGCATTCATTGTTGACGTCCGCGCTAACAAGCTGCAGATTAAGAAGGCTGTCCAGGACCTCTATGGCGTTCAGGTGGCATCGGTCAACACTATGAGATATGATGGAAAGCTTAAGTCACGCTACACAAAGGCTGGCATGATTGAGGGCAGAAGAGATGCTTTCAAGAAGGCTATCGTGACCTTGGCTAAAGGTGAAACAATTGACTTTTTTAGCAACATTTAAAGATGGCTTTAAAGAAATATAAACCAACTACTCCAGGTCAGCGCTTCAAAGTTATCAGCGCGTTCGACGAGATTACGACCAACAAGCCGGAGAGATCGTTGCTTGCTCCAAAGAAGAGCACCGGCGGCCGTAACAATACTGGTAAAGAGACTGTTCGCAACATCGGCGGCGGTCACAAGCAGAAATTCAGAATTATCGACTTCAAGCGCGATAAAGACGGTATCAAGGGCATCGTTAAGACTATCGAATACGATCCGAACCGTACAGCACGCATCGCATTAGTGGTTTACGCTGATGGCGAGAAGCGTTACATCATCGCACCTCAGGGCTTGAAGGTCGGACAAGAGGTGATGTCAGGCAAGGATGCCACTCCGAACATCGGTAACACATTGTTCTTGAGCGATGTTCCGTTCGGTACAATCATCCACAACATTGAGTTGCGTCCAGGTCAGGGTGCCAAGATGGCACGTAGTGCAGGCGCATACGCACAGCTGATGTCACGTGATGGTAAATATGCCATCTTGAAGATGCCTTCAGGTGAGACACGTCTCATCCTCCAGGCTTGCAGAGCTACAATTGGAACAGTGTCGAATGCTGACCACAACCTTGAGAAATCAGGTAAGGCAGGTCGCAGCCGCTGGTTAGGCCGTCGTCCACGCGTCCGTGGCGTCGTTATGAACCCAGTCGATCACCCGATGGGTGGTGGTGAAGGCCGTGCATCTGGTGGCCATCCAAGAAGCCGCAAGGGCTTACCGGCAAAGGGCTACAAGACACGTCATCCAAAGAACGCATCCAACAAGTATATCATTGAAAGACGTAAGAAGTAATTAACCAAGTAAAAAGAAAGAAATTATGAGTCGTTCACTTAAAAAAGGACCATATATCCACTATAAACTCGAGCAGAGAGTTTTGGATAATGTAGCAACAGGTAAGAAGACCGTGATCAAGACTTGGTCAAGAGCTTCAATGATTTCACCTGATTTCGTTGGACAAACAATCGCTGTTCACAACGGTAATAAATTCATCCCGGTTTACGTAACTGAGAACATGGTTGGACACAAACTCGGAGAGTTCGCCCCAACACGTACATTCAGAGGCCACGCCGGTAACAGAAAAGATAAATAATAAGTACTATGGGAGCAAGAAAACATAATACAGCAGAAGCTAGAAAAGCAGCTAAGAAGCAGGTCGCCATTGCAAGACACAATGATATCCCTACTTCACCACGCAAGATGCGTTTGGTCGCTGACATGATCAGAGGAATGAAAGTGGAACTTGCACTGCATGCCTTATTATACTCACCTAAAGCAGCTGCAAAGCCGGTGTACAAGTTACTCCGCTCTGCAATCGCCAACTGGGAAGCTAAGAACGAAGGAAAACGTATTGAGGACGCTAACCTCTACGTAAAAGAGATTTTTGTTGATGAGGGCCGCACACTGAAGCGCATTCAGCCATCCCCACAGGGTCGTGCACACCGCATCCGCAAACGTTCTAACCACGTCACTATCATCGTCGATAGCAGAATTGCAGATATGAAAGTTGCAGAAGCTAATGTTGAAGAAAAGAATTAATTAAGATTACAATGGGACAGAAAACTCATCCAATAGGTTTAAGACTCGGAGTCATCAAAGGTTGGGACTCAAACTGGTACTGTGGAAAAGAAACAGCCAAGAATATCGGAGAAGACGATAAGATCCGTAAGTATCTCACCGCTCGTCTCGGTAAGGCTAGTATCTCAAAAATCGGTATCGAACGTTCGATTAAGCTCGTCACAGTCACTATCTTCACAGCACGTCCAGGTGTCATCATCGGTAAAGGTGGTACAGAGGTCGACAAGTTGAAGGAAGAGATGAAGAAGCTCATCGGCAAGGAGATTCAGATCAACATCAGCGAGATCAAGAGACCAGAACTTGACGCATTCATTGTAGCAAGTTCAATCGCAAAGCAAATCGAAGGCCGCGTGTCATTCCGCCGCGCCATCAAGAAGGCAGTGTCAGATACAATGAGAATTGGTGCCGAAGGTATCAAGGTCATCGCATCAGGCCGTGTCGGTGGTGCTGAAATGGCTCGTCAGGAAACATACAAGGAAGGTCGTATTCCGCTGCACACATTGCGCGCTGACATCGACTACTCTCTCGTAGAGGCTCACACATCATACGGTCGCATCGGTATTAAGGTGTGGATCTGCAAAGGTGAGGTCTACGGTCGTCCGGAACTGGTGCCTACCACCACAGCCGCTGCCGCTCCTAAGAAAGCTGGCAACCCAGGCAAGCCAAACGGTGGCGCCCCACGTCGTAATAAACGTACTAAGTAATTGAAAATAAAAAAGATAAGAGATGTTACAACCTAAAAGAACTAGATACAGAAGACCTCAGAAGGGCAAGATGAAGGGCAACGCACACCGCGGCCATGAACTCGCCTTCGGTACTTTTGGTATTAAAACACTTGAGGAACACCTGATCACAGCACGCCAGATTGAGGCTGCACGTCAAGCTGTTACACGTCACATGAAACGTGAAGGACAGATTTGGATCAGAATATTCCCTGACAAACCTATCACCAAGAAGCCTCTCGAGGTTCGTATGGGTAAAGGTAAGGGAGACGTCGAGTACTTCGTAGCTCGCGTAACTCCAGGTCACATGCTTTTCGAAGCTGCGGGCGTGCCGTTAGAAGTAGCTAAAGAGGCACTCCGTTTAGCCGCTCAAAAGCTTCCTGTAGCAACTAAGTTTGTGGTTAGAAGAGATTATGTCGAATAAAAAACAGTAAGCACTATGAAGAAAGAAGCAATCAATGAATTAAGTACTGCTGATCTGATGGAACGTATTGAAGCTACACGCGAACAGTACATTAAGATGAAAATGCAACATGCAGTTTCTCCATTGGATAATCCGAACAAAATCGGCGCAACCCGCAAACAGATCGCACGCATGCTGACAGAGCTCACAAAGCGTCAGAATGCAGAACAGAACGTTAAATAATAAACGACGAAAGGAATTAAAATGGAAAGAAATCTTAGAAAAGAGAGAATCGGTGTAGTTGCCAGCAATAAGATGGACAAGACGATCGTCGTTGTGATTGAACGTCGTACAAAACACCCGATTTACGGTAAATTTGTTAAGAAATCAACAAGATTCTTCGCACACGACGAGAAGAATGAGTGCAACATCGGTGACACCGTCCGCATCATGGAGACACGTCCGTTGAGCAAGAACAAACGTTGGAGACTCGTTGAAATAATAGAAAGGGCCAAGTAATGTTACAACAAGAATCAAGACTTGCAGTAGCCGACAATAGCGGTGCAAAGGAAGTACTCTGCATCAGAGTATTAGGCGGAACCAAGAAACGTTACGCCCGTATCGGCGACGTCATCGTGGTTACAGTGAAAGACGCTCTTCCAAGCGGTAACGTGAAGAAGGGTTCAGTAGTAAAGGCAGTCGTCGTCCGCACAAAGAAGGAGACACGCCGTCCTGACGGATCATACATCCGTTTCGACGACAACGCATGCGTCCTCCTCAACGGACAAGGCGAAATGTTAGGAACTCGTATCTTTGGACCAGTAGCCAGGGAATTGCGTGAGAAACAGTATATGAAAATCGTATCTCTTGCACCTGAGGTACTCTAATAAAGAAAGGAAAAAGCTATGAGTAAAATGTTCGTAAAGAAAGGCGACAGCGTAGTCGTTATCGCCGGAACCCAGAAGGGCAAGAAAGGTACAGTGCTTAGCGTTGACGTTGAGAAAAACCGCGTTATCGTTGATGGCGTGAACCTCATGTCGAAACACACAAAGCCGAACACCGAGAACCCTAAAGGTGGTATCATAAAGAAAGAAGCTTCCATCCACGCCTCAAACGTCATGGTTTGTGACAAGGACGGTAAAGCCGGCCGCATCGGTCGTAAAAAAGATGAACAAGGAAAATCAGTCCGTTATTCAAAAAAATCAGGGGAGGTTATTAAATAATGAACTATCAACCCAAACTTAAAGTACAGTACAAGAGCGAAATCGTGCCTGCATTGATGAAAGAATTCCAGTACAAGACTGTGATGCAGGTTCCACGGCTTTTGAAAATTTCGCTCAATCAGGGTATCGGTGCAGCTCTCGCCGACAAGAAACTGATTGACTATGGTGTAGAGGAAATGACAGCTATCACCGGACAAAAAGCCGTTCCGACAATCTCAAGACACGACGTGTCAAACTTCAAACTTCGTCGTGGTAACCCGATCGGCGTGCGCGTGACGTTGCGCGGTGACAAAATGTACGAGTTCCTCGAGCGTTTAGTCGCTGTAGCTCTTCCACGTGTTCGTGACTTCAGAGGTATTAATGACAAAGGCTTCGACGGCCGCGGCAACTACAGCTTCGGCGTGAGCGAGCAGATCATCTTCCCGGAGATCGACATGGATAAAGTCAACAAGATCAACGGTATGGATATCACTTTCGTCACATCAGCGAACACCGACAAGGAAGCAATGGCCTTGTTGAAACAGTTTGGTCTTCCATTTAAAAACCAGAAAAAATAAGTAAGATATGGCAAAAGAATCAATGAAAGCGCGCGAGCGCAAGAGAATGGCGATGGTAGAGAAATACGCAGAGAAACGCGCAGCCCTCAAGGCAGCCGGCGACTACGTAGGTCTCCAGAAGCTTCCAAGAAACGCTTCACCTATCCGCGTACATAATCGTTGTCAGCTTACAGGACGTCCAAAAGGTTATATGCGTCAGTTCGGCATCTCACGTATCAACTTCCGTGAAATGGCGCTCAAAGGTCTGATCCCAGGTGTTAAAAAAGCAAGTTGGTAATAATTTAAAAGAATTAGAACTATGATTACAGACCCTATAGCAGATTTTTTGACACGCGTTCGCAATGCCGTAAACGCTAAACATAGAATCGTGGAAGTCCCTGCTTCAAACGTGAAGAAGGCTATCACCAAGATCCTCTTCGAAAAAGGCTATATCCTTAACTATAAATTCGAAGAAGAAGGTCCTCAAGGTACCATTAAGATCGCTCTTAAATACCATCCTGTCACAAAACAGCCAGCTATCATGAACATCGACCGCGTTTCACGCCCAGGTCTCCGTCAGTACGCCGGCTCAGAAAACCTCCCGAGAGTCATGAACGGTCTTGGCATCGCCATCATCTCGACCTCGAAAGGCATTATGACAGACAAGGAAGCTCAGAAACTCCATATCGGAGGTGAAGTATTATGCTATGTTTCATAATTTGATAGGAGGAAAAAGCTATGGCATTATCAAGAATCGGTAAATTACCTATTGCAATCCCAGCAGGTACTGAGGTTACAATTAAAGATAACGTTCTCACAGTTAAAGGTAAACTTGGCACTCTCAGCCAGGATTTCCACGGTGACGTTGACGTTAAAATAGAAGACGGTCACATTCACGTTGCACCGGCTAACATCCCTAACGCATCAGCCAAACACGGTCTCTACCGCGCGTTGTTCTTCAACATGGTGAAAGGCGTATCAGAAGGTTTCGAGACAGTTCAGGAATTTGTCGGCGTCGGCTACAAAGCTGAAGCTAAAGCCAACGGCAAACAACTTGAACTCTCACTCGGTTTCTCACACAACATGATTTTCGTCATGCCTGATGAGATCACATGCGAGACCATCAACGAAAGAGGTAAGAACCCTATCCTCAAGTTGCGTTCATATGATAAGCAGTTGCTCGGCCAGGTCGCAGCAAAGATCCGTTCATACCGTAAACCTGAACCTTACAAGGGCAAGGGTATCAAGTTTGAAGGTGAAGTGCTCCGTCGTAAGGCAGGTAAGGCAGCAGGTAAATAATGTTTAATTTTTAAAATTGAAGAAAGATGAATAAGAAGATTGAAAGAAGATTAAACATCAAGAGACGCGTTCGTAAAGTCGTCAGCGGCACAGCGACACGCCCAAGAATGTCTGTCTTTAGAAGCAACAAGCAGATCTACGTCCAGCTTATCGACGATGAAGCAGGCAGAACATTAGTTGCTGCAAGCTCATGCGAAAACGGAATCGAAGAAGAAAAGATTACAAAGATCGAGAAGGCAGCTAAAGTCGGCAACCTCATCGCTGAAAAGGCAAAGGCAGCTGGCATCGAGACAGTCGTGTTCGATCGTAACGGTTATTTGTATCACGGAAGAGTTAAGTCTTTAGCAGACGGCGCTCGTAATGGAGGATTAAAATTCTAAAAACTATGGCAGAAGTCAACGTAAAAAAAGTGAAAACTTCGGAAATCGAGTTGAAAGAACGTCTGGTCCACGTCGGCCGCGTGACTAAGGTCACCAAAGGTGGACGCGCATTTACCTTCGCAGCCCTCGTCGTCGTCGGCAATGAAAACGGCGTCGTAGGTTACGGCCTCGGTAAAGCTAAGGAAGTTCAAGCCGCTGTTCAAAAAGGCACTGAAGATGCAAAGAAGAACCTCATCAAGGTTCCGGTCATCAACGGTACTCTCCCTCACGAACAATACGGAAAATATTGCGGTGCATACGTTTACATCCAACCAGCTACCCCTGGTACCGGTGTTATCGCAGGCGGTGCAATGCGTGCTGTTCTTGAAAGCGTCGGCGTGAAAAACGTTCTCGCAAAATCAAAAGGTTCATCAAACCCTCACTCAGTGGTGAAAGCTACATTCGCAGCATTGTCACAAATGCGCGACGCGCGCACAGTAGCCCAGATGAGAGGCGTGGATTTGGATACGGTGTTTAACGGATAATCTTAAAAATTTTGACAAATGAAAAAAGTAAGAATAACTCAGATTAGAAGTGGCATCGGCAGACCACAGGATCAGAAAGACACTCTTAAGTGCTTGAACCTCAGAAAGATGCATCAGTCAGTGGAAGTCGACATCGACAACCCTGCTGTCGCAGGCATGGTCGAGAAAGTGAAACACCTTCTCAATATTGAAGAAATCTAATTGTTAAACTAAGAAATTTAAAAAATAGTTATGGATCTTAGTAATCTTAAACCGGCACAAGGTTCTGTCAAAGACCGCAAGAGAATCGGTCGTGGACAAGGCTCAGGCTACGGTGGAACATCTACACGCGGTCATAAAGGTGCAGGCTCACGCTCAGGAAACACTCATAAGATTGGTTTCGAAGGCGGCCAGATGCCTCTCGCACGTCTCGTCCCTAAGTACGGATTCAAGAACATCAACCGCGTGGAATATCGCGCAGTCAACGTTGAGGTTCTCCAGGACTTCGCTAACAGCGGTATCACAGACATTACCCCAGAACTGTTGAAAGAAAACGGTTTCGTCGGAAAATATGAACTTGTTAAAATTCTCGGAAACGGTGAATTGACAGCAGCAGTCAACGTGAAAGCCAACGCATGGTCGAAAGGCGCTGAAGAGGCTATCACAAAGGCTGGTGGTACTATTGAGAAAATTTAATCAATTAAACTAAAGAGATATGAAGGAGTTATTAATAGTTATTTTGGTGTGTCTCGTCATCGCAGGTCTTATGTGGATGAACAAGAGACTTAGAGAGAACATCCAGAATATCTTCAAAATCGAGGAACTTCGCAAACGCATCCTCTACACGCTGTTGATCATCTTGATCTACCGTTTCGGATCATACGTGGTTCTCCCCGGTGTTGACCCTAATGAGCTTGCCGCGTTGAAAAACCAAAGCAGTTCTGGTCTCCTTGGTTTGTTGAATATGTTCTCAGGCGGTGCTTTCGCTAACGCTTCAGTGTTCGCACTCGGTATCATGCCTTACATCACCGCCAGTATTATCATCCAGTTGCTCGGAATGGCTATCCCTTACTTCCAGCGTTTGCAGAAGGAAGGCGAGAGCGGCCATCGCAAGATCAACCAGATCACACGTTACCTTACGGTACTCATCGTGGCAGTGCAGGCTCCAGGTTACATCGCTAACCTCAGAGCCCAGCTCCCTGCTACAGCCATCTACCCGTTCAACGGCGCAGCCCCTACATTGTTCTTCTGGATTTCCTCAGTGATAATCCTCATTGCAGGAACATTGTTCATCATGTGGCTTGGCGAACGTATCACCGATAAGGGCATCGGCAATGGTATCTCACTCATCATTATGATTGGTATCATCGCTCGTCTCCCATTCGCATTGTTCGCTGAGGTTGCATCACGCTTCACCGAAGGCGTTGGTGGCCCGATCTTCTTCTTGCTGGAAATCGTATTCCTCGTACTCGTTATCATCATGACAATCCTTCTCGTGCAAGGTACCCGCAAGATTCCGGTACAGTATGCGAAACGCGTTGTCGGTAACAAACAGTACGGCGGAGTGCGTCAGTACATTCCATTGAAAGTGAACGCCGCCGGTGTTATGCCTATCATCTTCGCCCAGGCAATCATGTTTGTGCCTATCACAATCATCGGTTACTCACACGCTGAGAGCTTGAGCGGATTCATGAGAGCTATGACCAACATGAACGGCTTCTGGTACAACTTCGTGTTCTTTATCCTCATCGTTCTCTTCACATACTTCTACACTGCTGTGACGATCAACCCGACACAGATGGCTGAAGATATCAAGAAGAACGGTGGTTTTATCCCTGGTGTGAAGCCTGGCAAGCAGACCAAAGACTACATCGATACCATCATGTCAAGAATAACCTTCCCAGGATCGTTGTTCCTCGGCGTCGTGGCTATCATGCCGTCACTCGTCGCTATCATGGGCGTCAACCAGCAGTTCGCGCAGTTTTACGGCGGAACATCATTGCTGATCCTTGTCGGTGTGGTGTTAGACACTTTGCAACAGATTGAAAGTCATCTTCTTATGCGTCATTATGACGGTCTCACCAAGTCAGGTCGTATCAAAGGCCGCGTAGGTAGGATGTAATTTCTATAGAAAATGATTCATTTCAGAACAGATAACGAAATTGAATTGCTGAGACAAGCTGCTTTGCTCGTGGGTATGACCCTCGGCGAAGTAGGAAAGCATATACGTCCGGGAGTCCGTACCATCGACCTCGACAAGCTCGCCGAAGAGTTTATCAGAGACCATGGCGCAACTCCTGCTTTTAAGGGCTACGAAGGATTTCCCGGAAGTTTATGCATCTCCGTCAACGAACAGGTGGTTCACGGTATACCGGGCAACTACGAGCTTCGCGACGGTGACATCGTCTCAATCGACTGTGGCACGGTACTCAACGGCTACGTCGGCGACTCGGCTTACACCTTCTGCTGCGGCGAGGTGTCGGAAGATGTGAAACTTCTGCTCAAACGCACGAAGGAATCGCTCTACAAAGGCATCGAGGCAGCGGTGGCAGGCAACCGCATCGGCGACATCGGCTACGCAGTGCAAAGCCACGTCGAACAATTCGGTTACGGCGTCGTTCGCGAGCTCGTCGGACATGGCGTCGGACGCAAAATGCACGAAGACCCTCAGGTGCCAAACTACGGCAAACGCGGAACAGGCACCAAGCTGTCGGAAGGCATGGTTCTCGCCATCGAACCGATGATAACGCTCGGAAAAAAAGAAATCGTGCAGGAACGTGACGGTTGGACTATCACCACACGTGACAGAAAACCAGCCGCTCACTTCGAACACGATATCGCGGTACGCCACGGCAAAGCCGAAATATTATCGAGTTTTGAATGGGCAGAAGCAGTAGAAAATAACCAATAAAAAGAAAGAAATATGGCAAAACAATTGTCGATAGAACAAGACGGTACAGTAACTGAATCACTCGGTAATGCAATGTTCCGGGTCGAATTGGAGAACGGTCTGCAAATCATTGCGCACATCTCCGGAAAAATGCGTATGCATTACATAAAAATTCTTCCTGGAGACAAAGTAAAACTCGAAATGTCGCCTTACGATTTGACAAAAGGTCGTATAACTTTCAGGTACAAATAAAAATTTGCACCAAAATGTAAAAGGTAACGCAAAATTTTGTATTTTTGCGCGCTAAAAATAAATGCTTCGAAAAAAATAAAAAAGATATATAAAATGAAAGTAAGAGCATCTATCAAGAAGAGATCAGACGATTGCAAAATAGTGCGTCGTAAAGGTAAATTGTATGTTATTAACAAAAAGAACCCTAAAGAAAAACAACGTCAGGGTTAATTAAAATAAAAAACAGATAAACTATGGCTAGAATTGCTGGTGTAGATATCCCGAACAACAAACAAGGTCAAATATCTTTAACCTACATTTACGGTATCGGCCGTTCAGCTGCTAAAGCTATCCTTGCACAGGCTAACGTCCCAGCTGATAAGAAAGTCCAGGACTGGACCGATGATGAACAGAACGCAATCCGTAACATCATCGCCGACAATTACAAGACAGAAGGTGAACTCCGCAGCGAGATCCAGATCAACATCAAACGTTTGATGGATATCGGTTGCTACAGAGGAATCCGTCACCGTCTCGGATTACCACTTCGTGGTCAGAGCACAAAGAACAACGCTCGTACACGTAAAGGTCGTAAGAAGACCGTTGCTAACAAGAAGAAAGCCACTAAGTAACCATTAGCCTTTGGCCATTAGCCATTAGCCGTTAGCCTTTATTAGGTTGATAGCCAACAGCCAATAGCCAACAGCCAATAGCCAATTAGGGCTGGATCATATTTAATACCATTAAAAAAGTTAAGTAAAAAAATGGCAAAAAACACAAAATCTGTTAAGAAACGTGTTGTGAAGATCGAAGCTACCGGTAAGGCTTTTATCAAAGCTTCTTTCAATAACATCATCATTTCATTAGCAAACAATGAAGGACAAGTCATATCTTGGGCATCAGCCGGAAAGATGGGCTTCAAGGGTTCAAAGAAGAACACTCCTTACGCAGCTCAGATGGCAGCAGAAGAATGCTCAAAGACAGCGTATGACTTGGGATTACGTAAAGTTAAAGTTTTCGTTAAGGGACCAGGCGCAGGTCGTGAATCAGCTATCCGCGCTATCCACTCATCAGGCGTAGAAGTGACAGAAATCGTCGACGTCACTCCAATACCGCACAACGGTTGCCGTCCACCAAAACGCAGAAGAGTGTAATTTTTTGTTTAACATTTTAAAAAGTAAAAGTTATGGCAAGATATACAGGTCCTAAAACAAAAATCGCTCGTAAGTTTGGTGAACCAATCTACGGCTCAGACAAGTACTACGAAAAGAGAAATTTCCCTCCGGGACAACATGGTGCTGCAAAGAAACGTAAGAAAGTTTCTGAATACGGCATGCAGTTGCAAGAAAAACAGAAGGCAAAATACACCTACGGTATCCTCGAACGTCAGTTCCGCAACACCTTCGAGAAAGCTTCGAAGAAGAAGGGTATCACCGGTGAAATCCTCCTCCAGCTCATCGAATCACGTTTGGACAACACAGTGTACCGTCTCGGTATCGCTCCTACACGTGACGCTGCCCGCCAGCTCGTCAGCCACCGTCACATCACAGTGAACGGCAAGGTGATGAACATCCCTTCAGCAATGCTGAAACCAGGCGACATCGTAGCAGTGCGCGAGAAATCAAAGAGCTTGGAAGTTATCACGAACGCAGTGGAAGGCCACACAAACAGCTTCCCATGGTTAGAATGGGATTCAGCAACCCTCACAGGAAAGTTCATGAGCTATCCTAACCGCGAGGATATTCCTGAAACCATCAATGAACAACTGATCGTTGAGTTGTATTCTAAATAATCGAATATAAACTGATATTATGGCAATATTAGCATTTCAAAGACCTGATAAGGTCGTCATGGTAGAATCGACAGACAAACACGGTGTCTTCGAATTTCGCCCACTCGAACCTGGCTACGGCATGACAATCGGTAATGCCTTGAGAAGAGTTCTCCTCTCATCGCTCGAAGGCTTCGCCATCACTTCAATCCGCATTGAAGGCGTGGAACATGAAATGGCTCCAATTCCTGGCGTCATTGAAGACCTCACCGATATCGTGTTGAAATTCAAGCAAGTTCGTTTCAAACAACAAATCCCGGGTGAGACATTCGAGAAAGTCACCGTCGTCATCGGTGGACAGGAAGAATTCGTCGCCGGCGATATCAACAAGTTCTTGTCAGTATTCCAAGTGCTGAACCCTGAACTCGTTATCTGCCACATGGACCCATCGGTGAAGTTGACTATCGACATGACTATCAACAAAGGTAGAGGTTATGTCAACGCCGACGAGAACAAAGTTCTCAATGCCCCTGTCAACACCATCGCAATCGATTCAATCCATACACCTATCAGAAACGTCAGCTTCAAGGTTGATAACTATCGTGTCGAACAAAAGACCGACTACGAAAAGCTTATCCTTGACATCGAAACAGATGGCTCTATCAATCCGAAGGATGCAATGACGGAAGCTGCTAAGATCCTCATCTATCACCTCATGCTGTTCTCAGACGAACGCATCACCCTGATGGATGAACAGAAGACAGTGTCGGAAGACTTTGACGAAGGCTCTTTGCATATCCGTCAGCTTCTGAAGACCAAACTCGTCGACATGGATCTTTCAGTTCGCGCTCTGAACTGCCTCAAAGCAGCCGAAGTCGAAACAATCGGTGAACTCGTCGCCCTTAACAAAGCCGACCTGCTCAAGTTCCGTAACTTCGGTAAGAAGTCACTTACAGAACTCGAAGAATTGGTCAGAAGCAAGGGACTCGAATTTGGAATGAATATCAGTAAATATAAATTAGATAAGGAATAATAGAGATGAGACACAATAAGAAAATCAATCATTTAGGAAGAAAAGCTGCTCACCGTGAGTCAATGCTCGCTAACATGGCATCATCATTGATCCTTGAGAAACGCATTATCACCACAACAGCTAAGGCAAAGGCTTTGCGCCTCTACGTCGAACCAATGATCACCCGTTCCAAAGACGACTCAACGAATTCACGTCGTATCGTTTTCTCACAGCTCCAGAACAAATACGCTGTGACTGAACTCTTCCGCGAGGTGAGCCAGAAGGTCGCTAACCGTCCAGGTGGCTACACACGTATTATCAAACTCGGTTTACGTGCAGGCGACAGCGCAGATATGTGCATGATGGAGTTGGTCGACTATAACGAAGTCTACACCAATGGTAAGAAAGCTGCAAAAGCAACCAAGACAACACGTCGTGGTGGCAAGAAAAAAGTCGAGGCTCCAGCAGTCGAGGCTCCAGCAGCAGAAGAAGCTCCAAAGGCTGAATAATAGTCTTTAGTCGTTAGACAATAGACCTTAGTAGAGACGTTTCTGAAACGTCTCTATTTTTTATGTTTTTGCATTATTATAAAATAATTAAAATTGCCTCCAGGTGTTAAAATTGTCACAATTTTAACACCTCTTTTTTTGTTTTTTAACACCATTGTGAGTTTTTTAACACCTTATTATATATTAATGAGATACTTTTGCAGCCGTTTAAAAAGCAGATCATTAGATTCAACATAACAATGAAAACGTTCTCTAAAAACACAAAGGCCTTCATTATGGCCGCGGCAATGGTAGCCTCGCTGCTGTTGCCAACAACAATAAACGGACAAAACGGCTCGGACGGATTTTTCAACTCGACAAATTCCGACGAATACAAAGGCCGCTCAATATTCAGCGGCGACGTCAACAACCAAACCTTCGGACAAAACTATGGAACCAATTTCGGTCAAAATACTGGACAAAACGAATCTCCACTCGGCAGTGGATTATTAATAATGACTATCGCCGGCGCCAGCTACGTTTGCTTTAAAAAGAAGGAGGACTGATTATGAAAAAGATTAGCATTTTCTTAATAGCGCTGTCAATGTTGATGACTTTCAACCAATGCAAGAAAAAAGATTTCCAAATAGTTCCTGCAAAAGGTAATGTCACATATATCACCCTCACTGTAAATAATGACTCAAAAGTCAATGTTAACACAGCAACAGGTCAGGTCGGATTTGAAAAATACGATGTTATTTACGCTGTAAGTAATGGTAAATTTGTCGGAACACTCGCACATAACGGCGAATGCTTCTCCGGCGATATCCAAGGTGCTGTAGAAGGCGAACCTCTTCATTTCTATTTCCTCGGAAATGTAAGAACAACCAATAATCTTACAGTCGGTGAATCGACATCATGCTCGGTGCGTATCGACGACCAGACCGAAAGACTGCCTGTCATTTCTTTCGGTATTACAAACGAAGATTTCTCGGAAGGTTGCAGCAAATACACGGCTTTTCTGCTTAACAAATGCGCTTTGGTGATGTTTGATGTCACCACGACATCAGCCGAAGAACCTACATGCCTCAGCGGATTGAATAATAAGGTGGATATCAATTTCACAAATGTGATGTTTAGAAGCAGCATGGTAGATGGCGGTGTCATCAAACTAAAACCGGGTTCAGGCGAACGCTGGGCTATCCTTCTTCCTCAAGATGATATGGACGAAGGCACTGAAGGAACAGCATTCTCTGCCGATTATCGCTATGTGGGCAAACGCCCTGCTATGGGTGCCGTTTATAATAATGATTATGTTACATACGGCTATAAGATTACTGTCAATACTGAAACAGTATCCGACGGCAAATTCTCAATGAATGGAACAAAACGCGTTATCTTCGCTACAGGTAACGTTCAGTATATCGCAAAAAACGTTGAAACACCATATTGGAAGTTCGCTGACCATCAATATGATTTGTTGCCAAACACAGCCGAACAGACTGGTGATGGCGAAAACGTCAACCGTGACCGTTTTGGTTGGGGTACAGGCGATAACCCGAACAACGTGTCGACAAGAAACAAAGACTATGCCGATTACGTCGATTGGGGCAAGAACTTCCCGAACGCCGAAGGTTACAACTGGCACGCTCCTAAATGCTTCGAATGGGAATATGTGATGTTTACACGCAATGCATCAAAACTCAACGATGTGTATAACGCTCGTTACGCAAGAGCAAGAATCGACACTCCAAAGGGCGACAGAATCAACGGACTGATTTTGTTCCCAGATGTGTATAACCATCCGGATGGCGTCGCTTTGCCAACTAAAGCTAGCATAAACTACACCACAAACAACAATGATGGCAACTATACAGATAATATTTACTCAGTAGATGATTGGAATTTGATGGAAGCTGCCGGAGCAGTGTTCTTGCCAGCTGGCGGACAGCGCATCGTGAAAGACGGTAAACTTGGATTTTATAACGTCAACGAGGAAGGACACTACTGGTCACAGTGCGACCTGGGTAATCCAGAGCACGCTTGCAACATCTATTACACAACCTATCGTCCATATATCTACGACACAAACGACAAGTACAAAGGATTCTCAGTACGTCTTGTTCACGAGTAAGAAATATTAGGTTATAATTATGTTTAAAAAGATAAGGGATGGGTTCCTTATCTTTTTTTATTAAAAAATAAGATTCTATTTTAGAAAAATATTGTAATTTTGTAGCTTGATTAATTAGGTTTTAAAAAATAAGTAAAATGAGTAGAATAGAAAAGATTCACGCACGCCAGATTTTAGATTCTCGCGGCAATCCTACAGTAGAAGTCGATGTCATCACCGAAGACGGTATCCTCGGTCGTGCAGCAGTGCCATCAGGCGCTTCGACAGGTGTTCACGAGGCTGTGGAGCTTCGCGACGGCGACAAATCAAAGTTCATGGGCAAAAGCGTGTATAAAGCTGTTGACCACGTTAACAACGAGATCGCAAAGGCTATCGTCGGCTACGAAGTGACCGACCAGAACGCTATCGATGCCAAGATGATTGAACTCGACGGCACAAAGAATAAAGGCAACTTCGGTGCCAACGCCATCCTCGGCGTGTCACTGGCTTGCGCAAAAGCAGGTGCTATCTACACCGACCAGCCTCTTTACCGTTACATCGGCGGCGTCAGCGCAAACACATTGCCAATCCCTATGATGAACATCCTCAATGGTGGTTCACATGCCGATAATAGCGTTGATTTCCAGGAGTTTATGATTATGCCGGTTGGCGCTAAGTCATTCCATCAGGCTATCCAGATGGGTTCTGAAATCTTCCATAACCTCAAGAGCGTACTCAAAGCTGCCGGTTATTCGACAAACGTCGGCGACGAAGGCGGTTTCGCACCTAACCTCAAGTCAAACGACGAAGGTATCGAGGTGATCCTCAAAGCTATTGAGAAAGCCGGCTACCGTCCGGGCGAAGACGTGTTTATCGCTCTCGATGCCGCTTCATCAGAATATTATCTGCCTGAAGAGAAAGTTTATCACCTGCACAAATCAACAGGCGAGAAGCTGAACGCAAAAGAGATGGTTGAATTCTGGAACAACTGGGTGAAGAAATATCCTATCATCTCTATCGAAGACGGTATGGCCGAAGACGATTGGGACGGCTGGAAACTCATGACCGACACTATGGGCAGCAAGATTCAGCTCGTCGGCGACGACCTCTTCGTGACCAACGTGGAGCGCCTCAAGATGGGTATTGATAAGAACGTTGCTAACTCTATCTTGGTGAAAGTCAACCAGATAGGTTCGCTGTCAGAGACCATCGCCGCTGTCAACCTGGCTTATCGCAACCAGTACACAGCCGTCATGAGTCACCGCTCTGGCGAGACCGAAGACACCACCATCGCTGACCTCGCAGTCGCATTGAACACTGGCGAAATCAAGACCGGCTCGGCATCACGTACCGACCGTATCTGCAAATACAACCAGTTGATGCGAATCGAGGAAGAACTCGGCGATATGGCATACTTCCCGGGAAAGAATCATAAATTCACGAAATAATCGTCTTTGAAATTTACAAAGAACAATTGTTTTTGAGCACGAGTCACTGCAGTATAAAACCAGCGCAAGTCGCTGGTCTGCAATGACTCGTCTTCTTTTATATAAGGTGCATCAATAAAAACATTCGGCCACTGTCCGCCCTGGGTTTTATGGCAGGTGAGGGCATAGCCGAACTTTACCTGCAACGCGTTGAAATACGGGTTTTTACGCATTTCTTTGTATCTGTCGCGACGGTTTGGAATGTCCATGTAATCTTCTTCAACGGCTTTGTACAACCTTTCCGATTCTTCCTGCGTGAGGGCAGGGGAGTCGCTCGTCAGCGTTTCTAGCAATATCTTTACCGAAAGGTTTGGTTCATCTTGATAATCAATGAGTTGGATGTCGACATCGGCGAAATGAAAACCGTACATCTCCTCGGTGTTGTTGATGCGCATCAGCTCAATCATGTCGCCATTGGCAATAAAACTGATTTTCTGGTTCTCATCGGTCCAGAAATAGTTGTTTTTCACCACCATGAGTTTGTCGCCGGTCGAAATCTCGCCCTCTTCCTGCAAAATCCTTGCCCTGATGGCCTGATTGTACATATTGGCACGATTATTGCTGCGACAAATTATTACGGCATCGTTGGTGTTTTTCCCATTGAAATTCTGCCACAACAATTCCTCAAATTCTTGAGGCTCAATGCGATGCACGTCTGAAAAGCCGCTAACAGTAAATAATGGCAATTGTGCAGACGTGATTAATCGCGTCTCTACGGGCATTTCACCTATGATTTTTCTTATATTTGTCGCATTCCACAAAATCCCCGATTCCTCTTCCTGTCTCATCACTTCGGTCAGTTCGTATGACGCCACCGTCAAACTGAAACTGTTTTTCAATACGTTGATGTCGTTCGCCGGACTGTTTTCCAATCCTACCGGCGGCAGCTGAGCGTTGTCGCCAATCAAAAGCAATCTGCAGTTTTCACCGCTGAACACGTAGTTTATCAGGTCGTCGAGCAACGAGCGTCCGTTGGCGTAATCGTCAGAAATCATTGAGCATTCGTCGACTATGAAAACTGTGTTTTTCGACTTGTTTTCGGCTCTCGTCATCCTGAACGAGCCGTCGGCGAACTGCTGGAAACGGTATATTTTTCTGTGTATTGTCGAAGCAGTCTTCCCAGTATAGCCGCTCAGTACCTTCGCGGCTCGTCCTGTCGGCGCCATCAGCTGGTAGCGCATCCCGATCTTTGGAAGCGTCTCCACCAAGGTGGTCACGAGCGTGGTCTTGCCCGTTCCGGCATATCCTTGCAGTAAATATGTGGGATTTTTCTTCTCGGAAAGCAAAAATGCGGCAAGATGAAACATCACCGTCTTCTGTCCTTCGGTGGGAACAAAGCCGAACGACCTGTTGAAAAGCTGATACAATTCCTGCCGAGTCATGTTAGAATGGATAACCGATACCAAAATTCCAAACAAAGTTACTCCATTGCAACTTTCCGACTCTCCAGCGATGCGCCTCGTCGTACGACGGGTCGCACATCGGCACCGCCATGTCGACACGGATGAGGAACAACGAGAAGTCCAAACGTATACCAAGACCGGCGTCGACAGCTATCTGTTTGTAGAATTTATCGAACTTAAACTGACCACCCGGGAATGACTCGTTGTTGCTTAAAGTCCAGATATTTCCCATATCGGTGAAGATTGCGCCCTTTATCATGTTATACAGTGGAAATCTGTATTCCAGATTATACTCGAGCTGCAAATCGCCGATATGCTCCATGTCGTAGTTGTTTTCGTTGTTGAACTCGCCCGGACCGAGCGTCCTGAACTGCCATCCGCGCATTCCGTTGGTACCTCCGGCATAGAAACTCTTTTCAAAAGGCATGTCGTTGGAGTTTCCGTATGAGATACCGTGGCCGTAGAAGATTCGCATCGCGACCATGGTCGAGTTTCTGAAATAATGATAAAACCTAAAGTCGAGCTGGTATCTCACATATTGAGCATAACGAATTCCGACGATTTCGTAGTAGTTGTCGGCTTCGGTAATCAGCGAGGTGTTGTTGAACAACGACAAAAGGTTTCCTGATGTCTCAATATCAGCCTTGAAATACACGAAGTTGTTTTTCTTGATGCTTTGGTTGCTGAAGATAAACGCATAGCTCAAACCGAAAATCAAGTGGTCGGTATACTGTTCTTTGATTCGCTGATTTGTCTCGGCATCGAGCAGCTCCTTAAACAAAGGCGACGGCAAAACCTTAACCGTGTTGAGGTTGATAGGGGTGAGGTAATGCTCAATGGTGTTGGTCGTTCTCCAGTTGTAACCGAACGATGCCAACATGGTTTGCCTTGTGTACAACGGCCTGATTTGTATGTTGTAACCCGTCGACAGCAATGTCCTCGGCTGATATTCAATGACAAAGCGGTGCAGCTTGATAGGACTGAGGAATCGAGGGAACATGATACTCGCCTCAACGCCGAACTCCTTGGTGTTGAAAAGTCCTTCGTCAACCACGAAATTTGCCACTCTTTGTGCCTGAAAACCGCCTCTCAAAGTGATTCGCAACACCTCCGAACCCCTGAAAATATTGTTGTTTCTGTATGAGAAACTTCCCAACGTTCCAAGGTCGCCGCCCGAGTTAGTACCTTCAACCTGAATGTTGTAATGGTGAATCTTGCCTTTTTGCAGCGTGATGTTGCAATTCAACAGCTTTATCGAGTCGTTGCCGCTTGATATGGTATCGAAGCTTATGTTGTTGAGTGTGTATAACTTAAGACTTCCCAGTGCCCTGTAGGTCTGACTGACTTTTTTCTGGCTGAACTCGTCGCCAGGATGTATCTGAATGATCTGGTTGAAAGTCCTCAGATGCACCTTCGGGTTCTTGCCGTAAATGAAATCAAAACGGTGTTCAGGGTCTTTTTTATAAACCTTGAATAATAAAGGAACGGTGTCGTTTATCGTTGTGTTGGCATTCTTGATATTGAAGTCAGGATAAATGAAGACCTTGTTAATCAAATACTTATCGTGATTTGTGCCGTCGATGCGAAGCGTCACGTCAGCCTTTCTCTCTCTCAGATTAGTGTCAATTTCATAAAAGATATTATTCTTGATGAAGAAGAAATAGCCGTTATCCCTGAGATGGTTGGTAATCAGGTCGCGCTCCTTGTCCATAGTATAAACGTTGTAATTGTCGCCGCTTTTGACAATTAAATCGTCTTCTATCTTCTTGATTTCCGCGGCTACATCACCATCGTAAATCTTCTGGTCGATATTCCTTATCTTATAAGGTGTTGTAGGGGTTATCTCATAAACCACCCTGGCTCTCTTTCGCCTCTCTTTCTTTGTCGCCACGACTTTCGATTTGAAATAGCCGGTGTTGTTGAGATAATACTCAATCTGTTTCTTTGAATCGGCGGTCAAAACGCTGCTGTAATAAACAGGTTCCACACCCAAATTCCTGTTGATCCATTTGTAGAATTTACTCTCTTTGTTGAGCGTTTTATAGTAAATCCACACACGTGGAAGCATTCCTAACAGGTTTTTGTTAGGCTTTTGAACGATATTTTTAGAAATCTCCGACCTTTGGAGGTTGTATTTCAGCGAGTCGTTGATGATTCTGTTTTCAATTAATATCGATTTTCCCTCAGGAACATATCTCCTGACGGAACAGCCCGTTAATCCTAAAACCACGAGCAAAATCAATATTAATTTTCCAACCTTCAAAACTTTTAACTGAATAACTGATTAACTATCAAATGATTTCCGCTACTGTGAAATTGCTTCCTCCAACGAAGACAACATCGTCGAAATGAGCGTTGTTTAATGCTGAATTATATGCCTGTTGCACCGATTCGTAAACTGTTCCGCGAAGTCCTGCCTCTGCTGCTTTTGCCGCCAAAATGTTGGCATCCAGACCGCGTGGAAGGTCGGCTTTGCAGAAATAATAGTCGGCGTAATGTGGCAACAGATGCAAAATTCCGTCTATGTCTTTATCGTTTACACAGCCTAAAACAAAATGTAACTTTCTGAAACTCATGTCGCTAAGCTGCATCACAATCTCTTTTACACCACCTACGTTGTGTCCTGTGTCGGCAATCACCAGCGGCTGACGGCCTAAAATCTGCCATCTTCCCATCAGGTTGGTGTTTTTCACCACATATTCCAATCCGTTGACTATGTCTTTCTTCTCGATATTGAACTTGTCTTTGAGCTGCTCGATGGCGCAAATCACTGTGGCGAGGTTCTTTTTCTGATAATATCCGAGAAGCGGGAACTCTACCGCCTCAATATACAATTCATTGTCTTTCCAGATATCAAACTTTTGATAATCAAGCGATTCGATATGTATTTTATCGCAATCAACTATCTGGTCGGCGAAGAAAATAGGCGCGTTGCATTCCTTTGCCTTGTTGATGAACACGTCTTTCGTCTCCGTCTGCGTCTCACCGATAACCACTGGTGTGTTTGGCTTGATGATGCCTGCTTTTTCGGCTGCAATCTCAGCCAGAGTATTACCGAGCATCGCTACGTGATCCAAGGAAATATTAGTGATTACGCTAAGTTCAGGTTTTATGACGTTGGTCGAGTCGAGTCGTCCGCCGAGTCCCACCTCTATGATGGCGATGTCGACTTTTTCTTTCGCGAAGTAGTCGAAAGCCATGCCTGTAGCCATCTCGAAGAACGAGAGTTGCATCTCCTCGAACTTCTTCTTGTTATTGCCGATAAAATCAATGACATTCTGCTCAGGAATCACCTGTCCGTTGATGCGTATGCGTTCGCGGAAGTCGCGCAGGTGAGGGGAGGTGTACAAGCCTGTTTTGTAGCCGCATTCCTGAAAAATTGATGCAAGTGTATGCGACACCGTACCTTTACCATTGGTGCCAGCCACATGCACTGTCTTAAAATTGTTCTGTGGATTGCCTAGAAAATCAAGGAGTTCCACAATGTTACCGAGGTCTGGCTTATATGCCGCCGCCCCGAGTTTTTGATACATTGGAAATTTGTTAAACATCCAATTTGTAGTATCAGCGTAATTCATTGTCTTATAATAAATTTATAAGTTATTGTTCCTTTTTGTAGCTCAGCCGCGTCTTTGTCGGGCAGGAATATCGACGATAATGCCGCCTGTTTTGCCATATCCTGCATCCTTGCGTTCGGAATTGTCGTTCCTTTGCCTATCTGCACGCGCTGAACCCTGCCGTCGCGGTCAACCCAGATGTCGACCACAATGGTGCCTTCTTCATCGACATCGTCTCTGTTTGGTGAAGATATGTGTTTAGCGCCTCTTCCGCCAAGGCTGTACGACGGACCGCCTCCGCTGCCGCCTTGTCCCTCGTAGCTGCTCGCATCTTGGCTTCCGTTAGGATTTCCTTGGTCGCCCGGAGTCTCAGTGTTTCCTTCCGAAGAAGGCTGCTCCTGTGTCTTCGATGGCTTGAACAACGCTCTCTCATTGACTTTTGGCTTTTCCTTTTTCTTTGGCTTAGGCGTCTCGATAGCCGGAGCTTCTTCCGTGTCTTGTGTAACTGTCTGTTCTTCAACGGGTTTAGGCTGCGGCTTGGGTGTCTCGACCACTTCTTTTGGCTTAGGCTGCTGTTTCACGCCCATGCCTTGGTTATACATGCCGAGATTCACCTCAACGCCTGCCTCACCTGGCAACGGCAACGGTGTCGTCAGTGCCATGATCAACAGAAGCGCCACAACAATGGCATGCACCGCCACGGTGACAGCTATCGCGATTGTCTTATTTCTGTTTTTCGTTGTCATTTTTTAGCTGATGTTGCCAGCAAAACCTTATGGTTCTGATGAGTTTCGTTGTTGATGTTGTTCACAGCGTCAATCACGTTGACGACATACTGCACCGGCACGCTCTTGTCGGAACGTACCACCACGGTGCCTTCGGTTGTGCCGCCCAGTGCCAGCAAAATCTCAGGTTTCAGCTGATTCTCGCTCACCTGACGCTCTCCAACATAATAATTCATCTTCTCGTTGATGTAAACGGTGACGGTCTGCTTCGCCATGGTGCGGCTGCTGCTCTGCGGAAGCAACAGCTTGATGGCGTTAGGTGCCACCAGCGTCGACGTCAGCATGAAGAAAATGAGGAGCAGAAACACGAGGTCGGACATCGACGACGAGTTAAACTCCACTCTTCTTTGATTTCTGCGTTTCAGTGCCATGACTTATTGTGCTGGTTCGTTCAAAACATCCATAAACTCAATGCTCTTCGACTCTAGCAGGTTCACCACCTTGTCGATTTGCGATACAAGAATATTGTAGAAAATGAAGGCGATGATACCTACGATAAGACCGCCCACTGTAGTCACCATAGCCTGGTAGATACCAGTCGAGAGAAGCTCGATGTCGATATTGTTGCCTGCCATCGACATGTCGTAGAAAGCGCGAATCATACCGATAACGGTGCCGAGGAAGCCCAACATAGGACCAGCACCTGATATCATGGCGAGGAGTGCCACGCCTTTCTCGAGATTGCTAACCTCAAGATTACCAACGTTTTCGATAGCTGTCTGAATGTCGTTCAACGGCTTGCCGATGCGCGAGATACCTTTCTCAATCATGCGCGAAAGCGGGGTGGAGGTTCTCTGGCATAACACCTTGGCATCGTTCAACTTGCCATCTTTCATGTAATTACGGATTGTCTCCATGAACATGTCGTCTTTTTTCGCCGCCTTGTTGATGGTGATAAATCTCTCAACGAAAATGTAGACCGCGATAACCGACGCAATGGCCAGCAAAAGCATAATCCAACCGCCCTGGACGGTCATGTCCCAAATAGACATCCTGATTTCTGTGGCTTCTGTAACTGTTTCAACCACAGGTACTTGCAATAAAAATCTTGTTAAATTCATATACTTATATTTGTCATTTACAAAAATAACTATAAAATGGCAAATATATTACAAAAATCTTGAAAAAAATCAGATTTCAGTGAATCTTTTTACAATTTTTTCTCTATAAGTGTTGGAAACAGGTACCGATTCCAAGCCTGCTTGGTTGAAATCGATGTAATAGCCATCAGAATCGTTGCGTATCAGCTTGATATTGTTGGAGTTAACGATGTAGGTGCGATGACAGCGCATGAGAGGTGTGCCTACGAAAGCGTCTTCGATGGCCTGAATCTTGTTGCGGAGAACAAACGAGCTGATGCCACCTTTGTTATTATAATACACGTTGACGTAGTTGCCTTCTGCCTTAATGTAATAGATATTTTCTAACTTCACGGTGAACTTCAAGGCTCCAGTGTAATCGTTGAAATTGATGATATCAGGATTATCGGTGACAAGAGCCTCATTGTTGGTGTTTTTGGTAGTATTTGGCTTGTTGCCGTTAGGGTTCGATTGTATCACTCTTCGTGCAATCTTCAGCACTCGTTGCGCGTCGAGAAGGGCAAAACTCAAGTCGGTGACGATAAACGGGAAACCGAGAGCGATGAAGGTGATGAGCACACTCTTTCCCAAAATGAGTTCGGTAGGATGCCCAGTGATATGCATGATTCTCAATGAGATATATGCATGGAACAATCCGATAACTATAATCTCGCCTAAAGTCCAGAAGATGAACTTGGGGAATGTGAACCTGATTAGTCGTTTCGACATGTAATACATCATTATCCTGCTGAAAATCAAGAAGATAGTGGAAATAATGATGAAGAAAGCCGTATAAATGAACTTGTCTTTTTCTTCTAGTGAAAACCAAGCTGTGGTGGTATCCGATAAAGGAATATATATAGCCAAAAACGCTATCGCGAAGAGCACGGAGATGGTTACTTGGACAATCAGGTTGTTCTTCTCAATCAGATAATGTGGCAATTTTTTACTCATTGGCGTAATTATTACGCTGCAAAGATACAAAATATTTTTATTTCGTCACAAAAAGTCGAAATTTTATCACAAAAATTTTTATTTCGTCACAAAATTGCGAAATTTCGTCACAAAATGGCCAGATTCGTCACAAAAAGGCCAAATTCGTCACAATGTTGCGGGAATTCGTCACAAAAATTCACCAAGTGGATTTATGAGGGTACTTTTGCGACGTTTGAAAACGAGTAATTAATTAACAACTAAATAAAATTTAAATGAAAATTTCAGGCTTAGGAAGTTCTCTTCCATCAAAAGTGGTTACCAACCAGATGCTGGCTGAGATTCTTGACACATCTGACGAATGGATTACTGCACGTACCGGTATCAAGGAACGTCGCGTCCTTTCTACAGAATACGTGTTGGATCTCGCTGTCGACGCTGCAAAGAAAGCTCTTGCCGACGCTAAGATGGACGCAAAGGATTTGGATTACATCATTTGCGCAAACGTGGTCAACGAATATGTGACTCCGGCTCTTAGCTGTATAATCCTTGAAAAGATTGGTGCAAAGTGTCCATGTGTCGACCTTAATGGTGCTTGCGTTGGTTTCATCTATGCTTGCGACATCGCGGAAGCCTTTTATAAAATAGGTAAGGTGAAGAACGTGCTGGTGGTGGCTGCCGAGGCTCCTGCACACATGCTCGACTGGCACGACCGTACTTGCGCCGTGTTGTTCGGTGCCGGTGCCGGCGCTGCAGTGCTTACACCAGGCGACAACATCATCGCTACACGTTTCACCGGCTCACCAGGATGGGATCGTCTGTATGAAATGCACGACCTCCAGTGGTGCCCTTACGATGAAAAAGGCAGAACAAACCTCCCTCTCGTGATGCACGGCCAGGATGTGTTCAAATTCGCCACATCGACATGCGTCAGCGACTTGCAGGAACTGCTTAAGGAAACAAAGTTGAAAGCCGATGATATTGACACCTATTTCATCCATCAGGCTAACTTGAGAATTATAAAATACATTGAACAGATGCTTAAACAGCCGAGCGAGAAATTCCCGACCAACATCGAGAAATACGGTAACACCTCATCGGCCAGCCTCCCTATTCTGCTCGACGAGACAAAACGCGCAGGAAAACTCAAGGAAGGCGACATGCTGGCATTCAGCGCATTCGGCGCTGGCCTCGTATCTGGTGCAATGATTATGAAATGGTAAATTTGAGAATAATGGAAAAAAGAAGAGTAGTTATAACAGGAATGGGAGTTGTTTCTCCTGTTGGAAATGATGTCAACACTTTCCTCGACAGCATCATGAACGGAAAATGCGGCATCGATTTCATCACCAAGTTCAATACCGACGACCTTCCTGTGAAGGTGGCAGCTGAAGTTAAAGATTTCAACCCTGAGAAAGATGGTCTTGAGACCGCTTTCACTCGTCGTAACGACCTTTTCGCTGTCTATGCTATGGCAGCAGCTTGCCAGGCAATGAAAGGCAACGAAGAAGGCTGGGATCCTGACCGCTTGGGCGTTTACATCGGCTCAGGTATCGGCGGATTCGACACCATGATGCGCGAGATGCATAAACTCGAGGCTGAAGGTCCACGCTGGGTATCTCCTCTGATGATCCCTACCATGATCGCTAACATGGCATCAGGTAATGTGGCTATTCGTTTCAACGCTCACGGCGTCTGCTTGCCAGTCGTAACAGCTTGTGCTACAAGTACTCACGCCATCGGCGAGGCTTATCGTGCCATCAAAGACGGCTATGCCGACGGCATCATAGCAGGCGGTACCGAAGCACCTATTAATAGATTGTCAATCGCAGGCTTCGCCAACTGCAAGGCTTTGACCAAGTCGGAAGACCCGAATGCGGCATCACTGCCATTCGACAAACGTCGCGCAGGCTTCGTCATCGCTGAAGGCGCAGGCATCGTTCTTTTGGAAGAACTCGAGCATGCCAAACAACGCGGAGCAACAATCTACGCTGAGGTTTGCGGCTACGGCAACACCTGCGACGGTCACCACGTCACAGCACCACATCCTGAAGGAACATACGCAGCCAAGGCTATCAAGATGGCATTGGACGAGGCTGGTTATCAGGAGAAGAAAGACTTCCTTTATATCAATGCACACGGCACAGGCACAGCATTGAACGACTCGTCGGAGACACAGGCTATCAAGAAAGCCATGGGTGAGGACGAGGCACGCAGAGCTCTCATCAGCTCGACAAAGTCAATGACAGGACACCTTCTCGGTGCTGCCGGCGCTATCGAAATCATCGCATCGGCATTGGCATTGCAGAAAGGTATGGTGCCTCCGACAATCAACCTCAACGAGGCTGACCCTGTTTGCGACCTCAACTACACGCCAAATAAGGCTGTTAAGGCCGACTTGACCATCGCGGTGTCACAGTCATTAGGTTTCGGCGGACATAATGGCGCTGTCGCGCTACGCAGACTTTAGACCTTAGACTTTAGAAATTAACTGAAAAGTATATAGATATGACAAGAGAAGAATTAAAAAATTATCTACCGCACCGTGAGCCTATGTTGCTCATCGACGAGATTGATATTGACGATCAGCATGTAGCTCATTCGAAATATCACGTCAGAGGCGATGAGTTCTTCCTCCAGGGTCACTTCCCGGGCAACCCAGTGGTGCCGGGCGTCATCCTCTGCGAGATTATGGCTCAGTCGTGCGCTCTCCTCATGAAGGAAGACCTTCCGGGAAAACTGACATTCTACACAGGCATCAACAATGTGCGTTTCAAGAATCAGGTTCTTCCTGGTGACACCATCGAAGTGGACGCTGTTTTGACCGCCCATCGCGCCAACATCTATTTCTGCGACGCTAAACTGAGCGTGGCCGGAAAACAGTGCGTCAGCGGAAGCCTCTCGTTCGCTCTCGTTCCAAGAACAGAAAAATAAGTTTTTATATAATGAAGAAAGAATTTCAAATAGTTGTGTTGGCAAAACAGGTGCCTGATACCAAGAATGTTGGTAAGGACGCCATGAATGCCGACGGCACCATCAACCGCGCGGCTCTTCCTGCCATCTTCAATCCTGATGACATGAAGGCTTTAGAGATGGCTTTGATGTGCCGTGATATGATTAAGAAGGAAAACATCGATGTCAAAGTGACTGTCATCACCATGGGACCTCCACGTGCTAATGAAATCGTGCGCGAGGCTTTATACCGTGGCGCTGACAACGGCTTGGTCATCAGCGACAAGCGTTTTGCAGGTTCGGATACCTTGGCAACATCTTACGCTTTAGCAATGGCTATCAAGAAGTTAGGTCATTACGACATCGTCTTCACAGGACGCCAGGCTATCGACGGCGACACCGCACAGGTGGGTCCTCAGACAGCTGAGAAACTTGGCGTGCCACAGATCACATACGCTGATGAGATTATCGCTGCAGCAACCGACAAGATTCGTCTTAAGAGAGTGCTTCAGCATGGTACAGAGGTGGTGGAGACTCAGCTTCCAGCCCTCGTGACAGTTCACGGCAACGCCCATGACTGCCGCTCACGCCACGCTCATCTCGTAATTAAGAGAAAAAACACCGAAATCCCAATGTGGACAGCTGATGACATCAATCCTGATTTCGAGAGATTAGGTCTGAAAGGCTCTCCTACAAAGGTTAAAAACATCGAGAACGTCGTTCTTACCAAAAAAGAAAGCATAACAATCAACAGTGATGACGAGGGTATCAAAGGTTTAATCGAAGACCTCACTGCATCACACATTTTCTAAGATTTAACAATTAAGATTTAAAATTATTTAAGAATAAAAATTAAAAAAATTATAGCCATGACAACAAAAGAAAAAATCACCGAAATTATCGTTAATAAACTGAATTGCGAACCATCATTAGTTACAGAAGATGCAGGTTTTGTCACAACATTAGGCGCTGACTCTTTGGACATCGTCGAGCTTATCATGGACATCGAGCGTGAGTTCGAAATCACTATCCCTGATAACATGACAGAAAAGATCGTCACAGTGGGCGATGCAATTAAAGTTGTTGAAGAAATCAAAGCAAAATAATGAATAACATTATTGTTTATTGTGAAGTAAAAGACGACGGCAAGATCGCCGATGTGAGTTTGGAGCTCTGTTCCAAGGCTCGTCATCTGGCCGACCGTCTCAACGTAAAAGTTGAGGCTGCTGTCATCGGCAACAATCTTAAAGGTATTGAAAACGAGCTGTTTACGCATGGCGTGAACACCGTTTTCGTCCTTGAGGATTCGCGTCTGAATTTCTATCAGACATTGCCGCATTTCAGTGCGATGACTAAGCTCATCGAGCGTGAGAAGCCGTATTCGGTACTCTTCGGAGCCACACCGGTCGGCCGTGACCTCGCTCCAAGAGTGGCGTCATATCTCCGCTGCGGTCTGACAGCTGACTGTACCGCTCTCGACATCGACGAGAACGGCAATCTGATGCAGATCCGTCCGGCATTCGGCGGTAACATCATCGCAACCATCATCTGCCCTGACGCACGTCCTCAGATGGCCACAGTGCGTGAAGGCGTCATGAAGGTGGAAGTGTTTGAGAAACAGAAAGATACATCTGTTGTGAAACTCAACGCCGCTGAGTTTTTGAATGAGGCTGATTTCGCTGTGAAAATCATCGAGCGTAAGCTTGAGGAGAAGAAAATCGACATCAAAGGCGCTCCTATCATCGTTTCAGGCGGTTACGGCATGGGCTGCAAGGAAAACTTCAAGCTTTTGCATGAACTGGCAGGTCTTCTCGGAGGCGAAGTCGGTGCCACACGTGCCGCTGTCGACGCTGGTTTCGCTGAACCAGAGAGACAGGTCGGTCAGACAGGCGTCACGGTGCGTCCTAAGGTCTATATAGCTTGCGGTATCTCTGGCGCGGTGCAGCACCGCTCAGGTATGGAACAGTCAGCGTTGATCATTTCTATCAATACCGATCCACACGCCCCGATCAATTCTATCGCAGACTACGTCATCACAGGTGATGCCGCAGACGTTGTGTCGAAGATGATAAAATATTGTAAATCAAATAGTAAGAAATAATGAACTTTTATCAAGATAATAAAAGCCTCGCTTTCTATCTGAACCATCCTAAGATGGATGAGATAGTCAGAATGAAGGAAAACAACTTCGTGGACACTGAGAACGACGAACTGGCACCGAAGAACGTGGAAGACGCCATCGACAACTACGACAAGGTGTTGGACATAGTCGGTGAGCTTTGCGGTGACGTTCTCGACCCGAATGCAGAGGCTGTTGATATTGAAGGTCCGAAAATCGTTGACAACGCTATCGTTTACGCAAAGGGCACACAGCAGAACCACGAGGCTATGCGTGACGCTGGTCTTTACGGAATGGCTTTGCCACGCAAATACAACGGACTTAACTTCTCATACGTGCCTTACGTGATGGCAGCTGAGATGGTTTCTCGCGCTGACGCTGGTTTCGCCAACATCTGGGGCTTGCAGGATTGCGCCGAGACAATCCTCAAATTCGCTGACGACGCTATCAAAGACGAGTATTTGCCACGTATCTACAAAGGCGACACTTGCTCAATGGACCTCACAGAGCCTGACGCTGGTTCAGACCTTCAGTCAGTGCAGCTGAAAGCCACATTCGATGAGAAGACAAACTGCTGGAGACTCAATGGTGTGAAACGTTTCATCACAAACGGTGACGCTGACATAAAGTTAGTGCTTGCACGTTCAGAAGAAGGCAGCACCGACGGCCGTGGTCTTTCACTTTTCGTTTACGACAGAAAAGAAAAAGCCGTGACAGTCAGAAGAATTGAGAATAAGATGGGTATCCACGGTTCACCTACAGCAGAGTTGGTGTTCAATAACGCTCCTGCAAAACTCGTCGGTGACCGTAAGATGGGACTTATCAAATACGTCATGTCGTTGATGAACGGAGCACGTTTAGGCGTTGGCGCACAGTCAGTCGGACTCGCTGAGGCGGCAGTCCGCGACGCAGAGGAATACGCCGACCAGCGTGAGCAGTTTGGCAAGAAAATCAGAGAGTTTGTAGCTGTCCAGGACATCCTCGACTTGATGCGCGCCAAGACTGACGCAGCTCGCTCATTGCTTTATGAGACAGCACGTTACGTTGAGACAAACAAGAAGATCGCCGACATGTTGACACCAGTATTGAAGATGTTTGCCAGCGAATGGGCCAACCAGATCGCTTACGACGACATCCAGATTCACGGTGGTTCAGGCTTCATGAAAGAATACAAATGCGAGCGTTTGTATCGTGACGCGCGTATTTTGACCATTTACGAAGGCACATCGCAACTTCAGGTTGTGGCAGCGGCGCGTTTCCTTGGCAACGGCGCTTACCTCAAGTACATCGCTGACCTTGATAACTTCGAATATTCTGAGGAATTACTGCCATTACGCGACAAGCTTCGTGCCATGACAGAAAAATATAAAGAAATTTTTGACCTTTCGGGCAATAAAGAGACCCACCATAGACGTTTAGTAGAAGCGGTTGGTTTCATCATCATGGGTTACCTGATGCTTCAGGACACCACCCGTTGTGCGGATTTCAAGAAATCATGCGAGAATATTATTAAATTAGGTCAAGGAGAAATTGCAAAATCATACGAATATGTTAAAGAATAGAGTAGCAATCGTTACCGGTGCCGCCCGCGGTATCGGAAAGGCAATCGCCAAACGTTATGCCATGGAAGGCTGCAACATCGCGATTACCGATATCAATGAAGACAACATCAAAGCCACCGTCGCTGAACTCAGCGAACTCGGCACAACAGTGAAGGGTTATGTCTCAAACGCAGCTGATTTCGCTGACGTTGAAAAGACCGTCGCTAAGATTGCTGAAGACTTCGGTAGAATCGATATCCTCGTGAACAACGCAGGTATCACCAAAGACGGCTTGATGCTTCGTATGACAGAGGCTCAGTGGGATGCAGTTCTCACAGTGAACTTGAAGTCGGCATTCAACTACATCCACGCCGTGTTGCCAATCATGGCACGCCAGAAGGGTGGTAGCATCATCAATATGGCAAGTGTTGTCGGTGTTTCAGGTAATGCCGGACAGGCCAACTATTCAGCATCAAAGGCCGGTTTGATTGGTCTCGCCAAGTCAATCGCTAAGGAAATGGGTAGCCGTGGCATCCGTGCCAACTGCATCGCTCCAGGTTTCATCGAGAGCGACATGACACGCGCACTTCCTGAAGAGGTGAGAAAAGACTGGGCAACCAAGATTCCGTTGAGAAGAGGCGGTACACCTGAGGATGTTGCCAATGTGGCATTATTCCTCGCATCAGACCTCTCAAGCTATGTCACCGGTCAGGTGATCAACTGCTGTGGCGGTATGCAGTGCTAAGAGTTAATGATAATGTTAATAATAAATTGCATGTAGAGACGCAAAATTTTGTGTCTCTACATTTTTTATATAGAAGGATGAAAAATCCTTCCTGACGATGAATCTGATTCAGCACCTGTCACCGATTTTAACACGTTGATTTCGTTGAGGTTACGTAACAATCCGAGGAAGGCGAAGACGAGTGCCTCTTTGTAATCGATGATGTCGTTGGAAGGGATGACGACTTGGTGTTTTGTGTGCGCCTGAATACGTTCTACGAGGAATTTGTTTTTCGCGCCGCCTCCGGTGATTAATAATGGTAGAGACGATGTGCGCATCGTCTTTGCAGCGGCATCATTGGTGGAATTGCTGATTTGAATGGCGATATGTTCCACTAATGTTGCCATCATGTTGGCGATGTCGTCGCGGTTTTCCAGCAATGGTTTTATGTTCTCCTCGAAGAATTCACGGCCTAATGATTTAGGATAATTTTGTGAATAGAACGGATGCGAATTCAATGTTGTTAACAATTGATTGTCAATGGTTCCGCTGTGTGCAATCAATCCATCTTTATCATACGGTAACGATAAACGATTTGATAAATAATTTAATGCCTGATTCGCGATGCAGATGTCGTATGCAATGCGTTGACCGTCAACGTCGTATGATACGTTGGCGATGCCGCCTATATTGAGGCAAATCGGATAATCGGAAAACAATAGTTTGTCGCCAATTGGCACCAATGGTGCGCCCTGACCGCCTTTTAAAACGTCTTCGGTGCGGAAATCGTTGATTACCATCACGCCGCATTCATCCGCAAGCGCCTGTCCGTCACCGATTTGGAGGGTATAACGTTCCTGCGGACGGTGAAAAATGGTGTGTCCGTGCGAGGCGACGATTTCTGGATGCAGATGGTGTTTTTCGATGAATTGTTTAGTAACCTGGCCTAACAACGTACCATATTGATAATCAATGTGTTTTAATTGATTGTTATCGTAATAAAACGCATTTGCCAATGCATTTCGCCATTCATCATCGTAATCGAAATTGTCTTTCGCGACGATTTCAAAATGCCATTTGCCGTCGTTCCAGAAATCGACATCGACGAGGTCGATGCCGTCGAGCGAACTGCCCGACATCAGTCCGATGATGTTGTATTTCCTCATTATAGCGAATCGATAATCTTGTTGAGATGAATGCCGTTTGAGCCTTTGACGAGGATGTCTTTACCCGTTAAAGGATGACTATTTAAATAGTTGATTAATTCATCAACGTTTTCAAATTTCAAATAATTGTAATTCTTTGCAACTTTACTAAACTCAGGACCAACAAGATAAACATTTTCAAAATGTAATTCCTCTAAAAGTTTTAAAATACTGTCATGTTCTTGTTCTGATTCTTTGCCCAACTCTCTCATATCACCCAACACTAATAAACAATCATTCTTACAAATATTCTTAAAGTTCTTTATAGAGAAACTCATGCTCGTCGGATTCGCATTATATGCATCCATCACGACGCGGTTTTTCGCTGTTTGAATCACCTGCGAGCGGTTGTTGGTAGGGCAGTAGTTCGACAAAGCGTCGACGATGTCGTTTTCTGCCACTTTGAAATATGTTCCCACGCAGATGGCAGCCATGACGTTCTCGAAGTTGTAGTCGCCAACCAATTGAGTATCAATATTTTTGCCATTCCATTCGACTGAAAGATAAGGGTTGGCAGACAGTATTGTGCCTTTGACATCGGCGCTGGTTGTGCTTCCGTAGGTCACCTTATTAATATTACGTGCGAGGTTCATCAATAACTCGTTGTCGTGGTTGACGAAAAGCAAGCCTTTGTGTTCGGCAATATATTGATACATCTCGTTTTTTGTCTTGATAACGCCTTCAAATCCTCCGAAACCTTCGAGATGCGCGCGTCCGATGTTGGTGATGATGCCGAAGTTAGGTTTGCCGATTGCAGTCAGTTCATCGATATCGCCGGGATGGCTTGCGCCCATCTCAACCACAGCTAATTCTGTCTCAGGCTTGATTCTGAGTAGTGTGAGCGGTACTCCCAGCTGGTTGTTGAAGTTGCCTTGGGTGAAGATGATGTTGTATTTCTTTGATAACACCGCCGATACGAGTTCTTTTGTCGTGGTCTTGCCGTTTGTGCCTGTGATTCCGATTATCGGTGTCCCGAGTGTCTCGCGATGGTGTTTGGCAAGCTCCTGCAAGGCTTTCAAGCTGTCGTCGACCACAAACAAACGTTCGTGTTTCGGTAGGTCTTGCCGGTCGGCTATTACGCATGCTGCTATGCCTTCTTCGGCTACTTTCAGAGCGAAGTCGTTGCCGTCGAAATGTTCGCCTTTCAATGCCACAAACACGCAGTCTTTGCTGATGGTTCGGCTGTCGGTGGTGATGGTGTAAGCCTTCTTGTAAAGCTCGTATATTTTCTCGATGATGTTCATTTGAGATACGTTTTATATAAAAAAAGCCGTCAGGAAACGACGGCTTAAGTATTTGTTTTTCTTTGTATTATCTTCCGGCAGCCGGTCTGATCATGTTCATGGCGCATCTGAAACCGATGGTCGATGATGACTGGTCTTCTTCGAGGAAGCGACGCACTGAAGGGCTGAGGTAGTAAGGACCGTCGGCCCATGAGCCGCCTTTGTAGACGCGTGAACGGTCAGAAATCAAAGTGGTCTTGCCGTATTCATACATCTGGTTGGTGTATGTGTCCTGACCCTGTGTCTTGTTGTTCCAGTCGTTCTGGATTGTCGACTTGTAGTCACCGTCGTTGTGGTTGATGCCGTAGCTGTCGCGGAAATTCTTACGTTCTGAGATCTCGTTTTGTGTCACAGGCACTTTGATGAGGTTGCCTGTTGAGTCGATGGCGTATTTGCCTGTTGTTGAGTCGATGACGTATTTGGTGAATTTATTGCCACGATAAGGGTTCTGGTCGGAGAAGTCCTCGAATGAGAGTGGACGGTAAGCATCGGCTACCCATTCCGAAACGTTGCCTGCCATGTTATACAAGCCGAAGTCGTTAGGCCAGAATGACTTGACAGGTGCCGGGAAGTCGGCTCCGTCGTTCAAACCGCCGGCGATACCCATATAGTCACCTTTGCCTCTTCTGAAGTTGGCGGCGAACTGTCCCATGTGGTCTTTGTAGTCGGAACGCAGACCGTCGGAGTACCAAGGATAAGCTCTGCGGTCGACGATACGCTCGTCGGTGGTGTTACCGATAAGACCTAAAGCGGCGTATTCCCATTCAGCTTCCGTGGGGAGACGATATTTTGGAAGGATGATACCGTCTTCCATTCTGGCATTACGGGTGTTGCCGTTATTTTGTTTGATGCCGTTTGCCATTGTGGCATTATAAACGCCAGCGAGGTATGCATCGGTGCTGAAGTTATTGTCTCTATTCTGGTTAGGGTCGTAGGAGATGACACCCGCTTCGATGAGAAGGTTCTCGTTGACACGGTCGGAACGCCACAAAGCGAATTTGTTGGCTTTGAGCCATGACACGCCGACGACAGGATAGTCGCGGTAAGCAGGATGTCTGAAATAAACCTCTACTAAAGGCTCGTTGTAGGCCATCGACTGAAACCATACCATGGTGTCGGGAAGGGCTGTGAGAACCTCAGTTGAGTTGCTGCCGTAAATCTTCGACAACCAATAAATATATTCAAGGTAATCGATATTGCTTACTTCGGTCTCGTCGATGAAGAATGAAGAAATTGTGACCTGACGAGGGGAGTTGTCCCATTCGTAATAAACATTATCCATTGTGGCACCCATGGTGAACGTTCCACCTTCTATGGCAACCAGACCCGGTCCCGGTTCTTGTGAGGAATAGTTCTGGAAGTCATAAATGTATTCGTTTTTAGGGTCGTTGTATTTCCATCCTGTTGTTCTCGACTTCTTGTTTGAAGACTTGTTGAAGCAAGATGTTAACATTACACAACAACCGAAAATTGCCAAAATAGTGCTGAATCTTAACTTATTACGCATCATTATTAAATATTTTTATACTTCATCAATAACTTTAAATCCTTGATATTATTGCATCAGACAACAAAAAAATGTGTTTGTTTCCCCTGCTGTAATTTCAAATTGCAATTATACGACTTTTTTTAATAGAAAAAAGTAATTTTTTTATATTTTTTTTGACAATGTTTTTAACAATAATATTTTAGATAAATCGTTAAGATTAACGAAATAATGTGTATCTTTGCAGAATGTATACAAAACTATCGTTTTCGGAAATTGTCAAGAAGGCTTTTTTAGGTCTTCTCGCTATATTTTTCATTGGATTTTTCGATGCTCACGCCGATAATTCGGTGCTAAGCAGCGGCACTTGGTATAAGATGTCGATTTCTTCGACAGGTATGTATAAACTTACATATTCCGACCTGTCGAACATGGGCATTGATGTGGCTAAAATCGACCCGCGAAACATTAAAATTTATCATAACGGTGGCGGTGTTTTGCCTAAAATCAACAAGGCATATTATCCCGATGACCTCTATGAGATTCCGATTTATATCTATGGCGAAAATGACGGCGTTTTCAATCAAAACGACTACATCATCTTTTATGCCAGAGGCCCGGTTGTATGGCAATATTATGCCCGAAAGCAATATTACAATCATGTTAAAAATCCATACACCAGCAACACTTACGTGTTTCTGACGGTGGGCGACGATGCCGGACGACGAATTCAAACGGAATCGGAGCCGGGAGCCGAGGCGGAGGTGAATGTCAACGATTACCTAGAATATCAGGTGAAAGATGTCAATGAAGTCAACATCAACAACATGGGATGCACTTGGTTTTTCGATAAATTTGACCTTACTTTGCAGAGAAGCTACGAGTTCGCGTTCAGCAATCTGAATCAGTCGAAAGACGTGAAGATGAGAGCGGCGATGGCATCGCGAAACACATCCTCTGCTTCCATGGTGTTGAAATACAACAACAAACAGCTGTATTCGAAGGCTTTCGGCAATACCACACAGTATGTTTACGCCAGCTACGACTCGACTTGTATGGTCAGTTTTAAGGCTTCGGGAAGCCCGATAAAAATCGATGTCAAATACAACAGGTCAGTGTCGTCGTCGGAGGCTTGGATGGATTATATTTCACTCAACGCATGGTGCCATCTTAAGATGACGGGCGACGTGTTTTCGTTCAGAAATCCTGAATGTAGCGACGTGAAAAAGGTGTACGCGTATAACTTGCAAAACGCTACAAGTTCAGTTAAAGTGTGGAACGTCACCGACCCGATAAATCCTACTGTGATAAACACCACAATGTCAGGCTCAACATTGACATTTAAGGTTTATGGCAATATGAACAATCAGTTTGTGGCATTCAACGGCAACAGCTACAAAACGCCAACTTTGGTCGGTAAGGTGTCGAATCAGAATCTTCATGCCAAGAAAGATATTGATTATCTGATAATTACGCATCCGAAATTCAAATCACAAGCTGAACGCCTGAAAAATATTCACTCGCAGATCGACGATTTGGTTATCGACATTGTGCAGCCGCAATACATCTATAATGAGTTCTCTTGCGGAGCTCTTGACGTTGCCGGTATCCGTAATTTTATCAGGATGCTTTACAAAAACAGCAGCGACGAGCATAAGTTGAAATATGTGCTGCTTTTGGGCGACGCCTCATACGATTACAAGAATTCCGACGTGTGCTTTATCCCGACTTGGGAGTCGTTTGAGTCGTGCGTTATCAGCCAATCGGTGGTCACCGACGATTTCTATGTCTGTTTGGATGATAATGAGGGAAATATGGAAGATGACTCGTCGACCATTGATGTCGCTATTGCGAGAATGCCAGTAAATACTGTCGATGAGGCCAAGATTGCCATCAATAAGATAGAAGCTTATATTGCCAAAAATTCATCGACTATGAACAACTGGCGTAATGTGGTGACATTGATGTGCGACGACAAGGATGGCTATTTCTTCAGCACATCCGAAAACATAGCAAATAACATCAAAAAATGGGGTGGCGATGTGATTATCGATAAGATTTATCTTGACGCTTATAAACAGGTCGCCACGGCTAGCGGACAACGTTGCCCAGAGATGAACGAGGCTATCGTTAACAGGGTGGAGAGAGGCTCGCTGGTGGTGAATTATTACGGTCACGGCGGTGAGATAGGCCTCGGCGACGAGCGTTTTTTGACTATTGAAGATATCAAGTCGTTGGAAAACAAGCCGTTGATGCCGCTTTTTGTCACTGCTACCTGCGAATTCAGCCGTTTTGACGACCACACCAGGACATCGGCGGGTGAGATACTGTATCTTAACAGAAAAGGCGGCGCGATTGCCATGATCACCACAGCCAGGACAACAGGAGGAAGCACGCCGCTTCTCAACAGGACGTATAATCGCATGTTTAAGATGAGCGACGGCGAGTATCCTACCATGGGAGAGATTTACTTCAGCGCAAAACAGGATCCATATACGAACACAAAGGTGTTTGTGTTGTTCGGCGACCCGGCCTTGCGTTTAGCTTATCCGAAAAATAATGTGGTGCTTACCAAGCTCAACGGCAAGCCAGTGCTTTATAACGATACGCTGATGCTTAATGATACTCTTAAAGCTCTGAGTACCATTGAGTTGCAAGGTGAGGTGACCGATAATTTCGGCGAGGTGATGACCGATTTCAACGGCAATGTGCGTGTGTCGGTTTACGATAAGGAAAACACTTATCAGACCAAGGGCGACGAGGGCGGACCGGTTTCTAACTTTAAGTTGCGCAACAGCTTGTTGTTCGACGGAAAAGCCGCTGTCGATTCAGGAAAATTCACCATTAGATTTATGCTTCCCAAAGACATCAACTACAGCTATGGCAAAGGCTTGATAAGCTTCTATGCCACTGATTATCAAACTGATGCGAATGGAATGTATGGCGATGTCATAGTGGGAGGCTACGACGACACGGCAGAGCCTGATGATGAGGGTCCGAAGATGAAGCTTTATCTCGACGACACTTTGTTTGTAAACGGCGGTTTGACCGGTGAAAATCCTGTTTTGTATGCCTTCCTAAAGGATAAACACGGCATCAACACTACGGGAAGCGGCATTGGGCATGATATCATCGCGACGCTGTCGGGCGCCACAAACAAGACGTATAACCTTAACATGTATTACGATTCTCCGTTCGACTTAAATGATTATGGCACAATAGTTTATCGTCTGTACGGACTCAACGAGGGCAAGCATCATCTCACATTGAAGGCATGGGATATCTACAATAATTCGACGACTGTTTCATTGGATTTCACAGTGGTGAAAAGCACTGAAATGGCTGTTGAAAACGTGTATAACGCCCCGAATCCTATGACGGATTACACCAATTTCATGTTCGAGCATAACCAGAAGGGCAGTTTTTACATCACGATAAATATTTTCGACATCAACGGTCAGCTTGTCAAGACCATCAAGGAGAGCCGTTACGGCACTTCGATGCGCATCGACCCTGTGCGTTGGGATGGCAGAGCCGAAAACGGAATGCCACTGCCTTCGGGCGTTTACGTTTATAACGTGACGGTCGCCACCAGCGACAACCAGAAGATTACAGGATTCTCGAAACTGGTTATCGCCCGATGATATATTAAAAGGTGAAATTTTTTGTTAATAAAACAATAATTGAAATACATCTGCGTTCATAAGGAATAAATGTTTATTTTTGCAAGCTAATTTGAAAGAATATGATTAAAAAGTCTTTTTTGATTTTAATGGCTCTTTTGATGACAGGTGTCGTCGCTAAAGCACAGAATGATGATTACAACGTTATTTCGACAGCTGTTCCGTCGATGATTATCGCTCCTGACGCACGTTCGGCCGGTATGGGTGATTTGGGTGTGTCGTCAGCACCGGATGTTTATTCAATGCATTGGAACGCTGCAAAATACGCATTCATTGAGGATGACTTCAGCGTTGGTTTGGCATACACTCCTTGGTTGAGAAAACTCGTTTCAGATATGAATATCGCATATCTCGCCGTTTCGAAACGTGTGAGCAGCCGTTCAACAATCGCAGGTTCCGTGCGTTATTTCAACTTAGGCGATATCAACTTCAGAGGTAATAATAACGAAGATTTGGGAACATACAGACCTAATGAATTCTCGGTAGACCTCTGTTATTCAAGAAAACTCGGCGACTATTTGTCAGCGGCTGTAGCGGCTCGTTACATCTATTCACATATCACTCAAGGCGTCAACAACTATGCCAAGCCGGCATGGTCAGTGGCAGCCGATATCGGTGTTTACTATCAGAAACCTATTTATTTCAGCACCGTTGACGGTGAGTTCGCATGGGGTATCGCTATCACCAACATGGGTAGCAAGATGAGCTATACCAATGCCAATTCAAGAACAGACTTTATCCCGACAAACTTACGCTTGGGTCCGACCATCAAAATTAATATCGACGATTACAACTCAATCGCTTTGTCGGTCGACGTTAACAAGCTTTTAGTTCCTACACCACCTATTTACGCTTTGGATAGTTTGGGTCAAGTTACTGATGTTATTGAAAAAGGAATGGATCCTAATGTTTCAATGATTCAGGGTATGATCCAGTCGTTCTACGACGCTCCGGGCGGATTCAACGAGGAGATGAGAGAGTTGACACTCAGCATCGGCGCTGAATACTGGTACAACAAGGTGTTTGCGGTGCGCGCAGGTTTTTTCCATGAAGACAGAACCAAAGGTAACCGCCGTTACCTCACATTCGGCGCAGGTCTCCGTTACAACGTGTTCGCATTGGACGTTTCATACCTCGTGCCGGTCAACAACACAGCTACATCAGGCACCAACCCACTTGAGGGAACTATGCGTTTCAACCTCGCTTTCAACATCAACAAGTGGGACAAGAACACTAAGTTGGAAAAGAAGGATTAGTTTAGAGTGTAGAGTTTAGAGTTTAAAGGAGAGACGGTCAGCTGACCGTCTCTTTTTTTATTTTTTTATTTTTTTGATATTTGTAAAGATTTTTGTCGTATCTTTGCAGCACCAAAAACGGAAAAAATTTGTGAGACTATATTTTTTATATTTTCCCAAATAAGTTTCATCAATTGTTTATAGTTGATTATCAACTATTTAACTGAAAATAATTCGTTTTTGGTCTTTGAATTAAAACTATTTGTTTAACAATTAAAAATCAAAAATGAAAAGATCAAAATTTAGAAGAGGAACCTTGGTTTTTTCTTTGGCGATGGCTGTGAATCTTGTTTTGCCATTGTCGGTGAGTGGTCAAGGTGGTGGAGCTGACGGATTTTTCAGGGGAGGCTCTGAGGGTTATGAAAATCGTGACGGCGATGTCAGTGGAGGTATTACGAACGAGTCGTTCGACGCGCCTGCGCCTTTGGATGGCGGGCTGTTGATTATGCTGGCGGCAGGGACGGGATACGTTTTGCGAAAGCGAAAACGTTTTCGATGTGTTATGATGCTCGCGTTGTTATTTGGGATGACCCAATGTAAAAAGAATGTGACGGATTTCTCTGGTTTTTATGGCAATTGCAAAAACATCACGCTTGCGGTCGAGCGTGATTCAAAGGCTGACATCAATCCGGTGACGGGTGCTGTTACGTTTGTCGACGGCGACGAGATTATCGTGGCGAACAACGGCAAGTATGTCGGCAGACTGGTTTATGGCAAAGGCGTGTTCGCGGGCGGCGTCGCCAACGCTGACGCCAGCGATTACTTGCATTTTTATTTCTTTGGAAATAAAGACGTCGGTGAGTTGACGGCAGGCTCGTCGGAGGGTTGCTCAGTGGTCATTTCGGACCAGGTGACGAGCCTGCCGGTGATTTCGTACGGAGCGTCAACGGAGAAATATTCGCCTAGCGTGAGCTCGTATACAGCTTGTCTGCGCAACAAATGCGCTCTGGCGAAGTTTGATGTCAGCACTTCGTCGACCTATGCCGCCACCTGCATCAATGGCATGAACAACAAGGTGACGGTGAGTTTCGGCGACGCGTCGTTCGCCTACAGTCAGGTTAATGATGGCAAGATAACGATTGCTCCCGGGAACGGCACAAGATATGCGATATTGCTTCCGCAGGACGCCGTTGCGGAAGGAGGAGCGGGCTCGGCTTTTTCGGGACGATACAGCGGAACCCGGGGCGCGGTGCCGGAGATAACCGTCAACGCCTGCATTAGTGATGGTATTCCTATTGTCATTAACGAGCCGATGGTGCCTGAAGGTGCGATAAACGCCTTGTTTACAGTGAATGCAGATGGCAAGCAGGTTTATTTTTCAAAAGCTAACCTTTCTTATATGTTTGGCACGAAATCATGGGAGTTTCTGCCGACCCAGTATACCACATACGAAAGAGACTCTGAAAACGTGGGAGCGGAGTATTACAAAAAATACATGGCGACGCTATTTTGTTGGGGTACAAGCGGTTACAACCATGGGGCGCATTATTATATGCCGTATAACACAAGTGATGAGCTTACCGATTATAATGTTTACGGTGATCCGACAAAGAATATTTTCGATGAGGACGGTCGCGCTGACTGGGGTTATAATGAGATTTCCAATGGCGGTATGACCAACAAGCAGTGGCGTGTGCTGACGCATGAGGAATGGGTTTATCTGATGGAGGAGAGGACCGACGCTTTTGAAAAACGTGGCGGAGCCACCATCAACGGAAAGAAAGGCTTTGTGCTGCTCCCCGACGATTGGACGGATCCTTACGAAGGATGTTTTGTGCCTGGTTATGCAAACGCGTTTTCTACAAACACTTATACTTTGGATGAGTGGGCGCAGATGGAGGGGGTAGGCGCTGTGTTTCTTGCGACGGCGGGACGAAGATGCGGCACGGGCTGCTTCGGCACCAACAAATATCTGTTTATCTGGACCAGCTCGGTGCTTAGCGACCAGCGCGCGTATTGTATGTTTATCAACTCATCGACCATCAATCCGAACAGGGACGACGACAAGCGTTGCGCCTCGTCGGTGCGCCTTGTGTGCGAGTGATGAGCGGGCATTAAAAAAGAGACAATCTTTGGATTGTCTCTTTTTAACCTTAAATAATTAATTATTAGGTACGGCTTCGCCGAATCAATACTCGTCAGATACTGTGAGCTTCTTTCTGCCTTTTGCGCGGCGTGCTTTCAAAACTTTGCGGCCGTTAGCAGTTGCCATTCTTTCTCTGAAACCGTGTTTGTTCTTGCGTCTTCTGTTCGATGGTTGAAATGTACGTTTCATTGTCTTATGTATTTATTTTTTCTTTTTTCTCCTAAAATTCGGACTGCAAAATTACAAAAGTTTTTAATACGTACAACATTTTTTTGAAAAAATTTCTGTTGTCATTTCGACTGGCCGAAGGGAATGGAGAAATCCCCTTCAAAATAAGGAGATTTCTCGACTTCATTTCATTTCGCTCGAAATGACGGTGGGACTATTTTGTCGGGACGTTTTTGAGTGTCTCAACTAAGAATTCCCAGAACGGAGCTACTGATTCGATGAGTAAAGCCTCGTCTGGTGAGTGCGGGTGAACGAGGGTTGGACCGAACGAAATCATATCCCAGTTAGGATATTTTGCGCCCAAAATACCGCATTCGAGACCTGCGTGGATGACCATCACTTTAGGTTCTTTGCCGAATTTCTCGTTGTAAACCTTCTTCATCGTGGCGAGGATAGGGCTGTCGATGTTCGGTTTCCAGCCGTGATATGAGCCGCTTGACTCTGCTTTTGCGCCGTGAGCTTCGAGGACGGCACGAACGTCTTCGGCGAGTTTATCTTTGAGTTCGTCGACGAGACCGCGCTGCAATGAGCATGTGATGATCTTGCCGTCTTCCGACTTCACGAGAGCGAGGTTCGATGATGTCTCGACAGTGCCTTCGAAGTCTTTCGACATTCCGATGACACCGTTAGGATATTTGGCGATAGCTTCGAGCATGTTCTTGAAAGTCTTGTTGTCGATGACTTTAGCCGGCATCTCGGCTTCTGCGATGGCGACGGCGAGGTCTGGCTCGGCTTCGGCAAACTGTTCTTTCACTGCTGCTTCGTATTCGCCCACGAGTTTCTTCAGTTTCTCGACTTTATCTGTCGGGACGACGATAGTTGCGAACGATTCTCTTGGGATGGCATTACGCAAGCTGCCTCCGTTGATGGTGGCGAGACGCACGCCGAATTTCTGTGACACCAGAATCAGCAAGGTGTTCATGAGTTTGTTGGCGTTGCCTCTTCCGAGGTTGATGTCCATACCTGAGTGACCGCCTTTCAAACCCTTGACAATCAATTGGAAAGCTGTCATGTCGGCAGGGACGTTCTCCATCTTAGGAGTCCAGCAGCCGTTGGTGTCGATACCGCCTGCGCAGCCCACGTAGAGTTCACCTTCGGTCTCTGAGTCCATGTTGAGAAGGATGTCGCCTTTGAGGAATCCCGGTTCAAGTTTGTTGGCGCCTGTCATGCCTGTCTCTTCGTCGATGGTGAAGAGTCCTTCGATAGGTCCGTGTTCGAGGTTCTTTGCTGCTAGGACGCCCATGGCTGCCGCTGCTCCGACGCCGTTGTCAGCGCCGAGAGTGGTGCCTTTTGCGCGCACCCAGCCGTTGTCGACGTAAGTCTCAATAGGGTCTTTCTCGAAATCGTGAACGGTGTCGGCGTTTTTCTGAGGCACCATGTCGAGGTGAGCCTGGAGGATGACGCCTTTACGGTTCTCGTAGCCAGGTGTAGCAGGTTTACGGATGATGACGTTGCCGGCTGCGTCGACGATGGTCTCGAGGCCAAGGTCTTCACCGAATTTCTTCATGAAAGCGATCACTTGAGCTTCCTTTTTTGAAGGACGCGGGATGCGTGTCAGACTGTAGAAGTTTTCAAATACTTCTTTTGGTTGTAATTCGTTGATACTCATTTTGTTATAGATTTATTATTGAATTTTATATTTTATTATTTGTTTTTCACGAAATTCTTGATTTTCTCATCGCCCCAGATGTCTTCCATGATCTTCAGCGACTCTTCGACTTTCATATCCTGACGAGCCTCCATATTGCGTTGCATGAAGATGCAGTCGGTGAGTTTGCAGCCGTTGCAGACGATGTCTTCGGCGAGGGCGTCGCATGACGGAGCGCCGCAGATACCGCAGTCGATTTGAGGCAGCTGGCGTTCCAACTCTTTGATTTTGTTCATCTTCTCGAGGGCTTTCGAGATGTCGGGGTCGAGGCTGATGGAACGTGGTTCCACCTCGTCGACGCTGACGTTTTCGAGCAGGTATTCGCGTTCGTCTTCCACCTCGTTGGCACGTGTCAGCTCGCCGCGGCGTTCCTTGCCGGCGACGTAACGCGCGCGGTTAAACATACGTTCACAGGTGAGGAAACGGTTGTTATAGGTGAGGATGCCGCCCGGACAGCTCTGGTCGCAGGCACGCAGCTCGAGGAAGTCGACGCCTTCAACCTCTTCATTCTCAACCTTTTCGAGGAATTCGATGCAGTTGTCCATGCCGTCGATGGAGAGTGAGTGTTCAGATATTGAGAGACGTCGCTCGCCGTTGGTCAGCGAGGTGAGGATGCTGTCGGAGGTGAGCTGAGCGATAGGCAGTTTCACCTCTTTATAGTCGTGGCCTTGTTCTTTTATCTTCTTATAGACGCGGTTATACAGCGAGTCCATGTTGATGACGCCGTCGACGCTTGATTTCTCTTCGCCTACAGGGCTTTTCACTGCCGCTATCTTGGCCGCGCACGGTGTGACGTAGAACACTCCGATCTGGTCTTCGGGCCAGCCGTCTTTCACGAGTTTGCGGCGGATATACATTGCCGTGATGTCGAGAGGCGCTTTGACAGGCATGATATTTTCCACCAGTCCGGGGAATTTCACCTGGATGAGGCGCACTATGGCAGGGCAGAACGACGATATTAGCGGCTTGGTGTTGCCTTCACGCTCCAGGCGGTTTTTCGCCTCGGTGTAGATAGGTGTCGTTATCTCCGTCTCGATGACATGTTGGAATCCTATCTCATTGAGGATGGAGTAGATGCGCGACACGCTGATTTCCTCTTTAAACTGCCCGAGGAACACGGCGGGTACAAGTGCGACGCGGCAAGGGAATTTGAAAATCTCGTCGAAGTCGTCTTGTTTCACGAACACGGCTTTATGCGGGCAAGCTATGAAGCAGTGTCCGCAGTCGACGCAGCGGTTCTCGTTGATATGCGCTTTCCCGTCGCGCACGCGTATCGCTTCTGTCGGGCATACTCTCATGCAGTGGGAGCAGCCTTCGCAGACGTTTTCGTTTATTTGGAGAGCGTGAAAAAATGCCATAATTTATAATCTTTTGTTGTTAAATGAGATGCGATATCGCATCTTTACTGTGATTTTATTAACGGAATCCGTTCCTACGAGAGGTTCACCTCCATTTCGACGGTGGTGCCGACACCAACTGTGGATTGCACATTCAACCTGTCGACGTTCTTTTTGATGTTGGGGAGACCCATGCCTGCGCCGAATCCCATGTTGCGGACTTCCGGCGAGGCGGTGCTGTGGCCTTCCTGCATAGCCCAGTCGATGTCGGGGATGCCGGGGCCTTTATCGATGACGCGAAGGAGTATCTTGCCAGCGTCGATGTCGGCGGTGACCACACCGCCGTAGGCATGCGCGATAGCGTTGACTTCGGCCTCGTAGAGGGCGACAACGACGCGTTTCACTATCGACGGGTTGACGTTGAGCTGCTTCAGGGTCTTCTTTATCGAACTTGAAGCCGAGCCGGCATTGACGAAATCTCCTTCAATTACTGTATATTCCAAATGCATGATAATCGGTTTTCGTTAATAAATAGGTTTTAGACCGGCTTCCCAAAGGAGGCCGCAGGCTTTAAACATCGAGTAGTCGCATTCCATGAGGACCATGCCCTCGTCTTCGGCTAGCTCGATCATCTCTTCTGTAGGCTTCTTCTTTCTTACGAACACCACGATGTCGAGGTTTCCCATCTCGCATGTGCGGATCGTCTGCATGGTGCAGAGTCCGGTGACGATCATCGGGAAGTTGTCGCCCAAGGTCAGGATGTCGGACATGAGGTCGCTGGCGAAGGCTTTGTCCTGCTCCTCGTCGAGACGGTCCTGACCGCATATTACCTTGGCGTTCAATACTTTAGCAATTTCACTTAATTTCATTTTGTTAATCTTTTATAGGTCGCCTTTCGGCTCAAAATATTAAAAAATCTATTTAAAAAACTTTAAAAATATCTTCCAAAACAAACTTTTAACTCTTAACTTCAAACTTTCAACTTAAAAGATTTCTCCACTCCGCTTCGCTTCGGTCGAAATGACGGGGAGTTGATTATTCATTATAATGAATCTCTTCCAGGTTTTCCTGAATCATCTCTTTCAGGTATTTCATGATGTTGATGTCGTTCATTGACATTCCGTCGAGGGCTTCCTTGATTTCATCGGTGTCGAACACAAATTCGCCGTCGTCGGTGATGTGTTTATAGATGAAATGGATGTCTTCGTGGGCTGCGAACAGCATCACGAGGGTGCCGGCGAGGTCGCCCATAGGCGGACGGTCGATGTTGTCGTGCTGGAACCAGAAGTTGAGCACGGTGCCTTTGCCTACCTCGCTTTCAATCTTCATTCCTCCGCCGCAGTTCTCGGTGTTCATTTTTATTAAAGGTAAGCCGAGGCCGACTTTTCTTGTTGTCCTTGACGTCGTCCACGGGTCGGTGACCTTAGCCAGAAACTCCGGTGTCATGCCTTTGCCGTTGTCTTTGATGGTGAAGGCATAGATGTTGTCCTTCAGGCTGTCGCGAATCGTCAGCTCGACAAGGGTGGAGTTGGCTGCGGTGGAGTTCTCCATCAGGTCGTATACATGTAATGCTAGTTCTTTCATCCGTATAAAAGTTGTAGTTTCTCTTGTGGTTCAGTGTCGATGTAGCGTCCGTCTTCTCCATGAAGAGTCTTCCTGAATTCGTCGAAAGTCTTGTCGTACATGTGCAAAACGCAGTGTACCTCGCCGATGATATGTAGGAAATGCGCGTCGCTGCTCTTCGTGAACATAAATTTCTTCAAATAGGCGAATTTCTTGAGGAACTCGTCTTTTTTGACATGCTTGGAAATCTCGAGCGCATCGGCTTTGATGTCAGGCGGAATGAAACCCAGCTGCGACATCAATGACGACGCCGGTTTGTTGACGTGAGCCGGCACGAAGAGACCGCCAATCTCATGCACCTTGTCGTACAAAGTGTCGAGGTCGCAGCCGAGAGCCGACCACAGCAGCCAAGGCTCGTCGCCGATGATTTCCTCTTCTTTGTCGACGATGAGCTGGTAGCCGAATTTCTCCTCATCGAGAGGGATGTGCGGCAGATGCTCGTCGAGGAACTCCTGAAACTTATCGAGCTGCTCGTCGTTCTCGAAGTAGGCGAGGGCATGAGCCTCTTCCTGCGTCGTGATCTCCACGCCTCCGATGACGAGGATGCCCTGCTCTCGGCCTATCTCCTGCGTCACCTTCACCTGTCGTGTGGTGTTGTGGTCGCAGATGGCGATGACGTCGAGATGCAGTTTCTTCGCCTGTTCCACGATGGCTGTGGGCGACATATAGATATCGCCGCACGGCGAAAGCACCGTGTGAATGTGAAGGTCAGCGCGATATTTTTTTAATTCAGGCAATTATTTGTTATTTAATAAATTGTAAACCAATCCTGCGATTTCAAACGTCGGCAATGATGTCTGAAGAATCGGCAATTCTTCCTCGTTGGCCTGGTTGATGGTGTCTTCGTTGGCACCAAGGTCTTTGACGAGGATGATGCACGACATCTCTTTCAATGATGCCACTGCCATCACGTTTTTATGAGTCTGTAGGGTGATCCAGATGTTGCCTTCCTGTGCGTTGCCCATAACGTCGCTGAGGAGGTCGGAAATATAGCAGCCGTCGATTTCGCGGTCGAGGCCATTTTTGCCTGCAAGGACCTTAAGTCCCAGTTTTTCAACTAATTCTTGTACTTTCATTTATTATTTAAATTTAAAATTTCCCAAATAAGACTGCAAATTTAGGAAATAATAATGAGATTACAAAGGATTTTTTGAAAATTTTCATAGGTATTGATTTTCTGTGTAATTTTGCGGCGTTATGATATTTCTGATTCTAGCGATAATATTTTCGACCGGCGTCTTCGTGGCGATGCGGCTTTTTGAACGCTATAAGCTTGATAATCATCAGGCTTTAATGTGGAACTATGTGTTCGCTTCAGGCACTGGATTCGCGATTTGTGAGCACTGGGACACCGCTCCGCAGTTGGTTGCCGAGCCATGGTTTGGACTCTCGCTTTTGACCGGATTCTGGTTTATTTTTACCTATCTATTAATGACTGCCTCGACGCAGCGTTCGGGAGTGACGGTGACATCGTTGTCGAGCAAATTGTCGGTGGTTTTGCCTATTTTGGCAGGTGTTATAATGCTGGGAGAGAGGTTGAATTTCGTGGCCACGACGGGCATCGTTTTGGCGCTGGTGGCGTTGGTTTTGGTATTGGAAAAGAAGAAAGAATCGGGAGAAAAAAACAATAGAAGTTGGTTGTTGCCGGTGTGCATATTTTTCGGCACCGGTACCGGCGATATTCTGATGAAAATCACCGAGCAGCAAAATTCAGGCGACGACCTCGGTTTTATGATCGCGTTCATCTATTTTGTGGCGTTGATTTTCGGCATTATTATCGTGATTTGGGATTTAGTAAGAGGCAAGTCGAAATGGCAGTGGAAGAGCGCTCTAGGAGGCATAGGATTGGGTGTCATCAATTTCTTCTCAACATCAAGTGTTTATCATGCGATGCGCAGTTTCGACAATGTCGTTTTGTTCCCGATTTACAACATCGGAGTGGTGAGCCTCACGGCAGTTGTCGGATGGCTTGTTTTTAAGGAAAAATTGACTTTGAAAAATTATATTGGTTTGATAATTGCAGTGATTGCGGTTATTTTGATCACATTCAGACCGTGAAAAAGAAGTTTGAGATAGAGGTCCCGGGAGGGGAGACCAAGGTGTTGCTTCACACATGCTGCGCGCCATGCTCCTCAGCTATCATTGAATGCCTGATGCAACACGGCATCACACCTACTATATATTATAGCAATCCGAATATTTTCCCTTTGGAGGAATATGAGATTCGAAAAAATGAATGCGCCCGTTATGCCAGGTCGCTCGGTTTGGACATCATCGACGACGACTACGACCATGAAAAATGGCGTTCGGAGATGACAGGATTGGAAGAACAGCCCGAGAGAGGATTCCGCTGTCTCAAGTGCTTCAAATTCAGATTGTTACGAACTGCGCACTACGCTCACGAACACGGTTTCAAAGTCATCACCACGACCCTCGCGTCGAGCCGTTGGAAGAGTCTTGAACAGATAGAGGAAGCAGGAAATTTTGCCGCCTCACATTACCCTGATGTGACATTTTGGGCTCAAAATTGGCGAAAAGGCGGATTGAGTGAGAGAAGAATTCAGATTATCAAAGAATATAATTTCTACAATCAAAGGTATTGTGGCTGTGAATATTCCATGAGACAGGATAGCAACCATTAACCACCTTTAAGGCTGCCGTAAAATATTTTTTCATTAATATTTTTTATATAAAAAGATTTCGTATATTTGCCAAACTATAAAATAGGTTTGAAATATTGAAGAAATATTCATAAATCATTCATTAACATAATTTTACGAAATATGGCAAAAGTAAAATCATTGGCAGAATTGAAGGCAATGAGAGAGAAATTACAGTCAAATCTCGACCTTCGTGAAAAGAGCAACAACCCTGACTCAATGGTTCAGGTGAAAGTCGCTATGGCAACTTGCGGTATCGCCGCCGGTGCAAAACAGGTGATGGAACACATGATGGAGAAAGCTGACCAGCTTAAACTCAGCGTCGTTTTCACACAGACAGGCTGCATGGGCTACTGCCACGCAGAACCTACCATCGAGGTGAAAGTTCCGGGCAAAGACCCGATCGTCTTCGGTCATGTCGACAACAAACGCGCTGACGAAATCCTCGAGAAGTATGTGATGAACAACGAGCTCGTCGAGGGTATCATCCCAGTGAACTATGAGAAAATCTAATCATTCATTCTAAATTGGAGGACTTTATATGACAAAAATCAAAACGCACGTGCTTTGCTGCGGTGGTACCGGATGTAAGGCATCTGCAAGTGATGAGATCATTGCAACCTTTGAAAGATTACTGAAGGAAAAAGGTTTGCAAGATGAAGTTCAGGTCATCAGAACAGGCTGCTTCGGCTTCTGCGAGAAGGGCCCTATCGTAAAGATGCTCCCTGACAACACATTCTACACTCAGGTAAAACCTGAAGATGTCGAGAAGATCATCAACGAGCACATCATCAAAGGTCGTAAGGTCACTGACCTTCTCTACCTCGATCCGGAAAACAAACAGCATGTCGCCGACTCAAAGCACATGGGTTTCTACAAGAAACAGCTCCGTATAGCTTTGCGTAACTGCGGTTTCATTAACCCAGAAGACATCGACGAATACATTTCACGCGGTGGTTATGAGGCTATCGCCAAGGTTCTCGGCGAGATGACACCTCAGCAGGTCATCGACGAGATCACCAAGTCAGGTCTCCGTGGCCGTGGCGGCGCGGGCTTCCCGACAGGTGTGAAATGGGGTCTCTGCGCAAAGAACCAGGCCGACCAGAAATACGTCATCTGCAACGCTGACGAAGGCGACCCGGGCGCGTTCATGGACCGTTCAATTATGGAAGGTGACCCGAACTCAATCATCGAGGCTATGGCTATCTGCGGATACGCTATCGGCGCAACAAAGGGTTTGGTTTACATCCGTGCTGAATACCCATTGGCAATCCACCGTTTGCAGGTTGCTATCGCTCAGGCTCGTGAATACGGCCTCCTCGGCGACGACATCCTCGGCAGCGGCTTCAACTTCGATATCGAGCTCCGCTACGGTGCCGGCGCATTCGTCTGCGGTGAAGAGACAGCTCTTATTCACTCAATGGAAGGTAAACGTGGTGAACCTACTTTGAAACCACCATTCCCGGCTGTTTCAGGTTATATGGCAAAACCATCTAACGTTAACAACGTCGAGACATTCGCCAACATCCCAATCATCATCACAAAGGGAGCTGACTGGTTCGCATCAATCGGTTCAGAGAAATCAAAAGGCACAAAGGTGTTCGCATTGGCAGGCCAGATCAACAACGTCGGTCTTATTGAGGTTCCTATGGGAACAACACTCCGCGACATCATCTACGAAATCGGTGGTGGTATCAAAGGTGGCCGTAAGTTCAAAGCTGTTCAGACAGGTGGTCCTTCAGGCGGCTGCTTGACAGAGAAACACCTCGACACAGCTATCGACTACGATTCATTGATGGCTGCCGGCTCAATGATGGGTTCAGGCGGTATGGTCGTTATGGACGACACATCATGTATGGTTGCTATCGCTAAGTTCTACCTCGAGTTCACATGCGAAGAGAGCTGCGGTAAATGCTCACCATGCCGTATCGGTAACAAGAGAATGCTCGAAATCCTCAACAAGATCACAGAAGGCAACGGAACAATGGACGACCTCCAGGAGCTCCGCAACCTCGCAGCTGTTATCAAAGACACAGCATTGTGCGGTCTTGGTCAGACATCACCTAACCCGGTATTGTCAACACTCGACAACTTCTGGGATGAATACGTTGAGCACGTCGTCGACAAGAAGTGCCGCGCTGGTGTCTGCAAGAAACTCATGAACTACGTCATCGACAAAGATAAATGTATCGGCTGCGGCAAGTGCGCCAAGAACTGCCCTGCAGAAGCTATCTCGAAGACTAACTACATCGCTGAAGGTCACAAGCTTCCTTCAATGGAAATCGACACAACGAAGTGTATCAAGTGCGGTGCATGTATGAGTGGTTGTAAATTTGATGCTATTTCTGTCAAATAAAAATAGAGGAGGAGAAAGATATGATTAATGTAACAATTGATAACAAACAGATTCAGGTCGCAGAAGGCACAACAATTTTGAAAGCTGCCCGTCAGGCCGGTATTCATATTCCTACCCTCTGCTATTTCGAGTTGGCAGGAATGAATTTTGAGAACAAACCAGGTGGATGCCGTGTTTGCGTTGTCGAGATTACAAAGGATTTCAATGGCAAACCACGTCGTAACCTTGCTCCAGCTTGCGCTACAGACTGCGTCGAAGGTATGGAAGTTCTCACACACAGCGCACGCGTCATCAACGCACGCCGTACTGTCGTTGAGTTGATTCTTTCAGACCACCCGACAGACTGCTTGACATGCGCCAAGTCAGGTCAGTGCGAACTCCAGAAGCTCGCTCAGAACCTCGGTATCCGCGACATCCCATTCCATGGTGAGCAGTCGACATACCGCAAGGACATGTCACCTTCAATCGTACGCGACATCGACAAATGTATCATGTGCCGCCGCTGCGAGAACGTATGTAACAACATCCAGACAGTCGGTGCTTTGAGCGCTGTGAACCGTGGCTTCCAGGCCGTAGTCGCTCCAGCTTTCGAGCAGGACCTCATGGATTCACCATGCGTCATGTGCGGTCAGTGCGTCCAGGTTTGCCCTGTCGGCGCTTTGAGCGAGGTTGATGATACACGTAACGTGATGGCAGCTATCAACAATCCTAAGAAGACCGTCATTGTGAACACAGCTCCTGCAACACGTGTCGCTCTCGGCGAAGAGTTCGGCATGCCAGCAGGTACTATCGTCACAGGCCAGATGGCAGCAGCATTGCGCCGCCTCGGTTTCGACTATGTGTTCGATACAGACTTCACCGCTGACTTGACCATCATGGAAGAAGGTACAGAGCTCCTCGGCCGTATCAAGAAGTTCATGGCAGGCGACAAATCAGTGCGTCTCCCTATCTTGACATCATGCTGCCCAGGTTGGGTCAACTTCTTCGAGCACAACTTCCCGGATATGCTCGACGTTCCTTCAACAGCTAAGTCACCTATGCAGATGTTCGGCGCTGTTGCTAAGAACTACTGGGCAGAGAAGATGGGCATCAAGAGAGAAGACCTCGTCGTCGTTTCTATCATGCCTTGCTTGGCAAAGAAATACGAAAGCAAACGTAAAGAGTTCTACAAAGACGGTAACCCGGATATCGACTACGTCCTTTCAACACGTGAGTTGGCTCGCTTGATCAAGCAGTTCAACCTCGACCTTAAGGACATGCCATCAGAGGATTACGATGATCCGCTCGGCGAGTCAACAGGTGCTGCTGTCATCTTCGGTGCAACAGGTGGTGTTATCGAGGCTGCTGTCCGTACAGCATACGAGGTATTCACAGGCAAACCGTTGCCAAAGATCGACTTCACAGAACTCCGTGGTATGGACGGTATCCGTGACGCTTGGGTTGACTTCGCAGGCACCCCAATCCACATCGGTATCGCTCACGGTCTGGCAAATGCACGCAAGCTCCTCGAAAGAGTTCGCGAAGGCAAAGAGCAGTTCCACGCTATCGAAGTCATGGCTTGCCCAGGCGGTTGCGTCGGTGGAGCTGGTCAGCCATATCACCATGGCAACAGTGAAATCATCAAGAAACGTACAGAGGCTATCTATCGTGAAGACCTCGGCAAACCAATCCGTAAGTCACACGAGAATCCTTCAATCAAGAAGATTTACGCTGAGTACTTTGGTGAACCATGCGGCCACAAGTCACATGAACTGCTGCATACACACTATTTCGACAAATCAGAACATGTTGAGATTAGCGAAAAATAATTGTTGGAAAATTAAAAATTGAATATTATGGCAGTTATTAAATTATCAGAAGATAAAATCAAATTCATTAAGGACGTTTGCAAATCGTTCCGTAATGATGGTGGCGAAGTTATCAACGTGCTTCACAAGGTTCAGGGTGAGTACGGCTACCTCTCAGCAGAAGTTCAGGAACTTGTCGCTAAGGAGTTAAACATCCCTGTATCAAGAGTTTACGGTATCGTTTCATTCTATTCGTTCTTCACCATGACTCCAAAGGGCAAACACCCGATTTCAGTTTGTTTGGGTACAGCTTGCTACGTGCGTGGTGCTGAGAAGGTTTTGGATGAGTTGAAACGTCAGCTCGGCGTTGAAGTCGGTGGCACAACACCTGACGGAAAGTTCTCATTGAACTGCCTCCGTTGCGTGGGCGCTTGCGGTCTTGCTCCAGTCGCTATGATTGGTGACAAGGTCTACGGCCGTTTGACACCTGACAAAGTCAAAGAAGTTTTGGCTGAGTACAACGATTAATAAGACACCTTATTAATTAATAAATGTAGAGACGTCACGATGTGGCGTCTCTACCCTTTTTTATCTAATATCTTTTATTTACTCACGTTCACTTTCTCTGTTTTTGTTCCATTTTCAGTCTCAATTCTAACCATGTAAATTCCTGATTCAAAACCGCTCAAATCAATGGTGGTATTTTCATTGGCAGTTGTCTCAAGAACTTTCTGACCTAAAACGTTCATAACACTGATGCTCATCTCGCCGTTACCTTCAATGTTTAGAATTCCGTTTGTCGGGTTAGGGTAGAGGCGGACGTTGCTCGTGTTGGCTTCTGCGATGCCGACATGGCTTTCGCAGTCGTTGTTGTATGTTAAGAACACACCGTCGCTGTGATCGCCAGAGGTGTAAAGCACTTCGTCGTCAGCGTTTTTGATGACGAAAGAGCATTCAAAGTCGGTGTCGTATTGTTCGCTGGCGTGATACCAGCCGTGGTTCCAGATGAAGTTGAGGTTGCCTTTCAAAAGTGGAATAACCACTGTCTTCGCTGAGCCTTCTGTCATGGTGACTGCACCGATTCGGTTACTGTTAGCATCGGTCACGCTGATACAGGCGCCTTTCCAGCCGTCGCCGCCTTCGTCGGTAAGCTCGAAAGTGATGTCGCACTTGTCGCCGACAAGAATCTTAGCGTATGCTTTGCGGTTGAATCCCGACTCGTTTTCGGCAATAATAGAATATTGGTAAAGTCCTTCTTCGAGATTTTCATCGACGAAATCCATCCTCTGACCTTTGGTGCCTTCTGCAGTAAAGATAAGCTCTCCGTTGCGATATACATTGACTGTAAAGCTTGTAAGAGGCTCGCCGTTAAGGTTGTTCTCAGGGTTTGTCCATGTGATGCTTACGCTTGTCATATCATCATTTTCAACCACTTCGAAATCAGTGATGTTTTCAGGACGATTCATATATTCCGGAGAGTCAGGTATGATATGTCCTGTGAAGCCATTAAGTTCGTTGAATGCATATTTTGTTGTGTTGAGTGCTCCGACTGGACACCAAGCGTCGTCTTTGCCGCTCCAGCCCCAGTTGAAATGGAAATAGTCGTTCTCATCATAGCCGTCGCACACGAAGGCGTGACCACCTGCGCCGTGATCATCCTGACCGCTGTAATACAACGGTATGCCTTCGTCGAGACCGCCGTCTTTAAGCATCTGAGCCCATTCCTCATTGGAGTAGCCTGGACCCCAAAATCCACCGCCATAGTTGGTGATATGGTCGTCGCAAGAATATCCAAAATAGGTGCGTAACGCTGGAGGCACGTCGCCTGAAAAGGCACCGCTGCCGTCTGGACCGTACATCATCTCCACAGCAATGCCGCAATGATGCAGGAGTTGTGCAATGTAAAAATAATCTTCCTCGGTGCTCAACGAGTCGAGGTCGTTAGGCATCAATTCAAAATGATACTCTGTCTCGCCAAAGTTGGCAGTTTGTTGCGGATAACCACCAGGATAATAAGAATACGAACCTTCTCCCTGTGCCGGGTAGTCCCAGAATTTCATCACCTGACCCATGGCTGTGGCGACACAACCGGCATAGACATGACCGCCATTACCATCAGGATCTTCAGGACATTGGCTGTTGTATGGGAAGTTCTGGTGCCAGGTCGACTGAAGGAGGGGACCGACTACGCTGCGGCCCTTTCTACCTTGTTTAATAATGCCGTTTTTCGACACCGATTCCCATTCGGCAACGATATCGGGTGTAGCTGTAATGTTATGCTCTCTAACGTATTGAATTTCTTCGCAAAAACTGTTGAGTGTAAAACTGAAACCATCCGAAAGATTGTTAACATCGAAGCTTCCTGTTGTTGAATATGCCAAAATCGGCTTCACTCGGTCGTCGCCTGATATGATGACGAATCCGTTGTCGCCCGGAACGTTAAAAACGTAATAATCAACATCACCGCGTGTCGCTGAAGCATAAGCAAGGTTTACCTGGGTGCTCAAAAAACGCTGTCCAAGCTGCTGGGCGCGTTGAGCGTCGACAGGGCCTGCAAACAATTGACCCATAGAAAAGGCCAAAATAGCAATGATTAATAGAGCTTTTTTCATTTTATTTAAAATTAAGTTAATAATGGTTAGGACTGCAAAGATATAAAAAAAAACTTGAAATCACAGTTGTGACTTCAAGTTTTTCTAAATTATTATAATTGTTATCTTCTGACGTTAACTTTTTCTGTCATAGTGCCGTCATCGGTCTTGATTCTCACCATGTAAATCCCTGATTCAAAACCGCTTAAATCGATGGTGGCGTTGCCGCTTGCTGTTGTTTCAAGGATAATTTGGCCAAGCATGTTCATGACAGAGATTGTCATTTCGCTGCCACCTTCAATGTTAAGGATTCCGTTGGTCGGGTTAGGGTAGAGGCGGACATCGTTTATGCTGACTTCCGGCACTGAAATAGGGCTTGAACAGTCGTTGTTGTATGTCAGGAAGACGCCGTCGCTGTGCTCGCCTGAGGTGAAAAGAATCTCATCGTCAGCGTTCTTGATGACGAAAGCGCACTCATAGTCGGTGTCGTATTGTTCTGAGGTGTGATACCAGCCGTGGTTCCAGATGAAGTTGAGATCGCCCTTCAAGAGTGGCATCACAATGGTCTGTGCCGAACCTTCCTCCATCGTCACTTTAGCAATGCGCTGTCCTTTCTCGTCTGTTACGCTGATGCAAGCGCCTTTCCAGCCGTCGCCTCCCTCATCGGTGAGTTCGAAAATGATGTCGCATTTGTCACCAACAAGAATCTGAGCGTATGCTTTGCGGCTGAAACCGTATTCGTTTTCAGCTACAATTGAATATTGGTAAAGACCTTCTTCGAGATCTAAGTCATTGATATCCATTCTGTCGCCTTTGACACCTTCTGTCTGGAAAATGATGCTTCCATTGCGATAGACATAAACGTTGAAATCACCCAGTGGCTCGCCATTGAGGTTGTTTTCAGGGTTAGTCCATGTGATGCTGACACTTGTCATGTCTTCATTCTCAATCACTTCAAAATCGGTGATGTTTTCAGGACGTTGATAATAATCGTCGCCCTGTGGCTGAATGTGTCCGATGAATCCGTTCGAGTCGTTGAAGGCATATTTTGTGGTGTTGAGTGCTCCGATAGCGCACCAAGCGTCGTCGCGGCCGCTCCAGCCCCAGTTGAAGTGGAAATAGTCGTTCTCGTCGTAGCCGTCGCACACGAAAGCGTGACCGCCAGCTCCGTTGTCGTCGGAACCGCTATAATACAAAGGCATTCCTTCATCAAGACCACCGTCTTTAAGCATCTGAGTCCATTGTTCGATGGTGTAGAAATTGAATCCCCAGAAGCTGAGTGTCTCCATATCATCACAAGAATATTTGAAATAGTTGTTTAATGCGGTTACCACATCTTGTGAGTAGGCGCCGCTGCCGTGACCGCTGTACTGCATATCAACTGAGATGCCGCAATGGTGCAGGAACTGTGCGATGTAGAAATAATCCTCCTCGGTGCTTAACGAGTCGAGGTCGTTAGGCATGAGTTCAAAATGGTATTCTGTCTCGCCGAAGTTGGCTGTTTGCTGTTCGTATCCCTCAGGATTATATGTGTGCGAGCCTGTTCCCTGTGCCGGCCAGTTCCAGTATTTCATCACCTGACCCATTGCTGTGGCGACACAGCCTGCATAAACACGGCCTCCGCTGCCTTCCTCGTCTTCAGGGCACTGGCTGTTGTAAGGCCAGTTCTGATTCCAGATGGTAGGACAGAGTGGTCCGACCACGCTACGGCTCTTGCGACCTTGTTTGATGCTACCGTTTTCCAACACTGACTTCCACTCGGCTTTGATGTCGGCTGTCGCCTCGATGTTGTTCTCTCTAATGTATTGAATCTCATGGCTGAAGCTGTTGAGAGTAAACTCAAAACCGTCGGCTACATCGTTAGGATTGAAGCTTCCTGTTGTCGAATATGCCAAGATAGGCTTCACTCGGTCGTCACCTGCTATGACAACGAAACCGTTGCCGCCGCTGACGTTGAAAACGTAATAGTCCACATCACCGCGAGTGGCAGAAGTGTGAACTAATTGAATATCAGTGTTTTGAGTGCCTTTTGCGGTAGACAGAAAACGCTGTCCGAGCTGCTGGGCGCGCTGTGCTTCGACAGGACCAGCTGACATTTTGCCAATGGTTAAAGCAAAAATTGCAATGATTAATAGAGTTTTTTTCATTTTATTTTAATTTAGTTGTTTTTACATAACTTTAACTTGCAAAAGTAATTATTTTTTCGTATCTTTGCATCATTAAAATGATTAACTATGAAAAAATATTTTTTGACGATATCCGCAATCTTTCTTTGTCTGATAGGTTTTTCGACCAATCCTGAAGGCAAAATCAAGATTAATATAATAATAAAGATACAGTCGGATGCTACAGAACTGAGTCGCATGGCAAGTGCTTTCTCAACAAAAGCCGAGCGCCGTTTGTTTGTTGTGAATTCCCTGAAACGTCAGGCGGAAGAGTCGCAAGCTGATTTGCTCGATTATCTTAATGAATTGGAAATCAATGGTGTAGTGGAGGAGATAAGGCCGTTGTGGATTGTCAATTCGGTGAGCTGTTATGCCGAGGAATCGTTGATGGATGAGATTTCGCGGCGCGATGATGTTCTGGCAGTTTATCAGGTTGAGGAATTTTCATTGCCTGAAGATGAGAATTTTTCGATTCCTGCCGAGCGGGGCGACGGTCGTGAGATAGCCGAAAACATACTGAAAGTCAACGCCGACCAGGTTTGGGAACTTGGCTACACTGGCGAGGATGTTTTGGTCGCGCTTATCGATACGGGGGTGAGACTTGATCATGCCGATTTGCAGGGACAATTTTGGGACGGCGGCGCCGAATATCCGAATCACGGCTACGATTTTTACCAACATGACGACGACCCGTCGGATACTCACGGACATGGCACTCATGTGGCCGGAACCATTGTTGGTTCTGGCGCTTCGGGCACGCAGACTGGTGTGGCTCCAGGGGCGAAAATCATGGTGCTGAAGGTGTTTCATGGCGACGACAATCTTACAGAGCTGACGATGTGTGTCGAGGCGATGCAGTTCGCTGTTGAGCATGGCGCCGATGTAATGAATATGTCGCTCGGACAGCCTCTCCCTGATGCGAGCGTCAAGCTGATGATGCGTCAGGCTTGCGACAACACCCTCGCCGCCGGAGTGGTGGCTTCGGTTTGTGCAGGCAACTCACGCCTGATTCAGATGCTTGCACCAGTACCTTATAATATATGGTCGCCAGGCGATTGCCCTCCGCCGCATCTTCATGAAGATCAGATGGTTAACGCTGGCGGCACAAGTTGCGTGATTTGTGTGGGCGCTGTCAATTTTAACGACGTTCTCGGCGATTTTTCGTCAGAAGGCCCATCGACATGGAGCGATGTGGCACAATATAACGACTATCCTTACTCTTCGGGAAGCGCTACAAATATTGGCCTCATTCGTCCTGATGTTTGCGCACCAGGTGTTAACATCAAATCGCTGGATTTTAACACCACCAACGGTTATTGTCTGAAAAGCGGCACCTCAATGGCGACTCCTTGCGTAACTGGTACTATCGCCTTGATGCTGTCGAAAGACCATGAGCTGACGCCAGCGCAAATCGATGAGATCTTGGAACGAACCGCCATCCCGTTGTCAGCGCATAAAAGCAACGATTTCGGCTCAGGCAGAATCGATGCGTTGGCGGCTGTCAACGCCGTCGGAGGTAATGGTGCCGGTGAAATTGATGAAACCGCATTCGTTATTTATCCAAATCCGACATCTGATTTCATAATCATAAATATTCCCGCCGTACAAACGCGATTCATCGCGTCTCAATATCAAATCATCAACATTTTAGGCGAAATCGTCATGTCAGGTGAAATAATTGCTGAAAACAAACGAATCGATATCTCGAATCTGCCGAACGGCATTTATTTCATCAAAATCGGTGATTATTCTCAAAAAATTGTTGTTGAAAAATAATTGTTAAAATTTTGTTTTTATTCAAAAAATCCCTAATTTTGTAGTTCGTTTTGAACACAATTTTAGGGATTTAATTTTAAAAATTTATATTATGTATCTGATAGTCAATAAGAAAGAATTAGCACAGGACACTTTTATGATGGAAATCGAAGCCCCTCGTTTGTCGAGAGCGGCATTGCCAGGACAGTTCCTTATCATTAAAATGACAGAAAAAGCAGAGCGTATTCCTCTCACAATCAGCGACAACGACCCATGGAACGGCACCGTGACGATTGTTTTCAAGGCTATCGGAAAATCGACACACGAGATGGCAAACTACAACGTCGGCGACACATTCCTCGATGTTGTGGGTCCTCTCGGACGTCCTTCGGAGTTTATTCACATGTCGTACGAGGAGCGTAAGACTAAGAAATACGTGTTTATCGGCGGCGGCGTGGGCATCGCACCTATATTCCCGCAGGTTAAATGGTTGTATCACAACGGTGTAAAGGCCGACGTCATCATCGGCGCACGTACTCACAGCCTCCTCGTTTACGAAGATGAGCTTTCATCAATGTCGAACCTATATGTCACTACCGACGACGGAACTTCAGAATATAAAGGTCTCGTCACCGAGATGCTGCAGCGTCTTGTCGACCAGGGCAACCATTACGATGAGATTATCGCCATCGGCCCTGTCATCATGATGAAGGTGGTGAGCGAGCTGGCTCAGAAACTCAACATCAAATGCACTATCTCGATGAACGCTTTGATGGTCGACGGAACGGGTATGTGCGGCGCCTGCCGTATCACCGTGGGCGGTCAGACCAAGTTTACCTGCGTCGACGGTCCTGAGTTCGACGGCGCGAAGGTCGACTTCGCTGAGGCTATGAAACGTCAGTCGATGTACAACAACGTGGTTGAGCATAAACAGCTTGAAAACGCTGAGAAAGCTGAAGGTCATAAATGTCATGTCGGCGGCATCATCGACGAGCCGCGCGACAAGAAACATCGTGTGAAGATAACAGAGCAGGATCCGCTCGTTCGCGCGCATAACTTCAACGAGGTGTGCCTCGGCTACACCGCTGAGGAAGCCATCGTGGAGGCACAGCGCTGCCTGAACTGCGGCCGTCCTCAGTGCGTCACTGGCTGCCCGGTCAATATCAACATCCCTGGATTTATTAAAAAAGTGTCGGAAGGCGACTTCAAAGGCGCTGCCGAGATCATCGACCAGGATTCAGCTTTGCCGGCAGTGTGTGGCCGTGTCTGCCCACAGGAGACACAGTGCGAAGGCAAGTGCGTGATGGGCGTCAAGTTCGAGCCTATCGCCATCGGAAAACTCGAGCGTTTCGTGGGCGACTGGTCACGCGAAAACAATATCAACCTCGCCAAACCGGTCAAGAAAAACGGAAAGCGTGTGGCTGTCATCGGATCAGGCCCTTCAGGCTTGACATGCGCCAAGGAACTTCTCGTGAAAGGCTACGACGTCACGGTGTTCGAGGCTTTGCATGAGTTCGGCGGCGTGTTGGCTTACGGTATCCCATCGTTCCGTCTGCCGAAAGAGACGGTCGTACGTCACGAGGTCGAAAACGTGATGCGTCTCGGCGGTCACTTCTTCAAAGACGTGGTCATCGGACGTACCGCTTCAATCGAGTCGTTGATGAAAGACGAGCATTTCGACGCTGTGTTCATCGGCTCGGGCGCTGGTCTTCCAAAGTTCATGAATATCCCGGGCGAGAACCTCTGCGGTGTCGTTTCGGCAAACGAATTCCTCACAAGAAACAACCTGTTGTTCGCATATAAAGAAGGTTATGAGACACCTAATTATATAGGTAAGAAGGTGGCTGTCGTCGGTGGCGGTAACGTCGCTATGGACGCTGCCCGTACTGCCTTGCGTCTCGGTGCCGACGTTCACATCGTGTATCGTCGTTCGGAGGCTGAGCTTCCGGCACGTGCCGAAGAGGTGCATCACGCTAAGGAAGAAGGCATACAGTTCGACCTTCTCTGCAACCCTGTCGAGATCCTCGGAAACGAGAACGGCTGGGTCAACGGCATGAAGTGCATCCGTATGGGTCTCGGCGAGCCTGACGCATCGGGCCGCCGTCGTCCGGTCGAGATCAAAGGCTCGGAGTTCGTGCTAGATGTCGACATGGTCATCATGGCACTCGGTACATCGCCTAACCCGTTGATTTTCAGAACAACACCAGGCTTGAACGCCGACAAGCACGGCTGTATCATCGCCAACGACAACGGTCGTACCACACGTAACGGCGTCTACGCCGGTGGCGACGCGGTCAGCGGCGCGGCAACAGTCATCCTCGCCATGGGCGCAGGTAAGAAAGCCGCTAAAGCTATTGATGAATACCTTCGTGGTGAAATGATGTAATATGAAGAGATTGCTAGTAACTATATTATTATCAATAACTTGCATATTCAGCTTCGCTCAGACGATGGATAAATTCAGCGTCGAGGGCAAGGCCGACGGCGGGTTTGTTAATGATAACAAAGGTGTAAAAATCTACGGTTCAGTGCTGGACGGACAGAAGTCTGGCACTTGGACCGAGACCTACGCCAATACCGAGGTGCCGCATTTCATCATCCAGTTTGCCGACAACGAAAGAAACGGCATATATCTGGAGTTCGACAAACAAGGAAATCTTGTTAAGAAAGTCGAATATAAAAACGGCTTGATGGAAGGCACTTATTTCAGGTATAAAAACGCTGTGCTGATGGAACGTGTTGATTATCAGCAAGGTAAGAAGAATGGAGAGTCAACCATCTATTATGAAAAAGGTACCCTTATGGAGTCATCCAACTTCAAAAACGGTCAGCGCGACGGCATTACCATTTGGTATGCCAACAAAGACAAGACGCAAGGGGAGATGGTAGCCATGTATACCTACAAAGACGGACAATTTGAAGGTGTGCAGGAAACTTATTACGAAAATGGCGCTGTGAAAACACAGAAGATGTATTCAAACAACATCCCAAACGGTCCGGCTTACGAGTTTTATGAGGATGGCAGTTTGAAATCTGAAGCCGTTTTTAAGAATGGCGAACAAAAAGGTAAGACAAAAGAATACGCTGAAGGAAAGAAATTTCTGAAATAGTCATTTCGACTGACATTCTTTCCCCGTCATTTCGACTGTAGCGAAGCGAAATGGAGAAATCTCATAATATGGGATTTCTTTTTTTATCAAAAAATTTTAATCATATTAAAAAAATATGTATTTTTGCAAGTGATTTCAGGTGCCTCTTATGAGGCTTAATAGGGAATCGGGTTAGAATCCCGGACAGTTCCCGCTGCTGTAAACTCTTGCAGCGTCTGCAGATGTCACTGTTTATCCCATATAAACGGGAAGACGCAGACGTAAGGAGTCGAGTCAGAAGACCTGCCTGAAATCGAAGACATTTGAGACTTTCGGGATAAGAGTCGGTCGAAGAATTCAGATTGGTATGAAGAAATTGTGTGTATTGCTGTTTCTTGTAGCGTCATACGCTGTTATGGCTCAGGATACTATCGTTTTGCAGTCTGTCGAGGTCAGCGCTGCCGCGATTCGTCAGAATCAGGCGGAGGCCGCGATGGAACGCAAGATGGATACCGCTCTGCTGAAACGTCTCAACACTATCACCATGTCGCAGCTGCTCATCCAGCACAGCCCCGTCTTCATCAAGACGTACGGACCGGGCGGAATAGCAACTGCTTCATTCAGAGGAACCACCGCCAGCCACACCCTCGTGCTGTGGAACGGATTCCAACTCAACGCCCCGACACTCGGACAGGTCGACTTCAGTACCATCCCGGTGTTCATGACCGAACAGGTGAAACTGAAATGGGGTAGCGGGACATCGGCAAACAGCGGTGGCCTCGGTGGAGTGGTAAATATCGAAAACACTCAGCATTTCGGGGAAGGCTTGATCCTCGATCTGAAACAGACCTACGGCAGTTTCAATTCCTTCGGCTCTTACATTACTGCCGGTTATTCATGGGCGAGTCACCTGTTGCGGGTGAAGGCTTATCGTACCTCGAGCGATAACGACTTCGAGTACCATAACATAGGCATTATCCCGCATCAGGTGATGAAGCAAAAAAACGGCGAGTTCGTCGACTACGGACTTATGCCGGAATATCAATGGCGATTTCGTAACTCATTGATAACCATCGTGTCGTGGAACCAGTGGAGCGACCGTAACTGCCCGCAGATAATGCCGAACGTCAACAACGACAACACCAAAGAATATACCGAAAACGGCTATTCGAGAAACTTCCTTTCATATAAAACCTATTGGAATACAGGTAAAATCGAGCTGAAATCGGCATATTTCTACGAAAAACAGCATTATTATCTCGAGACTTTCACCAGTATCGGCACAACGGTGACAAATATCAACTCGATAAACGACGCTGATATCTTCCATCAGATAATCGATTTGGATCAAAATCTGTATAAATCGTGGAAACTCAACGCTAAAGTGCAGTACGACCACGAGCAGGTCACCTCAAACAACTACGACGGTATCAAAGACCGCGACATGTTGTCGTTTTATACGGCTTTGACAGGTAAATTATTGAAACCCATCGACTTACGTTTTACTTTGCGTAACGATTGGGTCGACTGGGAGTCGGCAGGATTCTTCCCGACAGCTACAATTTCTTACAGCTCTATATTTATTAAAGGCTTGAAAATCAATGCGGGATATAGTCATAACTACCGTAACCCGAGCTTAAACGACCTCTACTGGAATCCGGGTGGCAACCCCGATTTGAAACCTGAAAAAGGTAAGACTGTCGACGGAAACATCGTTTATGCAAGGCAATTCGGAGGATTTTCGATAGAAAGTCAGTTCGGAGCCTATTATTCAGAGGTGAGCGACTGGATTCAGTGGGTGCCGACGACATACAGATATTGGGTTCCTGAAAATGTGGCTACAGTCATCGCTTACGGAGCCGAAGCACATTTAAAATTGAATTATTTTATCAATAATTGGAATTTCTCCGTCTCGGGCAATTATGTCTACAGCCACACCACTGATGAGAGCGGTTTGCAGCTGATTTACATACCGTTACATCATGCCAATGCCTATGCGGAGGTGAAATGGAAGACGTGGTATGTCAACTATACCATGGAGTTTACAGGTCGTAGAAAAACCTCTATGAATGCCAATGAATTCTATGGTTTCAGACTGAATCCCTATACTTTGCATCATGCTACTGTCGGTAAACAAATAAGAAGATTTAATATTGAATTTAAAGTCAATAATATAACAAATGTCGATTATATGGCAGTGCTATGGAGAGCTATGCCAGGCAGAAGTTTTGAAGGAAGTATCAGTTATAAATTTTAAATAATTATGAAAAATAAACTTTTATTATTGTTTTTTGCTATTTCAATAGTATTGCTGTCATGCAAGAAAAAAGACGCTATTGAAGACGTTAATAACGATGTACCGCCAACCGAGACCGTTAAAGGAGTTTTCATCTTGAATGAAGGCACTTTTACATACGCTAACTCGTCGCTTTCGTTCTACAATATTGAGAAAGACGAGGTTGCTAACAACATGTTTTTCAGAGTCAATGACGCGCCTATAGGCGATGTCGGACAGTCGCTGACAAAGATTGGCAAAAGCTTGTATATTGTGGTCAACAACAGCAAATATATTTATAAGGTAAATGCCAATTCCATTAAATATCAGGCTAAAATCGAGGGTTTCACCTCGCCTCGTTACATGCTTCCTGTAAGCAACAAAAAGGCTTACGTCTCCGACCTTGAGAGCACTGGCATTTGGGTGGTAAACCTCAGCAATTCAACGATTAGCAAGTTTATTGAAACAGGCAATACCACCGAGGCGATGGTAAAAGTCGGTGATGAGGTGTTTGTTTCTAATTGGTCGAATTATTACACCAGTGGCGCAACATCGAACAGAACAGTGCAAGTTGTTGATTGTGTGAATGATGTGGTTGTCGATGAGATAGCAGTGGCGAAGGAGCCTAGTGCTATGGTTGTCGATAAAAACAATCATATTTGGGTGTCGTGCAGCGGCGATTACATGCCTCCATGCGAACCAGCCATTATCTGCATCGATGCGGCCACACATCAAGTCATCAACCGTTTCGACCTCGCCGAGGGTAGCTATCCGAGCGGACTCGCCATCGATGGGGAAGGAGAGAACATCTTCTTCATGAACGGTGGTTATGGCACTTTGAATGTCTACAAGATGTCGGTCGACGCCACGGAACTCCCTGATACTCCATTTATTACGTCGAACAGCCGTGTCTTCTACAACTTGAAAGTCGACCCGAACAATGGCGATATCTACATCACCGATGCCAAGAATTATGTCCAGAATGGCGATTTGTTGCGTTATTCGTCTGAGGGCACGCTCATCTGCACCCACGAACTTGGAATTATCCCGAGCTATATGCTTTTCAATTAATATAATCCTAATTTGCTTGGGCGCCGCCCCGAGCGGGGCGGCGCTTTTTTTGTTTCTAATTATTTTTATTGAATCAATATTTTTTGTATTTTTGTAGCTTATTATTAAATATTTAAAAATGGGCAAAAAAGGTCTTTCCTCAATCACGAAAAAGCTGATAATGGCAATATCCGGCGCGGGTTTGGTGTTTTTCCTGCTTTTTCACGGCGCGATGAACCTCGTGTCGATTTTCTCGGCCGAAGGCTATGAGATGATTTGTGAGTTTCTAGGCGCCAACTGGTATGCTGTGGTAGGCACCATAGGTCTCGCCATACTGATAGTAATTCATCTCATCTACGCCTTTATCCTTTCTTATCTTAATTTCAAGGCTCGCGGAAGACAGCGTTATGCCGTCGTCGAACGTCCTGAAGGCGTGTCGTGGGCATCGAAAAACATGCTGGCTATCGGTGCTTTCGTGATATTCGGTTTGGCGTTTCATCTTTATGACTTCTGGTCGAAGATGCAACTGGTAGAACTCAATGGTGGTGTGCCGGCAAGTGGCATCGAACAGATAAAATTCATCTTTTCGCACAACTATTTCAGCGTCATGTATCTGATTTGGCTTGTCGCGATATGGTTTCACCTCTCGCACGGTATCGCCAGCGTGATGCAGTCGATAGGCTGGAGCAACCTCGTGTGGCAACGCCGCATAGAATTCATTGGCAAGCTCTTCGCCTTTATCATCGTAGCGATGTTTGTCTCAGTTGTAATATATTATTGGTTAATTGTTTAAGCTATATAAATTAAAGTTATACTTTAAGTAAAAATTTAAACTTCAAACTTCAAACTCCACACTTCAAACTTGAAAAAGATGGAACTGAATTCAAAGATACCAACTGGTCCTTTATCAGAAAAATGGACAAAATATAAAGCCGAACAGAAGCTCGTGAACCCGGCCAACAAACGTAAGCTCGACATCATCGTCATCGGTACCGGCTTGGCTGGCGCATCGGCTGCCGCTTCGTTTGGCGAGATGGGTTTCAACGTGAAGGTGTTCTGCATCCAGGACAGTCCACGACGCGCTCACAGCATCGCGGCGCAAGGTGGCATCAACGCGGCGAAAAACTACGCCAACGATGGCGATAGCATCCAGCGTCTGTTTAACGACACCATCAAAGGCGGCGACTACCGCGCGCGTGAAGCCAACGTGTACCGTCTGGCAGAGGTCAGCAACAATATCATCGACCAATGCGTGGCACAGGGCGTGCCGTTTGCGCGCGACTACAGCGGACTGCTCGCGAACCGTTCGTTTGGAGGTGCTCAAGTGTCGAGAACGTTTTATGCCAAGGGTCAGACCGGTCAGCAGCTCCTTTTAGGCGCTTACGGGGCTCTCAGCAAAGAGATAGAGAAGGGGACTGTGAAAATGTATGCCCGCCGTGAGATGATGGACGTAGTCGTCGTTGACGGCCGTGCAAGAGGCGTTATAGTACGAAACCTCGTCACTGGTGAGCTCGAGCGTTATTCCGCTCATGCTGTTGTGATCGCTTCAGGTGGCTACGGACGTGTTTTCTTCCTGTCAACGAACGCGATGTCGTCGAACGGCTCAGCAATATGGCAGTGCTATAAAAAAGGCGCGTGCATGGCGAATCCGTGCTTCACACAGATACACCCGACATGTATTCCTGTTCACGGCGACTATCAGTCAAAACTGACGCTGATGAGCGAGTCGCTTCGTAACGACGGCCGTATCTGGGTGCCGAAAGACGCTGAAAAAGCACGTCTTCTTCGTGAAGGCAAGATCAAGGCCACCGACATCCCTGAAGAGGAACGCGACTACTACCTCGAACGTCGTTATCCGGCGTTCGGAAACCTCGTTCCGAGAGACGTGGCGTCACGCGCGGCCAAAGAACGCTGCGATGCTGGCTATGGCGTCAACAACACTGGCCGCGCGGTGTATCTCGACTTCAAAGAAGCTATACAACGTCTTGGAAAACAAGCTGTTGAAGAGAAATACGGCAACCTCTTCGAGATGTACGAACGCATCGTCGACGAGAATCCTTACGTCACCCCGATGATGATTTATCCTGCCGTGCACTACACCATGGGCGGCCTCTGGGTCGACTATGAACTCCAGACCACAGTGAAAGGTCTGTTCGCTGCCGGCGAGGCTAACTTCTCCGACCACGGAGCCAACCGTTTGGGCGCTTCGGCATTGATGCAAGGCCTCTCCGACGGTTATTTCGTGTTGCCTTATACCATGCAAAACTATCTCGCCGACCAAATCAACGTGCCGCATATCTCGACTGATTTGAAAGAATTTGACGAGGCGGAAAACGCTGTGCGTCAGAAGATTACAAAGATTTTGTCGATAAATGGCGATACTACTGTCGACATGATTCACCGCCGTTTGGGACATATCATGTGGGAGAAAGTCGGAATGTCGCGTACCGAACAGAGCCTCAAAGAAGCCATCGAAGAGATTAAACAGCTTCGTGAAGAGTTCTGGCAGAAAGTGAAGGTGCCGAACGTCGAAGGCATGAACACAGAGCTTGAGAAAGCCTTGCGCGTCGCCGATTTCCTCGAGATGGGCGAACTCATAGCCCGCGACGCTCTGATGCGTAACGAGTCGTGCGGCGGTCACTTCCGTGCCGAATATCAAACCCCTGACGGCGAGGCAATGCGCGACGACGAACACTACGCCTTTGTCGCCGCCTACGAATTCCAAGGTGTTGATAATGAGCCAATTCTGCACAAAGAAGAACTCAAATTTGAAAATGTCGAACTGAAACAAAGAAATTACAAGTAGTTTTCCCCCGTCATTTCGACCGAAGCGAAGCGGAGTGGAGAAATCTCCTGCAAATAAGAAATAACGAATTATGAATATAAAATTAAAAATCTGGCGTCAAAAATCTGCATCTGCAAAAGGCAAATTCGTTGAATATCAATTAAATGATGTCCCGGCAGAAGCGTCATTCCTCGAGATGCTTGACATTCTCAACGAGCAACTCGTTTTAAAGGGTGAAGACCCTGTCACATTCGACCACGACTGTCGCGAAGGCATCTGTGGCGCCTGCGGATTATATATCAACGGACATCCTCATGGACGTTTTAAAAACACCACCACTTGCCAGCTCCACATGCGCAAGTTCAAGGACGGCGACACCATCACCGTGGAGCCGTGGCGCTCTGAGGCGTTTCCTATCATCAAGGACTTGATGGTCGACCGTTCGGCTCTCGACAAGCTAATCCAGGCTGGTGGTTACATCTCCGTTCACACTGGCGGCGTGCCTGATGCCAACGCCATCCCGATCAACAAACATAAAGCTGATCTGGCGATGGATGCCGCGGCTTGCATAGGTTGCGGCGCATGCATCGCGGCTTGCAAAAACGGCAGTGCCATGCTTTTCGTGGGCGCAAAGGTGTCGCAGTTCGCTCTTCTCCCGCAAGGCGAGGTGGAGTGGGCCGACCGTGTGCAGAAGATGGTGGCTCGCATGGATGAGCTAGGATTCGGTAGCTGTTCCAACACTTACGTGTGCCAAGCCGAGTGTCCGAAAGGCATCTCTGTGACTAATATCGCCCGCATGAATCGTCAGTATTTGGCATCAAAACTTAAATAAAATTAAAAAAAGTTTTGATTTTTAAAAATCATTGATTATATTTGCAGCGTTAATAATCAATAAGTTGCGCCCGACACGAACTAGGGATGATATTATGAAAAAGATCCTAACGCTGCTATTATCCGCTGCAATGCTTGTTGCTATTGTGTTTGCGACAGGTTGCAAAAAGAAAACAGATGATTCGAATCCGTCAAACGGAGGAGGTGTGACACCGCCTTCAACGTCGAAGATTTATTTCGGCTTGGTCGGCTACAACGACAGCCTCTTTATCAGAGAGATTAACCCATATAACAACGATTGGGTTGATGATTTCGTAGAGTTTGTCAATTCAACATATTATACCGAGGCTGGTCTGCTTTATTATGCCGACTATACCGCTTTGAATAATATGACAAACGCACAGATACCAAAAAATCTGTCAAAGGTTTCGTTGATTACATTTACCGATGGTATTGACTATTATTCGCTTGATTCTGAGGAGACAAATCCTGAGGGTTATGCGACAAAAGCAGAGTATCGTGATGCTCTTAATGATAAGATTGTCAATGACTTAGTGCAAGGTAATAATATCGATGCCTATACTATCGGTCTGGCCGGTGATGAGGCTCAGTCGCATATTGTTGAGTTTAGAGAGAACCTCGAAAAACTGGCTAGCAATCCCGACAATGTTTATGAAGTCAATACCATGCCTGAGGCTGCCGATAAGTTTTATCAGATAGCTGATGATATTCACAATACTGTGGCCGAAAATGGTAACGTATTGGTTATGTTGGTGTTAGACTGCACTTATACCATCATTAACGGTGGCGGCGCACCATGGCCATGGCCGGGACAGCCTCAGCCTGTGACTCCGATAACACCTCCTATCCCGGAACCGACACCTGCTGATCCTCCAATCACATATATCGTTGGACAAGTTATTACAATTTGTGATAATGGCTGGGGTACAACACCGTCTCTGGTAACTAATGCTGTTACCAATGTCACTGAAAACTCAGCTAATTGCGGAGGAACTGTGACTAATAACGGCGGTTGGGATGTTTTAGAAGCTGGTGTCTGCTACAGCACCACACATAACCCGACAGTCACCGGCAACCATGTGATAGGCAATGGAGTTACATCGTTTACATGTGAGTTGACAGGTCTGTCATCAGGAACGAAATATTATGCCAGGGCTTACGCGATAAATTCAAAGGGCGTTGGTTATGGCAATGAGGTGTCGTTTACAACCGAAGGCGATGAACCTGGCGGCGGCGGAGGCACAATCGGCGACTTCCAGTTCTCTGTAAGCTCTTCAAAAACTGTTTATTTCTCACAAGGTAACCTGCAATATCAGGCTTCGACCGACACATGGCGCTTCGCTGAGCATCAATACGATCGTATAGGCACCGCCAATTCGAATATATCTTCAACCTACAGCGGCTGGATCGACTTGTTCGGTTGGGGCACAAGCGGTTATCACGACACGAACGATCCTTACAATGTCAATTTCCAGCCTTATTCAACGTCTAATGATGCTGTGTTTAACGATGAACCAGGTTATAGTTTGAACTGGGCAGGCTATGGTCCATCTCTTGATGCGGCTTCCCCTGATTTAACGGGCGCAGGCGCTAATTACGACTGGGGCGTTTACAACGCTATCTCTAATGGCGGTAACCAGGCTGGTCAGTGGCGCACATTGACAGATGATGAATGGTATTATGTTCTAATAACAAGAACTACCTCGTCAGGAATGAGATATGCTTTGGCTATAGTTAACAACATTCATGGCTTGATAATCTTGCCCGATAACTGGAGCGCATCATATTATGCTTTGAATGGAGTGAACAATGTCAGTAGCTATTCCGACAACATTATCAGTGCTACAACATGGCAGTCAGACCTTGAAGCTCATGGCGCTGTTTTCTTGCCTGCTACAGGATATAGAGATGGACATGAAGTTTTCATGACTGAAGTATGGGGATTGGAGGTAGGCCCAATCGGGTATTACTGGTCGTCTATGCATTACATCGGTCAAGACTCGTTCTTTATCGCCGGTGGAGCGAATGCGCTTTGCTTCATGAGTCCTGAAGTCTATCAGATATCTCTTGGTGTTGATAGAAATTATCGTATGTATGGTCATGCGGTACGTCTTGTTAAAGACGTTCATTAATATTTGAATACCAAAACAAAACGCCAGCCGATTCATCGGCTGGCGTTTTTTTATTAAAATATCAGCATGAAATTCAAAAATTTCGTATTTTTGCAAAAAGTAACAAAGTGAAAATCGCTGTAAATACTCGTTTGCTGTTGAAAGACAAGCTCGAAGGCATCGGCTGGGTAGCATACGAATGCCTCAGCCGTATCGTGAAAGCTCATCCCGACGACGAGTTTTACTTCATCTTCGACCGGAAACCCGACCCGAAGTTTATTTTCGCTGAAAACGTTAAGCCCGTCGTGCTTTTCCCACAGGCAAGACATCCATTTTTGTATATCATTTACTTCGAGATTTCATTAAAACGCGCTCTTCGCAAGATTAAACCTGACGTATTCGTCTCAACCGACGCATATCTCAGCCTGCGCTCAAAGACACCGCAAATAGCTGTGTTTCATGACATTAACTTCGAGCATTTTCCGCAGGATTTTCCACGATTGGCCCTTTGGCATTATAAGAAGTTCTTCCCGAATTTCGCGCGTAAAGCTAAGAAAATCATAACCGTTTCGGAGTTTTCGAAGCTGGATATCATTGATAATTATAAGGTTGAACCTGATAAAATTGAAGTCGTTTACAACGGTGCCAACGAAGGGTTTAAACCTATCTCTGAAGAGGAAAAGACTGAGATTAGAAATCAATATACCTCTGGCTATCAATACTTTATGTTTGTTGGTTCATTGCATCCGCGAAAAAATCTGGCTCGTTTGTTCCCGGCCTACGATATGTTCAAGGAACGCACCGGCTCCGACGTTAAGTTGTTGATAGTAGGGGAGAAACGTTGGTGGACGGAGCCTATCCAGAAGGCTTACGAGGCGATGAAACATAAAGATGACGTCGTGTTTGTGGGTCATCTGCAGATGGATGAGCTTCATCGTGTTACAGCGGCGGCATTGGCATCGGTGTACGTTTCTTATTTCGAAGGCTTCGGCATCCCGATAGTCGAAGCTTATAAATGCGACGTGCCTGTGATAACGTCTAATGTAACGTCGATGCCTGAAGTGGCTGGCGATGCCGCGCTTCTCGTCGACCCGTTCGATGTCGAGTCAATAGCTAGTGCCCTCGAATTAGTGATGGATGAAAACGTCCGCAACTCGTTGATAGAGAAGGGTAGAGTCCGCCGAAACGATTTCTCGTGGGACAAAGCTGCCGAAGGCTGGTGGGACGTCATAAGTGAATTTGATAACAATTAAAAACTAAAAATATGGAAGAGATCATTATGTATCCTGGTGAAGTAAAAAAAGATAATGTGAATTATAAAGATATTCAGGCTCAACATATTACAGCAGTTGAGCGTAATGTTTTGGTATTGGGTTCCGGTGGTCGCGAGCATGCTCTCGCCTGGAAAATCGCTCAAAGCGAAAGAGTATCAAAGGTTTACATCGCTCCAGGTAATGCTGGTACAGCATCTGTTGGCGAAAATCTGCCAATAAACGCCTCTGATTTTCAAGCAGTTAAAGATGCTGTCCTGAAAAACCGCATCGACATGGTTGTAGTCGGTCCTGAACAGCCTCTCGTCGACGGCATAGTCGATTTCTTCAAGGCTGACGCCGACTTGAAAAACGTGAAAATCATCGGTCCTGACAAGCAAGGCGCACAACTCGAAGGCTCGAAGGCGTTCGCCAAGCAGTTTATGGAGAAATATGGCATCCCTACAGCAAAATGCTTCACCGTGACGACCGAAAACCTCAGCGACGGCTTGAAATATCTCGACACGCTCGAAGCTCCATACGTTCTCAAGGCTGATGGTCTTGCGGCAGGCAAAGGTGTGCTGATTATCAATGATTTAGCCGAAGCCAAAGCTGAGCTGAAAGAGATGCTTTCCGGCAAATTCGGTTCAGCGTCGGCAAAAGTCGTTATAGAACAGTTCTTGAAAGGTATCGAGGTGTCGATGTTCGTCCTCACTGACGGCGAAAATCATGTCATACTGCCTGAAGCCAAGGATTACAAGCGCATTGGCGACGGCGATACCGGTCTTAACACCGGCGGAATGGGTGCTGTGTCACCTGTGCCTTTCGTCACCCCTGATTTCGTGGAAAAAGTTGAGAATCGCATAATAAAACCTACAATTCAAGGTCTGAAAAACGAGAAAATCGACTATAAAGGCTTCATTTTCTTAGGTTTGATGAATTGCGGCGGTGATCCTTACGTCATCGAATACAATGTGCGTATGGGTGATCCTGAGACTGAAGGCGTTATGACCCGCATCGACTCCGATTTCGCTGAGTTGCTCGACAAATGCGCTCAAGGCAAACTCAACGAGGCTCATTATCAGGCAAGTAAGGAGACTTCAGTCACTGTGATGCTCGTTTCGGGAGGTTATCCTGAGGCTTATAAAAAAGGAATGAGAATCACAGGCTTGGAAAATGTCTGTCCTTGCTGCGTGGTGGCTCACGCCGGCACAAAACTCGATGGCAATGACATCGTGACATCAGGCGGTCGCGTCATCGCTGTGACGGCACACGGCAAAAACATCGAAGAGGCGAGAGAAAAAGCTTATCATAATGCAAAACAGATTGTTTTTGAAGGCAAAAATTATCGCCACGACATTGGTCTCGATTTAATGAATTATCATGCTTAAGTTCTTCAAACAGAGCTATTTAGGGCAACTCGTTGCGATATTGCTGCTTCTGGTGGCGCTGTGGATTCCCGCTTTTGTCTCCAACGTCTCGGAGGTGGCTGTGGGCAGTCCGACGACACCACTATACAATATCTTAGCCAATATTTTCGACTCGTCGAGTCTGGCGATGACAATTTTCACTTTCGTGGTTTTCGGCACGAGCGTTCTGTTTTTTAACTCGATGTTGTCTGTTAATCAATTAGTTACGCGAAACAGCAGCATCGGTGCCTTCATATTCATTCTTTGTATGTGCTGCGTGCCAATCAAAGATGAGTATTATCCTTTCTTGCTCGCTAACACATTGATAATGATGGCAATGCAGACAATCTATCTGATTTATCAGGTTGAAAAGCCGGAGGCATATCTTATGAATTCCGGATTGTTTATTGCCTTGGCCTCAATGTTTTATTATCCTTCTATAATATTGATTATATGGGTGTTACTGTCGATGTTGATAATGGATATCAGAGGAATAAAGCATTTTCTGATTCCGATTCTCGGCTTTTTGATGCCGTATTTTATACTGTTTGTCTACTTTTATTTTAATCATACACTGATTGATAATTTCAATGATTATGCATTGGCATTCAATGAGTTAGGATTTGAAAAACTCGGTATGACGACATTGGAATCGGTGGCTTTGATTTTGGTTTTTGTTTTTATTGGACTCTCACTTTTGATGATAAAGTCAGGAAATGCTGATAATTCCGTCAGCACTCGCAAAAAAGTGCATGTAACGCTTTGGTTGCTTGTGTTTAGCTTCATGATGCTTTTCATGCACAAACCTGTTGTTTGTAACGGATTGATATTCATGGTTTTAGCTGTTTTTGTGTCGATGGCTTTGTGCTATATCAAAAAGTCGAAAATCATCGATATTCTTTTGGTTTTATTGATGATTGCCATTGTTGTGAACCAGTATTTGCCATTGTTGGGGATTGTGATATGAATTTGAAGCCGTTTTTCACCGAAGATCTTGTTGAGGCCGGTTGTGACGAAGCCGGTCGTGGCTGCATTGCCGGACCTGTGGTGGCTGCTGCCGTTATCCTTCCTCGTGGCATGGATTTTCCGGAGTTCGACGACTCGAAAAAACTTACTGAAAAGCAACGCGAGAAGCTAAGAATCAAGGTGTTGGAGAATGCTGCGGCTTATGGAGTAGGCATCGTTTCCGCAGAGGAAATTGATGAGATAAATATCTTGAATGCCTCTTTTTTGGCGATGCATCGTGCCATCGACCAGCTGAAGATTCGTCCTGAGTTGCTGCTTATCGATGGGAATCGTTTCAACAAATACAAAGATATCAAGCATCAATGCATCGTTGGTGGCGACGCGAAATATCAGTCTATCGCAGCGGCTTCCATTTTGGCCAAAACGACTCGTGACCATATTATGCAGGAGCTTGATAATCAATATCCTATGTATAATTGGAAACAAAACAAAGGTTATCCGACTATTGAGCATAAAAACGCGGTGGCGGAGCATGGAATGTCGCCGTTTCACCGCAAAACCTTCAATATGTCGATTCAACTGAAATTATTTTAGATTTTGTAAAACAAACTTCGACCTTTCACGTTCTATTAAAAAATAATAATTATGGCAAACACAAGAATTCTTTGGGCTGACGATGAGATTGAACTTCTCAGGCCGCATATTATGTTTTTGGAACAGAAAGGTTATGAGGTGGAGACCGCCAACAACGGCAGCGACGCGGTGGATATGGTGCATGAAAAGCATTTCGACATCGTTTTTCTTGATGAGCAAATGCCTGGAATCTCTGGCGTTGAGGCGTTGGAGAAGATAAAAGCCGACTTCCCGAACCTCCCGGTGGTGATGATTACCAAGAGCGAGGAGGAGCGCATCATGGAAGATGCCATCGGAAGCAATATCGCCGATTATCTGATTAAGCCGGTCAACCCGAACCAGATTTTGCTTTCTCTGAAGCGTAATCTTGAGAATAAAAAACTCGTCGACGAGAAATCGACATCGAAATATCAGCAAGAGTTCCGTAAAATCGGAATGGACTTGAACAATAACCTCGACTACAACGAGTGGGTGGGTGTTTACAAAAACATCACTCGTTGGGAGCTTGAGCTGCAGAAATCGACAGACGAGGGCATCAAAGAGGTGCTTTTTATGCAGAAAAACGAGGCAAATACGCAGTTTTCGCGTTATGTCGAGAAAAACTACTGCGACTGGGTGTCGGGCAAGGGCATCAATAAGCCAACGATGTCGCATACTGTGATGAAAGACAAGGTGTTTCCGCGTCTCGATAACAGCGATAAGCCATTGTTTTTCATACTGATAGACAATCTTCGCTACGACCAGTGGAAGGCTATTCAGCCGCTCGTCGAGAACTATTTCCGTGTCGCCGACGATGACATTTATTATAGCATTTTGCCGACCACTACGCAATATGCGCGAAATTCGATTTTTGCAGGACTGATGCCGCTTGAGATCCGCCGTCATTACCCGAAATACTGGACCGATGAGGAGGATGAAGGCACTAAAAACCAGTTTGAGGGCGAGCTTTTGGGCGAACAGCTGCGCCGTTATGGCAAAAACATCAAATATTCTTATAATAAGGTGTTGAATCTGGCGGCTGGCAAGAAGCTTTTTGAGCAGATGAACAACCTTATGCAGAACAAGCTGAATGTTATAGTATACAATTTTGTCGACATGCTTTCGCACGCCCGCACAGAGATGGAGATCATCCGTGAGCTTGCCGACGACGAGGTGGCATACCGCTCGCTGATGTTTTCGTGGTTTGAGCATTCGTCGCTGTTCGACATGATGAAATTCATCGCACAGAAAGGCTGCGAGGCTATCGTGACAACCGACCATGGCTCTGTTTGGGTGAAGAATCCGGTGAAGATTTTGGGCGACAAGGCCGTCAATACAAATCTGAGGTATAAATATGGTAAATCATTGAATTACAATGCGAAAGAGGTGTTTGTGGTGAAAGACCCGGAGAAGATTTTCCTGCCTCGTGTCAATGTGTCGACCTCGTACGTCTTCGCGCGTTCCAATGATTTCTTCGCATATCCTAACAACTATAACTATTACGTGAATTATTACAGGAACACCTTCCAGCATGGCGGTATCTCCATGAACGAGATGATGATTCCTGTCGCATATTTGAAGGCAAAATGATAGAAAAATCGTTCATAATCAACAGCGTAGACGAGCTTTCGCAGGTGTCAGATCTCTTGATATCTTGGCGAAATAAATCGAATATCATAGCATTTTACGGTTCGATGGGCGCTGGCAAGACCACTTTGATTAAGAGTCTGTGCCACAAGCTTGGAGTCACCGACGAGGTCAACAGTCCGACCTTTGCCCTTGTGAATGAATATCCTACGCCAGTCGAAGGCTCGATTTTCCACTTCGATTTCTATCGAATCAAAAAATTGGAGGAGGTTTACGACATCGGCTACGAGGATTATTTCTACAGCGGCAGATTATGCTTGTTGGAATGGCCTGAACTTATCGACCCATTGATGCCGGAACATTTCATTAAGGTTGAAATTGCACTTGGAGATAGCGACAACGCAAGAAAAATCAAATGCACGGTTGTTTAAATGATCCTTTATAAAAACGATATTGCCAAATTAAAAGAAATAATCTCTTCTCACACCAAAACATTTTTGCTATTGGATGAGAACTCGGAAAAATATTGCCTTCAATATTTCAATACTATTGATTTATTAAAATCAAATACTATAAAGATTGTAATCCCGGCAGGAGAGCAGCACAAAAACATTGAAACTGTTCAATATATCTGGTCGCAACTTGTTGAAAATCACGCTGATAGAAAGTCGTTGCTGATTAATATTGGTGGCGGCATGGTGACCGACATAGGAGGTTTTGCTGCTTCATGTTATCAACGTGGTATCGATTTTATCAACATTCCGACCACGCTTCTGGGCATGATAGATGCAGCTGTCGGCGGCAAAACCGGTGTTGATTTTCAAGGACTTAAAAATCAAATCGGAGTATTCTCGCAACCACTTGCAGTGGTGATTTTGTTCGAGTTTCTTGAAACCCTGCCGAAAAGAGAACTGTTATCGGGTTTGGCGGAGATTATCAAATACGGCTTCATTGTTGACAAAACTTTCTTGGAAGCGAAACTTACTTATCCTATTTATCCTGAATATATCGAGAAAGCCATTGAGGCTAAAGACGAAATTACACTTAGCGACACCACTGAGCAGGGTAGACGTAAGATTTTGAACTTCGGTCACACTGTCGGGCATGCCATTGAAACGTATCTTATTGATAATCATCAGGAAATGCGTCATGGGGAAGGGGTGGCGCTCGGAATGGTTTCGGCCTTGTATCTTTCTGAAAAATATTGTAATCTTGATCATAAAATAACTTTATATTATAAAGATATTTATGCTAAAAATTTCAATAGATTTGATTTGAATGATATTTCTGTCGGTGAGTTGCTTGAGATAATGCGTCACGACAAGAAAAATCAGGATGGAGATATCAGATTTGTGTTGATTTCTGATTTGGAAAAACCTGTTTATGATGTTGTGGTGAATCCAGAGGATATTGTTGATTCAATTAACTATATCGTTGATTATCTGAGAGATGAAAATTATTGGGGCAAATAAAACGTTTGACGTCACCGTCGACCTTGTGGGTAGCAAGAGCGAATCAAACCGCGCCCTGATGATTGGCTATTACGGCGGCTTCAACCCCCGCATCAAAAACCTTTCAGTATCCGACGACACCGTCTTATTAAAAAATATCCTTGCTTCACTTTCTTATCCATCTTATCCTCCTTATCCATCTTATCCTAAAATAATAGATTGTTCTAACGTCGGCACCGTCCTGCGTTTTCTCTTGACAGCCTTGGCATTTCGTGACGGCGATTACATCCTCACCGGTTCCGACCGCATGCTGCAACGTCCTGTTGGCGACCTCGTTGATGCCTTGCGCGTAATGGGTGCTAACATCGAATACATGGAGCAGGAGGGATTCCCACCATTACGCATTCATGGTAAAAATCCTGTGGGGACAGACCGCGTCTATTCACCACAATGCATACACGTTGATATATCCCGCAGTTCGCAATTCGCCTCGTCGTTGTTATTGGCCAAACCATCGCATTTGCATCTCGACGGCGACCTGTCGTCTCTCCCTTATATCGACATGACCATCGACATCATGTGCCATTTTTCGGCATATGTTAAACGTGAGGGCCGTGACATCTTTGTGCGACCGTCTGAATATCAAGATGTTGAATATACCGTCGAGTCCGATTGGACCTGCGCCTCGTATTGGTACGAGATCGTGGCGTTCAGCGAGAATGGCCGCGCGCGTTTGCGTAACCTGCATCTCGATTCAAAACAAGGCGACGCCATTGTCGCAAAATGGTTCGAACAATTCGGTGTACAATCCGTTCAGGATGGTAACGATATAATCATTGAAAAGAATCATTCGATTTTTTTCAATGATTTATCATTCGATTTCATCAACAACCCCGACCTGTACCCGACCATCGCCGCCACCTGTGCCGGATTGAACGTCGAAGGTCATTTCACGGGTCTTCGTAATCTCGTGCATAAGGAGTCAGATCGGGTGGCGGCGATGACCATGGAGTTATCCCGTGTAGGGACAGACCGCGTCTGTCCGCCGATTTTCGATTCTCATAACGACCACCGCATCGCCATGGCCCTCGCGCCTCTGGCAATGAAAATCGGCGCCATTGAAATCAATAACGCCGATGTCGTTTCAAAATCGTATCCAAATTTCTGGGAGGAATTTCAAAAAATTATTCCCAGCCGTTAGTCAATACATCTACTATATGTATCACCTTAATCGGTAATCCCTGCTTTTTCGCATACGAATCGAGGTGCATCATGCATGCCGCGTCGTTGGTGATCAGATATTCGGCACCTGAATCGATGGCGTCTTTCAGCTTCTGGTCGGCCAGCGATGCTGAAATCGTCTCGTGCTGCAGCGCGAACATGCCTTTTCCCATGCCGCAGCAAATCTCAGGATGTTTCAAGTCGACCAACTCCAGTCCGTTGACCTTCTGCAGCAGCTGCCTGCCTTCGTTTTTCAAACCTAATTCCCTTAACGAGGAACAAGAGTCGAGATATGCCGCCTTATGCGGAAATACAGCTTCGAAATAATCTTTATGTAATTGATTTACAAGGAAATCGGTAATCTCGTGGATGTTGCCGACAAACTGGTTGCATTTGAGATGGAAACTCGAGTTATGGAAAATCTCTTTGTATCTCGTTTTGATGAATCCCACGCACGACGCGCTGATGCCAACTATCGGACGGTTGTTGTTGAGGTCGTTGATGAACTTCTCCGCGAGGTTTCTGGCCTCCTCGACATAGCCGCTGTTGAACGCGAACTTGCCGCAGCATGTCTGCTCAGGGTTGTATTCCACCTCGACACCAGACGCCTTCAACAGCTTCATGGTGTTCATCGCCGTCATCGGGTAAAACTGGTCGATGACGCAAGATACAAAGAGGTCTACTGTCATGATTATCAGTGTTTTATGTTATTTCAAACCACGTGCCTTCAAATATGGCTCGATGCTCGGCTCTTGACCGCGGAACTTCTTGTACTGTACCATTCCATCGTCGTTGCCGCATTCCTGCAAGCAGTTGATTCTGAATGACTTGGCAAGCTCTGGGTTGAATAGGTCGCCCGACTCCTTGAAGTAGTTGAAAGCATCTTTGTCAAGCACCTCGGCCCAGGTGTAGGCGTAGTATCCGGCACTGTAGCCGCCGCTGAAGATGTGGGCGAAGTTGGTGCTGCGATAGCGTGGGAGTATCTCACGAATCAGTCCGATGGCCTGCATCTGCTCTTTCTCGAAAGTGTCGACGTCTAAGTCGCTGACGTCGGTCAGCTCGTGTAATTTCATATCCAAGATTGATGCCGCGATAAGCTCAGTGGTGTTGAATCCTTGGTTGAACAGAGCGCTGTTTTCAAGCTTCTCGATGAGACTGTCGGGCATGACTTCGCCAGTCTGGTAGTGCTTGGCATACATGCGAAGCACCTCAGGCTCTCCAGCCCAGTTTTCCATGATTTGCGACGGCAGCTCCACGAAGTCGTGAGGCACATTGCCGCATGTTCTAGTGTATCTTCCTTTCGAGAAGAAGGCATGCAGCGAGTGTCCGAACTCATGCCACATGGTCTCTGTCTCGTCCCAGTTGAGCAGGGCAGGGGTGTCGCCCGATGCCGGTGTAAAGTTCATAACCAATTGAATAAGAGCGGGATGCCACACTCCGTTGATGTCGTAGCCGCCATCGCGGAACGAGGTGCACCATGCGCCGCTGCTCTTCGACTCGCGAGGATAATAATCCAAATAAAGAAGTCCGAGAACCGAGCCGTCGTAGTCTTTCACCTCAAAGGTCTCGACACCTTCGTAATATACAGGGATGTCGTTTCTCTTTTCAAAAGTGATGCCGTATAACTTGTTGGCGGCCATGAACATACCGTTGCGGACGTTGTCCAAAGATAAGTATGGTCTTATGTAATTCTCATCGAAATCGTATTTGTTTTTGCGGACAATCTCCGAATAATACCACCAGTCGGAGCCTTGAATCTCAATAGGTTCGTCGCGGAGGTCGCAATCTTGGTGAACCAGCTGTCGCATCTCACGTAACTCTTTCATAGCCAATTCATTAGCCGGTTTGAAGATATCGCTGAGGAATTTGTCGACAGTAGGGGCGTCTTTTGCCATATTGACGGCCAACACATAGTTGGCATAGTTGTCGTAGCCCAAAAGCTGAGCTTTTTTCTGTCTCAATGCCAGCATTTCCTTGATGATGGCTTTGTTGTCGTACTCGTTGTCGTTGTCGCCGCGGTTATAATACTCTTTGTACATCTTTTCGCGCAACATCGGGTTATTGTCAAACTGCAGGAACGGGATGAGGCTCGGTTTGCTGAGTGTGAACACCCATTGGCCTTCAAGACCTTCTTTCCGGGCTTGCTCGGCGGCTGCGTCGATGCTCGACTGTGGCAGTCCCTCGAGGTCTTTCTCGTGTTTCACGATGAGTTTGAAGTTGCTGTTTTCCTTAAGAAGATTATTGCCGAACTGCAGACTCAAAATCGAGAGTCGCTCGTTGATATCGCGAAGCTGAGCCTGGTCTTCCTCGTTCAGACCGGCACCTTTGCGGATGAAATCGTTGTAATATTTCTCAACCACTCGGTTTTGCTGGTCGTCGAGGTTCATCTCGGCGCGGTGGTCGTAAACATATTTAATCTTTTCAAAAAGCACAGGATTCATTGCTATATCGTCGCCGTGAGCCGACATAAGTGGCATCACTTCTTCTGCAATTGCTTGCATCTCGTCGCTGTTCATGCATTCCATCATATTGAAAAACACGCCGCCGACCTTGCCGAGCAGCTCGCCCGATTTGTCGTAAGCCCAGATGGTGTTTTCAAAATTCGGAGCCTCGGTGTTGTTGCAGATAGCTTCGATTTCGGCCTTATGCTGTTTCATTCCTTCGATGAAGGCTGGCATATAATGTTCGTTTTTAATCTTGTCGAAAGCCGGAGCCTCGAGATATGTGCCATAATCCGAGAAAAATGGATTTTCGTTGCAACTGTCTGAATTGCAAGAAGTTAAGCCTATGATACTCATTGCAAAAATGATTAATGTGTTTTTAATTTTCATGATTTAATGATGTTTGTACAAGCTGCAAAGATACAAATATTTTCAAAAAAATCTTGCTTTGTATTGATTTTATTGCTATTTTTAGTTTTATGTTTTCTGTCGCGATGAACGCGCAAAGTGATGGCTTTTTCCGTAATAGTTTTAATTATAATAACCGTACTGCAGAGATAGATGATAATGATGGAACCGGAATAAATAACTACGGTATAGGTGAGACAGTTCCTCTTGGTGGTGGTTTTGCTGGCCGCCGGTGCGGGTTATGCTGTTGCGCGACGCAGGCGTTCGAGCAAAAAATTGATATCATTGTTATTGGCCTGTTTGACAGATGCAAGCAATGGAGAGGGTAAATGCCTTTATGGTTTGATAATTTTCCCGGATACATATATCCATCCTTCTTCAGATCTAGCCCCGCTTCCCCCAAAAATTAATGATCCAAACAGTGCTTTTACTGATAATAACTATACAATAGCGCAGTGGACGGAAATGGAAAAAGCCAAAGCTGTTTTCTTGCCTGCCGCTGGTTGTCGTTGGACTAATCCAGATGCAAGTATTATAGCCTATAAATTCAAGATACTAATAATCATTGCTATTATTGGTCTTCTTCGGACGACATATCCCACCCATCTACACATGCAAAGAATATGCGAATAGGGACTGGTGACTTCGTGTCGAACAGCTATACTCAACGTGTCAGGGGCAACTGTGTCCGTCTTGTTCGTATTGCTACTTCTGCAGAATAATAGTCCGAATTGTTAAAATTTTTTAAGATTTCCTGCATTTAACCGCAATTTGTGTTAAAAATTGTTAAAAACACAAAAAAGTGCGGTGTTGTGGATGCTCGGTTCGACAATTAATTGTAATTTTGCGTCGGATTTGAAATTATTGTTTATCGAATAAAAACAAAAATTGTATGAAACATAAAGATCCTATTGCTGAAGCGAGACGTTACGTGGATAACGCCAAAAAGACATTGAACGAAAACGGTGAGCTTGATATGGAAACCAAACTTTACCAAGATGAAAAATATGTTCGCGCTGCCGGTAATTACCTGTGGCTTGGCGTTCTTATGGCTCTTGATGCTGTTTTTAAGGTAAGAAAAGACCGTAGGACACGTGTTGATATTAATGCTTATCTTGAAGCAGTCGGGAAAAGAGACCGTAAATTGCTAAACTATGTCAACACTGGATACGATGTGATGCATCTTACAATGAATTATGACGGAGTGCCGGCTAAAGGCGTAAGCGATGAAGGTTTCCGTTTGGCTAACGCTATCATCGACCGATGCGAGACAATGTTGTCGTAATTGTTTTAAATTGTAATTTTTTTCTTGTTTTTTAATTTGAAATATGATATATTTGCAGTTTCATAAATTGGATAAAAATTTTTTGAAACATGGCATATATCTCTTTTGACAAACGGCAACTGGTGAACCTCGAATTCACCATGAGCAAGGAGATTCTGCGCTCGAACCGCTCGGGAGCTTTCTACAACACAACGATAATCGGCTGTAACACAAGGAAATACCACGGTTTGCTGGTGGTTCCGCAGCCTCAGCTCGACAACAACAACCACGTGCTACTGTCGTCGATCGACGAGACCATCGTGGCAAATAAAGAGGAGTTTCATCTCGGAGTGCATGAATATCAGGACGGGACGGTGGCACCGCGCGGACACAAATACTTGCGCGAGTTTACAGCCGAACCGATACCGAAGTTGAGATACCGTGTGGGAAGCTCGATACTCACCAAAGAGTATATCTTCGAGGAGAAAGAGCCTCGAATCCTCATACGTTATACGCTGGAAGAAGCGGCGCAACCGATAAAGCTGCGTCTGATGCCGTTCCTCGCGTTCCGTAACGTGCACATGCTCACTCACGAGAACTACGATGCCAACCGCAAATACACTCCGCTGAAAAACGGCGCGGCATGGCAGATGTATGCCAACTACGACACTCTGTGCTTCCAGACATCGAAGGCCAACGAATACACCCATTGCCCGCTGTGGTATAAAAACGTGTTTTATATCAGGGAGTTTGAACGCGGATACGACGCCGTCGAAGACCTCTATGTGCCTGGCTTCTTTGAGATAGCGATGAAGAAAGGCGACTGCATAGTGGTGTCGGCAGGAGTGGAGGAGAAGAATCCGGCCATGTTCAAGAAACAGTTTGAAAACCAGATAGAACACCGCATCCCTCGCGACAGCTTCGAACATTGTCTGCAGAACTCGGCGCAACAGTTTATTATTAAAGGTGAGAAGGGAACACGCATGTTTGCCGGATTCCCTTGGTTTGGCTCATGCAGCCGCGACACCTTCCTCTCGCTGCCGGGAATCTGTTTGGCAAACAATGACGAGAAGACGTTCAAAGAACTACTGAAATACTTCATCGAGAGGATGCAAGGAGCGTTTTTCCCGCATAAATACTACCAGAAGAGCCTTTATTACACGGCAGTCGACTCGCCGCTGTGGTTCTTCGTGAACCTTCAGAAATATGAGTCGATGCTGGGCAAAGAGAGAAAAGCGTTATGGCGTGAATATGGCAACGTGATAACCACCATACTCGACAGCTTCATCAACGGCACCGACTTCAACGTGAAGGCGCAGGATAACGGATTGCTTTACGCAGGTAACGAAAACCTCGCGTTGACATGGATGAACGTGTTCTGCGACGGTAAGCCATGGACACCGCGAACTGGATTCGCTATCGAGGTTAACGGATTGTGGTACAACGCATTACGTTATGGCGTGGAGCTTCTGAAAGCTGCCGACAAGAAGAATCCGCATCTGAAGACATGGCAGGAGGTGGCCGACAAGATCGAGAAGTCGTTCTTGCCAGTGTTTTATGATGAAAAGAACAATATGTTCTACGATTTCGTGAATGAGAAGGAGAAAAACAACATGGTGCGCCCGAACATGCTTCTGGCCGGCTCGCTGCGTTACTCGCCACTCGACGACAAGATGAAGAAACGCATCTTGGATATCACACGCTCTGAGCTGCTGACAATCAGAGGGTTGCGTTCTCTGTCACCACGCGACGAGCATTACAAAGGCGTGACCATCGGCAACCACCGCGAGCGTGAGCAGGCATATCATAACGGAACAGTATTCCCTTGGTTGATAATGTCTTACGTCGATTTGTGCGTCCGTATTTATGGCAGGACGGCCCTTCCGTATCTCGAGGATTTGTACAACGGCTTCGGGCAGGCTATCTTCGAGAACGGCATCGGCAGCATCTCGGAGATCTACGACGGCAACCCGCCTCATGAGGCACGTGGCTGCATCTCGCAATCAACGAGCGTGGCGGCGCTGCTGTATCTGAATCATGTGATAAATTACCTGAAGAACGATGACCCGTTGTATGCGATTCATCATGTCTTTGGTGATAATAATTCAAAAAATACAAAACTATGAGAGTCTTGATGTTTGGTTGGGAGTTCCCGCCTCATATCACGGGCGGTCTCGGCACAGCATGCTTCGGCATGACAAAAGGTCTCGCCAAGAATGGCGTGGAGGTGCTATTTGTGGTGCCTAAGGCGCATGGCGACGAGGATCAGACCAGCGTTCGTCTGCTCAATGCCAGCGACGTTACCGTCGACATCGACCATGAGACGGAGCGAAGCTATTGGGATAGAGTGCAATACATGGAGATTGGGTCGAATATCATCCCTTACGTTGGACCAGAGCAGTACGAAATCATGGTGGAGGAGCAGCGCCGTCATGCCACACGAGGATTCCGCAGCTCGGTGTTCGCGCCACGATATGAGTTCTCGGGCAAATATGGAGCCAACCTCATGGAAGAGGTGGCACGTTATGCCCTGATAGGCTCGTCGCTCGCCACGAAATACGATTTCGACGTCATCCATGCGCACGACTGGCTGACGTATTCGGCAGGTATAGCTGCGAAAGAGACGACAGGCAAGCCACTAGTGGTACACATGCACGCCACTGAGTTCGACCGTTCGGGCGAGAACATCAACACCGATGTCTACGCAATCGAACGTTGCGGCATGGAGGCGGCCGACATCGTTATAACCGTGAGCGACTGGACTCGTAACATCGTCATCGAGAAATACGGCATCAATCCTGATAAGGTCATCACCGTGCATAATGCGGTGGAGCCAAGCGACAAATCGCTCGACGAATACGAGCGCAGCGGCCTGAAAAACAAGGTGGTGACGTTCCTCGGACGTATCACCTACCAGAAAGGCCCGGAATACTTCGTGGAGGCGGCATACAAGATTCTGCAGGTCGACCCGAGCATACATTTTGTGATGGCAGGCACTGGCGATTTGCTGCAAAAGATGATAAAACGTGTAGCTCAGCTGAAGATTGGAGCTAATTTTCACTTCACCGGCTTCTTGAAAGGCAACGACGTCGACCAGATGTTCGCCATGACAGATGTCTTCGTAATGCCTTCAATATCAGAGCCTTTCGGTATAGTTCCGCTCGAAGCGATGCGATTGAAGGTGCCGGTTGTCATCTCGAAACAATCAGGCGTTTCGGAGGTTGTGGAGCATGCCTTGAAGGTCGATTTCTGGGACATCAACGGACTCGCCGACGCTATCTACGGACTCTGCAAATACAAGGCCGTGAGCGACGTCTTCCGTAAGGAAGGAAAAGAAGAGGTCGATAACCTTAAATGGGAATACGCCTCGAAGAAAATTAAGAATGTATATGAATTGGCAATAAACAAAACTAGATAATATGAGGTCATTATGTTTCTATTTCCAAGTGCATCAGCCATATAGGCTCCGCACGTATCGTTTTTTCGATATCGGAAAGCGTCATTTCTACTATGACGAATATAACAACCGTATTGCGATGCAGCGTGTTGCTGAGCGTTGCTATCTTCCTATGAATCAATTATTTATGAAGAAGATAGAACAGCTTGGCTCGAAGATGAAGTTCGCCATCTCATTCTCGGGAACGGCTATTGAGCAGATGGAGGTGTATGCGCCGTATGCTCTCGAAAGCTTCAAAAAACTCGTCGCGACAGGCAATGTGGAGGTACTGGCTGAGACCTACTCGCATTCAGTTTCCTCGTTGATGAATAAAGATGCTTTCAAGATGGAAGTGGCTGAGCATAAACGACTTATGAAAGAAATCTTCAACGTCAGGACGAAGACTTTCCACAATACTGAGCTCATTTATTCCAACGAAATAGGTGCCGACGTGGCTGAGATGGGTTTCGATCTGATGCTGACGGAGGGAGCTAAGCATGTGCTTGGTTGGAAGAGTCCTAACTACTTGTATGTCAACGCGATAAATCCGAAGATGAAGGTGATGCTGCGTAACTGGAAGATGAGCGACGAGATAGCGTTGAAGTTTGGTAACGAGAAATTCAACGTTGATGACTTCGTCAACTGGCTCAATTCGATTCCGAAGGAAGAGGAAATTGTGAATATTTTCATTGATTATGAGACATTTGGCGAAGGTAAGGACGCTTCAACAGGTATCTTCGACTTTATGAATTATCTGCCTGAAGCTGTATTGAAAAATACTGATTTTCAATTTGTTACGCCTCATCATATTGCCGATAAGCTGCAGCCGACAGGAGTGTTCGACGCACCTATCCCGCTTTCGTGCCGCGACGAGGAACGTGACCTCTCGACATGGATGGGCAACGACATGCAGGACGATGCTCTGGCGACCTTGTACGGATGCTTTAAGAAGGTGAAAGCCTCTAAGGATGAGGAACTTATGCGCGACTGGCGAGCTTTGCAGGCCTCGGAAAACTTCGCCGCCATGTGCACGAAATATCCAAACGGCACCCCATACGACTATTACATTAACTACATGAATATTTTAACTGATTTTATTAACAGAATTTAACATAGTTTAGAGTTTTGAGTTTGGAGTTTGAAGTTGTCTAACTCCAAACTCCGTACTTCAAACTTCAAACTTTTATGAAAAAGACACCTAATTATTTGTTTGAGACAAGCTGGGAAGTTTGCAACATGGTGGGCGGCATCTACACCGTCCTTTCGACAAAAGCGGAAGAATTAAAGCAACTACTTGATGATCATTATATTACGATAGGTCCCGACGTGGTGAAAGAAGCCCACGAGACCTTGTATTTTATTGAAGACCCGTCGCTGTTTGCCGAGTGGCGCGAGAAAGTGGCGTCGCAGCTCGGACTGAAGGTGCGTGTCGGAAGATGGAAGATTTCGGCTAAGCCAATAGCCATTTTGATTGACTATACTTCGATGTATTCCATTAAGAATGAGATACTTGGACATCTTTGGGAGAAGTATCAGCTTGACTCAATCCAAGGTCAGTGGGACTACATCGAGCCTGTGATTTTTGGCTATGCGGCAGGAAAAGTCATCGAGAGCTTCGTGGAGTGGAACGTAGGCGTGGACGACAAGGTGGTGGCGCAGTTCCACGAGTGGATGACAGGTGCCGGAGTGCTGTATCTGAAGGAGCATTGTCCTTATATTTCAACGGTTTTCACTACACACGCCACATATCTCGGACGTGCCATCAGCGGCAACGGACTCCCGCTTTACAGTCAGCTTGAGACCTACAACTGGCAGTCGATGGCGAGCCGTTTCAACATCGTCTCACAGCAGTCGATGGAGATGAAATCGGCCCAAAACGCTGACGTTTTCACCACCGTGAGCGAGATTACGGCTCAAGAATGCGAACAGTTTTTACAGAGAAAACCGGATTTTATCACTATCAACGGCATAAATTCAGATTTTAAGAAGTCGGTTGATAAATGTCGCAACGACCAGAGAACAAAGAGCAGGGCGAAGATCTTTGAAATTATCGACACCCTTTGCGGGAAAGAGGTTCCGCAGGATTCGATGTTAATTATCAACAGCGGTCGCTATGAGTTCCATAACAAAGGTATCGACCTGTATATCAAGCTGTTAGCGAAGCTGAATCATGATGAGAGTTTGAAACGCGACATCGTGGCGGTGATAGCGGTTCCAGGCAACATAGCCGGTCCTTCGAAGGATTTGACATATCGTTTGGATAAAAAAAATGAGATTAACGGTCACACTGAGTTTCCTTGCACGCACTATGTCCATGATTATCAATATGATATGATTTTGAACGCTTTGCGCGAAAATGGCTTGCAAAACAACGAAGGCGACCGCGTGAAGGTGATGTTCATACCTGCATATCTGAATGGTAACGATGGAATTTTCAACATAAAATACAACGATTTACTCTACGGATTCGACCTTTCGATATTCCCATCTTATTATGAACCATGGGGTTACACTCCGCTTGAGAGCATCGCTCATGGCATCCCGACAGTGACGATGGATGTGGCTGGTTTTGGAAAATATATCTTGAGTGAAAAGATTGATAATGAGGCAGTTACGGTTATCCATCGAGATGAGAATAATGGCGATTACGTCATCAATGAGATTGCAAAAGTGGTGACGAAAATGTCGGCTCATTCTGCAAAAGATATGGAGGAAATCTCAAAGAAAGCTCTTGAGATTGCGTCGAAGTTTGTTTGGAAAGGCCTGATTGTCAATTATTTAGATGTTTATAAACTTGCTATGGACAAAGCGTCGGGGAGAGAGTCGATGAAGCAGAGCAAACAGTATTCGGAGGTGTTGCGTAACTTCGATTTTAAGAAACAAGACACCCCTACATGGAAGAAGATGCTTGTTGAACCTAATTATTCGGAGCAGATGAAAAAACTTCAAGAGCTTGCGAACAACGTTTGGTGGTGCTGGAATGTCGATGCTGTTGAACTCTTCGAAAGTATTGATCCTATTGCGTTTGAGCGTCTTGAGCAGAACCCGATAGCGTTGATGAAGAGCCTCACGAAGTTCCAAATCGACAGCCTCGAGCAAGACGCTAATTTCATCGAAAGACTGAATAAAGTTTACGATAAGTTTAAGAAATATATGTCGGAAAAGCCTGCCGACGACAATAAAATAGCTTATTTCTCAATGGAATACGGCTTGCTGAAGTCGTTGAAGATTTATTCGGGCGGTCTCGGTATACTTGCAGGCGATTACCTCAAACAGGCATCTGATTCAAATGCTAACTTATTGGCTATCGGTCTGTTATATCGTTTCGGTTACTTCAACCAAGAGCTTTCGGTGTGGGGCGATCAGCTCTCGCAGTACCTGCCTCAGAAGTTCTCGATGCTCCCGATTGAGCCGGTGCGCGACGAGGAAGGCAACTGGGTGACGATAAGCATAGCGTTCCCGGGCAGAAGCGTTGTCGCGAAGGCGTGGAAAGTCAATGTGGGAAGGATAAGTTTATATTTGCTTGACACTGATACTGAAAAGAACTCGCCGGAGGACAGAGCTATCACCGGACAGCTGTACGGCGGCGACAGCGAGATGCGAATCAAGCAGGAGATGTTCCTCGGAATTGGTGGCATTAGACTGCTTAACGCATTGAATATCAAGCCAACAATATATCACTGCAACGAAGGTCACGCCGCTTTCTGCGGTCTTGAACGACTGAGCAACTACGTCATAAAACATAATCTTGACTTCGACGTTGCGAAAGAGCTTGTCAGAACTTCGACCTTGTTTACCACGCACACGCCTGTTCCGGCAGGTCACGATGCGTTTGAGGAAAACCTGATGAGAACGTATATGTCGCCATTCCCGAGCAGAATCAACCTTACGTGGGACGAGTTTATGAACCTTGGACGTATGCGTCATAACGACCCAAACGAGAAGTTCTCGATGAGCGTGCTGGCTGTGAACCTCAGTCAGGAGGTGAACGGTGTGAGCAAGATTCACGGCAGGGTGAGCCGCGAGATGTTTCAGCAGATGTGGCCGGGCTATTTCGCCGAGGAAAACCACATCGGTTACGTCACCAACGGCGTGCATCTCCCGACATGGGCCGACCGCAACTGGCAACGCCTGTATAATAAGGTACTTGGCGAGGATTATCTTGCAAATCAGTCGGATCCGACAGTTTGGGAGAAGATTCAGAACGTGCCTGACAGCGACTTCTGGAAGATTCGTAAAGAATTGAAACACAATCTGATAGAGTTTATAAAAGTCAAGATTACCGATGACATGCAACGCCGCTCGGAGAGTCCGAAACTGATTCTCGAGACGGTTGAGAAACTCAATGAAAACGCTTTGATTATCGGCTTCGCTCGTCGTTTTGCCACATACAAACGCGCGCATCTGCTGTTCAGAAACCTTGAGCGTTTGGCGGAGATCGTCAACGAGCCGAAACGTCCTGTTATCTTCCTGTTTGCAGGCAAGGCGCACCCTAACGACAAGGCAGGTCAGGATTTGATTAAGAATATCATTGAGGTTGGAAGAAGAAAAGAATTTATCGGTAAAGTGTTGTTTATCAATAACTACGACATGGAAATCGGTAAGCTTCTGACTTCGAGTGTCGATATCTGGATGAACACGCCTACACGTCCGCTGGAGGCTTCGGGAACATCGGGTGAGAAGGCGGCGATGAACGGCACGCTCAATTTCTCGGTGCTCGACGGCTGGTGGGCTGAAGGCTATCGTCCGAAGGCAGGCTGGGCCATAAAAGAGGAGAGAACCTACGACGACCAGCGTTATCAGGATGAGCTCGATGCCGAGACGATTTACAACACCTTCGAAAACGAGATTATCCCGTTGTATTACAAACGAAACAAGGAAGGCGTTCCGAGCGAGTGGATTCAGTGCATGAAGAACGACATGATGCAGATTGCTCCGTTCTACACTATGAAACGCATGCTCGACGACTACTTTAGCCAGTATTACAACAAACTCATCGAGCGCACCAACTGGATGCGTGCCAACAGATACGCCAAGGCGTTTGAAATCGTCGATTGGAAACGCAACGTGGAGGCTAACTGGGATAAGATTGAGGTGGAATCAATTAAGGTGCCGGATCCTGATGTGCGTCCGCTGACGTTCGGCGATGTGTTTATCGCTGAGATAATCTTGAAGACTCCAGGCTTGAAGAAAGGCGATGTTGGTGTTGAGTTGCTCTTTGCTGATAAGGTTAATAATGTGATAGACAAGCTGTTACGTGTAGAGGCAATGACGTTGGTCGATGCTGGCGAAGGCTGGGCGAGATACTACATCAGCATGCCGATAACCTACGCTGGAGTGTTTAACTACACCTTCCGCATCTTCCCGACGAACGCCATGCTGCCGAACCGACAGGATCTGCCGCTCGTCAAATGGATTTAAACGCTCTCTCGTCATTTCGAGCGAAACGAAGTGGAGTCGAGAAATCTCATAATAGTAAGGAAATGAAAAAGATAGTGTATATTCATGGTTTTGGAGGCTCGCCGTTCACTCAAACAGTGGGCTTCCTGAACCTTTACTACCCTGATTATGAATGGTGTGCGCTTGAGGTGGACCACCATGCTGGTGCTTCTATCAAGAAAATCAACGATTTCGCTAAGGAAAATGATGTCTTTGCCATGATTGGCACATCGCTGGGAGGCTTCTACATCCTCTGCAGCGACTTCAACGGTCCCAAGCTGGTGATAAACCCAGTCATCGAGCCTATGAAGTCGTTGAAAAAGAGTGTGGGCACTGTTCAGTATCATGCTCGCCGGAGCGATGGCGCAACGTCGTTCAAGTTTACGATGGCCGATTTGTTTGAGTTCAAGAAATTCAAATTCACTGTAAATGAGAATGTTACGTGTCATCATTGTGAGCACGACGAGCTTTTAGGCGACGACATCAAACGCGATTACGAGAAAATCTTCAAAAATCGTAAGATGTGCCCTAAGAAGACGTTGCCATCTCACATCATCAGCGAGAGCTACGTGAAGCATGAAATCGGGGAGTGGCTCGTGACTATCTAAACACTTCCATCGCAATAGCGGCGCAGGCTTCGGCATCTGCTAAGGCGTTGTGATGTTTGTTCTTTTTGTCGAAATCGTAGCCGCAGGCTGAGGCTACAGTTTGAAGCTTGTGGTTTTCGATGTCGGGGAAGACGATTTCGGAGGCGCGTTTCGTGTCGTAAATCTTGAAACGTTTGCGTCCCATTTTGTAATGCTCAAACAAAGAGTTCAGGCAGCGTTTCTCGAACTCGTAGCCATGTGCCACGAATGGTAACCCCTTGATTTTCTTTTCAATCTGGTTCCAAATTTGTGGAAATATCGGTGCGTTATCGGTGTCTTTTTTCTTGAGTCCGTGAATCTTTGTGGTGTAAAAATCGTAGTAGTTGGGTACAGGCTTCACCAGACTGTAAAACTCCTCTACAATCTCGCGGCCGCGCACGATAACGACTCCCATGCTGCAAACGCTGGTGGTTTCACCATTTGCGGCTTCAAAATCGATGGCGACGAAGTCGGGGAGGTCGGGAAGAACGTTGTCAGCCTTTGATTTCGCAGTAGTAGATGTCGATTCCATCGTCTTCAAACATTGCTTCGCTCAGACAATACTGGCCAGGACGGTCGTCCTCCTGGAACAGATAAACCGATGCCTTATGGAAGGTCAATGGTTTCTGGTCGGCCGAGAGTTTCTGCACCATCTCGTACGAAATGCCTTCAATCTTGCAGAGCTTCATCATCGCCGCGAGGTCGAGGTCGACGTTCAAAAACATGTCTTTTTTTCCTTCTTTCCAAGCAATGCTGATGATGCCGGTGGTAAAGAGCTCGAAATCTTTTATTTCAACTTTTTTCATATATTTAGCTTTTCCCAGTTTGCAAATTTAATGTAAATTATTGATACTAAAGCTATTAAGCCTCCGTAGATGTATTCACATGTCCATACCCATTCCACTTTGGTGGTGATATTTGTCAGCATCCAGATGTAGGCGATGTAAAGCAGAAGTATGCCGAATTCGAGCCACAAAGCCGCATTGGTTTTTCCTGTTCCTGACACCGATTCAAACGCTACGGCGCCAACCGCTTGGAAGATGATGGCTCCGCAAATCACGAAGATGGAAGGGATGGCGGCGCTGGCAAGTTCCATGTCGTCGGTGTAGATGCCCATGACAGTGGTAGGGAAGAAGATGCACACCAAAATCAATGGGATGCAGCATAAGATGCAGTTAATCACTATCTTAAAAACGGTACTCATGACCTCGTCGGCGTGTCCGGCTCCAATGATACGGCTCGTAAGGGTGTTGGATGTCGCCAAAAAGCCGAAGACCGGGATAAACAGAATCATGTAGACGCTGCGTGCGATTGACGAGATGCCGATGGCCTGCTCGCCCATTTTCTCAATCATGATGAAGAAAATGAACCATGCGCTGAACGAGAACAGCTTCTGGAACATAGTCGGGGTGGCTATCTTGAAGATGTTGATAATCAAATCTTTATTTATCCCGTGAGGCTTGAAAAGCTCGTATTCGCGCTTGCCTAAAGTGATGTAGGTGTAGACGAAGAAGAAGGTCGTCGCGGTGATTTCAGCTATCAGCGAAGCCAAGGCGGCGCCGGCGATTCCCATCTCTGGCAGACCCCAGTGGCCGAAAATCAGGCAGTAGTCGAGGATGATGTTGACCGTCGCCATGATAACCGTCGAATAGGTGATGACTTTCGTGTTTGAAAGTCCGGTGTAGAGCGAGCGGAACAGATAGTTGAAACACACGAAGACGATGCCGAACTGACGCACGTTGATGTATTCCATCGCGCCGGCGTAGATGCTGTCGGAGGCGATGATGAAGTCGAGGAGCGGGGCTGAGAACAGCTTCATTATCGTAAACAAAAACAGTCCGAAAATGAGAATGGATGCCGCTCCGTGCTGGAAAATGCTGCCTATTCTATTGTATTCGTGTTCGCCGAACCGTCGCGCGATAATGATTTGAATACCAATGGCTAAGCCCATCGCCATGGTGGTGAACACGAAATAATACATGCCCGCCATCATCGAAGCGCCCAGGGCAATAACTCCGAGATGCCCCAGAAACGCCGTGTCGGTGAAGGTGATGAGCGTCTGCGCGAGTCCGCCAATCATAATCGGAACCGCGATGCGCCAAATTTCCTTTGTCGAAATGTGTGTTTTCATAATATCGATGCAAAAATACAAAATTTTATGATGCAAATTGCGTTAAAATTATTATATTTGTAATCTGAAAAATCTTGTCGATAAGATGAGATTTTGATTTGTAAGGTATTGAAAATTAAAGATTTAATAATTGTTTTTATGAAATTATTGAAAAATTTTATCGTTGTTTTGATGGTGATGGCATTGGTGCCGTCGACAGTTTTTGCTCAAAATTCAAAGAAAAAAAGATGCGATAGCGAAGATTGCGTTTTTGAAATAATGAAAAAGCTGAATTCCGAAGATCAATTGGTGGTGGCTGATGCTAAGAAATCCCTCGATAGCCTTGCTGATTATGCACAATTTACGGGCGACAGCAATTCATGTGATGCTTTGAGAAATTCAATAATTCCTTTCATAATGAAGTTCCCTGACAGTGAAAATAATGAGTTTCTGTTTTCACTTCTGCCCAAGGTTTGCAACAGCGATGATGCTATTGAAATCTTTGAACTCGTTGATAATGAGTCACTTGCGGATGCGGCCATAAGAACCATTGGCGATATTCAGGGTACCGATGCTATTATTGAAAAATATATTTATAGGAATAAAGAAGACTTGAAATACAAGGCTGCGCTAGCGTATGCCGTTGGAAAACAAGAGATTACTAGCTTGGAAAACGAGCTGATTTCATGGTTGAAAGATGCTGACGACCCGACAAAAATTGAGGTTTACAATGCACTTTTAATAATAAGAACCAACGGAAAGACAACTAAAATAGTTGAAAAAGGCGCGAAAAAGCTATACAAAAGCAAGATTCCTGAAAATAAGATTGCCGGAATGCGGCTGATAGCGGCTATGGATGGTGAAAAATGTATGTCGAAGCTTTATAAAGCATTGAATGACAATAACAAAAAGGTTCGTGTCGCAGCTTTGGACCTCATGAAACCATATACCAATGATAAGGTTTGTGCAAAAGTGGTGAAGAAATGCAAGAAAAGCATAGCAATTATTGATGTGATAGATTGGCTTGGCGATATCAAAAACGACACTCAGATGGAGTTCCTGATTAGCCAGCTTTCGGTTGAAAATCCGAAGGTCGTCGAGGCTACTATACGTGCCATTTTCAAGATCGACAACGCTGACGGCATCAATGCGGTGAAGCCGATGTTTGGCAGTGATTATCAAGATGTTATCAAAGAATCAATGATGACTTATGAAGGCGATTACCGCGCTGTTTTGAACGATGTGATCAGAACCGGAGATGTCAAACAGAAATTAGCGGCATTGCAGATTATTGAAGGTCGTCCGAATGTCGGTTTATTTGTACGTGTAATAGAATTATTATATATTGAAAATCAAGCGGTTAGAGATGAGGCGTATAAAGTGCTCAAAGATGTTGTAGTTGTCGCGAATGCTGAGATGTTGAGTGCTCTGCTTGAGAACTGCGACGAGAAGTATGTTGAACAGGTGCAGCTTGCGATCAGAAATGCGATGAAAACCGCCACCGTTGAGAAAAAAGACTTGTTCGCCTCTACGCTGAAGCATGTGAAACCTAATATCATGCCTCGTTTCTATAATGTCTTCGCATATTTCGGAACAGAATTGTGCGTTGATAAGCTTATTGACGCATATCAAAACGGCGATTATAAATTTGAGGCTAAAGAAGCATTGCTTCTCGTTGAAAATGAGCAATTTGCAGAAAAAATAAAAAAGGTGTTGAAATAATCATCTGACTGCTATGCGAAAAGTTAAATTGTTGATAATCATAGCGTTGTTGCTTTTGTCATGCTCGATGCGAGGGCAGACAAATGGCACTATGCTCGATAATATTGACTTTAACGACAATAGTTTGATTGGCACCGACACTTTGAAAAACTCACTTTCGAGGTACATCACTTTGGTGGAGAATAACACCCAGATTCAGACCAAACAGGTGTATGCTTTGATTTTGGCGACTGACAATATTTTGAGTCGCTGTGTGAGTTCGTATCCAATGTATAGATTTGTGTATCAATATCTTATATATGGATTTTCGGAGATGGGAGCTAATGCGGTGGTCGATTATATGGTTAGTTTGCCGTATCTCGAGTATCTCAATGCCGATGCAGGTCAGAGAAATGAGATGTTGCGCATCGCGGAAACTTACCGTAGAGTGAAGATAGGTTCTAAAGCGCCTGATATTCAATCTGTTACGATAAATGGACAAGACTTTGATTTGTATGATGACGATGCCGATTACACAGTTGTACTGTTCTGGTCGTATTCTTGTTCGCATTGCAGAGATTTGATAAAGACTTTTCGATATTTTGTGAGGAAATATGACAATGTTACGCTTGTGACTGTCAATGTTTCGGGTGATTTGAAGCAAGTGAAGCGACTGTTGAGACGTTCTCGTCTTTCAAAGCAAATCAACATCTGCGATGGCGATGGCTGGGAGTCGAAGATTGTTGATGATTACGCCATTGAGATGACACCGTCGATAATTTTGCTTGACAAGAAAAAGACTATTATTGCTAAACCATTGAGTATTAAAGAGATAGTAAGCTATATTAAATAATGAAAAAATTATATTTTTCGATTGTTGTTTTGTTGATTTGTTTTGTGGTCAAGGCTCAGACCGATGAGGATCGTTGGGTTGACTCTGTTTACAACTCGTTGACGATGGAGCAGCGTGTAGGGCAGCTTATAAACGTGAGGGCTAACTTGCCAAATAAGGCGTATTTCGTTGAGGTTCAAGAACTTATCGAGAAATATAACATCGGGGGCGTGACATTCTTCCGCACTGATGCCGAGCCTTTGCTGAGGCAGGTGAACCAGTGGCAGTCGTTGGCGCAGACGCCATTGATGGTTGGCATCGACGGCGAGTGGGGCTTGGGAATGCGTCTCAACGACGGCATCTCATATCCGTATCAGATGACGCTTGGAGCCATTCAGAATCAACAACTTATAGGCGAGATGGGAGCTCAGATCGCCGAACAATGCCGCCGTATCGGTATCAACATCGATTTTGCGCCTGACATCGACGTGAACAACGAGCCGAAAAACCCGGTCATCGGGATGCGTAGCTTCGGCGAGAACCCGAAAGCGGTGGCGGAACGCGGTACTCAGTACGCTCTCGGCCTTCAGAACAACGGCGTGCTACCTACAATGAAGCATTTCCCAGGTCATGGCGACACGAAAAACGACTCGCACGAGACACTCCCGAAGGTGGATAAGAAGCTGAAAGAACTCAAAAAGACAGAATTCTATCCTTTCGAATACCTAATAAATAAAGGTGTTGCCGGCGCTATGGTGGGACATCTTTACATGCCGGCGATTGAACCTGTGAAAAACCTCTCGTCGTCGATTTCGAAGAACGTGGTGACTGGACTTCTGAAAGATGAGATGGGCTTCGACGGCATCATTTTCAGCGACGCGATGGAGATGAAAGGCGCCTACCAGGGCATACATCCTGATGACGTCGGGCTGAGTGCGCTTTTGGCTGGCGTTGACGTGATACTTATGCCGATAAATCCGGAAAAAACCATTCAAAATATTGTAAATCAATTGGATAACGTAGAGGTTGCAAAGAGGGTGGAGGAGAGCTGCAAGAAAGTTTTGAAGTATAAATACCGTCTCGGAATCGCTAAATATCAGGCGCAGTCAGAGATGTCGGTTGACAATGATTTACATCAGGCGAAATATTATAATTTGAGACAAAGGCTTTATAATGAGGCAGTTACGATGATAAGAAACAACAAAGAAGTGCTACCTCTGACGAAAGACGAGAAGATAGCGGTTGTTACAATCGGGACGACCGACAATGGGGCGAAACGTTTAGCTGGTGAAGGCTATGACGTGGAGTCGTTTGTCGTTGACAAAAATATTTCTAAGTCAGCTAAAGCAAAGATTATCAATGATTTAAAGAGATTCAAACTCGTTGTTGTCAATGTTCAAAACACTTCGATTTATGCTACTAAAAATTTCGGAATAACCGATGAAACCGTTGATTTTGTTAAGACTTTAAGCAAAAACAACAATATCGTTTTCAACCTGTTTGCTTGTCCGTATGCCTTGAACAAATTCGATTTCAAGAAGTCGCCATTGGCTATCATTATTGGCTATGAAGACACGCAATGTGCAGTAAATGCTGTGGTTGACGTGATGGTTGGAAATATCAACCCGACAGGTAAGCTGCCTGTCACGATTAGCAGGAAATTCAAGATGGGCGATGGCTTGAGTTTTGAAGGCATGCTGACACCAGAAACTTTGTCAGTGGAACTCATTGAAAATGAATATATTAGCAGGGTTGACTCAATAGCCTTGAATGGCATCGAGATTGGCGCTTATCCTGGATGTCAGATTTTGGCGATGAAAGACGGCAAAGTTATCTACGACAAGTGTTTCGGGCATTTCACTTACGACGGCGACCACGAGGTGCAGCCCGACGATGTTTACGATATCGCGTCGCTGACGAAGGTTTTTGCCACCACTTTTGCCATCATGAAGCTTTACGACAACGGCAAAATCAGTCTTGAAAGCAAGCTGAGCGATTATTTTCCATATCTGAAAAATACCGATAAAGGAGATGTAAAGTTGATAGAGATTATGACCCATCAGGCAGGGCTAACTGCTTGGATACCAATATATAAGAACACGATGAAGAATGGCAAGCCCGATAATGATTTGTATAGAAAAAACATTGACGAGGATCATACTGTTCGTGTTGCGAAGGACATGTACATCTCGCAGGAATACAAGTTTGACATTGTCGGGACGGTGATTGGGTCGGAGACTTGTGAGAAGAAGTATAAATACAGCGATTTGGGCTTTTATTTCTTGCCGAAAATTGTGGAGATGGTGACGAATATGCCGTTTGAGAGGTATCTGGAGGAGAATTTCTACAAGCCTCTGAATCTCAATCATATTTATTATAAACCATTGAGACACATTGAAATAGATAAGATTGCCCCGACCGAAAACGATACCTGTTTCAGGATGCAGCTGTTGCGGGGCGATGTTCACGACCAGGCTGCCGCATTGATGGGCGGTGTGGCTGGTCATGCCGGACTCTTCGCCAACGCGCGCGACCTCGCCGTGATGATGCAGCTGCTTCTGGATGAGGGATATGTCAACAACAGGCAGTTTTTGTCGAGCTACACGATTAAAAAATTCACGTCGGCACCGTTCAAAGACAATATGAACCGTCGCGGCATAGGCTTCGACAAGCCTGAAGTCGACCCGACGGTGCCTTATTACACGCCGGCGAAACAGTCGTCGATGAAGAGCTTCGGACATACAGGATTTACTGGCACTTTCGCATGGGCCGACCCTGAAAACGGTCTCATCGTCATATTCCTGTCGAACAGGGTTTACCCTGATGCGAGTAATAACAAGCTGTCGCAAAACAACATCAGAACTGAGATACATGAAATGTTTTATGAGGCAGTGAAATAGTTGAGAGTTTAGAGTGTAGAGTTTAGAGTAGTTTTGAAGTTTATAGTGGAAAGTATTAAGTTTTTTGGCGAGAATATAGATATTTTATTTAATTTTGTAAGTCATTAAAAAACTATGTCAAATCAGGCGAAATATGATTCTCTGAGAGAGCAATTTGATTCTTTCATCTTCCAGAATTACCATTATTCTGTCGAAAACGGGGACTTTTTTGCCAGTTTTGACTTTGTTTTATCCCCAGAAAACACCTTTCATCCTTGTTTCCGCATACCTGCTCGCAGTTTTTATCACTGGGATTCGATCCCGAAGCCCCTTCTCGACAATCTCGTCTTCCACATCGGAATGATTGAGCTTATCAGCTATTGGAAAATAGCTTGTCCGAAAAAGGTGATAATCAAGCCTTTTGCATTGGATGAGGAACAGATTCGCTGGTGGAAGAAATTGTATTTCAACGGGTTAGGGGAATTTTTCTATGTCAATGGGATTGAGACGAGTATTGATGAGTTTATGGAACTCGTTAATGATGATGAGGTTCCTCGCTGTACTCGGTATGACAGCGCTTTCAAACTGACGGAGCAGACATTGATTCCAGTTGGCGGAGGCAAAGACTCTGTCGTTACCCTTGAAATGTTGAAAAACCGTGTTCCTGCTATCCCATTGATTATCAACCCTCGAGGAGCCACAAACGAATGTGTGGCGGCGGCTGGGTTTACGGAGGAACAGACAGCCATCATCAAGCGCACACTCGACCCTACGATGTTGAAAATGAACGCCGAAGGCTATCTCAACGGGCATACTCCGTTCTCGGCAATGCTGGCGTTTTATACCATTTTAATAGGTTTTGCGACGAAATCGAAATACATCGCGCTGTCGAACGAGTCGTCGGCCAACGAACCAACGGTGCCTGACACTGAAATCAACCATCAGTACAGCAAGTCGGTGGCTTTTGAAAATGATTTCAGACATTATGTGACTAAATACATAAACGCTGATATTCAATACTTTAGCTTCTTGCGACCGCTGAATGAACTTCAGATCGCAAAATTATTCAGTCGTGCCAAGGCATACCGCAAAGTGTTCAAGAGCTGCAATGCAGGCTCGAAGACCGACTCGTGGTGCGGCAGATGTCCGAAATGTCTGTTCACTTGGCTGGCGTTGTCGCCGTTCATCTCGAGATCTGAACTGACCGACATCTTTGGCAAAGACTTATTGAGTGACAATAACTTACGTCCGATTCTCGACCAACTTGACGGCTCCGTTGAGGTGAAGCCGTTTGAGTGCGTCGGTACAGTGGGTGAAGTAAGAGCCTGTGTCAACAAAATCCTGCAAACCGATGATAATCTGAAAGATACGATACTTGAAGGCGTCGCGCAAACCGACGACTTAACCGTTGAGGATTACGTGGCGCAGTTCGACGACGGCAACAATCTGCCTGAATCGTTCAAAAACATCTTGAAGGAGGGCTTGAATGCTTAGCATCAACACCATATTCAAACGCCTGCGCGGCAAACGCATCCTGATTCTCGGATTCGGACGCGAGGGCAAGTCGTCGCTGGCGTTTATCCAAAAGTTTCTGCCTCATGCCATCGTTGGCATAGCCGATAAAAACGAGTCGGCTTTTAAGGATTTAAAAACTGATGCTAAATTATACTTCGGTGACAACTACTTCGATGCCGTCAACGATTACGACATTGTTCTTAAAACTCCTGGTATCTCGTTGAAAGACAAAGATATAGACCTCTCAAAGATAACATCGCAAACTGATTTGTTTCTTGAGGAGTTTCATAATCAGATAATAGGAATCACAGGCACCAAGGGCAAATCGACTACTTCCACCTTGATTTACCATCTTCTGAAAGAGTCGGGAAAAGACGCGATTTTGGCTGGAAACATTGGTATTCCGATATTTGATATCATTGAGAAAATCAACACAAACACCATAATAGTTTTTGAACTTTCGGCGCATCAGCTGCAGTTTATCCATCGCAGCCCGCACATCGGCATATTGCTCAATGTCTTTGAGGAACATCTCGATCATTTTGGCACTTTTGAGGCTTATCGCGATGCTAAGTTGAACATTATCAGAAAGATGGGGGATGTGGACTGGGCTGTCACCAACGACGAGTTCTGCTACGAAGCGGATCAGATGATGGTGCGTTCGCTTAATTATCAGTACTACGATTTTGGTGTCAATTGGGATGAGATTCCATTGAAAGGCGACCATAACCGATTGAATGTCAAAGCGGCGCTATGCGCTATCTATGCTTTCGGCATCCCGGTCGACGAGGTTTTGCCGCATCTTTACACCTTCCAGCCGCTCGAACATCGTCAGGAGCTGGTTGGTACTTTCGGCGGAGTGACGTTCTACAACGATAGTATTTCCACTATCCCACAGGCGGCTATCGCGGCGATGCAGACCATAAAAAACGTGACGTTTCTGCTTCTCGGCGGCTTCGATCGTGAGATAGACTATACACCTTTAATCGATTATCTTACAAAGCATCCTGTCAAGCACATTTTATATACCGGCAAGGCTGGAAATCGAATGTTTGAGATGTTGCAAAAAGCTGGTTATCAAGGAGATATAAAAAATTTCAAAGACCTCAACGAAGCCTTTGAAATTCTTAAAAGTTTATCAAAACCCGGCGATGTGTGCCTGCTTTCGCCTGCCGCCGCCAGTTACGATCAGTACCGTAATTTCGAAGAACGCGGACGTCTCTTCAAGAAGCTGGCGACTGATTTCTCCTGACTTGCGCTGATGTAGAACAGGCAGAACTCATCCCATTGATTATGCGATGCGAATTTTCCGCAAATAATGTCGTCGTCGATGATGTTTCTGTAAACCGACAAGGTGTCGCCGTAAATTGAATCCAACACGAAATTAGCCTCAAGATACTTGTCAAGCATATATTCAACATTTGGTCGGATGTAGACATCGGCTTCGATGTAAGCGCCGTTGTGGAAGAAGAAATCCATCTCGCCGCAGGCATACGAATAGCCTTTTGTCCTTGTATATCGGTAAACCAAAAATGTGTCGACAATTGCCGATTGGTAAGGTTTTCCGTAGAGTTTCCTGATTCGGCTGGTTCCGCATCCGAATTCAAATGTAGGCTCAATGAAAAGGTCAACTTTCACGTCGACGGTCTTCTTTTCATAGCCATTGTCGAGTTTTAATCTGGCTTCGCCTACGTTTTTGCCATGGATTTTTCCTGCGCTTGATACGGTTATCACATCAATTGAATCAGGATTTATCGCAGTGTAAGTTATGTCATAATCCGATGTGACATCAATTTGACGGTCAAAATAGTTTGTTTGACCGCATAATGCCATCACGATAGGGTCGGAGTCATTGTAATTCAATGAGGTAGACTTGTCGTCTGACGCGCTTTTTTTCTTGCATCCGATAGCTAAAACAGCTAAAATAATTGAGAAAAATAATACCTTTTTCATCTTTTGAATTTTTATGATGCAAAATTATAAAAAATTTTCGAAAATTGAATAAAAAAACATAAATTTGCACGTTTGGAAATAAATAACAAATCAAAATATAACTCTATGATTAACAACAACTTCATTAAACGTCACAATGGCCCGACAGAAGCAGATGTTGAAAAAATGCTCAAGGTCATAGGCGTGAAATCGACCGAACAGCTCGTCGATGAGATTATTTCTCCGGATATTCGTCTGAAAAAAGACCTCAATATCGGTCGCGGAATGAACGAATACGAATGCATCAGCCATCTCAAGGCTCTCGGCGCAAAGAACAAACAGTTCCGCAGCTACATCGGAATGGGTTACTACAATGTAATCACTCCAGGTGTCATCACACGTAACATCCTTGAGAATCCAGGTTGGTACACATCATATACTCCATATCAGGCTGAGGTTTCACAGGGCCGTCTCGAGGCTTTGCTCAACTTCCAGACTGTTATCAGCGACATGACTGCTATGCCATTGGCAAACGCTTCATTGCTCGACGAGGCTACAGCAGCTGCTGAGACAATGCTCATGTTCTACCACGAGCGTACACGTGCTCAGGTGAAAGCCGATGTCAAGAAGATTTTCGTGGCTAACGACATGTTCCCACAGACAATCGAGGTCATCAAGACAAGAGCTCATTTTCTCGGAATCGAAGTCGTTGTTGACGATATCAAGAACTTCAGCGCAGGCGAGGAATACTTCGGCGTAATCGTACAGAATCCTAACCAGTTCGGTGAAGTCATCGACTATCGCGAGTCAGTGAAAGCTTGGAAAGAAAAAGGCATGCAGGTTGGTGTCGCAGCCGACTTGATGAGCTTAGCTCTTATCACACCTCCAGGCAAATGGGGTGCTGACGTGGTGTTCGGTAGCAACCAGCGCTTCGGCTTGCCGATGGGCTTCGGCGGTCCTCACGCAGGATACTTCGCAACAACAGAAGCTTACAAACGTTCGATGCCAGGCCGTATTATAGGTATCTCGAAAGATGCTCTCGGCAACCCGGCTTATCGTCTCGCATTGCAGACACGTGAGCAGCACATCAAACGTGAGAAAGCAACATCGAACATCTGCACAGCACAGGCATTATTAGCCATCATGTCAGGATTCTACGCAATCTATCACGGACAAGAAGGAATCAAGGAAATTGCACATCATATCAACTGCCTCGCCGGTAAACTCGCCAAGGAATTGGAGAAATACGGCGTGAAACAGCTCAACAAATACTTCTTCGACACATTGTTGTTCGAGTTGCCGGAAGGCGCTTGCACATGCAAAGTGAAGGAAGCCGCTGAGAAACACTGCATGAACTTCCGTATCATCGACAAGCAGCACTTCGGTATCAGCATCGATGAGACAACATGCCGCGAAGACCTCGACGAAATCGGAATGGTCATCGCTGAAGCTCTCGGCAAGGCACATCAGCCACTCGTTTGCGACCCTAACTGCCAGAATTTCTGCGGCATCCAGGAAGGCATGAGAAGAACCTCAGCATTCCTGACAGCTCCAGTGTTCTCGAAGTATCGCAGCGAGACCGACATGATGCGTTACATGAAACAGCTCGAGAACCGCGACCTCAGCTTGAACCGTTGCATGATTCCTCTTGGCTCATGCACAATGAAGCTGAACCCTGCAACATCAATGTTCGCACTTAGCTGGCCAGAATTCGGTAACATCCACCCATTCGTGCCGGCAGAACAGGCTGAAGGTTATCTTGAGATGATCAAAGAGATGGAGAAAGACCTCTGCGAAATCACAGGTTTCAAAGGCATCTCATTCATGCCTAACTCAGGCGCTAGCGGAGAATACGCAGGCTTGATGACCATCCGCCGTTACCAGGAGGCTAAGGGTGAAGGTCAGCGTAACATCTGCTTGATCCCAGCATCAGCACACGGAACCAACCCTGCATCAGCAGCCATGGCAGGTCTGCAAGTCGTCGTCGTGAAATGCGATGAGCACGGTAACATCGACCTCGCTGACGCTAAGGAGAAAGCCGAGCAATACAAGGACACTCTCGCCGCATTCATGGTGACATATCCTTCAACACACGGTATCTATGAAGACGGCATCCGCACCCTCGTGAAACTCGTTCACGACAACGGCGGTCAGGTCTACATGGACGGTGCTAACATGAACGCACAGGTCGGCCTCACATGCCCAGGTTTCATTGGTGCTGACGTATGCCACCTCAACCTGCACAAGACATTCGCTATCCCTCACGGCGGTGGCGGTCCTGGTGTTGGCCCTATCGGTGTTGCAGAACACCTCGTCCCGTTCCTGCCAAGCCACGTCTGCTTCAAGACTGGCGGCGAGAAACAGATGGGCGCAGTGTCAGCGGCTCCATTCGGAAGCGCACAGATCCTCACAATCACCTACTGCTACCTCAAGATGTTGGGCGGCGAAGGTCTGAAGAAAGCTACAATGGGCGCTATCCTCAATGCTAACTACCTGAAAGACAGACTCAAAGATTACTATCCGATTCTCTATACCGGCAACCACGGTCACGTTGCACACGAGATGATTCTCGACATCAACCAGATCAACAAGACAACAGGTGTTGCCGCTATCGACATCGCAAAACGTTTGATGGACTACGGCTTCCACGCACCGACAGTGGCATTCCCGGTTCACGAGACTTTGATGGTCGAACCTACCGAGAGCGAGCCGTTGGCCGAACTCGACAGATTCGTCGACGCTATGATCAAGATCCGTCAGGAAATCAAAGACATCGAAGATGGCAAGGCACCTCAGGGCGACAACATCATCTCACACGCTCCTTACACAGCCGAGATGTTGATGGCCAACGAATGGAATTTCCCATTCAGCCGTGAAGAAGCTGGCTTCCCATTGAAGAGCGACGTCCAGGATAAATACTTCCCGCACGTCACCAGAATCGACGACGCCTTCGGCGACAGAAATCTGGTTTGCAGAGTAATGGAGTAGTCGTCATTTCGACCGAAGTGGAGAAATCTCCACCTATAATTGTAGAGACGTCATATTATGGCGTCTCTATTTTTTTATCCACAAACCTTATAAACAAACAGAGCCGCTTCCTCGGAAGCGGCTCTGCCAATAGCCAATGGCCAAAAGCTATCTTCTCACAACCACCTTGATACCTGTCATCTCCTTGCCGTCGGCGATTCTTACAATGTAAACGCCGTCAGTGAGGTTGTGACGAATCACGTTGACGCCTGTTGACGCATTTGCGCTCAGTACGTTCTGGCCAACCAAATTGAACACGGTTACGTTTAATGCACCGTTACCGTTGTTAACAATCATGAGCTCGTTGTAGCTGTTCCAGACATCGACATTCAACGATGCTTCAGCTGTTATGACGCTTGAACCGATCTCGGCTGTAACCAAGATATCGTCGACCTCCCAAGCTGACGCACCTTCCTCGATAGTGCTGATGTATCTGAACGCGATGTGGCAATTCTCGCCAGTGAAATCGTTGAGTGAAATCTCACCCGACTCAGTCCATGTGTAGTTGCCTTCCGATGCGATGTAATCCAATGGCTCCCATGTTGCAGCTGTCGGATCCTGGCCGTCATAATCGGTGCTGATGTAGAGCTCGAGTGCCGGACCGTCAAACTTGGTTGCATTTCTGAATGTCAAGGTGACATTCTGATAATCGCGTGCGTTGAGGTTGAAGGCAGGGGAGATGCACCACTGCTCATTGTCGACATCGTCGCCGTAACCATTGGCGTTGGCGTAATGGTTACCGCTGTACTGACCAATGGTCCATGGCTTGTTGCCTGCCACTGTCACAAATGTCCAGCCGTTCATTTCGCCTTCCCAGTCTTGGTTCAAGAGGACAATGACATCAGTGATGATGACGTAGTTGGCTGTAGCAATGCCGCTGTTGTCGTAGCCTTCCATCATCGCGATAGCCTTGATTGTCACGTCGCTGTCAACATGGATGGCTTCGGTGTAAACTGTCGATTCTGCTGTAGGATCGCTGCCGTCGGTGGTGTAGTAAATAGTAGCACCTTCTGTTGCGCAGTTAATCTCAATATCAATTTCTTCATAATATGTGCCTGATGCCATGCTGAAGACAGGTGTAGCCACTGTTGGTGTGACAACGCCGCCGCTTACAAACAGGTCGAGGAAGAAGTTGTAGTCAGCGCTTGTCATGTTGCTTGTCGAATAAGCACCGAACTTGTGCGAAGCATTCTTTGCAATACCACGATTTGTGGTCTCACCGTTGGTGATGACGAAGCCTGTGTAGTTAGGAATCATTGCGCCTTCTTCTGATGTCATAAGTGCTATGTTCCATTCAGTCTGAACGTTGCCTGAGAAGTTGGTGCTGCTGCTGTAGCCGAGTGAGTCGCCTTCTGCGTTCACGAGTGTGATGACGTCACCGTTCATAATCACGTTCCACAGATATGTGTCAGCATTGTCTGCAATCTCCGCAGGGAGTTTCTCAACGCCACCGTCATTCACTGATGTGAAGAGCACGCCGTCTGGCTTGCCTGTCACGACTGCCGGCATTGCATAGTAGCCGTCACCGACTGTCACGTCGTAACGTGATGCGAGGATAACCTGATCGCCATCGTGCAAGTCGGCGAGAGCGTAGATTCTGTTCCAGTCGCCACCTGGCTGTGGTTGCTCTGTAACTGTACCGCTCAATGTCACAGTTGCTTCATTGCCTGATGATGCATTGATGTTGACAGCCTCGGTGTACTGACCGACTTCAGTACCATTCATTCTTACATAGATTGTGGTAGCTTCAAGATTTGTGACATCTTCGAAGAAAATCTGGGAGTCATAATTCTCATCATCGAGAGAAATCTCAAATGGACTTGCAACGGTAACGTTGATGCTACCTGTTGTTCCACCTGGAGCTGGCGTGATGTTACCTGCTGTCAAGACGAATGTCTGTGATGCTGAAGGCCCTTCGCCAATACGGTGTGTGAATCCGTTCAAAGCGCTAGGTGTCACTGTCAGATATGGCTCTGAGGTGAATCCCATCAAAGTAATATCGTCAATCTCCCAAGCCGCAGCCTCTGTCTCTGTTGAGGTGTACTTGAATCCGATGTAGCAGTTGTCGCCAGTGAATGTTGACAAGTCGATGCTTCCTGACTCAGTCCATGTGTATGAACCTGTCGACTTGTTGAACTCGAGTTCGCTCCATGTCGCTGTGGCAGGTGTCTCGCCGTTGTAGTTGTTCGAGAAGAACAATTGTACATCCGGACCGTTGTAGTTCTTAGCGTTTCTGAAGCTTAAGCTTGCATTGCTGTAAACGTTGAGGTCGAAAGCAGGGGAGATGCACCATTGCTCGTTCACTCCGCCGTTGTAACCGTTAGCGTATGCGTAGTGGTTGCCGCTGTATTGTGCGATAGTCCAGGCATTGCCGCCTTCAACTGTCACAAATGTCCAGCCGTTCATGTCGCCTTCCCAATCTTGGTTGAAGATGGTCACTGCACCTAATATAATAGTGTATTCAGCTGTCGCGATGTTGCTGTTCTCATAGCCTTCCTTCATGGCGATGGCCTTGATTGTCATGCTTTCAGCCACTGCGATAGGCTCGGTGTAAACAGCGCTTTCTGCTGTAGGGTCGCTGCCGTCGGTTGTGTAGTAAATAGTGGCATCTGCTGTGATGCATGCCAATGTGACTTCCTGCTCCTCATAGTATGTTCCTGCCTCTGGAGCGAATGTCGGTGTGGCGCATGTGAGTGTGCCACCGCCTGCTGTGGCGAAGATATCAATGAAGAAGTTGTAGTTGTCGGCAGCCATGTTCTGTGTGTGGTACGGACCGAAGTTATGGTTGCTGTTCAACGCAAACGCTCTAATTGGGGTGTTGACGTTGTTGATGACAAATGCCGAATATTCAGGAACCATTGCTGTGGCTTCTGAAGTCTGGTAGGTGATAGCCCATGCAATGTTGTCGCCGCCTGTAGCGAAGTTGGTGCTGCTGGTGTAGCCGAGAACGTCGCCGTTGGCGTTGGTGAAGGTGTAGCCACCGTCAACAATACCTACTGTCCAGTAGTATGTCTCTTCCTCGTCAGCGATTTCGGCTGGCAGAACCTCGCTGTCGGTTGTCTCGCTTGTAAACAAAACACCCGTTGGCTTGCCCGATGCCTGTGCTGTCATTGCATAATATTGATTGGCATTCTCGTCGAAACGTGCAGCGAAGATCACCTTGGAGCCGTCGGTAAGTGCCGAGATGTCTGAAATTCTTGTGTAATCGCCTGTTGGCTGTGGCTGCTCGCCTGTCACATTACCAGTCAAGTTGAATGTGATGTCATCAACTTCCGCCTGGTTGATTGTCAAGCTTTCGTTGTATTCACCAACTGCAAGACCTGCTTTCAATCTCACCTTGATGGTGTAGTTGTAAGTGCCTGAGCCTGAGTTGATTGTGATGGTGTTCTCCGGATAGAAATAGTCGCCTGGGAACGATGAAATCTCATAGCTCTCCGATGAATGGATGTATGTAGGAGCTGTGAGGCTTCTGCCTGTGATGTTGAATGTCTTCACTATTGAAGGACCTTCGTCAACCACGTATGTGAATCCCGACAGAGATGAAGGGGTGACAAACACTCCTGCAGGATGTGTGTATGTTACATCGGCTGCGCTGTTGACGCGGAGCTGTGGAGCGTTGTAGCAACCGATAACGCCTGTCACTGTCACCATGTCGCCTTCCTCAAGACCTGCGACCACTGGTAACTTATAGATGTTCAAAGTGCTTTCGCCTTGTGTGATAGGTGTGTTGTTGTTATTGTTGATAGTGCCGATTGTAGCGTCGACAATCTGAACGCGTGTCGACTGCAGCATCTGTGTGCCAGCATGGTCAGCCAAAATTTCAGCGATGGTCTTCACCGCCACTGGAAGTGGGTTACCTGTCGAAACAATAACAAACTGGTTGGCTGCACCGCCGTTAATTGAGGTGAGCTCAACGAGACCGTTGTAAACAGTCTTCTTACCGTATGCCAACACCATGTCGCCAACAGCCAATGTTGAAGGAACGGTGTTGTTGTTCAAATACAAGTCGATACCTGCTGTAGCGTCTTGTGCATACACGTTTCTGCCTTCGATGAATGTCACAACGCCTTGCACCAAAGCATATTCGTTGTTAGCCAACGTTCTTGCCTCGGCCATCGTCATCTGCTCGATGATGGTGTATGTCGCTGATGTCACGTCGCTGTTGTTCATTCCGGCTTTCACTGCCAATGCCTTAACTGTTGTTGTGGCGCTTACCATGAATGCTTCTGAATAAACTGTGCTGCTTGTCGTAGGATCTGTGCCGTCCAATGTGTAATAAATTGTGGCTTCTTCTGTGGCGCAGGCAATTGTCACCTCCTGCGCTGTGATGTATGTGCCTGTCGCAGGTGTGAATGTAGGATTTGCTACATGTGCCAACTCTGTGAATGTGGCGTTAACTGTCACATCTGATGCCGGCATTGTAAACTGCATCGTTGTCTGGTCGATGTCGATAACACTGCTGCCATAACTGTATGTCAATGTTGCCAATTCATATCCTGAATATGGTGTTGCTGTCACAGTGATTGTTGCGCCTTCCAATGCCGATGTCGGGTCTGTTGTAACCGAACCATTGGCGATGCCTGTGGCCACATTGACATTATAATATGTAGGTAATGCCTCAATGATGTCATCAGTCGATCTTGGGAAAATCTGTTTTGTGGCATTATAGCATCCAACCAATCCGATGATATCGGCGTTTTCACCTGCTGTGACCTGCAGACCTGCCAAAACTTTGAATGAGTCGTAGCATGTCATGCTGCTCTCACCTTGTGTGAATGTTGTGGTTCTGTTTGCCGAGTTATTTGTTGCAAATGTGTGATTCTCGTCAAATGTGATGCCTTCAATCTTCACCAAGCGATCTGCGTATGTGCTGTAATCGGCAAGAATCTCAGCCACTGTCACCACTGTCGGCTGTACTGCTGTGCCTGCGACGCCTTCAGGGAATGTCGAGGTAGGCTTGAACTCCATGGTTCCATTATAGAGCTGCGATGTTCCAAAAACTCCACCGCTGATGACGTCGCCGTTGTTATAGGTCTTACCCAAACTTCCGTAAATCAAAAGTCCGCCTGTTGCATCCTGCACATATAATGTTGTTCCATTCTGGAACACAGCTGTCAAATCACCCGAAATACCTGATACAACAGAGCTTGTAGCTGTATGAGCGGCCTTCCATGCTGCGATGTTTGCATAAACTTCAGGGAAATTATAAACTGCTGTCGCAATGCTACTGTTGTTCATTCCCGACTTCACAGCCATTGCCTTCACTGTTGTAGTCTCGCTGATTGCGATAGGAGTGGAGTACACCGAACTGCTTGTCGTAGGTGCCGAGCCGTCCAAAGTGTAATAAATCGTTGCACCTGTAGTCTCGCAATTGATCGTTACATTCTGTGTTGTCGTATATGATCCAGCCGCTGGTGAGAACGTCGGAGTGGCGACGCTCTCCATGCCACCGCTCTCTTTGTAAAACTCAGCTTTTACAAACTGTAAATACTTGTTGCTTGTCTGTGTTATTGTAATGTTGTATATGATTTTATAATACATGCCGGTCCAATCGGTAGCCGCAGGTCTGTTGAATGTCGTTGTCGAACTGGCAGCAAAATCTCCTGTCAATGTGCTTGTTGGATTGCTGAAGTCAGCATTCGCTGAAACAATCAAAGTCATTGAGTTGACGGTGACATTAGCCGCTGTTCCATGTGTTACAACAATTTTGGTGATGTTGTCCGACATTGCGTCCGTAGAGTACACAGGACGGTCAACACTGCTTAAGCTTTTACCACCAATACGCCATGGATTCATGGTGGTGTTACCGGTCACCATCCATGTCATGTCGTTTTGCGTAATTTCACTTTCAGCTGCATAACCTGACGAACCTCCTGTTATTGTGCCGTCCAAAGTGTATACAACTTCTTCGGTTCTTGTCTGTCCTCTCATCCCTAATGGCTGAGCGACTAATGCCAGCATCATTAAAAATGCCGCCATCAAATAAGTAAATCTTTGTTTCATTTTAAGTTAATTTAATTAATTATTTCTTTAATATTCAATTACTTATCCTGTTATTAATAATTATCCTATTTCGGATAATAATCAATCTTGCAAAGATATAAAATCCCCTCGGTTTTTAGCCCCTATTTATAATAAATTAATAAATAAGTTATCAACAAAATGTTGATAACTCGCCCAAATCACAAAGTTATCAACAATTTTATAGTTTTAAGACCAGATAAAAATCAGGCCTAGGGTGAGCGTAGCTTATCCAGACTGATTTTTTCTGGTCTTAAAACCACCATAATTTTATAAAGAAAATCAGGCCTAGGGTGAGTGTAGCTTAATATTACATTAATTCTACGCCAAACAGAGCAAAGTCATACTTTACCGGATCATTCTCATCAAATTCCCTTAATTTCGATGTCAAAAGCTCCACAGTGGTTCTGTCGTTGCTCTTTCTGTCTATGAGCCCTAAATCTCTCGAAACCCTCGCCACATGCACATCGAGCGGTATCATTAAATCTATTGGTTTCAGCCGTTTCCACACTCCCAAGTCAACAATGCCGTCATCTCTCACGAGCCACCTCAACGCCATGTGCAGCCTCTTGCACGCCGAGCCTTTCATCGGTGCCTCGCAACAAGGATTCGATATATGTTTGCTTGTAGCACCATTCGCCTCCGCCATCAAATCCCTGAAATTCTGAATTCCCCTCCACACATCATGCTCCTCATTATAAAACACATCCTCTAGTCCGCTAATGCCTCTAAAGCCCCTAATGCCCCTAAAGCCTCTACAATAATACTTCAAATCTCTTCCAAAAAATGTCCTGTGCACACACATTCCGTCCTCCAACTTCTCCCATCCTCCCGACATCACATAGTCGTAAGGCGACCGTCCCATAATCTCCAACATCCTGTTGGCCGAGTTCAATATCATCTTCCTGTTGCCCCATGCGATTGTCGCCACCAAAAACGACACAATCTCAATATCCCGCAAATCATTATACCTGTGTGGAAACTGAACCGGATCGTCTTTAATAAACGCCTCCGTGTTGTTTTTCTCCACCAACCCGTCCAAATAATCTTTCAAATTATTAATCATAAAACTTATCCATCTTATCTTTCTTATCCCTCTTTAAACAAAGAGTGGAGCATGTCTTTCCACACTCCACTCTAACGTCTAAGGTCTAAAGACTAAAGTCTAAAGTCTTACTTAACAACAACCTTTGTTGTCTGTTTGCCTGCGTTCACGAAGTAGATACCTGCCTCGAGGTTGTTAACGCGGACTTCTGAAACGTTTTCGTATGTCTTAACCAACTGACCAACAGTGTTGTAGATGTTGACGTCTGATGCGTTGCTGAGCTGGACTGTGAATGAACCCTTTGCTGGGTTAGGATAAACATTCATAGTTGTTTCAACTGTCATGACTGTCTCGTCTGTACCCATCTTGTGGAGGTAAACTTTAGCTGCATGGTAGTAGTTGTTGTCTGGCACCGATTCGTCCTCTTGTACGAAAGTACCGATTTCACCGTCGCTCTGATAGCAGAGCCAGAGGTATTCACCTTCGCTGTCATTATAGAGGTAAGGAATAACCTGGCAGTAAACATTCTCTTCATAGTCATTCATGAAGTCGGTCAAAACTTGTTTTGGAAGTCTCCATGTGTTACCACCGTCTTCTGACATGTTGAAGAATAATCTGTAGTATTGTCCGCTATAATCGTCGTTGTAATATTTGTTTACGTCACCGGCGACCATTGACCAGAATGCGAAGATTCTGTTGCCTTCCATGTGCATTGTTGCAAATGCGCAAATACCACTGTTATATTTACCGTGAGTGTCTTTTGTATCATTTACCCAGTGATATTCAGCTGGCCAGTTTTCCTGATCATTCCAATCCAAAACGTTACCGTCATCATCAATGGCGTGGATAAGACCAATTAACTCAGGAAGTGTCTCGTGTTCTTGATCGCTCCAGTATGGTTGTGATGCATAGATGTCTTCAAACATATATGTTGAGTCCATAATGAATGGTTCGCCAATATTACCGATACCGCCTTCGCATAATGCGTTCTTTGGAAGAATCTCGCTCCAGTAGCCGATACCACCAATACCTGCATAGTATGAGCCTGAACCTGCTACGCCTGTTGAACCGTTGAATTCATAAACAATGTGGAGGTTGTCGTTTGCGTCAAATGCGGCGTTGGTCCAACGTGGATACATGAACCATGTGTCTGTGAAGTCGCCGTTGATGTTCGGGTGCTGATAGAATACTCTTTCGCTCCATGTTGCGCCGTTGTCTTCTGAAATGACAAGTTTGCCGTCGCTCCATGCATTGTTCAAAATGAATGATACGCGGTTTGGCTTCTCTGGGTTGTAAAGCATGAAGTAGCAAATGTTTGAACCGCCGTCTGTCATGTGATCAGCATCGAGGTTCGGAATTGTTTCATACTGATGTGTCCATGTTCCATTTGCATACTGATAGAAAATGATTGGGTCTTTGCCTGGACCATCGCCTATTGTAGCTTCGCTGTTTGTAATGAGAACGTTGATGATGTCGAGGTTCTCACCTGAGCACTGTACCACTGGCCATACTGGGTCAACACCTGTTGTCACAGGAAGTGTGATGCCTTCACCGAAGTCGCGGTTGCCCTGGCGGAAGTCTTCAACGATGAAAATTCTTGCGTCAGATGCACAGTGAGCTGCAACGACGAGACCGTTCTCTTTGTAACGTGCGATTGAACCGAAACCGGTCTTCACACCCTCAACGCGGGTCTCTGTGAACTCCCATTCACCAACTGCCGGATCCCAAATGGCGAGACCAGTACCACGGTCTGAATAGCTGGCGTTTGTTGCCTGTGTGTAGCACATGACTGCATATCCGTCTGGCCATACTGCAACGTAGTTTCTTGCACCCTGGTTCGACTGCCAGTCGTAGAATGTCTGGCTCATCTCAATAGGCTCTTCTGCATCTCTTGCGATAATGCTTCTTGTTGCAACAACAGGAAGATCGACATTCTGACCTTCAAATCCTCTGAAAGTCTGTGCCTGTGCGGATTTTACGTCCTTAGCTGTTTGTTTCATGCTCTTTACCTGAGCAAATCCTGTAACGGCAATTGCCATCACCAGTGCTAATGTAAAAACTTTCTTCATGATAAAAATTTTTAGTTATTAATTAAGTTAATTTAAATTTCTGTACATAGTACAACGCAAAAATACACAATTTTTTCAAACCACCAACAAAAAAAACAAAAAAAATCAAAAAAACTCTCACACCTTATTATAATAATTGATAAACCTCCCCAAATCCCCAACCACAAAACTTTCAACTTTAAACTTTCAACTTTAAACTAAAATTTGTATTTTTGCAAAAAATTTCGCAATGATAACGTTATCAAACTATCCATTCCTGAAATCGTTGAAGCCCAACCGCTTCTTCCTCCTTGCCGGCCCTTGTGTTATCGAAGATGAGGAGTCGCCTTTCAAAATCGCCGAGCGTCTGGTGCGAATCACAAAAAGCCTCGATATTCCATTGGTTTTCAAAGGTTCATATCGTAAGGCTAACCGCTCGCGTCTTGATTCGTTTCAGGGGATAGGCGATGAACGCGCTCTCAATGTCTTGAAAAATATATCTACACAGTTCAACGTTCCTGTTGTCACCGATATTCACTCTTGCGAGGAAGCCGCCATGGCTGCCGAATATGTCGATATTCTTCAGATTCCGGCATTCCTGTGCCGCCAGACCGATCTTCTTATCGCTGCCGCTAAAACCGGTAAGACTGTCAATATCAAGAAAGGTCAGTTTCTTTCAGGTGAATCGATGCGTTTTGCTGTCGAAAAGGTGCAACAGTCTGGCAATCAGTCTGTTATGTTAACTGATAGGGGTAATTTCTTTGGCTATCAAGACCTGGTCGTCGATTACCGTAACATCTACGAGATGCAGAAAAACAACGTTCCGGTCATCATGGATGTCACTCATTCGTTGCAACAACCTAATCAGGTCGGTGGTGTCACCGGCGGCAAGCCCGAACTTATCGAATTGATTTCCAAGGCCGCCATCGCTGTCGGTGCCGACGGTCTCTTTATGGAAACACATCCAAACCCGGCTCTCGCCAAATCCGACGGTGCCAACATGCTCCGCCTCGACCTCGTCGAAAATTTATTAACAAAATTAGTAAAAATTAAGGAATCCCTCTAACACCCTTATCCTTCTTATCCTCACTATCCTTCTTATCCTATTAATCTAAAAACTTCAAACTTCTAACTTCAACATTTCCGCGCTTCCGTCTCCCCAGTTCCCGACAAGCGTGTCGTTTTTCACCAACGCCTTTAACGTTTTTATGAATTCTTTTCTTGAAACAGGGTAGGCCCCCATTCTTTTAATATGACTCGTTTCCTGTTGAGCGTCAATGAGTTCCATATTGTTTCTTGTCATGAATTGACATAGGTTGTACAACGCCACCTTCGAGGCGTCGGTCTTGGTGTGGAACATCGATTCGGCGCAGAAAATCTTGCCGATCGAAACGCCATAGAGTCCGCCCACAAGCTCATTGTCCTGATAAACCTCCACCGAATGCGCGAATCCGAGGTCATGCAGCTCACAATAAGCCGCTATCATGTCCTCGCTGATCCATGTGCTGGTCTCGTCCTTGTCTTCTTCCTCCTCGGCTTGGTCGTCGGTGCGCGGCACATTGACGCAAGCGCGTATGACTCCCTCAAAATCAGTGTCAAACGAACATGAATATTTGTTCGATTCTATGGTCTTCCACAACGATTTCGTCATCTTCAATTCCGACGGTTTCAGAACCATCCTGGGATCTAACGACCACCATAAAATCGGCTCTCCTTCTTTGTACCATGGAAATATCCCCGATGAATAGGCGACGAGCAGCCTCTCGGGCGACAAATCTCCGCCAATTGCAAGTAATCCGTCTTTTGTCGAGCGGCTAACCGGCGGAAAATCAAGTACCTCGTCTTGTAACATGTAGATTGGCATGGTATTACGTATTTAGAGGTTTAAATTCCCCACAAAGGTAAAAATAAATTTTCAATTATGCAAGTTTTTTACGCAATTTTTTTAATTTTGCAGTGCGAAAAATGAATATGAACAGGTATTTCTTACATCTGGCATACAACGGAAAGGCTTATCACGGCTGGCAAATCCAACCTGGCGACATCAGCGTGCAGGAGGTGCTAGAAAAATGCATCAGCCTAAAACTGAAACAGCAGGTGTCGGTCATAGGCTGCGGCCGCACCGACACAGGCGTCAACGCGCGCAACTTCTACGCTCATTTCGAGTCGGAACCAATTGCCGATTTGCAACTTTTTGTAAATCAACTCAATATGTTTTTGCCAGATGATATTGTGGTATTCCGTTGCTGGCAGGTCGACCCCGATCTTCATGCACGCTTCGATGCAAAATCGCGTACCTATCATTATTATGTCACCCGCATGAAAAATCCTTTTCACACCGACGACGCACTTTACATTTATGGTGATCTCGATGTCGAAAAGATGAATGAGGCTGCTAAGATTCTCTTTGATTATCAAGATTTTACAAGTTTTTCAAAGCTTCACACCCAAGTGAAAACCAACAACTGTAAAATCATGGAGGCTTACTGGTTCGAACAAAACGGCTTGCTTGTCTTCCATATCAAAGCCGACCGTTTTTTAAGAAATATGGTGCGCGCTATCGTGGGTACACTGCTCGAAGTGGGGAAGGGGAAACTCACTCTCGACGGCTTCCGTAGAATCATCGAGCAAAAAGACCGTTGCTCCGCCGGCACCTCAATGCCCGCCCACGCTCTGTTTTTAGAAGAGGTTTTGTATTAAGCTTTCAGAACTACACGACTGTTTTTCGTGTAGTTCAGAGATAGATAAAACAGATTTCAATGTCTGTGTAAACCAGTGGAATCTGTGAGTTTTTTATTGTATGATTACTACGGCTCCGCCGCCACTTTTCAACTCAATCGTTATCTTATTATCCCTGAAATCCTCATCATCCCTATTGTCCCTAAACTCCCTAATGTCCTTAATGATTCTATAATCTTCCGCATTTCTCTCCGCGTTCACTCCGTCACAATAAATAATAACACTGCTGTCATACCGAGCGAAGCGAGGAATCTCAATCTCCACCGTCCTGGCCTCCCAGTTCGTTATCGCCCCGATATACCACGTATCTCCCTTTCTCCTTGCAATCACTGCATATTCGCCAAGTTTACCGTCAAGCGCAATCGTCTCGTCCCAAACCGTCGGCACGCTTGCGATGAAATCGACGCATTCCTGGTTCTGCATGTACTTGGTCGGACTGTCGCACAGCATGTTGAACGGCGACTCAAATATCACATACTCTGCGAGTTGCCTGCATCGTGTGCCTTGGCTCATCGGGTTGGTGTAGATGGCACGGAAGTGATATTTCGTGGCGTTGTCCATGGCACCCTGTGTGTAATCCAAGTTTCCAGCCACCATCCTGATGTACGGTATCATGCACTCGTAATTCACCTGGTTGAGGTCGTCGTCCCATTTCGACTGCTCCAAACCGTAAACGCCCTCGAAATTCAGCACGTTAGGGTAGGTGCGGCTCAGTCCCGTAGGCTTGTAAGCGCCATGAAAATCAACGAAAAGGTGATATTTCGCAGCCATCGCCGCCATCCTGTAATAAAAGTCAACAACCTTCTGGTCGTCTCTGTCCATGAAGTCGACCTTGAATCCTTTGATGCCCAACTCGCTGTAGTGCTTGCAAACGTGTTCCATGTCTCTGTCAATGGCAACATATCCTGCCCAAAGCACCAATCCGACGTTACGTTCGTCGGCGTATGCCACAAGCTCTTCAAGATTTATCTCAGGCACCACTTGGAACAAATCGGCTTGCTTGTTCACCGCCCAGCCTTCGTCCAAAATCACGTATTCTATGCCATTTTTCGACGCGAAATCGATGTAATATTTATAGGTGTCGTTGTTGATGCCCGCCTTGAAGTCGACACCCCAGATATTCCAGTTGTTCCACCAGTCCCAAGCCACCTTTCCAGGCTTGATCCAACTCACATCTTTCACCCTCGACGGCGACGCGAGCTTGTAAACCATGTCGCTGTTCATCAGCTCGGCATCGTTCTCCGAAATCACCATAGCCCTCCACGGAAAGTCGCGTGTTCCCTTGACTTTCGCGACGAATTCCTCTCTCTCTTTCACCACCATCTGCAGCATGTTATGACCGCCTTGCTCCTCAACCTTCGGATATGTCGCTTGCACCGCCTCTAAGCTGTTGCCATTGCCTTTTCTGAAGAATGTTCCCGGATAATCTTCCAAATCCGACTCCATAATCACAACTTTTTTGCCGTCTTTCAAACATATTAATAAAGGTGTAAATGCTATGCGTTCCTCGTCCATCTTCGAGATGTTGTCAACGGTGTATTGGCTCTCAAACGATGTGAAAAACTGCTGCGTAAGGAAGTCACCTTCGCCTTTTCTGGCATTAACGTATGGTATATATGCTTGATAATCATCGTCGAAGCAATAATTTACATTTTCTTTTTTGACAATTATCTGCTTCCTGAAACTCGTCGAAAATCTGTATGCCACTCCGTCGTCAAATGCCCTGAAAGTTATTTTATAATTCCCTTTAAAATTGATAATCAATTCATTATACTTATTCTCAACTTCTTTTTTCTTATAAAAATCGGCATTCAAAACTTCATTTACCGAATTCGTCTTCACATTTTTTATCGTTCCTTTAAATCCTAAAACTTTCCCGTCTCCCAACTCTATCGAAATCGGTGATTCATTGATAATCACTGTGTTATCATGCATTACTGAATATTTCACCTCATCCCTGACATTAATCTTTACCTCAATCTTTCCATTTGGTGATTTCAGCTCATACTCATTAACGCCCTTAATGCCATTAATGCCCTTAACGCTATTAATAACCCCCAAAATAATCATTAAAAATACAATTAACTTTTTCATAGTTTTCCTTTTTTTTATGAGATTTTTCGATTCCGCTTCGCTTCACTCGAAATGACGGTCATTTTTTTTATGACAAAATTAAACTAAATATCTTTTCGTATCTAAAAATTCTTTAATTTTGTAAAAATTTTAAAAAATAAACTATGAGAAATTTACTATTAATCAGCAATTCAACAAACTTTGGTGAAACATATTTGGCTTGGGCAATGACTCAGCTCGAGCAGTTTTTCGAAAAAAATAAACTCGGCGCGAAGACCAAGGTCGCTTTCGTTCCTTTCGCTGGCGTTTTCATCGGCGGAAATCCTTATCCGAAGAGCTATGATGCTTATACTGAGAAGGTTAAGAAAGTTTTCAACGAGAAATTGGGTGTCGAAAAGTTCGTATCGGTCCACGAAGTAGAGGATAAAGTGGGTCTTGTGAAGACTGCCGACTGCATCGTCGTAGGTGGCGGCAACACCTTCCATCTCGTCGCGGAATTGCATAAATTCGGACTTATGCAAGCCATAGCTGAATGCGCCAACAACGGCACGCCTTACATCGGATGGAGTGCCGGCTCAAACATCGCTTGCCCTACTCTCTGCACCACAAACGATATGCCTATAGTGCAGCCTGCAAGCTTTAATACATTGAATCTCATACCTTTCCAGATAAATCCTCATTATCTCGACCCGCATCCTGAAATCGACAAGATGATAAAACATGGCGGCGAGACTCGTCAGGACCGTATCAACGAATATCTCGCGGTGCGCCAGGAGATGAAGGTCGTCGGATTGCGTGAAGCCACAGCGATTTGGGTGGTTGGCGACAAGTATTTCCTCAAAGGCGGCAAGAAAATGATGATTTTCCAATACGGCAAGGAACCTGTCGAGCTCGAACCTAATCAGGAAATAACGAAATTCGTGCTGTGATTGTGAATAAAATGCGTTTTTTCTTGTTTTGTAAAAGAAAAATGTTTATATTTGCAAATTTTATAGAAAATTAATAATTAAAATATGAAAAAGATATTTTACCTCGTGATTGCGGTGTTGTTGCTCTCGGCAATTCCTGAAATCTCATTTGCCCAGTCGAACGACCCGTTCGATAATGAGACTCTTAAAGCGACAGGCACCACAACAAAACGCGAAAAGAAAGTCGACCGTAAGAAAAAGGTTGAGACTGAAGAGGTTACAACAGCAAAACCTCAGCCGCAGCCACAACCGAAACCTGTTGTTGAAGAGGTTAAAGTAAACGATATGGTGGTCTCCAACCCTTGTGATGAATGGCTCGATTTCGAGTTAGTCTCTTTGGTTGGAAGCAGAGGATCACAAACCGTAAAGCTTACCGCTAAAATCACAAATCATAAGAGCAATAAGAGAATGTATGTCGGTGGAAATTTCATCGCCTACGATAGCGAAGGCGAGGAGCATAGAACCGGTTATTACAGCGGATATGATATGCTTACCGATATCACGGTGAAGTTTTCACTTGATGTTCCTGGGAAAATCAACCCGGCTAAAACAAAAGTTATGCCTGTCATCAGCTTCAACATTGATGACTGCCGCATCGAATTGAGAAACGTGCCAATTGATTGGAAATAAAAATGTTTTGTTATGAGAAATATTACAAAATTCGCTTTTATTCAAGCTGTGGCGTTGCTGCTTTTGGCAAACACGGCTTTCGCGCAGAAACAAAATGAGAAAAGATCGGTCCTCGACCAGCAGTATGAGGTGCAATATTCCGGCGTAGGTCAGGACGGGACAAAGGTTTTCACTGTCATCACAACAGCTAAAGACGCCACCGAAGGTGTCGAGATGGCTAAACGTGACGCTGTGGCAGCCTGTCTTTTCCGTGGAATAGCGGCTTCGGGACAAACCAAAGCCACTCCGGCTATCGTGTCTTACGACGTGGCTGAGAAAAACATCGATTTCTTCGAGAATTTCCTGGCACTTCCGACAAAGAAGACCCCTGGCGGACAATATCATCGTTTCATCAACAGAACGGGTAACCCTCAGACCGTGAAAAACGGCAAGGCTTACAACGTCTCGATTGAGGTTCAGGTGAAATACGACGAACTCGTGAAATACATGCAGGATAAAGGCTATGCTACAGATGTCAAGACCACAACTGCCGGAAAATATGCCAAACCTATCCTGATGGTCGTTCCGTCGGATGTCTACTGCAACGACATGGGATTCGTACAGAAATGGAAAGACGAGAACGGCAACGTGCAGACTATCCCTAACTACGATATCTTCGGCCGTGAAGACAGCCGCGACCTGCGTCTCGTGATAGCTTCACTGAATGAGATTTTCAAAAACAAAGGCTTTGAGACACAGAGCCTTGAGTTCCTCCTCAAAAGCCTAAAACAGGAAGAACAGGAGAACGCTCTTATCGGTGACGACTACGAACTCGACGGCCAGATCGTTGAGTCGCCAATCGACCGCATCAAACGTACCGCTAACGTCGATTTCATCGTCGACCTTGACTTCGAGGTGATGGAAAAAGGCATGGGACGTTATATCACATTCAACATGAGAGCCGTCGACGTGAGTGCTAACGCTAGAGAAATAGCTCACGCTCACGGCGATGGAAAACCGTCTAACTCAGCTACAGTCAACACTTTGCTTGAAGAAGCTGTGCTTAATCACATGGATGGTTTCTGCAAGAAACTGCAGGATGAATTCGTCGACATGTCGAAAAACGGCCGTATGATTACCGTGAAAATCAAGAGAACCGACAACTCTCCATACAACCTCTTGAGAGATACCTTCGTGTTTGAAGGCGAACAAACAGCCTTGAACGATATCATCTACTATTGGTTGCAGGACAACACCGTCGATGGCAACCCTACAAGAACCATCACTCCTAACGTGCTGACATTCAATCAGGTGATGATTCCATTGACAAAAGAAGGCCGTCGTGGCGCTATCCAACGTGTTGATACTCAAAGCTATCTGACAGGTTTGCAAAGCTTCCTGAGAAACAATTACAGTATCGACGGCACCATCTATATGCGCGGCCCGAGCGAGGTTTGGTTGGTTTTATAATTTAAAATGGTAAGAAAATGAAAAGGATTAAATTGTTTTTATTGGCGGCGCTTGTAATGATTTCAAGCTCTTTGCTGAAAGCTCAGTCGGAAATGACCTTCGAACAGATGATACCTGTCAGAGTCCTCATGCCTGTTAACAAAGAGGTGAAAGGCGACGCCCTCACGGTGCTTTACAACAGAATAAATCAGGCGGTGACACTCAACGGATTAGGCTCTTCGACCAATGAAAGCCGTTTCCTCATCGTCACATCTGTCACGATAATCTCAAAGTCGGTGGTGCCGGCAGTTCCGCCACAATATACCGCTGAGGTTGAGATGGCATTCTATTTTGTCGATAATGTCAACAAAGTGATTCTCTCGCAGGAGATGATTACCAAGAAAGGTATCGACAGCAGTGACGACAAAGCTGTGGCGAAAGCTATCAAATATGTTCAGGCTCGTGATCCTAAGTTCAAGAAACTCATAACCATAGGCAAACAAAGAGCCATAGAGTATTACAAAGCCACTGAAGCGACAGAGTCGGATGAGAACTCAACGCCTGATGTCTCTTGGATTTTTGAATAATGAAATTTTGAAGTTATGAAAAAGATATTGATAATAGCACTCAGTTTGATTCTCCCTCTTTGCACATTCGCACAGAAAAAAGGCTTCAAACTCGTGGAAAAAAGCGGCGAAAAACCTGAATGGGTCGGAAAAGGCAGCGTAAAAGACTTTATCATCGTCCAGTCCGACAAACCAACTATCGATGAGGCTAAAGCCGACGCCATGCAGAAAGTGCGCGCTGAGATAGCCTCGTCGGTGGCGACAAATGTGATGCGTACTGTCAACTCTTATACCCAAAAGACCATCGAAGACGGTAACGCGACAACCAACGCCACTATGTCGATAGAATCAACTTCTAAAATAGCTAAAATGCCTGCTATTCAAGGAGTTAGCATCACTAAGGCAGAGACATATCAGGAGCTGTTTAAAAATAAGAAGACAGGTGAGGAATATTACAACCTCTATGTGAAATACCCATTCTCGCAGTTCGACCTCGTGGAACTCGTCACAGCATACGAGAAACATGAGAAAGAGATTGATAATCAAATCGCTGAATATGAAGACGGACTCGATAATATCGAATCGGTTGAACAGATCGACGCTGCAATCATTGCACTCGGAGCGCTTTCGAAAGAACTCGGTAGCGATGATGCCAGAGTCGACAGAATCAGCGGAATATCAAACAGATACATCGCGATTTATGATAATATCATCATTGATATCGTCAATAATGTGAAAGGACAACTCACTGTCAGACTCGTTTACAACGGCAAGACCGTCGCCACATCACAAAAACCACGTGTTTCGTCGAATTGCGCGGCGCAGTTTAATGTGAAAAACGATGATAACAATGTGATTATCAACTACAATGCCGATTATTGCTACGATCAAGACGATAATTATATTGAGATTAGATTCAGATTCGGCTCGAAATTCGTGAAAGAAAAAGCATATTTTAAATAGAAATAATCAACAAACAAATTACTAACTAAAAATTTATTATCATGAAAAAACTCGGTTTAATTTTAGGAATCGCATTGATTTCATTGGCAGCAATTTCATGCGGCTCAAGCAAAAAAGCAACAAAACAGGACGCACCGGCTCAGCAGCCAGCTCCAGTAGTTCAAAATCAACCTGCAGGTTTGCCATGTCCTGACTGCGTAGCAACAGCAACCAAATTCAAATATCTGGCTCAGACAGTCGCTGAAAGCGAATACGATATCCAGAGTGCGCGTATCTTCGCTGAGCAGAACGCTCGCGACGGTCTTCAGGCTATGATCGAGTCAGTCGTTACAAGATCAGTCGACCAGTTTACACAGCAACACCGCGATGGCAACAATGTTAAAAACATTGCAAAAGGCACCATCCAGTCAGTTGGTATCATCAAAGGTAAGATCAAGAACACTCCTGTGACATGCTGGGATGCTCAGCCTAGCAAGCTCACTCCAGGTAAGATCGCTGTTTATGTTTGCGTTGAATACAATGCAGAAGAGGTCTATGAGCAGGTTGTTGAGACAATGAGCGCCGACAGCGAGCTGAAGATCGACTTCAAGCAGGAGCAGTACAAAAACGACTTTTACAAAGCTTTGGAAGAATACAGCAATAATTAATAATGAAATATCAAGGGCTTAATGCCAAGCAAGTAGAAGAAAGCCGTGCTAAGCACGGCTTTAATATTCTCACTCCACCTAAAAAGGAGTCTGTTTTTCATCAGTTTTTGGGCAAATTCAAGGATTCTATCATACAAATCCTTCTGATAGCCCTTGTCTTGTCGGTCGGAGTGGCTGTATATCAATATGTTACGACTGACGAGGGTGCTGGCGTTTTGCTCGAGCCACTTGGTATTTTCATAGCGATAATGTTGGCGACATGTGTCGGTTTTATCTTCGAGCTGAGCGCCAACAAAAAATTCGACATCCTCAATCAAGTCAATGATGAGGAGACCGTCAAAGTGATTCGTGACGGCAACGTCACCCTAGTGCAACGCCGCGAGATAGTGGTGGGCGACATCGTGGTGATTGAAACCGGCGACGAAGTGCCTGCCGACGGCGTGCTGCTAGACGCCTTTTCGCTGCAGGTCAACGAATCGGATCTTACAGGCGAGCCGATGGCAAGAAAAACCATCGACGAAAACGACTTCAACGACGAAGCCACCTATCCGTCAAACTGGGTGATGCGTGGTAGCAAAGTTATTGACGGTCATGGAGTTATGCAGGTCGAGAGGGTAGGCGACGAGACCGAATGGGGCAAGGTTTACAAAGGCTCACAAATCGATAGCAACGTCAAGACACCTTTAAACATCCAACTCGACAAACTTGGACAGGTAATATGCTATGCGAGCTATATAATAGCAGCTATAATCCTAGTGACACGTTTTGTGATGTATTTTGTCCATGTCGACCCGATTGGCGACGGCGTCGAATGGCTGAAATTCGCGCAATATGCTCTTAACACATTGATGATTGCTGTCACAATTATCGTGGTGGCGGTGCCTGAAGGTCTGCCGATGAGCGTCACTCTCAGTCTTGCTTTGAGCATGCGTAGAATGCTGACAACCAACAACTTAGTCAGAAAGATGCATGCCTGCGAGACCATGGGCGCCGCAACCGTCATCTGTACCGACAAAACCGGCACTCTGACGCAAAACCAGATGAGTGTCAGCGAGATATTGTCATATCGCAAGATCGACGATATACTGCGCGAGAGCATCGCGGTCAACACCACCGCACATCTCGATTTTACTGATAAAGAGAAGATAAAAGTGATTGGCAATCCTACCGAAGGAGCCATGTTGCTGTGGCTTAACTCGTTGGGAGCCAATTATTTAAAATATAGAGAGGATCTCAAACTTCTGTATCAGGTGCCTTTCTCCACGAAATATAAGTTCATGGCTACTATCGTCGACTCGAAGATATTCAACAAGCCGATGTTTTATGTGAAAGGCGCGCCTGAAATCATCCTCGCTCATTGTAATAGAATTGCTACCGATTCGGGAGCTGTTGATATTGAAAAATATCGAAAGGATATTGAAAATCAACTGCTTGCGTATGGTAACAAGGCTATGAGGACTTTGGCGTTGGCATATAAGGAGGCCGATCCGGACGAACAGTCGTTTGACCCGAAGACCGACAATCTGGTGGCTGAAAACCTTGTATTCTTGGCTGCTTTCGCTATTGCCGACCCGATCCGCTCTGATGTGGCCGATGCCGTGGCAAGCTGCATGAACGCTGGCATCGACGTGAAAATTGTCACTGGCGACACTCCTGGTACAGCTATCGAGATCGGACGGCAGCTCGGATTGTGGAAAGACACCGACCAGAAAGACTTCAACCATATCTCGGGCAAGGATTTTGAGGCGCTTTCCGACGAGGAGGCGAAACGTCGTATTCCATTGATAAAGATTATGTCGCGCGCGCGTCCTATGGACAAGGAACGCCTTGTGCGTCTGCAGCAATATAACGGCGAAGTGGTTGCTGTCACAGGTGATGGCACCAACGACGCTCCGGCTTTGAAAGCGGCGCAGGTGGGACTCTCGATGGGCGACGGTACCACAGTGGCGAAAGAAGCATCCGACATCACCATACTCGACAACTCGTTCAAGAGCATCGCCCGTGCTGTGATGTGGGGACGCTCGCTGTATCTGAACATCCAGCGTTTCATACTGTTCCAGATGACAATCAACGTGGCGGCTTGCCTCGTGGTGATGTTCGGCGCCTTGCTTGGCACCGACGCCGTCCTGACAGTGACGCAGATGCTCTGGGTGAACCTTATCATGGATACATTCGCGGCTCTGGCATTAGCCTCGTTGCCGCCTTCAGAAGCCGTGATGAACGAGAAACCGCGTGCAAAAGACGCTCACATCCTCACCAAACCGATGATTTACTCGATTTTCACCGTGGGCGTGCTGTTTGTTCTCATCATGCTAGGATTTGTACAGTATTTCAAACACGTCGAGGTGAATACTCTCGCCGATTTCTCGGTCATCGATTATCTTAATAATTACTTCAATTTCAAAACGTTAGATGGCGAAAAATATACAACTTACGAGCATTCGCTGACGTTTACGATATTCGTTTTCCTGCAGTTCTGGAATCTTTTCAACGCAAAAGCTTATCACACTGGAAAAACGGCTTTCGCCAATGCCGCCAAGAGTTTCGGAGGCTTTGAACTGGCTCTGGTGATAATTCTTGTCGGACAGTTTGTCATTGTCACGTTCGGAAGCGAGATGTTCGGCGTTGAACCTCTCAAATGGCAAGACTGGCTTATATGTCTGCTCGGCACAAGCCCTGTCATTTTAATCGGTGAAATTGTACGACTTGTTAAAAAAGAAACTATTTGATATGAGAATCTTGATATTAAACGGACCGAATCTTAACCTTATCGGTAGAAGAGAGCCTGAAATATATGGTAATCAATCACTTGATGAGTTTATTGACACATTGAAACAACGCTTCCACGATTGCGAAATCGACTCTTTTCAGTCGAATCACGAGGGAGTTTTGATTGATAAATTGCAAGAGGCAATGGATAAGTACGACGGCGTTGTTATGAATCCAGGCGGTTATGCCCACACCTCAATCGCATTAATGGATACCGTCAAAGCTATAAAAATTCCTGTTGTCGAGGTTCATATCTCAAATATTTTCGAAAGAGAGGCATTCCGACAACATTCCTATACTGCCGAAGCCGCAGTGAAATCAATCGCCGGACACGGTTTGGAAGGCTACGCCGAAGCTGTGGAATATCTTGTGAAACGATAATGTTTTTAGTCATTGTTTTTCGGCTGCCGCTTTTTTTCAAAAATCGAAGGCCTTCAAAATTGATGACTAAAAACTGTTGTTATGAAAAATCTCCTTCGTTAAGCTCAGTATACAATTTCTTCTTCTCCAAGAAATGCTTGAAAACGATATTTTTCTGATACACTTGTGATACGCGCTTGTGAGGAAGTACGTTTCTCTTTTTTATGAGTGCCGGAATATGTCGGTAGAAGCTCAGATGAGCTCTTGTAACCGCCCAGAAATCGCCTAAACAGCCGTCGAAAAGGAACTTGAGTCCTGCAACCCAATCGAGGAGAATTCTGTAAGAAATAGTTCCTATGACAGTGCCGTCGGGGAGGTTTTTCATCAGTAACGACAGGTTGTTGCGGAAGTTGAGATATGTCTTTCTCGCTGAACTCTTCGGCAATGTGCCGCCTCCGATATGGTAAATCTTCGATTGTGGACAGTACATCACCTTGTAACCAACGTTTTTCACCCTCCAGCAGAAGTCAATCTCCTCCATGTGAGCGAAAAAGCTGTCGTCTAATCCTTCAAATTCATGATAAACGTCGGATCTGACAAACATGCAGGCTCCTGTGGCCCAGAAAACCTCTTTTATGTCGTCATATTGTCCTTCGTCGGTCTCCAGGTGCTGAAAAACCCTGCCGCGGCAGAAAGGATAGCCGTATTTGTCGATGAAACCACCGCCCGCACCGGCATATTCAAACCTGCTTTTGTCGTTGTACGACAATATTTTTGGCTGACAAGCCGCTATGCTCGCGTCGTTGTCCATAAGCTCAATCACAGGCTCAATCCAATGTGGCGTGACCTCGATATCTGAGTTTAGCAAACAATAATACTCAGCTTCAACTTGACGCAACGCGAGGTTGTATCCTGTCGAGAAGCCGCCGTTATTGTCGTTGATAATCAATCGGATATCAGGGAAATGTTCTTTCATGAATGCCACGGAATCGTCGGTTGAGGCGTTGTCGGCGACGATAATCTCAGCTACATCGGCACTGTGCTCAATGACGATAGGAAGAAACTTCTCGAGGAATTTCTTACCGTTGTAATTCAATATGACTACCGCGACTTTTTTCATGTTTGCAAAAATACAATTTTTTTTTATATGATGTTTTATAAATCAACTTTCCACTTTAAACTTTAAAACAACTCTACACTCTACACTCTAAACTCTAAACTGTAAAAAGATAAGGAGCTCGATTTTCATCAAGCCCCGTTATCGAAACAAAGTATGTGTGGTATGTGGTATGTTTAAAATTACTATCGTGGGTTGTCGTAATAATCTTTGGCTTTGTCGCCGTATGAATCAGGTTTTGCGTAGTCGTCGACACCGTAATCGTAGTATGTGCCGTAGGTTCTCTGGTAGATTTCTGTTGTCCATCTGAAGTTGTTGATTTCGCCTACAGCGTCGGAATGGATGAGTTGGAAATCGTTGGTGGCAAGGTCTCTTGTCATGAACACGAACTTCTTGTTACGCTGGTTGCCGAGAGTGTAGTAATGCCAGATTTCGTAAGGGAATGCGCCCGGTTCGTTGTAGCTTTGGACTATTCTGTCAGGAGCGCCGTATTTCAGGAACACTATGCCTCTGTCGGAGTCGTAGCCCTTGCTGTTGACAGTCTTGAATGACGCGTTAACTCTCTTCACCTGCGCGTAATAGTCTAACCAAGCCTGTGCCGGGTCGATTCTGTTGCGGCTTGCCCAGAAGGTGTAGAAATACTGCTGCATTGTGGTGATGTCGTCGGTTTTAACAAGCTCACTCGCATAATCTTTCTCAACCAAAGTTGAGATAGGAGCGAGGGTCTTGATATATTCGCGGATAGTGTCGAGATTGTTGATTTTCCCTGAGAAAACATCTTCAGGTTTGATTGTCGCCATCATGGTGTTGTCAACCTGATAGTAAGGATTGCTTCTCTGGAAGAAATAACGGTTGTAGCCGATAATCTCGTTGTTTCTGTCGCGGGCTTCAAGCACAAGGAAATAATTGCCTGATGGCAGGTTGCTGATGTCCATGCTGTTGATAATGACATCGGTATCCTTGGTGTTCATTCTCTTTGTGAAGAAGAAATTGTTGAGCTTTGTGCCGTTCTCAAAAGCACTGATATAGGTGTTGAGAAGATATTTCTCGTCAGCGCCAAGCTGTTTGCTCGAATTGTAAATCTCAACGTAGAATGTGAGTTTGTTGACATTCTCAGGGTAGAAAGGCATAATCATAGGTATGAGATTGTAGCCGTTCTTTGTTGTACTCGTTTCTTTGGCCGCTTTTGAGTAGCTTTCAAGACCGATAATGCTTGAGAAACAGAACTTGTCAGGGAAATCAATAACTAATTGATCCTCAACTTTGAAAGGTTTGTCTTTTGTGTTGTTTACATCTTCAAGAACCACCTCAAATGAATAATTGCCGTTTGGCAGACTATAGCGCTGCATATCCATGAAAAAGCCGTTGATGTTTGCGGTATCCGCAACCGAAGGGCTTGATAATGAATACTTTCCGAAATTCTTTACCGACTCACCTTGTTTAAACATGATAGTGACGTTGATGGTGGCGTTGTACTGACCGTCGGCGTTTTTCACATAAACGAGGCTGCTCTTGTCGAAAGTGATATATGTCTCAACGTAGGGTGTTGATTCGTTTCCTGTTACATTAAAAGTGGCGTATGATATATATGAGTTCAATGTTTTTTTCTGCTGAGCGCTTGCTGTGGCTCCGAGCATTACCATTAAACCGATGAGTAAGAGTTTTTTCATGATGCACAAATAATTTACGTTTCGAGTGCAAAAATACTGTCGTGGGAAAATTTTGTCAAGGTTTTTGGCTCTGTTTTTTATCGAAAAATATCGACAAAATCCGTGTAATTATTTGACTGACAATAAATTACACTATGCTGATTTTAGTACTTGAATGTGCTTAAAAAACCGGGAATAAAATGATTCATTTCCAATTGTGTATTGAAAATATTCTCCAAACGATTGCCGCGTTTGTTTGTTGAGCTGTATGTTTGCTTTAGTAAAACGGCTATTTCCAGATCGGAGAATCCCATGAAACTCAAGATGATAAACCTGAAGTCGGCTGGGGTTAAATTCGGATATGCTATTGATAATGAATGCGTTAAATTTGGAAAGGCTTCGTTAAAGGTTGTCGTTAATGTGATAAGCTTGTTCCTCGTCAGTGCTAAGCGTGGATAATCGCTGACGGTTTTAATAAGTATTTCTTTTCCTTCGAGCGATGACTTTATCTCTTTGTAAATCTTTGTGTTAACAAAAGTTTCATATCCTTCTTCAAAGGAGTGAGGTGCCTTTTCTGTCGCTACCGGAACTTCAATTATTGTTTCTTTTTTATTGTTTTTAATGTGCTTATGCAGAATAATAATACCTATTATTAATAGAACTATTATTGCTATAAGAATCAATGTCAGATTTCTTAAACCATTTGATTTTTCTTGGCTTTTCGGACTATTGTCATTAACAAAATTTTCATAAACAGAGTCGAGTTCCATCTTAACTGGAGTGAGTCTTGCCTCAGCCGATTGAGCTTTTGCCTGATATTGGGCATAGTAAAGCTCTTTGTCGTGGTCGTTGAGCGAAAAGTAAACGCTGGCTAGCATTTCCGCTGCATCGACCTTCATTTTTGTGTTTCCTTCATCAAAACATTTCAAAAGATGGGGTAGAGCATCGCCAAATTTATTGTTATAATAAAAATGACATGCTGTAAAATAATGATATTCAATAAAATACAGCGATTTTGTCGATATTCTTCGATATATTGAATCGGCTGATTCTATATCAAAAATATCGTACAAAGCTATGCCTTTTTTAATTTGAATAAGGTCGACTTGCTCTTCGGTGAGGTTTTTCTTTCCTTCGGCTATCTCATAGTTGAGCAATGCCACATTTGAAATATGATTTTGTTGATATAGATCACCTATTTTTAATAATATATCGATAACCTCATGCTGACGACTTGCGTTTTCAAATTGATTCAATGCCTGGTCGTAGAAATATGATGAAGGCTTGAGGCTGTTGATATCGGAATAAACATCACCTATCTTTTCAAGAATCTGCCCGAGATAATGATTGTCGTCGTTGTCCGATTCTTTTTTTAAATATATAAGGCTTTTTTGAATGTTATAGGCCTCAATAAATGAATTTGTGGCTTCGAGATATTTGTTGTTTTTATGCTCGTTTATACCTTTTTGAAAGTAAATCTGCGATTTTTTTTCAAGAAAAACAGGGTCGTTGGCGTAATTTTTCGAACAGCTGTCGGCTAATTTTGAAATTTTGGCAAGATAGTCGCCGTCGTTTTCGTAAGTGTTTTTGAAATCCAAAATCTCGGTAGGTATGGATTTCTTGTTACAGGCAAAAAAACATAATGCCATGAGTAACAATGAGATGTGGATAATATGTCGATTAAAAAGCTTCATTATCGGGAACAAAGATAAGTTATTTTTGCGAGAGAAATAAAAAATTTTTCAAAAAAATGTTGTCGCATTGAAAACTTTTGTATTTTTGCAGCGGAGATATGGCAGAGCGGTCGATCGCGGCGGTCTTGAAAACCGTTATACAGAAATGTATCGGGGGTTCGAATCCCTCTGTCTCCGCTGAATAAGCAACTCTGAAGGGTTGCTTTTATTTTGTAAAAAGGTTTGGGAGAGATGCCAGAGTGGTCGAATGGGGCGGTCTCGAAAACCGTTGAACGCTTTCGCGTTCCAAGGGTTCGAATCCCTTTCTCTCCGCGACCGATCGGTGTAACTGAATGATTATCATTATGTTATGCCGATTTATTTTTATCATTTACCCAAAATTTCACCCAAAAATCAACTTAACACTGCCTGTTTTACCTTTAAATGCGTCAAATTGTCATTCGTTGTGTCATTTTGTCCATAATAATCATCTGGCACATAATTTGGTATTATTTCTGTCGAAAGCCGATGCGAAAGCTGAGGCGATCAAAATTAACTAAATGTTTAACAAATTATGGAGGTATAAATTATGTTACCAGTATTTAAAAACAGTTGGTTCCCAACAGTATTTGATGACTTCTTTGACAGTGATTTAATGCCTCGTGCCAATACAACAGCACCGGCAGTGAACGTGAAAGAGGACGAAAAGGCCTACACAATGGAGCTTGCAGCCCCTGGCATCAGAAAAGAGTTTTGCCGTGTGAACATCAACGAAGACGGTAATCTGAACATCGCCATCGAAAACAAGACAGAACATAAAGACGAAGACCACAAACATCACTATCTGCGCCGTGAGTTCTCGTACACCAACTACGAACAGAACTACACATTGCCAGAGGATGTCGACAAAGACAACATCTCAGCTAAGGTCGAACACGGTATCCTGACCGTTGTTTTACCAAAGAAATCAAAGAAAGAGATGAAGATTTCAAAGAACATCGACGTTCTTTAAAAAGTTTAGAGTTTAAACTTTGAGTTTAGAGAGCGCGAAGCGACAATAAAGCCGCTTCGCGTTTTCTTTTATCTTTTATCTGTTATCTTTTAACAAAAATTATTACTTTTGCAGAAAATTTGAAAACGATGTTGGAACATTTCTACAGTATTCTGCAACAGACACTTACGATAACGGCATTCGTCATCGGAATGATGATGATTATTGAATTTATCAACGTGAAAACCGACGGATTGTGGTCGAAAAAACTACAGGCGTCGCCTTGGGCTCAGATATTGATCGGAGCGCTGATGGGCGTGATACCCGGATGTTTGGGGACTTACACCGTCGTGTCGCTGTATATCCACAGAGTGGTGAACTTCCCGGCTTTGATGGCGGCGTTGGTGGCCACAGCAGGTGATGAGGCGTTTTTCATGTTCTCGATGTTCCCTGGTAAGGCGTTGAAAATCACTTTGATAATGTTTGTCGCCGCTGTCGTGGTTGGCGCTATTCTCCAGCTGACGATGAAAAACAAATACATCGGATTGTCGGAGAAGTCGTTCCCGCTTCACGATGAGCCGGAATGCCATCACCATCATCATGAGCACACCGTGAGAAACAATATCAAAAACATCACTTTTGTGAGGGCTTTGTTAATAGGTATGTGCATTTTGGTGCTTGGACTGATTCTCAGCGGCGTCATCGATGAGGGACATGAGCACGGACACGAGCATGGCGGTGATGAGGAGTGGATTCGCTACTCGCTTATCGCAATGTTTTCGGTGATTCTTGTCATAGTGGTGGTCGCAAAAGAGCATTTCTTGCAGGAACACCTTTGGGAACACGTCATCAAGGTGCATCTGCCGAAGATTTTCTTATGGAGCTTCGGCGTGATCATGGTGATTATGATATTGGAGCATTATGTTGATGTTCAAGAACTTGTGAATGCAAATCCATATATTGTGCTGCTAATCGCGATTCTGATCGGGATCATTCCACAGTCGGGGCCGCACTTGGTTTTCGTGCTGTTGTTCGCCAATGGCACACTGCCGTTCAGCATCTTGCTTGCCAACTCGATAGTTCAGGACGGACATGGCGCGTTGCCGTTGCTCGCCGAGTCGAGAAAGGCGTTTCTGCTTTCGAAAGGAATAAAAATAATCATGGGAGCAGCAATAGGAATCATAGGATTATTAATTGGTATATAAAATTCTGTCTTCTGACTTCTGTTTTCTAAATTCTAATAAAATGACAAAAAACGACTGCTTTTTCTTTGGAAAAATCACCAAGACACATGGTTTGAAGGGTGAGTTGACGATAAAACTCGACGTTGTGAATCCTGCTGATTTCGCTGATTTGAGATATCTGCTGATTGATGAGAGAGGAACTCTCGTGCCTTATTTTATTGAATATCAGAAGATTAGTGGCGACAAGATGTTTGTGCAGCTGCAGGATGTGAAAAAAATGGAACAGGCGGTCACTTTTGTGGGGAAAGCTGTGTTTTTGCCAAACGAGATGATGCCTCAACTTGAAGACGACGAGTTTTACTATCAGGAGATTGTAGGTTTTAAGCTTATCGACGAGGTAAAAGGGGAGATAGGATTGATTTCCAATGTGTTGGAATACCCGACTCAGGCTGTCATCCAGGTGATGCACGACGGGAAAGAGATTCTGATTCCTATTCACGACGATATCTTACAAAAAGTAGATAAAAAAGCTAAAACATTGAATGTCAAGGCTCCGGAAGGCTTGATAGACATGTATCTCAATATGTAGCAAAATGGATAGCCGTCCGTTTTTTTTCAAGAAATTCGGTTTGTTTCATCATCGCTCGACTATGAAAATCGGGACAGATGCGATTATTCTCGGGCGTTGGGTGGAAGTGTCGGAGAATGACGATGTTCTCGACATCGGGACGGGATGCGGATTGCTTCCGCTGATGCTTGCCCAAAAAGGCATAAAAAGTGCTGACGCGGTTGAAATCGACGACGAATCTTGTGAAGAAGCGGCGCAAAATTTTGCCAATTCGGCATGGAATTCGCGACTTTCGGCCATAAATGATGACGTGAAAGACTATGCCGCGAAATGTTCGAAAAAATACGATTTGATAGTGTCGAACCCGCCATTTTACTTCGGCGATAACATCCCGGAGAAGGCTAAAAAAAGTCTGGCCAGGCATACTAACACATTGAGTTACAAAGATTTGCTTCAATCAGTTAAAAAGATGCTGAAACCCGACGGACGTTTTGCGTTGGTGCTTCCGGCCATCGAATCGAAGGCTTTTTTGAAAGAGGCTGAAAATCAAGGTTTTTTTCTAAAAATAGAAATGAAAATAGTTCCTATTGAAGGAAAAGAACCGAATAGAATCAATATGCAACTCGTTGTAAATCAAGTAGATAAAGTTGAAATAGAGACATTTGTTTTGAGAAATCAAGATCATTCATTTACAAAAGATTATAAAGACTTTTTAAAAGATTATTATTTGGATTGAAAAAAATAGTAATTTTGCAAAAAATTATTTTATGTTTAAGTTGATAATCATAGCGATAATACAGTCGGGATTCCTTGCGGTCGCCCAGTACTTCATGAAACTCGGTGTTGACAGGATAGGAGAGTACAGCACGACTTGGGCTTATTTCAGGAGTTATCTGAACTGGCAGCTCGGTTTGGCTTTGTTGTTGTATATCATCGCCATGGTGATTTATCTTTATATGTTGAAGAATTTTAAATTGTCGTTGGTTTACCCGCTTACAAGCATCAGTTATATCTTCACAATACTTCTGGCTATGTTCCTGCTTGGGGAGGCAGTTCCGATAGTCAGATGGGTGGGTGTGCTCTTTGTGATGCTTGGCGTAGGTTTAATTGCAAGATAGTTTATTGATATGAAAAAAGTATTGTTGTTAAGTGCTTTGGCACTTTCTTTTGTTTTGACTTCATGCACATCGCCATTGGTTGGAACATGGGTGCAGCCTCAGACAAACTATACCCAGGAGCAGGGCTTTGTCTTGTACAAAAACGGTTCGGCTGAAGATATCAATGTTGATTTTGTGACATATAAATCGTGGGAGAAGAAAGGCGACCTGCTTATTATTAAAGGTGAGAACACTGGCTCGGTGAAGGGCGATTTCTCTGATACTCTGGTTATCGAAAAAGTCGATGACAAAGAGTTAATCCTCTCACAATCAGGATATTCAGTAACTTATAAGAGAAAAATAGAAAAATAAAAATATAGACATGAGTAAATTAGTAGTTGTAGCTCTCGGCGGAAACGCTTTGTTGAGAAGCAATCAAAAAGGAACTTACAAAGAACAGATTGAAAACGTAACAGAGACTTGCGAAGCTTTGATGAGCTTCATCAAGAACGGCGATAATCTTATTATCGGTCACGGCAACGGCCCACAGGTAGGCAATGTGATGCTTCAGCACGAGGCTGGCGCCAAGATGTTTGAGGTGCAGCCGATGCCTATGGATTTCTGTGTTTCGGAGACACAAGGCTCTATCGGATATATGATTGAGACAGGATTCCGTAAAGTGTTGTCACAGCACGGATACAAACACAATATCGTCACTTTGGTGACACGTGTTTTGGTAGACGGCAACGACCCGATGTTCAAGAATCCTACCAAGCCGGTCGGTCCATATTATGAGAAGGAAGAGGCTGAAGATTATGCCGCCGCCACGGGTGCTGTATTCAAAGAAGACCCGAAGGGAAGAGGCTGGCGTAAAGTTGTGGCGTCACCTAAACCGTTGGAAATTAATAACATCGAACTCGTTAAACAGCTCGCAAGGGGTGGTAATATCGTCGTGACTGTGGGTGGCGGCGGCATCCCTGTCGTTGAAAAAGAAGGCTACTACGTTGGCGTTGAGGCTGTTATAGACAAAGACCTCGCTTCATCATTGGCAGCAGTGCAGGTGAAGGCTGATGAGTTCTACATCTTGACCGACGTTCCGCAGGCTTACATCAACTTCCGTAAGGAAAACGAGAAGGCTCTCGGCAGAATCACTGTGGCTGAAGCCAAGAAATACCTCGAAGAAGGTCAGTTTACCGAAGGCTCGATGGCACCGAAGATGCGTGCTGCTATCAAGTTCGTCGAGGAAACAGGACACGAGGCCGTGATTACAGACGCTGATAGTTTAGGAAACCCGAATGCGGGAACACGTATCGTGAAATAAAGGATAAAAAGGCGCTTATCCTTAATTAGAATGGGACGTCGTCGTTGTTCATTTTTGACCCGACGCGGCGTTCGTTTCGGTTGTTGAAGTTAGCGTTTGGAGCAAATTGTGCCGGTTGGTCGTTACCGCCGGCATTATTATTTTCATTGCCGAAACTCTTTGTATAGTCTTGTTCGAGGTCTTCAAAACGCGCATATTGTCCCACGAAACGCAACTCGACATCGCCGAGCTTGCCGTTACGGTGTTTTGCGATGTTGATGACGGCTTTTCCTTTCGTCGATGAATGGTCTTCGTCTTCGCTAAGTCCGTAATATTCAGGACGATAGATAAAGATAACCATGTCGGCGTCCTGCTCGATGGCACCCGACTCACGAAGGTCGGAGAGGATAGGTTTTTTTGATCCTGGACGTGACTCGACGCTACGCGAAAGCTGTGATAGAGCCAAAACCGGGACGTTCAATTCCTTTGCCAGACTCTTCAGTGAACGTGAGATGTTGGAGATTTCCTGCTCGCGGTTGCCGTTTTTCTCAGTTTTTGCAGTCATAAGTTGCAGATAATCAATGAAAATCATCTGAATGTCGTGCTGCTGTTTGAGACGGCGGCATTTTGCGCGGAGGTCGAACACTGAAAGCTGAGGCGTGTCGTCGATGAACAGTTTCGCGTTGATGAGAGGCGACACTTTGGTGTTGAGCTGTTGCCATTCATATTCGGCGAGCTGACCTGAACGCAGTTTGTCGGCGGTCAGAGAGGTTTCTGAAGAGATAAGACGTGTGACGAGCTGCACTGACGACATCTCGAGTGAGAAGAAAGCAATCGGTTTGTTGAAGTCGACGGCGGCGTTGCGTGCCATGTTGAGCGCGAATGCGGTTTTACCCATACTCGGACGCGCTGCTAGGATGATGAGGTCTGACTTCTGCCAACCCTGCGTGATGCGGTCGAGCTCGGTGTAGCCTGAAGGCACGCCGCGTAGGGCGGAGCCGGCGTTTTTAGCCTTCTCGATGTCTTCGATGGCGAGTTTCACGAGGTCGGGCATCTGGTCGTAGTTGCGGCGCAGGTTGTTCTCACTGATCTGGAACAGCTTGTTCTCGGCGGTGTCGAGCAAATCGAACACGTCGGCGGAGTCTTCGTAGGCGTCTTTTATGGTCTCCGAAGAAATCTCGATGAGGCGGCGCTGGATGTATTTCTGCAAGATGATTCTTGAGTGATACTCAATATTTGCTGATGATACCACGCGGTTGGTGAGCTGTGAGATGTAGTAAGGACCGCCTACAGCTTCGAGGTCGCCAGTCGATTTCAGATGGTTGGTGACCGTCAGGATGTCGACAGGCTCCGATTTGGTGAACAAATCCTTGATGGCGGCGAAAATTATCTGATGCGCTTCCTTGTAAAACACCTCCGGCGACAAGATATCGATGACAGCGTTCACGGCTTCTTTCTCGAGCATGAGCGCACCCAGCACGACCTCTTCCAAGTCGACGGCTTGAGGTGGTATACGTCCTTGATTATTAAGCACATCCACGCTTGGCGCGGCGGCTTGTGACCTTATAAAACCCGATCTTTTTATGCTTTCATTATTCATACTACAAAAGTAGTATAAAAGATTTTTTGTTTATAAGATGTTGATAACTTTTTTGAAAATGTCACGCAAAGCCTTGTTCTCCTGTTCTAAATCGCTGTCGATCAGCTGCTTGTCGAGGGCGTTGTCGCTGAAGGCGTTTAAGATGATGCGGCTATGCTCGAAGAGTTGTTTGTCGGGGAAGACGCTCTCGTACACATTTTTCAATGAGAAGTCGTGTTTTACATTCTCTTGATGAAAATCCGACTGTATCAGCACATCTCTGAAATTCAGGATTTTATAATTTAACTCTTTGGATTCCAATATGTTATAACGTTGTAGAGAAGCCGTGACGTTCTGAGGTGCGAAGCACACGACGCGTTCAAAGCCAGCGAGTTGCTCGGTGAGGATTGCGAGGCTCTCTTTCCATTTGGAGAGGTCGTCGAGGCAGTTCCAGTTGTAGATTTTATCGAAGTTTCCGTTGTTTGAGAGTATCGAAAAACCTATGATGAACTCGGTGTAAGGCTTGTCGCCGTCGAAAAGCGGCACTGCAGGACGGTAAAACAGCAGATTCAGGAATGCTGTGGATTGGCTGCGGTCGCCGATAAGCTCATAAAGTAGTTTGTAATCAACGGAATAGGGCTTGTCGGCCTCGTTTGGGACGTCTTTCCAGCAATTACCGTGAAACTCACAGCGGTAAGGCGTGTCGCATTGGTTTCCGATAGGAATCTTCGGCGAATGAGGCTGTTTGATGATATCTTTGAAATGAGCGATGTTTTTAGCAATCACATCCTGATATTGTTCGGCGTATTCTTTAACAGATTGAAACACAAAGAGTTGTGATAAATCCAAATCGCCGTTTTTAACATAATCGGCGTTGATATACATCAGTTGGATGTCGGAGAGCGGCACGTTGCAGCCTTTGAGTACGTAGTATTGCAGGGCGGCGTCTTTCATGTAGGTCGGACTGATGCTGAGGGAGCTTTTCACCTCTATGGCACGCCATTTGTCGCCGTCGCGGACGATTATGTCGAGCATGATGAGGGTGTCATCGTATTGAAACACAGCTTCATACATCACGTTGACGGCAGGGTTGGAGAGGTTTTGCATCGTTTCAACGACTTTCTTCCCGAACTGCGACGGGGAGCTTGGTGTCATGTTGATGCCGCCCGGAAACAGCTGCTGGGCGAGGATGCCGACGTCGGTGCCACGTTTAAACTTGGCTCGTTGCTCCATGCTAAGCTTGTCGCGCAAAAACGGTCGGTTTTTGAACAGATACAAAGCTTTCTCGCATTGCTCGCCTTTGATATATGTCGATTTTGATAATATATGCATCTTATTGATTATTAACAATTTGAAGGATATTTTTCTTTGCGAAAAAAGTCATGGAGATACCACGGGCGAGCATGAAGCCTAGGAAGGCGATCCATAGACCGTGGTTGCCGTAGACAGGCAATAGCAGATACCAAAGAGGCAGAAAAACCACTATCGACGAGATTATCATGGTGTTGCGGATGGCTTTTGAGGCCGTCGCCCCGATGTAGATGCCGTCCCAGAGGAAAGCGGCGAAGGTGATGATCGGGATTAGCACCATATATATATAATAAGGTTGTATTTGTTCAATAATAATTGGCTGGTCGGATATCATTTTCACGAAAGGGGTGGGGAAGAAGGCGTAAATGATGGCGAACGGCACGCTGATGTAGACGCCCCATTTGAAAAGATGCATCACTACGCTGCGGAGGTTGCCTGAATCCTTCGCCCCGATGTATTTCCCAACCAGTGCTTCACCCGCATAGGCGAAACCGTCGGTGAAATAAGAGAAGATGTAGAAGAATTGCAGGAGTATCATGTTGATACTCAGGATGTTATCGCCAAGTCGAGCCGACTGGTTGGTGAAAAACGCTATTGTGAAAACCAGAAGTATGCTGCGTATCATCAAGTCGGTATTGACTTTGAAAAAGCGCTTAATCTTATTGATATTCAATAATATATGAATATCGATTTTGATGAGATATTTCTTATATTTTGTGAAAAGGAAAATCAGTGCGGTAAGCAGTCCGCAGTATTGGGCTATGACGGTGCCGAGTGCCACGCCGACCACGTCTTGTTTCATCACCACGACGAAGAATATGCTGAAAACGATGTTCAACACATTGATTATTATGGCGATAACCATAGGAATCTTGGTGTTTTGCATGCCGATGAACCATCCGTTGAAGCAATAAAGCATCATATTAGCCGGGGCCGCCCAGATTCTTACGAAGAAATATGAAATAGCCAGGTTTTTCAGGTCATCGCTGCCATCCAGCAGAGCCAGACTGAGTCTGGCTATTGGTTCCTGTATGCATAATAATAATATGAACGCGAGTATAGCTATTGTCATCGACCTGTAGAGAGAGTAAGAGATCTCAGAAAAATCTGAGGCTCCGAACGATTGTGCGGTGAATCCGGTGGTGCCTGCGCGCAGGAAGCTGAAAAAGGAGTAGAGTACGCTGAAAATCGTGCCGCCGAGGGCTATGGCTCCGATATAGATCGGAGAGCTGAGGTGACCCATCAGCATCATGTCGACCAAACCGAGCAACGGGATAGTTATGTTGCTGATAATGTTTGGGATGGCTAATTTTAATATCGAGCGGTTCACGTGAAAAATTTTATGCAAAAATAAAAAAATATTGTTGGTTGTATTATATTTTTTCGTAAATTTGCAGTGTTGAAAATGAGGCGGTGTGGAATGTTGTAGAACGATTCCACATATTTCCACAAGTAAAACAAAAAGGGGCAAAATATGTTGATTTAAAATATTGTTGATTATCAATTAGTTAACAAAATTTTTAAAAAATTAAACAGTTTGGCACGATTTTGGCACAAACAACATTCGTTAGCATAGACTAATTTTAAACTATAACAAAAAAATGAAAAAAGTATTAACATTTGTATCGGTCGCATTAGTAGCTCTTTTATTAAGCTCATGCGTTGAGAGTTCAAAGAAGTATCAGGCTTTATTGGCAGAGAAGGAATCACTCGCAGTTGAAAATCAGAACTTGGAGAATGAATTCAATGCTACAATGGGTATTATCAACGAAGTCGAGAATAACCTCCAGGCAATTCGCGACGCTGAAGGTATCCTTTTAGTAAAGCAGGAAGGCAGCGAGAGAGATCAGATCGTTTCTGAACTCATCCAGCTCAAGGAAGTCATGGCAACAAACCATGCTCGTTTGGACTCATTGAATGATGTTTTAGCTAAACAAAACAAGAACAATGCTAACCTCCGCGCTCAGGTGAAGAAACTTCAGGCTCAGCTCAAAGAGAAAGAAGAGATGATTGCCAACCTTCAGGCTCAGATCGCAGAGAAAGACGGTCAGATTGCTAACTTGAACACACAGGTCGAGAATCTCAACAACGACCTCACCAAGGCTAACGATCAGATCAACAACCTTAACAATGCTAACTTAGCTCAGGAGAATGAGTTGAACGCTGTTTACTACATCGGCGCAACAAAGAATGAGCTCAAGTCAAAGGGTGTTATCCTCAGCGCAAAGAAAGTGTTGAAGAACGGTGTTCCTACAGACGCATTCACAAAGGCTGACAAACGCGAGACAACATCAATCGTTTTCAATACAAAGAAAGCTGTTGTTTTGACTAACCACCCAACAGATTCTTACAACCTCGTCAAGGGTACTGACGCTGATGGTAAGAAGATCGTCACAGTTGAAATTACCAATCCAGAGTTATTCTGGAGTGTAACAAAATATTTGGTTGTTCTAACCAAGTAATTTTTCTGCTCGTTTTCAATATTTACGGAAATCCGACGCCGCCTGGCGCCGGATTTCTATTTTTTTATTGTCTTTTTTGTCGCAGATAAAAATAAAATTTCTATTTTTGCAGAACGAGCAGAGAATTTATTATGTCAAAAAAGATTTTGATTGTCGACGACGACGTGGCTTTTGGCGTTATGCTGAAGACATGGTTCCAGAAAAACAGCTGGGACGCGGTTTTGGCATCCAATCTGGACACAGCATTGCAAGCGTCAGCCTCCTCGCAGTTTGACCTTATTTTAAGCGATTTGCGCCTCCCTGACGGCGACGGCATCATGTTTCTGACTTACCTTCGTGAGAAGAAGATAATGACGCCTTTTATCATCATGACGGGCTACGCCGACGTGCAGACAGCCGTGAACGCCATGAAACTCGGCGCTTTCGACTACCTTAAGAAACCTATCATCCCAGAGATACTTCAGGAAAAGATTGATTTGGCACTCAAACATGAGGATAAGAAGGATAAGGAGGATAAGAGTGAGAAGAAGGATAAGATGGATAAGGGTGTCGCCAGGATGGTGAAGGGGGAGAGTCCTGTCATTAAGCGTGTTTACACTCATGTGGCATTGGTGGCGCCAACGAAGATGTCGGTGCTTATCTTAGGCGAGAGCGGCACTGGTAAGGAATACATCGCACGCATGATTCACGAGCAGAGCGGACGTAAGAACAAGCCGTTTATCGCTGTCGACTGTGGCAGCCTGTCGATGGAACTCGCGCCCTCGGAGCTGTTCGGCCATCTGAAAGGCTCGTTCACCTCGGCAATAGCCGACAAAAGAGGCGTTTTCGTGGAGGCAAACGGCGGAACGGTGTTCCTCGACGAGATAGGAAACTTGCCGTATGAGGTTCAGAAACAATTACTTAGAGCTTTGCAGGAACAGAAGGTGAGACCTGTTGGCTCATCGCAAGACATAAACGTCGACGTGAGAATAATCGCGGCGACGAACGAAGACTTGGTGGAAGCCATTGAAAAAGGCCGTTTTCGTCAGGATTTGTACCACAGAATCAACGAGTTTTCGATTGAGGTGCCACCGCTTCGCGAGAGAATAGAAGACCTCGAGGAGTTTGCGTATCATTTCCTTGATGAGGCGAACGAGGAGCTTGGCAAGAATGTGAATCATATTTCTGAAAAGGCGCTTGAGAAGTTGAAAGAGTACACTTGGGACGGTAACCTCAGAGAGCTGAGAAATGTCATCCGCAGGTCAGTGCTTTTTGCTGAAAATCAAGAGATTACGGAAGAAAACCTGCCAGTGTTGTCGATTCGAGTGCAGAAGCCTCAGCAAGACGACATGGCCTTGCAGCCCGGCGACGAGAAAGAACAGATTTTGGCGGCTTTGCGCAAGGCACGTGGCAACAAAACGGTGGCCGCGAAGCTGTTGCAGGTCGACCGCAAGACTTTGTACAACAAGATGCATCTTTACGAAATAGAATTGTAAATCAATAAGTTATAATTATGGAAGATAATGAAAAATTCGGATTGCCGGAGAACGCGCAGCGTGAGCTGAAGCCCGGCGAGGTTTATGAACCAATTTTGTCTCCAAAGAAAAAATACAAGGAAGTCACGGTGTGGTCGGTGATTGTCGGCTTGCTGATGACGGTGCTGTTTTCGGCTGCCGCCGCCTACCTCGGATTGAAGGTGGGTCAGGTGTTTGAGGCCGCCATCCCGATAGCCATCATCGCGATAGGACTTTCAAGCGTGGCGAAGAAAAACGACGCCTTGTCGCAGAACGTCATCATACAGTCGATAGGCGGATGCTCGGGCGGCGTGGTGGCAGGCGCAATCTTCACATTACCGGCGCTTTACATCCTTCAAGGCAAGGGTTATGACATTGAAATCAACTACTTGCAGGTGTTTCTGAGCTCATTGCTCGGCGGCGTGCTTGGAATCTTGTTCCTGATACCATTCAGAAAATATTTTGTGAAGGAACAGCACGGAAAATTCCCGTTCCCGGAGGCTACGGCTACTACGCAGGTTCTCGTTAGCGGACAGAAGAAAGGCAAAGACTCGTTGCTGCTCGTCATCAGCGGATTGATAGGCGGTGTCTACGATTTCATCATCTCGACGTTCGGATGGTGGTCGGAGACGGTGACCACGAAAGTGGTGGGCTGGGGTGCAGCCTTAGCTGACAAAGTGAAGCTGATGTTTAAGGTCAACGTGGGCGCTGCGGTGCTAGGCCTCGGCTACATCATCGGATTGAAATACGCCTTTATAATCTGCTGTGGCTCAATGCTGGTGTGGTTTATCATCATTCCTGGAATGAATCTTATCTGGGGCAACGATATCATCGATATGATGAACACTGGCATCGCCATGAAGATAGGTGAGATGTCGCCTGAGATGATCTTCACCGGTTATGCCCGTCATATCGGCATCGGCGGCATCGCGATGGCTGGCGTGATAAGCATTATCAAGTCGTGGGGCGTGATAAAATCGTCGGTGGGACTCGCCGCCAACGAGTTTAAAGGCAAGAAATCGGCTGAAGGCGAGGTGGAGAGGACGCAGAAAGACCTCTCGATGAAGTTCATCGTCATCGGAATAGTGGCTATTTTGATTCTGACATTCGTTTTCTTCCGTTTCGGCGTTGTCGGTAACTTCGGACATGCAGCGATAGGCATTTTGGTTGTCGCTGTCATCGCGTTCCTGTTTACGACAGTGGCAGCAAATGCTATAGCTATCGTGGGTTCTAACCCTGTGAGCGGCATGACGTTGATGACTTTGATTCTCGCCTCGTTGGTGATGGTGGCCGCAGGTTTGAGCGGTGCTGCAGGTATGACAGCCGCCTTGATTATCGGAGGCGTGGTGTGCACGGCATTAGCTGTTGCCGGAGCTTTTATCACCGATTTGAAGGTCGGATATTGGATTGGAACTACGCCGAAGAATCAGGAAATATGGAAATTTGTCGGTGTCGCGGTGGCTTCGGCTACGGTGGCCGGTGTCATCATGATTCTGAACAAAGCATACGGATTTGTTGGCGATGGCGCTCTGGTGGCACCACAGGCCAATGCTATGTCGGCTGTCATCGAGCCTATGATGTCGGGTGGCAACGCACCATGGCTTCTTTACGGCATCGGCGCATGTATCGCATTGATACTCACATTCTTAAAGATTCCGGCATTGCCGTTTGCTTTAGGTATGTTCATCCCGATTGACTTGAATATCCCGTTGTTGATTGGCGGTGCCATCTCATGGTTTGTGTCGTCACGTAGCAAAGACGAGAAAGTTAACAAGGCACGTTACGACCGTGGCACACTCATCGCCTCAGGATTCATTGCCGGTGGCGCATTGATGGGTGTGGTGAGTGCGATTTTGAAGTTCGCCAACGTCGATTTAGTAGCAAGAATGGGCGATGGCTCGTTCTTCGCATCGACACCGTTGGCGGCATTGATAGCCCTCGTGATGTATATCGCAATCATTGCTTATATGATTTGGGATTCAAAACGGGCAAAAGTTGAAGAATAATTAAATAAGGTATAAAATGGAGAAATTATTAGATAAATTCCTGCGTTATGTCTCTGTTGAGACTACGTCAGACCCTGAATCGGAGACACAGCCTAGCTCAATACGTCAGTTCGATTTGCTGAAAATGTTGCAGAAAGAGCTTCAAGATATGGGCATCAAGGCTGATTTGGATGAATTCGGCTATGTGATGGCTACTATTCCGTCGAATGTGGAGAAAGACATCCCGGCTATAGGTTTTATAGCTCATGTCGACACAGCACCGGACGCTTCGGGTAAGGATGTCAAGCCGCAGATCATTGAAAATTATGGTGGTGGCGACATTTTGCTTAACGCTGAGAAAGAGCTTTACCTGAAAGTGTCGGAATTTCCTGAGATGCAGCAATATGTGGGTAAGACGATGATTACTACCGACGGCACCACCTTGCTTGGCGCTGACGACAAAGGCGGTGTGGCTGCTATCATGTACGCGGCTCAATATATGATGGAACACCCTGAATTCAAGCATGGCGAGATCAAGATAGGATTCACTCCTGATGAGGAGATCGGACGTGGTGTGGCGAAGTTCGACGTGAAGAAATTCGGCGCTAAATATGCCTATACCATCGATGGTGGCGAGATAGGCGAGTTGGAGTATGAGAATTTCAACGCCGCAGGGGCGAAGATTCATATCCAAGGCAGCAACATACATCCAGGTTACGGAAAGGATAAGATGGTCAATTCGATGCTCATCGCGATGGAGCTGAACGGCATGCTTCCTGTTGAGCAACGACCAGCATACACTCAGGGTTACGAAGGATTCTTCCATCTGACCGACATCACTGGAACGGTGGAGGAGACAACCATGAGTTACATCATCCGTGACCACGACAGAGCTAAGTTTGAAGCTAAAAAAGAGTTGATGACTGCTATCGTTGAGCTCTTGAATAAGAAATACGGCAATATCGTCACTTTAGAGCTGAAACATCAGTATTACAACATGCGCCAAGAGGTTGAGCCTCACTACTTTATCGTTGAAAAAGCCATCAAAGCCATTGAGATGGCGGGCATTAAGCCTAAGGTGCAGCCGATACGTGGCGGTACCGATGGAGCCAACCTGAGTTTCATGGGTTTGCCATGTCCGAATATCTTTGCCGGAGGACACAATTTCCACGGGAAGTGGGAGTATGTGCCGCTTGAAAGCATGGAAAAAGCTTCAGAAGTGATTCTGAATATAGTGAAATTGTTTACGGAATAGTTTATTTGAATTCCGGATACATCTCGTAAAATTTGTTCTCGAATGTACGGACCCGATTCAATGATTTTCGGGTCCAGTCGAGACGAATCTCTTGTTTTTCTTCCTCTGTGAGATGCCAGTCGACGTCGCTTTTGTGCAGACGTTGAGTGAGTGTGTACATCAGCAAAGCCGCTGAAACACTTATGTTGAAGCTCTCGGTGAAGCCGTGCATCGGTATTTGGACGTACATGTCGGAATGTTCGAGGGCATAGTCGGTGAGGCCTGTTTTCTCGGTGCCGAATACCACGGCGATAGGCTGGTCGAGTGGGAGAGTGTCGGGCGTGTAGTCGTTCTGATGCGGACAGGTCGCCACTATCTTATAGCCTTTGCTGTGGAGGTAGTTGAAAGCCTCGGGGGTGTTGAATTCGTTGACGTTATATTTATGCAGGTCGAGCCATTTTGTTGAGCCCACCACGATGTCGGGGTTGATGTCGTAAACCCATTTATTTTCAATGATATGGATGTCTTGCACTCCGGTGAGGTCGCAGCTTCTCAGCACCGCGCTCGCGTTGTGCGATTGATAGATGTCTTCGAGCACAATTGTGAGATGACGGGTGCGGTATTGAAGCACTTCTTCGAAGCGCTGTTTCCTCTCGTCGGTGATGAAACCAGAGAGAAATTCGTATAATTTTTGTTCTTTAGCGTTCAAAATGAATGAGTTATGTTTTTGAAACTATTATTTTAAAATTTTTACAAATATATTGAATTTTTTGTTCAAACATAAAGAAAAATAGCGTATTTTTGCAGTTCGAAAAATTGTATTTGAAATTATGGCAAAAGAAAACGTACAGAAAGACGAAGAACGTCTTGAACAGATTGAGTCAACATTAGGAAAGACAGAAATGTTTATCGAAGAGCATCAGAAACCTATTTTGATAGTTCTCGCAGCTATCATCGTGGTTGTTCTGGCAATCTTCGGATTGAGAAAATTTGTTTTTGAGCCTCGTGAGGCAGAAGCACAGACAGCTATTTTCCGTGCTGAGCAGCTTTTTGAAAACGATGATTATGCAACAGCACTCAACGGTGACGGCAACAATGCGGGTTTCCTCGATATCATCAATGAATATGGTGGAACAAAGACTGGCAACCTGGCAAGATATTATGCAGGTATCTGCTATCTTAACACCGGTGATTTCGACAACGCAATCAAATATCTCGGTGAGTTCAAGGGCAAGGATCAGATTGTGAAGCCATTGGCAAAAGGTGCTATGGGCGATGCATATCTCGAGCTTGACAATGCCGCTGAGGCAGCAAAATGCTATGAGAAAGCCGCTAAAGAATCAGCTAACTCATTCACAAGCCCAATGTTCCTCATGAAGGCCGGCTATGCTTACGAGATGGTTGAGAACTATGAGAAGGCATTGGAGATGTACAAGATCATCAAATCAGAATATCCTAACAGCAACGAAGGTTTCAGCGTTGAGAAGAATATCGCTTACGTTGAGGCTAAATTAGCTAAGTAAAGTTTAGAGTTTAAAGTTTAGAGTTTAAAGTTTAGAGATAAAGAGTGCCTGATTCTGATGGGAGTCAGGCATTTTTAATAAATGTAAGACATGAAGATTATATATTTTGGTACGCCGGAGATTGCGGCATCGCAACTTGAGGCTATTCTGGCCGCGGGTTACGATGTGCCTGCCGTTGTCACCACTCCCGACCGTCCGGCGGGGCGTGGCAAGCAGATGCACGCCTCGGAGGTGAAGGAGTGTGCCTTGCGACACGGATTGCCTGTGTTGCAGCCTGAGAGGCTTAAAGACGAGGCTTTTGTGGAGCAGCTGCGCTCGTATAATGCCGATTTGTTTGTTGTGGTGGCGTTCAGGATGCTTCCGGAGGTGATTTGGAGCATGCCGCCAAAGGGTACCATAAACCTTCATGCCTCGCTGCTTCCGCAGTACCGTGGCGCGGCTCCAATAAACCACGCTATTATTAATGGTGAGACGGAAACCGGTTTGACGACATTCATCCTCGACAAGGAGATAGACACCGGCGCGATGATTATGCAGGAGAAGATAGCCATTGGCGACAAGATGAACGCAGGCGAGCTGCACGACGCGCTGATGCATCTTGGCAATGAGGTTATCGTCAAGACTATCAAGATGATAGAAGAGGGGAGAGTGGAGGCTAAGAGCCAGAGCATGGTGATTGAAAAAGAGAACCTTACGCTGAAGCCCGCGCCGAAGATTTTCAAGGAAGACTGTTACATCGACTGGAACAAGTCGGGCAGGGATATATACAATTTTGTGAGAGGACTGTCGCCGTACCCAGCGGCGCACGCAAAAATACAGAATCCAGACGGAGAAATTTTGGATTTGAAGATTTTTGAGACGGAATTGGCGTTGAAATCAAGTGAAAATGATGCCAAATTCGCTTTAAAATCAGACCAAAAAACGTTTTTGGAGGTTGTTTTGGACGATTCTTGTATTAGAATTATTGAAATTCAGCAAGCTGGTAAAAAAGCAATGCCAATTGCGGAATTCTTAAGAGGTACAAGGATTTCGAAAGATTGGAAGTTGGTTCATTAATTTTCAATTTTAATTTTTTTTAATTTTTTTTGAAAAAAATTTGTAAGTTGCTGATTTAATGCTTATATTTGCATGTCAAAAATTACAAACTTATTAATACTTACAAAATGAATAAAGCAGAATTAGTAAATGTGATGGCAGAAAAAGCTGGCCTCACAAAGGTTGATGCTAAAAAAGCTTTGGACGCTTTTATTTGCGCAGCAACAGGTGCAATCCGCAAGGGTGATCGTATCTCATTAGTCGGCTTCGGCACATTCTCAACAACAAAACGCCCAGCCCGCAAAGGTCGTAACCCACAGACTGGCAAAGAAATCATGATTGCCGCTAAGACAGTTGTGAAGTTCAAAGCAAGTGCAGATTTAGTAAAATAATAGGTTTTACTATTGACAACAAAGGCCGCTGAAGCGGCCTTTGTTCGTTTAGAACAGCGACCATTGACGTCCTTTTTCCTTGAGGTTGCCGTTTTCGTCCTGCTCGATGGTTCCGTTGTCGAGCATCCAGCGCACTGTTTCCAGCACTTTTTCCTCGAGATAGTTTTTCGCCAGCGACGGCGTCTCGTATAGCGGCACGACGCGTTTTTTCAGCTCGTCGAGAATGATGTCGCTGATGTTTTTATATTCCTCGTCGTTGATATTCATTTGGTTACGGATGTTGCACACGTCGCATTTGCCGCATCTCGATTTTATTTTCTCGCCGAAATATCTCAGCAGTTGCACGCTACGGCATTCGGTGTCGTTGTTCACGAAGTCGATGACGGCCTGGACGCGTTTTGTGGCGTCGTCTTTGCGGTCGCTGTAGACCTCGTCGGAGAGCGTGAAGTAGCGCGTGTCCTGACGTTCGGTGAGGTATTGTATCTGAGGCTTGTCGCTGCGCTGTATGTATGTGAGGAAGTTGTATTTCTCCAGTTTTTTCAGTGTATTCTCGACCTTTTCGACATCGATGCCGAGTTTCAGGCTGATCTGTTCCTCTTTTATCTTGACGAAGTCGGAGAGGATGCCCGGATAGTTCCTTAAAAGGTACTTTATCATGGCGTCGAATTCGGCGTATTCCACCTGGAAACGGTAGAGGTCTTCGCGGCTCGCCTTGATGAACAGTTTGGAAGGTGTGTCCATGGCTTCCGAGAGGGCGAAGAAGCCTTCTCTCTCCATGAGTTTCAATGAGTTAAACACCTCGAGAAGCGAGAAGTTATAGTTCTTGGCGAACTCGTTCATGTCGAAGTTATAGCTTTGCCCGTTGCCTGCACCGACGGGTATCTGGAGGTAGTTGCCTATGGCGTCGTAGATGGCTTTTATGCGGTCGAGTTCGGGGTACGACTGTTGCAGGTTTTCCTTGAGTTGTTTGATGTCGGCTTCCGACACGAGCAGGAAAGCCTCTGACGGTTTGAGGTCGCGTCCGGCGCGTCCTGCTTCTTGGAAGTAAGCCTCGAGGCTGTCGGGGAGGTCCATGTGGACGACGACGCGCACGTCGGGCTTGTCGATGCCCATGCCGAAGGCGTTGGTTGCTACTATTACTTTTATTTTGCCGTCCATCCATAGACGCTGGCGTTCGTCGCGTGTGCGGGCGTCGATGCCGGCATGGTAGAACGTGGCGCTGATGCCCACTGACTGCAGCCAGTCGGCGATGACTTTAGTGCGTTTGCGGCTGCGGACGTACACTATGCCGCTGCCCGACGCCATCTTCATGAAGAGGCGGTACATAAGTCCGTATTTATCAGCGACTTTGATGACGTTATATGTGACGTTTTTGCGTTCGTAGCTCGTCTGGAAAACGTTACGTTCCTTGAATCCGAGGCGGAATTGTATGTCGTCGACCACTTTAGGCGTGGCGGTGGCGGTAAGCGCCAGAACTGGAGTGTTCGGTATGTAGGGACGAACTTCAGCGATCTTAAGATACGGTGGACGGAAGTCGTAGCCCCATTGAGAGATGCAGTGTGACTCGTCGATGGCGAGCAGGCAGACCTTCATCTTTTTTATCGCCTCGATGAAGGCGTCGGTCATGAGGCGTTCGGGCGAGACGTAGAGAAACTTGAGGTTTCCGAAGGCTGCGTTGTTGTAGGCCATCTCCACCTCGCTGGGGTGCATGCCCGAATATATTGCCGCCGCCTGGATGTTGATGTGTTTCAGGTGTTGCACCTGGTCTTTCATCAGCGAGATGAGCGGGGTGACCACTATGCATACGCCGTCCATCGCCATCGCAGGCACTTGGAAGCAGATGGATTTTCCACCACCTGTTGGCAGAAGCGCAAGGGTGTCGTGACCGTTGATGACAGAATCGACGATGTCTTCCTGCATCGGACGGAACGAAGGATAGCCCCAGTATTTCACCAAAACGGCGCGTGTCAGGTCACTCATGGTGTTGCTTTTTTCGGCAAATTTAGTATTTTTTTTATAAAAATATTATAATTAATGTAAAACTTTTAAAAATATTGCTTATTTTTGTCGAATTATTATTAAAAGGGAAATACATCGGATAACAATTTTTACATAATGTGGGGGAAAATAAGGTGTTTTTTATTAAGTATATTTGTGCTTTTAGGATTATTGTCAAATGCACAAAGTAATTGCATTGATTTATCGGATTTGCACGCTCCATATATCCACTGTAATTATGGTACTTTCTGGAATCCTAACCAAAACAGTGGTGTTGTAGATGGAAGACATACTGTTATCACCCAGCAAGGTATTGATGGCAATACTTGTGGTGGACTTCAGATGATTCCGCCAGGAGAAAATTATTCGGTGAGATTGGGTAATTCGAACACTGGCGCTCAAGCTGAAAGTATTTCTGTGGATATTCCGATTGATACTACAGATTTCGACCTTCTTATCTTGAAATATGCGGCTGTTATGGAGGATCCTTCACATACACCTGCGGAACAGCCACGTTTCACATTCGATATTCTTGATGTTAACAACACACCAATCAATCCTGATTGCTGCTCGGCCGACTTTATCGCCAATCCGGCTTTGGGTTGGAACCAATGCGGCGGAACATTGTGGAAAGACTGGACTAATGTTGGTGTTGACATTTCAAGTTTCCATGGAACAACCATCAGAGTCCGTCTGACTACTTACGATTGCTCGCAGAGCGGTCACTTCGGATATGCATATTTCCTCTTGACATGCGGCAAAAAGAGAATCACTGTTGACGTTTGCGGTGAAGTCGGAACATACACATTTATGGCGCCAAGCGGTTTCACATACCAATGGTATTGGGCAGATGACCCGTCAAATATCCTCTCGACAAGTCAACAGGTGTCGGTGCCTGCCGGCGGAATCAGAACTCTGAAATGCCAGACATCATTCGTCGGAAACCCTAACTGCGGATTCGAGCTTACGACATCAACCGAATATCGTTACCCAAGATCAGGATTCTCAATACAAAGCACTGGATGCCAATGGGAATATGAGTTTATCAATGAAAGTTATATCACAAACGATGGTATAAATCCTGACGGCACAGGCTCCCTTTGCGATGACGCGTATTGGGATTTCGGTGATAACACCACTTCAACAGAGCTTCAGCCGACACATAAATATCTGAATCCAGGCGATTACACAATCATGATGATTGCCGGTTTGAACGAACTTGAGTGTAGAGATACGACTTGGCATTATGTGCATGTCTTGCCGAATGTCTTTGATGCTGAAGTGTGTGATGTTTACGTATGGAATAACATTCAATATACTGAGACAGGTAATTATTCGCAGCATTTCAATCATGGACCTAATTGTGATAGTGTAGCTTATCTCAATTTGACTGTTTATCCAAGTTATGACACGGTTTTTGACGTTTCAATCTGCCATGGAGAGGATTATGTGGATAATGGATTTGAATATCTGCAGCCCGAAGTTAATGAATATTTCGACACGTTATTCCTTACAACGATTAATGGTTGCGACAGCACGGTGTACCTTCATCTGCACGTCTGGCCGACCTTCGACACGTACATTCAGGATTCGATCTGCTTCGACGA
>CAMYXP010000002.1 GCA_947303085.1 uncultured Bacteroidales bacterium
CGCGCCGATGATACTGCACTTGTCTGTGGGAAAGTAGGTCGTCGCCAAACCCATACGAAAAAGGAGCCCGAAAGGCTCCTTTTTTTGTTTGAAGAAAAAAACTACACACTCCTCACTCCTAACTTCAAACTTTTTCCTATCTTTGCATTGTGAAATTTTTAAGGGTCATATTATTGTTAATAGGTATCGCAACCTGCCATTTTTCTTTGGCAGCCACTACCCTTTTACATAAAAACGACACCATTCATACCGACTCGACATTGGTGAGATATTTTTACGAAAAACATGATAATCAACAACTTGGAGATATAAAAATTTGGGATACCACTACCCTTTCAGCTTCGTTTTACGACCCAACAAATCCTTTGATGGAGTATTATCAAGAGTTGAGCAATTCAGGACACGCTCACAATAATATGGAGTTCTCCTTCCCTACTAAAATTGGATTTAACGACCAGCTTAAGGCTTACGACAAATTCATAGTTAATAAAAATAAAATCATCTACCCTATTGTTTATCAGCCATTTACAGAAGTAAGCTATATGATGGGAAGCAAAAAAGAGCAACATCTTAACGTCATTTTCTGCAGAGAATTGCTTCCGAGATTTTACATAACTCTGAATTTCAACATTGACTACGCTCCATCGGTTTACCAAAGAAGTTACGCGCAAAACCAGTATTTTATCGGCAATTTCCGTTGGAATACCAAAGATGAAAGATATGGCATAAGCGGCTATTATTTTAAAAATAAGATTGACGTTTATGAAAATGGCGGCATAACCTACGATTCAATATTTGTGGATCTGGTTGAAGAGGATAAAACTGTTATTCCTGTTAAGTTGATGAATGCCAGCAACTTAATTAAAGTTTCAGGATTTGGAATTAACCAACATTTTGTGCTTAGCCAACCTCAGCAAAAAAATGACACCGTCGCAAGAAGAAGAATCGGTCTTGGTAGAATCAGCTATTCATTTGATTATCAAAGAAATAGATATTTATATAAAGATACTAACCTTTCAACTGGAGAATACGATATTTCAGATCCTGTTTTAAATCAAAGTGAGACTTTTGACAGCATTACTTTTTATACGATTAGAGATGGAATCAGTTGGAATTCATTGAGTTACGGCAAATATAACAACGATATCCCTTTCTATCTGACTTTCGGAGCCGAGCATAATTTCACACATCACAACGGTTATTATGAAATAATTACAGGAAAGCAATTCGGACAGATTGATTATCAGAATGTCAGAGCAAAAGCCGGAATTATCATAAATTTATTCAAATCGACAAGAATCACTGGCAAGGGAGAGCTTATTTTTGGCGGTTATCATGAAGGAGATTTCCTGTTGGACGGTCAGTGGAAGCAGTATTTGGGAACTTATAAGAACAATTTCGGAGCTTTCACGTTTGATGTTAATCTTTCAAGGAAATCGCCGGATTGGTTTGAAGAGACTTATTATTCGAACAATTTCAGATGGAACAACGATTTCAGTCCGGCGACATATATGAAGCTTCAAGCGGCATACGAGTTCCATAATATTAAAATAGGTGTAAAACAGACGACGATTGACCATTACATTTATTTCGCGGAGAACTCGAAGCCGGCTCAATACACAGGAACGCTTAATATTTCATCAGCTTTCGCAAAATTTAACATAAAGCTGTGGCATTTCGACATTGGCGGCATTGCATCAATGCAAGTGGCTGATAATGAGAGTGTTATGCATCTTCCATTGTTTTATGGAAAATTGAAATTAGGATGGAACATCACCTTAGTTAAAGGCATCTCTATGATGCAGCCTTCGGTCGTAATCAATTATTTTACAGAGTATTACGCCGACGCATATATGCCAGCGCTAAGAACGTTCTATCTGCAGAACGACGTAAAAATAGGAAATTATCCTTTCCTCGATTTCTTCCTTTCGATAAAAGTGAAACGCGCGAATTTGTTTGTCGGATACACAAACATTTATTCATTGTCAAATGACAACAGATATTTCACAACACCGCATTATCCGATGAGGGATTCGAAATTCATTTTCGGAGTAAAATGGCGCATGTACCAATAGTTAGTTCATGCCGCGCTGCTTCTTGATTCTGTCGTAAGCGTCGTTGATTTCCTGGAACTTTTTCTCAGCGTCTTTTCTGACATCTTCGCCAAGATAAGAAACCTTATCCGGATGATTTTTCTTAGCCATTTCGCGATAAGCTTTTTTAACCTCATCATCAGTAGCTGAAGGATCGATGCCAAGAATAGTATAAGCGTCGTCGACTATCTTGACAAACATCGCCTTAATTGATTCAAAATCAGAGGTATAGATATTCATATAGCGCGAAATCGACTCAATAACATCGACTTCAAGTTCATGAACCTGACCATCAGCGGAGGCGATGCCGAACAGATAATGAAGCAGTTGCAAACGTGACGAATAATCCATGTAACGCCCCACCTGCTGACTAACTTCATCAACCTTAATATCCTGTTTCAGGATTTCACGTAGTGTGAGGATATATTTTTCGGCTTGTTCCTGCCCGAAATTTGACAGGAAAAAGTGTTTCACATAATCGAGTTCAGACTTCTTGACTGTGCCGTCGGCTTTCATCACAGCGGCAGAAAGTACCAAAAGGCTTGACGAGAAATCTTTTTGTTTAGGTGTTTTGCCAAGGAATTCAGTATCTTTTCTGGTGTAGCTACCTCCAAAATACGAGCCGAGAGCGGCACCGATAATACCACCTAAAGGTCCAAGAACCCAGAAACCCACGAAAAAGCCAAGAATACTCGGCAAACAACCAGATCTTTTTTGTGATTGATTATTAGAGTTATTATTCATATTCAAATTTTATTATTAATAATTTACAAAGATACAAAAAATGTTAAAAAAATTTATGAAAATTTAGAAATTTTTCATAATTTTGCGGTTTTCAAAAAAATAGGTAACTGATTTTGTTAAAAAATTGAAAATCATATAGAAGAGTAACAATAAATTTTAAGAAAAATGGGAAAAACCAAGTACGTTTATCTTTTCGGCAACCGTACAGCCGAGGGTAACTCAACAATGAAGAATTTGTTGGGCGGAAAAGGTGCAAACTTAGCGGAGATGTGTCTGTTAGGTTTACCGGTTCCAGCAGGTCTCACAATCACAACTGAATGCTGCACAGCATATTACGCTAACAACTGCCAGCTTCCAGCGGGTTTGATGGACGAGGTTCACGCAGGAATCAAGAATATGGAGAACATCATGGGCATGAAATACGGCGATGCAGAGAATCCTCTGTTAGTGTCGTGCCGTTCTGGCGCGCGCCAGTCAATGCCAGGTATGATGGACACCGTTTTGAACATCGGTCTCTGCTCAAAGACAATCCCTGGTTTGATTAAGAAAACCAACAATCCACGCTTCGTTTACGACTCATATCGTCGTCTTATCATGATGTACGCCGATGTCGTTATGGAGAAGGCTGAGGACAAGGAACCTGCAGAAGGCAAAGGCATCCGCAAGATTTTGGATGACATGCTCGATGAATTCAAAGCAAAGAAAGGCTACAAGTCAGATACAGAAATCACAGCAGACGAACTCAAGGCTTTGGCAGAAGAATTCAAAGCTACCATCAAGAGAGTTCTCGGTACAGAATTCCCTGATGACGCAGAGCTTCAGCTTGAAGGCGGTATCAGAGCCGTGTTCAAGAGCTGGAACGGCAAGAAAGCTGTGTCATACAGAAGAATCGAAGGTATTCCTGAGGATTGGGGAACAGCTGTCAACGTACAGACGATGGTGTTCGGTAACATGGGTGAAAACTCAGCAACAGGTGTAGCTTTCACACGTGACCCTGCAACAGGTGACAACAAGTTCTACGGTGAGTGGTTGATCAACGCACAGGGCGAGGACGTCGTGGCCGGTATCCGCACTCCTAACCCATTGAACAACGATACAAAGAACGAGAAAAACAAGAACATGCCTTCAATGGAAGAGCTTATGCCACAGACTTACAAAGAGTTATGCGACGTTCGCGCCACTTTGGAAGACTTCTACAAAGACATGCTCGATATCGAATTCACAATTCAGGACGGTAAATTATACATGTTGCAGTGCCGCGTCGGCAAGCGTACTGGCGTTGCAGCAGTCAACATGGCACTCGACATGCTTCACGAAGGCAGAATCGACGAAGCTACAGCGGTTATGAGACTCGGTGTCAACCAGATTGACGAGCTCCTCCACCCTATCCTCGACATGAAAGACGAGAAGAACAAGAGCGTTTTGGCTCACGGTCTTCCAGCAGGTCCTGGCGGTGCGGTCGGTAGAATCGCATTGAGCAGCGAAAAAGCAATGGCATTCCGCAAGAACAAGGAAGCCAACATCCTCGTCCGTGAAGAGACCAACCCTGAGGACGTTGAAGGTATGCGCGCTGCTGACGGTATCCTCACACAGCGTGGCGGTATGACCTCACACGCAGCTTTGGTTGCACGTGGCTGGGGCAAATGCTGCATCGTAGGTTGCGAGGCTGTCCATATCAACGAGAAAGAAGGCACTGTGAAAATCGGTGACAAGACATACAAAGAAGGCGACATGATTTCGTTGAACGGAACAAAGGGTTATGTGTACGACGGCACTGTGAAGACCATCGACGCTACAGAAAACCCACGTTTCCAGGAGTTCATGCGCTTGGTTGACAAATATCGTAAGATGGGTGTCCGCACAAACGCAGATAACCCGGACGACGCACAGAAAGCTGTGAGCTTCGGCGCTGAAGGTATTGGCTTGTTCCGTATCGAGCACATGTTCTACGGCAAGAACAGCGAGAAACCTCTTGCAAAACTCCGTAACATGATCCTCGCCAACTCAACAGAAGAACGCGTTGTGGCTTTGGCAGAACTCGAGCCTTACATCCGCGAATCGGCAAAGGCAACTTTGAAGGTTTTGGACGGTAAACCGGTGACATTCCGTTTGATGGACCCACCACTCCACGAGTTCGTTCCTCATACACTTGAGAAGCAGCAGGAACTCGCGAAAGAACGTGGCATGGATCTCAAGGAACTCCAGAAACGTATCGACGCATTGCACGAAGTCAACCCGATGATGGGTCTCCGCGGCGTACGTCTCGGCATCGTTTATCCAGAGATTTCAGAGACACAATTCCGCGCTTTGTTCGAGGCAACAGCACAGTTGATGAAAGAAGGTAACCATCCGCATCTCGAGATCATGGTTCCTTTGACAATCAACGTGAAAGAGCTTGAGAACCAGAAAGCTATCGCAGAACGCGTCAAGGCTGAAGTTGAGAAACAGTACGGTTTGACAATTGAATACATGTACGGCACAATGATTGAGATCCCACGCGCAACTTTAGTTGCCGACAAGATCGCAGGTGTCGCACAGTTCTTCTCATTCGGTACCAACGACTTGACTCAGATGACATTCGGTTTTTCACGCGACGACGTCAACGCTATCGTTCACAGCTACATCGACCAGAAGATCATCCCTGCCGATCCATTCAACACATTGGATCAGGAAGGCGTTGGTCAGTTGGTGAAACTCGGTGTTGAGCGCGGACGTTCGACCAGAAACAACCTGAAGTGCGGTGTTTGCGGCGAGCACGGTGGTGACCCTGCATCAGTAGAGTTCTTCTACAGCTGCGGTTTGAACTACGTTTCATGCTCACCATTCCGCGTTCCGGTCGCAAGACTGGCTGCGGCACAGGCTGCAATTAAGGCTGATCGCAAATAAAATAAAAGGGCGCCGCGTTGCGGCGCCCTTTTATTTTAATCAAATTTATGTTTCCACCTTCTATGACTCCACAGCCAGTAATACGGATGGTTCTTTATCGTTTGTTCCAGTAATTCAACGTATTTCTGCATGATGGCGCCTTCGGGAAGTGAGTTTGGGTGTTCGCAGATTTCATGGACATCGAGGCGGTATCTGCCGATGCGTTCTTTTACAACTTCGTAATACAAAACTGGCAAGTCGTATTTGCGGGCAAAACCTTCGGCACCGCGAATGAAACCTGTGCGACGGTGCAGAAAATCAGTGACATAGCAGCGCTCAGGATTAGAAGGATTCTGGTCGGAGAGAATCATGTAGGCGGCAGGGATGTGATTTTCCTCATGATATGCCATCACCTCGCGGACGTTGTCGTGGAAAACAACTTGGTCGCCGTAACGTGTTCTGGCTCTGTTGATTAGCTTTTCAAAAACCTTATTGGTATTGTGCGCCCCCACCCCTATTCCGTGGTGCTTGAACTGCATATCGACACTCAAAACCATCCATTCCCAGTTGTTGTGATGGCTCGACATCAAAACGACACTCTTACCTTGATCGAAATACTTATTCACCACTTCAGGATTTGAGCAATGATAACGACGTAAAACGTTTTTGCGGCTCATTGTCAGCATCTTAAGCATCTCAGCAGCAAGCTGACCAAGGTGAATATAATAAAGCTGGCGAGCCTTCCAAACCTGCCATTTGCTCCATTCTGGGAATGATTTCCCAAAATTATCGTCTATAATCTTTCTTCTATACCTTATTATAAATGCCATCAACAGGTAAAACGGAAAACAGATTATATATAGGAGTGCCAAAGGCAGAATCGAGAGCGGATATAATATGAAATAAAATAAAAAATAAGTCATCTATAAAGTTTTGAGCCGTAAAATTACACATTTTTTTTCAAAAGTGTTGTTTTATTCAAATTTTATTTGGAACTTTGCATTTTATTTGGGATTAAAATCAACAATTTTAAAAGATATGGCTAAAAACATCAACGAATTGAGAGAGGCTTTGGCCTCTTACGGCATCAAGGATGTCAAGGAAATTTACTATAATCCTTCATACGAGCAGCTTTTCAAAGACGAGATGAATCCTGCTTTGACAGGTTTTGAGAAAGGCGTTGAGACAGAACTCAAGGCTGTCAACGTGATGACTGGTATCTACACCGGCCGTTCGCCTAAGGACAAATACATCGTCATGGACAAGAACTCGAAGGACACCGTGTGGTGGAACACCCCTGTTTATCCTAACGACAACCACGAAATGAGCGAGAAAGTGTGGGAAGAGGTGAAAACTCTCGCAAAGAAACAGCTTTCAGGCAAGAACCTTTATGTTGTTGACGCTTTCTGCGGCGCAAACAAAGACACCCGCATGGCTGTGCGTTTCATCATGGAAGTCGCTTGGCAGGCACACTTCGTGCTCAACATGTTCATCAAACCTACTGAGGAAGAGCTGAAAGAGTTCAAACCGAACTTCACAGTTTACACAGCATCGAAGGCTAAAGTCGAGAACTACAAGGAGTTGGGACTGAACAGCGACACCTGCGTGGCATTCAACGTCACATCACGCGAGCAGGTTATCTTGAACACCTGGTACGGCGGCGAGATGAAGAAAGGTATGTTCTCGATGATGAACTACTACCTGCCATTGAAGGGCATCGCATCAATGCACTGTTCAGCAAACACTGATATGAAGGGCGAAAACACCGCTATCTTCTTCGGTTTGTCAGGCACAGGAAAAACCACCCTTTCGACCGATCCGAAACGTTTGCTTATCGGTGACGACGAGCACGGCTGGGACGACGAGGGCGTGTTCAACTTCGAAGGCGGCTGCTATGCAAAGGTCATCAACCTCGACAAAGAGAGCGAGCCAGATATCTACAACGCCATCAAACGCGACGCATTGCTTGAAAACGTTACTGTTGACGCAAATGGCAAGATTGATTTCAAAGACAAGAGCGTGACCGAAAACACCCGTGTCTCCTATCCTATCGAGCACATCGAAAAGATTGTGAAGAACGTGCGCCCAGTGTCATCAGGCCCTGCAGCGAAGAACGTGATCTTTCTTTCAGCTGACGCATTCGGAGTGTTGCCTCCAGTATCAATCTTGACTCCAGACCAGTGCAAATACTACTTCTTGAGCGGTTTCACTGCGAAACTCGCAGGTACAGAACGCGGCATCACCGAGCCTACTCCAACATTCAGCGCATGCTTCGGACAGGCATTCCTCGAACTGCATCCAACAAAATATGCTGAAGAACTCGTAAAACGCATGGAGAAGAGCCACGCCAAAGCTTACTTAGTAAACACAGGCTGGAACGGTACCGGCAAACGTATTTCTATTAAGGATACACGCGGTATCATTGATGCTATCCTCGATGGCTCAATCGAGAAGGCTCCAACCAAGAAGATTCCATATTTCGACTTCGAGGTTCCTACAGCATTACCGGGCGTTGATCCTAAGATTCTCGATCCACGCGACACTTACGCAAATGTTGAGGATTGGAACAAGAAAGCTGAAGACCTCTCTGGCAGATTCATCAAGAACTTCGCGAAGTTCACGACAAATGAGGCTGGAAAGGCTTTAGTGAAAGCAGGTCCGCAGCTTTAGTAATTAGACGTTAGACCTTAGACGTTAGTAGAGACGTTTCTAAAACGTCTCTACATTTATTAAATCAACCAAATAATTAATAATATGAAAAGATTTTTAATGTTAGCTGTGGCGATGCTTTTTGCAATGACCATCAGCGCTCAGGAGTATTATGTATCAAAGAATACTGGTAGCAACAGAGGCGACGGCAGCAAGGAAAAGCCTTACAAAAACCTCCAAAAAGCCATCGACGCTGTTCCTGAAGGCGCAACGATTTATGTGGCTGAAGGCAACTATTTCGGAATGCTTGACGCCGGTAACATCAACGTTACAAAATGCGTGAAGATATATGGCGGTTACAGCACCGACTTCACTACACGCGACATCTTGAAATACAGGACAATGGTTCAGCCTACAGCCGAGTCGAACGGCACCGCGAAAGGTGGTGGAACCATGATTATCAAGGTGTACAATCCGAGTGGTGACATCGTCATCGACGGTCTCTTGTTTGACCGCGGCAACTCTATTTCTTACAATGCCCGTGGCGAAGGTCAGCCCCAAGGAGTAGAAACTCCTATGATGAACCCGATTGGTTCAGCAGGAAAAGGTGGCTCGAACCTTGAGCTGACAGGTGTTTTGACAACGGAGACAAGAGAGTTGTATCTCGACAACCCCAACTGCAAAACTATCAACATCCGCAACTGTGCTTTCGTGAATGCGCCGAATTACGGTATCGGCGGTATGTTCCAAGGCGAAGTCACCATCGACAACTGCATCTTTGTGAACTGCAGAATGATTGCATGCGATGTGATGGGCAGTAACGGACAGAATTACCAGACAGTGCATTTCACAAACAACACAGTGCTTTTCACATGGTCACGCCTGAAAGACTACGACGACATGGGCTACGGTTTCCGTTACAACAACGGCACCAACAGTTATGTCGACCACTGTATTATAGGCTGCAGCATATACGCCGGTCTCGACCGTGCCCGTGTGGATTCCAATAAAGAAAAAGAATCGAAGAAGATCGCAGAGACCACGAACAATATGTTCTTCCTGAACAGACGTGCTGACGCAGCTCTCGCCGGTGGCGGCAAGTTTATAATGATTAATGTTGACCAATTTGAAGATGCCGAGCCTTTGACAGAAATCGACGGCTGCATCGGCATGTCAGACCCGAAAGTGTTCAACGGCAAATTGAATGAGGCATATCTCAAGGGATTCGCCAGTGCCACTTACAAAGAAAGCGTTGATTACCAACCAAGTTCAGCCGACAACCAGCTTCGCGCTGCTTTGGGCTTGAACAAACAAGGTTCAATCAACTCATCGTCGTCGATGTTTGCGAACCGCTATCCATTTGAGGACGCGCTGAAACTGTTTGGGGCAGTTAAAGGATACGGAGCGCAAATGCCGAAATAATCCTCACGTCATTTCGAGCGTAACGAAGTGGAGTCGAGAAATCCTTTTTGTGTAGAGTTTAGAGTGTAGAGTTTGGAGTAGTTTTAAAGTTTATAGTCTAAAAGTTTAAAAAGATTTCTCGACTTCGCTCGAAATGACAAGATAAAAAAAGACCGAGTATTTAACCCGGTCTTTTTTTGTTGTGCCACGCCAAGTGTTAGTTCAACATCACCGGCATCAGAAGCATCAGGATGTCCTCGTCGGCGTTTTGGTTGTCGACTGGAGTGATGATTCCGGCGCGGTTTGGTGCCGACATCTCGAGCTGAATCTCAGTCTGGCTGAGGTTGGCAAGCATCTCCTGGAAGAACTTCGAGCTGAAGCCGATTTCCATGTCTTCACCTGAATAGTTGCAGGTGAGGCGTTCCTTAGCTTCGTTCGAGTAGTCGAGGTCTTCGGCTGTGAGAACCAACTCTTGACCGTTGATCTTGAAACGAATCTGATGTGTTGCCTTGCTTGAGAAGATAGCCACACGCTTGATAGCAGCGTTAAGCAGCTGACGGTCAACGATAAGCTTATTAGGATTTGTTGTCGGGATGACTGCCTCGTAGTTAGGATAACGACCTTCGATGAGGCGGCAAATCAGCTTATACTCGCCAAATGTGAACGATGCGTTGGTGTTGTTGAACTCAACATGCACAGGCTCATCTGCTCTGCCAGCGAGGATGTTCTTCAACTGGTTGATAGGCTTCTTAGGCACGATAAACGATGCTGCCGCATCCGACTTCACGTCCATTCTTCTGTAGCGAACGAGCTTGTGGGCGTCGGTTGCCACGAAAGTGAGGCATGTGTCGCTCATTGCCATGAACACGCCTGTCATGATTGGGCGGATCTCGTCGTTGCCTGTCGCGAAGATTGTCTTCTCGAAGCCGCAAGCGAGCACATCGGCAGGAATATCCCACACTGAAGGCTCAGCGATTACTGGCACTTGCGGGAATTCGTCGCTCTTATGGCCAACCATCTTATAACGTCCCTCGCCTGTTGTGATTTCGATAGCGAGAGTTGCTTCGTCGATATTAAATGACACTGGGATGTCAGGGAAATTCTTCATCACGTCGATAAGCAGACGTGCCGGAATGGTGACCTGTCCCTTACCTTCAACCATATCAGGTTTGATTGAGACAGTCATCGTCGTCTCAAGGTCAGATGCCGTGATTTTCAGTTCGTCATCGTTGATATCGAAGAGAAAATCGTCCAAAATCGGCAATGTGTTGCTTGAATTGATGACACCACTGAGTGCCTGAATTGCTTTTAAAAGCTTTAAACTCGAAAGAATAAACTTCATAACTCACTATATTTTTTCAAACTGCTAAATTACAACTTTTTCTTGAATTGCAGCCTATTTTTTAAAAATTTTTTATTTTTTGATAAAAACAGCCGCTGTCCACTCGTTCTTTTTGATGTGATTCAGATAGTTTAAGCCCAGACGCTCAGCCTCGTTTCTAATCAATTGTAAGTCAGCCTCGTAGAAACCGCTGAAGAAGATTTTACCGCCTTTTTTCAGACATTTCACATATTCGTGCATGTCGCGCAACAAGATATTGCGGTTGATGTTGGCGATAATAATGTCAAACTGTCTGTTATTCAATGAGTTAGCATCGCCGAGTTCAACAACAATCTCGTTTTCATCGTTGAGTTTCACGTTGTCGAGAGCGTTGCGGTAAGCCCACTCGTCGTTGTCGATGGCGACCGTCTTTGCCGAACCGAGTTTCTTTGCCAAAATAGCCAAAACACCAGTTCCCGAGCCCATGTCAAGCACATCTTTGCCTTTGAAATCTTCGGTAAGCATGAGTTTGATGATCTGTGCTGTCGTTTCGTGATGCGCTGTGCCGAACGACATCTTAGGCTCGATGCAGAGGTCATATTTATAGCTGCTGTCGGCCTGGTGGAAAGGCGCGCGGATACGACAAGTGTTGTCGATAACAACCGGCTCGTAAGATGATTCCCAAGTGGCGTTCCAATCCTGGTCAGGAATGAGTTCCTTTTTAAGTATTTGAACGTCAGATAGTTGTTCGAGAGATAATATAGAATCGAGAGCTTCCTTTTTAAAAGCGTTTTCGGCGCAATAGGCAGTGAAGCCATCGTCAACGTCCATAAAGCTGTCGAAGCCGATATTGCCGAGCAGCTCGGTGAACATATCTTTCAGAGCCTCGTTATGAGGATTCGAAAAAGTATAGGCTATATAATTCATTTTCAGTTACTTAGAAGCCTGTTCGCAGATACTCACAAAATCTTCAGCCTTAAGTGATGCGCCGCCGATCAGACCACCGTCAACATCAGGCTGGGCAAAGAGTTCAGAGGCGTTTTTAGCGTTGCAGCTGCCACCGTAGAGGATATGGATCTGACTTGCGATGTCGTCGCCATATTTCTCTTTCACCAGTTTGCGGATGAAAGCGTGTACTTCCTGAGCCTGCGCCGGTGTTGCGGTTTTGCCTGTTCCGATAGCCCATACAGGTTCATAGGCGATGATAACGTTCTCAATATCAGCGATGTCGAGATGGAACAACCCCTCCTCCACTTGCTTGCGAATCACATCGAAATGCTTGTTGGCTTCGCGCTCTTCGAGGACCTCGCCCACGCAGAAAATAGGAACTATTTCATATTGCAGAGCAAGGTTCACCTTAGCGGCAAGAGTCTTGTTGTCCTCACCGAAATATTTTCTGCGTTCGCTGTGACCGATTATGCAGCAGCTCACGCCTATCGAGTCGAGCATCTTAGCAGACACCTCGCCAGTGTAAGCTCCTGATTCCCAAGCGGCTACGTTCTGTGCGCCCACTTCAAACAGCTCATGCTCCGAGGCCTCGTCGGTAGCGAGTTCAAGGTATGGGAACGGAGGGCAGATTATCACTTCGCACGACGGTTGTTTCTCGTCGAGAAGGTTTTCGAGGTCTTCGATAAGGGTTTGTGCTTCCTCGAAATCGAGGTTCATTTTCCAGTTGCCGGCAACGATTTTATTTCTTTTCATGATATAATGATTATAATTACTTTCTTTAATGTAATCTGCAAAGATAATAATTTTTTCTTTTGATTTTTATTTACTTGTTACTTTTTCTTGATAAAAAGTAACCAAAAAAATCAAGGGCCACCGCACCCAAGTCAACCTGACGCAAAGCGACTTTAATCTATCACCTTCGGTGATTTTTTTACCTAAGCTTTAATTATTCTATAGAAACTTCGTAAAGACGGCTGTTGCGAGTGTTGTCGTTTTTATAAAGGAAATAGGCTTTGCCATTATAGATTCTGAGGTTTTCGACGAAGGCAAAGCCGCTGATGGTGTATACTGTTTCGGCAGTGCCGGTTTCGATATTGATGCGTTTGATGGTGGTGACGCCGCCATCTTCAAATAAGGTATAAAACTTGCCGGTCGCCCAGTCCATAATCACTTTCTGCTTCCATTTTTTGATGACTCGCATGTCGCCACGCCAATGACGGTATTTGTGGAAAGTGAGCGGATATTCATGAATACATTCTCCTAAATTATTGTAAACGAAAGTCTTATCTTCATCAAAAGAGAAAAGATAAAGTTTGTTGTCGTAAGCAAAAATCGGGTCGTAAGTAGGTTTGATAAACAGCCCTAGATTGCCGAGTCCCCAATGATATTTCATCGAAAAATAGATAAGGTCTCTCATTTCCACGTTCACGCAATGATGAAACTCGTGTGGCTGCTGATCGCCGCCGATATTGAAATAATAGTAGTAAATCTCCTGATCGAAGAAAAAGTACTTGCCACCAACGAGTACACTGTCGGTAACACAAGCGATATTTGAAAACACCGAAAGAAACTCAGTCAGCGGATAATGATACAAAAGTTCCATGTCATAAACCTTGCCTCTCAACGTCTTATGCCCGATTTGCCACACATCTTTATCAGAAACTATATGCATCTCGCCATAAACATCTTTGAAAATATTATAATAATCAGGACTTATCTTAAATGCAGTTAGTGTATCGCAAGTAAAATTAAGATGCAGAATCGCATTATCACGACGGCGCTGAGCAAGCAGATAGATACCTTTATCATTGATTTCGAAATCTTTAACAGAAACAACCTTATTATCGTATGCCACATGCGGCACGTTACCCATAATCTCGACCTCCGGCAACGACATCTGCGACGGCTTCATTTTAAACACGATTCTCTTCTTAATATCAAGACTATCAATGATATAAGTCACATTATCAAAAGCAAGATGGCTCGCATAAATAGTGTCGCCGGGTTTGGAGTTTTTCAAAGAAAAAAGACCGTCTCGATTTGTAACAGCGAGGATTGTCGAGTCGATGGAATAGATACCAGCGTTGCGAATCGGCTTATTGCGGTTGTCGAGACAAATGCCGTTGATTCCTGAACTATTCTGTGCGGACATAGTAATCCCACAAAATAAAACAAAGAAGAGAGTAAGCTTGATTTTCATTTTGCAAAAATAAATAATATTTTTAAAATATGCAAAAATCAGTCTGCAAATTTTCTTCGAATATTCAAAGGCCTGATTTTTGTATATTCTTAAAACAGTTGAATATTATATTTTAATAAAGTTTGGTCTTTTCGATGAAAGAGATTTCCAAATTTCCTGAATCTCTACGCTTTTTCAAAGAATAAAGACTGCCTTTATAAATTATCATTTTGTGGCTCAAATAGTTGTTAACTTTGATTTTAGGGATAGTTTTGCCAGTTTTTAGGTCAATTTCATTAAAAGTTGTGCCGAAAATTGTGTAAAATGCACCCCAAGCCCGATCTTGATAGATGGTGTGACGCCAGAAAGATTCTTTGTCGGGATAAGTAATTTCGCAACTATGAAGCAGATTCAAATCCTCATCATAGGTAATGATTGTGCGGTTTTGATGATCAAAATAATATAAAGTATCATGCGAATGCCCAAGAAAAGCCTGTTCCGGACGCATCCAAACATTTCGGAGGTATGACTCCCAGTCCTCATCACTCGGACCATACCACAATCCGCCTGAACGTGAAGAGTGAGCCACATGCCATTGCACTTCTTGTGGTATTTCGCTGTATTTTTGTAAATCGTTATTGCAGAAAAGCAGTTCCCGCTCCCTTTTTTGCGGACTTATTCGATAAAAATTGAGCAAATAGCCTTCGGCACGAGTGTCACAGAAATAAATGTATCGATCTGTCATGAAAAGACATCGACTCATCACTTCCAGATAATGATTTTTCTCGACAGGAAAGGCGTAATAACGCTTGTTTTTATTATTAACTATTTGATACAGAGAGTCTTGTGTCACAATCTGGACATTATCCGCAATATCTAATTCCAAGTTTGTCGGTTTGATATTTTTAGGAATATTAATGGTATCAATGGGATCAAAAACCATGTTTGTAACAAGTATTCTAAAGTTTTTCAACGAATTTTCTTTTCTTTGAAGAATGAAAAACTTATCGTCAACTATTTCAAAATCAACCATAACATATTTGTAATCGCGATAAACTGATACCTTTTCCGCAGTGACATAAACAGCATCAAGCGCGATAGATTTTACGCAAGTATCCTGCTGCGCGGACATGGTTAAGCCGCACAGCAGGGAAAAAATGAGAGTTATAATTGAGTGTTTCATTTCTCAATGTCTTGTGTCGCCTTGTGTTGCTCCTTGATGTAAAAAATCGCATCGAACGACTTTGCCCATTTCCCAATTTTGTTATGATAACCTAGAAGGATGCTGTGGAACGGAATATCTTCAAACTCGGGATGACTACCGAAATCAAGATAGCCGTAATTGATGCCACGTTGCTGCAGGGCAAATTCAACCGAAGTGGAATCGGGCTGAATAGGATCGCCTTCATCTTGATTAAACCATCCAACTTCACCGCCACCTGATGTGAAGGCGACAGAATAAACCTGATTCGGGAACATGTTCGCAAGATGCTCGCCCAACAAAGTGTATCTGTCATACAAGTCGGGATTCGGTTCCTTGCCGTATTTTATCTGTGAAATAGCCTTCGCCCCATGGAAATTGGCTGCCCAGATGATAATTTTCTTTTCAGGATGATGATTTATATACCACGCAACATTGTCTGCCATTTGTCGGTCACGAATTATAATGCTACAATCGATACATGAATCGCAGGAGTTAGAAAATCCGCATTTTGCATGATTTGAGAACGACAACATATTGTCAATCAATAGCGAAACGGCATCTTTGTTGAATGAGACATTTTCATTGTTCAGCTTATTTTTCATTGCCAACAAAGAACTGTCATAATATTGATAATCAATATCTTGAATGACAGAATCGTTTAAATTAAGCATATTCTTATTTATGTCAAGCAATCTTTTCCAATTGTAGTCAAACATATTCTGTTTCATTATCGAATCGTAATAAAACAGATTGCTCAGATATGCTATCTCGAAATTATTGCAGTATGATGGATTGACATCCATGCCGTAAAAATCGATTTGGTGTTTGTTCATCGCATCAACCAGTTTAGATGCTTCTTCCGTTTGACTCCACAAAGAATTCCATGAACTACCAACATTCAGCCACGAAGTGTTAATTATCAGCACAGGCAGTTCTTTGTTAAGAATTGCGCCGTCAAAGGGATTCATTCCTTCAAGAATCAATGTGTAATCGCCTACGGAATCCAAATATTTGACAATTTCCGATTTTATTTCAAAAGTTTTGCCGTCGCCATGACCGCATTCACCGAGGATGACGATTCGTTTGTCTTTGACAAGATTTGCGATAGTTTCAAAGCTTTCAGAGGGCTTATAGTAAGCTGTGAATTTTTCGGCGATGCTAGATTCGACGGAGGGAGTGTCGCAACACGATGATTGGGCTAATAAGGCCAATAAGACGAATAGGATTGATAAGAGTGATAATTTTGTTTTCATGGGATAGTGTTTTATTTCAATTGCATTTTATACAAACTGCGGCAGTCGCGGCCGACGGTTTGGCGCACATCGATAAATTTGTAATAGACGATGCCGTTGTGGATTTGGATGTTTTCAGGGAAGACATGATGCGTCAGCTCGATGGTTTTCTTTGTTGTACCAGTCTGTAAATCAATCTCTTTCAAGGTCACGTGACCGTCTTTGGTGAATTGTGCGTAGCATTTGCCAAGGGCTTTGTCTATGATGATGTTCTTGTCCCAATTGTTGCCGATGCGGCTGTTTTTGCGATAAGTTGTGCGATGAAAACTGATGTCAATATCTTTAACGAAAGTACCGTTTTCGGTAAACTTTATAAGCTTATCTTTCTCTAAATCAAACACATAGATGGTATCATTAAAAAATGTGATCGGACTAAAAATCGGTTGCAAACGATATCTGGCGCGCTGGCTGCTTTCAAAATCGACGTAAGTGTTTTCAATCGCGTCATCTCCGAATGTGTTGGTTTGTTCAATCCCAAGCATCTCCATGATGTTTGGGAACAGCGGATTCTCTTTTTGAACTGCGTCGATAACGCCATCTTTTACCATATCCCTGTAATATGTTCTCCCCCACTCTCTTGTCGGACCGTAGCAGTCGGCTAACACTTTGGTTTCCTTATTGTTACGATTCACGCTGATATACAAAATCTCCTGCCACATAGAGGCGTATCTCTGCAAAACGAGCAGGCTGTCGGTGATAACCTGAACTGGCATCAGCTTTTGCTTGAAAGTGTTTATATCAACAGGATAAAGCATATTCAGCTTCTCGCCGTCGTAAAAAGTCTGATAAGCCGTATCTTTACTCAAAAGATGTATATTTCCGAAAGCGTCTTCATAAAGATAATCATACTTTTCAGCGATTTTCGCTTTCGCCATAGTATCCTGCTCATGGCTCAGAAATATCAGCGAATGCTCGGAATTATTATCAAAAATGAGATACATTCCAGCATTGTTAACCTTGTAATCGGAAACCCAAACCTGCTTGTTAGAATATGCTAAATGCGGTACATTTTCAACAATTTCGGCTTCAGGGAGAATATTGGTTTTCGCATTTAAAATGACAAGCATATTCTCATCGGAAATTGTCATTGTTTTCGGCTCGTAGCTAATGTGAGAAAACACCACTTCATCGCCAATATGCGCTGTGATTATTGTAGTTCCGAAATTGTTGGTTATTCCAATAAGGTTTTGTTTGGAGTTATAAATCGCGACGTCTTTGAGGACTTTGCCTGTTGAATCAGAGACAATGACATTAACATTCAAGACTTTATCGTTTTGAGCGGAAGCTGTAACTGGTGATAGGACGAATAGGACCGATATGACTAATAGAGCATATAGGAATGAGAGTTTTTTCATAGAATGAAGTTTTAACGATGCAAAATTACAATAATAAATCATTCATGTCAATTCCTAAAACCCTAAAAGATTAAGAAAAATGCTAACGTTTTAAGGATATGCAAAAATCAGTCTGGATATGCTCCGCATACCGCAAGGCCTGATTTTTTGCACATCCTTAAAACTATTATTTCGCTGCTTGGAATATCTCCAAATAGCTGTAATAATTGCTTTGGGCGTCGTAGTTCAGCACAAAACCGTCTTTATCGATAAGGATTGGAATCGGATAACCATTGAACTTTTTGTAGTCTTTCAGAAGCTTTTTCATGGTTCTGTTAGCATTCATTTTACCAAATGCAGCAGGCAAATTACTACTTATTATCAGTCGATTATCTGATTTTAAATTGGCAACATCCTCCTCTTTTCCATAATAAATAATGACAATGCCGACATTGTTTTTCTCAAGACCTTCAAGATAAGGCTTGATGTTTGTTTTGAACATGTTTTTGCTAGCTCCACAACTTTCGCTCCAGATGTAAAGCAGGGTTTTGTCATGATTTTCAATAACTTCCTGAATCTGAGCTTTCTCTTCTTTCGAAATTCCATTCTGTCCGGAACACGAAAAACAAATAATAGTAATTAAAAGTGATAATAATATATTTTTCATTGGATTAAGTATTTGATTTGCAAAAGTAATAATTAATTCTTAATTCTTTATCAATCGATTACACAATTCTTCAACTTCTTTTTCCGTCATACTTGGTTTTGCAAGGATGAAGAAAGCGCCAGTGTCAATCACACCTTTAATATACCAGCTTTGATAAACCTGTCCGTCCAAAACTACTGCAGCTTCAACAGGTTGCGGCTGCAAAACGGCATTCTCGGTCATACGTTTCATCAAGATGGCCGCCTCTGGCTGCATATTTACAATGATTGAAGTCGTAGTTCCTTCCCTGTATGGCCCGCGAGCGACTTTTTTCACCAAAGGTTTGCCACCAAGAACCGCCGAACTGATGGCAGGACCGGCTTCCGTAGTCTTTCTCAATGTGTAAAGTATTGTTTCTGTTGAATCAACCGACCATCTGTAAATGAGTGAGTCGTTGTCTTCCAAAGTGTTTGTGGCAATATAGCGCGCTTTGTCGGCTATTGTTGTGCTGTTGTAAACCTCCCAGATTTCAAGATTGCCGTCAGCCCTGTTATTTCCTTCGGCACGAGTGTATGTATAAGTCGGATTTGGTGGCAGTTTCGTATATCTGGCAGAAATCAGATATGCCCAAACACTGAAACTTATGAAAACCAACACCATCGTCAGGCACAACAACTTCTGTTTTTTGTCGAGACCTGTTTTATTACGGTTTTTCAACGGCTCATCAGGATTTTCAATCTGATTTATAACATTGTCGCAACGCTTTGATATAAAACGGTTTTCAAAGAAAAGTATAACGGCAAAATTTATAAACATTGCCAAAATGAACACCATTACATCAGAAAATTCAATATTCAAGAAAAACAGCAAGAAACAGACTGAAATAAAAAACACTGTTGCATAATTCAATATATTGAACAGCTTATAAATCCGCTTATAGGATTTGAGATTTTTCGAAATCGTCTGCAAATCGCTGTTTTCCAACATTTTTCTGCTAAATTTCTTTGTAAGAAACATGTCAAAAAACACTAAAATCGGCAAAAACAAAATCCAGAACAGCCAAATCGACAAATCGTCGCCCCACCATTTGTTAATACTGAAAAATCCCAAAATATAAGTAGTCGGTAGTATAATGGCGGTTAAAAGTCTGTTTTTCTCGATAAAACCCAGTTTGCTATGAATTGTAGCTCTCATCAGCCGCTCATTTACGATTTCCTGCTGGTCGAATTGCTGTTTCAGCGTTTCGTATTGGGCTTTAAGCTGTTCAAGCTCGTTAAGATTGTTGTTTTCCATGATAAATCTCCTTTTTCATTTTTTGTTTGACATTTTCACCAATTTGTCTTTGATGCGGAGCAGCCTCACTCCCACGTTGCTCGGCGTGATGCCGATGATTGCCCCGATTTCCTCGTATGTTATGCCTTCGAGCCACAGGAGTATCAGACTTCGGTCGATCAGATCAAGCTGGTTGATGCGGTCGTAGAGCTGTCGTATTTGCTGCGTCGAGGGGTCGTCGGCCTCGTAAGGGTCGATGTCGAGGGTCAGCGGAATGGTCGGCACACGGTGGCGTTCCTTTTTGTCGTTGTTGATGGCGGCGTTAAGCGCCACACGGTAAACCCATGTCCTTACACTGCTGCGTTCCTCGAAGCTGTCGAATCCTTTCCACAGTCTGATGAGGATTTCCTGGAAGAGGTCGTCAACCTCGGCGGAGTTTTTCGAGAACATGTAGCAGACAGTGTAAATCGTGCGTTTGTGCTCTCTCACCAAATTCTCAAATTGTTTCTCTTTTTCAATCATAATTCGATCAAATTACAACCTCTTAGACATCGGAATTGGGAGTTTATTACAAAAAATGAAGATTATTTTTCAGAATATGCAAAAATCAGTCTGGATATGCTTCGCATACCGCAAGGCCTGATTTTTTTGCATATTCTGAAAAGGAAATCATTGATTGTTTAGTATATATTGCCACCATGGGTCGTTTCCTTCAATGAAATCTTGCCAGGTTCGCTGGATATGAATTGTCGGAATCAGACTATTTTCACCACAGGCGTCTTTGTCCGGTCGCATGAAATAAGCATGACTGACACCGCCTTTCACATGTGTATTGGGCAATTCATAGCTGAGAACATCACCGAAATGGCAAGGGCGATATGAGCCTGCTTCGCCGATAACGGTGCCGATGTTGTTATCTGTCGCCATCACTATCAACATTGCCGCACTGCTAAAAGTGCCATTATCCTGAATGAAATACACATTACCTTTAAAAACTTTGTCGGCATCAGTGTTCATTGTGAACAGATTGCCCACGGCATTAGGATAATTAGTCTCCATAAGTTTTGAAATGCGTTTCTGCGAGTCAAACGACTTAATTTCATCAACAGGTTTCAGCCACGAAAGAAGCTGGTTGCACAGCATGCTGTTGCCGCCACTGTTACTTCGAGCATCAACCACAAGCGTCTGAATATCAAGCTTTTGAATAGTATCGAAAACCTCCTCCAAAAACATGTCAAATTGTGGAATATCCTTGATTTTCTCTTCAAACTCCTCTTCGGTCATACCGTTGAAACCTCTCGCTTGGAATTGAAAACGCAAGGTGTTTTTATCCTTGCACGAGCTAAATTGCAGATAGCAGATGCCGTTTTCCGGATAAACCTCATACCTGAAAGGCATTTGAGTTTTTTGATACGGCGACTGCAAAGGTTTTGTTTCAACCCATTTCCACTTGATTTCTTTGGCACTTAAATAATTCAGATTCAACGAACTACCGTCGTCGCATGTGACTGTCAACGCTTCTTGAGTGTTGTATTTGTTATCTTTCCAGCAAAATTTTGTTATACAATTAAAGCGCTCAATCAGAAAAATGTCATTGTCGCACGACAACAGCGAACCGAAGCTCATCATCACATCGTACATATCAAAACCGTTGACTGTCAATATCTTTTTGCCGATAAATTCATCATTACCTTCTTCAACGCCTTGGATAAAAAACTCGTTGTTCAAGTATTTGAACGCCATCGGGAAGATAGTGTCGCTCGGATAATTGCAATGAATATAGGTATGTCCGTCGTGCAGCTGCGAGGCTATCGATTCCAGATACAATGCGAATTTTTCCGAATCGTTGATTTTTTTCAGCTCCTTATACCCTACTTTTCTGATTTTCTTGATGTCGAGCGGCGGATTTTCCATTGCAAACGCCGGATGGGTATTTTCGAGCATATTCAAGAAAAGCAGGAAATCTTTCTGATAATCATTGCCTTTCAGATATTGTTTCGAATTCATCACTACCGAATCGGTGTAAATGATGTTTGATTGCTGAGCAAAAACAGTGATTGGCAACAAAGCCAACAGTAGTAAAAATTTGTTTTTCATAGGATAATTATTCCTCCAAATCTTTTAAAATTATTTCCAACATGAGTTCAACATCTGGTGATATCATAACGTTGCTGATGTAGTAGGCGATCCATAATATAAAAGAAAAAAATGAACAAACCATTATACTAACGTATGCCAGTCTTGGTATTGTTTGCAAATTTCCAATAAACATAACTATTCCCAACAACATTGTTAACGATATGCTGAAAATCCACATAAACCTATTTATCCTTTTGAATGTTTTCAGAGCTTTACGTACGCTTTGCGTGTATTCAGTCACCGAAGCAGAAGTATAATTGCCTTTGTTAACCACTCGATATACATAGATGTTTAAAATGATGACTACCAAGCACCACAATGCGAAATAAAGCCCGACATAACGAGCCATAATAGGTGACAGCACACTGAGTACGATGATTCTGCGTATCAGTTTACGTTGCAACTCTGATATATGTTTCTTTGTGGCTTCGCTAATAAGCTTATCGCTGACGATGTTTTCTTTTTCCAGCTTCTCGTTTAAGGTGGCAAGCTGCGCCCTCATTTCTTCCAATTCGTTGTTTTCCATAGCTTTGCGTTTTTAGTCGTTCGACATTTTCTTCAGTTGTTCCTTGATTCTGACCAATTTTACGGAGACGTTTTTAGTGGAGATGCCGATGATTTCACCGATTTCCTCGTAGCTCATGTTCTCCAGCCAAAGCAGGATGATTGCCCTATCGAGCATTCCAAGTTTGTTGATGCGCCGGTAAAGCATCTGCACTTGTCGTGTGTCGTCGTCGGTGTCGGTAAACAGGTTGATGTCCATTGTCAGCGGCAACGTATCCACGCGGCGTTTCTTTTTCCTTTCGAATGTGAGGCAGGTGTTCAGACTGACGCGCCAGATCCAGGTCTTCACGTCGCATTTGCCCTGAAAGCCGTCGAATCCGCGCCACAGGTTTATAAGAGTTTCCTGAAACAGATCGTTCACCTCGTCCTGGTCCTTCGAAAAAAGGTAGCACACGGTGAAAATGGCGGCTTTGTTAGCCTTCACAATTCGGTTAAACTCTAATTCTTTCTCCTTCATGGTCTAAAACCTTTTGCACATTAGACGCAACACTGATGGAAAAACTACAATAAATGATTAATTTTTTGCAAAGATAAGAAAAAAAACAATTAGAACTTAATTTCAATTCCGATATTCCTGATTTCGCTGCTTGTCACACCTGGTTTATATTCAGGCAGAATGTTTGCGAACACTCTGATGCCATGGAAGATGCCCAGCATGTTGGTGTTGAAGCTGAAACCCACCTCAAGTTTCCATGGATTGAATGTGTTTTTGATGACTTCACCTTTCCAATTGGTTAATCCTAACAAATTGGTGGCATCTTTGCTGGTGCGCAGATCTTCTTCTATGAGACGACCACAGAAAATGTCAAATGAAATACTTTCGGTTTGTCGTTTGCCAAGATAATAGTTGAAAACAACAGGAATACCAATATAATAAGAGTATAACCGATTGCGCTCGAAATCCTCCTGACCATCAATCACAACTAGAGCGTCGTCTTCATATTTCACCTGATGGCATAATGATTTACGGTTTGCGTTTAATAAGATTCCGGTACTCAAACTCCAACGGTAGCTCAGCTGAAAATCAGTGCTTGCCCCTACGTTAATTGACAGTGTACCATCTTCCAGCAACGGACTATTAGCATCTGGTGGATTTGTGCCCCAGCGATAGCCGAAAGATGCCCAAACATTGAAATTATGTTGCCAAATTTTTCTACGATTTGTTGTGACAATCTTTCCATCGACCTCCTTGTTTTTAATCACTCTCGAATCTTTTTTCTGATAATGCCAGCCTGGAGTTTCATCATATTCGTCCAATATGATTTCCCCATTTAAATTATTGGTAACAATTTGAAAATCAGATGTATTATAAGTTGTCACATAAGAATATCCATCTCCTGAAATAGTATCTATTGTACATTTGGCGTTGTCCCAAATTTCTATGTTTGACAAGCAGTCTTGGTTTGGAATTTGATAATTTCTGATATGCAAATTGGCATAACGTGCTACAAATATGCTTTTCTGACGACAACTGGTCTGCTCCGGTTGGGGAGCAATTATTTTGTCAGCTTCAACAGTTGCTCTGTTCATCAGAGCAATCATGTCAAACGTCATCGGGCCTTCTATCTCAACCACTGTGCCTTGTGGCATCTTGGTATTTTCAAGAATCGTCAATGTACGGTCTTTGAGATTGCACAGCTGGACGTTGTAGGCCAAAGCCGCGAAATCCTCCGTGGTGACTATCGCTATACGATAGGTGCTGTCGGTGTCGGCATGTATCAGGCGGACGTCCCATCCAGGGTCGATATACAACTGGTTGATACTCTGGTTGATGTATTGCTCGATGGCGACTTCTTCCTGAGCAAAGCCTGTCAGTGCGGCTAAAACTATTGCTATTGTTAAGATGATGTGTTTCATTGTTTTACGTTTTAATTGAGTTTAACTTGCCATGCCAATGCCCCGTCCTTCATGTTAGGGTCTTGCGGCTGACCGAAAAGTGTCTTCTCGGGTTGAACGTTGACAGCCTGGTATTGAAAATTATCGGGTTCCTTCTGACATTCATAGCACACCAGGTTGAGGCTCCGGATGACTCTACGCTGGGGTTTCTGAACGTCTGAAGGCGTTTCATTTTCAGAAATTATAGTATTTGTTTCAATAACCATTGAATCTGAAGGTTGTATTGGAATAATCTCAGCAATAACAAGTTGTTCCTCAACTGTTTCAACGACTTCCGCCTTACCATTTTTGTTTTTAATCTGTGTTTTTTGAACAACCGTTGTGTTTTCAGCTAATAGTTCTTTGTGGACGACAGCTTCTTCAATAATAGTATTTTGATTTTCAATCTTGACGGAATCGATAATATAATCAACAGTTTCCGGCACTTCCGCAAGAATATCATTATGTAAAATATTTTCGTTCCCATTCGGCTTCATCAGCAACATAAGCAGTAATATAGCCGCTGCAGCGCCCATCACCCACCATATCGGGACTAGTTTTGCGCGTTTGCGAGGAATCACCACCGTTTTTTCCTCTTCGGCAAGACGGTCAATTAAGTCGACGAGTTGTTTTTGCCGACGGACGTTCTTTCCATGTTCTTCCAAGCTGTCGAGCAGTTGGCGTAATTCTTCGTTCATTTCATTTTCAGGTGTCATGATATTTCCTCCTTATATTGTTTTATGGCTTCTCGCAATGCTTTGTAGGCGCGCGAAAGCGTTGCATACACATGGGTGCTGCTCATGCCGGTCGCTTTGTCGATTTCCTCAATACTGAGGCCGTTCTCGTATTTCATCAAAATGGCATCGCGCTGGCGTTTGGGCAGTTTGTCAACGAGTTTTCTGGCGAGCTGATAACGTTCTTCTTGGTCGTCAGACGGCATTTCGGTCAGCATCAGGTTTTCAGCATCGACAGGCACGGTTGGATGCTGTTTTCTCAACATGTCGATGCTGCGCCGCTTAACGACGGTCGGTGCCAGTTTTTCCAAATCCTGACTTTTTAGCAACGAACGTTGCTCCCACAATGTGATTACGGCTTCTTGCACGGCATCCGCTGCGCTGTCGGGGTCACCGACGATGCGCTCAGCGATACGCTGCAATCGAGGTTGCAGTAGCAAAATGTCCCGTTTGAAGTCCTCTGTCGTCATCACATTCGTTTGTATTAATATCGCAGAAAATGGTGAAATCTTACACTTGAAGTGAAAAAAAATAAAAATGTTGTAAAAACAGGCTGCACGTATCAAAATTGTTTGTAATTTTGCAGTCAGAAATCAATAGGGGAACAGTCCAGTTTAGACGTCCACAATTTGGTGATGACCTCTTAGGAGAGAGCCAACCTGTCGGTTTCTTTTTTTATGCCTTTATCGTTGTAATACAATATTGTATCTTTTCCCCCGACTTTTTAATACCGACAGTCATTTTTACCATTCCTATGCCAACCAAATCATATTTCATAACTTGAATTTGAACAAAATTATCCTGATTTTTACTTCCTCTTTTTGTTGGTTTTGGTTTGCCGACTTTGACCGCATAACGCAAAATAGTATCAAGTTGCAGCAAAGCTAATGTTGATGTATAACTTTTAGCAGCGTGACGCATCGTTTCAGTTATCGACAGATAACGAATGTTTATATAATCTTTCAATGACCGATTATAAACACGTTTGTCAGGGTTTGCTTCTATCCATCTGCGATACACTTGAGAGATTATCTCTTCTCTAATTTTAAAGTTTTCTTTACTATTTTCAAAAGGTATATTCATACGCATTTCTTTATTATTAAACAATTAAACAATACAATTCCTTTTCGCTATGCTGCGATCTCATCCACTTTAATAAATTTTACGATGCTCTTTTGGTGTTGGTTCATAATCGGGTACAAAGATATAACATTTTTGGCAAATAACTGGATTTTTTGCCAAAAATGTTACAAATTGTGCGAAGAAACCAGTTCTGCACAACAATAAACATGAGAGTTAAAATTGATTTTTTAATTCTTGCTTTCCAAGGCTTCTATTATGTTATTTTCATACATTTTCTCGTGTTGGCTGCTGTATCCGCGTTGATTCATCAGGATATTCCCTTCCCTGTCGAGCAAAAGTAAGGTCGGATATCCTTCAATTCTATAAAAATCTGAAAAATCACGCTCGGCAAAGAGAACGGTGTATGTTATGCCTCGTTTCGCAAGAAAATCTGCCATTTCGTCTTTCACAGGATCGTCGATTGGGTCAATGCCAATCATGATGAAACCGTTATCCTTGTATTTCTCATGAAGACTTTGTAAAAATGGCAAAGCCGCACAGCACGGAGCGCATCCTTTATAAAAAATATCAAGCATAACAACGTTTCCTTTCAAATCTGCAAGATGAACCAAATCTCCGTTTATTGTCGGCAGTGACCAATCTGGAGCCAGAGAGCCTTCCGGAAGTGGCTCAGAGGCCTGATACGGTTCATAATCGCTCAAGACAACATCTTCCGGAACAGATTCCAAAGTCAGATTGTTTTCATCAAAGTCTTCAGTGAATTTCAACAGTTTACATTCTTCATATTGGTACATGGTGTCGTTTTGCTGAACCATGTCGAAAGCCACGGAATATTGCAATGGCAAATAATTATCTTTGTCAATCCAAATGTTGATTTCATATCTTAATGTTTTTATGCCAAACACTTCTTCATCATCGTCTTCAAGATTATTGGCAAGAATCTTGACAAAATGACATGGTTTTTCATCGAGATTGGTTTCAGACAGTTCGTACGAATAATCTTTGTCGAGCAATTTAAAACCATTAACGAGCGGATAGCAGTCTTTTCTGACTATAGGGGTGTAAAAAGTGCGGTTATGCTTCCCTCCGTTGATTATATCAGACCAAAGTGCGCAAGAAATCACAGTTCCAGCCGTATCGTCATATTGAACGAAATCATCGCCAGTGTAAAGATAATTGATTTTACTGAAATATTTGCTCCAAGGATGTTCGTCACATGAAGAAAAATAGACGCCATAAATCGTGTCGTCAGGCATTTTCTTGAAATCGCAAGTATAGTGAGATATAAGCGTATCTTTATCAGACATGTATTTCATCTTTCTCGACATCTCATAATGTCCGCCAATGATGGACTGGCATTTTTTATATGATTTGCCAATCACTTGCCTGGCTGTGGGTTTGCTATTGCAGCTTGCGAAAACTATTGCGATGATTAGTGCCAAAAGTATAGTTAATGGTTTTTTCATTTTAATTGGATAATCTGATCGTTATTTGATGAATTTTTTTTGCAAAAATATGTAAAAATCTCTTTAAATAAAGATAAATGGCTGGAATATCACTGGAATTATATTGGAAATTTATTGGATTTATATTTTTGACTTAGATTATGTAGTATTTTTGCAAAAAAATTGATATGAACGACACTATCAAACCAGCTATTGTTTTTCATTTACAGGAACCGATTGAGAGTATTACTGCTACAAGAGACACTGTAACAGGAACCTTTTATTATCAAATACAAATTGAAGAGCCAAAAAGTCCTACAACACAAAAATTACTGGTTAATGGAATAATTGCGCTTGTTATTATTTTGTGCCTGTGGCTTTTTACACGAAAGAGATATTCAAAGAAAGCCTCGTCTTATAATCAGTTTAAGCAAACCGACATTTACAAGCTGATGCGCGAAAAAGGTTATTATTCGGCACACAAAAAGCCTGTTTTTGAAGCTATTAACGAGCAGGAAACCAATGAGTTAAGCGAGACGGTTTTACAAATTTTCGCTTCATTTTCCGATTTCTTGAAGAAGTCTGATTTGAATGAGAAAGATCTGCAGTTCTGCTGTCTGGTGAAATCTCGATTAACGACATTGGAATTGTCGGAGATATATTGCGTTTCTCAAAGCGCCATCTTCAAAAGGAAGCAGAAAATAAAGGAATTGCTTGGTTTCAAGTCCGACAAAAGGACTTTGGATGCGATATTTGAGGGGTTTTAATGAATTATCTCAATTTCAAATTGATTCCAATCTTTTGTGTTATTCAATAATTCGTTGTAGTGGCAGATGTTTTTGGCGGTGATTTTTTCGCCGTTGACAGAGGTGATGATATCGCCGAATTGCAGCGTGTTTTTATCATCAACGACGCGGCTGACAATCATTAGACCGTCGTTTGTAGCGAGAACTCTGTATGGTTGATCTATATTAAACTTGTCTTCTTCAACATCACGAGGTTTATAATACATTACGTTATTTACATGATCATAGAACCAGTCGAATCGTTGGATAAACTGCATGCCCATGTTACCAACCACAATATCAGAAAGATACATAACCGTTGCTTTGAAATCTTCGTCACCGAGAGTAACTGTCTCATCTGGTCTTACAATCATCTCGCCAGCCTCTGCTATTCCTGATGTGGCAACGCCAAATGCTCCTTCCAGAATTATATCGCCATCACGCTTTTGTACTTTTTTGCCTTTGTTTTGTAATAGGATGTATTTATTGTTGCCTGTGTCGAAAAGGCATTTGTATTCCACCCCTCCAATAATCGGATAGACATATAAAACGTTTTGCTTCCATGTATAGTCACATTTCATTGGTTTGTAACCGTTCAAATTAAATGATGTATCATCATGGTAATTGTAATATGTTATTTTCTGATCCGTAAAGCTTAAACTCATTTTTGAGTTCAAGAATTGGAAGGCGAAAATGGCATCGTTGCCAAGTACGGGATAATCGGATATTGCATTTCCGCAAGGGTTGTCGTAATTTACGCAAATGTCGAGTTTTAATGTATTATGGAAATAATAGAATTGAACGTTGACGGTGTCCATTTTTGCATAGACTATGGATTTTTTATGCGCACTTTGTAATTTCAACTTAGAGTAGTCGTTGGTTTTTTCCGAAATATTATGGAAATATGTCAAACCTTGACTGTCGCCAGTGTCCAGCAAAACAGTATCTGGTTCGCCGTTGATTGTTGCTTGAGCCAACATCCTATTATTTTTTACCACGAAATTTATAGGTTCGTTATTGCTTATGGAGCTTGTATAAGTGCTTTTAACCTTTTTAAAGTTTCTCAATTGGAATGACAAAGCGCCACAACTTGACAATAATGTTGATACTATCAATGCTACTGTTATGATTATCAGATATTTTTTCATAATGTTGAATGTTTTTACATGGATTTTGCAAAAATAGAAAAAACTCTTGATTGTCAATATTTTTTATTTGTGAAAAATTGCTGTGTGGATGGATAATCAATTATCGGAAGAACCGTCGTGCCGGAGGCACGAAACATTAATAGCCCCAGGCAACGCCTGGGGTTTAATGGTGGTTTATGTTATGATTTTATTATATAAAAAAAACGGTGAGGCGCGCCGTTCCGGCTCGCCTCACCTTATAAAAACAAATATTTATTTTTCACATTTTACCCCAGGCGTTGCCTGGGGCTAGTAGAATAGTGTGCCTTCAGCACACTTTTTATTTAATTCTCACCCTTGGATCCAAAATTCCGTAAATAATATCAACCACAATGTTAATGATAATCAGCATCACTCCTATTAATAACACCGCGCCCATTACGACGGGGAAGTCGAATTTGTCGAGCGCATCGACGATGACAACGCCGATTCCTTTCCAGTCGAAGACATATTCCACGAAAACGGCGCCTGCGAGAAGGCTTGCAAACCATCCGGAAACGGCAGTAACCACTGGCGTAAGAGCGTTTCTCAGGGCATGAACGCCGATGACACGCCATTTCTTCAAGCCTTTGGCCTTAGCGGTGCGGATATAATCCATTGACATCACCTCGAGCAAGGTGGTTCTGGTTAATTCTGTTATGACTGCCAACGGACGCAAACCAAGCGTCAACGCAGGCAAAATGAGGTTTTTCAGGTCGAGATAGGCTCCATTGCCATAATCGTCAACGGAGAAAAGGCTCCCGGTCATGCTGAGACCAGTATATGCCTCCAAAACGAAACCGAAAAGCCAGGCGATGAGGATTGCGGCAAAAAACGACGGCAGTGACATCCCTATCGTGGTGATAAACAACGTCAAACGGTTCAGGAAATCGCTGTTCACAATGGCTGTCAGCACACCAAGCAACACTCCTATCACAAAGGCAAAGAGTATCGACACAAAAGCGAGTATCAAAGTATTTGGGAAAGCCTCGGAAAGTATCGTTCCCACTGGCCTTTTGCTCTGATATGAATAGCGCAGATACGGCGTTTTGAAGATGATCTTCGTGCTGCCGACAGTTGCAATTCGGGCATAAGGCTCGTATTTCGATAAATCTTTGTTTTCGTCGTAAAACGAGATGAAAGAGAGGTCGTTGAGGTAGTCAACGTATTGTTTTCCAATGCTTTGGTCGAGACCGAGCTCATGACGGATAGCTTGCACGTCTTTCTCGTCAGCACGCTGGCCGAGCATCATGCGCACTGGGTCGCCTGGAACTATCGTGAAGAGAAAAAACACCAGCGTCGCCACGCCCCAGAGGACGAGGATGCCGTAAAGTATCTTTCTCACAATGTACGCAAACATATTATTTCACAAGCGGAAAATCTATTTTCGACCACTTATTTTTAATGATTCCGTTATCAATCAGCATCAAACCCGGATTCGAGCGCACCATGGTCTTCAGCTCAAGTTCGTCGCCATAATAAACGTCGTTGAAAATCAGGTATTCTTCGTTCAGTTTCTCAACATATTCAGGCGATGCAGCTGTCAGCCAAATATAGTCAAATCCTTGATTATAAGCTACTTCCGTCATCTTAATGCAGTTCTCGAAATCACGTTCGGTCATTTCTTCGAGATATGGAGCCACGAAGACGTACAAGTTTTCCGAATCGAACAAAATATGCGTCACATCCTCTCCTTCTTCGTCTAAAATGGTGAATCCAAGTGCGTTGGAACCGCCTTCAGAACGTTGCGACACGAAGGTCCACTGGCTCATCCAAACGCTGTCGTTCCAAGGGTAGTTGGGCGACTCAAACTCTTGAGTCTCACCGGTTTCGTTGTTCTCGTACGTCACAAAAATCTTACCCGCGTCGTAGCCGTGAGGGTTCAGCTCCTTCCCCACTTTCCAGTCGGTGAAGTCGACAATAGGCAGATGTCGGATGTTGTAACCTTCAAACCAAACAAAAGCACTCATGAAAATGATTGCAACAATCCATTGACCACCAAGCGTTAATCGATTGTTTTTCAGCGACTTATTGTTAATAACGACAGGCAGCAGCACTGCGTCGATGACTATGTTTTTCCAGAAAGTCTGCCAGTTGGTGAGTTTTATCGCCGTGCCGAAGCAGCCGCAATCTGGAACGAGGTCGTACATGGCATCGAAGAACGTGGTGGCGGTGAAAAACAGCATGAGGATGGTCGCGCCGAGCGTAGCGAGGCGCGGTAAGACGTTGGTTAACAAGCAGATACCAACAATAAACTCCGCCAAAATCATCATCACAGCAAGCACCAAAGCAGCGTCGTTCATCCACTCGATGCCGTAAGCGGCGAAGTAATCGAGCATCTTGTACTTCGTGCCAAGCGGATCAACGCCCTTCGTGAAACTGCTGAAAATAAACAGCAATCCAACGAGTATCCTGCATACCGCTACAACCGTTTTCTTTGCCGAACAAGCCATTAGTTTCCCTTGCCTTCGTTAATCAAAATCATGCAGAAAACAGCATAATTGATCATGTCGTAATAATTCGCGTCGAGACCTTCCGAAATCAAAGTCTTGCCGTTGTTATCCTCTATCTCCTTGACTCTCAATATCTTCATCAGAATCAAATCGGTCATCGATGAAACTCTCATGCTACGCCAAGCCTCATCGTAATCGTGGTTTTTCTTCGACATCAGGTCGAATGCCTCATCGAGAACTTTTTTATAAAGCTCAGATGCTTTTTCAAAGTCCAAATCAGGCTGCTCTACCACGCCAAGCTGCAACTGGATTATCGCCATTGCCGAATAGTTGATGATGCCGATGAATTCCGGCTCAATGCCTTCATTTACAAGGTGTTCCTTCTTTCTCTGCAGGCTGCGGATTCGATTCGCCTTGATGAAAATCTGGTCAGTGAGCGACTCGGTGCGCATAATTCGCCACGCTGCACCGTAATCCTGCATCTTTTTGTCGAAAATATCGCGGCATTGCGCCACCACTTGCTGATATTCTGTTGCTGTATCTCTTTTCATTGAAAAATTTTTAATAATTTTGCGATTGTAAAATTACACATTTTTATGTTACAAATAACGAGTAGAGGACAAATTTTTTCGTGGAACCGTCCCGTGGTGATGGGAATCATGAACGTGACACCCGATTCTTTCTTCGATGGCGGTAAGTATCAAGGACTTACAGCTGTAATTGAACATTGTAAAAAGATGGTCAGCGAGGGTGCCGACATCCTCGATTTGGGGGCCTTTTCCACCCGACCGGGCAGTGAACGTATCTCCGACAAAGAGGAAATCGAGCGCATAATTCCGGCTTTAAAAGCCATCAGGAAAGAGTTTCCGAACATCCCGATTTCCATCGACACATTCCGTCAAAGCGTTGCTGCTCAATGTATTGCAGAAGGCGCAGATATCATCAACGACATCTCTGGCGGACTCTTCGACGAGAAGATGATTCCGTATATCGGCAAAAATCATATCCCTTACATTTTGATGCACATCACTGGCACTCTCGAAGGAATGCATCATGAAGAGATTATCAGCGAAGATGTTCACAATAAAGTTCGTCAATTCCTTGAGAATCAAATAAATAAACTTTTGGAATACGGTGAGCAACAGATTATTTTAGACCCAGGAATTGGGTTTAACAAGACTATCGAATGCAACTTCGCTTTGCTTCGCGACCTCGACCAGTATCGCGTCAATGGTTTGCCAATTTTAATTGGAATCTCCCGTAAATCTTTGATTTATAAAACTTTAGGTTTTACACCACAAGAAGCATTGAATGGAACAACAGTATTGAATACCATCGCTTTACTGAACGGTGCCGACATTTTAAGAGTTCATGATGTGAAAGAGGCTGTAGAAGCAGTGAAGTTGGTCGCAATGACGAAAAAATAATTGACAATTAAAAAATATTTGTATTTTTGTGAGTTAATTCAAACGTTATGGTTAACTTGATGATAAGCGCTTTCATTCAGATTCGTTTTTTGGACATTCTGGATATCTTTTTGGTGGGATTGCTGCTGTATTTCCTGTATACACTGGTGAAAGGAAGCACGGCGATCAACATCTTCATCGGCATCGTGGCGGTGATAATCGGCCTCAAAATCGTGACTTTGCTGCACATGGAGCTCCTCACCTACATACTCGGAGCCTTCGTCAACGTCGGTTTCATCGCACTGATTATCATCTTCCAACCTGAAATCCGCCGGTTCCTGTTAAGCATCGGAACATCCAAGTTTGCCATAGGTTTCCGTAAGTTTTTCGCACGTTTCGGAGTGAAATACAAAGAAGCTGACGACACCGACCTCGACCCAATATGCGAAGCCTGCATCTCAATGAGCAACGATAAGGTCGGCGCTTTGATTCTTCTCACGCAAGAGAATGATTTACAAGACATTATCGACACTGGAGTGGTTATCGACGCTGTCATCAGTAAACCTTTAATCGAGAATATTTTCTTTAAAAACAGTCCGCTCCACGACGGCGCTATGGTTATATCGAACAATAAAATCGTGGCAGCCCGTTGTATCCTCCCTATCACACAACAGACAAGATTACCAGGCAGTTACGGTCTACGTCACCGTGCAGGAATTGGTGTTTCAGAAACCCACGACTGCATCGTTTTGGTAGTCTCTGAAGAAACCGGCAGCATCCGCATCGTCTTCGACGGTAAAGTCACCGACGTGAAGCCTAGCGAGATGAAAGCGAAAATCAAAGAGATTCAAGGGAGGAAGAAGCTTTAGCCATTAGCCATTAGCTATTAGCCATTAGAGATTATTCTATTTTGATAAGATAATCTCTATCGGTTCTGTAGAAATAGCGTTCGTAAGGGTCGTAGCGATATCGAATAGTTGAATCTATTGGCTCAACTTGATGATTATCAATGTATTTATTCATCAAGAAATCGTAACAATAGCCTGAATAAAGTTTTCCTAAAAGTGTTGCAAAACGATAGAAACCTTCAATGTTGATGGTATCGCAATAGGTCTTTGCAACAAGCTTATTCTGTTGATAATCAATATCAAAGCTTACGTCAGTATCGTTAAGATAGTTTTGCTCGGTGAACGTCATTGTATAAGTGGTGTCGTTGGCGAGATTGAACCAAGCAGCAACATTCACCATATCGACAGGCACATCGAGGCAATAACGATTTTCAAAAATCCAATCGCAAAAACGCTGCTTCTCGCACACTTCAGTAACTTCAATACGAGGTATCTCAATCACCCAATGAGTCGAGTCGGGCTGCGAGGTTTCGTTCTCCCAATACTCCACCGACAGGCCATAATCTTTCAACGTTTCTTTCATTGTTAAGTAAATGATATCCATAAACTTATCATCGTTTACTTTATCTATTACTTTAACTTGTTTCTCGAGATATGCAATCTGGGTTTGAAGCGACGAATCGGCCAATTCCGGAGGTATTGAATCAGTGCGGAGGTTCCTTTTTTCGAGCCTCTCTGGAAGATATAACGCCACGACGGTCTTGCGGTTGTTTTTCACAAAACGACGCGCGACGGATTGCTGCTCAGAGCATGAGAGCATGAGCAGAATCGCAGCGGATAATATCAAAATGTACTTCTTCATTTCTAGAATAACGTTAACTGGCCGTCTTTATTGTCGTCGTCATTGTTAGAGTTCTCGGAGTTCTCAGCATTTCCCTTTTCTTCCACACCTTCCGAGTTCTCGGAGTTCTCTACAGGCTCTTCCGCAGTCTCAGGCTCCTCTTCCACTACTGGCGGCTCAAACGGCTCCAGGAACTCGTAGTAGTTCACATTGTGTACTGAGAGGCGTTTTCCTCTGGCCTTATAGCTTTTCACTCCAATGTATTCATCAACGTTAAGTTCTTCATCCTCAAAGTGTTTGCCGCTCACGCCGTCGTTAAACTTAAGCAACAGTCTCGGTAAGACATCCATGTTGACAGCGATAAATTTGGCATCTTCGCCTTCGCCGATGAACGAGATTCGTTTGTTCAACGGAGTATCTTCTTCAACAGTAAACCTCTTGATATACATCAACTTAGTCTCAGCTTCGATGTATAAAACGGTGAAAATCGTCTCAGGCTCGAACTTGAAAATCATCGTCATGTCGTCGTCGAAATGCGTCGAGAGGTCGAAATTAGTGAGGCGGAACTCGCCGTTGGCGTGAATCTGCATGATTCTGTCGTTGCCAGAATAACGGCCAATCGAAACGCCGCGTCCATCGGCGTTCAGACGCTTCACAGTGTCGTCGTACCATATCTCGCGTGCCGAGAGGGTCGAAACGCCTTCCTCGCGCTTAAAAATGCGGTTTACAGGGTGATTTGTGAGCTTATTGCCACGGCTAGCACGTCCTTTGATGTCCAAAGTGGCGAAATCGTAGTCAAACGATAGCTTCTTGAGCTTCGGAGCCGGACGCAGCATCACCTTGATGACTTCAGCCTCACCGTTAGGATTTGCTGAGAAATACGCCACTTTCGAGCCTGGCTCGCCCATTGTCAAATCGTAAATCTTGTCGTGAGTGATGCCATCTACATAGAAACGCTTGACATAATAAGGACTTCCGGGCTTTCCGTTGCGATAAGCCATGTTGTAAATCGTGCGTTTGTCGCCTTTATGATAGATGTTCGCGTAGATAACCTTCTCCGGTCCGACGAACATCTTCGGCTGCAGTTTGACCACCGAGAACGTGCCGTTTTCACGGAACACGATAACATCGTCGAGGTCGGAGCAGTCGGTGATATACATGTAAGCGTCCTTGTTTTGCTCTTTTTTGATGCCGGCGCCGTTGCAGATAAAGCCTTCCTCCTTGTTGACGTACAGCTTCTCGTTGTTGGCAGCCACCGCCACCGCGGAGATGTTGTCGAAGTTACGGATTTCGGTCTTACGCTCACGACCTTTGCCGTATTTGCGCTTCATCTCCTCGAAATAATTGATGGTGTAATCAACGATATGGTCGAGGTCGTATTTCACCTGTTCGATCTGTTTTTCGATGTCAAGTAATTGATCCTCAGCCTTTTTGATATCGAATTTAGAGATTTTACGAACAGGCTTCTCGCAAAGCTTTAGTATGTCATCGCGTGTGATTTCGCGTTTCAGGTTAGGAAGATATGGTTCAAAAGCCTTCAAAATCGCGTCAATCTGCGCGTCATAGCTTGGCGCGTCTTTTTCCAAAATCTTATAGATGCGTTTCTCGAAGAAAATCTTTTCGAGAGAAATCCAATGCCACTGACCTTCAAGTTCGGCGAGGGTGTTCTGAAGCTCCCAACTCAACAAATCCAGCGTGTGGTCGGTATTGTGCCTTAAAATGGCTGAAATGGTCGTAAATTCGGGTTTATCGTTATGAATCACACATGTGCAGAGGCTGTTCAGCTTAACCTGGCACTTCGTGAAAGCATAAAGTGCGTCAATTGTCTGGTCCGGCGACACGCCTGGCGCGAGATGTATAACGATTTCAGCAGTTTTAGAGGTGTTATCATCAACACGACGAATCTTAATCTTGCCCTTCTCGCCAGCCTGAGTGATTGACTGAATCAGCGTTTCGGTCGTCGTTCCGTAAGGTATCTCAGTGATTACCAATGTCTTTTTGTCGAGTTGAGAGATTCTTGCCCTCACCTGCACTCTTGAGCCGCGACCGCCGTCGTTGTAGCCGCGAACATCAATCAGACCGCCAGTCTGGAAGTCAGGATAAAGCTCAAAAGGCTCGTCTTTGAGGTAATGAATAGAAGCGTCGATAAGTTCGTTGAAGTTATGTGGCAGAATTTCCGATTTCAAACCCACTGCGATGCCCATAGCGCCTTGGAAAAGCAGCAACGGGAACTTTATCGGAAGCGAGATAGGCTCTTTGTTACGACCGTCGTATGAGAACGTCCAATCAGTTGTTTTCGGGTTAAAAACAACGTCGAGAGCGAATTTCGACAGACGTGCCTCAATATAACGGGGAGCAGCTGCGCCATCACCGGTGAGGATATTGCCCCAGTTACCCTGACAATCGATAAGGAGGTCTTTCTGACCCAGATTCACAAGCGCGTCACCGATGGAAGCGTCGCCGTGAGGGTGATATTTCATTGTATTTCCCACGATATTCGCCACCTTGTTGTAGCGGCCGTCGTCAATCTCCTTCATTGAATGCAGGATACGGCGCTGCACAGGCTTCAAACCGTCGTCAATCTCAGGCACGGCACGGTCGAGGATGACGTATGATGAATAGTCGAGAAACCAATTCTCAAACATACCCTTCAGCGGCACCACACGGTAACCATCGCCCGACTGCACAAGCATTCCCGACTCCTCTTCCGCCGTCGGATCGAAGCCGTCAAGCACTTGCGTTACATCGTCGCCAATCTCGTTTATCTCTTCAAGTTCCTGATTGTCAATATTTTCGTCGTCAAAATCTGCCATTTTCAAAAAATCAAAGTTAACTTACAAAATTACAAAATTTTTTATTTCCAGAAACGTAAAACCAAAATTTCTATCAACATAGTTATCAACGATAAGATAATGAACGATTTCCACATCATCGAACGGCGAATCATTGTCTCCATGATGCCGAAATGGATTTCGTCAGCCTTAAGCACTGAATGGACATTTAATCTATTGTCTTTCAATATTTTATCAACTTCTTCCCTATCCAAAAACTTCATTTTCGACTCTTTGCGGTTGTCGTTCCAAGCCGTTGTTTCTACGACTTCATCGCCTTTGTTGATTGTATAGAATCCAGCACCCGGCAACTCGTCGTAAAGCCTTAGCAACGCTCGGTTGCTGCGCATCTCAACCATCGGAATCATCTCGAAAGAGCCTTTTGCATCGCGAATTCGGATATCGCCTTCCGAAAATGCTGTCAAATCGTTGATTGCGATGTCTTTGTCGACACCCAAAGTATAAGACATACGATTCATCTGACCACCCAGCATCGCTATCTTGTACATGATTGGAACAAACAGCGAATTATCAGTAAAATTGGTCCAATCATTGCCTAATTGAGATGCGAAACAGAAGATATTTCCGCTTCCTATTTTACTTAAAGTAAAGAATGAAGTGCCATTCTGTAAAGACATGAGTATCAGAGTATTATAAAAACGCATTTTATCGATTTGAGCATGCTTATAAACCTTTGGAAGGTCGGCGTTGTGAGGGATGGAAACGAAGATATCAGAGAAGAATTCGTGCTGAGATGCGATGGCGCTGACGCTTAAAGTGTCATTAGAGATCTCGGAGTTCACAGAGCGCTCAGAGTTCTCTGAAGGAAAAACAACGACACTGCCGCCGTCTTTTGCGAAATCAATAATTTTCTGCCACATCGTTTCATTGAGTTTTGCATCCCCATCAACAATAACCATTTGGCAATCAGAAAGATATTGTTGGTCGATGCGATATGGATTCATCACATGATAATCGAATAATGAATCGTTTTCAAATAATGCTTTTATCGCCAAATCACCAGTACCCGTTGATAATTCCACGATTTTGATGATTGGTCGGACGCTCAAAACGAAATTGTACGTATCATCAAATGTGATTGGATAATCGTTGATTGAAACGGATGCCGTTTTTTCACCCGAATCGGTCAAAACAAATTGCATTGCGACCTCATTCTTGCCGTTTGCGTGGATATCTATTGTATTGAATGCCACCGACTTACCATCAATTTCGAAATTTACCGGCAAGCCGTTTATATTCTTGTCACTTTCGTTAACAACTCGCACGTTTATCTCGTTTGCAAGGTCTTTTTGCAGAATCGGCGACGACAACCACACTGTGTCGATGTAGATATTCTGTTGATAATCAGAGACTAACGGCATCACGACAAGCTGAATCGCAGAATCAGCGACGAGGCCTTCCATGTTCATCATGTTTTCTTGAAAGTCGGAATACATAAAAAGAGAAGCCGATTTAAAGCCATTACGCTTCATTATCATCTGCAAATTTTCATATAAATTATTGAATGTCAGCGGCGAAGCCTCAGTTTGCATAGCGTCTATGCTCATCAGCATCTCGTCCTGGTTCATCGGGTATTCATTGTCGAGCTGACGGCTGTTAGTAAGCAGTACAAATCTCTGCGAAGGACTGATATTGCTGACCAAAGCGCGCGCCGAAGATCTCGCATCCTCGATAAGCGAAACCTCCGACGACTGGCTGTGCATCGACATAGAATTGTCGATATAAACCGCCACCAAATTATCAGTATCGTCGGTCTTAAGTTTCTGCTCCGGATTGTAAGGATAAGCGAAAGCAAAAACAAGTCCGGCGATGAATAACATCCTCATTATCAATGCGATAATGTATTTCAGTTTTTTAGTCTTTGCGTTCTCCTGCTCTATCGTCTTCAGTGTTGCAGTGTTGCTGAAATACACGATTTTATGCCGTCTGAAATTAAACAGATGGATTATAATCGGTATCGCGAGCGCGAATAGACCGAAGAGCATATTCGGATAGAGGAAACTCATAGGTTTTTACTTAACTAATGTTACTGCCGACAATTCCTGACCAAGCGACCTGATGCCGTCTTGAATACGAAGCACCTGCTCCTCCGAAATGTATTGTCCCTGCTTGTATTGGCGCATCAACGACGAATTGATATTGAGACGTTTGGCCAATTTGCTGACATTCAAATAAGGATGGGCATTGTAAAAGGCCGAAATGTCGTATCTGTATTCAAATTCGACATTCTTCAACTCCTCAGGGACAGGTTTACCGTCATCGATATACGTTTCAACCATTTCATGATATCCTTCTAGGAAATCCTCTTTGGCTTCGTCAACGGTTTCGCCACTTCCGATGATAACGTTTTCCAATTCCGGAGCATGCACTCCGAACAGACCGTCCACTCCTTTTTCGATTAATGCTATAACTTTTTTCATAATTATTTCTCAATTTGTTTTAAAATCTTATTACAAATTCCATTTCTAACCTCCTGAGAATCATGACGTTCAATCTCAATAAAATAATTCTTATCAGGATGATAATAAATATCATGTTTCTTCCCATGTCTCTTCAATCGCCAGCCATTCTCCTCAGCGATTCTTCTTAATTCGCTCCATTTCATAAACAATAGTTTTTAATTCCGCTGCAAAGATATAACAAAAATGTTATATATGCAAAAAAATGTTTTTTTTGCAAAATTATAACAAAATTTCTTAAGAAATTCAAATGTTAATGAGAATCAACTAAACTTGCAGAAAAAAGAATATTGTGTTAAAAAGTTTTAACAAATTACGCCTTGGCAGGCAGGATTATGATACTTTTTGCTTGATCAAAAAGTATCCAAAAAATCAAGCGAAAAAATAAGCTCGAACCGCACTTTTTTCGCCTCCCACCGCACCAAAGACAACGTGGCGCGAAGCGACGTGAGGATATCCCCAAAAACTTTTGAGATAGCTGTTATTTACAGACTATTTTTTAAAGATACTTGACATGTCGGAATACACTTCACCAGTCTTTTCATTCACGATATATGCACCAACTGTTTTACCTAAAACAATTGGACTATACCAACCAACATTATCATATAAATGTATAAATTCTTCAGCGGATTTTTGAATCTGAAAAACAATCAAAAGGCTACTTGGATAATTCTCTTCTATTTTCAACGCTATTTCTTCGGGTATGACGATTGTCTTTAACATTGTAAAAATATCATTACCATACGAGTTCCATTGATTGGGGACTTGTTGCGTTTTTATATAAGATGACGGATATGTTAAAGCAATGCCTTTGCCAAAACTATAATAATTCTGTGTTGTGCAAAAATAGATATTATCAACCTTTATCTTTATGTTAAAGCAACGTTGCTTTAAATCATATTTAGTTTCCTTATCAAGTTGGATAAAGAAATATCCTTTAATATTAGGATTAGTCATTGCTTCGTAATAATAACAAAGGTTTTCATACAACTCTTGATATTCATCGGTTTTCTTAAACATGCTTACTTTTAGTTCAGTGTCATATTTCTTTTGCAAACCATAAAATTTGATAACATCTTTCTTTAAGCAAGCACTTGCTGTTTCAAGCGGAAATCTGAAAACTTCTTCGCTAAATTCTTCTTCATCTGATGTAAAGACAAACTCTTTCTTGTCAGGAAAAAACTTGATACGACATCCGTCTGTAATTGAAGTGATTGTTTGTTGGGAGTACATCGAATTAGCGAAAACTATGCTAATCAATGCAATTAAGAATAACTTTTTCATACGGCGATACTTTTTATGTTAAACAATGATACGTTCTTGTAAAAAGAAACGTGGACTGCAATCCATGCGCCTCGTGAAGTATCGCCAAACACTTGTAAATACACACAGATTAGCAGCCCACGTATGTGAACCACAGTCTGTGTCTCGTATTTACCTTTGTCTAAATTGGCGATTTAACACGAGGTTGAGACACATTGTCGATGCAAAGATAGTAATTATTTTTAATAAAATTAGTAATTTTTGAAATATTTGAGATTCCTCACCTCTATCGAGGTTCGGAATGACATATCATTATATATAATTAATCACTGTGACGCGACATGCGAGAACTTACTGACCAGCAAGATCTGTCAAGCCGCGCCAAGTTGTTTCAATCAGAGTTCTGTCATTCCGAGCGAAGCGAGGAATCCCGACGGGGCTTCGCCCCCACGTCGCTTCGCGGTGCGGTGGCCAGCGTTAGATGGCGGCTCACTGGAAAAGGAACAATAAAAAATCGACCGTTAGAGCAAAAAATCCAAATTTTTCTTATTTTTGCAAAACAAAATCATCTTTTTATGGCTAAAGATTTAAAACCTCATATCGGGATTTTCGGGCGGATGAATAACGGTAAAAGCTCGATAATCAATAAGTTAACGGGACAGCCGATGGCTATTGTGTCGGAACAGGCTGGAACTACCACCGACCCTGTGAAGAAATCAATCGAGATTTTCGGCATCGGTCCGGTGGTGCTGATTGACACTGCGGGCATTGACGATATGAGCGAACTCGGCAAACAGCGCGTTGAGAAGACTTATCAAGTACTCAAGGAGATTGATTGCGCGATTTTGGTGATTGTCGGAGAGGTGTTTGGGGAGCCGGAGAGAGAGATAATTGGGCAGTTTAAAAAGCATGAGGTGCCGTTTATTATAGTTCACAACAAATCAGAGATCGCGGAGCTCTCGGAAAGCCACAAAAAAGCCATAGAAGCAGAATTTTGCACTAAAGTTTTGGAATTCAGTGCTTTAAAAGATGATGCTAAAGTTTTACAAGAAGCCTTGAAGAAAGCTATTCCGGAAAGCGCTTACAAGAAAGCATCGTTGCTCGGAGGCATAATAAAACCTGGGGATGTGGTGGTTTTGGTAACACCAATTGATGACGAAGCACCTGAAGGCCGAATGATACTGCCTCAGGTGATGGCGATCCGCGACGTGCTCGACCACGACTGCATCTGCGTGGTTTTGAAAGAAACGGCATTGCGACAGTATTTCGACTCAAACATGCCTCGCCCAGCTCTCGTAGTAACTGATTCTCAAGCATTTAAGATTGTCAACGAGATTGTTCCGAAAGATGTGATGCTCACAAGTTTCAGCATTGTTTTAGCTCGTTTGAGAGGTGATTTTGAAAATTATCTGAAAGGCACTCCTGCCCTCTCGAACCTCAAGGACGGCGACAAAATACTGATGCTCGAGTCGTGCACCCATGAAATCAGCTGTGGTGACATCGGAAGGGTGAAACTGCCGAATCTCATCAGGAAATTCACGGGCAAAAACGTGGAATTCACCTATCTTTCAGGCCTCACGCCTATTGAAAACATCAAGCAATACGCGATGGCGATTCAATGCGGAGGCTGCATGGCGACACGCAAACAACTCATCAACCGCACGAATATGGCGGTCAAAAACGGCATCCCGATCAGCAATTATGGTATGGCGATTGCGTATATGAACGGGATTTTTGAAAGAGTGACAGGAGTTTTTAGCCGTTAGCTTTTGGCTTTTGGCTATTGGCCTTTGGCCTTTGGCTGTTGGCTATTAACTATTAGTTTTTCGAAAAAAAATACTTTTTAATTAAAAAAAACAGTATCTTTGCAAGACCAACCAACAATAGTTTGTAGATGACCTAAAGTCGAGATAAGTTATTGAGACTAAGGGCTTTACAGATAAAAAGTCAGAGCTGGAAGACCGTCAAAATCTGACGGCGAGGGAATTGAAACTTCTCATTTCTCAGCTGAATTTTGTTGTTTTAAAAGAAAATAATAACAAAAAAAGCTAAAAATATGCAATTTCATCCGGAAAAATGTCGTATCCCTGACGAGCCTAACCGCCCGTTTATCTCATCGGAAGAGATTTGGGACTACATCAACAACACCAAGAGCACACCAGAGCGCGTGCACGAAATCATTGAGAAATCACTGAACAAGAACCGTCTCACGATGGAAGAGACAGCGGTTTTGGTCAACACCACCGATCCGAAACTGGTCGAAGAGATCAAGGAAGGCGCTCGTGAGTTGAAACGCCGCATCTACGGCAACCGTATAGTGCTCTTCGCCCCTCTCTACGTTGGCAACTATTGCGTAAACAATTGCAGTTACTGCGGTTTCCGCTCATCAAACAAGGAGCAGATCCGTACCACTTTGACCGACGAAGAGCTCGTCCGCAACGTGGAGGCTTTGGAGGAAGACGGCCAGAAACGCCTTATCCTGGTTTATGGCGAGTCGCCGAAATATTCTCCGGAATACATCGCCCACACTGTGAAAGTGACCTACAACACCAAGAAAAACAAAGGCTCAATCCGTCGTGTGAACATCAACGCCGCTCCGCTCGATGTTGAGGGCTTCCGCACAGTGAAAGAGGCCGGAATCGGAACATATCAGATCTTCCAGGAGACTTATTGTCCTGAGATTTACAACGAATATCACCCGAAGAATACGCTGAAAGGCAACTACGACTACCGTCTGACCGCCATGGACCGCGCTCAGCAGGCCGGCATCGACGACAACGGTCTGGGTATCCTCTTCGGCTTGTACGATTGGCGTTACGAGGTTTTGGCCATGATTCGTCACACCAACCACCTCGAGGCTTGTTTCAACGTCGGACCGCACACCATCTCGTTCCCGCGTATCAAAGACGCATCAGGATTGAGCATCGACAAGAAATATTTCGTCGACGACGAGACATTTGAAAAGATCATCGCCATTTTCCGTCTGGCAGTGCCTTATACCGGCATGATTCTCACCGCCCGTGAGGACGCCGCATTCCGCGCAAAAGCCATTGAATACGGTATCTCACAGATCGACGGCGGCACCAATCTGCAGATTGGTGACTATAAATACCATCACGAGGAGGAAGAGAAAAACAGCGACAAGCAGGAAAACCAGAACCTGCACCGCGAGCAGTTCAAGATTGGCGACGACCGCACTTTGGGCGACATCATCGACGAGCTTTTGGACCACGACTTCATCCCGAGCTTCTGCACAGCATGCTATCGTTTGGGCAGAACCGGCGAGCATTTCATGGAATTCAGCGTGCCGGGCTTCATCAAGCGCTATTGCACCCCGAATGCAATCCTCACCTTGACGGAATACCTGGTTGACTACGCGACACCTGAAGTCGCCGCAAAAGGCTGGAAAACCATCGAAAACAACTTCAAGAACGTCGACCCGCAGTTCCTCGATGAACTCAAAAAGCGCATTGAGAGAATCAAGCAAGGGGAAAGAGACTTGTACTTCTAGCTATTGGCCATTGGCTATTGGCTTATTAAAGAAGATTTTACTTCAATTTGGATTATATAATGAATGATTGTAAAAAAGCGACCTAGCGGTCGCTTTTTTTATTCGTGAATTCCTTCGAGTCGCCCCATGCATTATACAGCACCTTATGCCCTATCGATTCCATTCTTAAATCAAGGCAGGTTTGGCATTGGTCGGGTTTGTCTTTGACGCAGGCCTTGTCGGGATAGATGAGGTAATTCTCGCGGAACTCGTTCGGCGTGAGGTTCGGCATGATGACATTGGCACCAACCATGATGGCTTTCTCGCGACCGAGTGGGTCAACAGTCTGGTTAGCAGTTGCCGCCACCATGTTGATTTCAGGCATCATAAGGCGAAGAACGGCAATCATTTTTAAAGTGAGATTCATACGGTCTTTGGCTGACGGAATCTGGTCTTTATATTCATAAAGAGGCGTGTCGGGATGCGGGATGAACGGTCCCATTCCGACCATGGCGACGTCTTTGCGCTTGAAAAACATCAAATCATCCGCTAGATTATCGAGAGTTTGAAACGGGAGGCCCACCATAACGCCGGTGCCAGTTTGATAGCCTAGATGCAATAGAGAATCTATACATTCGAGGCGCTTACGAAAATCGTGTTTTTTATCTTTTGGATGGATTTTATAATATAAATCTTCATCAGAGGCTTCAATTCTAAGCAAATAACGGTGCGCGCCGGCGTCGAACCAGCGGCGGTAGGTCTCTTCGGTTTGTTCGCCCAACGACAGCGTGATTCCAAGGCTTCCGTTGTCGATTTTCTTGATTTCCTTGACGAGATACTCGATTTTATCGACAAATTCCTTATCATCGCGCTCGCCGCTTTGGATTGCGACAGAACCGTAACCGAGTTTATGAGCTAAATGTGCACATTCCAGCACTTCCTCGTCGCTCAAAGTATAACGCTCAACCTTGGTGTTTTTGCCACGTACGCCGCAGTAGAGGCAATATTTCGCGCAGCGGTTGCTGTATTCAATCAAGCCACGGAGATGAACGTAATTATCGAGGTATTTGAGCTTGGTTTTGAGTGCTTTATCGAAAAGCTTAGACATCTCCTCGCCTTCCGCAGCAAGAAGAAGTTTCAGGTCTTCTTTTGTAAAAGATTGTTTTTCAAGTATTTCGTCAAATGATGGCATTAAAAATATTTTTTGCAAAGATACAAAAAAATATTAAGATTTTAATTATTTGGTTGTGCGGCCCAGCCTTAATGGCTTTAATGGCATTAATGGCTTTAAGGCCATTAGGGATAGGGCCGCAATGAAAAAAATAGAGACGCACGGTCGTGCGTCTCTACAATTTTTCGAATCGGATAACCGATTAGATGATACCCTGAGCTAACATAGCTTTTGCAACGCGCATGAAGCCGGCGATGTTGGCGCCCTTCACGTAGTTGATTGAACCGTCAGCCTGTTTACCATACTCAACGCACATGTCATAAATGTCGTTCATGATCTTGTGGAGTTTCTGGTCAACTTCTGGAGCTGTCCAGTTGATGTGAGCTGCGTTCTGGCAGATCTCGAGACCTGATGTAGCAACACCACCTGCGTTGACAGCTTTACCTGGAGCGAATGGGATACCAGCTTTCTGGAATGTCTCAATTGCGCCTGGTTGGCAACCCATGTTAGAAACTTCAGCGACATATTTCACGCCGTTCTTGATCAATTCCTTAGCATCTTCTTCTGCCATTTCATTCTGGAATGCGCATGGGCAAGCGATATCGCATTTCACTGTCCAAGCTTTCTTACCAGCGGTGAATTTAGCTTTGCCTGGGAATTTGTCGGCCATATCCTGAACTTTGTTACGGTTTGAAGCACGCATGTCGAGCATGTAGTCGATCATCTCGCTTGTGATACCGTCAGCGATTTCGCAAACGCCGTCTGGGCCAGAGATAGCGACGACCTTAGCGCCGAGTTCTGTAGCTTTGATAGCTGCACCCCATGCCACGTTACCGAAGCCTGAGAGAGCGACTTTCTTGCCCTGCATTGTCTCACCCTTCTGGTGAACCATGCGGTCGACATAGTACATTGCACCGAAACCTGTAGCTTCTGGACGGATCAAAGAGCCACCCCAGCCATAGCTCTTACCTGTAAGAGCGCCTGTGCTGTGCTCGCGAGCGAGTTTCTTGTAAGCACCATAGAGGTAACCGATTTCACGGCCGCCGACACCGACGTCACCAGCTGGTGAATCCTGGTCAGCACCGATGTTTCTCCAAAGCTCATACATGAAAGCCTGGCAGAAACGCATGATTTCAGCGTCTGATTTGCCTGTTGGGTCGAAATCAGCACCACCTTTACCACCACCGAGTGGGAGGTTTGTCAATGAGTTCTTGAAGATCTGCTCGAAGCCCAAGAACTTAAGCATTGAAACGTTCACTGCTGGGTGGAAACGGAGACCGCCTTTGTATGCGCCGAGAGCGGCGTTGTACTGTACACGGTAACCTAAGTTAACCTGCACCTGACCTTTGTCGTCAACCCATGTCACGCGGAATGTGAAGATGCGATCTGGTTCAACTAAACGTTCAACGATCTTAGCAGCTTCAAATTCTGGATGCTTGTTGTAAACTTCTTCGATTGATTCGAGCACTTCGCGAACTGCTTGCAAATACTCTTTTTCGCCTGGATGTTTCTTTTCCAGGTTTTCCATGATAGTTTGTACTTTCATTACTTTTGTATTTAAAGTTTGTTAATACGTTTATTAATTTTTCTGTTAATTTCCCTATGAAATTTTCTGCAAAATTAGTACTTTATTTTATAATTAACAATTATTTTCAAAAAATATTTTTATTATCGTCAATTATTTTGCAACATATTCATTTCCAATATATTCCCCATTATCCCAAAGCAGGATTTCGGTAACATCGCCATGCATATCGTAGTGAATCTCCTTACCATGCTTCACGTTATCCTTGTAATGTATCAAAGCGTTTTTGTAAAGTCCGCCTTCGGCAAAGCCATGCTGCACTCCTGTACCTCTGTCGTAAACCGCATTGCTGCCTATGCTTCCGTCGGGATAATACATGATCCAGCCGCCATGCATCATGCCATCGAGATATTCGCCCTCGATGAAAGGCTTGCCATTCTCATAATATTGGAAAAACGGACCGTTCAAAACGCCGTCTATGTAAGTTGATTTCTTTGTAAGAGTGCCGAAAACATTATATTCCTCCACCACTCCATCGTATTGATTGTCTTTGTAATAGCATTTTTCCTCGAGGACTCCGTTCTCAAACCATCTGGTGGATTCCCCGTTAAGGACATTCATAGTATAAGTGGCTTCCATCGAAGGATTCCCATTGCTGTAATACCACTTGCAAACGCCATCGAGCTTGTCGTCGGTGTAACGCAGCTCAGATTTCAGTTTTCCGTCACTCCAATAAGCCCGCACAGCATCGTCCTTTTCAGTGCAAGCAGAAAGTAATGCGCTGATTATCAATAATATTGATAAAAGAAACTTATTGGTCATAACCCGTTTTCAATACAACTTTATTGTATCCTTTAAACTGATAAACATTCCAAAACGTGTTCTCAAATCCTGAATTTTCATCGTTTTTCCGGAAATTGAAACGCGTGTGTAGCAAAGGAATATCGTAATATGGCAGATTTTCCGTCATATTTTCTCCAAAATAATTGATGGCATTGAGGAAATACCAGCCTATGTCAAAGCCTTCGAAAGCATTGTCGGTAGGCTCGGTATTATATCTGTTTCTGAATTTACAAATAAAACTTTCGACTCTAATGCATTGATAATCAATATAGTTATCATCAAAATAGATGGCATGTATCTTCATCAGATTCTCGTTGAAAAGTCTGTCGAACTTGCTCCATTCAGGCAGCAGAATCACCGTAAGCGGATAATGCTCAGTGAGTTTCGTGACTTTATTTACAATCTCGTTGGCGAAGACCTTATCATTGCCGTAAACGATGAAGAGGTTGTTCCTCATCGAAGACGCGTAATCTTTCACAAAATTAAGGCTGTCGCGCTCGTAATTGATGTTTATGACCTGATTGCGGAATGCGGTGCTGTCGTCGAGATTTTTCTTTAAGATATTGATATCCAGACTGATATTATCGGTGAGATAATCAGATTCCTCGAAGTCGATTTTCAGATATTTCCACCTCTTGTGATGCTTCTTTATCATACTCACAATGTATTGATTATCAACGTATGAGCAAGAATCAATATTACGATGGGCAATCTCATTTATCTTGTTGACAACCGCAGTGTCGGCGTATTTTTCTTTCCTTATAATAAAGATATTATTCGAATGATAACAGTTTTTAATCAGGCTGTCGAGAGGTTGCAGCTGGCTATCGAGCGACGGCTTCACTTTTATCACATTTGGTTGATTATCAACGATTTCGGAGCGTTGCGTGATAGGATTCACTATCGGAATATTATGCTCCGACGCGAACTGTTTCACCACGTTGAAAGGTTTCAGGTGGAACGGTCCGACGATAAGGTCGGCTGTGGCAAGCCAAGGGTCGACGATTGCTGAGTCGGCCTTGCTGATGGTGTTGTCGACGTCGTAGACCTTTAGGTCGAGGTTCATGCCACGGCTATTTACCACGGAGTCGGCGGCAATCATGAAACCCTCATAGAAATGAAGGAACGAGAACGGCTTGGTGTTGAGTGTCTTGTTCGACGGCTCGGCAACAAGAAACGTTTGGTCGACCTGCTCAAGGTACAGAGGCACCATGAGCGCGACGCGACAAGTGTCCTGTGCCTTGACTTCCGCAGAAGCCAAGACAAACAGGCAAATCGCAATATTTAAAAGTCTTTTAAACATTATTTATCTTTATGCGGGAGCGGCACAAAGCCGTTACCCATAACCTCGGCGCTCTCAATAACATTGACAAACGCGTTAGGGTCGATGTCGCGCAAGCTCATCTTAAGCTTGATCAAATCGGCACGGTCGAGGTTGGTGTAAATCATCTTACGCTCCTGGCCTTTGAAGAGACCGGTGCCGACGAAGCATGTGCCACCTCTATCCAGATCCTCGATAATGTATTTTCTCACTTCGTCAATATTATCGGTTATGATGAACGCCGTCTTGTAGCTCTTGACACCGTCGACGATGAGGTCGATGATCTTGCTTTCGACCACAATCAGGAGGATTGAGTAGATTGGGAGACGAATCTCGCCGAGCAAGAGTGACGTCAAGGTGATGCACGAGTCGACTATCATTACTAACGTTCCAAGAGAAATCTTAGTATATTTGTGCAAAATCATTGAGATAATGTCGCTGCCTCCCGATGTGGCTCCCGATTTGAACACAAAGCCGATGGCGAGACCGTAGATGCCGCCGGAGACAAGAGTGTTGAGGAAGTAGTCAGGTTTGAAATATGTGTCGGTGCCAAGGATTTCGAGCATTGACTTGTCGACAACTTCGCCTTCGGCAAAAACATGTTTAAACTCATAGATAACAGGATCGTAGCCCCAAGTCGTTTCAAGCAGGAAGGTGCAAACGAAAATCAAGATTGTTGAAAGGATGGTTTTGAATCCGAATTTTGGACCTAGGATGAGTGTTCCGATGATGAGCAGCGGGATATCCATGCAGATAGCGTACAATGACACTTTCCAAGGATACAACGCGTTAAGAACGTTGGAGAGACCGTAGGTGCCGCCCGGTGCGAGGTGGTAAGGGTTAACGAACATCACGTCGCCCACAGCGAACAAAGCGCTTCCGAAGATAAGGAAGGCGTAGGAGATTATTTCCTGTTTCCAATTTATTTGTTTAGTCATACTTATTTATATTATTCGGGTGCAAAGATACAAAATTTGTAAAAATCTCAATAAATTGATGCAAAAATTTCATTTTTTTACTTATCTTTGCAGGTGTAATTAACTTAAATAATCAGGCTTATGGAGATTTTGTTTTCATTTTTAGGAGGAGTAGTTATTGCAATAATCATTGCTGTTTTAGTTACAAGAAACATCATAAAATCGAAGGTGTCGCAGGCCGAGCAGACGGCGAGAATGCAGATGGAGACCGCTTTCAAGGTTGAGCAAACGAAGCTGGAGGCAGAGCTGGAGCACTCGAAGCAACGCAACGAAGAGCTGTTGAAGGCTATTGACGATGCCAAGGAAGAATGGCGCAAACGCAACATTGAAGACATAGCAGCACACGACACGGCTCACAAGGAAGCCATGGAGGTACTGCAGAAACGTTTCGACGAGACAATTAACAAAGTCAGTGCGCAGGTTAAGGCCGACACCGGCGAGATGCTGAAAGCGCGCCAAAAAGAGTTTTCAGAATCGAGTAATGAAAGCATCGGCCAGATTGTTAAGCCATTGAAAGACAACATAGTAGAGCTTAAAAAAGCAATGGAGGAAGGCAGCAAGGAGCAGGCCGAACGCAGCGGTGAGATGAGACAGCAGATACGCAACCTCATGGAGCACAGCGACGCCGCGCGCAAGAGCGCCGACGATTTGGCGGCGGCATTCAAACACGGCAGCAAGATTCAGGGCGACTGGGGTGAGACGGTGCTCGAAGAGCTGTTGTCGTCGCAAGGCCTCACAAAAGGCGTTCATTTCGAGACGCAGTCGGTTATTCGCACCGAAGACGGCAGATTATTGCGTCCCGATGTGATTCTGCATCTCGACGACCGTCGCGAGGTCATCATCGACTCGAAAGTATCACTCACAGCGTATATTGACTATGTCAACGCGGAAAATGAGGCCGAAAGGACCGCTCATCTCAAGGCGCATATCGAGAGCATCAAGAAACACGTGAAAGAGCTTGCCGAGAAAGATTATTCATCATACATCAAGCCTCCAAAGGTAACTGCGGGATATGTCATAATGTTCGTCCCGATGGCAGGAGCGTTGTGGACAGCTTTGAACTCGGAGCCAGACCTATGGCGCACCGCTGCCAATAAAAACGTATACATCACCGACGAGCAGAGTCTGTTTGGCGCTTTAAAGATAGTGAAGCTGACGTGGACTCAGATTGTCCAGGCGCAAAACCAGGAGAAGGTGTTCGAACTGGCCAACGAGATGATTGACCGTATTGGGTTGTTCATGAAACATTACGACGCGTTAGGCGCCGCTCTTGACAAAGCCAACAGTGCTTATTCCAATGGCAAAGACAAGCTGTCGCCGACAGGTCACAGCATTATCACCACCGCCAACAAGCTAATAAAACTCGGCGCGAAAAACGGTTCAAAAAATCCAATAAAAACTATTTCTGAAGCTTCAGATGAGGCCTACTCCCACTCTATCGTCGCTGGTGGCTTGGATGAGATGTCGTAGCACACGCGGTTGACGCCTTTAACCTTGTTGATGATGTCGTTCGACACCTTCGCCATGAACTCGTAAGGCAGATGCACCCAGTCGGCGGTCATGCCGTCGGTTGAGATGACAGCGCGCAAGGCGATGGTGTATTCGTAGCTACGCTCATCCCCCATCACGCCAACGCTCTTGACTGGAAGGAGCATTGTGCCAGCTTGCCAGATGCTGTCGTAAAGATTGTCGGCCATCTCGTTTGGATAAGATGCACTTGGAAGTTCACATTTCCACTCACGCAAGCCACGGATGAAAATATCGTCGGCATCGCGAAGGATACGGAGTTTTTCTTCTGTCACCTCACCAAGGATACGGATTCCTAGGCTCGGTCCCGGGAAAGGATGACGACCCACGAGTTCGCGTTTGATGCCCAATGCGCGACCCACACGACGAACCTCGTCTTTGAACAATGTGCGCAGCGGCTCCACGATCTTGAGGTTCATCTTTTCAGGAAGTCCGCCCACGTTGTGATGCGACTTGATTTTGCAGCTCGGTCCGTTGACGCTCACACTCTCGATAACATCAGGATAGATGGTGCCTTGAGCGAGCCATTTTGCGCCTTCAATCTTTTTGGCTTCTGCCTCGAAAACGTCAATAAACGTTGAACCGATAGCCTTACGCTTTGCTTCAGGGTCGGTCACGCCAGCGAGTTTACTCAAGAACAAATTGCCCGCGTGTACGCCAATCACGTTGAGACCGAGATCTTTATATGAATCGAGAACGTCTTCAAACTCGTTTTTGCGGAGAAGTCCGTTGTCGACGAAGATACATGTCAGGTTTTTACCGATAGCCTTGTTGAGCAACACAGCGGCAACGGTGCTGTCCACACCACCTGAAAGTCCCAGGATAACCTTATCGTTTCCGAGTTTGGCGCGCATTGCTTCGACTGTGGTGTCGATAAATGAGTCAGGAGTCCAGTTGCCGTGGCAATGGCAGATGTTCATTGCGAAGTTTTCAAGCATCTTCGGACCTTCCTTGCTGTGGAACACCTCCGGATGGAACTGCACCGCCCAAGTGTCCTCTCCGTCGATTTTGTAAGCGGCGTTTTCAACGTCGTCGGTTTTGGCGATGACGTGAGCGTTTTTAGGCAGACGGGCGATGGTGTCACCGTGCGACATCCACACTTGTGAAGTCTTTGAAACACCACGGAAGAGAATGTTGTCTTCCTCCACCACTGTCAGCATAGCGCGGCCATATTCACGAGCCAGTGAAGAGTTTACCTCACCTCCGAAATGATGAGCCATAAACTGCGCTCCGTAGCAAATTCCGAGCAACGGCAGCTTGCCTTTTATGTTCGACAAATCGGCAAATGGAGCTTTCTCATCACGAACAGAAGATGGACTTCCGCTCAAAATCACGCCTTTGATATCGCTAGTAATCGTTGGGATTTTGTTATAAGGATGAATCTCGCAATAAACATTGAGCTCGCGCAAACGGCGACCGATGAGCTGTGTCACCTGCGAACCAAAATCCAGAATCAGAATTGTTTCCTGCATGGTTGTTAAATTTTCGGTGCAAAATTACAAAATTTATAGCGACATTTTACGTTAAATTATAAAAAAATTGTTATTTTTGCATTGTCACAAAATTCATAATAATCATGGCAAAAAAAGTTAAAAAACCTATAAGCAAGCCTAAGAAAAAAGGCTCTTCAAAGAAGAAAAAGTCAGGAAATATCATCACAAAAATCTTAGTGATAATCTTCATTTTGATATTTGTGGCTTTCTTCATTTTTAAATTTACAAGACCTTCAGCAGACAAGGTAAAAGCAGAGACCACGACATCACAAGTCGTTGAAAATCAGAAGACAAAAACAGAGAAACCTGTTGAAAAAGACAAGAAACAGGCGAAGAAAGACGCCGAGACAAAAGCTGTGGAGAAAAGCATCACAGGCACATGGATGAGCACCACAGGCGGCGCTGTTCTGACAATGAAAAACAAGGAATACCGTCTCGATTTCATGGGTGTTGACAGCGATGCGGCAATCATCGGAACTTACAGCGTTGACGGCGATTTGATCACTTTCATAAATAAAAAAGACCCTTGCAAAGATGTCAAAGGTCTTTATGTGGTTAAGTTCGACAAGAACGAGATCGGTTTCAAGTGCAAATCCGACAACTGCACCAAGCGCAAGGCCACCCTACCTACCGAGTGGGAATGGCTCGACACCGAGGAATAATTACTCCTCGAACCACTGCTTCTTCTTGAAAAACGTGGTGTAAACGAACATCACGACAGAAATGAACACGAGTCCGAGTCGTGAGACTTTGTAGTCGCCTGCAAGGTCGTAAACAATGAAATCACGAACGACAAAGCACACTATTCCCAACATAACAAAGAGGAATACAACATTCAATTTGTTAATGACCAGGCGTCTGCGATCAGGATTGTAAATCCTTTTTGCGACAGCAGGCATTCCGAAATAAAGCACCACATAAGCGGTGATTAATGTCAACTCAATAATTCTTTCGATATCCATAATTACATTCTTTTATTTTTCTTAAGTGCTTCATTTATAATCCATTGGATCTGCCCGTTGATGGAACGGAACTCGTCCGCCGCCCACTTTTCAACGGCATCCATCGTCTTCGCGTCGAGGCGCAAAACGAAATTCTTCGTATTTTCCTTTTCTTTAGACATATTTAAATCATTGCGGGAAGCAGACCAATAATAGCAGTAATCGCAATAAATATACCCACAATCACCCAGCTTCTTTTCGCTGTAATCAGTTTACAATCAACGAGTTCCGTCTCGTTTAACAGCTTGACGTTTTTGGTCAGATTGTCGTAAAGCTGATTGGTTTGCTCCTTATCTTTGAAGTTGATGTAAATGCATTCTCTGACGGTTTCAATCTTTACGAGAGGACCTCTGTTGTGGTCTTCAACATAGAAAAGAGACCTTTTGCCGCCTAGGATTCTGAAAACGCCTTTCCACATTTTCAATCCGGCATAACCGTTGGATCTCATCATGACTTTAGGCAGTTTTTCCACCATGCTGATTGACTTTATGGCATAATTCGGAATATTTGCCGGATATACGAAATCGTTAACAACTATGAGGTCATTAAAAATCTCGAATTCGGTCTTTTTCCAGAATAGAGCCAGCAAGACTATTGTCAGGACGATAATCAGCCCCATCATCAGCCAAAAAAATGTCATATCGTTCATAAGAATAATATATGATATTATTGATACAAAGTGCCAGTGTTTACTACAGGTTGCGCGGCATCGTCAGCGCAAAGTACCACCATCAGGTTGCTGACCATAGCGGCTTTCTTGTCGTCGTCGAGTTCAACCACTTCCTCGTCTTTGAGCTTGTCGAGAGCCATTTTTACCATCGAAACGGCGCCTTCGACAATCTTTTCACGTGCTGCGATGATTGCTGCCGCCTGCTGGCGACGAAGCATAACCGCTGCGATTTCCGGCGAATAAGCCAAGTAATTGATGCGCGCCTCGATCACCTCAAGTCCCGACATTGCCAGACGGTCGTTGAGTTTTCCGAGGAGTATGTCGTTGATTTCGCTACCGCCTGCACGCAGAGTAAGATCGCCATTGTTGATATCTCCGTTTTCATCATAGGCGAACATGCCAGCCACTTCACGTAAAGCGGCATCGCTCTGCACTCTCACAAAGCTCTCGAAAGCGCGCATACGGCTCATAACAGCCACGTCGTTGCCAACGCCAGAAGCATTTGCAGCCATAGTCTGTGAGTCGATCTCAAACATTGCTTTGTAAGTATCTTTCAGCTTCCAAACGAGAATCTGACCGATCATAATCGGGTTACCGGTCTTATCGTTGACCTTAATCGGGTCGACGTTGAGGTTACGGGCACGAAGAGAGACCTTCTTTGACGAATAAAATGGGTTAACCCAGTAAAAACCGACTGAAGTCATGGTTCCGCAGTATTTTCCGAAGAACACCATCACCATTGCCTCATTCGGTTCAAGTTTGCGGAAGCCGATGCAGAAAATGACGTCGAGAACGAACAGCACCACGCTACCGAGGATTAAAAGAGGTTTCCCGAAGTTAACAAACTCGACAAAGCTCCAGATTGACAGCGCAAAGAGCGCAATGACTACAAACAGCATCAAAAATCCATTGATTTTCAATCCTTTAAATTCAAATTCTTTGTTTTCCATAGTTATATTTTTTTTATTTGTTAATTTATTTTTTGATATTATTTTGATATCATTTTCACATCGCAAAAATACAACATATTTTACAATATGCAAGCTTTTTTTGAAAAAAATTAAGAAAATTTTAAAAAATTACTTAATCACTTGATTATCAAGCAACTTTGCGAATGCAATCTTAAACCAGGCGGTATAATTTTCAGGATTTTTTTCAATATCCTTTTTAATATTCTCGATAGTTTCGTATTTGTACGACTCCACTTCCGCCCTATTAATAATAGGTGTCGCGTCGGTGGTGCCGATGAACACGTGGTCGAACTCATGCTCGGTGAGTCCCTGCATCACGTCGGCCTTGTAGATGAAGCTGAACGCCTCCTTGAGGTCGCACTCCATCCCCATCTCCTCCATCAGACGGCGTTTTGTGGCATCTTGCAGCGACTCGCCGTCACGCGGATGACTGCAGCAGGTGTTGGTCCACAAGCCTGGAGTGTGGTATTTGGTGAGCGCACGCTGTTGAAGCAGCATCTCTCCTTTGCCGTTGAAGATGAAAATCGAGAAGGCACGGTGCAACGTCGGGTTGACGTGAGCTTCTTGCTTCTCCATCAATCCGATTTGATTATCGTAGGTGTCAACTAATACTACAAATTCGGGCATGGTTTAAACGTTGAATCTGATATTGATGATATCGCCGTCTTTCACCACGTAGTTCTTTCCTTCGACGGCGAATTTTCCAGCTTCCTTGACAGCCTGCTCTGAGCCGTAGTGCAGGAAATCGTCGCAGCTCATCACCTCGGCGCGGATGAAACCACGCTGGAGGTCGCTGTGGATGACGCCAGCAGCCTCAGGAGCGGTGTCACCGACATGGATTGTCCATGCACGAGTCTCGTCAGGACCTGTTGTGAAGAACGATTGCAGTTTCAGTGTGCTGTATGCGAGGCGTACGAGCTTGTTCACGCCAGGTTCAGTCAATCCTGCATCTTCCATAAACAGAGCACGGTCAGCCTCGTCGAGTTCGGCGATCTCCGACTCGAGTTTTCCGGCAAGGATAATCATGTCTTCGCCATGGAGAGCGGCTTTCACAGCCTCGGTGTATTTGTTTCCGGTGAGTGCCGAAGCGTCGTCGACGTTGCAGACGTACATTATCGGCTTGACCGTAAGCAGCTGAATATCTTGGATATATTTCTTATCTTCTTCAGGCACGTTGGCGGTGCGGGCGTTCTGCATGTTCTCGAGCACCTCCTTGTAAATCGTGAGTACCTCGAATGCGCGTTTGTTGTCTTTGTCGCCGTTTTTAAGCAGTTTCTCAACGCGTTGCAGCTTACGTGTCACGAGGTCGAGGTCGCGCACCTGAAGCTCAAGGTCAACCAGTTCCATATCGCGCACCGGGTCGATGCTGCCCTCACTATGAGGGATATTCGGGTCATCGAAGCAGCGTAAAACATGGATGAGAGCGTCGACGGTCTGCACCTCGGCGAGAAGTTTGTTACCGACACCCTGACCACCCTTACTCAGTCCTGGAAGGTCGACGATTTCGACGGTGGCGGGCACGATACGCTTCGAATGCGAGATATTGTCGATGAGTTTGAGGCGTTCGTCGCGCACCTCGCACATACCGATATTCGATTTCGTAGCGAATCCGATTTCCGCCTTAGTGTTTGATATACAATTAAATATGGTTGTTTTTCCAGTGTTGGAAAGTCCGATAATTCCGCAATTCAGTGCCATAAAAATAAATTTTTGGCAAAGATAGTAAAAAATGTTTATTGGTTATAGGTTATTGTTTATTGATTTTTTAAAGAAATTTACATTTTGCCAAAATCCGTCATAAATTGATAAGCTTTGCCCTAACGGGCGGTTTTTATATTCCTTTTTAAAACACATTTCTTTGGTAGTAATCCTCTATCAGAAGGGGGTTCCTCACCTCTAACGAGGTTCGGAATGACAGCGGATCTATCAGAACGAAGGACTGTCATTCCGAGCGCAGCGAGGAACCTCCTTCGAAATTAGGATATCTTTCTATAAGAATAGAAAAACCGCTGCCCCGCAATCGGGCCCCTCCCACCGCACAATCTCAACTATTCACAACCCATGTTGTGCAATTTAACAACCCTCCTTCTTGAGCTACATCATTGTAATTGATTGTTTCTATGATTTTATCAGGGAAAGCTTTATGAATAACATCAACAGCTTGCTTGTCTTCGTCTCTTCCAAAAACAGGCAATATTATTAAGTTGTTGACTTCCAAATAATTCACATATACTCCAATAGCACTTTCAGGATGTTTTCTATCTTTTGGCTCAAAGAATGGTACATCTATGTATTTCAAGCCATATTTTTCAATGACCTTTTGCATGCCTTCTCGCCAATACTTGTATTCAGCTTCCAGATTGTTTCCAAGAATGGTATTTCTGTCAACAAATCTCACCATACCATCTGCGTGTCCGGTCATATCATCGTTTTCTGACGGAATGATAATAATCTCACATTCAAGTAATTCAGATAATTTGTTTACTAGAGCCTTTTTATCAGAATCTTCGTTTGGGATGCCTTTTTGAATGCCATTTTCGGAGAAAACTCTATCTGATATCATAGCCCGGCCATCACAAATAAGTACATTACCACCATCCAGATTAATTGTCGAAAATTCAGGCGTAAGACTATTTGCCTTACACACTTCACGCACGTCTGAACGAATATCGTCCCATTCTTCGCCCTGCAGATAACTTGGTTCGTACCGAAACTGTATCAATTTGCCCGACTTTGTTTTAACAGGCATATAATCGCGGCACCAAATATCTTTCGTACCTTTCAATAGACGAAATTCCACATCATGCTTTTTGAGTATTGAAGTCAACCTATTGAAGGATTCCGGAAACCGTTCTTCAAGCAGTTCCGACAAATAAACAATCTCTGTGTCTTTAGGCCGCGAATTAACGGCTTTGATTCCAACAACAGTACCAGCAGTTGGCTCTTTTTTCTTAATAGGATCATTTTTCATATCCCAATATTTATTCCTAATTGACGGATAATCGCCATTCATAAACATATCACACAAATCCTTGGTTGGTTCCCAGTCATTTTGCAGGCACAAGTCCGTAAAGACCGCCTCCTTACCACGCTTATTCAAAACAAAGTTATTGATGTACTCAGATGATATACGCTTCCCAGAACGCAGGAGTATCACATTCATTTTTTTAAGGACTTTCCTGTGAGCTTTCGTCGACAAACCATCATCAGTCAATTTATTCATCAAATCACTAAGATCTGGTTTCTTGGCCCATTTGACAATTTGGATAATAACCGGAATGATACCAATTAATCCAATAATTGTTCCTATGATAAACTCTGTACTCATTGTGCTTACTGTTTAATGTATAATCCTTCAGCCCAGCCTTCTCCCTTTAGGGTATCTTCAGAAATTATCTCCAACAACAAATCTGATTTGTCAGTCTTAATACGCAAGAACTCTTCATCTTTTTCATATTCTGTCGCATAATCCATCCCCCATATGGCATCGCGAATAACAACGGTTTTCTTCCCTTTGAAAGTCAAAGATTTGTATAAATGATTGTCTTCGGTAATGAACGTCCCTTGTGGTTGAATATCTTTGGGTCCCTTTACGAAGGTTTTGTCTATTTTCTTTGAGAACCTACCGCTTTGCCCTTGATTACTGCTCGAATTGTTTGAGCAGCCAAATAAGAACAATAACAACAAATACAACAAAAATGATTTTTTCATGTGTTTTTTTGCCAGTTTTATTCTGTCAGCTCTTCAGTTTTTATGATTAAAATTAGTAATTCCAACTATTGGTTTTATTACCTCTGTCTGAAAATAGCCATAAAGAAAGCGTGAATCAAACTCTTCGTCTGAGGCTGTGAGAAACGCCTATGCACCCAAGTAAGACCCACGCAAAACGTGGCATCAGCTACTTCTTTCGGGTACATATTCGTTTTTGAAACTTCTCACATTTCAGACGATTCCGAACGATAGCAAACGCTATGATTTATAAAATGTTTCTATTTTCTCTGTTTCTTCGTTTATGTGTTTGTTTACGATGCAAAGATAGAAAAAATTTTAAAGAAAACAAAATTATTTGAAAAAAGTGCGAAGGCCACGGCCCAGACTCAGCCGACATATTATCATGTTGCTGACGTCAGCAAGATGACACATAAAATAACAACAGCTGATGACATTATCTAATACGCTGTAAATCAAATCTTTTGATAATAATATCGTTTTGCTGGCGTCAGCAAAACGTTGCAGAATAATTGTCAACTTAACAAGACCATTTTGCTGGTGTCAGCAAAATGGTCAGCCATTGCTAAAACGTTGATTTTAAATGGAGTTAGGCCCATCAATCTCCTTCACATGCGAGAACTTCTTCTCAAAATAATACATTTTTATCGTCAACCCGTCCTCTACTGAATACTCGTCGTTATCTTCACTATATACCAGATAATGCTGGTAGTTCAGCAAGTTATTCAAAGTTTCATCATTAAGTTTCTGCCATTTGATTTTCGGATGTTCATCAGCATAAAGACCTCCTGCAATAAATGCGTTCACGATATCATCCCAATCGTATTCAGCATCTGAATGCTCAAAAATATAATGGTTATCGACAGCGCAGGCTTTGAAGAATTCGTTTTTTCGGGACATAATTAATCAATTTCTTTATCCATTTTTCTCTCTTGATAGTTTTCCTTGGCAATTGCAATAGCTTTCTTGAATTTTTCAGCTAAGAGCTTTTTGTCGGGCAATTGGGTGTAATACTGCGCCACTTTTATCGGGCTGTTTTTGTCAAGCATAAGATACTCAATATGTTCGGTGTTTCCTTCCGAACACAAAATCAATCCAATTGGTGACTCCTCCCACTCTTTTCGCTCATTTTTATTGAGATACCTTAAATATAACAGCATCTGCCCTTCGTATTCTGGCTTAAACTTGCCCAATTTCAAATCGATGGCAACAAGTCGGCGAAGCTCGCGATGGAAAAACAACAAATCAAGTTTGTAATCGACAGAATCGACTGTTATACGTTTTTGGCGAGCCACAAAAGTAAAATCCGAACCGAGTTCCTTGATAAAATCTTCAACTTGCGAAATAATGGCATCTTCCAATTCCTTTTCAGAAAAAGTATCAGGCAAGCCCAACATATCAAGAAAATAGCTGCTTCGGAACACCAAATCCGGCAAAAGTTGGTTTTTGTCTTTTGCCTCAACCAACTCCTTTTTAATAATCTCCTCCGGCTTTGTACTTATTGCCGTTCGCTGATACAATTGTTTGTCAATTTGTTCATCCAAAGTCCTTGTATCCCAATGCTCTTTGGCACATATTTGGGCATAAAACTGGCGTTCCAAAGAATCGTTTATGCTCATCAGACTTCGCAAATGAGTCCATGTCAATTGGATACGCATTGCGTATCCTATTTCTTCTTCCGAAAAAGTGTACGCACTGCGTACACATTGTTGTAATTTGTAGTAACTCCAGCCATTCCCATACTTTTCTTGCAACTTAACTGCAAGATTTTTAATCACTTGCTTACCATAATCAGCCCTCTGATTATAAAGCACATCTTCCTTAATTCGTTTGCCGATATACCAATTGGTCATGCAAACTTCTGCATTCATGTAAGTCGCAACACGGCGGCGAACACCTTCAATTATTCCACATACATCTTTGTAAAGAGCCTCTTCTTGAGGTACATTTTCTTGAACTATATTATCCATAATTAAATTAAGTTAAAAAGTTTCATAAACTTTTCAGTATCTTGCTGCAAAGATACACATTATTTTATTTCTAACATCAAGATTATCAAAAAAAATATTTAAAAAATGTATACTATATGTTAACTTTTTTTGTATTTTTGCAGTCCATTTTCGAGCCTTATTCCGAAATTGGTTTTTATAATTGAAAATCAATGACTTGAGATGGAAAATAAAAGTTTAACAATCCTCGATTGCCTAATTCGGAAGAGCCGTCGGGTACAATTTTTACAAAAAAAATAATGAGCGAATTAGAAAACACCGAAAAAATCCAGAAAGTGAAACCGGTTCCATCAGAAGACTTCGACTGGAGCAGCGACGCTAAGAAACACGACAGCTACAAAGCTGAAGACCGCGCCCGCATGGAAGAAATGTACGAGAAGACCATGAGTCAGATCGGCGACCATGAAGTTATCGAAGGAACAGTTGTCGCTAAGACTTCACGCGAAGTCGTCGTCAACATCGGATTCAAGTCAGATGGTGTTATTCCGATTTCAGAATTCCGTCACAACCCAGACCTTAAGGTGGGTGACAAAATTGAAGTTTACGTGGAGAACCAGGAAGGCATCAACGGCCAGCTCGTCCTTTCACACAAGAAGGCTCGCCTTCTCAAGTCATGGGACCGCGTCAACGAGGCCTACGACAGCCAGGAGATCGTCCGCGGCTTCGTCAAGAGCCGTACAAAAGGCGGCTTGATCGTCGACGTGTTCGGCATCGAGGCATTCTTGCCAGGTTCACAGATCGATGTCAAACCTATCCGCGATTACGACGTATTCGTCAACAGCACAATGGAATTCAAGGTTGTTAAGATCAACCAGGAGTACAAGAACGTGGTCGTTTCACACAAAGCCCTCATCGAAGACGAAATCGAGCAGCAGAAGAGCGAAATCATCAGCAAGCTTGAAAAAGGTCAGGTTCTCGAAGGCGTTGTCAAGAACATCACCAACTACGGCGTGTTCATCGACCTCGGCGGTGTTGACGGTCTTATCCACATCACCGACCTTTCATGGGGCCGCATCAACGATCCTAAGGAGATTGTCCAGCTCGACCAGCAGATCAAGGTCGTTATCCTCGACTTCGACGACAGCAAGAAACGCATCGCCCTCGGTCTCAAGCAGCTCACCCCACATCCATGGGATGCTCTCGACCCGAACCTCAAAGTTGGTGATGTCGTTAAGGGTAAAGTCGTTGTCTTGGCCGACTACGGCGCGTTCATCGAGATCGCTCCAGGCGTTGAAGGCTTGATCCATGTTTCAGAAATGTCATGGTCACAGCACCTCCGCACAGCTCAGGACTTCCTGAAGATTGGCGACGAAGTTGAAGCTAAGGTCCTCACACTCGACCGCGAAGAGCGCAAGATGAGCCTCGGTATGAAGCAGCTCGTCCCGGATCCATGGGAGAACATCCAGGAGCGTTATCCAAAGGGTTCAAAACACACCGCCACAGTGCGCAACTTCACTAACTTCGGCATCTTCGTCGAACTTGAAGAAGGCGTTGACGGTATGATTCACATCTCTGACCTCAGCTGGTCGAAGAAGATCAAACATCCGGCAGAGTTCACCAAGATCGGTGACAAGATCGATGTCGTGGTCCTCGATGTGGATCAGGAGATCCGCCGCTTGAGCCTCGGCCACAAGCAGCTTGAAGAGAACCCATGGGATGTGTTCGAAAGCATCTTCACAGTCGGTTCAATCCAGCAGGGTACAATCATCAGCACAAGCGACAAGGGCGTCATCGTCTCATTGCCATACGGTGTTGAAGGTTTCTGCCCGAACCGTCATCTGAAGAAAGAAGACGGCACAACCGCTAAGGTTGACGAGACTTTGGATTTCAAGGTCATCGAGTTCTCGAAGGAAAACAAGAAGATCATCCTCTCACACTCACGCATCTGGGAAGACAAGCAGAACGCTGCAGCAGAAGCAGAGTCAGCTGAGAAGGAGAAAGCTGCAAAGAACACCAAGCGTGCCGTGAAGCAGATCAACGACAACGTTGAGCGCACAACTCTCGGCGACCTCGATGTTCTCGCAACATTGAAAGAAAACCTCGAGAAAGAGGAAAAAGGCGGAAAGGCTGAATAAGACTTTAGTCGTTAGACTTTAGACCTTAGAAGGGCTGTCGCAAGACGGCCTTTCTTTTTTTGTCAAAAACTAACGTCTAAGGTCTAGAGTCTAAGGTCTTTTATGTATCTTTGCAAAAAATTTTCATCATGGCAAACAACCTCAATTCTGCACACTATATCGCCAATCTCGGTCTCCTTCCCCATCCCGAAGGAGGCTACTACCGCCAGCTTTTCGGAAATGACGAATCAGGTAAGAAGGCAATCTCGACCATCTATTACATGCTGACAGCCAACGACATTTCGGCTTTTCACCGTTTGCACGATGTTGTCGAGATCTGGTATTATCATGCTGGCGAGCCGCTCAACATCTATGTCATCGACACCGATGGAAAATTCAGCGTTCACAGCCTATCGCCCGAAAGCGAGATGCAGGTCATAATCCAGCCAGAGCAATGGTTTGCCGCCGAAATCCCGTCAAAACAAGGGTTTTCGCTCGAAGGTTGCGCCGTCGCTCCTGCTTTCACTTTCGAGAACTTCGAATTGGCTGACAAAAAAGAGTTGTTGAAGCAGTTTCCACAGCATTCCGAGCTGATTGAAAGATTGTGCAAATAGAAAATGGAAATCACCACCCTACTCGACATCCATTCACGCGAAGAGCTTTACCAGTGGTATCTCGAAAACCACGATAAAGCATCGGATTTTTGGCTGCGTATCAACCGCGCCGAAGCCGACTGTCCTGGCGTGGTCCGCTATGTCGATGCCGTCGAGGTGGCGCTCTGCTTCGGATGGATAGACAGCACCATGAAGCGCATCGACGACGGGAAGCCGATCCAGCACTTCACGCCGCGCCGCAAAGGCAGTAACTGGTGCGAGCAGAACCTCGTGCGCTGCCGCCGCCTCGTCGAAACCGGCGAGATGACTCCAGCAGGACTCGCCGTAATCCCCGACATCGACCCGTCGCGTTTCGTCTATGAAGATTGGGTTATCGAGGCTATCAAAGCCGACGAGCCGGCTTGGAAAAACTATCTTTCGTTCCCCGAAAACTACCGCCGCATCAAGGTTGACCGCATACAGCATTATTACAATACAAAACGCCAAGAATACGCCTTCAAAATGTTGAAAAAGTTTGTTGAAGACTGTCACAACGGCAAGATGCAATCAGGCTGGAGCGATTTCGGGAGGCTGGGATAAGGATTTTTTATATCTTTGCAAATAAATTCACAACTATGATTAAAGAATACAAAACCGACGAGCTCACCATCATCTGGCAGCCGGAAAAATGCACACACGCCGGAGTCTGTGTGTATCAATTGCCAAAGGTTTACAACGTGAACGAGCGTCCGTGGTGCAAGCCGCAAAACGCGACAACCGAAGAACTGATAGCCCAAATCAAATTATGCCCTTCGGGAGCTTTAACTTACAAACTGAACAAATAATGGAAATCATTCAGAAAAACAATTCAAAAGACGGCTTCTTCATTGCCGAGGAAAACGGCAAACGGATGGGATACATTTCATACGAATGGATGAACGAATCAGTTTTTGCTATCATGCATACCGTTGTTGAGCCAGCGTTTCAAGGCAAAGGCATCGCCAAGGCGCTCCTTGACGCTGCCGTGGCATACGCCAGAGAAAATGGCCTCAAAATCCATGCGGTCTGCTCGTATGTGGTAAGGCAGTTCGAGAAGGAGGAGTATGATGACGTGAATAGTAGGAAGTAGGGGCACCCTGTAGCGCGGCTCTGCGTTTTTCTAGCTCGGAGTTCTCAGAGCACTCAGAGTTCTCCAATCACTCCGAGAACTTTGATTAGCTCCTCTTCTCCACCCTCGCCTTATACATCTGCTCCTTAATTCCGCCCTCTTGCAAAAACCGCCTCTTTTGCGATTCTATCAAACTTGTTATCATCACATCAAACTGATGCAGCATTGTTATCGCAATATTTGCAATAGTTTCCGCCGAGCGCGTCTCCACAGCCAAGCGATATTCTTCAGGATCCATGTGCTTTTTGCAATAAATTCTCACTTGCAGTGTCCTCGGATCATCAATTGACCATTTTTTAAGACCGCGAGCAAGTAAAAAGTCTTCATAATCTATCCGAAGCTCGTGCATACTGCCTTTCGCGACAATCGTCAGTTTGATTTCCATTTCAGCCGATGAGGCGCCATCCACACTGCCTTCGGCAATGTTTTGTTTTCCACTTCGAGCCGCCTGAATCATCTGATCTCTTGTGCGGTCGCCTTTTTCCAGATGCCGATGCGCAAACGCGTATGTTAGCGCATAAATGCAGTTTCCAAGTTGATAAACCCTGAGGTTTCTATAATCTCCTCGTTGAGGAATGAATTTTTTATTCGTTTTATTTATGCCATTTTTCTCGTAAAACTCTTTTTTTGCCATACATTTAATTTTTAAACATTAAACAATAAAAATTCCTTTCGCAATCCTGCGAACTCCCCATCCCATTAGTATTTTGTTTTACGATGCTCTTTAGTTTTGATTCAAAATCGGGTACAAAGATACAGAAAATTTTGGTTTTGGCAAGATCTTTTATAACAATTCTACAGCAGTTTTATGTGCAGGACGTAATATGTTGAACCAAAAATCGAGTCAGAAATATCTGACTCGATTTTTAGAATGTACTTTAATTTTTCAGATTTATAGTTGTTCCTTTGGTTTGTTTAGGTACATTCCATGATTCTTTATTAGGTGAGACTAAATAACCACTAGCTTGAATTGATTCAAGATGGCCATAATCATCTACTGATATTGTTAGTTTTTTATATCCATAACCTTTTACCTGTCCTATATATTTACCGTTAATATAAATGTTTCTTGGATCCGAGTGTCTGTTTTCAAAATTTATATAATAGACATAAGAGTCCTGTAATTTCTTATACTCAGAATCGGTATCATCTTTAAAAACATAATAATCTGGCTTACCATAAGGTTTCAACACTATATCATTATATATCCATCCTGTTTTATAACTGTTTTTATCAATTATTTTTATTGATCTTGTTCTTTCTGGAATCCTTTCAAAAAACAGAGAATATTCCCATATACCCTTCCCGATATGTTTATAATCTTTATTATCCGAGTATATCTTAACTATATTAATATTTGAAGCATTTTTTAGTTTATAATGTCTTCCTGTTACTATATCCTCGATGTATGAATCCGCACCTATACCAATTACTTGAGTGTCTGATAATGACAAGTATTTGAATGTGACTTTTGTGTAGTTGTCTTTATTTTCCAAACTAATTAAAAAGCTTTGATTATTGCCATTATCTCCATAAGCACATGTAGAATATTCTTGTTGAGAATATTGTTCCTCTATTTGCTGTTGTCTTATTCGTTCTTGTTCTAATAAATCATCATAAACTTTTTGAGTATTATCCTCAAACACAAATGTATTTTCATCTCCATAAGGTTTTAAAACAATATCTTTATATGCCCAACCATTTGGCTCAATAATTCTGATGTGCTTGGTATCTTCTGTTATTCTATTAAAAATAAATGAATACTCCCAAATACCTTTCCCAATTGATGTATATCGTGTATTACCAGAATCCATGATATTAATATTTGATGCATCAACTAAATAATACTTTTCGTGAGTATCTATATCTTCAATATATGTACCCCGATTAATGCCAATTCTTGCATTCGGACTTACTGATACGTATTTCATACTTACGATAGTGTAAGAATCTCTATTCACAATTTTAACAATAAAACTCTCGTTTCCACCATTATCACCATATGCATATGTGGAGAATTCTTTTGTATTTCCTATTAATTCATCTGCCACCGCTTCAGAAACAGACATAAGCTCTCCCAACGATTTCAATTCTGATGATTTCCTTGCTGTTTTCCAAACTCTTTGAGTTCTTATATCCAAAAGACGAGAAACAATGTAATATTCATCACCGAATTTTGTTATTTCTGCTACACAAACATTGCTTGCACCATATTTCTGACCGAGTTCAAACAACTTTTTATCATCAATATTATTATATCGACCTTGCTCTTGCGATACTTGTGCCAAGAAATCATCTGTTCTTTCAATTGCCACGTAATCTGGATTTCTTGTAATGGCAGCTACCAATTCACTGCCTAAAATTCTTTTTGTTTCTTGTGGAACGCCTTCGCTTGCTGTCACGTAAACCGCGACTGTCTTTTGGGCAAATGATATCATTGATAACATCAAACCCAGAATTAATGTAAATACTTTTTTCATATCGAATAATTTTTAATTATTAATTGCAATTTGACAAATAAAAAACCGCGAGCTTCTGTTTATACCCGAGGTTCGCCAAAACCTGTACTACAAACAAGAAAGCCCACGGCAAAACCGTGAGCGTTTCATGCTTTCACGTGTAGTACGTTTGAAATTGGCGATTTCGGGTATACTATGAAAAGCGGAAACGCTTATTTACAAATAATACTTATTTCTATTTCTTCATTTTTTCTTATTTTATCAGCGCAAATTTACAAATTATTTTGAATTCTCGCAGTTATTTTGATTATTTTTAATTGTCGTTTGTTTGTTAAAACATTTTTGTTATTTTTGCAATGATTAATTATACTTAATATGGCTGAACAAAACAACACACCGACAACAGATTGCCCAAACAGTCCTAATAAAAAATCCAAAGAAACAAACGTCCCTAAATATGGACATTTATTCCTTATAATTCTTACAATTTTTACACTTGCTTTTATTGGTTTCCTTATTCTTGCAAATAGAGAATCTCATAAATCTCAAGAAAACATCATACATAGTTATGAACAACATATAAAACAAGCTGATAGTTTATATTTTAATATGGTAAATTATAATACACGATATATATTAGACCTAAACTCACTTAGCACGAAAATATCAACTGATTCTTTAATAAAATCAACACTAAATTCTAAAAGAGGGATTTCAAAAGAACAATATAACAATTTGTCAAAAATCATCACATCTTATTTCGATGACATGAGGCAACTACACGAACAATACGACAGAAAAATACGACATGATTCTTTGTTGATATGTGCAGAAGAACAATTATTGAAAGGTCAAACAAATAAGTTATTAGAACTTCATTTGAACAAAGTAGAGCATGAGTATAGTAACATTACAATTTGGGCTGCTGTTTTGACAATACTTTTTCTTGTCTTTAGTTTCTATAGTATTTTTAAGATGGACGAGCTTGTCAAACAAGGTCACGAAGGTGTAAGGGATATACGCAAACTAACGGATGAAGGAAAAAACGCCATTGAAACCGTTAAAAGTAATGGAGAAACATTATTATCTGATACTAGGAAAAGATTAAAAGCATTTACTGACGAGCAGCAACAAATAATAGCTAAAACAACAGAGAACGCTAGCAAGCAAGCAAATGAGCGTATTGATACAATAGACGAAGCCATTAAAAAAGCATATTTATCAATAGAAGAAATAAATAATATTAGGGAGCAATCAACAGAATTATACAAACAACAATTGGTAAAAATAAATTCCGATTATGATTTGAAAATTAATGAAAAAATACAATTACTTGACACATTTATTGAAAGCTTTAAAGCGCTTATGGAAGAAAAAGGTATACAATCTCAAGTAAAAGAGGAGGGCGAAAAAAATGAATAACATTTCTTTTATTAATTCGTCAAATGAATTAACAACGGCTCAAAATATACAACAACAAATATCTCAAAAAGAATTCGAGATACAACTTGTTGATATTAATAGTCGTTATTCTTCTTTACAAGATAGTAATTATTATTACAACCCGCAAAAGAAGTATTTTCTTAATATGGAAATACAAAATTTAAAAAAACAACGAGACGAGCATCTTATCAACGCTATTACATATGCTTTGACCGATGCAGAATCTGAAATGAACTTTAGTATAGCATTTTCTACAGCTGCTGTTTCTATATCCAATATATGTTCATTCATAAGAAGATATAATATCAAACTCAATATTACATTGCAGTTAATGTTAAAAATCTCTTCCATATCATCAAGACTATCAACACGATTAAACTCAACGCAACTAAAACAAGAAATAACAAATCTAAAAACACAGTTAAATATACTCTAACAGATAATTTCATTTTGTTTACAACATTAGTTTTGATAAAGTGGGCGTTATTCTCTGATTCGTTTGTTTTAAGTTTGTAATACAACATGATTTTACAAAAAACTTATCATGGCAAGCAATCCCAATTATGTACAATATATCGCTGACCAGTGCGAAGGGGCTGGCGAAATAATGGTCAAAAAGATGTTCGGCGACTACGGCATCTATTGCGACGGCGTTATCTTTGGCCTCATTTGCGATAATTGTTTCTATCTGAAACCGACGGAAGTCGGTCGGGCTATGCTCCGCATTGTCGATATGCGCCCACCATACGACGGAGCGAAAGACTATTTCTTCATTGAAGATGTCGATGACCGCGATTACATGTCGGAACTGGTTAAAACAACCTGCAAGGAATTGGCATTTCAGAAACCGAAAAAGAAAAAATAATTGATTTCATTATGAAAAAATCCCTAATATCAATCCTGATAATCACAATAATCCTAGCATTGTTTGCCGTTTCGTGCAATGATGAGAAAGAGACGTTTCGGGAAACGTCTCTACAAACCGAAACCACATTGCAAGAATTCCGCAACGACCATTTCGGGATGTTTATTCATTTCGGTGTGTATTCAAAATTAGGCGGCATCTGGAAAGGCGAAAAAATTCCTTATTACGCCGAGCAGATAATGAACCATGCGAGGATTACCATTCCTGAATATGAGGCGGTGGCAAGGGAATTCAACCCTACCGATTTCAACGCTGATGAGATTGTGCTGCTCGCCAAAAACAACGGCATGAAATATATCGTCTTCACCACGAAGCATCACGACGGATTCTGCATGTTCGACACGCAAACAACTGATTATGATATAGTTGACTTCACGCCATACGGCAAAGACATCGTGAAAGAGCTCGCCAACGCCTGCCATCGTCATGGGATGAAACTCGGTTTCTACTACTCCCTCCCCGACTGGCATTTCCCTCACGGAATTCCGCACCTCGATCCGGATTCAACGACAAATTGCACCGAACACGTGAATCAGGTTTATTCGCCTCTCGAGATTATCACGCCCGAACTTGAAGATTATATCGTGGCTCAAATCACTGAACTGCTCACAAACTACGGCGAAATATACACCATGTGGTTCGATATGGGACTCGTCACCCTCGAACAGAGCCGCCGTTTCCGCGAGACGGTGAAAAACATTCAGCCTCAATGCCTTATCAACGGCCGCATCATGAACAACATGGGCGATTACATGACTCTTCCCGACAACGGCAATATCTCGTCATACGGCGATATCTATTGGGACAACCCAGCATCACTTTATAATTCATGGGGTTACAAATCGTGGATTGAGCGTCCTGAACTTGGTCAACAGATTGAAACTCAGACTCAACGCCTGCTTACAACAGTCGTTAATGGCGGAAATCTTCTGCTCAACATCGGTCCTGACGGCACCGGTAAAGTCCTTGATTATGAAAGAGATGTATTAAATGGAATCGGCGATTTCCTGAAAGCACATCCCGATACTTTAGAGCATCTGCAGCCCTGCCCTATCGATTGCATCATCGGCGTCGGCAAAGACGGTCACATCCCCACTCTGACGCCTCAAGATTGCAAGCCTCACGCCGCCATCGACGGCACCGGCTACATGAGCGTGCAGCCCAATTCTTGGCTCTCATGGCAACTCGATTCCCAAACCTCCGGTGAATACGATATTTTCATCGTCTATAAACCCGAAAACGACGCCAAAGAATACACTCTCACCTGCAATGGAGTCTCAACCACACGTGTGCTTCCTGGCGTTGACCGTATGCTGCAGACTTCCTATTTCGGCACCTTATTAATAAAAGAAGGATATAATTATATCGTTCTCGATCAGGCAGAACGCTGCAATCCGCTCGAGCCGTTGGGATTGGAATTGAATCGTATTATTTTACGTAAACGTTAATAAAAACAAAAAGATTATTGGTGTCATTCGCAGAATTACGACTTACCACAGGGTACTGAGAGTAATTCGAGAATGATACCAATAATCTTTTCAATCTATAGTCTAAGGTCTAAAGTCTAATGTCTTACTTCAGCGCTGATGCCTGATGATACTGTCTTGCGCCCAATTCCTTATCGAACATAAACAGTCCGAGGGCGTTGTCGCCGATGGCCTTCAAAGCCTCGAGGTTCTTGCCTGCCTCTTCCTCTTCTTCAACCTGCTCGTCGACAAACCACACCATGCGGTTCTGTGTTGCATAGTCCTTAGCCTCGATTGCGAGTTTGTTGATGTTGTGAATCATTTCGGTCACTTTCTTCTCGTGAGCGAGTGTATCTTCAAATGCCTCAACTGGTGATTTCCAATCGGTCTGCACCTTCGCGATAGGCTTCAAAACCACGCGTGCGCCACGGCTCTGCATGTATTTGTAGAAAATCATGGCGTGGTCCTGCTCCTCCTTGAACTGGACCTCAAACCAGTTGGCGATGCCGTCCAAACCCTTCGCACGGAAGTTGGTTCCCATTGATAAATAAAGGTATGCCGACCATAATTCAGCATTAATCTGCGCATTGATAGCGTCTTCAATCTTCTTGTTCATAGTGGTAATTTTTAATGTTTTTATTCTAATCTAAACCAAAAATATTCAAATTATTTCATGCAAAATTACACCGATTTTTGAACTTTGTCAATATTTTTCAAAAAATTTTTCTTTTTTCTCCAAAAATGCTTTAACTTTGTAAGGATAAAATTTTTGAATTATGACAACACTCTCTTCTGCCGACAAACAGCAACTCGAAGCTTTAGGAATTTCAGCTCAACAAGTTGAAAATCAGATAGTTCAGTTTAAAAACGGATTTGCTTTCAGCGATCTTATCGCACCTGCTACAATTGGAAAAGGTATCGTCCGTTTCGATGAAAATGAGATAAAAGACCTTGTCAGGCAGTTCGACGAGGACAAAAAATACTACGATATCATCAAATTTGTGCCTGCTTCGGGCGCGGCGAGCCGAATGTTTAAGGACCTCTACGCCATGAAGCCAGATGCGGTCGAGACTTTTATAAAAGGTATTCATAATTTCGCATTTTTCAATGACTTGAAATGCCAGCTTCAAGCTAAGGGCAAGAATATCGAAAAGATGATGGAAAACAAAGAGTATCAAGAGATTGTCGATACCCTGCTCAACGCCGACGGCATGAATTACGGCAACCTTCCGAAGGCTTTGTTGAAATTCCACAAATATGGCGATTCTGCTCGTCTCGCGATGGAGGAACATCTCGTGGAAGCTGCTGAATACAGCAACAACGGCGAGGTGGCGAAGCTGCATTTCACCGTGTCGCAAGAGCATATCGATATCTTTAAGAAGATTGTGAATTACGTGCTGCCGAAATACGAGAAACAGTTCGGCATAAAGTACAAAATCGGTTTCTCGGTGCAGAAGCCTTCAACCGACACCATCGCCGTCGATATGAACAACGAGCCGTTCCGCGACAAGGACGGCAAATTGGTGTTCCGTCCGGGCGGTCACGGTGCTTTGATACAGAACCTCAACGACTTACACAAGGAAATCATCTTCATAAAGAATATCGACAACGTGGTTCCCGACCGTTTCAAGGCGACAACTTACGAATATAAAAAGGTGCTTGGCGGCTATCTCTTCCGTCTCCAGCAGCAACAGTTCGAATACCTCGAGATGCTCGACGACGGCAATGTCACCAACGAGGAACTCAACGAAATCACCGCTTTTGCGAAAAACAAGCTGATGATCGACATCCCCGATTTCTTCAGCACCTACAACGAAATAGAGAAGATCGACTTCCTCTACGGCAAGCTCAACCGCCCGATGCGCGTGTGCGGCATGGTGAAAAACGAGGGCGAGCCTGGCGGAGGTCCTTATTTCACTCGCAACAGCAGCGACGAGATCTCGCTTCAGATTGTCGAGTCGTCACAGATTGACCACAAAAACGAGAAACAGGAGGCGATGTTCCGCTCCTCCACCCACTTCAACCCAGTGGATTTGGTCTGCGCCACCCAGGATTTCAAGGGCAACTCGTTCAACCTTCCGGATTACGTTGACCCGGAAACCGGCTTCATCTCGATGAAGTCGAAAGACGGTAAAGACCTGAAAGCCATGGAGCTCCCCGGCCTCTGGAACGGCGCCATGGCCGACTGGACCACCATCTTCGTCGAAGTCCCTATTCTGACGTTCAACCCAGTAAAAACGGTTAATGATTTGCTAAGGGAGACGCATCAAGGATAAAAATGCACGGTCATGATGCATTTTTTTGAAATTTTTGCACTGTCGTAATGCAATTTTGCGTATTTTTGCAGCGTAAAAAATCGCAGATCGGCTTTTGCATGGATTAACTGCATTTTTACGACTAAAAACGTGTAGATCGGCTTATGCATGGATTAACTACACGCTTTTTTTATATACTCCAGGCTGTATTGGACGTTTCGACCATCGCTTTTCTTACCTATCACCACTTCAATCGTGAAATTCTTGTAATCTTCCGTTTTACTATTGAATGTATATCTCAGTTTTATCAGCTCAACATAGCGGTTTTTCTTCTGATTACCGTCTTTAATGTCAAAACTCCTGTAATTCTCATCAAATGGTTTGGCATATTTCAAAACATCGGGTAATTTAAGCACTGCATAAGTCGTTTGCCAATATCGTGTAGCGTTATTTGATGCTTTCTGAAAGCTTTCCTTCCAAATTATATAGATATTTTCATCAAGAAAATCATTTTTTATGAAGTTATTGCCGTTTAATTTTGACAACAAAGCCTTGTAAGCGTCTTTAATTATCTTACGTTTTTCACCACGAATCTCTTTAATAGGATTTGTTGGAATTCTAAACCATAAATTTGTCCCTTGCAAATTTGTTTCGATAAAATCAGGTATCTGTGTCATATTCGTAAAAGATTTATAATAATAAAGCGCCAAATATACGACCCTTCAAACGAATTAGTCGTACGAAAAACGACTAAGTTTTCAACATCGTTCTAAATAATTGTATTTCAGCCATTTACAAACTGTTTTTGGGAGATTTAATGCTTTTTTAAATGTTAATAAATTTTAACATTTGCACTTAACTCATTGAATATAAGTCACATATCGTATCAAGTTCGGACTAATTACTATAGTTTCATTCGAACTTGGTACGAACTTGGTATTAATTTTGTGCGAACTTGCAACCTTGCAAAACATGGAAAAATCATGCATAATCAGGCAAAGAAGCGCATTTAAAACCGAATTTGATTTTCTAAAAAATTTTTATATATTTTTGTTGCGGTTTTAAAATTTAAATCGTTAAACAAAAATAAAAAATTATGGGAAAAATCAGAAAAGGAGTCCTCGGGGGCTTTTCAGGCAAGGTTGGAACGGTTATCGGTTCCTCATGGAATGGCATCAGCTATATGCGCAGTCTTCCTCAGCATTTCAACGACGCTCGCACGCCGCGGCAGCTTCAGCAACGGGCGAAATTCAACAAGGCGATGGAGTTTTTGACACCGATTAAAGATTACATTCGTGTCGGTTATAAGACCTATGCTGTAAAGAAGTCGGCTTTCAACGCGGCGGTTTCGTATGTTGTTAAAAACGCTGTCGGCGGCAGTTATCCTGACGTTGAGATAAATTATTCGCGAGTACTTGTGTCACGTGGCGATTTGACACCGCCGAAAGATGTCGTTGCCACAATTTCAGAACATTGTGTGACAATAACTTGGACCGATAACAGCGCGGAAGGCTCAGCCAATGCCACCGATTTGTCGATGCCGTTGGCTTATAATGTTTCAAAAAGCCAGGCAATATTTGAAATCGCAGCCTCCACAAGGTCGAGCAAATCAGTCGCTTTACCCCTTCCCTCCGACTGGATTGGCGACACCATTCACCTCTATCTTGGCTTCATCTCTGAGGACGGCATGGAAGTTGCGAATTCGGTTTATTTTGGGAGTGAGATAATGACTTGAAATGTTTGAACGGAGAAAGCGAGGTAAATTTTTCTTCCACAAAATTCTTGCACAAGCTAAAAAATTACTAATTTTACCTCGCAAAAACTCCAACCATGATAGTCGATAAAATAAAACGCTACGTCTGGCTGCTCGATACCATCTATCGTGCCGGCGAATCAGGCATCACATTCGATGAAATCAACGAGAAATGGCAACGCTACGACCTTCTTTCAGATGGCGAGCGTTACCCGAAGCGCACATTCGAGCAACACAAAGAAGAAATCCAGAACACCTTCAACGTCGAGATCTGCTGCGACCGCAAAACCAATCGTTATTACATAAATGACCGTGAAGAATTACGAAATCAGAACCTCGTGTTGCGTTGGCTCATCAACACCTTCAATCTCAACAACATCATCGGCCAAAGCAAAAGCCTGAAAGACCGCATCGGTCTCGAAGACATCCCTGCAAGTCAAGACACGCTAATCGACATCATCGATCTAATGAACAACAGCTGCACTTTCGATATGGAATATCAGAAATTTTATTCCGATGAAAAGAAGCTGTACAAAAACATGGAGCCCTACGGAGTCCAAATCTTCCAGCGTCGCTGGTATGTGCTGGCTCGCAATCCCGAAAACGACACGCTCCACACCTTTGCTCTCGACCGCATCACCAGCCTGCAGAAAAACAGCATCACCTTCCGCATGCCGTCCGATTTCTCCATCAACGATTTCTTCAGCGGCTGCTATGGCATCATCAAAGATGAAACCCCAATCCAGCGAGTGGTACTGAAGGCAAACCATTTCCAAGCCCAGTACTTGAAAACCTTGCCACTTCATCATTCTCAGAAAATTGTCTCAGACGATGCCGACTACACAGTCTTTTCATACTATATCTGCCCAACCCTCGATTTCAAACAGAAAGTCCATTCATACATGAGCAACATCGAAGTCCTCGAGCCAGCCTCATTCCGCAAAGAGATTAAGGAAGAAATCGAACTTATGAGAAAAATTTATAAATAATCATTGCTTCCACATTGATTTAGCACAAGATAATGGTATTATTGCATTGTAAATTACATGAACCATGAATTATAACGAATTACAAAATTGGCTGGATAATTTGAAAAAAATCCCAGTGCGACCGCCAAAAAAACGAACGTTGATGGATATCACAGGTATCAAACATCATGAAAATTTGTGGTCAGATATCTACCAATTCTTCTTCACAATAAATGAAGAACACCTGTTGGGCGATTTATTTATTCGAAGTTTGGAATCACTTATTGGCATAAAGCCTGGATATCTTGAATCGTTTTCTGTTACAAGAGAATTCTCTGTCAATGAGAAACGAATCGATTTGTTACTTTGTGATAATAGAAACGGTCGAGCCATTATCATTGAGAACAAAGTCAACCATATCTTAAACAATGATTTAAACCTGTATTATACCAAAGTCCAAGATAAAGGCTATTCTGATGTTATTGTTATAGTTCTTGGCCTACAGAGATATAATCTAAAACTATATAAAAGAGCAAATAAAATCCCAAGTGATAAACTTTTTAGCATAACACATCAGGATTTAATGGTAGAAATCGGTAAAGTATTGCCGGAATACAAAAAAGATGCCAATCTTCAACATCTTTATTTGCTGCAGGAATTTTCACAAAACATCACAAACAAAACAAATGACATGAATACTGACGAAATAAACTTCTATTTTAAAGATGATAATCGGAAGAAAATCAATCAATTGTCTGAAATCAAAAGGCATGTTATTGAATATATATCTGACTCATTAGAGAACAAAGAGATTCTCAAACCTCTTCTTCGTAAATATAATCTAGCTCTTGATGTGGATAAATGTAAAAACAACGAATACATTTATTTCCCATATAAAGGATATGATGGACACATCATGATTACTTTGGTATATGACCGCTTGTGGAATTTCGATAAAAACGGTAGCAGGATACAAGCAATATTGGAAATTCAAGGCGATATGATTGATTGGGTTGAAAAAAATGAAAGCAACAAATCCATGGAAGGCTTAAAGAAATATCAAAAATTTTGGCATTACAGCAGTTGTGATATTCCGTTTAGCCTTGATGAATTAACCAGCAATTTTCAAGAAAACCTTTGTAAGAAATTGTCAGATGAGACCATATGTCCAATCTACACAATAGGCTTGGAAATAATTGAAAAACACAAGCTTACTCAAAAATAGTATTTAGCTTTGTGAATTATTATCAAGTCTTCCACATTCTTTTTGCGGAAGCCTATTCTATTTTTGCCATGTTAAAAAATTGTTTAACATGGAACTCTCAAAATACCTCCTCGACAACCCCAGCTCAAGCTTCGACATCCTGAAGCACCTGGTTAATGCATTGCCACAAGATCAGTTAATCGAAATTCGCGACAACACCACCAATGAAGATTTGTGGCTTTACACCAACAATCTCATCAATCCCAAACCCGCAAAAGATACTGCAAAACACGTAAACGCTCCGCTCCAACAGCTACTCAATGAGTTTACAAATAGCCGAGGTAAACATTTGCAGGCAACACGTCGTGAGATTCAGAAACGGTTCGATGGCCAGTCGTATTCCGACCAAGAGCATATCATCGAAACTTTCATGAAAAAAGGCACAAAAAACGATGTCGTGTGGTGCTCCAAATACTTTGTCGAAGACTATGCCGACACCGTCACTTATCTGGATCAAACATTTGATCTAGTCGGCCAGCTGTTTTGGAAAGACAAATACCTCGACATCGTCAAACGCTATTGGGAAGAAGACATTGAAAACTACAAGCTTCTGAAAGTCATCCTCCAGTTCGATTCCATTGAGTATATGAAAGCAAAAATCAATGAACTTGAAAGCTATAGTGATGGAGTTATCGACGACGTGGCCTATCCACAATTACTAATCAAAGTCTGCGAAGACAAAAACTATACTCTTCCAAAAGGCAGGCTAACGCCATTCCAAATCGCCTATATCTCAGCTAAAGCCGACCGCTCCATCACTGAAGAAGAGGCATCTGCATCCCTCCGTTGGGTCATAAACAACGAGTTGAACTGGCATTTTTACTTTATCCGCAATCTCCAAGGCCACATCGTTTTTCGTGATTACAAATACAGCACGATTGGGCTCACACTCTGGTCACTCTCAAAGCTCGGCCACACATCAGAAATTATTGCTTTTAATGAATGGATCAAACAAATTGTTAATAAACTTGAATCCATAAAACACATTGATAGTGAATCAATCAATAAAACTGTTGTTACACTTATCCCAACCTAAACACCAGAATTAAACATTCTCCATAGTATCATCAAAAAGATACATACTTTAAAAAATAATTGACAACCAAGGATTTTTTGTTTATCTTTGCCCCAGTTATTGAACCATAACTAAAGAGCATCGTAAAACAAAATACTAATGGGATTGGGAGTTCGCAGAATGGCGAAAGGATAACTTATTATTAAAAAATTAAAATAAAAAACTATGGATAACAACGGTTTATCAATTTACGACACCCAACTTTCAAGGTGCAAAATTTTCACCTTGAAAAACTTACCAACTCATTATGAATCAATCAAAACTGAAACAAGAGGCGGTAGATAGTAATTATATGATTAAAAAAACTTACTTTATAAAGTAAACTTTTAAAAAATTTTATTATTTTTGCAACGTAAAAAAGTTAGAAATATGACAAAGGTTCCGCAAAACCTTATGAAACAAGACTTGGAAGGACAAAAACTGTTTCATCAGATAGTTGATGAAACTCCAATTGAACTGAAAACACAGCTCCGTTTTTCAGATGCCATTGCTGAAAAACTCAACAGAATGCTTCAAAAAAGAGGCATGACACAACGTGATTTAGCACGAAAAACAGGCAAGACCGAAGCTGAAGTTTCTCGCTGGCTCGGTGGCACTCACAATTTCACTTTGAAAACTCTGGCTCTTATTTCAGTTGCTCTTGATGAAGATGTGATAACAATCTTAAATCAATATAAATCAGCATCTGAAAGCAGTCCCATGGCAGCGGAAACTCAAACATTATATTGGAAATAATGCCGCAGGCATCTCCCCCACGTCGCTTCGCGGTGCGGTGGCCTGCGCAAAAAGTGCGGTTCGAGCTTATTTTTGCGCTTGATCTTTGGTTCTTTCCATCAAGGGAAAGAACAAGAAAAAACCGCCCGTCAGGGCATAACAAAAAAAAGCCCGCATCCCTGCGGGCTTTCTTTACCACTCATTCTTTGAAAACATTATTTTATTTTTTCAACAATAGCTTTGAAAGCTTCCGGGTTGTTCAAAGCCAGGTCGGCTAAAACCTTGCGGTTCAAGTCGATGTTGGCAGCATGAATCTTACCCATGAATGTACTGTATGTCATACCGTACTCGTGTGCGGCAGCGTTGATACGTACAATCCAAAGGCTTCTGAAATCACGTTTCTTGGCCTTTCTGTCACGATAGGCGTAGGTCAAACCCTTTTCCCAAGAGTTCTTGGCCACTGTCCAGACGTTCTTACGTGCGCTGAACTGTCCCTTCGTCTGTTTTAATACTTTTTTGCGTCTTGCTCTTGAAGCAACTGCATTTACTGATCTTGGCATAATTTTCTAATTTTTATCCGTTAGAGCGCCCCGCATCTTCCCGGGAACTTTCTTCCGCTCTAACAAGAGTTAAACAATTTTGTTGATTACATGAGAAGCATTTCTCTTACAGCTGCCATGTTAGCTGGCTCCACAATTGTCTGATGACCTAAAGCGCGTTTACGTTTGTTGGTCTTCTTTGTCAAAATGTGGCTGTGATAAGCGTGCTTTCTCTTGACTAAACCGGTGCCAGTGATTCTGAAACGTTTCTTGGCAGCGGATTTTGTTTTCATTTTAGGCATTTTAAAACTATTTTTTAAATTTTACGAATGAGTGTCTTTCTTATTTCTTAGGAGCTATTATCATCAACATGCGCTTTCCTTCGAGCTTCGGCAACGACTCAACTTTGCCTACATCCTCCAAAGCCTGAGCAAACTTGAGCAAAACCAGCTCTCCCTGCTCCTTGTAGGCGATGGAACGTCCGTGGAAGAACACATCGACTTTCACCTTAGCACCGTCCTCGAGGAACTTCTTGGCGTGGTTCAACTTGAACTCAAAGTCGCTGTCGCCAATCTGAGCACCGAGACGTAACTCCTTGATAACCACTTTGGTTGCCTTAGCTTTGATTTCTTTCTGTTTCTTCTTCTGGTCGAAGAGGAACTTCTTGTAATCCATGATCTTACAGACCGGTGGATTTGCGCTTGGTGAAATCTCCACTAAATCGAGACCTGCCTCGTCAGCCATTCTGATGGCCTCGCGAATCGGGTGTATCTCGTTGTCACCGGCCTCGCCGACGACTCTCACCATTGGTGCCGTGATCCTGTTGTTTATTCTGTGCGGATCATCGTTCTGCTTGCTTTTCGGAGGTCTGTTCTGGTTGCCTCCGTTGTTTACTGGAAGTGCTATGGTATGTATCTCCTATATTAATTTAACAATATTTTAATATTCAACTTTTTGCTCTTCTGCCACCTGATTTTCAATCATCTTAGCGAAATCAGCGATTGGCATCGAACCGAGGTCGCCTGTACCGCGCTTACGCACTGACACAAGGCCCTCGCCTTCTTCCTTCTCGCCCACGATGAGCATGTAAGGAATCTTCTTCAATTCGGCGTCACGAATCTTACGACCGATCTTTTCGCTACGGTCATCAAGCAACACTCTGACTTCCGAATTCTTCAATGTCTCATACACCTTCTCGGCATATTCCTGATATTTCTCGCTGATAGGCAGGATGATAGCCTGGTCAGGAGCGAGCCACAACGGGAAGTCGCCGGCGCAGTGCTCGAGCAACACAGCCACGAAACGTTCCATTGAGCCGAATGGAGCTCTGTGAATCATCACCGGACGGTGTTTCTCGTTGTCCTTGCCGATATATGTGAGGTCGAAACGCTCTGGCAAGTTGTAGTCAACCTGGATGGTACCGAGCTGCCAACGACGACCGAGTGCGTCTTTTACCATGAAATCCAACTTCGGACCGTAGAACGCTGCCTCGCCGAGCTCTTCTCTTGCCGGAAGATTCTTCTCTGCGCAAGCCTCTCTGATGGCCTGTTCTGCTCTCTCCCAGTTCTCGTCTGTACCGACGTACTTCGTGGTATTCTTAGGGTCACGGAGTGAAATCTGAGCTTCAAAGTTCTGGAAATTCAAAGCCTTGAAGATGATTTCGATGATGTTCATCACGCGGATGAACTCGTCTTTCACCTGGTCAGGACGGCAGAAAATGTGAGCGTCGTCTTGTGTGAACGAACGGACACGTGTCAAGCCATGCAACTCACCGCTCTGCTCGTAACGATACACTGTACCGAACTCTGCCAAACGGAGCGGGAGGTCTTTATAAGAACGTGGCTGCCACTTGTAAATCATGCAGTGATGAGGGCAGTTCATTGGCTTCAGCAAATAAATCTCACCTTCCTCAGGTGTTGTGATTGGCTGGAAGCTGTCCTTGCCGTAATGATCCCAGTGACCTGATGTCACATAAAGATTCTTGTTTCCGATATGAGGAGTGATAACCTGCTCATAACCATAGTGTTTCTGAATCTTTGTGAGATATTCCTGAAGGCGGTTACGCAGAGCTGTACCTCTTGGGAGCCACATCGGGAGGCCCTTGCCAACCATGTCGGTGAACATGAACAGCTCAAGCTCACGACCGAGTTTGCGGTGGTCGCGTTTCTTAGCTTCCTCAAGAAGAACGAGGTACTCCTCGAGTTCTTTCTGCTTCGGGAAGGTGATACCGTAGATACGTGTCAGCTGCTTGCGGTTCTCGTCACCACGCCAGTAAGCGCCAGCGATTGATGTCAGCTTCACAGCCTTGATGCATGAAGTATCTGGGATATGTGGTCCGCGGCACAAATCAGTGAAACTTCCTGATTTATAATATGTTATGGTACCATCTTCAAGCTCGTTGATAAGCTCAACCTTGTACTCATCGCCTTTCTCGGTGAAATATTTCAAAGCGTCGGCCTTGCAAACGTCAACACGCTCAAATGCCTGTTTTTCCTTGGCAAGTTCGAGCATCTTTTTCTCAATCTTCACGAGGTCTTCTTCGGTCAATGTCATGTCGCCGGTGTCGATGTCATAGTAGAAACCGCTCTCGATAGCCGGACCGATGCCGAATTTCACGCCTTTGTAAAGCTGCTCGATAGCCTCTGCCATGAGGTGGGCCGATGAGTGCCAAACTGTAGCTTTTCCCTCAGGGTCGTTCCACGTAAACAACTGAATATTAGCGTCTTCGTTGATTGGACGAAGTGCATCCCACATCTTGTCATTCACCTTTGCTGACAACACGTTGCGAGCCAAGCCTTCGCTGATGCTTTTGGCAATGTCCATTGGCGTTACGCCCGCTTCAAACTGTCTGACTCCACCGTCAGGAAATGTAATATTTATCATATCAAATTATTTTTCGCAAAAAAGCGCTGCAAAATTACGAAATTTTTTAACACAAAATTCACTGATTATCAAAAATTTTTCAATCAATCTTAACTCTCCGCAAATCCAGCAAATTCACGGGGTTTCCGTCGAATCCGCTCACCCTTTTGTTGACAAAGCGCAGCACCTCGTCGTAAAACAGTATCACAACAGGCGCCTCAGTCATCATCAAAGAGTCCATTTCGTGATATATTTCGGCTCTGGTTTTCAAGTCGTTAGTGGCAATCGCTTTCGCGTAAAGCTCATCAAATTTCGGGTTGGAATAATGAGTGTAATTCGGACCTTTCGGAGCAAAATTTTCGGTCGTGAAAAGCGACAAATAATTCTCCGCATCAGGATAATCTGCGACCCATGAACTGCGGAAGAAAGGCAGGCTGCACTGGGCGCGTTTCTCACGCAAAGCCGCCGGCATCATCTCCTCCACTTTGCAAACCAGCCCGACATCAGTCACCGACGATTGCACAAACTTCGCCAAATCGATGTAATCCTTTGTGGTATAAAGCTTTATCTCGCTTCCTTGCAGATGATATTTCTCGATAATCTCAAACGATTTCTGCTGATTGAAGGCATATCCGATTTGTCCCAAAGAATCGTATCCTGGCAGTCCCGCAGGAATGATTCCGCCGTTTCCTGGATTTCCGATGCCGTTTCTCAGATATCGCAGCATCTTCTCCCTGTCGATCGAATAATTCACCGCCTGACGCAACGCCACTTGACGCTCTTTATCATCTCTTTCCTCTTGATTATCAATATAAAACGAAAGATATTCAGTATTCAGATACGGCTCACGGATCAGATAAAAACGGTCCTCATATTTGCTTCGCAAAAAGCCATCGCGAGTCAGCAGTTCGTCCTTGTAACGCGCATCGACACCCGACATGAAATCGGTTTTTCTTTTCACAAACTCCATGAACGCCACCTGCTTATCGATGAGAAAACTCACCGAAACTGCATCAATATATGGCAAACGTTCACCATTTTCAAACTCGAAATAATCAGGATTTTTGCGCATCACGAGGCGCACGCCTTCTTTCCAATACTGGAATTTAAATGGTCCGGTTCCAACAGGATGCCTACTGAAGTTTTCGCCGTAAAACTCCACTGCTTCATGAGGCACCACCGAGGCGTAAGTCATTGATAATATGCCAAGAAACGCCGGAAAAGGCTCTTTCAATTCAACTTGAAAAACGCTGTCATTCAATGCCTTGAAAGCGTAACCGTTGTCATCTTGTTTCACCTGAGCGAAAATCCAAGTTCCTGGCGAACTTAACTTCCTGTCAATCAACCGGTTGAATGAATATTCAAAGTCCTGAGCCACCACTCTCCTACTCTGTCCGTTGAAGCAGCTGTCGTTGTGGAAAAACACGTCGTCGCGAAGCAAAAAAATGTAGGTTTTGCCATCTTCTGATATCTCCCAACTCTTCGCCACCGCCGGCACCACGTTCATATCATTATCAAAAGCTACAAGACTGTTATACAATTGGTTACAAGCCCAGATATGCGGCTGGTCTTTGGCATAAATCGGATCCAAAGTGAGGATTCCCGCCGCCTCGTTGTACTTGAAAATCTTGAGGTTTTCGTCATTCAACTTCCGTCCGCACGACGCGATGACCAATAACAACAATATGAAGTATAATAGTTTTTTCATTATCTATTTTTTTGCAAAATTACAAAAAGACTTTAGACTTTAGACCTTAGACCTTAGTTTTTTTCGGCAATTTGGCTAAAGTCTAAGGTCTAAAATCTAAGGTCTAACGTCTAAGGTCTTCAAAAAATATGTATTTTTGCAAAAATTTTCATTTCATGCGCATTAAAGAAATTCACTCAGACCGCGGCATCCTCATCATCACCGATTTCGGTGACCGCACGATGGTCATTCCTTTGAACAACCGCGACAAACTGCTGAGTTTCATGCGCTCTAACGCCACCAACGTGCCGCTATTTCCGATGGAAGTGATTGACAGTCTTGCCGATGTGGCATCGCACAAGGTGCAAATCAAGATGGAGGCGAAGAAAATCCTCACCGACTGGCCTTATTTCGTTCTCGACGTAAACTTCAGGTACTCAAAGAGTTACGATATCTCTTTTGAGGAGCCGTTTTTCAAGCTCTCCCACCCTCTCGACGACGGCACCGACTTCTTTCGCGTCGAATACGAGGAAATTGAGAGCGACTTCACACCCAACGGCAAATATCGTGGCGCCCACGCCCGCCGCTACCACCTCGACGAGATAATGGAAAGTCTGGAATATCTCGCAAAAGACACCCCAGACTTAAAACTTGAAGCTGTGATTCAAACCACCGCCGGAGAGGTTTATACTTCAGAAACCTTGAATCCAGTTATTTTCTTATGCGAATCCACTAAGAACTTGTTGTAATCCAATGAGTTAACCTCTTGTTCCTTCTCCAAGGCGAGGTCGAGAACTTCAAGCATGTTGTCGACGAAATGGAACTGCAGACCTTCGATGTATTCCTTCTTGATGTCCATGAAATCGCGCTCGTTGTCACGTGACAAAATGACATCTGTCACGTCGTTGCGCTTGGCGGCCAACATCTTCTCCTGGATGCCTCCAACCGGCAAAACCCTGCCACGAAGCGTGATTTCGCCTGTCATTGCGAGTTTATCCTTGACACGACGCTGCGTGAACGCCGACGTCAACGCTGTCAGCATGGTGATACCTGCAGATGGTCCGTCTTTAGGCGTAGCACCCTCTGGAACGTGAATATGAACGTTCCATTCTTCAAACACTATCGGATTGATTTTCAACTCGTTGGCATGTGCCTTAATGAATTCGTATGCTATCGTAGCCGACTCCTTCATCACATCGCCGAGGTTACCTGTCATGTTCAAAAGGCCATGTCCCCTACTCAAGCTGACTTCAATCGACAGGATCTCGCCGCCGACTGGTGTCCATGCCAATCCGATGGCAACGCCAGGCATAGTGTGCTTCACCTCGTCCTCATCGTGATGCATAGGCACGCCAAGGGCTTTCTTGAGGTCTTCTTCAGTGACTTTCTTGTCGTAATCGCCACCGATGACAATGGATTTCGCCTTCTTTCTAATCACATCGGCGATTTTGCGCTCCAAATTACGAACGCCAGCCTCACGAGTGTAATCATCAATGATTTTGTAGATTATCGTCTCTGAGAATGTAACGTCTTTAGCCTTTAAACCATGCTCTTTCAATTGCTTAGGAATCAAATGGCGTTTTGCGATCTGATATTTCTCCTCACGCAGATAGCCGTTCAAATCGATGATTTCCATTCTGTCGCACAATGCCGGGTGGATGGTCTGGAGGTTATTCGCGGTGGCGATAAACATCACCTTCGAGAGGTCGTAATCCAACTCGATGAAGTTATCGTTGAATGTGTTATTCTGTTCAGGATCAAGGATTTCGAGCAATGCAGCCTGCGGGTCACCGTTGATGTTGTTGCCGCTCACCTTGTCGATTTCGTCAAGCACAAAAACAGGGTTCGACGACTTCGCTTTCTTCAAATTTTGAATGATTCTGCCAGGCATTGCGCCGATGTAAGTCTTACGATGTCCACGCAACTCCGACTCGTCACGAACACCACCCAACGACATACGTATGTATTTGCGTCCCAATGCTTTAGCTATCGACTTGCCCAACGATGTCTTACCCACGCCAGGAGGTCCGACCAGGCACAAAATCGGGGCTTTCATGTCGTTTTTCAGCTTCAAAACCGCCAGATGCTCAACGATTCTGTCCTTGATTTTCTCAAGTCCGAAATGGTCTTTGTCAAGCACTTTTTGAGCGTGTTCGAGGTCGAAATTATCTTTCGTGTATTCATTCCACGGAAGCTCAACGAGAGTCTCTAGATAATTATGCTGGATGCCGTAATCTGCCTGTTGCGGATTCATTCGCTGCAGTTTCTGAAGCTCTTTGTCAAAAACTTCTGCCACTTCCTTGCTCCATTTCTTTTTGGCAGCTTTTTGTGTCAGTTCCTTGACATCCTGTTCGTTAGGTGTTCCGCCAAGCTCTTCCTGAATGGTCCTAAGCTGTTGATTCAGAAGATATTCTCGCTGTTGCTTATCGAGATCAGTCTTCACCTTGCTTTGAATCTGCTGTTTCAGGTCAACCATCTGCATCTCACTGTTGAGGAGCTTCAAAAGCTGGTTGGCGAATGTTGTTATATCGTTGATTTCCAACAACTTCTGACGGTCTTCCATTTTCGCCACAAGGTTACTCCCAATGAAGTTTACCATAAACCATGGGCTCTCGATGTTACGGATGGCGAATGTCGCCTCAAACGGCACCGCTCCCGACTTCTGCACTATCTGCATCGCCATATCCTTGATGCTCTGAATCAGGGCCTTAAACTGGCGGTCGCGAGGCACTGGCGAGTTGTCGCCAAACGGGGTGATTCTGCCACGCAGATATGGCTCTGTCTCGGTTATCTCTTCCAGTTTAAAACGGCGTTTTCCCTGAATGATGACGGTGGTGTTGCCATCGGGCATCTCCAGTGTTTTCATGACTTGAGCGATGGTGCCTATCTCGAAAAGGTCGGCTTGCTGCGGTTCCTCAACCTTGGCGTCGCGCTGTGTGATGACACCAATATCCATACCTTTTTTATACGCGTCTTTTACTAGGCGTATGGTTTTGTTACGACCGACGGTGATAGGTATGACAACGCCCGGGAACAGCACAGCGTTACGCAATGCCATAATCGGCAGTTCCTCAGGAAGTTGCGCGTCAATCATGCGTTTCTCGTCTTCCGGCGAAAACAGCGGAATATATTCTGTGTCAGCCTCAATGATATCGCTGACAATTATTTCGTGGTTGATATTATTATCCATAAAAATGTTTTTTCCAATTACCCCCAATCAAAAATCGTGCCAAAAAAAGCCCTTGTCATTTCTGGCAAGGGCAAAACTTCATTATGAAAAATTTAACAAACCTATTTTCGGATTATTTTTTCTTAGCTTCCTGAAATTTTTTGTACTTGTTGTTGAATTTATCAACGCGACCAGCTGTGTCGACGAGTTTCATCTTACCTGTGTAGAACGGGTGTGATGTGTTTGAAATCTCAAGTTTCACCAATGGATACTCGTTACCGTCTTCCCAAACGATAGTTTCCTTCGTGTTGATGGTGGAACGTGACATAAAAGCGTGGTCGTTTGACATGTCTTTAAACACGACCAGTCTGTAATTCTTTGGATGTATGTCTTTTTTCATTGCAGTATAATTTTCTTTCAATCGGGCTGCAAAATTACAACTTTTTTTAATACGAAAAATATTTTTTTGAAAATTTTTTAAAAAAATTATTTTCATCAATATTTGTACACCATATTAATTTTATTAGTACCTTTGCAACGCAGAAAAAATGGAAAAATTCAATTAAAAACAACTTAAAATATAACGTAATGAAACACAATTTCAATGCGGGACCATGCGTCCTTCCAAAAGAAGCCGTTGAATCAACAATCAACGCAATTCGTAATTTTGACAACACCGGCATCGGTTTGATGGAAATCTCACACCGTACTCCAGGTTGGGAGCGTATCATGGAGGAAACACGTCAGTTGTGGCGCGACATCCTCAATATTCCTGCAGAATATGAAGTCCTTTTCCTTGGTGGCGGCGCAAGCACACAGTTCTTCACAGTGCCAGCTAACCTTTTAAAGACAAAGGCAGCTTACCTCCAGACAGGTGTTTGGGCAAAGAAAGCAGCAAAAGAAGCTAAACTTTTCGGTAAAGTCGAGATCGTCGCTTCATCAGAAGACAAGAACTACACTTACATCCCGAAGGGTTACACCATCCCAACAGATGCTGACTACTTCCACATCACAACAAACAACACCATCTACGGTACAGAAATCCGCACCGATATGGATTGCCCGGTGACATTGGTTGCTGATATGTCATCAGATATCATGAGCCGTCCAGTCGACGTGAAGAAATACGGTTTGATCTACGGTGGCGCTCAGAAGAACGTCGGTCCTGCCGGCGTGACATTCGTCATCGTCCGTAAAGACCTCCTTGGCAACATCGGCGACCGCGCTTATATGAACCCACTTCCAACAATGGTCGACTATAAGACACACGCAGCTGAAGAAGCTAAGAACATCTCTATGTTCAACACACCTCCAGTACTTCCTATCTTCGTCATGCACGAGACATTGACATGGTTGAAGAACACCATCGGTGGTGTCGAGGCTATGAACAAGCTCGCAGTTAAGAAGTCAAATATGCTTTACGAAGAAATCGACCGCAACTCAATGTTCGTCGGTACAGCTGAGAAAGACTCACGTTCAATCATGAACCACTGCTGGGTGATGGCTCCAGGTCGTGAAGACCTCCAGGACGCTTTCATGGCATTCGCAAAAGAACGCGGCATGGTCGGTATCAAGGGTCACCGTTCAGTCGGCGGCTTCCGCGCTTCATTGTACAACGCCTGCCCAATCGAGTCAGTTGAGGCTCTCGTTCAGTGCATGCAAGATTTCGAAAAAGCTAACAAGTAAGACATTGGCTGTTGGCCATTGGCTATTGACAATTTAAAAAAATTTTTGAAATGAAAGTATTAGTTGCAACAGAAAAGCCATTCTCAGCAGCAGCTGTCAATGGAATCCAGAAAATAGTTGAAGAAGCTGGTTATAGCTTTGCAAAACTCGAGAAATATACTGACGTTCAGCAGTTCTACGATGCAGTCGCTGACGCTGACGCTCTCATCGTGCGTTCAGACAAAGTGACTAAGGAAGTCATCGACCACGCCAAGAACCTCAAGATCGTGGTTCGCGCCGGCGCAGGTTTCGACAACCTCGACCTCGCAGCTTGCACAGCAAGAGGCATCGTGGCAATGAACACACCAGGTCAGAACTCAAACGCAGTCGCTGAGTTGGCAATCGGTATGATGATCTACATGGCCCGTAACACATTCAAACCTGGCACAGGCTGCGAATTGAAGGGCAAGAGAATCGGTATCCAGGCTTACGGTAACGTCGGTCGCCTCGTGGCTGAGAAAGCTAAGGCATTCGGCATGGAAGTCTGGGCATTCGACCCATTCGTACCAACAGAGAAGATGGAAGCTGAAGGCGTTCACGTCCCTGCAACACTCGAGGAACTCTACGCACACTGCGACTACATCTCATTGCACATCCCGGCAAACGACCAGACAAAGAACAGCATCAACTACGCTCTTCTTTCGAAGATGCCAAAGGGTGGCTGCTTAGTCAACACAGCTCGTAAGGAAGTCATCAACGAGGCTGACATGGAGAAGATGCTTGCTGAAAGAGCAGACTTCAAGTATGTGACCGATATCGCTCCAGCAAACGCAGAAGCATTGGCACAGTTCGCTCCACGTTTCTTCGCAACACCTAAGAAACAGGGTGCTGAGACAGCTGAGGCTAACATGAACGCAGGTCTTGCAGCAGCTCGCCAGATAGTGGGCTTCTTCAAAGACGGTTGCACAAAATTCCAGGTTAACAAATAAAAACGAAACAATATGTCAGTTATAAGACCTTTCAAAGGATATCGTCCACCGGTTGATATCGTTGAGAAATTAGCTTCAAGACCATACGACGTTTTGAACACAGAGGAAGCACGCGAGGAATGCAAAGGCAATCCTTACAGCCTTCTCCACGTGACCAAAGCTGAAATCGACCTTCCAGCCGGCCACAAAGACAGCGACCTTGAGACTTACATCAAAGTTGTCGAGAACTTCAACATGTTCAAAGACTACGGATGGCTCGTCCAGGACAACGAAGAGAAGCTGTACATCTATGCTCAGAGCATGAACCCGAAAGATGCCAACGCACACTGGCAGTATGGTATCGTGGCATGCGCATGGAGCGAGGACTACATCAACAAAGTGATTAAGAAACACGAGTTGACACGTAAGGACAAGGAAGAGGACCGTATGAAACACGTCCGCATCACCAACGCCAACGTGGAACCAGTGTTCTTCGCATATCCGGCAGTGAACGAGATTGACGCCATCGTCAACAACATCGTCCGCCACGAGAAGCCGATCTACGACTTCATCGCTAAGGAAGACGGCTTCGGTCACCGTTTCTGGGTCATCGACGACAAGGCTACCATCGCCAAGTTAGTTGAGTTGTTCGACAAGAAAGTCCCTGCAATGTACATAGCCGACGGTCACCACCGCAGCGCTGCAGCAGCATTGGTCGGACAGGAAAAGAAAGAGCACAACCCACACCACACCGGCAAAGAGGAATACAACTTCTTCATGACAGTTATCTTCCCTGACAACCAGCTGAACGTCATCGACTACAACCGCGTTGTTAAGGATTTGAACGGCTTGAGCAAAGACGAGTTCATCAAGGCTCTCGGCAAGACATACGTTGTCGAAGACATGGGCACAGAGATCTACAAGCCAGCTAAGTTGCATGAACACAGTATGTACCTCGACGGTCACTGGTACAAGATGTCAGCAAAACCTGGCACATACAACGACAGCGACCCAATCGGCGTTCTCGATGTGACAATTTTGAGCAACAACGTGTTGGACAACATCCTCGGCATCAAGGATCTCCGCACCGACAAGCGCATCGACTTCGTTGGCGGTATCCGCGGTCTCGGCGAGTTGAAACGTCGTGTTGACAACGGTGAGATGAAGGTTGCATTCGCAATGTATCCTGTTTCAATGAAACAGATCATCGACATCGCTGACACAGGCAACATCATGCCACCTAAGACCACATGGTTTGAGCCGAAACTCAGATCAGGTCTTGTGATTCACACATTGGAATAATGTAGAGACGCACGGCCGTGCATCTCTACCAGAAAAAAAATCCCGCCATTTGACGGGATTTTTTGTATTTTTGCAAAAATTTTGATATTATGTCTGAGAAATCTTTTGACCCCAATGCGGCGGCGGCCCTAGGTTCGGGAATTTACGGATTGCCTTGCACGGCTGAAGAAGCGGAAATAATAATCATTCCGGTGGAATGGGAATTGACAACGAGTTACAACCGCGGCACTGTCGACGGGCCGAGTACGGTGTTCGACGGCTCGATGCAGGTTGATTTGTGTCATCACGACTATCCGGATTTGTGGCAGCGCGGCATCTGGATGGACGAATTCCCAAAGGAATTGAGGAAACTGCACGACAAACTGGCACCTGTCAGCGAGGAGATAATTGAAGCTATCGAAAACGGCGAAGTCGACGAGTTTCCATGGAAATACGAGGCAAAATACAAAGCTATCGAAGACGGCTTCGAGAAGATGTTCGCCTGGCTGCGCGAGCGCATTGAATACTGGAAAAAACAAGGCAAGAAAGTAGGTCTGCTTGGCGGCGATCACAGCACGCCACTACCCTATCACCAATACCTTATTAATAAAGGTGTGAAATACGGCATTCTGCACGTCGACGCACACAGCGACCTCAGAGAATGTTTTGAAGGATTTAATTATTCGCATGCCTCTATTTTCTACAACGTCATGAAGCTTGAAAACGTTGAGAAACTGGTGCAGGTGGCTATTCGCGACTACTGCCATCAGGAAAAACAGCTTGTGCAAGACTCAAACGGCAGAATCAAGGTGTTTTACGACCGCGATAACCGCCGCAGGATGTACGAAGGCACATCGTGGAAACAGATTTGCGATGAGATTGTGAACGCTTTGCCTGAAAAGGTATATATTTCAGTGGATATCGACGGACTGGATCCGAAACTCTGTCCTAACACAGGAACCCCGGTTCCAGGAGGCATGGAATACGAGGAGCTGATGTATTTGCTCAATAGAATCAAAGAATCGGGAAAAGAGATTATCGGCTTTGACCTCTGCGAGGTCTCGCCAGGTGAAGGCACTGAATGGGACGGAAATGTCGGAGCGAGAGTGCTGTATCACCTTTGCGGAATTATATAATCAAATACGTCATTTCGACTGTAGCGTAGCGAAACGGAGAAATCCCCTGCAATAAAGCAATTACTCTATTTGTAGGGGATTTCTCGACTTCACTTCGTTTCGCTCGAAATGACGGAAAGGGAATTATTCCATGTTTGTGTAAACTGCCTGCACGTCCTCGTCGTCTTCAACTTTGTCGAGGAAGTTCATGATGCTCTCGATTTGTTCGTCGTTGAAAGCTACAGGGTTGTTGGCAAAGCGCTGGAGGTTAGCCTTCACTATGTTAACCTTCATGCCTTCCAATGCCTCGTGCATTGTGCCGTATGATGTCCAGTCGCTGTATGCGAATGTGCCGTCTTCTGTCTCTTCAATCTCTTCGAGACCAGCGTCGATGAGTTCAAGCTCGAGGTCGTCCTTGCTCATTCCGGCAGGGATTTCGATCTGGAACACAGCCTTACGTGTGAACATATATTCAAGCTGACCAGTCTTCAACAACTCGCCGCCAGCCTTGTTGAAATATGAACGGACGTTGGCAACTGTACGTGTTGTGTTATCTGTAGCGCATTCAACCACACAGAGAACGCCGTGAGGACCCTTGCCTTCGTAGACGATTTCAACCATATCAGCCGTGCTCTTATCGGTAGCACGTTTGATTGCTGCATCGATATTGTCTTTTGGCATGTTTTCCGCCTTGGCGTTAAGGATAGCCTGACGGAGTTTAGGGTTCATATCCGGATCGGGACCGCCTTCTTTTGCTGCGATTGTGATAATTTTTCCAAGTTTCGGGAACACTCTTGACATGTGACCCCATCTTTTCATCTTAGCCGCCTTGCGGTATTCAAATGCTCTTCCCATTTTATTACAATTTTATTTTTCGGGCGCAAAATTAAGAAAAATTTTTCTTATATTATAAACAATGTGCAAAATTTTTACTTTGGCTGTTGGCTATTAGCTATTGGCAGCCAACGGCCAATCGCCAAAAGCCAATGTCAGCATCATGTTTTTTGTTTTTTCTTTTTTGCAGCAGGAAACAGCACATTATTCAATATAAGGCGGTAGCCCGGTGAATTTGGGTGCATGTCGAGTTCAGTCGGCGGATCGCCTACAAGATGCTGGTAATCCTCAGGGTCGTGACCGCCGAGGAAAGTCCAGAAGCCATTGCCGTAGTCGCCGTGGATGTAGCGGTCTTCTTCAAGTGCGGCGTTATCGCCAAGCACGACAACAGTCGGCTTCACGTATCGTTTGTCGAAAGCCGTTGTCTGCCCCATGAAACCTTTTATCAGCTTCTCATGATCCTGTGTGAGCATGGTCGGCACCGGATCCCATTTCGCTGAAAAATCGAATAACAAAAAGAAATCGTTGCCTTCACGAACAGATTTCGGTCGATGCAAGGTAACATCGATGTTCGAAACCTCGTATTCCTGAGGATTTGTGGAGACAGTGAAGTCAGTGAAAGCGAAGCAATTATCATAGTTAAGACGCTGCGGGTCGCCACTACGTATCGCGTCGCCATCGAACATCACGTCGCAGATGTCGAGACCTTCCGCGGCAAGAGCGATATCGAAGCTATCGGGAGCCGAGCACATTGCGAATAGATATCCACCACCTGCAACGAAATCACGGATTTTTTTAGCCACTGCAAGTTTCAGCTGCGACACTTTTGTAAAGCCATGTCTCCTCGCCGTCTCCTCTTGTTTTTTCACGTCTTCCTGATACCATGGATAATTTCTGTATCTTGCCCAGAACTTTCCGTATTGCCCAGTAAAATCTTCATGATGCATGTGTAGCCAGTCGTAAGTCGGCAGAACGCCGTCTAAAACTTCATCATCGTAGATGATATCATAAGGTATTTCGGCATAAGTAAGCACCAAAGTCACTGCATCATCCCATGGAAGTATGTTTTTCGGGGCGTAGACTGCCAGGCGAGGCACTTTCTGGAGCTTCATCTCATCCATATTCACGCCCGGGTCGGCAATTTCAGTCAATATGCTCTGCGCCTGAACGTCGGCGATAACTTGGTATGACACATTTCTGAGTTTACATTCACGTTCAAACATGTCATGATAGGGCATCAAATAACTTCCTCCTTTATAATTAAGGAGCCAGCTTATCTCCACCTCGCGTTGCAGCACCCAATATGCCACGCCGTATGCCTTCAGATGGTTGGTCTGCGTCTCGTCCATCGGAATCAGAATGTAGGCGGCGAAAATTTTTGGCATCGCCAACATCATGATTATCAAAAGGATTATATATTTCTTAAACTTTTTCATCTTTATTAAAATTTAATGCAAAGATATCAAAAAAAATTCATAATTTTGCAGTTTCAAATATTGAAAATATAATTTTTATACGTAATATTATGGAAAACACAACATTGAAAAAGACTGCATTGAATGCAATGCACTATGAAATGGGCGCCAAGATGGTTCCATTTGCAGGTTTCGACATGCCGGTTCAGTTTGAAGGCGTGAACGTTGAACACGAGACAGTCCGCAAGGGCGTTGGTGTTTTCGACGTCTCTCACATGGGCGAGTTCCGCGCAAAAGGTCCTAAGGCTTTCGCATTGGTACAGCGCTGCACATCAAACGACGTGGCAGCATTGGTTGACGGTAAGGTCCAATACACCTGCCTCCCGAACGGCAAAGGCGGCATCGTCGACGATATGCTCGTTTACCGCATCTCAGCTGACGAATATTTCATGGTTCCAAATGCAGCCAATATCGATAAAGACTGGGCTTGGATGTCGAAAGTCGCTGAAGAGATGGGCATGAAGCTCGGCGTCGACTTCATCAACGAGAGCAACCAATGGTCACAGCTCGCAGTGCAGGGTCCTCTCGCACTCAAGGCTATGCAGAAGCTCACAAAGGCTAACGTCGTCGATATGGAATACTATACATTCCAGATCATCGAGTTTGCTGGCGTGAAAGACATCATCTTCTCAACAACAGGTTACACCGGAGCAGGCGGATGCGAGATCTACATCCCGAATGCAGAAGCAGTGAACGTTTACAAGAAGGTTCTCGAAGCAGGTAAAGAGTTCGGTATCAAACCTATCGGTCTCGGCGCTCGCGACACATTGCGTCTTGAGATGGGATTCTGCCTCTATGGCAACGACATCTGCGACACAACCTCACCTATCGAGGCTGGTCTCGGCTGGATCACCAAGTTCGTTGACGGCAACGACTTCATCGACCGCGCTTACAACGAAAAACAGAAAGCTGAAGGCGTCACACGCAAGCTCGTCGCTTTCGAGGTGACAGGCAAAGGCATTGCACGTCACGAATATGAGATCTGCGACGCTGAAGGCAACCACATCGGCGAAGTGACTTCAGGAACAATGGCTCCATCAGTGAAGAAAGCTATCGGTATGGGCTATGTGAAGAAAGACTTCTCAAAGGTCGGAACAGAGATCTTCATCAAGGTGAGAGACAAACTCATCAGCGCAGTCGTTGTGAAACTTCCTTTCTACAAAGGATAATTCAAAACAAAATTAAAGGCGGTCAATCGACCGCCTTTTTTTATTGGTTATATTTTCCAATCGTCCAAACAATTCCCATTCTCACTCCGGCGGTCTTATATGCCGTGGCGAACTCCACTGTAGGCGCTGTGACCTTAGTCAAAGCTAGGATGTTGTCGGCAACGAAATAGCAGTTGAACGGTCCGAAATGACCTCCGAGGCCAAGACCGACAGCCTGTCCTGTATACTGCGACATGGTATAGCTCAACGAGAGGTTGAAGTGATTGAGGAACAAGCCGCTGTAAGCCAATGTCAACGAAGGCTTCATCTCGCCTCTCACCGAATACAACTGGCCGATGGCCGTAATGCGCAGCATCGGGTTGTATTCATAGTAACCCTGCAGCAAGATTCTGGTCTTGAGCGATGTCTTGTAATCTTCGCCGGCGGTCAACGTGTCGTCACCCCACACATTATCGACAATCTTCTTGAGCATGTCGTTATAGTCGAGTTTCATCGATGTCAAATCTTCAATATTATTGAAGATAGCACTGTTCAGAGTGACATCTTCCTTGTTGGTCTTTTTCACTTTTGAATTTTTCCACTTGATATAGCCAAGGTCATAAACGCCAGCCGCCACGCCCCAGTGGTCGTTAATCTTGTACGATGCACCGAAATCGATGCCGAAGCCGTAATTGTTCTTGGCATCAAACATGCTTCCGACACCAAGCGAATCCATCACATTGACAATATCGCTGATACGGTTAAAGTCGGTCTTGAAAACCGAAGCCGCCTTGATGTCGAGATTCACATCTGCAGAAATAGAGTATGTGTCAGGATCGGTGTAAATCTTTGTCTGCTCGTTTGTAACTGTAATATTTGCAAGACCATTCAGCAATTTCGGACGCACACCGATAGTGAGTTTGTCGTTGACATCATATTGCACTCCAAGTCCGAATTCCATGAAAGCCGTAGCGTCGGCGCCCACATTGAAATCGCAAGGATTATCATCACCTAAATAATGACCGTTGCCCAACACGAAAAATCCCACAAAATCCTTTGAATATTGGAATTCGGTATTAACTCTGGTTCTCCAATCGAGATTGAAGAATAATTTGTTAACTCTGAAACCGACATTTAAAATATCCAACGACATGTTGAAATTGAAGAAGTTATCCTGTTCTTCGAGACTGTTTATCAAGCCTTCTCCGTCGATAACCTCTTCCCCATTATCGTTGAATGTATAAAGGTTTTTATAGATAATACTCGAGTTGAAAACCGAGACGTTGATATTCGAAAATCCCACACCCACAACGCCTTTGTATGGAACTCTAATACCAGGATTATAATAATTGTAATAAGGCATTTGCGGCAGAAGCGTAAATGTGACACCGTCATTTTGGGCATTGGAAATCAGCGATGAGCAGACCAACGCCATAACAATCAACAACTTATATAATTTCTTCATAACGTCCATCTCCTATTTTATAATTTCGTCAATATCAATATCGGTAATCCTAGTCAAAATCCTGATTCCGATTTTCAAGTCATCGGTGGTTCGGAACATGACGTAATCGCTGCTGATGTCATCTGTTGAAATGCCTATTCTCAAATATAGTTTGTCGCATTCCATCACAGTGTGAAGCCGCTCATCGTTGACAACAGCTTTAATCGTTGAATGCTCATTATATTTAATGTATTGTTTCTCGCTGAACAAAGAATCGACAGCGATGTCATTCTTCAGGAAAATAGCTTGAATATTGACATCTAGTGGTATTCTGCTCGCCAAATCGACGTAGAAATCGATGCCGTCGAACAGGCTATTCTGTATGTCATCATTGGTGAGCTTGAGAGCCATTGTGTCGCAATACACCATATCTTCAATTCTAACCGCGAGAGGCAACTCGATATTAATGCCAAGGTCGATTTTCGAGTCGTCGTTGATAGTCACAACGCCTTCATCAAGTTTCATCTGAACGTCACCGGCAAATTCAAGCTTGTTGTAGCCCGACAAGACATCGATATCACTTGCGAGGCCCACAACGCTCATATCTTCGAAGTTACCGTTGGTAGGAATGATATTGACATGTACTTCATCAGCGCTGAGCAAGTTGGTTGAAACGCCAGTGTTGGAGTTTTCGAATTGCAGGAAATTCACCGTGCCTTCAGCGCCTAATTCAAAGGTATTGTTACGCGTCACCACCACGCTCGGCATCTTGATAACGCCGTTGCCGGTAAGGTTTTTGATACCGAAATCGATTGCTACCGTGTCGTTGAAAATGGTGTCGATATTATGGGTTATGAATCCGGTAAATGTCCTGAAGGCTATATCTTTCAAGCCGCAAGCCACCACGCAGTCGTAGGTACCGCCGGCGATGCCTTCGATAGGATAATAAAGGATATCGATAGCTCCGGCGAAGTTGATGTTTCCGGCGATATCAGGGATAACAGTGCAGCCGGCGAGGTTTATTTCCTTGTGAGCGGTACCATTATTAATAATGAGTTCCACTTCCAGGCCGAGTCCGTTCTGCATAATTATCTGTCCGGTGGTTAAAACCACCCTTCTGGCGACGTCGAATGCCGGCGAGAACGAGAGATCCAAGACGAGCTTACCGTCGCGCATCGCCACCGTGTTTATTCCGAAGCCGTCGAAGGTGAACGGCACTACCGCCAGCTCGCCATACATCAACGTGGTTTCAATTGGCGGCAGCGAAGGATCAGGAATAGGCGGAACAGGAATGACATCAAACTGTGTGCTTGTGTTAAACTCAGAATCTTCAATTTTGCCGAAGATATCATTTCCTTTGATGACATCGAAAACCGTGTCACAATAAAATGCGAATATCGAGTCATTTCTCAGACGCAGCCATGAGTTGGCGGTGCTGTCCATCATACCCAAAATCTTATTAATTGAGATAGTGTCGCGCAGCAGCGAGACGGCGAACTGGTTATCCACCTGAATCTTCTTGACATTCTTCTTTTTGCACGAAACAGCAATCAGCACAAGAAAAGCGACGACAAGAATCGAAACAATTTTTGTAAATCTGATTTTCATAATAATTCCATTAAACAAAACAGGCTTCAAAGTTAGGTAATATTTCAATACAAACGATATGTTTTTATCAATTTTTATTTTTAAAAAATTTTTGAAAATTTTTGTTTTTCGTAAATAAAAATGTTGTAATTTTGCAGTCCGAAAAATTTAGAGAAAAAGAATAGATATGTATTTAACTGCAGAAAAGAAACAAGAGATTTTCACAAAGTACGGTAAAAACGCACAGGATACCGGCTCAGCAGAAGGACAAATTGCATTGTTCACATTCAGAATCAAGAACTTAACAGAACACATGAAGGGTGCTAAGAAGGACTTGGCAACAATGCGTTCATTGGTTGGTCTCGTAGGTAAGAGAAGAAAACTCCTCGCCTACCTGAAGAAGAAAGATATCGAGAGATATCGTGCTATCATCAAAGAATTAGGTATCAGAAAATAATAGCATTGTCAATCAATGCCCTTGCGAAAAAAGGCAATATTACGTTGCCTTTTTTTGCATTGTTGTATACCTAACAAAAAGCGGTTTATTTAATTAATTATTAAAAAGTTTTATTATGGGTCCAGAAGGTATCAAACAGACCATACAAACTGGTAAGGACATCATTACCATCGAGACAGGACGTCTGGCCAAGCAGGCCGACGGTGCAGCGGTAGTGACATGCGGTAAGACAATGCTGCTCGCGACAGTGGTTGCGGCAAAAGAAGCGAAAGACGATGTCGATTTCCTGCCTCTTTCAGTCGATTATAAAGAAAAATACGCCGCCACAGGCAAGTTCCCTGGCGGTTTCTTCAAACGTGAAGGCAAGCCATCAGACTATGAGATTTTGATCTCACGTCTCGTTGACCGTGCCATCCGTCCGTTATTCCCTGACGATTTCCACGCAGAAATCCAGGTTCAGATCACATTGCTCTCTGGTGAGCAGAACGTGTTGCCGGATGCTTACGCGGCATTGGCAGCATCAGCAGCTATAGCAGTGTCAGACATTCCGTTCCACGGTCCTATCTCAGAAGTACGCGTCGCGATGATCAACGGCGAATACGTCATCAACCCTCGTGCCGACGAACTCGAGAACGCCGACCTCGAACTCATGGTGGGTGCCACAATGAAAGACATCTGCATGGTTGAAGGCGAATCGAAAGAGATTTCAGAAGCCCAGATGATCGGCGCTTTGAAAGCCGCTCACGAGGCTATCAAAGGTCAGGTGCAAGCACAGCTCGACCTCGCTTCGAAGGTTGAGAAAGCACAGACAAAACGCGAGTACTGCCACGAAGTCAACGACGAGGATCTCCGCGCCGACATGATGGAGTGCTGCTACAAGCCATGCTACGACTTCGCTCTCACAGGCAACGCCAACAAACACGAGCGCGAGGACGCGTTCAACGCAATTCTCGAGAATTACTTGACAAAATACACCGAAGAGGAACTCGAAGAGAAGACCTCGATGGCAAAACGTTACTTCCACGACATCGAGCGTAAGGCAGTGCGCGACGCCATTTTGATCGAGCGTAAACGTCTCGACGGCCGTAAACTCGACCAGATCCGTCCTATCTGGACAGAAGTCGACGTGCTTCCTTCATGCCATGGCTCAGCCATCTTCACACGTGGTGAGACCCAGGCACTGGTGACAGTGACTTTGGGTACCAAGCTCGACGAGCAGACCATCGACGGCGCTGTCGTTGAAGGCACAAGCAACTTCATGCTGCACTACAACTTCCCTAGCTTCGCAACAGGCGAATGCAAAGCCAGCCGCGGTGTCAGCCGTCGTGAAATCGGTCACGGCAACCTCGCCGAGAGAGCTTTGAAGAACATGATTCCTTCAGGCGACGAGAACCCTTACACCATCCGCGTGGTGTCAGACATCCTCGAGTCAAACGGCTCATCATCAATGGCTTCGGTGTGCGGTGGTACATTGGCATTGATGGACGCAGGCGTGAAGATGAGAAAGCCTGTCGCAGGTATCGCAATGGGTCTCATCACCGACAACGACAAATACGCTGTTTTGTCAGATATCCTTGGCGATGAGGACCACCTCGGCGACATGGACTTCAAGGTCACAGGTACTGTTGACGGCATCACTGCATGCCAGATGGATATCAAGGTCGACGGACTTTCATACGAAGTATTGAGCGAGGCTCTCGAGCAGGCAAAGGCTGGCAGAATGCATATCCTCGGCGAGATGGCAAAGACCATCACCGAACCACGTGCCGACTACAAAGAGTCAGTGCCACGTATCGAGAAGATCATCATTCCTAAGGACTTCATCGGCGCTGTCATCGGTCCTGGCGGAAAGGTCGTTCAAGAGATTCAGAAGACAACTAACACCGTCATCGTCATCACTGAAGACGAGAAATGCGGTGTTGTCGAGATCGCTTCAACCAACAAGGAAGACCTCGAGGCAGCTAAGGCACGCGTGCGCGCTATCGTTGCAGTGCCTGAGGTTGGCGAGGTTTACGACGGCACAGTGAAGTCAATCATGCCGTTCGGCGCTTTCGTCGAGATCCTTCCAGGTAAAGACGGTCTGCTCCACATCTCTGAGATAGATTACAAGCGTCTCGAGACCATGGACGGCGTTTTGAACGAGGGTGACAAGATCCAGGTGAAGCTCATCGACATCGACCCTAAGACCGGCAAGCTCCGTCTCTCAAGAAAGGCTTTATTACCGAAACCGGAAGGTTACGTTGAGAAGCCAGAGAGACCGCGTGGCGAGCACAAGGGCGGTGAAAGAAAAGGTGGCGATCACAAAGACCATAAAGGTCCGCGTCACGAGAAGAAGTAAATCTTAATAAAAAAAATATGAGGCAGTTAAAGATTACCAAACAAGTTACCAACAGGGAAACAGCTTCTTTGGATAAGTATCTCCAGGAGATTGGTAAAGTTGAATTGATAACGGCTGACGAGGAAGTCGAGCTTGCGCAGAGAATCCGTCAGGGCGACATGGCCGCTTTGGAGAAGCTCACGAAGGCGAATTTGAGATTCGTAGTCTCCGTGTCGAAACAGTACCAAAATCAGGGATTAAGCCTCCCCGACCTCATCAATGAGGGCAACCTCGGACTTATCAAGGCGGCACGCCGTTTTGACGAGACAAGAGGTTTCAAGTTCATCTCTTACGCTGTGTGGTGGATCCGTCAGTCCATCCTCCAGGCTCTTGCAGAACAATCACGTATCGTCCGACTTCCATTAAACAAGATCGGCTCGATCAACAAAATCAACAAGACATACGCAAAGCTGGAGCAGGAATTTGAGCGCGAACCGAACGCCGAAGAGATAGCTGAAGTTCTCGACCTCACCGAAGCCGAAGTCAAAGAATCGATGAAGAACGCAGGTCGTCATGTGTCAATGGACGCACCGCTCGTGCAGGATGAAGACAACAATATGTACGACGTCTTGAAGAGTGACGAAGTGGTGACACCTGAGACAGAACTTCTTTACGAGTCACTTCGTAAGGAAATCGACCGTGCCATCTCGACTTTGACACAACGCGAGGCCGACGTCGTCCGTCTTTATTTCGGACTCAACGGCGGTCACCCGATGACTTTGGAGGAAATTGGCGAGAAGTTTGACCTCACACGCGAGCGTGTGCGTCAGATCAAGGAGAAGGCAATCCGCCGCTTGAAACACACAAGCAGGAGCAAGATTCTCAAGAGTTATCTTGGTTGATCTTATTATTTGATTATTGAGGGATTAACAGGGCTGGTGACAGTCCTGTTATTTTTTTGCCTACTCCCCTATCAATTCAAAATATTTTGTATATTTGCAGATTGTATTAAACATTTTTAATCATGCAAAAACTTATCGCTCCATCGTTGCTTTCAGCTGATTTCCTTCATCTTTCGAGGGATATCGATATGGTGAATAAAAGTCAGGCGGATTGGTTCCATTGCGACATCATGGACGGGGTGTTCGTGCCGAATATATCATACGGCATCCCGCTGGTGCAAGCCATTAAAAAAGAGGCACTTAAGCCTCTCGACGTTCATCTTATGATTGTCGAGCCGGACCGCTATTTCGAGAAGTTCCGCGACGCAGGAGCCGACATCATCACCTTCCACTACGAGGCTAGCACCCATATCCATCGCAGCGTGCAGATGCTGAAATCTCTCGGCGTAAAAGCCGGCGTGGTGCTGAATCCGCATACCTCGGTGACGCTCCTCGAAGATATCCTTGGCGATTTAGACCTTGTTTTATTAATGTCGGTCAACCCAGGATTCGGAGGTCAGAAATTCATTGAAAGAACATACGCAAAAATCGAAAAACTGCGCCAGATGATTGATAATCAAGAATTAAATACATTGATTGAAATCGATGGCGGCGTTAATGTCGAGAACGCGCAGAAACTTTTCAATGCTGGAGCTGATGTTTTAGTGGCAGGAAACGCGGTCTTCAAGTCGGAAGACCCAATTAAGACAATAGAATTATTAAAACATTAATATCATGAACGAAGTAGTATTAAAACTTAAACCGGAAGGCGTTTGGAAAGAATTCCAAGGCATCATGGGCGTGCCACGTCCTTCAAAGAGAGAAGAAAAAATGGTCGCTTACCTCGAGAAATGGGCAAAAGACCATAAAGTGGAATACAAGAAAGAACCTTGCGGCAACATCATCATGAGCGTGCCGGCAACAAAAGGCATGGAAAACCGCCAGACCGTCATCCTGCAGGCTCATATGGACATGGTGTGCGAGAAGAACGGCGACAAAGTCCACGACTTCGACAAAGACCCTATCGAGGCTGTGATGAAAGGCGAATGGCTGCATGCTAACGGCACCACCCTCGGCGCTGACGACGGCATCGGAGTGGCTGCTGCATTGGCAGTAATCACCGACAAAGACGTGAAACACGGTCCACTCGAGTGCATCTTCACAGTGGACGAAGAGACAGGTCTCACCGGCGCCGAGAAACTCGACCCGAAAGACTTCACAGGCCGTATCCTCCTCAACCTCGACTCAGAAGACGAAGGCGAAATCTTTATCGGATGCGCCGGCGGCATGGACACCATCGTCAAGATTTTCTACAAACTCGAGAACGCTCCTGAAGGCTACATCCCTTACGACATCAAGGTCAGCGGACTGAAAGGCGGTCACTCAGGCGACGACATCAACAAGAACCTCGCCAACGCTAACAAGCTGTTAACCAGAATCTTATGGCAGGCGACAAACGACTACGACCTCCGTATCTATGACATCCAAGGCGGTAACTTAAGAAACGCCATCGCTCGCGAGGCAACAGCGGTCGTCTTCATCCCAAAAGACTGCGCCAAGAAGTTCGAGGCTATGGTGAAGAAGTTTGAAAAGAGCTTCAAGAACGAATATCAAGTGGCAGACCCGGGCATCACCGTAAAGGCAAAGAAATCGGAGACTACAGCCGACGTCGTCATCGACGAGATGACACAGTTCGACCTCCTGAACGGCCTCCTCACCTGCCCTCACGGCGTCATCGAGTGGTCACAGACCATCCCGAACTTCGTGGAGACATCGACAAACCTCGCTTCAGTGAAGAAAAAAGAAGGCTATTTCTTCATCCAGACCTCACAGCGCAGCTCAATCGAGTCGGCTAAGGAATATGCAGCGGCAATGGTCGAGGCTTGCTTCAACCTGGCTAACGCCGAAGTGAAACACACCGACGGCTATCCGGGCTGGACACCGAACCCGAACTCGGCAATCTGCGCCATCGCTGAGAAAGTCTACAAGAAACGCTTCGGCAAAGACCCGAAAGTGAAAGCCATCCACGCAGGTCTCGAATGCGGCCTCATCGGCGACAAGATCGCTGGCATGGACATGATTTCATTCGGTCCGACACTCCGCGGCGTGCACTCACCTGACGAGAGAATCGAGATCAAGACAGTCCAGATGTTCTGGGATTTGCTGTGCGACATTCTGCTCGAAGCACCTAAAAAGTAGTTTAAAGTTTAGAGTGTAGAGTTTAGAGTAGTTCTACAGTTTAGAGTTTAAAGTTTAAAAAGTGGCGAGAAATCGTCACTTTTTTCTTTTTTGGCACGATTTTTGTATAATTTTTTATATATTTGCACGTTTTTTTTTAAATTAACTAATGATTTAACCATGAAAAAATTACTGATTACAGCGTTGGTGCTTTTAGGATTTTTTTCTTCGGCCTTCGCACAGGATGAGGTCACCTTCACCATCTTGAAAACCGACGGCAGCACTAAAAGTTTTACAATGAACCGCGACGCGAGAATCTACTATTCCGACACGCAGCTCATGTTTTTCAATGGAAACACTACCACTTCCATCAACTTTTCAGAAATAAGAAAAGCTTATTTTACCGCTCCGCAAAACGTGGAAGAAATTGATAATCAGCAATTTGTGGTATATCCAAATCCTGCAAAAGATGTCTTGAGAATTAGCGGCATCGCTGAAAATCAGGAAGTTACGATTTATACGATAAACGGAGATGTGATGATGAAGCTTATCGCATCGGAAGGCTGCGAAATCAACATCAGCGATTTGCGTACAGGCCTATATATAATAGGTGTAGGCAACGAGTTTTCCAAATTTATAAAGATGTAAGCCATGAAGAGATTTTTGTTAGTTATATCATTGATAATCATTGGATTATCAGCCAACGCTCAAGATGGCGAATATCATGTGCGCATTCATGGACATCAAAATAAAGGTGTTATCTTTGACGCTCCCGCAACTTCTATCGACAGCATGTACATCAACGATAACGGTGAGCTGAGAGTTAGGAAAATCAACGATTCTCACTCATTCAGCTTCGCTGAAATCGACAGCTTGACCTTCCCTTGGATTCCGACAGGCAGCGGCGATATCGTTTACATCACTTATAACGGCACCAGCGTCGACATAGTCAACCCATACCCTTCAACCCAAGTCGACATCTCGGCAACAGGAGCCAAGGTCTCTGTGACATCAACTAGCTCAGCCAACATAACTTATTGTCTTTCAGGCACTGCCAATCCCGGACGTTTTGAGATTGAGAGCACTACGACACCTACAATACAGTTGAATGGCGTCACACTCACCAATCCTACAGGAAAAGCTATGGATTTGACCTGCAATGCAGGAATTATCATGGAGCTGGCCAATGGAACTCAAAACTCACTGACCGACGGCACCGAAAGCGACAAGAAAGCCGCTCTTATGAGTAACAACGACCTGCTCATACAAGGCGAAGGCACCCTCACTGTCACAGGTCTCGTGCAGCACGCCATGAAGGTGAAAGGTCAGTTCAACATGACTTCAGGCAACCTCATCATCGCAAGCTCAGTCTCCGACGGCGTTCACGCTGAGGGACTTCTCGTCAATGGCGGCAACATCACCGTTGAGTCGTGTGGCGACGACGGCGTCACCAGCGAGCTTGACGGCTACATCAACGGCGGAAGCATCACCGTGACAAGCGGCAGCACCGACATCAACGCCATCTCTGCCGACAGCACTCTCGTCATAAACGGCGGAAATATCAACATCACGATAACTGGTGCTGATTCAAAGTGCATCAAAGCTGATAAGGAATTGACTATCAACGGCGGAACGTTCGTTCTTAACCATTCAGGAAACACCTCTAAAGGTATAAAATCGGATGCCGACATCACCATCACCGACGGCAACTTCACCATCACTTCAAGCGGCGCCACTGTGATTGCCAACAACGACCCGTCATATTGCACCGCAATCAAAGGCGAAACGAATATCTATATCTCCGGAGGGACCTTCAACATCAACCTCCCGTCATCAAACAATGGAGGCAAAGGCATCACGTGCAACGGCGATATGATTATCAGCGGCAACAACACCATCAACATCGAGACTCACGGCGATGGTAGCACTTATACAGCCACTTCAGGCACCGACACCTATTCCAGCTCATGTCTCCGTGCTGAAGGCAACATGCAGATTCTGAGCGGCAACATCACCCTCACAAGTACAGGAAAAGCTGGTAAAGGCATCAAGGTCGGATCGAAGAATGGCAACACCTACACTGGCACATATACCCAAGGAAATCAAGATGGCAGCGGTCCTACCCTCACAGTCACCACATCTGGAGCTCAAGTCGGTTCAAGCGGCGGCTGGCCTGGTCCTGGCGGCGGCAGTTCATCGTCAAGAGCATCGGCTAAAGCCATCAAATCGGGTGGCGTGGCGACCGTTTACGGAGGCACCACAACTGTCAACACATCTACAAGCGGTGCCGAAGGTCTGGAATCGAAGACTCAAATCAACATCGAAGGCGGTCAGCATTACTTCAAATGCTACGACGACTGCATAAACTCTTCGGGTAAGATTTTCTTCAACGGCGGCGTGACGGTGTGCTTCAGCAACGGCAACGATGCCGTCGACTCGAACGCTGGACAGGCTGGCGCTATCACCATCGGCAACGGCACAGCTTTCGCCTACACAACCAAAGGCAGCCCTGAGGAAGGCTTCGACTGCGACAACAACAACTATATCAGGATTACAGGCACCGGAATCGGCATTAGCGCTGGAGGCTCACAAGGCGGTGGCGGATGGCCTGGTCCTGGTGGCGGAGGAGGCAGTGGCGGCACCATCACCAACCCTGCGCAAGGCTATAAATTCTACACCAGCAGCTACAGCTTCCAAACAGGAAAATATTACACCTTGTCGAATACCAGCGGCACAGGCGGCACCAATATGGTGACATTCAGCTTCGAAGCCAACTGCAGCAGCAACCTCACCCTCATCACAGCGACAGGCATGGTAAGCGGTCAAACTTATTATGTGAAATACGGCACTGAAGCGCCAAACAACCCGACGACATCATTCCACGGGCTTTACCTCGGCGGGACATCGTCGGCCTCAACGCAGGCGTTTAGCTTTACAGCGCAATAAACATCGTAGGGGCGAATCATCATTCGCCCCTACATTATTTCATCAAATTATTTCTCCGTAACAATCAAAATAATCAGCCTGATTTATCTTCACATTGACAAAACTGCCAATCTGCAAATCATTGTCTTTCATCGAGATAAGCACCTCGTCGTCGACTTCAGGGGAGTCGTATTGGGTGCGACCGACGTAATAGCCGCCTTCGGTGCGGTCGATAAGCACTTTTTCAGTTCTTCCCAGACGTTTTTGATTGATTTCCAATGAGATATCCTGTTGGACATCCATAAATTTATCAACGCGCGCCTTCTTCACCTCTTCCGGAACATCGTCTTCGAGTTCGTATGCCGGTGTCCCCTCTTCAGCCGAGTAAGCAAACACGCCGGCGCGCTCGAATCTCATCTCCTTGATGAAGTCTATCAACTCATTGAACTGCTCCTCCGTTTCGCCCGGGAAACCAACAATAAACGTGCTTCTGAACGCGATGTCGGGAACATACGAACGCACTTTCATGACAAATTCAACGGTTTGCTCGTGTGTCACACCACGGCGCATGGCTTTCAAAATTGGCGTGCTGATGTGCTGCAAAGGCAAATCGATATAATGGCAAATCTTCGGATTGTCACGCATCAGTTCGAGAAGCTCCACCGGGAATCCCAGCGGATAGCCGTAATGCAAGCGAATCCACTCGATGCCGTCGATTTCGGTCAGTTTCCGAACCAGCTCCACAATATGCGACTTTCCGTCAATGTCGTAGCCGTAATATGTGAGGTCTTGAGCAATGAGTATCAACTCTTTAACGCCTTTCTTCGCAAGGTTTTCAGCCTCTGTGATGAGGTTTTCCATCGGCACCGACTTATGCTCGCCGCGAATCAGCGGAATCGCGCAGAAAGCGCAATGGCGGTTACAGCCCTCCGAAATCTTCAGATATGCGTAATGCGAAGGTGTCGAAAGCACTCTTTCACAGCAATACTCAGCATGGAAATCCGATTTCAAGATGTCGGCAGCAACATGCTGCACTGGCTCCACGCCAAAGAAAGCGTCAACTTCGTGAATCTCTTTGCGCAACTCTTTCTTGTAACGCTCCGAGAGACAGCCCATCACATATAACTTCTTGATTTTATTGGCTTTACGCAGCTCGGCGTATTCCAAAATGGTGTCAATCGACTCCTCTTTGGCATCGCCTATGAAACCGCAGGTGTTGACAATCACCACATCGGATTTCTCCTCCGAATCGTGGACAATCTTGTATGTGTCGTTCAACAACGCCGCCAGATGCTCAGAATCGACTTTATTTTTGGAACATCCTAATGTTACTATGTTTATAACAGGCTTTTTCATTGGAACAATGAATCAACAAACTCTTTTCTGTCGAAAATCTGCAGATTTTCCATCTTCTCTCCCACTCCGATGTATTTCACCGGAATCTTGAACTGGTCGGAGATGCCGATGACCACACCGCCTTTGGCTGTACCATCCAACTTGGTGAGTGCCAAAGCGTTAACCTCAGTTGCAGCAATAAACTGGCGAGCTTGCTCAATAGCATTTTGTCCTGTTGAAGCGTCCAAAACCAGCAACACCTCATGCGGTGCATCAGGGATGACCTTCTGGCACACTTTCTTGATTTTCGAGAGCTCGTTCATCAAGCCGACTTTATTATGCAGACGGCCTGCTGTGTCGATCAAAACCACGTCAGCGCCTTGAGCCACTGCCGATTTCACCGTGTCGAACGCCACTGATGCCGGGTCAGCGCCCATGCCTTGCGAGACGATTGGAACGCCTACCTTGTCGGCCCAAATCTTGAGCTGGTCGACAGCCGCCGCGCGGAAAGTGTCGGAAGCGCCGAGCATCACCTTCTTGCCTGCCATCTTGAAGTTGTATGCAAGCTTGCCGATGGTGGTGGTCTTGCCCACTCCGTTCACGCCCACAACCATGATGACGTAAGGTTTCTTATCCTCAGGAAGATCAAAAGTGCTGCCGTCGCCTGAGTTGTTTTCCTGAAGCAACGATGCTATCTCTTCCTTCAAAATCGAGTTTAACTCGCTGGTTCCCAAGTATTTATCGCGTGCCACACGTTTCTGAATACGGTCGATGATCTTCAAAGTGGTGTCAACACCAACATCTGAAGTAACCAAAATCTCCTCAAGGTTATCCAAAACCTCGTCGTCAACCGTCGACTTTCCGATTATAGCCTTCGAAATGCGGTCAAACACGCTGGTTCTTGTCTTCTCCAGACCCTTGTTCAGGTCTTCCTTGGCTTCCTTATCTTTCTTAAAAAACGAAAAAAATCCCATTTATTAATATTTTTGCAAATATACAAAAAAAATGTATATCAATTCATTGTATTTGTCATTTCGAGCGAAACGAAGTGGAGTCGAGAAATCCTATTCAAACGTTAACATTAATAAAAAGATTTCTCCATTTCGCTCCGCTACAGTCGAAATGACAACAAGCACAAAAAGCCTTCCCGCCGAGACGGGAAAGCTATTCTAAATCAATTCAAAAAACTATATATTAGTTCTTTGCGATGAATTCCTGTGCAGAATCGATAGGAACGATGGTCTCTTCAAAATAGTAAGCACCAGTCTTCTCTGATTTCTTCATCTTGATGACCTTTGTGAATTCCTTACCTGCTGTGTGCAATGATGCAACTACCTTCTTTGCCATATCCTAAATCTTATTTAATTTCTTTGTGAAGAGTCATTTTCTTAAGGATTGGATTGTATTTCATGAGTTCCAATCTCTCTGGGGTGTTCTTCTTGTTCTTTGTAGTAACGTAACGAGAAGTTCCCGGGATGCCTGTTGCCTTTTGCTCTGTGCACTCCAAAATCACTTGTACGCGTGCGTCTTTAACTTTCTTTGACATATTCTTATCCTTTCAAATTTCGGACTGCAAAAATACAGATTTTTTTAATATCTGACAATATTTTTTGTCCAAAAATTTTATCAACTTTGAAATTTTCTTATTTCTCTGATTATCAATTATTTAAATTACTCTTTGTTGATAATTTTATTGACAACCTCGAGAATTTCAGCCTCTTTCTTGATGGCAGCGGCCTCAATCTTTGCGCCGTCGGCGACAATTTTCTCGGCAAATGCTCTGTCCTTCAATCCTGCTGCGTTGATCTTCACATTGAGATATGCTCCCATCACAGCACTTCTGCAGCACAAAGCACCTACTCCGGCGTCTGACACTGATGCAGGATTGCCTGTTCTTGCCATAGCCTCAACGATGTCGAATGCCTCAAATGCCACGTTCATGGTCTTGAAAGGCACCTTTGTCGCATACTGCGATGCAAGCTCAAGTGCTTCCATACGTGCAGCCTTGTCGGCGTCGGTCTTCTTCGGCATCTGTAATGCAGCCATGATCTTGTTGAATGCGTTGGTATCTTCGTCAACCAAGTCAAGTAATTGATCCTTTAGGACTTGACCTTTTTCAGCGATCTTCGAGAACTCTTCCCAACGGTCATCCCAACCTGGTTTGTGTGATGAAAGGTTAGCCACCATCGTTGCCAAAGCTGCGCCGAGAGCGCCCATGTAAGCTGAGATTGAGCCGCCACCTGGTGCCGGACTCTCGCTGGCTGTCTCGTTGGCAAAGCCTGTGCAGGTCATGTCGACAAGCTTCTTCTGTGTCATGTCTTCAATCAAGAATTCGATGACTTTTTCCTTCGGGTTGAATGGTTTCAGATCGTCGAGACCCATCGACTTGATAGCGATCTTCATGATTTCGTCCTCGCTCACGCCTAATGAACGCTGCTGTTTTGCAAGATAATACTTACCAGCGTCGATAAGCACCTTCTTAGGAATCAAACCGACGATCTCGCAGCCTGTCACGCGCACTCCACGAGCTGCAGCTTTAGCGCAGACCTCGTCGAAGCAGACGTGAACCGGTGAGACGTTGATGTTTGTGATGTTCATTGAAACCTGGGCGATGCCGTATTCCTCGATGAACCAGCCGATAGCCTTGGTGCTCTTCAGAGTGCCAGGAATCATGATGGTGTTGCCGTTTTCGTCTTTCATCGGCTTGTCGGTGACCTTCGGTCCCACTCTCTTCGGACGGCCTTTCTCGCGAACGTCGAAAGCGATGGCGTTGGCGCGGCGTGTCGAGGTGGTGTTGAGGTTATAGTTGATAGCGATGAGGAAGTCTCTGGCTCCGACCTGTGTGGCGCCGGTCTGTGCCACATGCTCGTTCCACTCGTTCGGACCGAAATCAGGTTTCCATTCCTCTGTGCCGAGACGGCTCGACAATGACTCGTATTCACCCGTGCGGCAGTAAGCCAAGTTCTTACGTTTTGGCTGGAAAGCGGCCTCTTCGTAGCAGTAGATCGGGATATTGAGCTCTTCGCCGAAGCGTTTTGCGAGGTTACGGGCATAAACCACCACCTCGTCCATTGTGATGTTTGAAATCGGGATGAGAGGGCAAACGTCTGTTGCACCCTGACGTGGATGGTCGCCGTGATGGTTACGCATGTCGATAAGCTCGGCAGCCTTCTTCACCACGCGGAATGCGGCTTCGCACACGTTTTCCGGCTCGCCCACAAAAGTGATGACGGTACGGTTAGTTGTCGCACCCGGGTCAACGTCCAACAATTTCACGCCTTCAACCTTTTCGATTTCGGCAGTCACCTGATTGATGATGTTCATATCGCGACCTTCGCTGATATTCGGAACACATTCGATTAATTGTTTCATGATTTTATATTTTATTGTTATTACTAATTTTGCTTTTTATTTCCCAATGTCCAGTTTTATTACTTCCTACTCTGACAATCACTCCTTGGTTTTTCAATTCTCCCAAACGACGTTTCACGGTAGCCTCCGAAACGCCAAGCAATTCTGCGTATTTCGAATAATTAAGTCTGTTATTTGACAACAACTCCTTATATAAACGGTCAGTTATCGGGTCAGAGAATGATTTTATCGGGTCAGATTTGGTATTTATCGGGTCAAAATCCAACGATTTTTTATGTGCATCAATCTCTTTACTAAGATTTTTGATATGTTCCTGAAGCATAAACTCTCGAAAAGGATTTGGTGATTCCAAATCCCTCGAATCTATCAGCGACTGTATGTATTCGGCTTTATCTTCTTTGACAACCTTAACAGGTACCAATCCGAATTCATATTGCAGATGATTCATAACAAGACGCGACATTCTGCCGTTGCCATCAACCCATGGATGAATTGTAACCAATTGATAATGTGCATCAAAACTAATAATATATTGGGTGATTACATCATTTTTATCAATTAATTGATGACGGTTTGTATTTATCTGCTGACAGAACTCCAAAAGTTTAGCAGGAACTTTATGATAATCCATATAAGAAGGACCGCCTATGCCAGCACTAACGTTTAGTAAACGGAAATCGCCTTTTGATGCATCGAAACTCCCTTCTAGCGTATTATATTGGCCACCAGTGTTTTTCATAACTACAGCCGACATGCTTTTTAGCATATCCAAAGAAAAATCGGCATGTTTCCCAGCTAATTTCATCGAATATTCATACGCCGCCTTAAGGTCGAGGTTCATCATCTGCTCCATCATGGTTCTTTTGTTGCTGGTGATGCCCTCATCAAACAAAAGCTGATTCTCAACCTCAGTAACTGTTGAGCCTTCGATAGCTGTCGAATGGGTAATAATCGAGTACAGATAGAACTTCTGATAGTCTATCTGCTCGGTAATGCCCAGTGATTTGTATTCATTGAGCACATTCAACAACTTCTTGACCAACTCCTGCTTCATTTGCTTTGAAATAATTCAAACTGCAAAGATAGTAAAAAGTTTGGAGTTGGAAGTTTTTTTCACAATAAAAAAAGCCCGCTATACTGCGGGCTAAATTTCACAAAACAAAAACAATTGTTTTGTCATTCCGACCGAAGCGGAGGAATCTCGTTATTTTCTCCTCTTGCGAGCGACGGCGTAGCCAGCACCGAGGGCGGTGAGGACTAACAAACCGCTGCCGAGAGGTGCTTGCTCGTTTTGACCATTACCTAATGTGGTGTTGCCTGGCAGATTGAAATCTACTGATGATGGATTAATCATTCTGTCGGAGTAATCATTATAATACGAACCAAAGAAACCATCACGACCCTGAGCGCTTGCTGATAAACCAAGCATCATAACTATAGCGATTGCAAATAATATCTTTTTCATTGTATTTTCTCCTTATCTTTAATTATCTAACAACAATTTTCTGAGTTTTAATATCTGTTCCAACCAAACGAAGAACGTAAACGCCTTGAGCGTTGACATTGATTAATTCAGTGCCATTGACGTTTTGTGTTGAAACCATGCGACCAATTACGTCGAATATTTGCAATTCGCCTTCGCCGCTAACAATTATATCTGAACCATTCTGGTATGCGAAGATGTCTTCACCATTGTTGTCGTAGTTAGGCAGATAGCCGAGATGTACAATGAAGCGAGCTTCGCTGTCTTGTGGTGAGCCTATGAAGCTGTATTCACCTTCGAGCAACATATCGATGTCCTCGCCAGTCATGCGGTCGATGACATGGAGATAATTGAACTCGCCCTTTGTCTTGAAGCTAAGCTTGTACTGTCCCATTGTCATAGCCTTGAAGTTGAGGTTAAATGACTGAGTATTATCAGCCATTGTTGCAACGGCAAAGCTTTCGCCATCTTTAGGGATGTAGATTTGCTGGATATTTGAATTGCGGTGGTTAATCTTGTTAAGACCATGACCTTCGTCGAACAATGCAAATGTCACATCTTCGTACTGGTTGTTGGCAACGATAAATTTGATATAGTCGTTGTTGGCTCTTCCTTTACTAGATTGTGCTGTTTTGTGAATATATGCATCACCAGCAGTTGTTGCCTGAACGAGGAATCCTTGACATGGTGCGATTTCATCATCATTTTCTGCAGTGAGTTTAGTGGTCCATGCATCTTCGCCAGTAAGGACATAACATGCATCTAATGTGTTACCATCAGCAACAACATGTTTCAATGTAATGTTGTGTGAATATGGGTTGCCGAGGAGAGCGAAACCTCTAAGACCTTCTACGCTTGCATCTACTGTTAATGATTGCTTATAGCTTTCAGCGACGTTGATAGTACCGGCAAACTCCAAAGCATCGGTATCACCTTTTCTATATAAGTAACCACGACCTTCTTCAAACATATCATCATCGAAACCAGCCCCGATACTATTTTCCCAAGTCATTGTGCTTTCTTTGTAACGATAAATATCGTATAATCTATTATCGCCATCCATTGGCTTGAGGTTTTCAACATCACCAAAACCAGTTGAACTTGTTGGAGTTGAAATGGTGTACCAGCCAGTTTTATTTTCTGAATCCCATGCTTTGTCGATATTCTTTTTGATAGTGGCTACCACTGCGTTGGGGCAATTGAGCTGACCACCGTCTTCGATGATGAGTTTGGCATAGCCCAAATTGTTCGTCAGCACATTTTCACCCATATCCAACGTCTTGCCGCTCGGGATGATGGAAGGACCTGTAATAGTGACTTTGTCCGTGACGGTCTCGTTCACGAACACGCGAGTGTAGTAGGTAGTTGTACCCAAAGAAACAACAACTTCCTTGTAGAGCTGGATGGGCTGCTGACTATAATCCTTGTAATAGCGGAAACGATAATTGGATACTCCAGAAGCATTATTAAATCTTAATGCAACTGTATTACTAGCACTTCCAAGAATATTTACACATTCGTTTTCATCATTATAACTGATTGTATTTTCATACGCAGTGGCATCACTAGAATTCAATCCATTGCTATAAGCTGTTTTTCCAATGTAATAGCCGCTTGCACTTTGGATGGAATACCCATTTTCATAGGTATCAATGGTGAAGATAGAACCATTAACATCATCATCAGAATTGATAATACCATTGCTAATAGTTACTCCTATGACATTATGTCCACCATCTAATTCAGTCAAACTGCCATCAAAAGCAACGCTTTCATATTCTTGTACAATCAGATAGTTGCCTCTCCAGTCTTGGAGGTCTTCGGTGACTTTCTCGTAATAGGCTTCACGACCTTCGATGCGGGCATACACGGCATAGAAAATCTCATCGCCTTGGATGGTCACTTGAGCGCCCGCAGCCATAGGCGTATCGATGTTGGCAGGAGTGGTGGTCCAACCAGCAAAGCTGAACTCGCTGTCCAAATCCTCACCAACGGGGAGCGTGAGCGTATTGGAAAGCACTTGGGCTTGGGTTTCTACACCATTTTCAGAATAAGTGATGTTATAGACCGAAACCGCCGTAACGGTGATGGTAACATTTTGTGCAGGCATGTTGAAAGTATAGAGCCCGCCCTCAATATCATCCACATGATTGACGTCGTTCACCATCAGTTCGCTGATGGCGTAGCCTTCTTCGGCGCTAACGCTGAGGGCAATCGGAGTGCCTTCGGTGACTTGGGCGGCATCCTCGCCTTCAAACAAGGAGACCCAATTGTTATCATCGGGGTCGGTGGCATCGAAGACTTCGATTCCAGCATGGCTCACGCTGGTGACTTCGAGGGTGTATTGCTGGGCTTGGTGAGGCGTCCGGGAAACAATTTGGCAACCTTGGTTGAACTCATAAATTGAGTTGTTATAAAGAGTCATTGAGCCAGAAACCACAACAACATCGCCAACAGCGACATAGGCGGCATCATTACCTCCGCAACGATAAGCACGCAAGTATGCTTGATCGCCAACTGCATCCACCATGTCGAACGTGACATTAGAAAATTGTGAATCATATGCTGTTACAATACTAGAAACAATACCAGTCACATAAGCATCTGCAACATTGTGATTAGCGGCATTGTCAATAGCATCAATGGCATCAGCCACACTCATCGGAGTAACCACCGAGCCGTTGAGGGCGATGGTAACCGAAGTGGCGCCTGTGGACGAAAGGGTGAGCGTACCCGTAGGATTGCCCGTCTGGTTGGCCTTCATGCGAACCCAAATAGTAGTGGAAACTTCACCGTTAGATTCAGCGAGGGTGAGTGAATTGGTATAAGTGCCATTCTCGGCAGTCGAAATCTCGAAAACGCTGTTGGCACCGACCGATGCAGTAATATCATCAGTAAGGTTAGCACCTGTAACGGCAACCGACTGGGCAGCACTCGGATCGGTGCTGGTGCTCAGGCAAGAGAAAGTGTTCAGCGTGGAAGGGCTGGCTGAAATGGTAGGAGTAGAACCTGTTGACTCGATTGTAACAACAATTGATGCAACACGGGCTTGGCCATTAGCATTGAACGCAACCGACGAGGCATCACCTATCCAAGTTCCAACATTATTATTGGTTGTATAGCTGCCCGTACTACCAGAAGCAACCGAGAGCCTACTCACATGATTAGAAGTATTATTTCCACCATCGAAGATGATCTTAGTGATGGTATATCCAGCAGCCACAGAAATGGTTGTAGTGGAACCAGAATAGAGGCGATATTGAGCGGTGGCAAAAGCAGCATCGCTACCATAGACAGTAACACCACCCTTTTGCATCTCATCAGGAGAGTTATTACCAGATGAAGTACCTGTTTCCGTTCCAGCGGTGAAAGTCACATCAGTGCCAGTTGACGGGGTATTGTCGACGACGGTGAGTTGATAAGTGTCGGAGGAAGTAGCATAGGTTTGGTCTCCAGCATAAGTGGCAGTAATATTGGTTGTACCGACAGCCACAAGGGTGACAGCGCCAGTCTGGTCGACAGTTGCCACGTCAGTGTTGCTCGAAGCCCAAGTGACAGTGGCACCGCTGATGTTGGTATTGTTTACGTTTTCCTTCACAGAAGCACTCAACGAACCGGCAGCTGGGCCGTTTTGAAGGTCTGTATTGGTGAGGTAGGTGTCGTCGATGGTGACAGTGGTGGCAGGCAGGAAGGTAGCACCGACATACACATCCTCGTCAGGCATGGTGAAACTCCAAGTGCCATTATTATTGTTGGTAAGTTGATAGGAAGTGGAGCCTTGGCCAATGACATCCATTGAACCTAGAACATAGTTCGTAGCGGGCTGGGGAGTAAGGGTTACAGAAACACCTTGGGCAGCTGTTTCATGGCTTGATTGAACCGTGCCGTTCATCATCGAGTTAATTGTAATATTATGAGTGGTACCACCTCCTCCATTATCAGTAGTTGTAATAGAAATACTGTGCATATACATGGAATTGGTCGAGCAATTCACTACAAAAGTCACCGTTCCCGACACTGGAGTTGCAAATTTCAAGTCATAATCTGCAAATTTTGAATTTGTAGAAAGAGAGCATATTGTTTGTGCAGTTCCTCCGCCAACGCTAATTGTTATATTGCCGACGCCTTTTGAAGTGGTAGCTGCATTCACAGAAATCTTAGTAATGTTAGAAAAAGAGTTTTTACTTGTGGCTCCTGCACCAGTATAAGAAGCATTAGCTGTTACTTGAACACAGCCTCCTCCAATGGAGGATTGGTATGATTGTCCCGCTTTGTTGCAAGTCCATGAATTATTGGCATCTGTCCAATTAGCATTGGTTATCCAATTATACGTTGTCACAGTTTCCGTTTTTGTTTGTCCCCACCCTGCCATTGTCGGCATCATGAAGACCAGCAGCGCGAGAGCTGCAAACAATTTTGTAAATGTTTTTTTCATATTTTGTTTGTTTAGTTTTAGTTAGTTATTATTTTGTTATTTCTATTTTTCTTTATACTTGCTTTAACCACCTTACCGCGGCTGCCTTAAGGCCTTTAATGGCGTTAATGGCTTTAAAGCCTTTAAGGGTGCCGCTGTAACGCCCTTAAGGATGCCGCTGTAACGCCTTTAATGGTGCCGCCTTAAAATGAAAAAGGCGTCGGCTGCTTCTTCGTCCGCTTATCGTTGTTGAGGTATCGCCAAACACCTACCATGATAATAAGCACGAAACAACCCACGCCAAATAGCGTGAGCTTTCCGCATTCTTACTCCATCATGGTATTTAAAAACTGGCGATTTTCAACAACCTGGAATAAGAGCGCAAAGCTCTGTTTTTTAATATGTTACAATTTTATCTTCTACACAATCTTTTTGTTTTACAATAGCGATTTTTCGCGGTGCAAAATTAGCATTAATTTTTAAATTACAGATGTTATATTAATAAAAATTTACAAAAAAAGAGACGGATATCCGTCTCTACATTAAGATTTCTCCGCTCCGCTTCGCTACGGTCGAAATGACGAAGTGAAAGGTCATTCCGGTCGAAATGACGGGGTTAATGCATCAACTTTCCCTTAATCACCATCCTCTCCACCTTGTTCGCACCGTAGTAATACGGCATAAACTCCAGCTGCGTCATCGGCTTGGTGATAATCACATTAGCGATCTTGCCTTTGGTGATTGAGCCGAGCTCGTTAGCGACATCCATAGCGTAGGCGGTGTTCAGAGTGGTTGCATTCAATGCCTCCTCAGGTGTCATGCGATAGCGGATGCAGGCACATGAGAGCACAAACTGCATATTGCCCGACGGCGATGTCCCAGGGTTGAAGTCGGATGCCATTGCAACTGGCAGACCGGCGTTAATCATATCGCGCACTGGTGAAAGCGGCAAGTTCAAGAAGAACGCGCAGCCAGGCAACACCGTAGGCATGGTGTCGGAGCCTTTCAAAGCCTCGATTTCCTCTTTTCCCATCTGCTCGAGATGGTCAACAGAAATAGCGCCGTATTTCACGCCCACCTGCACGCCGCCCGACACAGCCATCTCGTTGGCATGGATCTTCGGGCGCATGCCGTATTTGATGCCCGCCATCAAGATTCTTTCAGTATCTTCAACGGTGAAAAAGCCCTTGTCGCAGAAAACATCAATGAAATCTGCCAAATCCTCAGCCGCAACAAGCGGAATCATCTCGTTGATGACGAGATCGACATAGTCTTCCTGATGTCCGCGATACTCCATCGGGATGCCGTGAGCGCCAAGGAAATTCGACTTTATCGTCATCGGTGAGTTTTCCTTCAAACGACGAATCACACGCAGAAGCTTCAGCTCGCTCTCGGTAGTCAATCCGTAGCCGCTCTTTATCTCGACAGCGCCGGTTCCCATGCGCATTATCTCATCCAAGCGCTGCATTGCCGACTCGTAAAGCTCGTCTTCGCTAGCTGCTGCTGTGGCTTTCGCCGAGTTGAGGATGCCTCCTCCCCTTTTTGCGATCTCTTCGTAGCTCAAGCCACGAATCTTGTCGCAAAACTCCATCTCGCGCGAGTTGGCGTACACCAAGTGTGTGTGCGAGTCGCAGAACGCAGGCAAGACCAAACCGCCCTTGGCATCGACGACTTTTCTCTCTTTCGCCATATATTCCTGGTATTTCTGAGATTTCATCTCGCCATAGTCGGCAATCTTGCTACCTTTTATATATAGGTATGCATTCTTGATACGCTTAACGTCCGACATCGCGGAGCCGGCCTTCCACAGACTGCCGTCCTCCACGATGCCGCAAAGTTCTTTAATATTAATGATTAGCATATTTAAAATTGCCAATAGCCAATAGCCAACGGCTAATGTTTATAAATATTCTGCCAATTCTTGTATTCACGTTTCTTCCACGGTCCGTTGTGATATACGTATGACGCAATCATCGGGATGACAGTTGTACCTTCAGCGTAGACCATCTGCTGGAGCTTCTCGCTCACCTTGCCCCATGAACCTGCCTCGAGCAATGTCGATGATGAGCAGGCGCCGTCGCGCACGTCGGCAACGGTGATCTGGATAGCGTATTTGTGCATTGGCACCTCATGTCCAAGGATTTCAGCACAGACAACGGTGTCTTGAGCGAAGTTCTTAGGTGTGCCGCCACCGACCATAAACAAACCTGTTTGTGGTGCAGCCATCTTGATTTCTGTCAGCTCGAGGAAGTCGGCCACTGAGTCGATGCTCACGTATGGCTTGCCGGCTTTCTTGCGCTCCCACTGGTGCAGACCGATACCGAAACCTGCTGAAGAATCCGAAAATGCCGGGCAGAACATCGGGACGCCGCACTCGTAGCATGTCTGGATGAGGCTGTCTTTCTTCACGCCGTGGCCTTCATGCAGCCATTTACCGAGATTCCACAGGAACTCGCGTGATGAATACGGACGTGGCTCGAGGATGTTGGCCAGCTCGTAAGTGGCGTGGTCACACACCTGAAGCTGTTCCTCATCGATGAAAGTATCATAGATACGGTCGATGTAGAGCTCACGAAGCTTTGTGTCAGGGATGATGTTCTCTTTTTCGCCGATATAGTGTTTGAAACCAAGGGCTTCGAAGAGGTCCATATCGATAACTGAAGCGCCTGTCGAGACGACGACATCAATCATTTTGTTGCGAACCATGTCGACGTAAACCTGCATACAGCCTGCCGCTGAGGTTGAACCTGCCAGAGTGAGGATGTTGGTGCAGTTCTTTTCCTTCACCATCATCATATAAATGTCAGCTGCGCGGGCGGTGTCGCGTGAGGTGAACGACATGTTACGCATTGCATCGATGATTTCTGTTGAGTCGTACTTCTTGATGTCGATGTGCTTCACGACATTCTTCAATAAGTCTTTCTTTTCAAGTTTTCTTGCCATTTTATTTAGTTTTTTAATTGTTATGTTTCCTTTTAACCTGCAAAAATACAAAATATATTACATAGTACAAAAAAAAGTAAAAAAATCTAAGGTCTAAAGTCTAAAGTCTAAGGTCTTTTTGTATCTTTGCGAAAATTTTATTCATCATGAAAAAATTATTGCTCGCGACACTTATTTCAATAGCGTTTTTAGCCTCTTGCGGAAGCTCCGACAGCAACAACAAAACTAATTCTCAAGAAGAGGTAACCGCTTCAGAATCAACTGATAACGATTCATATATCAAAGTTTTGACATATAACAAATTTCTCAAAAAAGTTTGGGATTTCGAAAAATACACCGACACCTTCATCTATGCCGGCAACAGGCCTTGCGTCATCGATTTCTACGCCACCTGGTGCGGTCCATGCAAGAGAGTAGCCCCTATCATGGAAAAACTCGCCAAGGAATTCGACGGGAAAGTCGATTTCTATAAAGTCGACACCGACGAAGAGCAGAAACTCGCCGCGATATTGAAAATCAGGAACATACCTTCAATTTTCTACATCAGAGGCGACGAACAGCCCGGCTATACAGTAGGTGCCAACACTGAGGAGTTTTATCGCGCACATATTAACAAGATGCTCAGTGAATAACATTTTCCCGACATCGTATCTTCCTGGCATTCAATATGTTGCGCTGTTTTTAAAAAATGAGGCGCCTCGCATCGAATTGTTCGAGACGTATCAGAAACAGTCGTGCCGCACCCGCTGTAACGTAATGACAGCCAACGGTTTACAAACATTGACAGTTCCTATCGTCAAAACCAACGGCAACCATACCCTAACGAAAGACATCGCCATAAGCTATCGTGAGCCTTGGCAACAGATTCACCAACGCTGTCTGGAGGCTGCCTATCGCAAAACACCGTTTTTCGACTACTATTTCCCTTATCTTGAAAAAGTTTTCACAACAAGATTTGAAAAACTCATCGACTTGAACGAGTTTTGTCTGAAATTTATTCTTAAAACATTGAAAATCAATAAGGAAATAGTTTACACCGAAGATTTTACTCCTATTTCCGATTCGGAAGATTATAGAATAAAACTATCGAAATGGTCGCCTGAAACGACTGATTTTCCTAAATATTACCAAGTTTTCGACGATCGCCAGCCATTCATCTCAAATCTGTCAGTAATAGATTTGATCTTCAACGAAGGACCGGAAGCGGTTAATTACCTGGATACGCTATTCTGACGTGATAGATACTCATCAGCTTCTTCTTCAGCACCTTCTTCGTGACGTTGATGTCGTGGAAGGTGATGTTGGTGTTGTCGAACTGATTTGCCTTCATCTGTCCGTCGATGATGTTGTCGACAAGTTTATTCAATGATTCCTCGGTTTTATCTTTCATGCTACGTGAGGCGGCTTCCACAGCGTCGCACATCATCAGCACGGCGGTCTCCTTCGAGAACGGCACAGGACCGTGATAGCAGAAGTCGCGTTCGTCGACGCCGTCAGGGTTTTCACGCAGTTCCATCTGATAGAAATACTCGGTGCGGCGGGTGCCGTGGTGAGTTCTCACAAAGTCGATAATCTGCTCAGGAATATGGTATTCGCGACAGATCTCGATGCCGTCGATCACGTGGCTGATGATAATCTGGGCGCTCTCGGTATATGAGACGTCGTCGTGAGGGTTATACTTACCATTCTGATTTTCAATGAAATAGAAAGGATTCCTGGTCTTTCCGATGTCGTGATACATGGCGCCTGTGCGGACGAGCAGCGGGTTGCCACCTATATTATATATAACCTCTTCGCAAAGGTCGGCCACCTGCATCGCATGCTGGAAGGTACCTGGTGCCTCGGAAGCTAGTTTGCGCAGCAGCGGACTGTTGGTGTTGCTCAGCTCGAGCAGCGAGAGGTCGGTGACGAAGCCGAAGACACGCTCAAACAGGAACGCGAGCGGCAGCGAGAGCATGGTGAAGAAGGCGTTGCCGGCGTAGATGATGACGACACGCCACGAGAAGGCGTCGAAACCACCGTCGAAGATAAGCATCATGCCCAGATACACGATGACGTAGGTCAGGAATACCGCCAGCGAAGTGCCGAAATAACTGGCTCTGCGGGTGCGGCGTATCATGCTGAACACCGCCACGAACGACACCAGCAGCTGCACAAAGAAATACTGGAACGGGTTAGGCACCGCTAAGCTTATGATTATCAGCGTCATAACCTGCACCACTATGGACACGCGCGCGTCGAAGAACGTCATCAACAGCATCGCCATGATCGCGACCGGCATAAAGTAGATGAAGGTCGGAGCAAACTTCAGCAGCAGGAAAGACGGTACGATAGTAAACAGCATCAACAGCAAAATAAGGTTGATGTAACGCAGATGCTCGAAAATATCGGGGCGTAACAGCTTGAGTGTCAGGTACAAAGCCAAGAAGACAATGCTCACAAGCAACAGCTGGCCGTAGAAAACAAAGTTTTTGCTGAAGAAATTGTTCTCGGTGATATCGGCGTATTCGCGCTGTAACGAGCTGAGTACCTGATACTTATATTCTGTAACAATCTCGCCTTCCATGATGATCAGCTCATCTTTCTGAACCATACCAAAAGTGAGCATGATATTGTCGACAGCCATCTTCTCGGCCTGTTTTGTCATGCTCTCCGAATAAATCACATTTTGGCGCAGCGAGCTATGTAACAAATTGTTAATCAATTGCATAGTACTGTAGTCGGAGATGCTTGTCAGGCGGCCGTGGATGTAAGCCGAAGCCGATGCCATGGTGTTGAGGTCACCGTAGAGGCAGTTGGTTTGAATCTTGTTGCGCACCACCACCACCTGCTCGTCGCCCTTGAAACTGTTGGTGCGGTCGTTTTTCGCCACCACGCCGTTGTTTTCGATATGGTCGTAGATATTTACAATGAGATTTTCGTAATATGCCTTGTCGCCGATGGTGTCATTCCATTGATCTTCAAAGTCTTTCAGCAGTTTTTCGCGGCCGTTTTCAGTGCCGAGAGCGTCGAAGACGAAGATAGGCTCGATGTTTTTCAAAGCCTCTTCCTTCTCCTTTCTCACTTCATCGTCGGTCTTGTAAATCGGGAAGTTGAACGGAGCATAAAGCGTTTCGTGCTGCCATGGGCGCATTTTCTGGTATTCATACTTGAATTTCACGCTTCTGGGCATCAGCGAAACCACAATGGCGAGCGTCAAAATGAAACCCAAAACCTTCATAATGCCATAATAAGAATGGCGGATTTTTTCTGCTATATTTTTTATCTTACTCATAATCAACAACTTACAATCAGAACAAGATTTTTATCAAAACAAAATAATTTAACTTGTAAAAATACAAAAAAATTCTCGTAACTTTGCAAAAAAAGTTACAAATATGTTTGGAATCTGCACTTTATCGGCTATTAGCGTGCGAAAAGAGCCTCGTCATGAGAGTGAATTGGTGACTGAATTGCTTTTCAACGACCTTTACGAAGTTTTGGAAAATCGTGGCGACTGGCTTTATATAAAGATGGAATACGACGGCTATGAAGGCTGGATTAGGAGTCTGCAACACTTTGAGATTCAGGAAGATGCGTATAAAGCACTGGCTTCGAGCGATTGTTATGTCGTCAACAATCCGATTGAGTTGTATGATTCAAAAGTCTTGACATTTGGAACTACTATCTACGCGAAAGACAAATGCTGCATCGAGGCTAACAGCTTTATTAACAATGCGTTAAAGCTTCTCGACGTGCCATATCTCTGGGGTGGGCGCACCGTTTTCGGCATCGACTGCTCCGCTTTCGTACAGCTCTGCGCAAAAACCGTCGGCATCAAGCTCCCGCGCGATGCCTCTCAACAGGTAGAATGCGGTGAAGACGTGTATTTCCTCACCGAAGCGCAGCCAGGTGACCTCGCGTTTTTTGAAAACGAAGAGCATCACATCGTGCACGTCGGCATCATTTTGGATAATGAAAAAATCATTCATGCCTCCGGAAAAGTGAGGATTGATTCATTAGACCAGACCGGCATATTTAATAAGGAATTGGGGAAGCATACGCACTTTTTGAGTACCATTAAAAGGATCAACTAATCAGTATGAGGCTCCTCGCCCCTTGCGGGGCTCGGAATGACAACGGATCAATAAACAGTACCGCTGTCATTCCGAACGAAGTGAGGAATCTCATTATAACACCTAAAACACTTTAAATATCTCAGAATCAATAAGTTTCACCGCCTCACCGTTCCCTTTCAGCACCTCATCAACCAATTGCGTCAGTTTTTTGTCAGTTTCAGGTAAAATCTCCGGGAACGGCAGTTCCATGAGGTTGCCTTTCAGGATTTTTATCTCGCCGAAGAGCGATTTGTAAAGGAATTTAAACATTTCACTGTTGAGAAATGCCAGCACGGTTTTTATTGACATCCCAGGGATGCGCGGGATTAGGATGTTCGCGCTGTTGAGGAACAGACTTTTACTGTTGTCGTAAGAGAAAACAAGGTTTTTCGATATGAATTTATAAACCAGTTTCTCGTCAGCACGATAGATTTCATCTTTTGCAACCTGTTGAAAATCAGAGCGTTCGTACTTAATATAACGCGTCGGCTTTTTCAAAGTGTACGCTTCAATATCCTTGCCTGTGTAAATCGGCTCCAAACCCCTGCCCTGTTTGTTTTTTACCTTGTTTTTATTATCCCCGGTGATGACTCCCAATGCCCAGACGCTGTCTTTCAGAGTGTACTTCTTTTTTGCAAGGATTTTCTGCACTTTTTCGAGGTCAGAATCGGATAACAGATTGAAATTCAGGTTTTTAGTGAGACTGAAGGCGTCTTTTGAAACGGAACGAGACAAGCCATTTTCATTAACTGTTACGTAATGTTTAGCAGGTTCCTCGCCCCTACGGGGCTCGGAATGACAAGCGGATATATCAATATACTTTGTCTGAACTCCGGAAAAAGCGCCAGGATAACGTGTAATCGACTGTAAATCACCATGTTCAAGCAAGAATCTGCGGAAATTGCGATGGCATTTCACATTCAGAATCGACTCAGGCAGCAGGAATCGAATTGTGCCGCCGTCTTTAAGCTGACCGAATGACTTTTCAAAGAAAAAAGAGAAGCTTTCTTTGGTCGGAATCGGGTTGTTTTTCTCATCAAAAAGCACCGCACCCCACGGAGGATTGCTGATGATATAGTCAAATTTTATCTTAAAGTTTTCCTTTAAATAGTCACAGCAAATTATTTGAGGTTCAAATATTTCCGTTTTAAATCTAAGCAGTAAATTTATCTTCGCTATCATCACGGCGATGGGGTCGTTATCGCAACCAAAGATTTGCGACGGCTTAGCGCCTTCGAGTGCCAGAATGAACGCTCCGCTGCCGCAGCACGGGTCAAAAAACGTCTGATCTTTTGAAAAATCAAGGTTTTTCGTCATGTTGCGAGCCACTTCGCGCGGAGTATAGTAAGAACCTTTGCGGTTTTTCTCGCCTTCGAGGAGGAAACACTGGTAGAGAAGGCCGAGGAGATCGGATTCATCGGTGGGGAGAGGCAATTGCGCTAACTTTAAGATCTCTAAGGTCTTTAGGGACTCTAAGGTGTGCGCAACATGTGCCTTTTCAATTATTCCAGCCTCTTTCAGAAGCCTCGCTCCCACTGAATAAATCACATCCTCAACTTTATAATGCTGCTCCTTACAAAAATTCACAAACCGTTGAATATCAGCGACATTCTCTTTATTTGAGAAATATTCAACCGGCACAATAGTCTTCGTCGAGAGCTGTTTATTTGCACGCGACATCAGCCTTCCTTTGCCGTTGGAATGCAGACGTTTCCAGTTGCGGCTCGTAGCAGGAGAAATAATACTTTTTTGCTCGATACTATTCATAATTTTTGCAAAAATATTAATTTTTTTGAAAAATCTAAAAAAGTTTTTTAACTTTGCAGATTGATTTTTGGAAATTACTAACCATTAAATAATTAACTCATGAATAACGCATTATTTCAATTTGCACATCCTGCTAACGAGCCTGTGAAAGAATACAGACCGGGCAGCCCTGAGCGCGTCGCTTTGGAGAAAGAACTCGAGAAACAATCGAAAGAAGTCGTGGAAATCCCAATCATCATCGGTGGTAAGGAAATCCGCACCGGCGACATGGGCGAAGTGGTGATGCCACACAACCACAAGCATGTGATTGCAAAATACCATAAAGTAGGCGAAAAAGAGGTCAACATGGCTATCGAAGCCGCTCTGAAGGCCAAGAAAGACTGGGAAAACACACCATGGGTGGAGAGAGCTTCAATCATGGCACGTATCGGTCAGATGCTGGCAACAAAATACCGCGCACGCATCAACGCGGCATGTATGCTCGGCCAGAGCAAGAACTGCTTCCAGGCTGAAATCGACTCGGCTTGCGAGACCATCGACTTCTACCGCTTCAACAACTACTATGCCGGCAACCTCTATTCAGAGCAGCCTTCATCGAGTCCAGATCAGCTCAACCGCGTGGAATACCGTCCACTCGAGGGCTTCATCATGGCTGTGACACCGTTCAACTTCACCTCTATCGCTTCGAACTTGAACATGACACCTGCTTTGATGGGTAACACCACAATCTGGAAACCATCAACGACAGCATTGCTTTCGAACTATCATATCATGCAGATCGCAATGGAAGCCGGTCTTCCGGCTGGCGTCGTGAACTTCCTGCCAGGCAAGGGTTCGTTGATTGGCGGCGTCGCCTTGAACAACCCTAACCTCGCCGGTATCCACTTCACCGGTTCTACAGCCACATTCCAGGGTCTCTGGAAGGGCGTAGGCGTGAATATCGCCAACTACAAGTCATATCCACGTCTCGTCGGTGAGACAGGCGGCAAGGACTTCATCTTCGCTCACAGCTCGGCAAATCCACGCGAGGTGGCATGCGCCATCGTCCGCGGTGCCTTCGAATATCAAGGTCAGAAATGCTCGGCAGCATCACGCGCATATATTCCTACATCGATGTGGAACGAGGTGAAACAGATCGTCGGCGACATGCTCAGCACCATCAAGATGGGCGACGTCACAGACTTCACCAACTACGTCAACGCTGTCATCGATGAGGCCTCGTTCGACAACTGCAAAGGCTACATCGACAGAGCAAAAGCCAGCAAGGACGCTGAGATCGTGTTCGGTGGCAAGTGCGACAAGAGCGTCGGTTACTTCGTCGAGCCAACCGTCATCCTCGCCAAGGTTCCGAACTACGAGTCGATGGCTCAGGAGATCTTCGGACCAATCATCACAGTCTACGTGTACGACGACAAGAAATACGAAGAAACACTGGAACTTTGCGACACCACATCACCTTACGCATTGACAGGAGCTATCTTCGTCAACGACCTCAAGGCACGTCAGCTCGCAGATCAGAAGCTGAAATATGCCGCAGGTAACTTCTACATCAACGACAAGCCAACAGGCGCCGTCGTGGGATGCCAGCCATTCGGTGGCTCACGCGCATCAGGCACCAACGACAAAGCTGGTGGTTTGTGGAACCTCATCCGCTGGACGAATCCACGCGCCATCAAGGAGACGTTTGTTCCTGCAACGGAATACGGATATCCGTTCTTAGCTAAGTAAACAAACTTTGGCTATTAGCTATTGGCCATTGGCTGTTATTTTTTAACGACCAATGGCTAATTTTTTGCCAATAGCCAACGGCCGATGTTACTTGATTACGCGGTAAATCAATTCTTCACCTGGTCGCGCGAGCCGCAGGCGAGCGCGTTGTTCGTCGGAGAATTCATAATAGATGCGGTTGGCATCGACGGTGAAGCCAGCGTTTTCTAGCACTTTGGCGTAGTCACGACCGAACTGGCGAACATGGTCGTACTGACCGAAACAGCGTTTGCGCTCTTCCGGGTCGGTGATTGACGGGTCTTCCCAAGTGTCAACGTCAGGATTTATTGGGACAAGCAGAATCGCCCAGCCGCCTGGTTTGAGGATTCGTTTTATCTCCGAAAAGGCTTTATTCACATCGTCGACATGCTCCAAAACATGGTTGCAAATCACCACATCGTATTGATTATCAGGAAGATTGATATTTGTGACATCAAGTTTCAAATCTGCAATCGGAGAATCAAGGTCAGCAGTAGTGTAATCGAGGTTTTTGAGCGCTTTAAAACGCTTCAGAAACGGCTGTTCGGGAGCAAAATGCAACACCTTCAGATTGTCGGTGAAAAAGCCTGTTTTCTCCTTCAAATACAGCCAAAGCAGACGATGACGCTCAAGTGAGAGACACTTGGGACACAAACGGTTATCCATCGCCTTGCCATAGCCGTAAGGCAAAAACTTACGGAAATGCTTGCCGCAAACAGGACATTCAACCTTATTTCCAATATAAAACGGACGTATCAAAAAGCTGAACAGCGCACTGAAACGAATCAGCGTCTGACGCGGGAAAATCTTTGTAAATAAAGCGATTAACTTTTTCATAACAACTTCAAAATTGCGTCGGTCATGTTCGACCACTGGTATTTCTTCTTCTCCTCCTTCACGCCATCAACCAATGAATCATAACGATTGTTATCATAAAAATCGACCAAGGCATCGGCTATTGCAACAGGATTCGGCTCCACGACATAACCAACTTTTCCATTTGGAATTATCTCACCGAGGCCACCCACATCAGTCACCAACATCGGCTTCTCGAAGTGATAAGCGACCTGCGTGACGCCGCTCTGAGTAGCCGATTTATAGGGCTGAACGACGATATCAGCAGTATTAAAGTAATACTTTACATCATCATCGTTAATATATTGATTTTCAATTATTACAAAATTATATAAACCAGCCTTTTCAATCTGTTCAAGATATGGTTTCGGGTCATCATAAAACTCTCCAGCGACGATAAGCTTCACGGGATATTTTCTGAGTCTATCATCCGCAAAAGCATCGATTAAAAGGTCGAGACCTTTATAGGCACGCACCAATCCGAAGAACAACATATAGCGATAATTCGGGTCAAGATTCAGCTTATGAATCGCCACATCTCGTTCGAGAATCTCGCCGAAATGGTCGTACAAAGGATGCGGCGCAAAGACTTTCGGTTTGTTTTGCTTGTCGAGCGTCGCCACATCGTCCAAAACAGCCTTCGAAAGTGCCACGAAGCCGTCCATCGCCTTCACGAAATATTGTGGAAATAGCTTGTCGAGAAGCGATTTCTCGTGCGGTATCATATTGTGAATCAATCCGATACACTTCGTGTGGCGGTTTTTCTTTATAACTCTGGCAATCTTTCCGAAACAAGGAGCGAAGAACGACATCCAGTAGGTGAAAATCACAATATCGGGATTCTTTTTACGAATCTCCTTCCCTACTTTAATCCAGTTTAACGGATTGATACTGTTGACTTTACGCTCAATCGGGATGCCTGCTGGAGCTTTCGCGTCGGAATACTGCGTCTTACCCGGGAAAAGGAACGACGGATACTGAAGTTTGAATGTAACAACTTCAATATCAACACCTTCCGACGTAAACTCCTTTGCGAGCCTGTCGGTGAAGGCGGCAATTCCGCCACGGTAAGGATGCGATGTTCCGACGAGTATTAGCTTCATTTCTTATCCTTCTTACCCTCACTATCCTTCTTATCCTTATCTTTCGGTTCGACAACGATTGCCTTGTAATTGATTTTGGCGAAGGCCTTGATCAAGTTTTCAGGGTTTGTTTTCTCGCTATCGTATTGAATAGTAACGAGTTTGGTCTTCAAATCGGGATTGATAGCCTTCACTCCTTTTTCGAAGCGGATGTTATTCTTGATGCGTTTCACGCAATTTTCGCATTCAATCTCAGGTTCGGTCGTGAATACTACTTCTTTCACCTTTTGAGCTTGTACAAAAACTGCTAAAAACAACGCGAATGCCAATAAAACAAGCTTTTTCATGATATTAATATTTTGATAATTTCCATTTTATTCCGCCATAGAACATTATTCCGTCGATTGGTCCGTAAACCATAGTGGCATCGAAGTTTTCGCCCCACGGGTCATCGTAGCCGATAATCGGATCTTTCTGCATGAAATTGGTTATATTCTCAGCTCCAATGTAAACATTTCCCCAACGGAACCATCTGAGTATCTGTGCGTTAAGCAGCTGATACGGGTCAAATGTACCGAACCCGTCAGGCATGCGACCGCCGCCGTTAAGCTGCAAAGTAAGGTCGAACTGCCATATCTCGAGCGGAGTCTTGTAGGTAGCCGTCACCAAACCCTTGTAACGACTGGTCAAAGGCTTCTCGCGAAGTGTACCGTTGATGGTGGTCTTCACGTCGTTATACCTGAACGCGCCAAGCAGCGAGAAACCCTCGAAAAACGGGTATGTCGCGTCAATTTGGAAGGTATGCGAATAAGATAATCCGTCGAGGTTGCTGAAACGCACCTTGTGAACGTCACTGTCGAGGTCGGTAATCACCTGATTTATGAAGTCGGTATAATAGTATTCAAGATTGAGAATCAAGCACTTATCAAAAATATCAATATCAAATGACGCTGTAGCGCCATAGTTCCATGCCTCTTCCTGTTTAAGGTTGTCGTCGACAATAATGTCGCGGCTACTTGCCAAAAGTGTATGATTATCAAGCATTGGGCGTGGCGTACGATAGCCTTTACCTGCCGAGAAACGCAGCTTCAAAAGCTCACCGGCCGATATTTTCACGTGGGCACGAGGTGTGAAAAACGCACCGTACAAATCGCTGTAATCGCCACGGAAACCTGCCATAAACACAAACACATCATTATAATTGAACGTGTATTGAGCGTAGGCGCCTCCGATATTTTCATCAGGAGCTTTGATGAGATTAGGCATAAGCTCCAGCTTCCAACGCTCATCGAAGCAGTCATGATTAAACGACAAACCAGTTGATATACTGTGATTTGGCGTTAATTCCGACTCAAACATCAGCTGTGCGTATGCGTTGTTATTGTTCACGTCATACGTCCTTAAGCCGTAATATGAGTTCATTTTATGTATCGAACCCGACAAAATCAAGGCGATGTTGGTGTTTTTCACCTCATCGAAGATATAGGCGTTTTTAAGGACGCCTTCATAACGCTCAGAGCCTATAAATATCTTAAACAATTGATTATCAGCGCTCATTCTATTCATCGAATGATGACTCTCTGTCATCTGTCCCCCGTTTCTCTCCTCTTTCAATCCCTTGACATAGGCCTGCATGACATAATGATTCTTTTTATACATCCAGCGGTTCATGACATCAACCTGCTGCACTTTCGGCATGTCCATGAATCCGTCGCCGTTGCCGTCGTGTTCCATCCACATATTCTCGTAATGCGCTAATAATCCGGTACTTAGCGCATCATTCAAATGCAAATTACCTTCAACATTTGCCTCAAATTTCAAGTCGCTGTCGAGGAACAGATTCACGTCGAGTTCCTCGTCGAGCTGAGGTTTAAGGTATTCCACGTTGATCTGTCCGGTTATCGACTCATAGCCGTTTTTCACCGTGGCAGCGCCTTTCGACACCTGAATGGAATGCATCCATGTGCCGGGGATGTAACCCAGTGAAAACGGAGCTGCGGCGCCTCTGAATGCCGGCACATTTTCAGTCAGCATCTGCACGTAACCGCCTGATAATCCAAGGAGTTTGATTTGTTGGGCACCTGTAGCGGCATCGCTGTATTCCACATCAACAGACGGGTTGGTTGAGAAGCTCTCGCCGAGGTTACAGCAGGCGGCACGACAAAGCTCGGTACTTGTAGTAATCTCAATGTTTTCGGCCCCTTTCGCCTTCATCCTGCCCGGACGCTGTGATTTCACCACGACATCATCGAGGGTTATCTCGCCATGAAGCGTTATCTCAACAAAATCAAGGCCTTCACAAGAAGTGGTATCGTTTTCAAAGCCGACGTATGAAGTCACCAGAGAGTTGATATCAGGTCTTTTTTCCAAAACAAAATTACCATTCTCATCGGTGGTAGCGCCGAAATTAGTGCCTTTCCAAACAACATTGGCACCAATCAAAGCATTGCCGTCGCTGTCTTTGACAACGCCTCTCACCTGCGACAACGAGGTAATCGACAGGAAACACAATATTATCGATATTAGTAGCTTTTTCATTAGTCAGTCAGTTTTTCAGTTTCTCCGAATCAATTTGTTAATAATGTCATTTATCTGTTTCGAGACTTTCAAAACATATATCAAAGTCAATCCGACAATGACCAAAAGTCCGGTTCTCACTACCGCCTCGACGATTTTTACAGCCATTGCATCATACTTAAAGTAAATTATAGGATTTGATATATATTTCACTGATAGCCAATTTATTACAAAAAGTAATATCATCACAAAAACAACCACAACCTCATTCCATGAAAATGGCGAAATCTTAGTTTTCCACATGATCAAAGCAAGCAAAAGCAAGTAGTAAATCGAGAACGAAATTATCGACGACCAGGCCGCTCCTGTCATGCCGAGAACAGGTATCAGGTTGTTGTTGAAGATGATGGCGCTTATCGTGAGTACAGCCGTGAAGACGAGCTGAAGATAATACCATTTTGAATAGCTGAGAACTGTAACGCCTATATTCAGCGAGGAATTGACGAGTTTGGCAAGTCCGAGAAGGAAGAAAACCCATTTTCCCGCTATATATTTTTCGCCATTCGGAAGAAGATCAAAAAACAGGTCGATGTTTATCCAGATAATGAGAAAAACGAAGGCACCCGCAATGAGCTGATGCAGCGAAACGCTCTTGCAAATCTCCGCAGCCCTTTGATTATCATTGTCTTTCATCGCCTGAGAGATAATAGGACGAGATATTGCCGACACCGAGCGATAAGGTATTTCGACCAGATTAGCCATGTAAGAAGCTATGGTGTAGATACCTGTGATAGCCAGTCCGAGCTGGGCTGAGATAAAGAAAGTGTTGAGGCTCGGGATGATGTTGCCTATCACCGCCGCTACGGTCAGAAACAAGGTATAAAACATAAAATCTTTGCGCAGCCACTTTGAAATATGTCCGGGTTCAATCTTAAATGATATCTTCGACAGACAAAGTAAGTAAATGATATTCAAGAGTGTAGCAACAAGATAAGTCAAGCACAATCCCAACACCATCCAGTCGAGACTGATGATGCCGGTGATGTATAAAATGTAGTCGGCGAGGGTTAAGATTCGCACTCCCACTTCCCTTATCATCTTCGGAACCACTATGCGCATCAGGATGTTGGCGTTGGTTTCGAACACCGTCATGTACATCATGAAAAACGCCATCGGGATGACGAGGTAGATATAATCAACAAACAGAGCCGATTTTTCGGAGAACATGTTGATTATCAGATCTTTAAAGAAGAAAAACAGTATTGTGATGATGACGAATCCTATCAGCGGGACTATCAGTGTCCATCCGAAGAAACCATGATCGCGGCTGTCTTTGTCACGAAAATAAGGGTAATAGCGCAGAGCCGAGGTGTTGGTGCCGAGAGAAGCGAGTCCGGAGAGCAGAATGGCGGCGTCGGCCATCACACGGGTGAGGCCTATCTCCTCCTGCGTGAGATATTTGGTCATCACGAAGAAGGTGGTAATGAACCCGACGGCCACGCCGATGTAGTTCATTATCGTGCCTTTGATGCTCTGCCGAATTACTATTCCCATCAGTTTTTCAAAATATTTTTGATGAAATTGCGGGTTGGATATCTTTTATCGTTGAGCATGTGATAAAGCTCGTTTATCAGAGGGAATGAATTTATATCCATTTGATTATCAACGATTTTCTTATAGAAGATATCCGCTGCGATACGACCTTCGAGAACGACATTGTCGGAGATACTTGTGTTGAAAAAGCCTTTTCCGATGAGAAGTCCTAGGGTACGGTTGCGGCTCATATCATTGAGTGCGGTGAGCGAGAAATCGCCGAAACCGCAGTAGTTGTACATCGTGATCTCTTTACCTCCGAAAGCTGTGATAAGCTGATGCATCTCATTGAGAGCCATAGTGATAAATATCGAACGGAGGTTTGCCGAGTCAAGGTTGGCGTCGACGATTCCGATGATGATGGCGTAGATGTTTTTCAGGATTGAGGCATATTCAACGCCCGTCACGTCGGTAGTGAAATCGGTACGAATTATGGTACCGTCGAACACGTCGGTGATGATTTTATAGAGCGACTCGTCGGTCGTGGCGGCGGTGAGACCTGTATCCTGCCTGTTGATGATTTCGCGGGCGAACGAAGGGCCTTTCAGTGTCATCAACGGATTGTAAATCAATGTCTTAATGCTATCAGGAATGATTTCTCCGCCATTGCCGAAGCCTTTTGCAAGGTTCACTATGAGAGCGGTCGGGTTGAAATAAGCCTTGTTTTCCCTGATATAATCGACCACTGCTGTCGAAGGCATAGCCAAAAATATGACATTAGCCTCGAGAAGCACGTTTTTATCGCCTGTAGCATGAAGATTCTCATTGAGTTTGTATTTCGGGAAATAGATAGTGTTGACATGACAGTTATTGATCATCTCAATCACTTCATTTTCAATGGAAAGGAGATATATCTCATCTTTATTCTTAGCTGCCAGCACATCGCCTATAGCCGTCGCAATAGCTCCGCTTCCGATAAATACAATTTTTCGCATTTTAATAAAATTTTTGCAAAAATAATAAAAAAGACCTTAGACTTTAGACTTTAGACCTTAGTTTTTTTTATTATTGTACATTTTTGCCGGTTGAATTGGCTGGAAGGGCTTTGTTTTCCGCGAGGAAAATAGAGGCATCCAACTCGTAGCCGACGAGGACGATGATGCAGTTCACGTACATCCACATCATGAAGATGATGAGACCGCCGATGGAGCCGTAAAGCGCGTTGTAGTTGGAGAAATTGACGATGTAGAAATTGAATCCTATGGTTCCTATGATGAAAAGCACGGTAAACATGATAGTTCCGGGCGTAAAGAGTCGGAATTTCCTGTCTTTTTGCGGGTTTCCGAAATAGTAAAGCACCGCTATCGCGACAAGTAGGGCGAACACTGTCAGCAGCCACCATCCTATGTCTATCAAGGTGATGACCAAGCCGTTGTAGAAATGAATTCTATTGAAAAACCAAGGCAAAACATCGTTTCCAATAATGATGAGGGCCATGGAAAGCAGCAGCAGGACTCCGAGAATCAGTGTGGTGAGGAGTGCTCCGGCATACATCTTCATGAACGACATTTTTCCTATATGGTTGACACCCATGTCGAAGCCGCGGAAGAAGGCGCGGATGGCACCTGATGCGAAGTAAAACGCCATGATGATACCTATCGACATAAGGGTGTTATGTTGATGTGACATAATCTCGTCGATGGTACCCACCACCCTGCCGGCAATATTCTGAGGCACAATTTGATGGATAAAATCGACTATGGTCTCCTGCACGCCTTCGAGCGGCATATAAGGGATGAAGGTGAACAGTACCATCACCGCAGGAAAAATCGCCAGAAACACGTTGAAAGCCACAGCCGCGGCACGGTCGGTGAGATAGCCTTTTGTGAAGCCTTCCAGGAAACAAACGAGGACATCGTAGAGAGGCTTGCCGTGAAAACCAGGCAGCGTAAGGTTTTTAAGCCAACGCACCGCCTTGATTTCCAATAAGAAAAGACGTTTTTTATATTTCTCGATGTTTATTTTCATGATAATGATTGCAAAATTATAAAAAAAAACAATAGGAATATTCTTTTTTCATGAGATTTATTAACCTGCGGTTAATGCTTTCGCTTCGGTCGAAATGACATATTGAAAATTTTATTATTTTTGCAAAAATTTCAGAGAAATGAAAGACTATGTATCACATCCTGGCGTGGTTGTCGGGATTAACGATAAAGACCTTGAAATTGAGATACTTAGCGCAAGCTCTTGCGGTTCTTGCGGCATAAAATCGGCCTGTGGAATGTCGGAGATGACAGAGAAACGCATCACGGTGCCGAAGCCCGACGACAAAGAATTCATCGTGGGGCAGCCTGTAAGCATAAAAATGAACGTGGAGCAAGGCAACAAAGCGGCGCTTTTCGCCTACCTCATCCCTGCCCTTCTGATGATAGCTTTGATAGTGATTCTCAGCAACTTAAACATCAAAGAATGGATTGCGGCGCTCGCCGGAGTCGGAGTCGTGGCGGTGTATTACGGAATACTTTATTTTTTCAAAGAAAAACTGAAAGCGGAGTTTAAATACGAGATACAATAAGAATGCGATAAGAGATTTCTCCGCTTCGCTCCTGTCGAATGACGGGTTAGTCCCTAGCTATTAACGAGTTACATTTTTTGCAAAATTTCTTTTGTTTAATTAATATAAAATTAGTAATTTTGCACCGCTAAAAATATGGTTTGAAATTTAACTCATTAATTCTATTCGCATGAATAACATTTTACTATGGTCCCTGATTATTCTGGGAATTTTAGGCGGAGTAGCGGCGGTGATATTGTTCTTCGTCGCGAAGAAGTTCAAGGTTGAGGAGAACCCGCTCATCGACGAGGTGGAGTCAGTGCTTGCTGGCGCCAACTGCGGTGGCTGCGGTTTCGCCGGCTGTCGTAACTTCGCGGAGGCTTGTGTTAAGGCCGCTGCCGAGAAGAAGAGTCTGGCAGGTTTGAACTGCCCTAGCTCCGACATGTCTAAAGTGGCAGGATTGCTTGGACTTACCGCTACCGTTGCCGAGCCGATGATCGCAGTAGTGCGTTGCAACGGTACTTGTGAAAACGCGCCTTCGAAGGTGCATTATGAAGGAGCCGACATCTGCGGTTTCGCCAACACCCTTTACGCTGGCGAGAACGGATGTCCTAACGGCTGTCTGGGTTTGGGCGACTGCGTGAAGAAATGCCAGTTTGACGCCCTCCACATCAACAAAGAGACAGGTCTTCCAGAGGTCGACGAAGACAAATGCGTGGGCTGCGGCGCTTGTGCCAAGGCTTGTCCGCGCGGTGTCATCGAGATTCGTGCAAAGGGCAAGAACAACCGTCGTGTTTATGTGGCGTGCAACAACGTGGAGAAAGGCGCTGTCGCGATGAAGAACTGCAAGGTGAGCTGCATCGCCTGCCAGAAGTGCTTCAAGACTTGCCCGTTCGAGGCTATCGAGATGCGCGGCAACCTCGCTTACATCGACTTCACGAAGTGCAAGCAGTGCCGTAAGTGCGTCGAGGTCTGCCCACGCGGAAGCATACACGAGGTCAACTTCCCGCCAAGGAAGCCGAAAGTAGAAGAACCGAAAGTAGAAGAAGTAAAAGCATAGTATATGAATCCAATTAAGACATTTCCAAAAGGTGGAGTTCATCCGGAAGAGAACAAGCTTTCGTCGGACCAGCCTATAATCACATTTGAGATACCGAAACAGGTCATCATCCCGCTCGGTCAGTGTCTCGGCGCTCCGGCAGAGCCTATCGTCGCGAAAGGCGACAAGGTGAAGGTGGGACAGCTCATCGCCACGGCGAAGGGCTTCATCTCTGCCAACGTGCACTCATCGGTGAGCGGCACCGTCAACAAGATTGACGATGTGATGGACCACACAGGCTATCGCAAGCCAGCCATTTTCATCGACGTGGAAGGCGACGAATGGCTTGAAGGCATCGACACCAGCGACACCTTAGTTAAAGACATAACACTCACCAGAGAAGAGATAGTGGAGCGCATCAAGCAGCACGGCATCGTGGGTCTTGGCGGCGCCACATTCCCGACATACGTCAAGTTGATGATACCTCAGGGCAAGAAAGCCGAGTACGTCATCATCAACGCGGCGGAATGCGAGCCTTACCTCACCTGCGACAACCGACTGTTGATTGAGAAGCCATACGAATTCCTCGTGGGCGTGAAGGTGATAATGAAAGCCGTGGATGCTCCTAAGGGCGTCATCGGCATTGAGGTGAATAAGATTGAAGTAGCGAAGAAACTTGACGAGATCATCAAGAACGACAAGTATTTCGAGGGCATCGAGGTACAGCCGTTGAAGACAAAATATCCTCAAGGCGGTGAGAAACAGATCATCAAGTCGGTGACAGGACGCGAGGTGCCGTCAGGCAAGCTGCCTATCGAGACAGGATGCGTGGTCGTCAACGTGGCTTCGACATTCGCCATTTACGAAGCTGTTCAGAAGAACAAACCTTTGGTTTACCGTGTTGTGACAGTAACCGGCAAATCGGTGAAGAAGCCGTCGAACTTCTTGGTAAGAATAGGAACACCTGCCAACATGCTCATCGAGGCTGTCGGCGGACTCCCAGAAGACACTGCCAACCTCATCAACGGCGGCCCAATGATGGGTAAGTCGGTGAGTGTGACAACCTTCCCTACCATCAAAGGCACTTCAGGCATTCTGATGCTCAACGAGAAAGACGCTCAGCCGCGCAAGGTGAGCAACTGCATCCGTTGCGGCAAGTGCATGCAGGCCTGCCCGATGGGTTTGGAGCCTTACCTCCTGAACCGTTTGGCGCGTCAGAACAACTTCGAGGAGACAGAGAAACACAATATCATGGACTGCATCGAATGCGGCTCATGCGAGTTCACCTGCCCTGCTAACATCCCGCTGGCGGATTACATCCGTTACGGCAAGACGAGAACAGGACAAATTATTCGTTCACGTAATCAGAAATAGACTATGAATCAGTTAACAATATCAGGTTCTCCGCACGTTCACGGAGATTTAAGCGTAAGGAAAATCATGTGCATGGTGATTGTCGCCTTGCTTCCCGCTTTGCTTGTAGCTATTTACTATTTCGGTTGGTATGCGTTACGTCTGACCATCGTCGCGGTGGCGGCTTGCGTGCTGACTGAATATCTCATTCAGAAATACTTGTTAAAAGGCCCGTTGACCATCAACGACGGCTCCGCCGCTTTGACAGGTCTTTTGCTCGCCTTCAACGTGCCTGCCAACCTTCCTATTTGGATGGTTATTGTGGGTAGCGTGGTCTCCATCGGCATCGCCAAGATGTCGTTCGGCGGCTTGGGCAAGAACCCGTTCAACCCGGCATTGGTAGGCCGTGTGTTCATGCTCGTGTCGTTCCCGACAGCCATGACGACCTGGCCGAAGGCACAGCCAATCTTAGAGGCCGGTTTCTTCGCCGATGCGGTGACAGGTCCTACCCCATTGAGTCTCTTGAAAGAAGGTGACCCTGGAACACTTGCCGCATCAGGCGACATGCAGTTCCTCGACATGGTGCTTGGCAATCGTGGCGGCGCTTTCGGTGAGATCTGCGCCATCGCCTTGCTGATTGGTGCCATCTACCTCATCATCAAGAAAGTCATCGACATCTGGACACCATTGAGCATCCTTCTCACAGTGTTCATCATGACAGGCATCTGCTTCCTCGTCGACCCGACGCAGTACATCGCCCCTTGGTATCATCTGGTTTACGGCGGTCTCATTCTCGGCGCCTTCTTCATGGCGACCGACATGGTGACATCACCGATGACCACTGAAGGACGCATCATCTACGGTATCGGCATCGGTGCCATCACAGTCATCATCAGATTGTGGGGACAGTATCCTGAAGGCGTGTCGTTTGCAATCCTTATCATGAACGCCGTGGTGCCGCTCATCAACAAGGGTTTCAAACCAAAACGTTTTGGAGTTTAATTGTTGAATCTTAAAATTTTGAAATTATGGCAAAGAAAGAATCAACATTAAAAAATATGCTCATAGCCCTTATGGTCATCACCATAGTGTCGGGCGGAGTGCTTGGCTTCATATATAACCTGACCAAACCGGCCATCGACCAGGTGGAAGCCAACAAGAATCTCAAAGCTATCAACGAGGTTTTGAAGACCGACGTTGAGATTGTGAAGACAGAGACAGAGGTCATCGACGACCTGACTTATAACTTGGCATTCGACGCAGAAGGCAACTTCATCGGTGCGGCTGTCAAGACTTATTCGATGAACGGTTTCGGCGGCAAGGTCGAGCTTATGGTCGGCATGCTTCAAAACGGTATTATTAATAAGGTGTCGGTGTTATCGCAGGCCGAAACTCCAGGTTTGGGAGCTAACATGGTGAACGACAAGTTCAAAGGCCAGTTTGACGGCAAAGATCCTAAGAATTTCACCCTCAAGGTGAAGAAAGACGGAGGCGATGTCGACGCCATCACAGCAGCAACAATCAGTTCGAGAGCCGTTTCGGAAGCTATTCAGAGAGCCGTCGACGGTTTTGAGGCTAACAAAGAACAATTCATGAAAGGAGGAGACAATGAGTAACTGGAAAACTTTCACCAAAGGACTTATCAAGGAGAACCCTATTCTTGTCCTTTTGTTAGGATGCTGTCCTACCCTCGCCACCACGACGAGTGCCATCAACGGAATGTCGATGGGATTGGCTACAACATTCGTTTTGATAATGTCGAATTTAGTAATCTCATTATTGAAGAACTTCATCCCCGACAAGGTGAGAATCCCTTGCTTCATCGTGGTCATCGCCTCGTTTGTGACTGTGGTTCAGTTAGTTATGCAGGCTTACGTGCCTGATATCTACGAGACATTAGGTTTGTTTATCCCTCTTATCGTGGTGAACTGCATCGTTCTCGGACGTGCTGAGGCCTTCGCATCGAAGAACCCAGTGTGGCCATCGATCCTTGACGGCGCCGGCATGGGTTTGGGTTTCACCTTCGCCTTGACGGTTCTCGGTTCAATACGTGAGATCCTCGGCAGCGGAAGCATCTTCAACTTAAGATTCTTACCTGAGGACGCACAGACGATTCTCATCTTTGTGCTTGCCCCTGGAGCTTTCATCGCCTTGGGTTATCTCATCGCAATAGTCAACAGATTAAAGAAAACTAAATAACAAAGTGCCATGAAAATCATCATTATTCTTATTTCGACAATCTTTGTCAACAACGTCATTTTGGCGCAGTTCCTCGGAATATGCCCGTTTTTAGGCACTTCCAAGAAGACTTCCACCGCTGTGGGTATGGGTGCGGCCGTTATCTTCGTGCTTGTACTCGCCACATTGGTGACATACCTTTTAAATAAATACGTCTTGGTGGCGCATGGGCTGGAGTTTTTGCAGACCATAGCGTTTATTTTGGTCATCGCCGCCTTGGTACAGATGGTTGAGATTATCTTAAAGAAGATAAGCCCGTCACTTTACACCGCGTTGGGCGTGTTTTTACCATTGATTACCACTAACTGCTGCGTTCTCGGCGTCTCTTTGAAGGTCGTCGGTGAAGGTTTCATCTACGGCAACAACGTTGGTGAGGCAGTCATCTACGCTGCAGGCATCGCCATCGGTTTCGCTTTGGCTTTGATCATCTTCTCGGGCATCCGCGAGCACATCGACTTGATGGAGGCACCAGAAGGTACCAATGGAACACCTATCGCTTTGATCACAGCAGGTATCTTAGCCATGGCATTCATGGGATTCGGAGGATTAGTATAAACCATTTATAAATTTAACAGATGAAGAAATTAAACATTAAAAGATTGCTTTGCTTGGCTTTAGTGATGCTGAGCATTACAGCAACAGCTCAGGAAGTCCGTACTTTCAACTTCAACCATGAAGGAAAGACAGGTCTTCAGATGAAAAATCAGACAAGAGGTAATGTCACTCTCGAGTACAGCCTCGATCAGATGACACTCACATCATTCACCTACAACGGTGAAGAGATGCAATCAGTCGGGATTGCCGACCTCAGCCTTCCAAACGCTAAGGGATTGCCGAACGTGCCATGTTACAGCCGCACCATCGCCATCCCGCAAGGCGCACAGGCAGTGCTTCACGTGAAGAGCTACGAGCAACAGGTTATCAGCAACGTCAACGTTGAGCCTTCGTTGGGCGTCCAGGCAGAAAACGAAGATCCTGACACCGAATATACAAAGGATATGAAGGTTTATGCACAGAACTCCTTCTACCCTGCCGAGTTCGCCACCATCAGCGAGCCAACGAGCATCCGTGGTGTCGACGTCGTGAACATCAGCATCAGCCCTGTCAGATTCAACCCTGTCACAAAAGAAACCGTTGTGTATCACAACATTGAGATGGAAGTTGAGTTTGTAGGAGGCAACGGCCAGTTCGGTGACAACCGTCTGCGTTCACCATATTTCGACCCGATTCTCGAGCAGAACATCATGAACTACGAGGCATTGCCGGTCATCGACTATGCAGCCAGAATGCAACAGTGGCTTCGTGACGGCGACGAGGGTGCTGAATACATCATCGTCATCCCTAACAACGACGGTTTTGTCGAGCCAGCCAACAGCTTGAGAGACTTCCGTATGCAACAGGGTATCATCACCCAGGTCATCAAGCTCCAAGACATGCCTGCAACGTCAACAGACCAGATGAAGACATGGTTCCACAACGCATACAACAATTGGGACATTGCTCCTGTGGCAGTGCTTCTCTTCGGTGACCACAACACCAATATGGCTCAGGGTATTCCTGCCATCACAGTCAGCCACCCATATAGCGGCACATGTATCACCGACATCCAGTATGCCGACGTCACCGGCAACGACAACCTCCCAGAGATGATCTTCTCTCGTCTGGTTGCAGCCGATGCCACAGAGGCAGCAATGATGGCAAGCAAGCAGCTTGAATATGAATACACTAACCCTAACATGGATGCAAGCTTCTATGAGCCTGTAACAGCATTAGGATGGCAGACCGAACGTTGGTTCCAGCTCTGCTCAGAGGTGTTCGGCGGTTACATGCGCGCTCACGGCTACAACCCATTGCGTATCAACTGCATCTATCAGGGTACACCAGGCAGCTCATGGTCATCAGCACAGAACACAGCACAGGTCACAAGCTATTTCGGACCAACAGGTGTGAACTACATCCCTGCATCGCCAGCAGAACTCGGCGGTTGGACCGGTGGCACACCACAGCAGGTTGTCGACGCTGTCAACGCAGGTGCATTCTGGGTACAGCACCGCGACCACGGTCTTGACGAAGGCTGGGGCGAGCCAGCAGTGCGCAACCAGCACGTCGACCAGATGAACAACGTCGGCAAGATGCCTTTCGTCATGTCAATCAACTGCCAGACAGGTATGTTCAACTACACAGGCTCAAACGGCAACTGCTTCACAGAGAAATGGATGCGTCGTACCTACAACGGACAGAACGCAGGTGCAGTCGGCGTCCTCTCACCTACTGAGGTCTCTTACTCATTCGTCAACGACGCCTTCGTTTGGGGTGTCTACGACCAGTTTGACCCTAACTTCATGCCAGCATATCCTACCAACACCAACACTCCGGCTTACGAGTACAGAGGCAACTGGCGTCCGGCATTCGGTAACGTGGCAGGTAAGTATTTCCTCCAAGAGACATCATGGCCATACAACACCGATAGCAAAGCCATCACCTATATCATGTTTACAGCTCACTGCGACGCATTCTTGAGAATCTTCACACAGGTTCCTCAGACAATGACAGTGAACCATCAGAACGTGCAGCTGGCAGGTCTTAACACCTTCCAGATTACAGCCCCTGAAGGCACAACCATCGCTTTAACAAAAGGTGAAGGCGCAAATCTTGAAGTAGTGGCAGTGGCTGAAGCTACAGGCAGCGTACAGAGCATAGAGATCATGCCACAGGTACCTCCGACAGTGCTTCATTTAACCGTAACAGGTCAGAATTACCTCCGTTATGAGTGGGACATCGACGTCATCCCAGCCAGCGGACCATATATCATCATCGACAACTACGAGCTTTCAGGCGCATCGACACAGCTTAACTTCGGCGATCAAACCGGATTCAACATCCAGCTCAAGAACGTCGGTAACTCACAGGCTTCTGCAGGAACAATGACATTGACAACCGATTCAGAATATGTGACAATCACCAACGGCACAGCAAGTTTCAACGCCATCAGCTCAAATGCAACCCAGAGTCTCAGCGAAGCATTCTCATTCACAGTGTCGAACGAGGTTCCTAACAAGACACCTATTGATTTCATGATCACAATCACAAGTGGCACCGACACATACGAGAACCATATCGCGATAAAGGCCTATGCCCCTGTCTTTGAAATCGGCAACATGGCAATCAGAGAGCTTGACGGCAACAACAACGGCCGCCTCGATCCGGGCGAGACAGTGAGATTAAAATTCACCGTGAATAATAAAGGTAATGCCGACTCACATATCACCAACGCTGTTCTCACCATGAACAACCCATTCCTGCAGATTCTGAATTCAAACATTGAAACTGTCAACTCAATCGTTGCCAACGACTTACATGTCTTCAACTTCGATGTATATGTCAATGGCGCACCGGCAGGAACAGCAGCTGATATGAATCTGTACGTGGTTTCAGGCGTGTACACCGACACCAAAGACTTTATGACAAAAATCGGTCTCAACGTTGAAGACTTCGAGTCAGGAACCATTGATCCTACATCATGGAATAACGACGCCTCAAATCCTTGGAGTATCAGCACTGAGGATCCATACGAAGGTCAGTATTGTGTGAAATCAGGTGCTATTAACCATAGCCAGGAGACTTCACTCACACTCACTTACTTAGTTGGCGAGAACGACTCAATAGCATTCTACTATAAAGTGTCGTCAGAAAGCAACTACGACAAGTTGTATTTCTACATCGACAATGTTGAAAAGAACAACTGGTCAGGCAGCGTGTCATGGTCAAGAGCACAATACGCCGTGACTTCAGGCACTCACACATTCACTTGGAAATACAAGAAAGACACCAGCGTTTCAAGCGGCAGCGACTGCGCTTGGATTGACTTCGTGATTCTTCCTGCCGACCGCAGCCTCAGCGTGAGCGCTGGTTCCGACATGAACCTTTGCACCGATGAAGCGGCACACCTCCTCGGCTTCGCAGCAAACCAGACATCTCTGATGTGGTCATCGGCAGGCGACGGTATGTTCAACGACGCGACAATTCTTGAACCTGTATACACACCAGGTGCGCAAGACATCGCAAACGGCAGTGTAACCCTTACTTTGACAGCTCACAAAGACAGCGAGACATTGTCAGACGACATGACCATCACTTTCGTTGAAGAACCTGTTGCCACATATCAGGAAGAATATGTCACAGATTCAACAGACCCGGTAGCAGTCTCTATCGAGATTGAGAACCTCGGTTCTTTCAACGGCTGGACAACAACAGGTACAGGATATTTCGACAATCCTTACGCACTCCAGACAAACTACAACCCGACAGAGGCCGACTTCAACAATATTGACATCAAGCTCATGGTCAGCTACACAGGCTGCGGCTACAAAGATTATGAGGGTGAGATGAACTTACACTTCTCACACACAGGTGTCGTGACTGCAGAGGCTGCAACTCCTCAGTTGAACATCCATCCTAACCCGACTAACAATGTCATCAACGTTTCAATCAACAACATCACCGCCGACGTTCAGATCACTATCTACAACGGCATCGGACAGGTTGTATACTCACAGAATGAATACGTTGAGAAAGGATTGAATTCAACTATCGATCTCAGTGAACTCTCAACAGGTGCCTACATCCTTCAGATCAGAAGCGATGCCGACATCTGGACGAAGAAAATCATCAAGAGATAGCTTTAAATGGAAAGCGTACCCGCTTTATTCTTCGATTTAGCCCTGATTCTCATCACAGCTGGCGTCACAACCGTGATTTTCAAATGGTTGAAGCAGCCGTTGGTGCTGGGCTATATCGTAGCGGGGTTTTTGATAGGACCCCATTTCACGTATTTCCCTGTCGTGGAAGACCCGACAAACGTGTCGACATGGAGTGAAATCGGAATGGTGTTCCTTCTGTTTGCCATCGGCCTGGAGTTTTCCTTCAAGAAACTGAAAAAGGTGGGCGGGCCAGGCGCCATCATGGTGCTTACAGAGCTCATCATAATGTTCACCACAGGCTTTTTTGTGGGAAAACTCTTCGGATGGCAGCGCATGAACTGCATCTTCCTCGGATGCATGCTTTCAATATCATCAACAAGCATCATCGTCAAGGCTTTTGACGATTTAAAACTCAAAAACGAGAAATTCACCACCCACGTCATCGGTGCGCTAGTCGTTGAAGACCTGGTGGCCGTCATTCTTATGGTCATCCTCTCCACCCTGTCGGTCGGAAACACCTTCAACGGAGGCGAGCTCGTGCTAAGCATGGTGAAACTCATGTTTTTCCTCATCATCTGGTTTGTTTTCGGAATTTATCTTATTCCTTCTTTCCTTAAATTAATCAGAAAATTCATGACCAAAGAAACACTCGTCATCATCGCTATAGGCCTGTGTTTTATGATGGTCATGCTTGCCAACTACGCTGGCTTCTCGTCGGCTCTCGGTGCCTTCGTGATGGGTTCTATCCTCGCCGAAACGCTCGAAGCTGACATCATCCACCGACTGATTACCCCAATTAAGAACCTTTTCGCCGCCATATTCTTCGTCTCAGTAGGTATGCTCGTCGACCCGAAGATTTTGGTGGACTACACCTGGCCTGTCGTCATCATCGCACTTACAGTGATGATAGTCAAGACCTTAAGTGCCACCTTCGGAATGCTTATATCCGGAAGGGACATACACACCTCTTTAAAAGCAGGATTCTGTTTCTGCCAGATAGGTGAGTTTTCATTTATCATCGCCTCTTTAGGCTTGAGTTTCAAGGTGATAGATGATTATCTCTACCCTATCATCGTCACCGTCTCCATTGTGACGACATTCTTCACGCCTTACATCATCCGTCTCGCGAATCCTTTGTACAACTGGCTTAATCCAAGGATTCCGGAGAAATGGAAACAGGCAATGACGAACTATTCGGAAGGTTTCAAAGTGAGCGAAAACACCACCTTGACTTTCAAGACATTCGTCATCAACCAGTTTAAAAATATGCTTATCTACGGATGCATCATCTTCGCTTTAGCGTTGATATGCTTCTCCGCCATCGGACCGTTTATCATCAAGAATATCAACGGAATATGGGGCGGCATCACCTCAATAGCGATAACTATCGCCATACTCTCGCCTTTCATCTGGGCTATGGCGTTCAAATATAAAATCTCATTGACAAATTCAAGGCTGATAACGAAAAACGTCTTCGAGCGCCATGTCATCGCCTTTATTTTTATCTTGAGATATATCATTGCAATAACTATCATAACTTTTATTTTAAGGCATTTCATCAGCATCAATTTCTTTGCGGCCATTGGAATTGCCATTATAATCTCGCTAATCCTCGCCTTCTCCAACGGAATCATGAAGTTTTACGACAGATTGGAGAAGAATTTCATGGATAACCTCAACAAACGTCAGAAACAGGCCTCGTTTATCATCCCTGAGGTGCTACAGCAAAACTTCCATCTCGAGAAAGTGACAGTGAGTCCGTTGAGCCAAGTCGTAGGCAAACAATTGAAAAACACTGTGTTCCGTCGCGATTACAAGGTCAGCGTGGTATGCATCGAGAGAGGAAAGAACATCTACGACCTGCCAGACAAAGACATGGCGTTTTACCCTTACGACATCGTGACTTTGGTGGGAAGCGACGAAAACATCAATAAAGTCAAGCCGATTATAGAAGTCGAGGACACCGAGCTGATTCGTGAGCGCAAGGCGCACAACATGACTCTACATTCAGTCAAAATCTCGGAACACAGCCCATTGTGCCATGTCTCGCTGCTAAATTCGATGTTCAAAGACAGATACGACGCTATGGTCATCGCTATTCAACGTGGCGACGAATACATATTAAGTCCTTCAGCATCATTGGTTTTCAGCTGCAACGATATTGTTTGGTTCGTAAGCTCCAACGATGCCGCGAAAATGATTAAACAAAAAGAAGAAATATAAATAACCATCCTATGAAAAAAACTTCTCTTTTCTCAAAAATAATAATCACAGCTATCGTTATGCTGTCGGCTATTCCAGCCTTTGCACAGACTTTCGAAGTTGTGAGCAACAACCGTTCGAACCTTGAACTGAGCCTCAATATCGACGAGTTTTCGCTTGAAAACACCAGCAAAAGCGGTATTGAGGGTCAATATATAGTACTAAACGGCATTTTCTTGCCTAATCAAGCCGGACTGCCTGATTTGCCTGCTATTTCACGTTATGTGGCTATTCCACGAGGCGCTACCGTCAGTTTGAACGTGAAAAATCAAGTAACTGAGACGGTTTCAGGGGTGGAGCTTATGCCAGCGCCGGAGCTTCCTTTTGATGATGACAGAAGCACGATGAGATACTATCGCGACGAGAAAGTGTATTCAACCGATGCCTTCTACCCTGCCAACCCTATTATCGCTTCCGAGCCGATGAAAATACGCGACGTGGATGTTGTCATTGTGAGCGTCACGCCATTCCAATACAATCCTGTCACAAAAGAACTTATTGTGACAAGAAAACTCAACCTTGAAGTCGTTTTTGAAGGCGGCGACGGCACTTTCGGTGGCGACCCGCGCTATCGTAGCGCCGATTGGGATCATATCATCCGCGACATGGTCATCAACGAGAGCGTCCTGCCCGACGCTGATTATCAACACTTTATCAAAGAAGCGGTACAACGTCGCGACACAGGTTGCGAGTATCTCATCATCACTCCCGATGACCCGGAATTCGTGCAGCTTGCCGATTCCATCAAGCTGTTCCGCAACCAGCAAGGCATACTCACCGATGTAGTGACAGTGACGGAATGCGGAGGCAACAACCAGACAGCCATCCGCAACTACATCTTGTACGCCTACAATAACTGGGATGTTCCGCCTTCAGCGGTGCTTTTCCTCGGCGACCACAACACCGACGGCACGAGAGGCATAGTGTCGTATACCATGAACAACCACCCAGGCGGCGACGGCTACAACCCTTACATCTCCGACAACAAATATGGCGACATGAACAACGACCATCTTCCTGATATCGCTGTCGGTCGTATCACCGGACGCAACTACGAAGAGATGTACCACATGATTAACAAGGACTTACAATACGAGCGTTATCCTTGCACTAACCCACGTTTCTACGACAAGCCTATCACTGCTATGGGATTTCAACATGAACGTTGGTTCCAACTCTGCTCTGAAATCGTCAATGGATTCTGGCAATACGAGCTGGGTAAACATCCAGTGCGCGCCAACGCCATCTATCAAGGAACACCTGGCAACAGCTGGTCATCGGCTGAATACACCAGTTCTGTCGTCAACTATTTCGGTCCTAATGGTCTCGGCTATATCCCACAAAACATGTCGCATCTCACGGAATGGAATGCCAACTGGCAGTTCATCAACGAGAACATCAACGCGGGAGCGTTCATCATACAGCATCGCGACCATGGTGCCGAGGAGCTGTGGGGCGAGCCATCCTACTCTATCAGCAGCATAAACCGTCTCGCCAACCCCGACCTCACCTTCGTGATGTCGAACAACTGCCTCACCGGACGTTTCAACTACGGCGGCGTCAACGGCACATGCTTCGCTGAGGCTTTCCATCGTCATCAGTACGGCGCGCTGGGACTCATCGCAGCGACACAGGTATCATATTCATTCCTCAACGACGTGTATGTTTGGGGCGTTTACGACAATATGTGGCCTGATTTCATGCCGACATCAGGTGTCTCACAACACGCTACCAACTTCGTGCGTCCTGGCTTCGGCAACGCCTCCGGCAAGTTCCATCTCCAGCAGTCAAACTGGATCTCATGGACCGGTGGCCGTGAAATCACCGACTACCTTTTCCATCATCATGGCGACGTGTATATGACACTTTACACCGAAATGCCTCAGAATCTTGATGTTACAATGCTTCCAGTCGTTGTTGAAGGTGCGACACAATATCAATTGACCGCAACCGAAAACGCCACCATCTGCCTCTCTGTCAACGGCAACATCATCGGATTGGCAACAGCCACTGGTCAGCCGCAGACGATTGAGATAGCGCCGCAAACCGTTGGAAATGAAGTACTTCTGACAATTACCAAGCAGGATTATTTCAGATACTCAAGAAAAATAGCAGTCATTCCTAGCGAAGGACCTTACCTCATTTTCAGCAGCTGCGATGTCAATGATCAGGATAGTAACGGTCAGCTCGACTTCAACGAAGAGGCATCGCTTAATATCACGTTGCATAACGTCGGTTTCGACAATATTCAAAACATCAACGTGACATTGACATCAGATTCGCCTTACGTTGAAATCAACTCAGGGTCAACAACTTACGAGTCGATAAATGCTAATGAGTCTGTTACAAAAAACAACGCTTTCGTGATAACCGTCAGCGATGATGTGCCTGATCAGACAAAAATCTGGTTCCATCTCACGATGAGCAACGGAAGTTATTCATTTACAGACGATTTCATGCTCATCGCCAACGCTCCGGTGTTTGAAATCACGCATTTCAGCATCATGGACGCAGAGGGCAATCCTTCCGACAGGCTTTATAAAAATGAGACATCTCAGTTAAGGTTTACCGTTAATAATCAAGGACATAGCAATAGCATTGGTATTAATCACCAGGTATTTATCGATGCGCCATTCATTGATTATCAACAACAAACAATAACTACAGAAGGCATCGCCGCCAACGACAGCATCGACGTTACTTTTGTCGTGACCGTCATGAACAACGCTCCTGATGGTGCCATTCTCGACAACTACTTGAATGTGACTTCAGCAGGATATGAAAAGACATACCAAAACTCCATTTCTCTTGGCAATTGCATCGAAAACTTTGAGAATGAGACATTTAACCCATTATTCCAATGGAATAACAACAGCGCTGCGAAATGGTTCAGAGATGACACCGACCCATACGAAGGCAATTATTGCTTAACAGGCGCGTCTTCACCGTCGGGAACAACATCAAGACTCGGATTAGGAGTTACAACTGAGATCGACGATAAAATCAGTTTCTGGTACAAAGGTTCAGTAAACCCATCCGACGAGTTCACTGTCAATGTGAATACCGATTCATATACGTTGACAGGCTCTGAATGGCAATATTTTGAGCAGCCAATCACAGCTGGCAAATATGTCATCAAATGGACTTTCTCAAGGAAGAGTCATGCCGACGAAGGCTCTGTCTCCATCGACCTCCTCAAACTGCCTCCGATGCATGTGGTAATCACTGATGTTGAAGAAGTTACAGATATTGAGACCAGTGTTTTGGTTTATCCTAATCCAGGAAATAACGAGTTGAACATCATAAATTCAGGTAACGAGTCGCAGAAGCTGCAAATCTTTGATTTCCAAGGAAGAATGATTCTTGAAAAAGATCTTGACGGCGAAATCACGACCCTCAACACTGAGAATTGGGCTTCAGGTCTGTATTTCTGGAAAGTGGGAAACGAAGCAGGAAAATGGATAAAATCAAGATAAGAAAAGGACTTGACATCCGTCTCGCAGGCGCGCCCTCGAAACAACTTGAACGTTTCGAGCCAACGTCTTGTGCCATCAAACCTACCGATTTCATTGGCGTTTTACCGAAACTGCACGTTGAGGAAGGCGACGACGTGAAAGCCGGCTCGGTGCTTTTTCACGACAAAAACAACGAACAGATAGTGTTCACCTCGCCTGTCTCGGGCAAGGTAAAATCCATCGTCCGCGGCGAGAAACGCGCGATTTTAGAGGTGATTGTCGAAAATGATGGCAAAAACGAATCTATTGATTTCGGTGCCAGTGATACGTTTCAGGAGACGTCTCTACAACAAATCCGTAATGAAATAATCGACAAAATGTTACGCAGCGGCGTCTGGCCAATGCTGCGCCAACGTCCGTTTGCCACCATCGCCAACCCCAACGACAGACCGAAACATATTTTTGTGTCGATGTTCGACACCGCGCCATTGGCACCGGATAATGATTATATCATTGAAAATCAATATGATGCGTTAAACACAGGAATCAACGTCCTGTCGAAATTAACCGACGGGAATGTTTTCATTAACGTCAGCTCCAATTCAACGACGTGTACAGACGCGATGAAATCAATTGATGGACACGTTAATAATGTGATTGTCACCGAATTCAGCGGTCCCCACCCTGCCGGCGACGTAGGAACCCAGATTAATGCCATTTCACCAATAAACAAAGGTGAAACGCTGTGGTACTGCTCCCCTCAGGACGTCATAACCATCGGGAAACTGTTCCTCACCGGCAAATACGACAGCACCCGCATCATCGCGATGACAGGCTCCGGCGTAAAAAAACCACATTATTATCAAACACGTATCGGTGCCGACCTGACACCAATATTAAATATTGATGAAAACACGCGTGTCATCAGCGGCAACGTGCTGACCGGAACCAACATCACCGGCGACAAATATCTCTGTTTCCACGACACTCAGGTCACGGTTATACCCGAAGGCAACGAATACCGTCTCTTCGGCTGGTTGGCGCCGAATTTCAAGCGTTATACCTCGACGAACACCATGTTTTCGTCATTGTTCAAGAAAAAAACATACGATTTCGACACCAACACCAACGGCGACACCCGTCCTTATATCATGACAGGACAGTTTGAACGCGTGTTTCCGTTCGACATCTACCCTATGCAGCTCATCAAGGCGTGCCTCGCCAAAGACATCGACGAGATGGAGGAACTAGGCATCTATGAGGTTGACGCTGAGGACTTTGCGCTCTGCGAGGTGATAGACCCGTCGAAGACGCCGATACAACAAATCATACGCGAAGGACTTGAATTTATCAGAAAGGAGACAAAGTGATGGGACTGAGGAAATATATCGATAAAATCAAGCCGAACTTTGAAAACGGCGGCAAATTCGCCAAGTTCCACTCGACTTTCGAGGCGTTTGAGACGTTTTTATACACGCCAAACCGCGTCACCGTCAAGGGTGCGCACATCCGCGACGCTGTCGACATGAAACGTAACATGATTTACGTGCTTATCGCTCTCATCCCCTGCTTCCTTTTCGGAACATGGAACATCGGATATCAGCATTTTCTGTCGTTTGGCGAAAGCGTAACATTCTGGCAAATAATAGGTTACGGACTATTAAAGATTATTCCGCTGTATCTTGTCAGCTATGTTGTGGGACTTGTCATTGAGTTCACTTTTGCTGAAATACGTCATGAAGAAGTCAATGAAGGCTATTTCGTGACCGGATTCCTTATTCCGTTGATTATGCCCGTCGACGTGCCGCTCTGGATGCTCGCGTTGGCGGTGGCTTTTGCCGTAATCATAGGCAAAGAGGTATTTGGCGGCAGCGGCATGAACGTGGTGAATCCGGCCTTGCTGGCAAGAGCGTTCCTGTTCTTCTCCTACCCTTCGAAAATGACTGGCGACAATGTGTGGATAGCTGAAAAAGCTGATGCTTACAGCGGCGCGACACCACTCGGAACGATATTCAACGGCGGAACCGTCAACGACCTTCCAAGCGTAACGGAGATGATCATCGGAACGATTCCAGGAAGCGTGGGAGAAACTTCGAAAATAGCCATACTGATTGGCGGCATCTTCCTGATAATCACCGGAATAGCAAGTTTAAGAATAATAATTTCAACATTTATAGGAGCAATAGCGATGAGTTTGCTCATATCCGACATTCCGTTCTATTTCCATCTCATAATGGGCGGATTCATGTTCGGCACCTTCTTCATGGCTACCGACCCTGTCACGGCAGCGCAGACCAACATCGGAAAATGGATTTACGGATTCCTCATCGGAGCAGTCGCAATACTGATTCGTGTAGCAAATCCTGGCTATCCCGAAGGCATGATGCTTGCCATCCTGCTTCTCAACGTCTTCGCCCCTCTCATCGACTGGTGCGTGGTGGCAATCAACAAACGTAAACGTAAAAAACGCTGGGCAACGGCAGAAAGGAGTGCAAAATGAGCGACCGTTACATCTTCCGTTATATCATAATCCTCGTGATTATAGTGTCGGTTCTGCTGTCGGGAGCCGCTATGCTGCTGCATCCTTATCAGAAAAGAAACGAGGAAAACGAAAAGTATACCAATATTTTAAAGGCCGCCGGCATTCAAGAAGTGAATAAAAAGAATGTAGCGCAGCTTTTCAAGCAGCATTGCACCAATATTCACGAAGGCGACCTACCTTATTATATTATTGACGACCAAATCACCGTCATCCCGATGCAAGGCAACGGACTCTGGGGTCCGATTTGGGGTTATATAGGCATAGCAGCCGACGGTAAAACCATCGTGGGCGCTGTTTTCGACCATAAATCAGAGACGCCGGGCTTAGGAGCGGAAATCACCACTGATGATTATCAAAATCAGTATAAAGGCAAAACCATTGGGGAAAAAATCGATGCCATCGCCGGTGCCACTCGCACCTCGAAAGGCGTGGAAGAGATGATTGAGCGTGCTTTAAAACAACATTTATCTTATCTGGAAAATGAGCAATAACTTGAAACTGATAACGGCTCCTTTGCGCAAGGCAAACCCGATCACGGTGCTGATTTTGGGCATCTGCTCAGCGTTGGCGGTCACGGCGAAGCTCAAACCTGCCATCGTGATGGCACTTTCAGTGACGGTGGTGACAGCCTTGTCGAACCTCGTTATCTCATTGTTACGCAAAGGAATACCCGCAAAAATACGCATCATAGTACAACTCATCGTCGTCGCGACATTAGTGATATTGGTCGACCAGTTCCTGAAAGCTTTTGTCTACGATGTCAGCAAGCAACTCTCTGTGTTTGTTGGACTTATCATCACCAACTGCATAGTTATGGGTCGACTTGAAGCCTTTGCGATGAGTCACAAACCATGGGAGTCACTCCTCGACGGCATCGGCAACGGACTAGGCTACGGCTCGATACTTGTCATCGTGGCGTTTTTCCGCGAGCTGCTAGGTTCAGGCACCTTGTTCGGCTTCCGTGTCATCCCGCAAGGTTTATACGATTTCGGATATGTTAACAACGGCTTAATGATTTTACCACCTATGGCATTGATAATCATAGGAATAATCATCTGGCTACAAAAACCTGAGGAGGAGAAATGATGGACACTTTAGGTATTTTCTTCCGCTCGATTTTCATCGACAACATGGTGTTTGCCTACTTCCTCGGGATGTGCTCCTTCCTTGCCGTCTCAAAGAACGTAAAAACCTCATTCGGACTCGGCATAGCCGTCACTTTCGTGCTAATCGTCACTGTGCCGGTCAATTATCTTTTAGACAGATATGTACTTTCAGAAGGCGCATTAGCATGGATAAGCCCAGCGTTTGCTGATGTTTCGCTCGATTTCCTCAGCTTCATCCTCTTCATCGCCATCATCGCGGCGATAGTGCAGATATTGGAGATGATCATCGAGAAATTCAGTCCGGCGCTGTACAATTCTTTAGGCATTTTCCTCCCATTAATTGCCGTCAACTGCGCCATTTTAGGAGCGAGCCTCTTCATGCAGGGAAAAGACTTCACCTCTGTGGGTCAATCACTTGCCTACGGATTCGGCTCCGGCATCGGTTGGCTTTTGGCTATTGTCGGAATGGCAGCCATCAGGGAAAAAATCAGATATTCAAAGATACCGAAACGTCTGCAAGGCACAGGTATCGCATTCATTATCACAGGTTTAATGGGAATAGCTTTCATGGCGTTCCTCGGAATTAGTTTTTAAATGAGCACCACATCTATCATATTAACCAGCGTCATAGTCTTCCTCGTTGCAGTCATCATTCCTGTGGCAATTCTTGTCTTTGTGAAGAAAAAACTCACGCCTCAAGGCAATGTTCAAATCAACATCAACGACGAGCGCGATTTGGATGTAAAGCCAGGCAACTCTTTGCTTCAGACCCTCTCTGAAGAGCAGATTTTCCTGCCATCGGCATGCGGCGGCAAAGGTAACTGCGGCATGTGCAAATGTCAGGTTTTAGAAGGTGGAGGTTCGATTTTACCTACCGAAAAAGAGTTTTTCAGCCGCAAAGAGCAACTTGCCCACTGGCGTTTAGGCTGTCAGGTGAAAGTTCGTGAAGACCTTAAAATACACATCAATCCGCAGATTTTCGGCATCAAGAAATGGGAATGCACCGTGGTGAGCAACAGAAATGTCGCCACTTTCATCAAGGAATTCGTGGTGAAGCTTCCTGAAGGCGAGCATCTCGACTTCCTCTCAGGCGGTTACATACAAATCGACGTTCCAAAATGCACTGTTAAATACGCAGACATCGACGTCGACGAGGAATACCGTCCAGACTGGGAGAAGTTCCACATGTTCGACCTTGTGATGCGCAATTCTGAGCCACAGTTCAGGGCTTATTCCATGGCGAGTTATCCTGCTGAAGACAACATCATAATGCTCAACGTACGCATCGCCACGCCGCCTTTCGACAGAAAAACAGGCGGTTTCATGAAGGTTAACCCTGGCGTTTGCTCATCCTACATATATTCGCTGAAACCTGGCGACAAAGTCACAATCAGCGGACCTTACGGCGAGTTCCACATCAAAGACACCGACAAGGAAATCGTCTTTATCGGCGGCGGCGCTGGAATGGCTCCAATGCGCTCACATATTCTAGACCTCTTCCTCACCAAACACACACAGCGTAAGGTGTCGTATTGGTACGGCGGACGCTCGTTGCGCGAGCTATTCTACATCGACGATTTCAAGAAAATTGAAGCCGAGAATCCAAACTTCAAATTCAACATAGCGCTGTCGTCACCACTTCCAGAAGATAACTGGAACGGATACGTAGGCAATATCCATGAGGTGCTTTTGGATAATTATCTCAAGAATCATAAAGAGCCTGAAGAAATAGAGTACTATCTCTGCGGTCCACCGATGATGACGCAGGCTGTGCTCACGATGCTCGACAATTTAGGCGTGCCTAAAGAGAACATCCTTTTCGATGATTTTGGTGCTTAAATTTCACCCCTTGGGGTAAGATTTTTACCCCGTATTTTTGATTTTTAGCCCCACATTTATCATAAAAAATTTTCATTCACCCCTAAAAACGGCATCTTTACCCCTAAATAAGCGTTTTTATCCCATTTTTCACCCCATTCATCCCTTAAAAATTTTTGGGTTAAAATTTAAAGTATTTTTGCACCGTTTTTAAAGCAATAAAAATGGAAGAAAAACGCATTTTTGACATTCTCACAACCTACTTACAGAAACATCCTAACCAAGAAGTGGCTCTCGCCAAGAAAGACAACGGCGAATGGCGCAAATACAGCATCCAGGAATACGTCGAGACCACCAACATCATCAGCTATGCACTCATAAAATTGGGCATCCAGAAAGACGACAAAGTTGCCATCATCAGCAGCAACCGTCCGGAATGGAACATCATGGACATGGCTATTCAGCAGGTTGGAGCAGTCACAGTGCCGATTTACCCTACAATCAGCAAGGAAGACTACCGCGTTGTTATCAACAACAGCGAGGCTAAGTTCGTTATGGTTGAGGGATTGTGTGTTTTGAATAAGATTGAGGATATCAAGAACGACATTCCATCTTTGAAGATGATTTACACCTTCGTGAAACGAGGCGACTACCCTATCTGGGCTGATTTGCTTCAATTAGGCAAAGAAAACCAAGATGTGGAGGAACTCGAACGCAGAAAAGCAGCAGTCAAGCCAACTGATTGTGCCACAATACTTTACACATCTGGAACAACAGGCACTCCGAAGGGCGTGATGCTCTCACATGCCAATATCCTCGGTCAAATTGAGAATCTGCGTCAGACTCCATCACCTACTTCAACACGTGCGTTGAGCTTCCTGCCTATCTGCCACGCCTACGAGAGAACATTGACATATCTGTATCAATATCTTGGAATGTCGGTTTATTACGCCGAGAGCGTCGCCACCATCGCCAACGACATGAAGGAGATTCATCCTACGATGATGACCTGCGTGCCAAGACTTTTGGAAAAGATTTATCTGAAGGTTAGACAGTCGGGACAAAGCCAGAAAGGCCTTGCGAAGACCATATTCTACTGGGCAATGAACCTTGCAGAGAAATACACAGTTGACGGTCGCAGCTGGTTCTACAACCAAAAGCTCAAAATCGCCGACAAGCTTGTGTACAGCAAGATTCGCAACAAACTCGGTGCCGACTGCTTCGACATCATCGTTTCAGGCGCAGCCAGCATCCAGCCAAATATCTCGGCCTTCTTCTCAGCCATCAAGATGCCGGTTTACGAAGGCTATGGCATGACAGAATGCTCACCGGTGATCTGCACCAGCTCAAACGTGCCACACGGCCGCGAAGCGGGATTCGTTGGTCCGGCACTGCCAGGCGTAGAAGTGAAAGTGGCTGAAAACGGCGAGATTATCTGCCGCGGTCACAACGTGATGATGGGCTATTACAAGCAGCCTGAGCTCACAGCTGAAGTCATCGACAAGGACGGCTGGTTCCACACAGGCGACCTCGGTCAGTTCAACGAATACGGCAGCCTCAAGATTACAGGTCGTATGAAGAACCTCTTCAAGACCTCGTTGGGCAAATATATCAACCCTGACCTTATCGAGAATAAATTCACTGAGTCGGGATTCTTCGAAAACGTAGTGGTACTTGGCGAAAACGAAAAATTCGCCGCCGCGCTCATCGTTCCTGACTTCTCGTTCTTGAAAGACTGGTGCGCTAAACACGAGATCCCATTCACGAAGAATGAAGAGATGATTAATCTTAAAGAGGTAAAAGACCGTTTGATGAAAGAAGTCCAGAAGATCAACGCTTTCTTTGGCGACACCGAGAAGATCAAGAGATTCAAGTTCATCGCCGACGAATGGAGTACTGCCAACGGCATCCTCACCCCTACTCTTAAGGTGAAACGCTCAGTTATCCTTGACAGATACAAAGATGTCATCAGCAGAATGTATCAAGGAGGAGATTGATATTTTTTCCATACCTTAAAAAAAAGTACTATATTTGCCGAAATTTTTAGGTTTAAAATGAAATTTCGACTTCATATTTTAGCTTTTTTACTGCTGCCTCTGACTGTTTTCGCACAGACTTTAACCGACAGCAACCTTCCTATCGTAATCATCAACACTGATGGTGGCGTTGCCATTCCTGACGAACCTAAAGTATTGGCAGACATGAAGATAATATGGCATCAGGACGGTTCACGCAACTACGTCTCCGACCAAAATACACCTGAATTTTTAAACTACGACGGCAGAATCGGCATTGAGATTCGCGGAAGCTCGTCGCAGATGCTACAGAAAAAACCTTATGGATTGGAAACTTTGCAAGCCGATAACGTCACAAACAACAACGTCAGCATTTTAGGCATGCCGAAGGAAAACGACTGGATTCTAAATTCTTTGGCTTTCGACCAGACTGGCATGCGCGACGTGATATCTTACGAATCGTCAGAAAAACTTGGGCAATACACGCCACGTCGTGTCTATTGTGAGGTGATTATCAACGGTGACTACAAAGGTCTTTACGTCTTCATGGAGAAGATTAAAGCCGACGACAACCGTGTCAATGTCCAGAAAATGGATGAGACAAACAACAGTTATCCTGAAGTCACTGGTGGCTACATCACCAAGGCTGACAGAGCCGACAACGGCGACCCGGCAGCTTGGACAATGCAGGGTTACGGTGGCGGCTGGTGGGGAGGAAGCAGCACCACTTTCGTGCATCATTACCCAAAGCCGGAAAATATCACGACAGCGCAGCATAACTACATAAAAAGCGTGTTCTTCGACCTCGCCGACAAAGCCGGAAGCCATAATGTCTCAATAGAGAACGGCATCCCAAGCATTATCGACATCTCCACGTTTGTAGATTTCATTATTATGGGCGAATTTTCATCGAATGTCGACGTATACGAATTAAGTACGTTCTTCCATAAAGACAGAAAAGGCAAGCTTCGCGCGGGACCGATCTGGGACTACAACCTCACTTACGGCCACGATGAATTCGGAAACCGCAGCCGCTACGACGTATGGCAGTTCGACAACGAAGACAACAACGGTCCGAAGTTCTGGAAAGACCTGTTCAACACCGACGAGTTCCGTTGTTACCTCGCCAAGCGCTGGTTTGAGGTCTCAGCGCCAGGTATGCCACTGAACTACGACGTTATTTGCGCCCGTCTCGACGAGATTGATGAATGGATAGCCGAAGGCGTCGCACGCGACAACCAACGCTGGCATAAGATGACACAACACGCCTCAGAGGTTCAGGCGATGAAAGACTGGATTCAACAGAGAATCAATTGGTTAAACAATAATATCGGCTCCAGCAGCAGCTGCGACGACATCGACTTGCCTCCTCTTGTGATTTCAAGGATTCATTATCATCCAGCTGACACGCTCGGCATCAATGGAAACCTTCTTGAGTTTGTACAAATCAACAACAACGGCGATAACAACGTCGACTTAAGCGGAATATATTTACGCGAGCTCGGCATCACATACAGCTTCCCAAACGGCTCACATCTCGCTGCCCGTGACTCATTGATAATATGTTCCGACTCATTGACTTTCAGCAACTTACATGGAATAACACCTTTCGGGGAATATCTGCGCAAGTTGTCAAACAAATCTGAAAACATCGTTTTGGCTGACGCCTGGGGCAACATCATCGATGAGGTGCATTACGCCGACACTTTGCCATGGCCAACAGAAGCCGACGGCAGAGGCGCATTCTTGCAACTCATTGATTTAGATTTAGATAATAGTCTCCCAGAAAGCTGGACAGCAGGTTATTTCCATCAAAACGACACTACAAATGTTGTTGAATTTTCAGAATTGACACAGGTTCTCATTTATCCTAACCCGGCAAAAGATGTGGTGAATGTCATTTCCGACAAGGAGATAAAAAACATTGAAATTATCGACCTTACAGGAAGAATAATTGTGAAACACAAGGGCAATACCATTGATGTCTCACAATTACCAAAAGGTCTTTACAACCTGATAATCAATACTAAGAATGGAGTTACAGTAAGAAAACTCGCTGTATCACATTAAAAGACCCTTATCTCGACGCGACGGTTCAGCGCCTTATTCTTTTCACTGTCGTTAGGCACGAGAGGACGGCTGGCACCATAGCCAACCGCGTTGATTCTCTTCACCGAAACACCTCTTTCAAGAAGCGCTGTCATCACTGCGGCTGCGCGTTCCAACGAAAGTGTCATGTTATGCTCATCGCTGCCGCTATTGTCGGTATAACCTGAGATTTCGATGTTGATCGAAGGATTCTCTTTCATGAAAACCACAAGCGAGTCGATCTCGGTGTACGACGATTCGCTGAGGATGGCACTGTCGAATTCGAAGTTGATGTTACGCATGATAAAACGTTTCATATCAACTAAATCAGGAGCGTCAACTTCATCTAAATCAAAGACATAGACATCATAGCCTCCCAAGCCGCCTTCACGGTCGGAAGAGATATAGCCTTTCTTGCCGTCAGAGCTGACCACAAAACTTATCTCGTTTTTCTCGGAGTTAATCGGATAGCCGAGGTTCACAGGAGTGCTCCACTCGCCTCTCGACAGTTTCTTACACATAAAGATATCGTAACCGCCCATTCCCGGGATGCCGTCGGATGCGAAATACAATGTATTTCCGTCGGGATGGATAAACGGACTCATCTCATTGCCCTTCGAGTTGGCTGGAGTGATAGCCTTAGGATTGCTCCATTTTCCTTGATAAAACTGGCTGTAATAGATGTCGGTACTCTCGTAAGTCCTTGAGTATCTTACGAAATAAAGCTCCATACCGTCAGCGCTGATACATGGCTGCGACTCCATTGTCGAGGTATTCACTATATTGCCAAGGTTGACAGGCTTAGTCCATTGATTATCAACAAAATCCGAAGTGTAGATATCGCCTCTTCCATAGCTGTCGATGAAATCGATTCCCACGAAATACATCTTGTTTTGGTTGGCTGTAATGCTCACAGCACCCATTCTCTTATTGTTATGCCAATCGATATTCAACGGAATGGCTGGCATATATTCACCGTCAATTATAGCTGACGAATAAACAAATTCTTCTCTAAGTCCTTGTTTGTCAGCGACTTCACCGCGACGCGTAAAATAAAGCCTTGTTCCGTCAGGCAAAATCTGGTTGATATATTCGTCGCCTTCGGTGTTAACATTCTCGCCCAGATTAACAGGTTCAAATTTGACAGGATTGTTGAAAGCCACGTCTCTAAACTCCGCTATTGCCAGCAAATCCTTGGCTTGTGTCGTAAGTGCCGCTTTCTGGTTAGGCACCTTCACATACCATCTGAGAATCTTCACGGCATCGCCGAAGCGGAATCCTTTCATGTAAAGCTTCGACAAAGTGATAGCTGATTTTGGAAATGCCATCGAGTCGGCGGCAAACATCCTCTCGTAGCTCTCAATTGCTTGATTATCATCGTTTAACTTCGTCGAAAGTTCAGCTTTAAGCAGCAGTGCCTCAGAGAAATTGGCGTCAACATCCAATGCCTTTCCAAGATATTTGTAAGTCTTTGGATATTTCTTTTTATCATACTGTTTTTTAGCGTTTTTATAATATTTAACAGCTTTTTTTGATTTGGTATGATAATTCTGCGCATAAGCCACCGGTGCTGCCAAAACCAATGCCAACACCAATAGAATTAAGGCTTTGAGGGAGTTTTTCATGAGTTATTATTTTCTTTTTTTAGCTTGTAATGTGTTATAAAGCAATGACACTATAGTCATCGGACCCACGCCTCCCGGCACAGGTGTTATCTTTGAAGCCACCTTCGCGACCTCGTCGAAATCAACGTCACCTTCGATGCGATAGCCTTTTTCGTTTGTGTTATCCTCGATGCGATGGATACCCACGTCGATGACCACGGCACCAGGTTTCACCATGTCGGCTTTGAGGAACAACGGCTTGCCGATTGCCACCACGAGGATGTCGGCCTGACGTGTGATCTCTGGGAGGTTCTGTGTCTTGCTGTGGCAGATTGTCACAGTGGCGTCGGCACCTTTACGCGAGAGCATCACGCTGATTGGGGTTCCCACGATGTTGGAACGTCCGAGAACGACCACGTGTTTGCCAGCTGTCTCGACGCCGCTGCGTTTCAGCAGTTCGACGATACCGGCTGGTGTTGCAGGCAGGAAGCAAGGCTCGCCAAGCTGCATCAGACCGATATTAAAAGGTGTGAAGCCGTCGACGTCTTTCTTCGGGTTGATGCTGTGGATGACCTTGGTCTCGTTGATATGTTTCGGCAACGGCAGCTGGATGATATAGCCGTCTATTTCCTCGTCGTTGTTAAGGAAATCGATGAGTTTGAGGAGTTCTTCCTCTGTTGTCTCGGCTGGCAGGCGGTACACCGAGCTTGTCATGCCCACGCTCTGGCAGGCTTTCTCCTTCGATGCCACATACGTCTTGCTGGCGCCGTCCTCGCCCACTATCACGGCTGCGAGATGCGGGGCGTCCATGCCTTTGTCCAACATTCCGGCCACTTCAGCCGCTATTTCTTTTTTCATTGCATCGGCAATGGCTTTGCCGTCGATGATTTTGTTTTCTATATTCATCTTTTAACTTTTTAACTATCAACTTTAAACTACTCTAAACTCTACACTCTCAACTCTAAACTAACGTCTGCGTTTCGCTTGTTGCATCATCTGCATCATCTTCTTCGCGCCGCCGGTTGTCACCATGCGCATCATTTTCGAGGTCTCCTCAAACTGTTTGATGAGGCGGTTCACCTCTTCGATATTGTTGCCCGAGCCGAGTGCTATCCTGCGTTTGCGGCTTCCGTTGATGAGCTTCGGATTCTCGCGCTCCTCAGGTGTCATCGAGCTGATGATGGCCTCTATGCTCTTGAATGCGTCGTCGTCGATGTCCTCGTCTTTGATTTTATTCATGCCAGGAATCATGCCTGCGAGGTCTTTGATGCTTCCCATCTTCTTGATTTGCTGAATCTGCTTCAGGAAATCGTTATAGTTGAACTCGTTTTTGGCGAGTTTCTTCTTCAGTTTAGCAGCCTCGTCGGCATCGAACTGCTCCTGCGCTTTCTCCACGAGAGAAACGATATCGCCCATGCCGAGGATACGGTCGGCCATACGTTTCGGGTAGAAGATGTCGAGAGCGTCCATCTTCTCGCCGAGACCCACGAATTTGATAGGTTTCTCGACTACGGTGCGTATTGTGAGTGCAGCACCGCCACGTGTGTCGCCGTCGAGCTTGGTGAGCACCACGCCGTCGAAGTCGAGGCGGTCGTTGAATGCCTTGGCTGTGTTCACCGCGTCCTGACCTGTCATGGCATCGACCACAAACAAGGTCTCGTGAGGCTTCACCGTCTCTTTAATCTTCGCTATCTCGTTCATCATCTCCTCGTCGACAGCCAGACGGCCTGCGGTATCGATGATGACCACGTTCTTACCGTCTTTTCTGGCCTTGGCGATGGCGTTTTCAGCAATCTGAACAGGATTTTTGTTGCCTTCTTCAGAATAGACCTCCACTCCTACCTGTTCGCCTAGGACTTTCAACTGGTCGATAGCGGCAGGACGATACACGTCGCCGGCCACCAGCATCACTGTCTTGCCTTTCTTGGTCTTGAGATAGTTGGCGAGTTTCGCCGAGAATGTGGTCTTACCGGAACCTTGGAGACCTGCGATAAGCACTATTGCCGGGTTGCCTTTGATGTTGATTTCGGTGTGTTCGCCGCCCATCAACTCAGCCAACTCGTCGTGTACAATCTTCACCATCAACTGACTTGGCGACACTGAGGTCAAAATCTTCTGACCAATAGCCTTTTCTTTGATGTCGTTGGTGACATCTTTCGCAATCTTATAGCTGACATCGGCGTCAAGCAAAGCCTTGCGGACCTCCTTCACGGTCTCCGCCACGTTGATTTCAGTGATATATCCCTGTCCCTTCAGTATCTTGAACGAACGTTCCAGTTTCTCGGTTAAGCCTTCAAACATATCTTATTTTTCTAATTGTTACAAATTGCAAAGATACAAATTATTTTTAATATTGATTAAATAAATCAAAATGATATTGCATATAAGCCTTACCCTGTTGCACCAGGCTGTCGGATTTATCCTCAGGGAAGGTGTTTTTCACTATATTATGCTCACTTGAGGTGACAAACTCACCCTCTTCGGTTTTCCATCCCAAACCGCTGTAAAGCTCGAAGAAAGCAAACGGACGATAGCAGGTGTTAAACACGTTTTTGCTCCAGAAAAACTCATCGTGTTTCACGCCGAGCTGTGCCAAAATAGTGGCCGGGATATCGGTGTTGCCGCAAATCTTGTCGTAGGTGGTGCCGCGAAGCGAATCTTTCAGCGGCTCGCCATAGATAAGCAATGGAATCTTATGATATTCAAACGATTCCAGCGGATGATTCTTATACGACGGATGGCTGTGGTCGGCCATAAAAAGGAACAAGGTGTTGTCGTACCAAGGCTGCTGTTTTGCTCTGTCCATGAAGAGCTTAAGCGCTATGTCGGTGTATTTTGCCGAGTTCACAAACACCTTTTCGAGCTGAGGCCATTCAAGCTCATCGAAAATCTTAGGATAATCGTAAGGCGAGTGAGTACTAAGGGTGAAAATAGTGGTAAAGAACGGCTCCGGCTGGCTGTTGATGTCTTTCGTAGCCCAAGGAAGCATATCGGTGTCCTGAATGCCGAGTTTTCCTTTATGGAAATGTTCTGAGACATCTTTCCCTTCAACGATTCTGTCGAATTCATTATATCTTAGATAGGAAAGTATGTTGCCGTAGTTAAGCTCGCCACCGAAGTAAAAACTCGAGTAATAGCCAATAGAATCAAGCGATTTCACTATCGATGGTATGGCATAATATTTCTCCTGATGGTTGGTGATGGTAGTGACCGGAAGACCCGGCAAGCCGCCGACAATAGAGGCTATAGCCTGCTGCGAGCGGTTGGCCGAAGCGTAGAAATTGGTAAACAGCAAGCCGTCTTTCTCAAAGCTATGGAAGTTTGGTGTGATGCTCGGGTCGCCGCCCAACGACTCAATCAAGTCGGCCGACCAGCTTTCGAGTAAGATTATCAACACGTTAGGACGCTCGGTCTTGAGAATACTGACTGTTGAGTCGCACTCCACCTGATGAGTCTCTTTAGTGATTTTCTCAGCTGTCGCGAAATCCATATAGTTGAAATGAGCGTTATCCTGGACTTTTCGAGCGTTGGTGATGTTTTCGATAAGGTTATACGCAGGATTCACTGTCGCAATATTTACAATCTTATATTTGCTGAAATAACCTGAGCTTGTTGAGATTGGTATCTCACCGAATCCGCCTCGCATACCGAGGAACATCAAGCCGAACGACAGCACAAACACCGACACGAACGACACCACATGGTCGCTCTCCCTCACGTAGACCTCGTTCGACGGCTCAATCCATCGCACATAAAGCCATGAGAACAGCAGGGTGAAGCACGCCCACAGCGAAAGAAGCATCACCGTTTGCTGTGTCGAGGCTGTATTTATCACTTCGGAAGGGTTCTCAAGATAAGCTAAAGCCTTGGCGCTCAGCTTAGTACCCCATTCGCCGTAGATTCCCATCTCGCCCATCACGCAGAGTACATAAAGAGCTATTATGACGTAAAAATACCATCGCATCCAGCGGTAGCTGATGTTTTTGTTGAAACAGGTGCAGATAAACATCACGATGGCCGGTATCGGCATGATGAAACATGCTGTGGCTATGTCGAGCGGCAAAGCCTTGATGAGGCCTTTTAATATTTCGGTGAAAGGAACGCTGTCGACAGTAACGAGATGCCAATAGTTCACAATGAAGACAATCCTCATAAACTCGAACATTATCAACAGGAAAACCAACATCTTAACCAGATAAATGACGTATTTTTTCATCGTTTTCAAATTTTTGCAAAAATAATAAAAAGACTTTAGACTTTAGATTTTAGGCCTTAGTTTTTTTTGAGATAATTATTTTTGTCAGGATTAACCACAATTACAGGATTATTATGTATCTTTGCGTGTTTAAATTTTTGTTGATATGGTCAAGGAAAATTTGGAAAAAGTCAGGGCTACTATCCCTTCGGGAGTTTTATTGGTAGCTGTTTCAAAAACAAAACCTGTTGAAGACATTCAAGAAGCCTACGATGCCGGACAGCGTGTTTTCGGCGAAAACCATGCGCTCGAGATGCGCGACAAACACGAGGTTCTGCCCAAGGACATCGACTGGCATTTCATCGGGCATCTGCAGACGAATAAGATAAAATACATCATCTCTTTCGCGAGGATGATTCATTCCATCGACACCTTTAATTTATTACAGGCTGTGAACAAAGAGGCGGCAAAGCATAATGTGGTTGTCGACTGCCTGCTGCAGTTCCACATCGCCGAAGAGGAGACGAAATTCGGTTTGGATATAAACGAGGCAAATGAAATCCTGACATCCGACGAATATAAATCGATGAAAAACATCCGTCTTTGCGGCGTGATGGGCATGGCGACCAACACCGACGACATGGATCAGGTGAGAAAAGAATTCCGTCATCTGAAAGAGATTTTCACAACCTTAAAATCAAAGTATTTCGCTGACTGCGAATGGTTTAAGGAGATTTCAATGGGAATGTCGCACGATTATCCGATTGCCATCGAAGAAGGATCGACGATGGTAAGAGTAGGAAGTAAGATTTTTGGAGAACGAAATTATAATTAACAAACCCGTCATTTCGACTGAAGCGAAGCGAAATGGAGACCTGAGCGAAGCGAAAGCATTCGCCAAAGGCGAATAAATCTCAGACAATTGAAGAAGATTCCTCCGCTCCCTGCGGTCGGTCGGAATGACAAATAAATAGGAATATGAACAATTTTAATGCAAAAGAGGTAAAAGACCGTGTGGTTCAATGGATTAGAGACTGGTTTGAGGTTAATGGCAAGGGCTGCAACGCCGTCATCGGCATCTCAGGAGGCAAGGACAGCTCGATAGTGGCCGGCCTGTGCGTCGAGGCACTCGGCAAAGACCGCGTTTACGGCGTGACTATGCCAAACGGAGTGCAGAAAGACATTTCCGACAGCATGAAGCTCATCAACCACCTCGGGATAAAATATTTTTGTGTGAACATTGGCGAGACCTACAACGCCTTGATGGCTGAGGTCAAGAAACAGCTCTCGACGCTCGACAAAGACGTTGCTAATCAGACAGTTATCAACATGCCACCACGTTTGAGGATGACCGCTTTGTATGCCGTTTCGCAGTCGGTGAACGGCCGCGTGGCAAACACCTGCAACCTCTCCGAAGACTGGGTCGGCTACAGCACGCGCTACGGCGACGCGGCGGGCGACTTCTCCCCTCTCGGCGGACTCACGGTGCAGGAGGTGAAAGCCATCGGAAAAGAGTTGGGATTGCCTATCGAATTGGTTGAAAAAACGCCATCTGACGGATTATGCGGCAAGAGCGACGAGGACAATCTAGGTTTCACCTACGCCACTTTGGATAAATACATCCGCACTGGAGTTTGCGAAGACCCTGATATCAAGGCGAAAATTGACGACAAGCATGCGAAGAATCTGTTCAAGTTAGAGCCGATTCCGCATTTCAGTCTGTAGTTTTTAATATCAGAAATAATCAAGCAAACAGCAGTCTGGAAACTATCGTTTCAAAGGCCTGCTTTTTTGCTTGATTATTTCTTTCTGATTAGTATTACTACAAGTGCAAAAATTCCGATGTAAATGCCCCACAGCGCCACGGTCCAAGGGTAAGAGATGTGATCGAGACGCTGTTTAGTTATATTAGCGGTTTCGTGGCGTGTTACGGGGTTCAGCCACATCGTGGTACCGTCGAAGAATGTCAATACTGTGCGGACGTACTGATCGGCAGGCTGGATTTCATAGGAAACATGAAAAACTGAGTCTGCTTTTTTATGATTTTCTTCCTTAAGGACGATGCCATTTTGTCCGATAAACTCAGCCTTTCTTATTGGTTTTGTGACACTTACAGCAAAATCATTATCAAAAAGCCTCGCGCTATTTAAATAAGGTATGTCGCGTTTGAAACGCTCGACCTTATGCTCCATCTGTTCCTGTCGGTTCAGGTCGAAGTCGACGCCTACAGCCTTGCCAGAGAGGAGTGCGTCGTAGAGCTGGTTCGCGTCGTTATCCTTGGCGTTCAAGTAAGTGATTTTCAATGCTATATCGTTGACTTTCAACACGTCATGGGTGTCGTCGTCGGCAATGAGATAAACGAGATGACCGTTGGAAAGTGCCATATCCCAATGCTCAGGCGAGTTGACGAAGCCGTTCAATACCTCCAAAACTTTGTAGTTGCTGAGATATTTCATGTCGCGCACGTTGTAGCTGCCGTCGACGAAGCTAGGATGTGCCACCGCAACCACCCTGTTCTGCTCGCCTAACTTATTGAGCATGTGTTGTTTATGGCTTAAAGTCTGGTAGAAAAAATAATCGATGCGGCGTACTTTTTTGGTACCGAGGCATACCTGATGCGTCTTCCAGACGTTGTAGCCGTGCTCGTAACCCGGGATGAAGCCAGGGTCGCGACCGTCTTCATAGCCGTTCACCTTATTATAATCGGAGATTCCGACATGGTCGTAGCCGAACATACGATACATGCTGTCGTAAACCGCGTTGCCGTTGTTACGGCCGTTGGTAACGCCGGCGTACTGACGGGTATGTCCGTGGAAGTTGCAGCATTTCCAACAGGTTGAGTCGATATCCTGATAAGGGTTAAGAAGGTAATCGCCATGAAAAGGCACCGGCTCGTCGAAGACATAAACCGGCACAAAGAGGTTCATCGCGAGGAGAAAGGCGATGAAGGCACCGACTACATAAAGAAGATATTTAAAAAGACTCTTCATAACATAAAGCAGCAGACAGACGCGGTCTGTCCTTAGAAAATTACAAAATTAAGCAATTTTTCTTTTATAACGAAATTTTTCACATATTATTTTTCAACCATTGGGTAAAATTCAGTATTTTTGCACCATGAAAAACAGAAATTATTTAGTTCACATTGCAGGCGTTACCGCCATGATTATCTGGGGGTTATCGTTCATCTGGTCGACGCAGGTGTATCGAAACCTGAACCCGACGGCGACAATTTTTCTGCGTCTTGTGGTGGCTACTGTTTTCTTCACGGCTATACTTTTCATCTTCAAGTTGAATGAAAAAATCGAGCGCAAGCATCTCGGACTTTTTGCTTTGGCTGCGATGTTCGAGCCATTTCTGTATTTCATTTTCGAGGGCTACGGCTTGAAAAACACCTCCCCCATCATCGGGTCGGCAATCATCGCGATGATTCCGCTGGTGACGCCTATCGCGGCATCGGTTTTTCTGAAGGAAAGGCTCACCCCAATGAACATTGTGGGACTTATTGTGTCGTTTCTCGGCGTGATGGTGATGCTAATGAACAAAAATCTCGAGTTTGTGGCATCGACCAAAGGCGTGATCTTCCTGTTCTGCGCGGTGCTGGTGGCGGTGGGCTATTCCATCTCTTTAGCAAAGCTTACAAAGCTCTATAAACCATTGACTATCACTTGGATGCAGAATATCGTCGGCATGATTTATTTCATCCCGCTGACGATAATCATGGAGCAGTTTGAGCCGTCGAATTTCGCCAACGTGGGCGGTTACATAGTGCCGTTGGTGTGCCTCGGCGTGTTATGCAGCGCCATCGCCTACTCGCTTTGGGCGTTCTCGTTCAGCAGGTTGGGCGCGTCGAGAGCTAACGTGTATACCAACCTGATACCAGTGTTTACTGGCATTTTCAGCTTTATATTAGGCATTGAAGCGCTGTCAAGCAATAAAATATTAGGCATCGTTTTAGTTGTCGTAGGTTTGATTTTCGCACAGTTAAAAAAGAAGGAGGCAAAGTCATGATAACGAGCAAGACAAATCCTAAAATCAAGAATATCATTAAGTTAGAGAAAGCTTCGGAGCGTCGTGAGCAGAATCGTATCCTCATCGAGGGACGACGTGAGATCGAGCGCGCCGTGGCCTGTGGATTTGAAGTTGACACCTTGTTTGTTTGTCCGGAGATAGCGCGAGAAGGATCCGGAGTGACGGCGCGCTCGATTGAGGAAGTCTCGTTGGACGTGTTCGAAAAGATAGCTTACCGTGAAGGCAGTGACGGACTTCTTGCAGTAGCCATTCCAAAATACGCTGATTTACAAGCGTTTAAGCCTAAGAAGAAAAACCCGCTCATCATAGTGTTGGAGACGGTGGAGAAGCCAGGCAACCTTGGTGCCGTGATGCGTACTGCCGATGCCGCCGGCGTCGACGCGGTCATCATCGCCGACCCGAGAACGGATTTGTACAACCCTAACGCCATCCGCGCAAGCGTGGGATGCATCTTCTCAGTGCCGTTGTTCGCCTGCTCATCGGAAGAATGCATTAAGTGGCTGAAAAACAATAATATAACGATATATTGCACATATCTGAAAGCCTCCATCGACTATCTCGATGCCGACTTCAAGAAAGCATCTGCCATCGTGATGGGAACTGAGGCGACTGGCATCTCGCAGCAGTGGGTTGCAGCCGCCGATCAGAACATCATCATCCCAATGAACGGCATCGCTGACTCATTGAATGTGAGCGTGACAACAGCGATTGTGACGTTTGAAGCTGTGAGACAGAGAAGAGTTTAGAGTGGAGAGTGGAGAGTGTAGAGTAGTTTTAGAGTTTTAAGTGGAAAGTTGAAAGTGTAAGTAATGGAGAACAATCATTATACAAAGAATTTCAAGGTGATGTCGAGTTACTGCGACAGCGTGAACCGACTGAGTCCGTTTATGATGCAGACTTTGTTTGAGGAGCTTGCCGACGCCAACGCGACATTACTCGGCATCGACCAGCCCACTCTCGGACAACGCGACAACGCTTTTTGGGTGGTCCGTCGCATAAAATTCGAGTTCAAGAGCGAAGTGAAAGACCACGACGACGTGATTTTGAAGACATGGCCGTCGGGACCAGAGATTTTGAAGTGTTTCCGTTCGTATCAGATACTGAAAAGTCCTACCGAGCCGGCAGTCAACGCCTTGGCGGAATGGGTGATTTTAGACAAGGAGACACGTCGCCTGCGTAAGACCGACAGCATCCATTATCCTGATATTCAATTCATTACAGAAAAAGCCTGCGAACCTACCTTCAAGAAATTCAAAGACATTTTCACCGACGACGACTTCGTTTACGAGAAGACAATCCGTGCCTGCGACATCGACATCTCGCATCACACCAACAACACGAAATATTGCATGATGGTTCTCGACTGTTTCTCAACAAAAGAACTGGAAGCAATGACACTCAAGGAGTTAGAGATTCATTACGAGGCTGAGAGTCTTGAAGGCGATCTTCTGCGCATTTATCGTAAAAAAGTCGACGACGAATGGCATTTCGCGATAAAAAGAGACGGCAAAGTCATCACCTACGCTTATATTAAAAATTAATTTGGTGCTTTTAGTAAAATTCCCTATTTTTGCAAAAATTTGGGAACGAGATGAAGCATATTTTCATTGTTAATACTGTTGCTGGCGAGCATTCTTGCCTCAAAGAGGTTGAGAAAGCAATCGCCAACGAGAGCGAAGTCATTGACTATGAATTATTTACACCTGATTCAGCAAAAGATAACGTCGCCCAAATAAAAGCTTACCTTGAGGCTCATCCCGACGAGGAAGTGCGTTTTTACGCTTGTGGCGGCGACGGCACTCTTAATAAAGTGGCAAGCGGTATTTATGGTTATCCGAATGCCAGCTTGGCTGTCCTAGCTTACGGCTCAGGCAACGACTATATCAAATATTACGCTGATTTACAAACATTTAGAAACGTCGAAAGCACCATGCACGGCACTGAAAAACGTGTCGACATAATGAAAGTCAACGATCGTTTCGCACTCAACGCCACACATTTCGGTCTGGACTCTGTTGTGGCGAAAATGATGAATAAAATCAGGCGTTACCCGATTATCGGAGGCAAGATGTGCTATCCTATCGCGGTGTTTAGGGCGTTTCTGACAGGAATGAGGACGAAGTGCACCGTGTACGCCGACGGCGAAAAGCTCAACGACGGGAAAATATGCCTTTGCACCGTAGCTAACGGAAAATACGTTGGCGGCAGCTACAAATGCGCACCTCGCTCGCTCAACGACGACGGTCTCATGGAAGTGTGCCTCATCAAGCCGGTTTCGAGACTCAAATTCGCGATATTGAAGAAACATTACACCAACGGCACGCATCTCGACAATCCGAAATTTGACAAATACATCGTTTATCGCAGAGCGAAACAAGTGGTTATTGAAGGCGGCAAAGGGTTCTGCGTTTCTTTGGACGGCGAGATTTTAGAGGGAGAAAAAATTGTGGTGGAGAATAAACAGCAGGCTATAAGATTTGTGGTACCTAATAGTGTAGAGTTTAGAGTTTAGAGTAGTTTTAAAGTTGAGAGTTAAAAGTTAAAAATTAAAATAATTTATCATGATTGCAAAAGAGTTATTAAATCCGAAAAGCATCGTTGTGTGCGGTGCGTCGAGTGACATTCACAAACCTGGTGGAAAAGCATTGAAAAACCTCTTGGAGAGTCCGTTCAGAGGTCCTGTTTACGCGGTGAACCCGAAAGAGACCGAGGTGCAGGGCGTGAAATGCTACGCCAGCGTCAATGACCTCCCGCAGGTGGAATGCGCCATCCTCTGCATCGCAGCCAAGTTCTGCGCTCAGACCGTCGATGTGTTGGCAAAAGAGAAAGGCTGCAAAGGATTTATCATCATCAGCGCGGGATTCTCGGAGGAGAGCCATGAAGGAGCTGAGATTGAGAAACATATCGTCGACACCATCAACAGCGTCGGCGGCAGCTTGATTGGTCCTAACTGCACAGGATTCCTCAACGTGAACTACGCCGGATGCTTCGACACTCCTATTCCAAAGCTCGACCCTAAAGGCGTCGACTTCATCACAGGCTCAGGAGCAACAGCAGTGTTCATCAAGGAATACGGAATGAGCAACGGACTGAAGTTCAACAGTGTATGGGCAGTGGGCAACAGCGCTCAGCTCGGTATCGAGGACGTTTTGGAGCACCTCGACGAGACCTTCGACCCAGTGAAGTCGAGTCATGTCATCATGCTTTACATGGAAAAGATCGGTGACCCACAGAGATTGCTCAAGCACTCACGCAGCCTCATCAACAAAGGATGCCATATCGCAGCTATCAAGTCAGGCGGTTCAGCCGCAGGTTCACGCGCAGCATCGTCACACACAGGCGCTCTCGCCACCAACGACGCCGCTGTCGACGCCTTGTTCCGCAAGGCGGGCATCGTGAGATGCAACAACCGTCAGGAGTTGACGACAGTGTGCGGCGTGTTCATGCACCCTGAAATCAAAGGCAAACGCTGCGCCGTCATCACACACGCAGGCGGTCCTGCAGTTATGCTCACCGATGTTTTAAGCAACGGCGGCATGGAGGTTCCACCATTGAAAGACCATCCGGCAAGCGCCGCATTGTTGGCAAAACTCTTCGGAGGCTCATCAGTGGGTAACCCTATCGACTTCCTCGCGACAGGAACAGCCGAGCAGCTCGGATATATCATCGACACAGTTGAAAACGAATACACCGACATCGACTTCTCGGTGGTCATCTTCGGCTCACCGGGATTGTTCAGCAACAAAGAGGTTTACGACCTCCTCGACGCTAAGATGAAGACCTGCAAGAAGCCTATCTTCCCGGTTTTGCCTTCAATCATCAACGTGAAGGACGAAATTGAGGACTTCATCGCCAAAGGCCGCATCAACTTCCCAGAGGAATGTGTACTCGGTAACGCTATATGCAAGGTTTACAACACACCTAAACCACAGCCAGAGCATGTTGAGCTGCCGAAGATCGACGTGGCACGCATCCGCAAGACCATCGACCGTTGCAAGTCAGGATACTTAGAGATCGCCGACTATAACGAGTTGCTTGACGCAGCAGGCATCAGCCGCAAGAAATCAGTGGAAGTCAGCAAAAAAGAAGACGCACTCGCTTTCGCTAAGGAAGTCGGTTGCTCTAAAGACGTACCATTGGTGATGAAGGTCGTCGGACCGCTCCACAAATCAGACGTGGGCGGTGTGACACTTGGCGTGAAAGACCTCGACACTGTTGCCAAGGAATTCGACCGCTTGATCGTCATCCCTGAGACCTACGCAGTAGAGATGTACCCGATGCTTGACGGTACCGACGTTTACATCGGCGCTATCAAAGATGCCAAGTTCGGACATCAGATTTTCTTCGGCTTGGGCGGTATCTTCATCGAGGTTTTGAAAGACGTGCAATCAGCGTTGGCACCAATCACCGCTGATGAAGCCAAGGAGATGCTCAAGCAGCTTAAGGGCTATAAGATTCTGCAAGGCGTCCGTGGTCAGGAAGGTGTCAACCTCGACCTCTATGCCGACCAGGTGGCTCGCGTGAGCGCATTAGTACAGGCAGCACCTGAGATTGCTGAGATGGACCTCAACCCGTTGCTCGGTAACCCGAAGAACGTGGTCGCTGTCGACGCAAGAATCAGAATCGAGAAATAATATTTCTTGCTAATGAAGAAGATTTGCTTCATAGCGTTTCTTATGATGTTACTGTTTGAGATGAATTCTCAAACAGTAACATTCTCACATTCAGGAGGTTTCTACGATAACAGTTTCTCTCTTGAACTGAGCTGCGATGAGGCATATCACATCCGTTATACCACCAACGGCGACAAGCCCACGGCAAATTCTCCATTGTACGTCAATCCTTTGTACTTAAACGAGGCTTTTTATTCGCCTTCAAACATTTTCACTATTCTCAACTGCGATCCATCAGATTATCATCCTGTTGATGACGTAGAGAGAGTCGTGGTGATCAGGGCAGCGGCTTTCAACGATGCCGACAGCTGTGTCAGTCAGGTGAAAACCAACACCTACATGATACACTCGTTGGGTTGTGATTTGCACAATTTGCCAGTGTTATCAATCGTAACCGACTCATTATCATTGTTTGACTACGATACCGGAATATTTGTCCCAGGAGCCAGTTACGACACCACAGCAACAGGTTTCACTGGCAATTATTGCAATCACGGAAGTGAATGGGAACGAAGGATTAACCTTGAGTTTTACGAGCACGACAACACCGGAATAAACCAGGAATGCGGACTTCGCACCCATGGTGCCGCCTCAAGATGGTTTCATCAGAAAGGTCTGAAGCTGTACGCGCGTGAGGAATACGGCAAAAAACGTTTCAAACACCGCTTCTTCGACAACTCCTATCACAACAGTTTCAAACACCTGATTTTACGTCCGTTCAGATGCAGCAACTGGTTGCACACCGGCGCGCAGGATTATATCGCCAATAGAATGGCTGCCAATTTGGACATCGACGCGATGGCTGTCAGAGAAGTGGTCGTGTTTATCAACGGCGAATATTGGGGCATCTACACGCTTGAAGAATCTCCCGACGAACGTTATTTTGAAGACCATTATAACGCCGACGTGGAAAAAGTCAACGTCATGAAATATTGGAGTGGCGTTCCCGACCAAGGCGACCCTGCCGACTGGCAAGCCTTTTTCAGATGGATAAAAACCGCCGACTTGACTTTGCCCGAAGACTCGCTGACAGCGTTCACCAGAATAGACATGTCGAATTTCATCGACTACATGCTGTTTCAACTCTACACAGCCAATATCGACTGGCCTTTCAACAACGTGAGAATTTGGCAGATGGAGACTGGAGAGCAGTTCAGATTTATCTTTTACGATGGCGACGGATGTCTCACGAAATGGAATTACAATGCGGTTTATAACGCCATCAACGCAGGCGACAACAGCAGAGTTTTCAACCATTTTCTTGAAAACAACACGTTCAGGTGCATGTTTTACAACAGATATCTTGAACTGAAACGGACACATCTAAGCTACAATGAATTACGACAGTATGTCGACTATTACAACGCAAACGTGAGAGACGAAGTCACCAAACAGTCAGAGCGATTCGGATTTCCTCAAAGTCTGGCACGTTATGACAGAGACATCGACACAAATTATGTTTTCATTGCAAAACGCATGGAGAGGTTTGAGCAAGAACTGAACAATTTTGGTCTGCTGTCTGTTGACGAAATTGACATGACATACGCAAGCTGTTATCCTAATCCGTCATCGGGAAGATTCACGATAAACATCGGCGTTCGTAACGAAACAGCTGTAAATGTTGAGGTTTTCAACTGTCTCGGGCAACAGGTTTATTCACAAAAACACTATTTAAACGAAGGTGACAACTCGTTAAGCATGAGTTTGAATCTGCCACAGGGCATTTATTTAATAAGAATTGGAAATTCTACACAACGTATTATAATTCAATAAGTTAAAATGAAAAAATCAGACAAAATAACGCTTATAGTGATTGCCGTCGTAATACTCGGCTTCGCTTTTATCCCAGGAGCTTGGGATTGGTTTATCAAGGCGACGACGAAACACGGCTTGATCATGAGTTTCTTCAAGTTCGCCATCCTCGGAACCTTCGGCGAGATGCTGTCTTTGAGAATCAAAGAAGGCGTTTACATTAAAAAAGGCTTCGGTTTGGCACCCAAGCTGCTCATCTGGGGCGTCCTTGGCGTCGTCATAGCCTCAGCGATGACCATTTTCAAGACGGGAACGGTAGTATTGCTCGACAGCGGCTTCCATTTCGACGGAAAAGCCGCAAAATGGTTCTACGGTAACCCTTTGTTCGGTGGAGCTCCGCTCACTTGGGGCAAATTCTTTGTGGCGTTGTGCGTCAGCGTGCTGATGAACACCCTGTTCGCGCCTGTCTTCATGACATTCCACAAAATCACCGACATCCACATTGCCGAGACAGGTGGCAGTCTCATCGGTTTCTTCAGTAAACCGCTTGAGATTCAGAAGACTATGGCTGAAAAAATCAACTGGAACATCCAGTACGGCTTCGTTTTCAAGAAGACGATACCGCTGTTTTGGTATCCGGCTCACACCATCACATTCCTATTGCCAGGAACACTTCAGGTGTTGTTTGCGGCGGCCTTGGGAGTGGCGCTGGGCGTGATTCTCAGTATTAAGAAATAGGTTATTGGTTATAGGTTATTGATGAAAGAGTGAAGATTGAAGTCTTCACTCTTTCTTTTGTTTTGATTATTTTTTGCGTTTTTTGATGGCGTAGCCTAAACCTGCAGCGGTCAGTATCAGCAGTCCGCTGCCTAGAGGCGCAGGCTCATTTGCTGTGGTGCCGAGTCCGTTCACAGGCATATTCAACAAACCATTAGGATCGTCGGTTATCCTATTGTAAATATCACTGTTATTTGTAGTAAAGAACCCATCGCTACGTTGAGCGAACATATCGAGACTCATTGTAATGACTAAAGCTGTTATAAATAATACCTTTTTCATAATTTTTCTCCCCTCCTATTATTTAACAACAATTTTTTGAGTTTTGACATCGGTGTCGACGAGTCTGAAAATATACAAACCCGTTGTCGGTAGAGACGATGTGCACATCGTTTCGACACCGTTGACATATCGCGTATCAATCAAACGTCCCATAACATCGAAAATTTGCAATGTACCCTCGCCTTCCACGATGATGTCGCTACCGTTTTGATAGGCGAAGATATCTGAATCAGCAGCAGTTCCCGAGAATCTCAGACGAACGACAAATCTGTTTTCGTTGTCGTTTGGTGTCCCAATGAATGTGTAATCATCCTCAATCAGCATATCCAGATCCTCACCTGTCATTCTGTCAATCAGATGCAGATAGCTGAAATTGCCGTCAGGCTTGAGGCTAAGCGTATATTGACCCATCGTCTTCGCCTTGAAGCCGAGACTGACGACCTTAGTATTCTCATCCATCATTGCTATGGCATAATCGGCGCCATCCTGATCGATGTAAAGCATCTGGACATTTTTGTTATAATGCTCAATCTTATCCAAACCGGCACCTTTGCCGAACAAAGCGTAAGCCACATCAGTGTATTTGCTGTTTGCCACACTAAACATGATGCTGTTATAACCCGATTTGGCCGGAGTGTACGAAGCCGCAGGATTGTTGGTATTTGCAATGGTTACGTTAAAGTCTGCCGGTGCCGAAGTTGTCGCCTTCACCAAAACCGCCTCTCCCGATTTGATAGGATTGTCGTAACCGTAAGTTCCAACCCAGGTGCCGTCGGTTTCAAGTTTGTAATAACCAACTGTAAGGTTCGCGTCGTTGACAGCAGGCAGATCCCCTGACGATTTGTATTCATCGTTTTTATAAATGTCGTGTGGGAATGGGTTTCCGATGAGGTTGAAGCCTTTAAGAAGGTCGTTCGTGTTTTTACGTGTCAGCGGAACCGTGACCGAACTTGAATTAACATTGCCGGCGAACTCAACTCCAGCCACTGATGAACGATAGAGATATCCGCGACCATTAGTCATATTTGCGAACTGTACAGTAAGATTTGAAGGGTCATTGCCGACTTTGTCATTCATCCACATATTGTCAGGCTCATTGTAGTAATACATATTGTAAATACCCTGAGCAACATTTTCGACGGCTATGTTGTTTATCGGCGACGAGATAATATACCAGTTGTTGGTACCTTTCGCTGTCGATGCCAATGTCGTTTTCTTGACTGTCGCCGCCACCGTGGCGTTGTTTGGAACGATAAGCTGTCCGCCATCTTCGATTATAAGATTCTCAACAGTACCAGTGTTCGATGTTCCGGTAATCGTTAGAACGCTGCCATTAGGCACTGTGATTATATCAGCTGTGGTAATGTTTTCTATTACAGTGTTACCTGCAGGCAATGCTCTTACTTGGATGTAATATGTTGTAACTGTAGGAGTTGTGGTAGTTTTCTTGTAAAGCTGAATGTTTTGTGTACCATTACTATCTGAATAATAACGGAATCTAAATGCAGTATTACCTGTGGTTGAATTAAACCTTAAATATTTCGATATAGCTGAGCCCTTATTTGTTCCCTGAATAGCTATTCTACTGCCAGAATTCTGTAATGATATAGCATTACTCAAAGCAGTAGTACTCGGGGTTAATCCATTATTACCTGAATCACTCCAACCAATATACTTGTTATTTTGATTCTTTATTGAATAGAAATTGGTATTACCAACTTTTGCAATTGTAAATGTAGCCGCATTAAGAGCATTAGTTGGATTAATTACGCCATTGCTTATGGAAACATTCGTAATAACATTGTTACCAGCATCTAAAGTTGTCAAAGCGCCATTGAATACTACGGAATTGTTTTCACAAACAATAAGATACTCACCGCTCCAATCGGAAGGCGCTGATGTGACTTTATTGTATGTTGTTACTGGAGTACCACTGACTTGATGAGCATATACTGCATAAAGCACCACATCACCATTAATAGTATATGACGATCCGGCTGTATGAATATTGTGCTCGATATCGTTAAGATTATCTGTCCAACCAGCGAAGGAGTAATCTGCACTTATATTTGCACCATCTGCAAGAGTAATAGAAGTGCCTGATGCCACTTGTGTCGCAGCGCCCAAAACACCATTTATTGAATAGGCATATTCTGGCGACACATATTTATAGAGCGTTAATGCACCACCTGTTTGCTTAGTATAAGGCGCCCATGCATTGTTATTATCTGTGTTGCATCTTAACCATTTATTATCTGGATATTGATTTGATGCTAATTGACTTCTTCCATAGTTTTCAAATTCAAATACATTGTTTGAATAAGATGGCGTCCATTTTGCATAATCCGTTACATTGGATATTAGAGCCATTTGATTCTTCGTTCCAGTTCCAGCAGCATATTTGTTAACCGCCTCATTCTTAATTGTCCAATAATTAGTATTCGATACTTTAGAAATATGCCAGACTATTGTACGAGAAGGATTGGTAATCACACCATTTTGTGGAGTCACATCCGTGCTTGTAAGCTTATTACTGGAAATTGTGTTTGTCAAGGCATGGCCATTATAGACTATGATATAATCACCTTCCACGATATCAGCTGTATATTGGCTGAATGTGCCTTCGAAAACATCTCCCCAAATCATATTGGCATATTCCGGATGGTCGATAAACGGGTTTCTGTTATTTTGAATACCATAAACCGCTTCGTTTCTTGCAATTTCTTTTGCCGACACAGGGTCTTCTTCATTCCAACGTAGCAGCATTTCAAGCGCCCATGGTTTCAGTTCCGACTTAGTTGTCATATCTGAACTATTCCAGTTGCTGTCTTCTCCATAATAGCGCACGCTCATATAAAAATAAGCACGGGCGAAATCGCCTTTGTAAGCGTCAATAGGCTCAAAGACAGTACCGCTATAACCTAATGAAGATTTACAAGTACCTAATTTTGAACCGTTTTGGAAAGTTTGTGTGGCAGTTTGCACCTCGCCAAAAGGATTGTTACCTCTTTGTTGATTTACATAGCCATCAGTAGGGAAAATATGGTGCAAATCGCGTCCCGGTACAGAGTTCTCATCGCCGGTAAACCAGCTTTTTGGCCATGAGTGCTCACGGTTATAGCAGTCGCCCTCGCTGTCATAATTGCCACATTGGTGTTGACCATAAGTATATTCATAATGTGGTGTACCATTCGGAATATCGGAATACATATCCCAAATCTTGCCATTTGCTTTTAAATCGGTACTTTGAAATGCACTCCAGATAGCTGCGTATGTAATTGTCGTATGGTTGTCAATAATATCATGCAACGCTGCTTTCAGCTCATCCCCTGTCTTGTTTGCTGCACTATTATAATATCCATTCGGAATGTCGCGATACTGCGCCTGTAGCGCAAAAGCGGCAATCAGCAGAAATATAAGAAAGTATAGTTTTTTCATTAATTTTTATTTAAATATTCAAAATTTAATGATTAAAATAAACTACAAAATTATGAATTATTTTTGAATATCAATGAATTTTTATGAGATTTCTCCATTCACTACGGTCAGTCGAAATGACGGCTAACGTCGAAGGTCTAAAAACTAAAGTCTAAAAATTTTTGAAAAAAAGTGAAAATTTTCTTGACATGTAAAAAATTTGTTGTATTTTTGCAGTGTATTAGATGACTAATACAGTTATAAAGATAACAATAAATTTATCTATTATGATTAAAATCAATAACTTAGACTTCGCTTACAACAATACGCAAGTCTTCAAAAACATCAGCCTGGAGTTCCAGAAAGGAAACATTTACGGACTTTTGGGCGAGAACGGCGTCGGCAAGACCACCTTATTAAAAATAATATGCGGTCTGCAGAAGCCACAAAACGGCAGCGTGTCAGTCGACGGATTCACTCCCTCAAAACGTCTGCCTGAATTCCTTCAAAACGTATTCCTTCTTCCTGAGGAAGTGATCACCGAGGATACCACACCTGAACGTTTTATCCAGAAAATCGGGGTGTTCTACCCTCGTTACGACTTCGCACTCTTCAACCAACTGATGGGCGAGCTTGAAGTCGACCTCTCAAAGAAATTCAACGAGCTCTCACACGGCCAGAAAAAGAAAGCTTGGCTTGCCTGCGCTTTGTCGTTGCAGACCGACTACCTCTTCCTCGACGAGCCTACCAACGGTCTCGACATCCCTTCGAAAGCCCTGTTCCGTCAGGTGATTTCGCAACATTGCAGCGACGAGTCGACTATCATCATCTCGACACATCAGGTGAAAGATGTCGAAAACCTCATCGACCCTATCGTGATTTTGGACCGCGACGACGTGCTTCTAAACGCCAGCTTCGCTGAAATCACTGAAAAGATTTACTTCGAATACGGTCCGGAGAGACTGCAGAACGCCTATTACACAGAGATGCTGCCGGGCGGCTACATCAACGTGATGCCAAACACTGAACATGAGGAGAGCAACGTCAACATCGAGGCGCTGTTCAATGCGGTAATGAAGAATAAAGAAACCATCAAAAACTTAATGAAATGAACAACACATTCAATATCAACCGTTTCGGCAAAATCCTAAAACACGACGGATTGAACTTCTTCCCGAACATTATTTTGGCTTTAGCTATTATTTGGGCTATTCCTGTAATAGTTTTCTTATTCACAAGCCTCATGCCAAGTGATGAAACGACTCAACTTTATGACCCATTCTCAAGAATTGACATCATCTCGACCCTATCGACCATCGTGTTGATTATAGCGCCGGCAAGACTTTACAAAACATGCAACGACCCTCGCAAAGGCATCGTTTATGCCATGTTGCCTGCATCGACACTTGAGAAGTTCCTAAGCATGGTGTTTTACTGTGTCATCGTAACACCTATTATATATATAGTAGGAGCACTCGCCATCGACACTATCCTCGCGCTCCTCAACGGTCCATACGAAGGCTTCGCCGTGTCATATTATTTCGACACATTCGCAAAAATCAACGCTGTTTTTGAAAGAGACAACATAACGATAGATGAATCATGGATTCTATACTACAAGAGCTTATCACCTACCTTCATGATTGTTTTAAGTGCACTTGGCACTTTGACTATTTCTTCCATCTTCATGTTCGGAAATATGATCTTTAAAAGACACAAAACCGGCAAGATGATTGGCATTTTGATAATTATGTTCATCATTTTCATGATTGTTCTAATCAATTATGCTGTACACACAGAAGTTCTCACCCATAACATTGAAGATAAGGCAGAATTCGTTAAATACACGATATTCTTAATAATGAACGCCATTTTCTACGCTGAAATTATCGTTTCCGCATTGATGCTGTTCGGTGTGTATCGTAAAATTAAAACTCAAAAATATTAATTAACCATGGATTTCAACGGGCATAAACCAATATATCTGCAGATCTACGACCACGTGTGCGAGCGCATCCTGAGCGGTGAGTTCCGCAGCGGCGACCGTGTGATGTCGGTGCGCGAGCTAGGCATTGAGCTGGGAGTGAACCCCAACACGGTGATGCGCGCCTTCGAGCGACTGCAGATGAAAGAGATCATCGCCACCAAGCGCGGAATAGGATTCTACGTGTGCGATGACGCGAAAGAAAAGATTCTTTCGGAACAAAAAAAAGATTTTTTAGAAAACGAAGTACCAGAATTCCTGAAAAAAATGGAATTGTATGGCATTAAAATGGAAGAAATCGTATCTTTGCAACAAATTTCAAAATAACAAACATGAAAAAACTCTTATTAGCATTAGTTATCTTATTGAGCGTCAACGTGATGAACGCTCAGTTAAAGGTCAAGACCACTTATCTTGACAACGGTTTGAAGGTGGTGATGTGCGAAGACCACAGCTCACCGAAGGCTTACGGCGCCGTTTACGTGCACGCCGGAAGTAAAAACGACCCGCTCGAAGCCACTGGTATGGCTCACTATTTCGAGCATATCATGTTCAAGGGCACCGACAAAATCGGAACCATCAACTGGGAAGCTGAGAAGGTGTATCTCGACAGCATCGACATCATGTACGACAAGCTGCATGAGACCACCGACGCCGGCGAGCGCGCTGCCATCCAGCAGAAAATCAATGAGTTGTCATTGGCATCGACAGACTACGCCATCCCGAATGAGGTCGACGTGATTCTGACCAAGATGGGCGGCACAGGCCTGAACGCTGGTACAGCTTACGACCAGACGATGTACTTCAACTCCTTCCCTGCCAACCAGATCGGCAAGTGGATGGACGTCTACGTAGAGCGTTTCCGTTACCCTGTGTTCCGTCTCTTCCAGAGCGAGCTTGAGACCGTTTACGAAGAGAAGAACATGTACGGCGACGAGCCAATCGAGGCATTCAAAGACTATTTCTTTAAAGAAATTTTCGGCGAGCATCCTTATGGCCGTCCGGTCATCGGCTTGACCGAACACCTGAAAAACCCGCAAACCTCGAGAATGCGCGAGTTCTTCAACACCTATTACGTGGCCAACAACATGACCCTCATCCTCGTCGGCGACTTCAACATCGACGAAATCGAGCCTATGGTGGCTGAGAAATTCGGCACATGGCGCAGCGGCGAAATCCCTGCACAACCTGAGTTCACCTTGCCTGAGTTCAAAGGCCAGACTTTGAGAGAAGTGAGGATGACTCCTGTTAAGATGGGTATTTTGGCATGGCGTGGCGTTAAGGTTTCCGACCCTGACTATCTGCCTCTCAGCATCGCCTGCGACATCTTCAGCAACGGCGAGACAGGCCTCATGGACAAAGATATGCTTGATGGCAACATCATGGCGGCAATGCTGATGCCTCTCTCACTCGAAGACCACGGCGCAAACATCATTCTCTATGTGCCGAAACTCGTCGGACAATCACACGAGAAAGCTGAGGAATATGTTTTCGCAAATCTCAACAAACTCAAAAAAGGCGAGTTCAGCGACGACCTCTTTGAAGCTATCCGCACCAACATGCTGAAGGAACGCGAACAGACATTAGAGGATCTCAACTCTCTGTCTTACCTCTTCCTCGAACTCGAGCAGCGTGGCATGTCATACGACGACTATCTCGCTGAGACTGAACGCATTAAAAACATCACCAAGGAGGAAATCATAGCTATCGCCAACAAATATTTCGGTGAAGATTACCTCGATATCCGCTCAAAGATGGGCTTCCCTGAAAAAGACAAGGTCGACAAGCCTAACTGGAAACCTATCGAGGCAAAGAACACCGATGCCAAGTCAGATTTCGCAAAGATGATCGAGGCTGAGGAAGTTCCACAAGTGAAACCACAGGTCATCGAATTTGGAAAAGACGTTGAAATCACAAAGATAAACGATTGTTTCACAATGTTTTCAACAAAGAATCCTTATAACGACATCTTCAATTTGACCGTCACACACAATTTCGGTAATATCGACGACCCGGATCTCGACCGCGCTGTCACTTATTGGGCAATGCAAGGCACCGAAAATATGAGCTTCGAAGAGTTCAGCCTTGAGCTTCAGAAACTTGGCGCTCAGATTATCATTAGCGCCAACCAGAGCAACTGCAATGTCATCATCGAAGGTTTCGAGAAGGATTTAGACCGCATCTTGGATCTTTGCGAGGAAAAGATCTTCAATCCAGCCAACGATGAGAAGAAGATTGCCGTTATCTACGAAAGCGAGAAAATGGAAGAAGAAACTGTTAAAGACGACGCGTCTGAATGGGCACAGGCAGTACGCCAGTATGCTCTTTACGGCGACAAATCAAGCTATCTCGTTGAAACTCCGATCAAAAAGTGGAAGAAACACACCGGCGAAGAGCTTCTCAAAGAGGTGAACGACGCCCTCAACTACAGCGGTAATGTATTTTTCATCGGAAACATTGACAATCAGAAGGTTATCGAAGCTTTGAAGAAACACAATCTCGTTAAGGACGATGTTATCAAAGCTGACAAGAAGTTCAACGTTGAGAAGAAATATACTGAAAATCAGATATTCTTTGCTCACAACAAAGCATTCCGCCAAAGCAACATCTTCATTTATGTGCCAAGCGAGACTTTGGATCAAAAAGACAAAGCCGTCAGCCAGGTGTTTAACAAATACTTTGGCACCGATATGTATTCAATTGTATTCCAAGAGGTTAGAGAGTTTCGCTCATTGGGTTACACAGCATATTCATACTTCATGTACGACAATCTCAACCGCAAGCCAGGCAACCTGTTCGCCTTCCTCGGCACACAGTCGGACAAGACCAACGAAGGTATCGATGTGTTGCGCGGCCTCATCACCGACATGCCTGAGCGCATGGAGAAATTCAACGCTTCGAAAGACGCTCTGATCATGTCACGCGCCTCGGAATATGTCGGATTTAGAAACATTCCTACTACCGTGAGCTCATGGGTTGAGCAAGGTTACGACCACGACCCGCGTCTTGAGACAACTGAAATCATCAAGAATACCGAGTACGCTGACGTTTACGACTTCTACAAACGCAACGTCGCCGACCGTCCGATCGTCATCATGATGTCAGGAAACAAGAAACAGTTCAACATGAAAGATCTCGGAAAATACGGCGCAGTGAAGGAATTGAAGTATAAGGAAATTTTCCGATAAAACACAAGCTGTTGGCTATTGGCCGTTGGCTGTTGGCAGCCAATCACTAATAGCTAATGGCCAAAGTTGATAATAACCTCGGCGGCTCGAATTGCTTCCGGGGTTATTTTATCGTTGGAAAGCATCTTTGCAATCTCCGTAACACGTTCATCATGAGACAGTTGTTTGATGCATGAACGTGTTTTTTGTGCGCTCTCGTCTTTGTAAACGAAGAAATGATTTTTGGCTTTTGAGGCGATTTGCGGGAGATGCGTGATAGATAATATTTGCAGTTTCTCCCCCATTTTCTGCATGATATCTCCCAGTTTTGACGCCACCTCGCCCGAGACGCCAGTGTCTATCTCGTCGAAAATCAAGGTCGGAATGTAGGCGTTTTCAGCCGCTACAGCCTTGATAGCCAACATCAAACGCGATAATTCACCGCCCGATGCCACACGACTCATATCGTCGGGAGCGATGCCTTTGTTGGCTGAGAAGAGGAAACGGACGCGATCACGGCCAGTATTAGAGAACTCTATGCGCTCAGAAATCTCTATTACGAAAACACCATGCGGCATCTTTAATTGATGAATAATTTCAGTAACAGATTTTTCGAATGATACCTTAACCTTTTTGCGCTTTGCTGAAAGCTCATCAGCCAGCTTTGTCAGTTCTTTCTCGCATTTCTTGAGTTCCTGCTCTTTCTTGGCGATTTCCTCGTCGATGTTGGCAAATGCGCCGACTTTCTTTTGCAGGTCCTTGCGAATCTTAAGCAATTCGGCGTAATCGTTAACGTGATGTTTCATCATCAAGCGCTGAATCAAGTCGAAGCGCTCTTGTATTTCATTCAAAGAAGCTGAGTCGAACTGGGTGCTATCTTGCAGTGAATCAAGGTCTTGAGCAATGTCTTTGAGCTCGATTTTTGTAGAGTCAATTCTTTCGAGATATTGCTCGGCTTGCGGGACGTACCTTCTCAAACGGTCGACGTTCGATTTTAAATCATTAAGCTGATCCAAAATAGAGAACTCTGATTCACTCAGAGTACTCATAGATTGAGCTAATAGCGTCTTTACTTCCTCAGCATTTTCTAATAATTCCAGCTTTTGACTTACCTCTTCAAATTCACCTTCCTGTAAGTCGGCTTTAACCAACTCGTCGAGTTGGAATGCCAGGAAATCGTTTTCAGCGACGTTCTTCTGTGCCATCTCGCGAAGGCTCTTCAGTTCGTTTCTTAATGTAACAAACGAATTATAAACCTTCTGATAATCAATGAGTAATGAGTTGTTATTTGCTGCGTCATCGACAATTTTCAGCTGAAAGTCGGAATTTGTAAGCAGCAGCGAGTCGTGTTGTGAATGTATGTCAACTAATTGATTTCCAAGTTCTTTCAGTTGTTGTGTGGTAACTGGAGTGTCGTTAATGAAGGCGCGCGACTTCTTTGTAGGCGTAAGTTCGCGTCTCAGTATCAGTTCTTCGTCAAAATCGAGGTCGTTTTCTTCAAAAAATGACTTAAATCTCTCATTATCAATCACAAACGTCGCCTCGACCGTACATTTTTTTGTCTCGTCGAGCATGATGCTTGAGTCGGAGCGTTCGCCTAAAACGAAGCCTAAAGCTCCAAGAAGTATTGATTTTCCTGCTCCAGTCTCGCCGGTAATAACGCTGAATCCATTACCAAAACTCATTGATAATGAATCGATTAAAGCATAATTACTTATAGCGATATGCTTAAGCATTACATTTTCGGTTTAGCGTTAAGAAGATCTTCGTATTCCTCCGAGTGCGACGGGTCTATCTCGCGTAAAACATTGACTGCTTTGGTACGTTCCTGCTGTGGTCCCACCGAGTAAACATTCTTCCACTCGTCGCGTTTCGTGTCGTTGAGAATCTGAATGAAATAAAGGTTAGGCTTGCTGGTGTACACCGACTTCACATAGTCGAGCGACTTTGTCATGGTGGCACGGCCTTCATCGACCTTGCCGTTGCCCATCACGTCGAGTCCAAGTCTATGATATTCATACATATACTGACGTAGCGGACGATATGCCGTATTGGTGAAGCTCTCGAGCAGCCAATAACGGTTTCGGTAGCTGTCGAAGGCTTTCCATCCTGCTTCGGTGGCGCTCTGCGCCGCCGTCACCACCTGCTCGGCCGCCTTAAACATCACATCTCCGCCGTAAAGACCGAAGGTGTCGAAATACAAACCGAGGCTGTAATAAGCGTAAAACGCCAAAATCGAGGTAAGATTCGACGTGAACGAGTTCTCGTTGAAATCGAGCGGCTGCGACTCCATGTAAGTGATTATGAAGTCGTTATCGACATAATTCAAAATCGGAGTGTTGTAGTTTGATTTGTAGACCGGACGGCGCAGACCTATATTCAGCTCGCCTGAAATGCTGTTGCCTTCACGGCTTGTCACCACTATCACTATCGTTCCTTCGATACGTTCCTGCTCCTCGAAACGGATATTCGTCCAGGTGCGGTTGTTCATGAAGTTGGTCACAGCTTCCTGAAGCGACTCATAGAGACGCTGGTCGGTACCTGCAACCTGTTTCGAGTTCACCGTCACCGTGAAATTGAACTCCTGCGCACACAGGTTTTGTGCCATAAAACAGATTACGAACAATATCGGAAGGATGATTCTTTTCATGATAGTTATTTTGTAAGTAATTGATATATAGCGTTTAAGATATCCTGAGCCACTTCGCTTTTCGGTTTAAGCTCGAAGTCGGTCACCTTGTCATCTCTTGTGATGATGTTGATTTTATTAGTCTTCGTCTTAAATCCCACGCCTGCCTCGTTCATCGTGTTTAAAACGATCATGTCGAGATTTTTAGTATGCAGTTTCTTCTTCGCGTTCTCGATGCCGTTCTCGGTCTCAAGCGCGAAGCCCACGAGCATCTGGTTTTCTTTCTTGTTCTCGCCGAGAGTCTTCAAGATATCCTCTGTCTTGACGAGTTTCAGCGTCATCTCATTTTTATTCGGGTCTTTCTTAATCTTCTGATCTGCAACCACTTCCGGACGGAAATCGGCCACCGCCGCGCTCAACACAGCTATGTCGGAACGTTTGAATGCCGATGTCGTGGCGTCGTACATCTCCTTTGCCGAAGTCACAGGAATTACTTGGATGTTACTTCTCTCCGGACGAATTGATGACGGACCTAAAACGAGCGTGACGTCGGCGCCCTGGTCGGCGAAAGCGCGTGCTATCTCTATGCCCATCAAGCCTGAGCTGTGGTTTCCGATGAAACGCACCGGGTCGATAGCCTCGTATGTCGGGCCGGCTGTCACAAGCACTTTCTTGCCTGCGAAACGCTTTTTGTTATCGAAAAACTCCTTTATACGGTTGAAAATCTCCTGTGGTTCCTCCATCCTGCCCTCGCCGCACAGTCCCGATGCAAGCTCACCTGATGCAGGCGCGATGAAACGGTATCCGCGACCAATGAGGGTACGGATGTTTTCCTGCGTGGCCGGATGTTTGTACATGTCGAGATCCATCGCCGGAGCGAACATTATCGGACATTTCGCTGATAGACAAACAGTTAGCAGATAGTTGTCGGCTATGCCTGCCGCCATCTTAGCGATGGTGTTTGCCGATGCCGGTGCTATCACGACGAGGTCGGCCCAAAGTCCGAGATCAACATGACTGTTCCACTTGCCGGTCTCTGCGTCGAAGCCCTTTGATAAAACTGGTAAACCACTCAGCGTAGCTAACGTGAGTGGTGTTACAAAGTCTTTAGCCGCCTCGGTCATGACAATCTGAACCTCAGCGCCCTGCTTCTTCAGAAGCCGTACTAAAAGCGGAATCTTATAGGCGGCGATGCTACCTGTAATTCCTATCAGAATCTTTTTAGAAGTCACCTTCGTTTTTCTTGTTTGGATTACGATAGTAAAGTTTGTCGTTCAAGAACTCGTCGATAGCGATAAGCGTTGGCTTAGGCAGTCTCTCGTAGAACTTTGCGACCTCAATCTGTTCCTTGTTTTCGAAAACTTCTTCAAGAGTGTCGTTGCTTGAAGCGAACTCCTCAATTTTCTTGTTGAGTTCCTGCTTCTCCTCTGTCGCGATTTGGTTTGCTCTCTTCGCAAGGATAGCGACTGTTTCGTAGATATTACCTGTTCCTACGTAGAATTGATCTTTCTGACGTGTGATTGCGGTTGTTTCCGTCTTAACTTTTCTGAAATCTATCATTTTATTTGTTCGATTTGATTTTTTCTAATTTTTCTCTGACTTTCTTTATTGTAGGCTCTAATTCAGCGATGTATTTGCTGTCGGGATAGACATAGCACAAGGTGTTATATTTCTCCAGCGCCAGCTCATAACGTTCGCGTTGTTTCGACTTCACACTGTTCTCGGCATAACGGTAATAGTTGATAACCATGTTTTTAAGAATCTCCTCACGATGTTTCGTCGAAGGATAATCTTTCAAAAAAGCCTCATAACTCGTTATCGCAGCCTGATATTCCTCCATCTTGAAATAAAGCGCGCAGGTAAGGTATTCCTTTTCCTCAAGCTTCATTCGCAAAGTGTCGATTTTGCCGTTGGCCTCCTCCACTCTCGGACTATTCGGATAAATGTCGATATAGTTCTGATATTCACTGATTGCCGTGTATGTGTCTTCCTGGTCAAGAGTGATTTTCGGCGACATGATATAATAACATGTGGCACTCTTAAACAATGCGTCCTCTGTGTCTTTCGACAAAGGATAATTCATCGCGAAACGTTTGTAATAGCCGCTTGCCAAATAATATTCTTTTTTCTTGTAATAACATTCCGCGGTGAGATAAGCTATCGTCTCGCCTTCAGGTTTGTTACGATAGTAGGCGTTCATCACCTCAAAAAGCTGTAAAGTACGGTCATAATTGCCTTTCTCATAATATTCCAACGCGGCTTTATACTTAGCCTCATTGTCTGTTCCTTTCAGCAATTTCCTGTATTTACTGCATGAGGTGCATCCCAGCAGACAAATTATCGCCAATAAAAAAATCCTATTCTTTAGCATGCTGCAAAATTACGTTTTTTTTAGCTATAAATTGTTATTCCACAACAATTTTCTTGACAATTTGATTGCCATCGCAGTTGATATTGAGGAAATAGACTCCAGATTCAATATCTTTTACATTGATTCCCAATGTGTTAACAGCATTCATCACAACCTGTCCTTGAAGATTTACAACTGAAACCTCAAGATTTCTGTAACCTTCAATTCCCTTGATGTAAACCATTGAAGATGCAGGATTTGGATAAACCATCACACTGTTTTCTGCGATCTCGTTAACATCGGTGTTATCAATAACGGTGAAACTCACTGTTGCTGTAGCTGTTTCGTTTCCGTCGCTGACTGTCACGGTGTAGGTAAAGTCTCCACCTTCTGTGGCTGTGAACACCGGGTTCTGAGCTGTCGGGTCGTCGAGGTTGGTGGCTGGTGACCATGAATAGGTGTAGTTGTATGTGCCGCCTGTTGCGCTTGCATACAAATGATTGGTTTCGCCGATGTAAATCGTCTCATGTTCAACACTTGCTGTAGCTTCCACTGGTTCGCCGAGGCATCTTACATGAGCTTCCCAACCTGCTTTGTTGACGCTGCTGTCGGATGTGAAACGGAATGTAATTGCACCGGCGGCATTGGTAGCTGTCACTGTGCCAGGGCTGTCGTTACCTGAGTGTTGTGAGCCAATTTGCGGTGCAGATGTTGTAGTTCCGTCGTAGATATAGAGCCAGTCGTAGTTGCTTTCTGTGTCAAATGACTGGAATGTCACTTCGATAATTCCACCCTCTGTAGCAGGCATGAATGTCATAGTCAGATCTTTGTTGTTGCCATAGTTCGCACTCGGACCGCCGTCATCGTAAAACATTGCGTTACAAGTTGTTATGGTACCATTCTGCATATTGTAAGCCTCTGATGCCGTGATGTAGTTAGCCATGTACTTTGTATCACTCTCGCCATCGGCGTTAGTCACTGTGAGACGGACGCCGAAAGTGCCTGCCTGGTTGTATGTCACTGTAGGATTCTGTTCTGTTGAAGTTGCTGGTGTGCCGCCTTCAAACTCCCAATCCCAGTTGGTGAGCTGTGCGCCCCATGAGTTGTCGGTGAAATGCACCGAGCCTCCCACTGCCACTGCTGTGACATCGGCTGTGAAGTCGGCAACGATGCCTTCGAGTGCCACCAACTCAGCACTGATTGTAATTGCTTCATTATCAGCCACTGTCACTTGTGTCTCGTATGCCTGATAGCCGTTCTTGGTTATTCTCACGTTGTAGGTTCCACCTTTTACAGGACGATGGAAGTCACCTGCAGGAAGCTGTGTCGACACTGTTGAATATTGGTCATCGTGACCTGTCAAAGTGATTGTTGCGCCGCCTATAGGAGCCTTTGAAGATGCGTCGACCACTGTGCCGTGGATGCCGTTCAACACCTGGTTCACAAAAGCGAAGATAGAGTTTTTGTTATAGTTCCAGAATGTTGGCATTTGACTGGCGTTAGGATTTTTAGTGTTTGAGCATTCGATAGTAAGCTCACGGCATTCAGCATAGCCGTTCATGTAATCCTGACGGCCGCCGCCAATCATATACCATGCAGCGCCATTGGTAATACCGTTGTTATAATCGGTCATATAGCCTGAGCTGACCTGGTGTGTAAGGTCGGCATATTCATGGCTGATTAGCTGATACCACTGGTCATCAGCGTGAAGCGTGTAAGTGTTGTCCCAAGGATAGTTCATAACCTCTGCTCCGCCGTGGTAATTGGCGCCCATCACGAAGTTGTTTTCCTGTGCGAGCTGCATAAACCATTCAGTTTCTTGAGCATACGGATTTCCGTCAGGGTGAGCGCTGCCGTGAGGGTCGGCGTAGTTACGGTTCATGTCGACACCGTTGGCGTTGTAACGTGTTGCGCCGTTAACAGTGTTGTTGCCGCCGTGATAAGTTCCGTCAGGGTTGGTGTTAGGGCCGACATATAAATCGACGTTTTCAAGAATGTTGGCACACTCCGGAAGTGTAGGATTTTCAAGGAGATAGTCAATCCAACGGAGCATCAGCATCCAGCCTGTCGTCTCGTCACCGTGGATTGTTGAGGTGTATAAGAACTTCGGTTTTCCAGCGGTTGTGCCGTTGTTGATATGAGCAATCAAAATCTTACGGTTGCTAGGCAATGTTCCGAGTTCGATGATTTCGCATTTGTCAGGATGGTTTGTCTGGAAAGCATACATCATGTTCTCGTATGCGCTGTAGGTCGGGTACTGATCCCAGTCGTATTCGGCGCGGTTGCTGCCGTCCCACATCACATGCTCCTCAAGCATTGAAGGAGGTGTCTGAAGTGTTATTTCATAGCCAAGTTTCTGAAATTCAGCGAATTCCTTGTTGTTTGCGTAAGCTGTTACGACATTGCCGTCGACGCGGTCAACAGAAATCATGTGAGCGATTTGCGGCAGATTGTCGTTGCCGTTAAGTTCAAAAGTAAAATAATACTCATTACGATCCTGCATGAGTCGGTTGAGTTTGTTTTCTTGTGCTGTTAGTCCAAATGTGACAAACAGGAAAAGGATTAAAAATAATTTTGTTTTCATTGTGTTATAAAGATTTATATTCATTTTCAATAGCTTGGCGAACATTATCGCTAACCGGCACCAAAGGGAGGCGGAGTACGTTCTTGCATAATCCGGCGTGAGCCATGAGGGCTTTTATGCCTGCAGGATTGCCGTCGGCGAAGATTAAGCCGTTCATTTTCAGCATCTTATAATGCAACGGAAGAGCTTTCTCGTTTTTGCCTTCAAGCATCAGATGAACCATCTCGCAGAACGGTTTCGGGTAGCCGTTGGCGGCCACTGAGATGACGCCTTCAGCTCCGAGAGCCATCATTGGCTGGGTGATGCCGTCGTCGCCTGAATATACTCTGAAATCCTCAGGTTTGTCGCGCAAAATCTCCATGATTTGCTGCAGGTTTCCCGACGCTTCCTTCACCGCGATGATGTTCGGATGCTCGGCTAGTTCCACTGTCGTGGCGGCTTGGAGGTTCACTCCCACCCTGCCCGGCACGTTGTAAAGCACCACCGGCACCGGCGACACGTCAGCGACATGCAGAAAATGAGCTTTCATGCCACGCTGGTTCGGTTTGTTGTAGTATGGAACTACGCTCAAAATGCCGTCAATCTTAGTAAAGTCTTGATTTCTGATATTATCAATCAAGGCTGAAGTATTGTTTCCACCCATTCCCAACAGAATCGGGCAGCGACCGTTGGCAGTCTCAATGATAGTCTTCACCACCTTAGCCTTCTCCTCAGCGTTCATCGTAGGAGCTTCCGAAGTGGTTCCGAGAGCAACCAAAAAATCAGCGCCATTCTGCAAAGTGTAGTCAACAATATTTCTTAACGATTGATAATCAACAGAATAATCATCGTTAAACGGAGTTATGAGCGCAACTCCTGTGCCAATAAACGGGTTCATTTTCATCTTTTTCCTAACAACATCGACAGATAATTCTTCAGAATCTCTATCTGGTTCAACATTTCATCGTCTTTCTTCGAGTCGATGACCATATCGTACATTTTCTGGCTTGAATTTCCGAAAGTCACTCTGAATGAATTGTTTATCAAGGTCAAAATGTATTTATTCGTCATCAAATCATCCTGTGCCTTTGTAAAATCCACAACCATGTCGAACGAAAGACTGATCAGCGATTCGTATTTGTCACGTTTCATTCTGCCCCAGAAGTCGAAATCTTCTTTTCTAATGAAGAAATAACGGTCTGTTTGCATGACGTTTTTCGGTAATTCGTCGACATAAACGATAAACGAGTATCTTTTCAGCACGAACAGCCTTGTCAAAGCGTTTTCTATTTCCTTATAGCGTTTAAACTGTTCCTGGTCGAGCAAAATCGCCACACTCGGATACTTTGAAATATCCGGCAAGATGCAGGATTTACGCCTTCTCAAGAAGCCTTTTATAGCGCGTTTCCTAAAAAACTTTACAATAGCCTTCATCGTTCTGATGCCATACCAATAAAACTTGCAAAGATACGAATTATTTTTGAAATCGACCTAAAAAAAATAAAAACTAAGGTCTAACGTCTGAAGACTAATGTCTTTTTCATATATTTGCAGCGATTTTTACGACTATGATGAAGATTACCATATTAGGCAGCGGCACCTCGCAAGGCGTCCCGGTTATCGGCTGCAACTGCGACGTTTGCAGGTCGAACGATTTGAGGGACAAGCGTTTACGCACATCCATCCTGATTCAAACCGAGCGCACCACCATCTGTGTGGATGCCGGTCCCGACTTCCGTCAGCAGATGCTTCGCGAAAACGTACAGCATCTCGATGCCATTCTCATCACGCATCATCATAAAGATCACATTGGCGGCCTTGACGACGTGAGGTCGTTCAACTTCCTTCAGAATATCTCAATGCCGATATACGCGTCACCTGAGTCGCAAGAAGAAATCAAACGCGAATATTCTTACGCTTTCGTCGACAAAAACGAACTCTACCCCGGCGCCCCGACGTATAACCTCATCGACATCGTAGACAATAAGCCTATAGTTATCAATGAGTTAACCATCGAGCCAATCCCGTTGACACATCTAAAGATGTTATGCTACGCCTTCCGTATCGGCAACTTCGCATACGTCACCGACTTCAACTACATGTCCGAGGATAGTTTCGACAAGCTGAAAGGCGTTGAATATCTCATCATCGAGGCACTTCGCCACGAAAAACATTATTCGCACATCAGTCTGCCCGAAGCCATCGACATCGCTCAACGTCTCAACGTCAAGAAAGCCTGGTTCACGCATGTCAGCCATACGATGGGAAAAACCGAAGATGTCAACAAGACCTTGCCTTCAAACATGATGTTAGCTTTCGACGGCTTAAGCATCACGATAGAAAACAACTAAGCTCATCCTGTCTTCTTCCTCATAGCTAAACGCCTGATCATAAACTAGATAGTACTCCCTTCCCTTCTTTGTTTTATAAATACCTGTAAAACAATTGAAATCGAAGCCGAGTTCTTCAAGATACCTCTTTGGAACCGACAATCTCCCGTAAGGATTTACAGTCCTGAGGATTCCGCGGTTTTTCAGCAGAATCTTATTGATTTTTCTGATATATGTCTTCTGCTCGTTGTTAACTTGATAATAATAGTTATTACGGCATCTGTCGTCGCAGAACATCTTATCGGTTCTGCCTGATATTAACCTATTGCAATAAGGACATTTTTTTGGTTTTCTTCTATCTGTTTCATTCATTTTGATAATTTTGTTGTAAAACAATCATTTTATTGTGAAAAAACGTATTGTATGATGTTCGCGCCCATCTTAAGTGCCTTCAGTCGCACCTCGTCGGAGTCTTTATGCACTCGTTGATCTTCCCAGCCGTCGCCGAGGTCGCATTCGTAGGTGAAGAGACACACGATTCTTCCATCGTAAATCATCGCGAACGCTTGCGGAGTCTTGAGGTCATGCTCGTGAATCTTGGGCAGTCCGTTCGGAAACTCGTACGGTTTTTTGAAGATCGGATGCGAATACGGAAGCTCCACCCATTCCAGCTCAGGGAAAACCTTCTGCATCTGCGGCATGATGAAATCCTTGAGTCCGTAGTTATCGTCGATGTGCAGGAAACCGCCTGCCAGCAGGTAGTTACGCAGGTTTTCGCATTCCGCCTTGTCGAAAGTGACGTTTCCGTGACCTGTCATGTGCACAAACGGATAGTTGAAGATGTCGGGGCTCCCCACCTCCACCGTCGCGATGTCGGGATTGAGGTTGGTGTGCAGTTCCTGGTTGCAGAACTTCACCAAATTAGGCAATGATGTAGGGTTGGCGTACCAGTCGCCGCCGCCTCTGTATTTAAGAAGCGCTATCTGCGTCTGCTGGGCAAACGAAAACGAAAACGAAAACAATATGAGGAGCAGCAACTTCTTCATACTCATTTCATTTGGTTGATGAGTTGAATCGTATGGCAAGCCACCACTGCCGCCGTCTCCGTTCTCAAGCGAGCGTCGCCAAGACTCACTGGGATGAAGCCGTTATCTTTGGCCAGCTGCACCTCCTCAGGACTGAAGTCGCCTTCCGGTCCGATTAGCACCAGGGCATTCCGGCCTTTTTCGTATTTGTCGCATAGCAACTCCGTAACGTCGTCGTCGATCCACGCGATGAATTTCTGTCCGTCGAATGGCTGCTTCACGAGTTTATTGAAATCCATAACATCCTCAATTTCAGGCAGTTTCGACTTTATCGACTGCTTCATCGCCGCTATCATCACCTTACGGAAACGCTCTACGTTGGCCACGCGGCGTTCTGAGTGATACGAGGCGAACAGCTGCACTTTGTCAATGCCGATTTCAGTGGCTTTTTCAAGAAACCATTCCGTGCGTTCGTTGAGTTTAGTCGGCGCTATTGCTATTTCGAGTTTAAACGTTTTGTTATCGTAGCCCGGACGTTTGTTCGTAAGGCAAACTGTCGCGCGTTTCGGGTGCGCTTCAACGAGCTCACCGTCGTACAACGAGCCTTTGCCGTCGGTGACGCAGAAACGGTCTCCTGCCTGCATCCTCAGAACTTTGACACAGTGTTTCGATTCCTCCTCAGGGAAGGAGACCATTCCTTCTGTCGCATCCGGTAAATAAAAAACGTTCATTTTTACTATTCTTTACATTCTCTCTGGCATCTGCATACCCAGCAGCTCGCCTGCGTTACGCAGCAAACGTGCTGTCATTGCCGCCAACTGCAAACGGAACGCCCTACGTTTCTCGTCAGGTTCCTTCATAATACTGCATTCCTGATAGAACTGGTTGAATCCTTTGCAGAGGTCGTATATGTAGTTGGCAATCATAGCCGGACTGCGGTTTATCGCAGCTTGTTCAAGCACACCAGGCCATGTATGAATATTGGTAAGCAGCGTTTTCTCTTCAGGCAGTATGTTCTCGACGTCAATTTTGTCGCCAGTCGTGATTCCGGCTTCAGCAGCTTTTCTCAACACCGAACAAATTCTAGCGTGAGTGTACTGTATGAACGAACCTGTATTGCCATTGAAATCGATTGATTCTTTCGGGTCGAACAGCATCGTCTTCTTCGGGTCAACTTTCAGGATGAAGTACTTCAGAGCGCCAAGTCCAATCACATGATACAATTTATTTGCCTCTTCGTCACTCAATCCGTGAGCTTTTCCAAGTTCTTCCGACACGTTCTTCGCCGTCGCGACCATCTCGTCCATAAGGTCATCGGCGTCGACCACGGTACCTTCGCGCGACTTCATCTTACCGCTTGGCAACTCAACCATACCGTAGGAAAGATGCTCGATGTCGTTACCCCACTCGAAGCCTAATCTCACCAAAACACGTTTCAGCACGTCGAAATGGTAATTCTGTTCATTACCAACGACATAAATCAGTTTCTTCGGATGGAACTCGTCATAACGCAATTGAGCGGTTCCCAGGTCTTGAGTCATATAAACGGAGGTTCCGTCACGACGGAGCAATAGTTTCTCGTCCAATCCCTCATCACGAAGGTCACACCACACCGAGTTGTCATCTCTTTGATACAGAACGCCTTTCTTCAAGCCATCCATCACTGTACTCTTACCCAACAAGTATGTTTGTGATTCGTAATAGATCTTGTCGAACGACACTCCGAGACGTTTGTACGTCACATCAAAGCCTTCGTAAACCCAGTTGTTCATCATCTCCCAAAGTTCACGCACCTCTTTGTCGCCGGACTCCCATTTACGCAACATCTCGCGTGTCTCCTGCATCAGCGGAGAAGCGTTTTCCGCCTCTGCTTTAGCCTTGTCTTTGTCCTCATTGCTGAGTTCGTCGTAGTTGGCAGGCAGCAGACTCTTCACTTCTTCTTTGAAATGCTTGTCGAACATCACGTAGAAATCGCCGATCAGGTGGTCGCCCTTCTTCCCTGTCGATTCAGGAGTGCAGCCATTACCCCATTTCTGCCAGGCTATCATGCTCTTGCAGATGTGAATTCCTCTATCGTTCACGAGGTTCACTCTCACTACATTTTCGCCGTTGGCTTTAAGGATTTCGCTCACGCTCCAACCCAGCAGGTTGTTACGGATATGACCAAGGTGCAACGGTTTGTTGGTATTCGGTGAGGAATACTCCACTACGACAGGCTTGCCTGAAACTTCTTTTCGTCCGAATTTCTCATTCAGATGGTTTTTCTGCATGAAGTCGATCCAATAGCTGTCGGAAATCAGCAGGTTCAAAAAGCCTTTCACCACGTTATACTTCGCGACAAACTCGCTTTCCTTCATCATCTCTGTTCCGAGTTCATTGGCTAACATCTCCGGTGCTTTCCCTGCAAGTTTCACAAACGGGAAAACCACGATAGTAAAATCACCTTCAAATTCAGGTCTTGTCTTCTGAAAACTCACGTTTTGCGCAGGTGGTTCCTGGCCGTAAAGTTTCTTGAAGGCATCAACCAAAAGTTGTTTCAAAATCAATTCCAACATAGTACAAATCGTTAAAATATTTGGGTGCAAAGATAGTAAAAAAACTACAATTTACATGTCATACCTTAAAAAATAAAGAACGAAATTGACTATAGCAGCCATTCATGTCTTTTCCGAACTTACTCATCAAGCCTTGAAAATCGAAATTCAGCAGTTTGTCAAACACATAGCCCAGAGTTTCAGAGCGTCCTTCAAATTCAAATCCATTTGAAACGACACCAAGAACGCATTTCACATACGGCACGATGTCTCCGATATTGCTTTTCGAAATATCAAACCCGTCGAAAACGTCCTTGCCTGCAAACAAATTGCCTGTTATCTTTCCAGACGCGCTGGCAAGTAACTTTTGGTTATACTTGTCTTTACACAAGATACTGCCCAGACTTCTACCCTCCTCATTATCAGTCGGTTGAACAAAATACGAATTGATAATCGAGGTCGCCAAACTCGAACCGAAAGCATACATCACATCTTCTTTAAAGCTGTCTTGGTCGATGTTGTTCCAATCATAGCTGCCGTCGTTTTGCTTGATAAAATTGTTGGCACCGACTTTTATGGTCGTTCCAGCGACGGTTCCCACAACTTGAAGCACCCACGAGCAATTAGAGAGACCTTCCGTCAGACATCCTTGCACAAAGCCTGCGCCGAATGCAATCGCGCCTTCCCAGAAATCGTCAATATTCGGAGCGTTAACAATAGTGTTCATCACGCCGCTGAACACGCCATAAAGAACCCATTCAACCCACTCACCTGATGGGTCGGAATAAGTCAACGGATTGTTGAAACAATAGCTGTATCTGTTGTAATTCTGCGAAAAGTCAGGATTTTGAATGAAGTTATCCGGACTCAGCATCATCGACAAAACAGGGTCGTAAGCTCGGCCGTTCATGTTAATCAAGCCGAACGACGACAGATGCTCATGACCGGCAAAACCTCGGTCGCACAACAATTCTCCTTGCGTGTTACCCCAAGCGTCATAACTTGTCCGTTGAACGACATTCCCATATTCGTCAGTCACCAAACACCATGAGTCAAGATTGTCTTTTTGTACATACAAAACAGCAGCGTCACCATTGTCATCATTACAATAAACCGCAAAAACTCCCATCGGGCATTTCAAATATGTATAAATTATAGTTTCTCCATTATCGTTAACATATTCACAATCACCGACATACACTTTCTCTTTTTGCTTTCCATCAATAATCTCCAGAGAATGAACACGATTGTGGTCAAAGCCATAATCAATTGATAATGAATTATTTCCATATTGTATTTGAGCAATTTTATCAAAACCCGTATAATTGATATTTTGATTCATTTCAAACAAATTATCATTGTCAATTTTAGCTTTTGTTATAGCGTATGGACAATCGCCATCATACTGCGCATCATAAAAAACACTTTGATTATCAGCACTTTTCGAGATAATATTGCCATAATCATCATAATTCATCGTGCCCATGACCTTATTATTCAATTTAATCTCCACGAGTCTATTGAAATTATCATAAACAAAACTCTCATTTTTCGTGCTGCCATTGTAGTCTGTCCGATTAACTAGATTCCCGAAGCCGTCGTATGCATACGATAGTTTTTGATAAACTTTATTATTTGATTTTGTGTTTATCTCATTCAAAAGTCCAGTATTCGCATCATATTTTTTATGTGTCTTCAAGCCATTACCAAGCTGATAATCAGTAATATAGCCCCAAGCATCAGTCGTGTTGGCTTGCCATAGCACCGTTTCATCATCAGGCTTCTGCATTGATTTGAAAAATCCTGAATTCGAATAGTTTTTCTGAACCGTCAACCCGCTTGGATACTCAATAAACTTCTCCCGATTCGCTTCGTCATAGGAATAATTGGTCGCATAGTTTTCACCATTTATTGTCTCATTAACTCCAATCATCCTCAACATATCGTCATAACTATACGTAACAACCTGAGAATCACCGTAATAAATACCAGACAGCATCCCCGTTTTTCCATTTTTATTATCGTAAATCCATTGTGTTGTCACAGCATTTTGTCCTTTAGCATCCGTTTCAACTCGCCTAATAACATTGCCCATATTGTCATAATCATACGACGTTGTACAACCTTTTGGCGTTGTCATCTCAACAAGCTCATCAAAAGCGTTATAGCTATACGACATCTCTCCGTACGCGGGATCTTTCATTCTCACCACATTACGCCTGTTATCGTATTCGTATTCAACTTTAGTCGCGGCATCGTCGCCTATCATGGCGCTTTTCAGTTTTCCATCGCTGTAATAATCATAATTTATTGTGTTTCCACCGATATCAAGCGTTTGCACACGCCAACCGACCGGATTGTCAATTTCAACGACATTACGTGAAGTCCCATCAGGAGAAGTTGTGTTTATTGTTTTCTGAAGTTTGTTGTAACTATAGTTTTTCACCAAACCACTTGGATAGACCTCTTCAATCAATCTATTGTTGTTGTCATAAACATAATAATAGATAACCCGTTCATTTCCAGCGATATACGGCATAGTCTTCGACACTATATTACCTTTATCATCGTATGTCAAGTCGACATAAATAGCCTCGCCGTTCAGACCAAACGTCACTTCGCGTAATTTCTTACCGTCTTTGCTATAAAATGAAAAGGATTCCGCCGAGCCTGTCGTTTTATTCCAATAATAATACATCGCATCTCTCGGTGCATGTTCATTTCCTTGAGCCCAACGCTTTGCCTTCACGTTTTTCATTCCATCAGGCAAGATTGTTTCAACAGTCACCTCAAAAGGATCCGAAGCGTTCAGCATCTCAAAATTGTTGTAATCCAATGTCGTCATTGAGTTTCCATAGTCGTTATCATACGCAAAATTTACTTCCCAACCGTTTTCATTAATTTTTGAAGTCGGAAAACGATAATTGTATTCTTCACCGAAATTGAGTGAAGTGGTTTTTTGTTTTTTTGCCGACGGGGAATTAAATGTTTGCGTAACCGCATGACCCACAATATCATACGAGTATTCAGCGATAACTTTCAATGGATCCGAATAATTCATATTTGTATTTGGCAAATACGTTTTTTTCGTCATTTGATATGGATTATTGCCATAATATTGAAAAATCTCATAATATCCGACAGCTTCATTATCGCCGTAACTCGTTGAATGTCTTATGTTTTTAGGTCGTCCAATCATCCAATTGGAAACATTATTATCAAATAGATATTCAGTCTCACTCCTAAAATTACATGATGTTGCCTGATTGCCAGTATAACTTTCGTCAATTCCGACAATTGATTTCCTTATATTAACATAATTGTCATACCCATTCATCGACGCATCGCTTTGATATTCAATATTTTCTATCTTCGATTTTAGAATTGAATTTGGTGTGTCAAAATCATAAAACAAAGACTTTTTTGTAACAATCAATGGTTGGAAAACCTTATCGTTTTGTGAGCATAAGTATTTGTCATAGGAATATTCCTCTTTCAATACCATCTGGTTATTATTGAATAATGTAAGAGTTTTAGGCAAAACAATATTATGTTCGCCCATTGCTTCAATATCTTTTTCGACAGTTTTAGTCTCTGATACAACATTATTAATCAGCAACTTAGCCTCAATCCTTTCAAATCCGAGCATGCCATGTCCTTTCGGATGATATAATGCGTTTTTATACGAATATTTGGTCACACATGGATTATTATTCACCGAATAAACCGTATCAGCGCATAACGCCCTGATTGGTGCCGCCACCGTTCTAACGTCATCATTAACCCATTGATAATCATATTCATAAAACAAGTCATTTTTATACGGCATAAGGTATTCGTAATTAAAACCGATTGAGTTTCCGAGGCCGTCGGTGATACGCTCCACGCTATATTTCGACGAATGCGGATTCAGCGCTACTATCTTTGGAATCTCAGAGTTATACGGATTGGTTCGCACACTCCCCAAAACGCTCACGTTCTCATGTCCGAGGAAATCCCCCAAATGCACATACTGATTTGAATAATTGATGTTGAAATAAAAACGCCTGATATCGCCGAAATCGCAACAATTACTGGATGATTTATACACCTTGAAGCCTATTTCAACATAATGGTTTCCACCGGAATTACTAAACACTCCAACATCCGTTTTACCATCTCCGTCAAAATCGGCAGTCCTGATAGTAACCGAAGGTGCCGCTAAGTTTTCCAAAGAGCAGAAATAACGGTCTTGAGGCGCCAACGTAATCCATTTCAGAAGATTGTTGATCATGCAAGGCACAGGCGTTTTGAACTTCTTCCCGTCGGAATACACAATTTTCCAATAAGTCTTGTTGTCGTATTTCAAGAAATCAGTGTATCCGTCGCCATTGAAATCACCAGGAAATAAATAATCATTACTATTGATATTATCGTCATACGCCAGTGTTTCAAAGTTATAAGCGTTATTACTATAAGAAAGTTTGTTTATTATTGAAGAATTATTCAATAAATAAATGATTTCAGATTTCCCGTCGCCATTGACATCTTCAACCACAACCCGTTCCGGAATATTCAAATAAGCCTGTTCGCCCAGTGGCTGCGCCATCAGAGCGTCATTTTTACAATAAATAATCGCAGGATAAGACAGTACATTGCCATCATTATTATAATTCAGGAAAAAACTAACGGACTTTTTACCGCGAAAATCTCCCGGATACACAATAAAGCTCTGGTTGCTGAAAAAGTCGCCACAGCTTGTAAATCCGTTACTCCCATTTAAATATGCGCGGACACCTGTCTTCCAGCTGCCATTTTCATTATTATTCAAATAATAAGCCACCACATCGTCCAAGCCATCGCCATTAAAATCAACGACATACAGCCATTCCAGCGTCTTGTCGAATGTAAACGAGTAATAAGCGTTTTCGTTAAACGAGCCGTCACCATTGTTCAGAAAAACCGGCGCATTGACATCCGAATAATAGACATTTCCGAGCTTATACGGTACAGTGATCACATCAGAATAACCATCGCCATTGAAATCGCCTACAAACGGCACCTTGTTGAACATGTTTTTATCCAACGAATACGACAAAAACTTTTCTGAATAATGTCTGTCGTTGTTCCAACTTATCTTTGTTCCGTTGAGTTTCATGCCGTCAGCCGTCAAACCAATTTTTCTAAGCCTGTAATACATAAATCTATAATCATTGGAATAGGCCTCAGGCACTTGATAATCAAACGAATAGTCGTACAAGGCTGCGCCGGTCATCATGTTTCTGACAACAATATTCTTTAGTATTTTCTTTATTTGCACAATGCTTCCTCTGACGTATCCCGACTCAATGTCGCTTCTGTCGTCATAATAAAAATTGACACTAAACATCGACTGGATGCCTGCGGCTTCGTTCAGCGTATAATCGATTTTATTGATATATGACTCTCCAGTACTTTGATTTTCAATGTATTCAAACATAATTGAGTTGCCATCAGGGTCGGTGATTTTATTTACGAGCCACATCAAAACCACATTGTTTTTGTTTTGAGGCTCCACCCTCGAATCGTCGGTACCGCCATACTCCCAAACGGTGCCGTCTTTTTTATGAACCACGAAACGAGCTGGCCCGATGTAACCATCTGTAAATGAGACGATTTTACTCATCTCATCGATCTCTGTCTTATAAATCGAGCCGTTCCCTCCGTAGTCGCCCGAGCAAAGCATGAGTCTTTTGCCGTCCATCATAAACCTGTCATTTGAAAAGCTCACCGCACTCTGGCTTCCATCATGATAGAAGGTTCGCCCGACTCTCACTATCGACGACAATCCCGTTAGATTCCAGCCCCAGCCAAGAAGTCCGTTCCCTGCCTGATTATTATATGCCACAGCGATTTCAGGCGTCATTTTCCCGATGCCTTGAGGCAAAATTATAGGGATAGTGTAAACAGCAGCACCCATATCATTCACGTTAAGCTCACCAGGCAAGGCCCCGACCACTCCGTCATGACCCGATGTCGACGGTCCGCCAACGATGCCATCGTCTGGAGGGAACACCCCGAATCTATTGATTTTAAACATAACAGAATGGTTTTTATCAGGTTTACAGAGCAAACCGTCAAGCATCTTTATCGATGTCGATGCCTCGCAAACCAGATTTTTATCCTTCGGAATCTCGGAATTCAGCACGAGATTGGTCTGTTGATATGATTGCGGAAACGCGACCGCAACCACCAACGACATCATAATTAATAATATACATCTCTTCATAAATCATCATTTTTAGCGTTTCAAAACAATCTTGGAAATGACATCATCTCCATTGGTAATCTTCAACAAATACACGCCCGTTGCACAATTTCCCATATCAATTTCAGTCTCAATCTCATGCAGACTGCCTTCATATACCAACACGCCGTTCAAATCAAATATCTCATAATTTGACATCTCGCTTTTTACACATTTCGGCACTACAATTCTAAAACTTCCATTGGTCGGATTAGGATACACACAAATCTCTCTTTCCTCAGTATTTTCTTGCACTTCCAAAACATCTCTCTTATCGCCACAATTATAACTGATTACCATTTCAGTTCGGTTACCATCCGCATCGTAATTGAATTCAAGACACCTCTGGGCCATAGTTTTATAATTGAAAAATGGAGACAATACAAGCACAAGAAATATTAAATAATATTTCATTTTCATAATAATATTTATTAAAGCATTATTTTATTCTTTCTCTCAATTGATCAATAATTTCTCGCTGTTCAAGCAATTGTTGTTGTAAATCAATAGTATACAATGTAAGTTCCTCAATCTTTTTCAATAGAATGCCTTCCATTTCAACCATGTTGTATCCTTTTTCAAGAACTTCCTTCTCTGATGGCAGATCAGGCAAATGTTTGTTTTCTGCTATAAAACTCTCTAAGTCATTAAGTTTCATCAACTTATAATCGTCAGAAAAGACATCATCATGCCATTCGTCGACTTCTTTTACAAACACTTCGCTTGTAAGAATACCGCCTTTCACTGCCAAAGCATAATCATAATCGCCTGTGAAATTGTTATCAATATTTATCCCGACTTTTCCGCTCATATTGATTTTACCAGCATCAAAGGCGAGTGCGTCATTCATTGACGCGATGCGCATTCCTTCTTTCGAAACAGTAATTTTATGATTATTATCATAGAGTTGCAGGAAAGCGCTTTTCGCTGTTTTATTCGACGTTTCCAAGATCAGACCGGCATCTTCGTTGGAATCAGAAATCAAATGTAACTTAGCCAACGGACTGGTGATATTGCCTATGCCTATTTTTCCAGTCGTGCTTCCACCACTAGAACTGCTTATAAACAACGTCGGCCGGTTGCTGTTAAAGCCAACCATCAGTGTACCTGAATAATTGTTAATCAATGCTTTAGCATCAGTATTATCAGTACCGCTTCCGATAACCATGGCGTTTGTGGCATTCGCCCGCACAAATTTTCCCAAAGCAATGGAAGCCGCCCCAACAGTTTTATTCGCCTGCCCTACCGCCAAGGAGTTGGCTCCCATAGTAATATTATTCATTCCAATTGTGGCAGAATAGTTGCCCTTCGGCTGATTCTGAGTCGTTCCGGAAGGTCCGCACAAATCACAACCGGCTTTTTCCTGCGCCACAACAATATTGTTTGCAATAACTGACATTGCCAATAATAATAAAATACGTAGTTTCATAATTTTAATATTTAAATGTTAATAGTTAATTTTTAATAAATTTTCCTGTTTGCACGCTCTGTCCACCTGATACAATCTCATAATAATACGTTCCGCACTCAAGCGACGAGACATCAAGTGTTAACAATCCATCGCCATGTTCAAACTTTCGTTCAAAATATTTTCGACTACAAACATCATATATAACAACACCAAATGATTGATTATCAATATTTTTTAAAATAATGTTTAGATAATCATCGGTCGGATTCGGATACGCTACATGGTGTCGCGAGACCACCGGATTATCATCCAGACTCCAGTTAATGACAAAATCTTCAGGCAACAGTTTCCAGACTTGAACCATTTCGCTACCGTAACTTTTTTTGCATTGTCCGTAAACCAGACAACCTCCGTCGGAAGTCCTCTGGCAGCTCATAATCCTAATCTTTACGCCATCTTTCTTCAGTCTCTTCGTTCCTAACAGATTCAAGTCGTTGTCAATCAAACAAATAACCGCATCGGTCGGCAATTCATCAAAGCCTCTTTCCCAATACGTCGCAACATAAATCGCTTCATCGCCGGCATAAACCATACTCCCGAATTGAGCCGTATAATCAGAGGTATCAGCGCGGTCATACACCAAAGTGTCGACATAACGCCCCTCCTCATCGACCTCAAAAACAGCCGCATAATACGAATTGTTCACTACGCCATAATGATGCGTCACCGACGACATCAGAAAATGTCCGTTATCCTTCCAACAATCAGTGTAATTCCAATTATCCTCAAGCCAAGGCAAAGGATAAGCCGCAATCATGTTCAAATCGTTGTCGATATAACAAATACTATGACAATTGTTAACAAAGAATCCTCTCCCAAGAATCATCATGTTATTACTGCCCGGCACCCTGATAATACCAGTTGGCCTCGCACCGTTCACCCCGTGTCCTTCCGCGAAATACTTACTATTCAACATATTTCCATGAGTATCGCATTTCAACACAGCGTACACACCATTCGTCACATAAGGATAAGTCCGTTCGCTAACATCAGCCAAAACAATGATTTCGCCGTAATTATTGAATTCCAGATAAACATCTGTCGTCCACGTCTGATACGGCGCCACAATCGGATAGTTTCGTTCTTCAACAATCTCGAGTTCAGTATTCAAAACCGCAATCCACAACGTATCATAAACCCGGTTCGTCAACGTCCCGCCTTTAACTCCGACGACAAAAGCATTGCCATCGTCCAAACAAACAGCATTGCACAAATGCGATTTGTATCCTTCAAAACAGAACTTCCTTTGCACGAATTCGCCATCGTTACCCACATACATCGCAAACGCGTCCAAATAACCCACCGACTCATCATCATCGCATGCTCCGAAGATAAAATTACCTTCTCCGTTACAATCACCGCCAACGAGAACAACTCCTTCTTCCATATTATATAAAATTTCCCATTGCTGCGACCGCATCACTAAAGCACTGAGGCACAACGCTATAAACAGAATCCTCTTCATGACAAAACTCAATTTTAAATCATTAAATCTTTAAATTTTAATTTAACAAATCCCTCAACGGAGGCAATTCCTGACTTGGAATAAAACATCTGTTTCCATAAATGACATAGTTTTTGTGATGGAAACAACTGCCATTCCCAACGTAATCGTACAGACCAACAATGTCAACCTCAATAAACGCTGGTGCTGACGGCATCTCACCTTGATAAATCGGATCAGACGGCAACAAATGCATAAGCACTTCAAGTTCCCTATTGTAATAATAGTTCAGCAACTCATAATTCAAATTCAACGGTGGTTCTTCATTCAAATAATAAAAATACAAATAAGGCTCTCCGTTTTCATCCAAATACTCGTCACCATTAAGTACGACTCTGAACATCTCGAAATTCACCCCTCTGAATCCAGACTGAGGCACTACAGTCTTGCTATAATAATAATTAATGGTATCCTCAATAACTTCAGCCGCGTCGCCGAAAACCGAAGGGTCGTCGCATGTTCCGCCATATTCGCCGTAATACCAGCAGTCGTGTGGTCCGAATGGTCCTTGCACAGGGTCTTTCAACGAATTTGTGTTATCCACCTGACCGGAAATCACGCAAACATCAATCTCAGCTCTGCCTCCCACAATCTCACCTTTATCAACAACCACTGCCATAAGCGATTTGTCGGTGCTGATGCCGTCGTTGGAATAAACCTGCCGCACTGATTCTATAATTTCATCATATAAATCAGCGACAACACCAAAATACACCTCATTGTCAGCATTTACATCAACAAAAAACTCCAGTTCCTGCTTCACTGTCTCCAGATATTTTCGCTCCGGGAAGGTGTATTCTGCATTGAACAATGCCTCCACATTCCAAACTACACTATCAAGCGGCATATAAACCTCATTACGCATAACTTCTTCTTTATCAACAAGTTGTGATTTAAACTTCCTGATTCTAAAAGCCACATTTCTAGCTTCGTCAGTATAACCCGAATAAGCATTCTCTATAACTGACTTATTATTAATAGGTGTAACTTTTTGCTTTTTACACGCCACAAGATAAACCGCAATTCCAATTGCCACCAGCACCACAAGTGCTAATCCACGATATTTCACTCGTTTCATAAAAATGATTTAAACAATTAAACAATAATTTTTTTTGAAATCTTTGCACAAACTTTAATGTTTGTCATCGCCTGAAGTTACATGTGCGCACACTACAGGCTCCATAAAATCGTTTTTAAAACTCTCCGTTTCATAACTTTCGCTTTTCAATTATCGATGCAAAGTTACAACGTTTTTTTCGTTTGTCAAGGGGTTTTATGTTAAAAGATTTTAAGATTTCCGCCTATTTTTTGCAAGAATTGTTAATAAATTTTTACAAATCGTTGCTTTCATATTGTTAATATCATGTTAAAAAAAATTAAAAAAAATAATTTCCAGATAACGAAATTTGTCGTATTTTTGCAATCCGATGATACTACAAAAAACATTATCGGGCAAGCGCCACAACGGCGTCAAAAAAGGAAGCGATTCCTTCACTTTTCATCACTTTTCATCAGCTGACGGTCTTTTTAAGCCGTCATTTTTTTTGCTTGAAAATCAAATATTTAACAAATCAATAAATCTCTATTACAATGTCAATATCTTTAAAAAACCGTAGTCTCATTTCCATCAGCGACTACACTCCGGAAGAAATCTGCCATGTTCTGGATATCGCCGAGGACTTCGAGAAAAACCCGCACCAAAACCTGCTCAACGGCCGCATCATCGCCTCGTTGTTCTTCGAGCCGTCGACACGTACACGTCTCAGCTTCGAGACAGCTATTCAGCTCCTTGGCGGCAACGTCATCGGATTCAGCAGCACCGCAGGAACCAGCGTACAGAAGGGCGAATCATTAGCCGACACCATCACCATGGTGGCCTCCTACGCCGACCTCATCGTCATGCGTAACCCTATCGAAGGCTCAGCACGCTTCGCATCGGAAGTGTCGAAAGTGCCTGTCATCAACGCAGGCGACGGCGCCAACCAGCACCCTACCCAGTGCATGCTCGACCTCTACAGCATCCGTAAAACCCAGGGAACACTCGAAAATCTTGAGATCACACTCGTAGGTGACCTTAAATACGGTCGCACAGTGCACAGCCTCGTCGAAGCCATGTGCCACTTCAACGCCAAGTTTAACCTCGTCTCCCCTGTAGAGCTGAAACTTCCAAGTGTGGTAAAACAGCATATCAAAGACAAACACCTTGAGTATCACCAATATACAGAATTGGAAGAGGCTATCCCACACAGCGATATCATCTACATGACACGTATCCAGCGCGAGCGCTTCCCAGATCCTGAGGAATACGAAAAGGTCAAGAATTCCTACGTATTGCGCAATGCAATGCTCGAAAATTCGAAGCCTAACTGCCGCGTGTTACATCCGCTTCCGCGTGTCAACGAAATCCACGTCGACGTCGACGCCAACCCGAAGGCTTACTACTTCCAACAGGCTCAAAACGGCGTTTACGCCCGCGAAGCCCTCATCGCCACAATCCTCGGACTTAAATAAAGTTTGGAGTTTGAAGTGTGAAGTTTGGAGTTATTTTTTAATATTTAAAAATTAATACAAATGGAAAAGAAAAAAGAATTGACAGTGTCAGCCATTGAGAATGGCACAGTTATCGATCATATCCCTGCCGACAAAGTGTTCCAAGTAGTTAAGATTCTTGGACTTGAGAAAGTCAGCAACCCTGTGTATTTCGGCACAAACGTCGACAGTAAGAAATACGGAAAGAAAGGTTTCATCAAAGTTTCTGACAAATATTTCAACATTGAGGATGTGAACAAAATCGGTTTGGTCGCCCCTACCGCCTCAATTATCGAAATCAAAGATTTTGAAGTTGTTAAGAAACAGACAGTTACGCTTCCTGAAAGCATTGAACACATAGTGAAATGCTTCAACCCTAACTGCGTCACCAACAAAGAACACGACGTCCCGACCAAGTTCACGGTCATCAAAGACGCCGAAGGCAACATCAAACTTCATTGCCACTACTGCGAAAAGAACACCACGCAGGATAAGCTTGAGTTTATATAAACAAAAAAAGCCCGCCTAACGGCGGGCTTTTTCATTTATGCTTCCCCTGCGCTCCCCATTGTGAACGGAGCCACAGTGTCATTGATATCCTTAATCGGACCGAAATTCTGTTCGAATTTCTGCAAATTCTCAGCCAAAGCCCTGTATAAACGTTTCGCGTTCTGTGGTGTCATAATGACTCTCGAGCGCACCTTTGCCTTTTGCATCGCCGGTGCAATCTGTGCGAAATCAATAACAAACTCGGTTGGTGAATGGCTGATGATAGCCAGGTTTGAATAAACGCCGTCGGCAACTGCCTCCGGAATGTCGATATTCAATTGTTTTTTGTTGTTGTTTTCCATAATTTTAATTTTTTGAACAAAAAATTGGCTATTGGCTTTTGGCCGTTGGCCGTTAGCTTTTTACACCAACAACCAATAGCCAATGGCCAACAGCCAAAGTTTAATTACGCCTCAACAGGCTCTGCTGTAACCTCTTCAGGTTCAAGGTCATCCTTCGAACCGACGAGCAAATCGTCGTATTCGCGCAAACCTGTACCTGCAGGAATCTTGTGTCCCACGATGACGTTCTCCTTCATACCCTCGAGATAATCGGTCTTGGCGCTGATAGCAGCCTGTGTCAAGACTTTCGTTGTCTCCTGGAATGAAGCAGCCGAGATAAAGCTGTCGGTCTGCAAAGCGGCGCGTGTGATACCCTGAAGCACCTGGTGTGCTGTGGCAGGCTGCGCATCACGAGCCTCAACAAGCTTCAAGTCGCGACGTTTCAACGATGAATTCTCGTCACGCAGTCTTCTTGCCGAAATAATCTGTCCGACAAACAATACATCTGAATCGCCAGCGTCGGTGACAACGACCTTTCCGAAGATGTCGTCGTTGGTCTCCTGGAACGCGATCTTGTTGACAAGTTCTCCTTCGAGGTATCTTGTGTCACCCGGATCGTCGATTTCAACCTTACGCATCATCTGACGAACGATGACCTCAAAGTGCTTACCGTTGATGGTCACACCCTGTGAACGATACACTTCCTGGATGTTGTTAACAATATATTCCTGAACCTTCATAGGTCCTTCAATAGCAAGGATATTGGCAGGTGTGATGGCACCTTCCGACAATGGCTGACCGGCTTTCACGTAGTCGTTTTCTGAAGCCAAGACTTCCTTCGTTGTCGGGATAAGGTACTTCTTCACCTCGCCTGTCTTCGATGTGACAACCAATACACGGTTACCACGCACGAGTTTCTTCTCAAATGAGACCTCACCATCGATTTCTGAAATGATAGCAGGTTCTGATGAGTTACGAGCCTCGAACAATTCTGTAACACGTGGAAGACCACCGGTGATATCGCCCAAACCTCCAGTAGCACGTGGCTTCTTGGTCAGGATGTCACCAGCCTTGATCTTGTCGCCGTCTTCAATCATGATGTGTGCGCCAACAGGCAAGTCGTACGACTTGATGACCTCGCCGGCCTTGTCGACGATTGAAATTGACGGGTTCTTCGAGAACTTACGACCCTCAACGATAACGCGCTCGTTGTAACCTGTCTGCTCATCCGATTCATTACGGAATGTGACACCCTCGACGATGTTGTCGAAACGTGCCTTACCGTCATGCTCAGAAATGATAAGTGAGTTATACTTATCCCATTCGCAGATGATGTCGCCAGCGTTGACGTCGCTGTTGGCCGGGATGTACAACTTCGAACCGTAAGGGATGTTCTCTGTAACGAGAGCGACACCTGTGTTGTGGTCCAAAATCTTCATCTCAGATGCACGGCTCACCACGACCTGATACTTGTTGTTGTCCTTATCGACATAGTCAACAGCACGCAAGTCGTTGATAATCATCTTACCATTATAGTCAGCCTTAATCATTGAGTCTTCCGATGTGCTCGATGCAGTACCACCTTGGTGGAATGTACGCAGAGTCAACTGTGTACCAGGCTCACCGATTGACTGTGCAGCGATAACGCCCACGGCCTCTCCTCTCTGAACCAGCTTACCTGATGAAAGGTTACGTCCGTAGCAGTTGGCGCAAACGCCCTTCTTCGACTCGCAAGTCAACACGGAACGAATCTCAATGGTCTGGTCTTTCAATGGTGAATCGCAGATCTTTTTCGCGATGTCCTCAGTAATCTCAGCGCCACCGTTGCAGAGCAACTCGCCTGTCTGAGGATGGAAAATGTCATGCAAAGCAACACGGCCGAGGATACGGTCGTATAATGACTCGACGATTTCCTTACCACGTTTCAAAGCACCGATCGACAAACCTCTCAAAGTGCCGCAGTCTTTCTCAGTGATGATGACATCGTGAGCGACGTCGACCAAACGACGGGTCAAGTAACCAGCGTCAGCGGTCTTCAAAGCGGTATCGGCCAAACCTTTACGAGCACCGTGGGTTGAGATGAAGTACTCCAACACTGACAAACCTTCCTTGAAGTTCGAAAGAATTGGGTTCTCAATGATCTCAGCACCACCGGCTGCAGTCGATTTCTGCGGTTTTGCCATCAAACCTCTCATACCGCAAAGCTGACGAATCTGCTCCTTACTACCACGAGCTCCTGAATCCAGCATCATGTAAACTGGGTTGAATCCCTGGTCGTCCTGAGGCAACAGCTTCATAACTTCGTCGGTCAACTTGGTGACGACGTGACCCCAAATATCGATAATCTTGTTGTAACGTTCGTTGCCTGTGATGAAACCCATGTTGTATTCTTCACGGATTGCGTTCACTTCCTCGTTAGCCTGACGGATCAACTCTTCCTTAACCGAAGGAATCAAAACGTTGCCGAGGTTGAACGACAAACCGCCTTTGTAAGCCATGTAGTAACCCATGTTCTTGATATCGTCCAAGAACTTGGTTGTGACAGCTGTACCAAGGAGTTTCACCATATCACCGATGATGTCACGCAAGGCCTTCTTATTCAAAAGACGGTTGATGTAGCCAAATCCTGCAGGAACAACCTGGTTGAACTTGACACGACCGACTGTTGTCTCCACCATTTCCTCAACGATTGAGCCGTCTTCCTTACGAACCGGCACCTTCACGTAGATGATGGCGTGCATATCGACTTTCTTCTCGTTGTAGGCAATGATAACCTCTTCTGCCGAATAGAATTTCTTGCCTTCACCTTTGACGATATGGTCTGGAGTACTCTTACGTGGTTTTGTGATATAATACAGACCCAAAACCATGTCTTGCGAAGGCACCGTGATAGGAGCTCCGTTGGCAGGGTTAAGGATGTTGTGTGATGCGAGCATCAAAATCTGGGCTTCCAAAATTGCCGCGTTGCCGAGTGGCAAGTGCACAGCCATCTGGTCACCATCGAAGTCAGCGTTGAAAGCCGTACATACCAATGGGTGCAGACGAATTGCCTTACCTTCAACCAACTTAGGCTGGAAGGCCTGGATACCGAGACGGTGCAGTGTAGGAGCACGGTTCAACAGAATCGGGTGTCCTTTCAAGATATTCTCGAGGATATCCCACACGACAGGGTCTTTACGGTCGACAATCTTCTTTGCCGATTTCACTGTCTTCACAATACCTCTTTCAATCATCTTACGGATGACGAACGGTTTGTAAAGCTCAGCTGCCATATCTTTTGGAAGACCGCATTCGTTCATGTTCAAATCCGGACCGACAACGATAACCGAACGGCCTGAGTAGTCGACACGTTTACCGAGCAAGTTCTGACGGAAACGTCCTTGCTTACCTTTCAAGCTGTCGCTCAACGACTTAAGCGGACGGTTAGAGTCAGTCTTCACGGCGCTTGACTTACGTGAGTTGTCGAGCAATGAGTCGACTGCTTCCTGAAGCATACGTTTCTCATTACGCATAATCACGTCTGGAGCCTTGATTTCGATCAATCTCTTCAAACGGTTGTTACGGATGATGACACGACGATAGAGGTCGTTCAAGTCTGATGTTGCGAAACGTCCGCCATCGAGCGGTACCAATGGTCTCAACTCAGGTGGAATCACAGGGATAACCTTCAAAATCATCCACTCAGGACGGTTTTCAACATGTTTGTTTGCCTCGCGGAATGCCTCAAACACCTGCAAACGTTTCAAAGCATCGGCTTTACGCTGCTGTGATGTCTCTTTATGTGCCTTATCGCGTAGTTCGCCTGCTTCTTTCTCGAGGTCGATCTGAACCAACAAATCGTAGATAGCCTCGGCACCCATCTTGGCGATGAACTTGTTAGGGTCATCGTTCGGAAGATGCTGATTTTCAATCGGAAGGCTCTCCATGATGTCGAGATATTCCTCTTCTGAAAGCAAGTCGAGTCTGTTTATACCTTGTTCAGCCTTGATACCCGGTTGGATAACGACATAGCGCTCATAGTAAATGATGCTGTCGAGTTTCTTGGTAGGAATACCAAGCAAAGCTCCAATTTTGTTAGGAAGTGAGCGGAAATACCAAATATGAGCCACCGGCACAACCAACTGGATGTGACCAGTACGTTCACGTCTGACTTTCTTCTCTGTAACTTCCACGCCGCAACGGTCGCAAACGATGTTCTTGTAACGGATGCGTTTGTACTTACCGCAGTGGCACTCCCAGTCTTTCACAGGTCCAAAGATTCTCTCGCAGAATAAACCGTCGCGCTCTGGTTTGTAAGTGCGGTAGTTTATTGTCTCCGGCTTCAACACCTCACCGTATGAACGGTCGGAAATCGATTCCGGCGATGCCAAGCTGATGGTGATCTTTGAAAAGTTGCTGTTTATTGTGTTATTCTTATTTAAAGCCATAGATTTACAAAATATTAAGAGCTTTTTTATTCAAACGTAATTTCAAGTCCGAGTCCGCGCAATTCGTGAACCAAAACATTGAATGACTCTGGAATACCTGGTGTTGGCATGTTCTCACCCTTGACAATCGACTCGTATGCCTTGGCACGGCCAACGACATCGTCTGACTTCACTGTCAAGATTTCCTGAAGCACGTTGCTTGCACCGAATGCTTCGAGTGCCCAGACCTCCATTTCACCGAAACGCTGACCACCGAACTGTGCCTTACCACCAAGAGGCTGCTGTGTAATCAATGAGTATGGTCCGATTGAACGTGCGTGCATCTTGTCGTCGACCATGTGGTGCAGCTTAAGCATGTAGATGTAACCCACTGTAGCTTTCTGGTCGAACGGCTCGCCTGTCTCGCCGTCATAAAGCTGGACTCTACCGTTCTCCGGCAATCCGGCTTTCTTCATATATTCATTGATTTCTTCCAATGTAGCACCGTCGAAGATAGGTGTAGCGAACTTCAATCCGAGTTCGTGTCCAGCCCATCCGAGAACTGTCTCGTAAATCTGACCCAAGTTCATACGTGAAGGCACGCCCAATGGGTTCAACACGATGTCGACCGGAGTACCATCCTCAAGGAATGGCATGTCTTCCTCGCGCACGATTCTTGAAACAATACCCTTGTTACCGTGACGACCTGCCATCTTATCACCGATGTTCAATTTACGTTTCTGTGCCACGTAAACCTTTGCCATCTGGACGATACCGTTCGGCAACTCATCACCGACGCTTGCCACGTTCTTCTTACGGCTGTAAACACCGTTGATTTCCTTGCACTTGATGTTGTAGTTGTTCACCAACTTCACGATGCAGTCGTTAATCTCGGCGTCTGTAGTCCATTTGTAAGGATTAACAGTCATGTAGTCGATCTGCGACAATGCCTTCTGAGTGAATTTCACCTTCTTAGGGATGATAGTCTCCTTGAAGTTGTTGTAAACGCCTGTTGAAGTTCTGCCGTTAAGCATCGACATGAGTTTTTCCATCATGCGAGCCTTCAAGGCGTCGAGTTCTTTCTGGCATTCGGCGTCGAGTTCAGCTATGATGTCCTTATCTTTTGACTTAGCCTTACGATCTTTCACCACGCGTGAGAACAAGCGTTTTCCGATGACGACACCCTTCATCGAAGGACCTGCCTTGAGTGATGCGTTCTTCACATCGCCTGCCTTGTCGCCGAAGATGGCGCGCAACAGTTTCTCCTCTGGTGTCGGATCGGTCTCACCCTTAGGTGTGATCTTACCTATTAATATATCGCCTTCCTTGACATCGGCACCGACGCGGATCAAACCGTTCTCGTCCAAATCCTTGGTTGCGTCTGCACTGACGTTCGGGATGTCGTTGGTCAACTCTTCCAAACCACGTTTCGTGTCACGCACCTCAAGGGTGAATTCCTCGATATGGATTGAGGTGAAGAGGTCTTCCTTGACGATCTTCTCAGAAATCACGATAGCATCCTCGTAGTTGTAACCCTTCCAAGGCATGAATGCAACCTTCAAGTTGCGGCCCAATGCGAGGTCGCCACCCTGTGTCGCATAACCTTCTGTAAGGATCTGACCCTTGGTCACCTTCTGGCCTTTTCTTACGATAGGCTTCTGGTTGATGCTTGTACTCTGGTTAGTTCTTATATATTTAATAAGGTTATATGTCTTCACATCGTCGTCGAAGCTCACGAGACGTTCTTTGTCGGTTCTGTCGTACTTGATGGTGATCTTTGTTGAATCGACATAGATGACTTCGCCGTCGCCTTCTGCTTCAACGAGTGTACGTGAATCTCTTGCCACATAATGCTCAATACCTGTTCCGACGATTGGGGCTTCAGGAGCCATCAACGGCACTGCCTGACGCATCATGTTCGATCCCATCAAAGCACGGTTAGCGTCGTCGTGCTCCAAGAACGGAATCAATGATGCAGCAACTGATGACATCTGGTTAGGTGCCACGTCGATGAGGTCGAGCTGGTCTGGAGTGACGATAGGATAGTCAGCGATATAACGTGCTTTCAGCATGTCTTCGGTAATGTGACCTTCGTCGTCCATTGTTGTGCAAGCCTGAGCGATGATCTTGTTGTCTTCCTCTTCTGCTGTCAGATAAACAGGCGGATTGACGAAATCGACGTTACCATCCTTAACCTCACGGTAAGGTGTCTCGATGAATCCGAGGTTGTTGATCTTAGCGAACACGCAGAGTGACGAGATAAGACCGATGTTAGGACCTTCAGGTGTCTCAATTGTACAGAGACGTCCGTAGTGTGTGTAGTGAACGTCACGCACCTCGAAACCTGCACGGTCACGTGAGATACCGCCAGGACCCAAAGCTGAGATACGACGTTTGTGTGTCAACTCCGACAATGGGTTGGTCTGATCCATGAACTGTGACAGCTGGTTGGTGCCGAAGAACGAGTTGATGACCGATGACAATGTCTTGGCATTGATCAAATCAGTTGGTGTGAATGACTCGTTGTCTCGGACGTTCATACGCTCACGGATGGTTCTTGCCATACGGGCGAGACCCACGCCGAACTGTGCGTACAACTGCTCACCGACGGTTCTGATACGACGGTTACTCAAGTGGTCGATATCATCAACTTCTGTATGCTGGTTTGAAAGCTCAATCAAATGTTTGATGATAGCGATTATATCTTCGTTCGTCAAAACCTTAACTTCGTCAGGGATGTTCAAGTTGAGTTTACGGTTGATACGATAACGGCCAACTTCGCCAAGGTCATAACGTTTGTCGGAGAAGAACAGCTTTCTGATCATGTCGCGTGCCGTTTCCTCATCTGGCGGTTCGGCGTTACGCATCTGACGGTAGATGTACTCAACAGCGTCTTTCTCCGAGTTTGTGGTATCTTTCTGTAATGTGTTGAAAATGATGGAGTAATCATTGGTGTTGACTTCTTCACGATCGAGAAGGATTGTCTTAACGCCTTTTTCGATAATCTTATCGATATGCTCGTTTTCGAGGATGACACCGCGTTCGATGATGATTTCGTTACGCTCGATTGTCACGCATTCACCTGTCTCTTCGTTGATGAAGTCTTCAAACCATGAGTGCAACACTTTTGCTGCAAGTCGACGACCCACTACACGTTTCAAACCGCTCTTTGTCACCTTCACTTCCTCGGCGAGGTTGAAAATGTCGAGGATGTCCTTATCGGTCTCATATCCGATAGCACGAAGCAGTGTGGTGATAGGCAATTTCTTCTTGCGGTCGATATAGGCATACATCACGTTGCTGATATCGGTCGAGAATTCCATCCAGGAGCCCTTGAACGGGATGATACGTGCTGAATACAGTGTAGTGCCGTTGGTGTGTTGGCTCGATCCGAAGAAAACGCCCGGAGAACGATGCAATTGTGAAACCACAACACGTTCTGCGCCGTTTATGACGAAAGTACCCTGTGGTGTCATATACGGTATCAAGCCCAGATACACATCTTGGACGACTGTTTCGAAATCTTCATGCTCCTCGTCGTTGCATGAGAGTTTCAGTTTTGCCTTGAGTCTTACGCAATAGCTCAAGCCACGTTCTATACATTCAGCGATTGTATATTGTGGGGCATCAATGTAGTAGTCGAGGAACTCGAGTACAAAGTTGTTTCTGGCGTCGGTAATAGGGAAATTCTCCGCAAATACCTTGAACAGGCCTTCGTTCTTACGATTGTCAGGATTAGTCTCGAGCTGGAAGAAATCACGGAATGACTTCAGCTGAATATCCAGAAAATCAGGATAGTCGAAAGGCTTCTTGATTGACGCGAAACTGATTCTATCTAATTTAATGTCTGCCAAAGTGTTTATGTTTTAATTGTTTCTAAAAGCTATTATAATATATAGACGGCGGTATACAACACAATATAGGCACAAACCTCAACCCCCGTCTATATGGAGGGGCTGAGGTATTTATGCCTGTTGTAGCAGGAAATAAACTTATTTTATTTCAACTTCTGCACCAGCTGCCTCGAGTTGAGTCTTGAGTGCATTAGCTTCTTCTTTGCTCACGCCTTCTTTAACAGCTTTAGGAGCAGCGTCAACTAAGTCTTTAGCTTCTTTAAGTCCGAGGCTTGCTAAGTCCTTAACGAGCTTCACGACTGCGAGTTTCTGTGCGCCGGCTGATTTGAGGATAACGTCGAATGAGGTCTTCTCTTCTGCTGCTGGAGCTGCTTCGCCACCAGCGACTGGACCTGCTACTGCAACTGCTGCTGCGGCTGGTTCGATGCCGTATTCTTCTTTCAAAATTGCTGCGAGTTCATTAACCTCTTTCACTGTAAGGTTTACTAATTGTTCAGCAAAAGCTTTTAAATCTGCCATTTTTTTACGTTTTTATTTGTTATACAATTATTTTTTATTTTTCTTAATCTTTGATGTGAATGATAATCATTCTGAATTATTCCGGTCTCTCGGATAAGGTCTTCACTATGCCGCTGAGCTTGTTGCCGCCACTCTGAAGAGCGCTGATAACGTTCTTGGCTGGTGACTGGAGCAATGCGATGACGTCGGCGATGAGTTCGTTCTTAGACTTGATGCTGCACAATGTGTCAACCATGTTGTCGCCAATGTACACACACTCTTCAATGTATGCTCCCTTAAGGATTGGCTTGTCGCTAGTCTTGCGGAACTTCTTGATAAGCTTTGCAGGGGCGTTGCCATTCTCTGACAACATCATTGCTGTCGTGCCTTTGCAGACATCGTAAAGATCACCGAAATCTTTACCTGTTCTCTGCATGGCCTTCTTCAGTAATGCGTTCTTCACCACAACAAGCTTGACCTGGCTGTTGAAGCACTGTCTTCTCAACTGACTGGTCTTGTCGGCATCCAATGCCTCGATGTCTGTCAAGTAGAAATTAGGACATGCTGTCAACTGGTCCACTATCGAGTTAATGATAACTTCTTTATCTTCTTTTCTCATGTCAATACTTATTTAAGGGTTTAGATGGCTACTGATTTAACGTCCACTTGAACACCCGGACTCATTGTACTTGAGAGGTAGATACTCTTGATGTAAGTACCTTTAGCTGCTGCTGGCTTCAATTTGATGATCATCGTAAGGATTTCCTTCGCGTTGTCATAAATCTTCTCAGCTGGGAAGCTCACTTTCGCAATGCGGCTGTCGATGATTCCGTACTTGTCGACTTTGAAATCAATCTTACCAGCTTTCACTTCCTTAACAGCTTTACCAATTTCCATTGTCACTGTGCCGGTCTTCGGGTTTGGCATCAATCCACGTGGTCCGAGGATTCTACCAAGAGCACCAACCTTTGGCATCAATGAAGGCATTGTGATAATTACATCGACATCGGTCCAACCGTCTTTGATCTTCTGGACATAGTCCTCGAATCCGACGAAATCAGCACCTGCTTCGGTAGCTTCCTGTGCTTTATCTGGCGTACATAATACCAACACGCGGGTAACTTTACCTGTTCCGTGAGGCAGTGTCACACTACCACGCACCATCTGATTGGCTTTACGTGGGTCGACACCTAAACGTACGTTGATATCAACTGAAGCATCGAACTTGGTGTAAGTGATTTGTTTTACGATATCAACAGCTTCTGTCAAGGAGTAGGCCTTGCTTTTGTCGAACTTAGCTAAAGCTTCTTTTCTGTTTTTAGATACTTTTGCCATTTTTAATTTTTTTGTTTGTTCTACAAATGCTTAAGACTTAGTCTTACTTTAAAGGTGATTCGCCTGTAATCTTAACACCCATGCTACGAGCTGTACCTGCTACCATGCTCATTGCTGATTCGATGGTGAAGCAATTCAAATCCTTCATCTTGTTCTCAGCGATTGTACGGACAGCGTCCCAAGTGATTGAACCGACCTTTGAACGGTTAGGCTCTTTTGAACCCTTGGCGACTTTGGCAGCCTCGAGTACGGAGACAGCTACTGGAGATGCTTTTACAACAAAGTCAAAGCTCTTGTCTTTGTAAACAGTGATGATGACTGGCAACACTTTGCCGGCCTGATCCTGTGTACGAGCATTGAACTGCTTGCAAAATTCCATAATGTTCACACCCTTTGAACCTAATGCCGGTCCGACAGGTGGTGCTGGATTAGCGGCTCCTCCTTTGATTTGCAGTTTAATTAATCCGCTTACTTCTTTCATTTGATTTTCTTATAAAAAGTTAAATGAAAACATTAACCATTATTCTTAACTCTCTCTCTTCACCTGGAAGTAGCTGAGCTCAAGAGGTGTCTTGCGACCGAAGATCTTCACCATAACTTTGAGTTTTTTCTTCTCATCGTTAACCTCTTCGATCACGCCACTGAAACTGGAGAACGGTCCGTCGTTGACTGTCACGGTCTCGCCTACAATGAACTCGAGTTCCGAACCCTCGCCGTTTTCCGTCATCTCGTCGACCTTTCCTAAGATACGGCTGACTTCCGATGGACGGAGCGGGTCAGGATCGCCACCGCGTGTGCCGAGGAATCCCAGCACATTCGGTGTTTCCTTGATAAGATGCATGACCTCGGCGTCGAGAACAGCCTCAATGAGAACGTAGCCAGGAAGGTAATTTCTTTCCTTGCTGACCTTTTTGCCGTTTCTCACCGAATACACCTTCTCGGTCGGAATCAACACTTGTGAAATCAGATTCTGTAATGCGGTATTACGTGACAACTCGGCATCGAGATATTCTTTAACTTTTTTCTCTTTGCCGCTTATCGCGCGAATCACATACCATTTCTTTTCGTTCTGTTCACTCATCTTATCTGTGATTTAATAAAGTAGTTGAATGATGATTTTTTAGATCAAACATTTTCCTTAGAAGATGCGATAGAACGCCTCAAGTAAGGTTTCAAAAGACTTATCCATCAAGTACACCACTAAAGCGATGATAAGGGAAGCAATGGATACGACGACAGCACTACTTTGCAGTTCTTTCCAAGTAGGCCAAGATACTTTATTGACCAACTCGTTGTAACATTCTTTTACGTAGTTTATGAACTTTTTCATTTTTGTTTGAACTGTTTTTCTTATTAGCACAGGCGGAAGGGCTCGAACCCTCAACCTATGGTTTTGGAGACCACCACTCTACCAATTGAGCTACGCCTGTGTGTCAGAGTGCTCGTGTTAGGAGCACTCTGGAGTTATTTTTAGTCGTCGATGATTTCTGTAACCTGACCTGAACCGACTGTTCTACCACCTTCACGGATAGCGAAGCGGAGACCTTTGTCCATAGCGATTTCTGAAATCAAGTTCACTTCGATAGTGACGTGGTCGCCTGGCATAACCATTTCCATTCCTTCTGGAAGGGTGATTTCGCCTGTAACGTCAGTTGTTCTGAAGTAGAACTGTGGACGATATTTGTTTCTGAATGGGGTGTGACGACCGCCTTCTTCTTTTGAAAGGACGTAAACCTCACCTTTGAAGTGTTTGTGTGGTTTGATTGAACCTGGTTTTGCGATAACCATACCACGGCGGATTTCGTCTTTATCGATACCACGGAGGAGCAAACCTGCGTTATCGCCAGCTTCACCTTCGTCGAGGATCTTACGGAACATCTCAACACCTGTAACGGTTGATTTGAGTTTTTCTGCACCCATACCGATGATATCAACCGGGTCACCAACTTTGATAACACCTGTCTCGATACGACCTGTAGCAACTGTACCACGACCTGTGATTGAGAACACGTCCTCGATAGGCATCAAGAATGGTTTATCAACAGCTCTTTCTGGTTCAGGAATCCATGTGTCGCAAGCGTCCATGAGTTCATCGATCTTAGCTTCCCACTGTGGTTCGCCGTTCAAAGCGCCAAGTGCTGAGCCGCGGATGATAGGTGTGTTGTCACCATCGAATTCATATTTGCTGAGGAGGTCACGTACTTCCATCTCAACGAGTTCGAGAAGCTCTTCATCGTCAACAAGGTCGCACTTGTTCAAGAACACAACGAGGCGTGGCACACCAACCTGACGGGCGAGCAAGATGTGCTCACGGGTCTGTGGCATAGGACCGTCTGTTGCAGCGACAACGATGATAGCACCATCCATCTGAGCAGCACCTGTAACCATGTTCTTAACATAGTCAGCGTGGCCAGGACAGTCGACGTGAGCGTAGTGACGTTTCTCTGTCTGATACTCAACGTGAGCTGTGTTAATGGTGATACCTCTTTCTTTTTCTTCTGGGGCTGAGTCGATAGCATCAAATGTCTTGATTTCCGACAAACCCTTCTTTGACAGGTGAAGTGTGATAGCAGCTGTCAAAGTTGTCTTACCATGGTCAACGTGGCCGATTGTACCAATGTTAACGTGTGGTTTAGATCTTTCGAATTTTTCTTTTGCCATACTATTTTTTGTTTACTTAAGGTTAATATTCTATTTAATTTCCTTATTAAAATTCACAACAAATGAGCCAGCGACGAGAGTTGAACTCGTGACCCCTTCCTTACCAAGGAAGTGCTCTACCACTGAGCTACGCCGGCTTTCGAGAGCGGAAGACGGGGCTCGAACCCGCCACCTAAAGCTTGGAAGGCTTTCGCTCTGCCAAATGAGCTACTTCCGCGACTTCTGTGGGGGAGGGTGGACTCGAACCACCGAACTCATCCGAGGACAGATTTACAGTCTGTTGCAATTGCCGCTATGCGACTCCCCCTACTCATCTTAGCACCTATTCAACTTTGAGCCGGCAGAGGGATTTGGACCCCCGACCCCGAGATTACAAATCACGTGCTCTACCGCTGAGCTATGCCGGCAATCGTGCTAAGATTCCGTGAGCCGGCAGAGGGATTTGGACCCCCGACCCCGAGATTACAAATCACGTGCTCTACCGCTGAGCTATGCCGGCTTGTATTTCAAAGAACGTACATAAAAATGCACACCATTCTTTCATTCCAAAATGGTGTGCAAAATTACAACTTTTTTATATACCGACAACCTTTTTTTGTAAAATTTTTCAAAAATTTTTAAAAAAGACCGTCAATCTATTGTGTATCAACACTTAAAACCTATTTATCGAAGCGATTTTTGTGCTTTTCAACTTGATTTTTCAATGCGTCGACAGCCTTGTCAACAGCCTCCTCGAACGTCTTGCACTGCTTGCTCGAATATAAATCGTTGCCTTTTAACATGATTCTAACATCAGCAATCTTGTTTTCAGGCGCGTCGGTATTATCCAACTTCAAATTCACCTCCGCTCCTATTGCGTCGTCTAACTTGCCGCAAAGCTTCTCAATCTTGTTAGTGATGAATTCCTCTAACTTGCTGTCTGCCTTGAAATGGACCGCGTTAATCGTAACTTTCATAATAACCTCCTATTTTAAAAAGTTTAAAATTATATTTTTTCATTCGTCACCCAAAGGATGGGCCGTCTGATATATCTCCTTCAGCTGCTCGATGGTGTTGTGCGTGTAAATCTGCGTCGAACTGAGGCTGCTGTGCCCCAATATCTTCTGTATCGCCCTGATGTCGGCACCCTCGTTGAGCAGATGCGTGGCGAAAGTGTGCCTCAACACATGCGGACTCTTCTGCTCTATCGTCGTGACACCCTCCAATATCCCGTGAACAACCCGATAAACGAAGGTCGGACTCATCGCCTCGCCCTTGTCGTTAACTATAAGTATAACGTTGCCGCGCATCGGAAATTGCTCGTCGCGCACTTTTTTGTAATTGTCGATCATCGCCAGCAACTGCCTGCTAATAGGGATGATGCGCTCCTTGTTTCTCTTTCCCAACACCTTAATCTGCATCGCCACAGCGTCGATATCGCCATCCTTCAGTCCCCTCAGCTCCGCCTGACGCATGCCCGTCTGGTATAGCATCTCAAACAGCAATTCGTCGCGCACCACCTTGAAATCGCCGTCGCCATCGAAACTCACTTTCTCCATATCGTGCTCCGGCACGAACTTCGCCAGCTCCTTGGGCTGCTTCAACGATTTTATGCCCTGCATAGGCGACACTTTTATCACCTCCTCGCGCAGACAAAACTTGTAAAACGACCTCAGCGTCGACATTTTCCGGTTTATCGAGCGGTTCTCCTCCCCTTTTTCCTTCAGAAAAACGACGTAAGAACGCGCCATCTGCGTCGTCGCTTTAGCAATATTATCGAGCTCATATATATTAATAAGGTATCCTCCGAATTGCTCCAAGTCTCTCTTATACGCTGATACTGTGAGATTTGAGTATCTTTTTTCGGTTTGGATATACCTTAAGAATCTCTCTACCATCATTCCGAACTTTTCGACTTCAAAGATACGAAGGATTTTTGAAAAAAGCAAGAGATTTTTTTGATTTTTTTTACTTTGGCCATTGGCTTTTGGCTATTAGCAACCGAAGAACCGAGGCCAGCGGCCAATAGCTAATAGCCAACAGCAAAAAAATCGCCATGGTTCCCCACAGCGATTTTTCCTTTGATTCTATTCTTGCAAGAATCGAGCAACGATTAGTTGTTCTCTTCAGCCTGACGAAGCTTCTGCACGTAGATAGCCTTCTGCAACGCTTCACGTTTGATGACTGATGGTTTTGTGAATTTTTGGCGGTTGCGTAATTCTTTCACAACACCGGTTTTCTCATACTTTCTCTTGTAGCGTTTCAAAGCGCGATCGATGCTTTCACCGTCTTTTACAGGAATAATAATCATTTTTAATACTCTCTCTTTCTTTTAATTGTTAAACTAAAAAAACTTGTCTCAAAATGAGGCTGCAAAAATACAACTTATTTTGATACCTTTAACAAAATTTTTCAAATTTTTACTTTGGCTGTTGGCTATTAGCTATTGGCAGCCAAAGGCCAACGGCCAAAAGCCAAAGTTGTTTCTACTCGTCAAGAAGATGTTTAAACAAGAAATTATCAATCTTCGTGAACAGGTGCATTCTGCATTCGCCGTCGCCGTATTCAGGATAACCGCCGTAGATGCCGTGGTTCTTGTTAGGATAAATCATCAGATCGAACTGGATGCCATTGGCGATCATCGACTTAATGAGTTCCATGGCGTTCTGGTAATGGACGTTGTCGTCGCCCGAGCCGTGGCAAAGCAGGAAGTTACCTTTAATCATAGCGGTGTTGCTCACTGGCGAGTTGTCGTCGTAACCTTCAGGATTTTCTTGCGGAGTGCGCATATAACGCTCGGTGTAGATGTTGTCGTAGTATCTCCAGTTGGTCACAGGTGCCACCGAAACTGCCGTGCTGATGTAATCAGCGCCCTTGGTGATGCCGTTGGCTGCCATGAAACCGCCGTAGCTCCAGCCGAAGATAGCGATTTTATCGGCATCGACGTATGGCTGCTTCGCCATCAGTTTCGCCAAAGTAATCATGTCTTCGGTCTCGTATTTTCCAAGGTCAAGATAAGTCATCTTCTTGAAAAGCTCGCCTTGAGCGCCGCTGCCTCTGTTGTTGATTGACACTGAAATAATGCCTTTCTGAGCCAGAAGCTGCATCCAATCCCAGTCGCTGTGATCCCACTGGTTGAGCACCGTTTGGTGACCCGGACCGCCGTAAACGTAAATCAACACTGGGTATTTTTTGTTAGGATCGAAGTCCGGAGGAAGAATCTGCCAGCCGTCGATTGCGACCTGAGTGCCGTTTGGCAAAGCGAAAGCAGGGTCTTCAAACTTCACAAACTGCTTCTCGCTGATATTGTATTCCTTCAAACGCTCGACAAGCTCGTGGTTATCCTCAAGCACTCTCACCACCTGTCCCTTATTATTATATAAAGTGTAAACATTAGGCGTGTTTGCAGTTGAGTTGATATTGATGAAATATTTGAAACTTTTGCTGAAATTAGCTCTGTTAACTCCTTCATTACCAATAATTTCACGAATTTCACCCTTCAAATTCACAGCATAAATCTGACGCTCGACCGGTGAATTTTTAGCTGCCTGGAAATAAATCTCCTTGCCGTCGAAACCGTAGATTCTCGTAACATCCCATTTGCCTGAAGTCAGGGCTTTCTCTTCAGAACCGTCGAGTTTGCAAAGGTAAATATGGTTATAGCCCGATTTCTCGCTGGTGATAAGGAACGACTTGCCATCCTCGAGGAATGTCCAGTCGTCGGTGATATCAATATAATACTGGTTCTCCTCATCATAGAAAACACTCGATTTTCCTGTAGTTGCATCAGCAGCCACAAGTTTCAGATTATTCTGATGGCGGTTAAGTCGTTGAATAGCAACAACATTCGGATTCTTAGTCCATTTCATTCTCGGCAGATAAATGTCGGTCTCTTTGCCAGTGTTCATCCTGACAGTTTTACCGTTTTCAAGGTTATAAACATAAACTCCGACTATTGAATTGTCTTCGCCGGCCTTAGGATATTTGAAGCTATACCATTCAGGATAGAGGCCTTCGAACTCTTCCATGTGGAACTCTTTCACCTTCGACTCGTCGAATTTGTAGAAAGCTATTTTTTTGCCGTCGGGCGACCAGTGGAAGCCTTGCGAGAAGCTGAATTCCTCCTCATAGACCCAGTCGGGAGCACCATTTATAATATTATTGTAGAGACCGTCGGAAGTGAATTGTTTCTCCTCACCTGTTGTTAAATCTTTGATAAACAAGTTGTTATCGCGCATAAACGCCACTTTGGTGCCATCAGGCGAGAATGAAGCTAGGCGCTGGCTGCCATTTGTCGAAAGAGGCTCCAACTTCTTCGATTTTATGTCGTAAACATAATAATCGGAGGTGAACGAGTGACGATAGATGTAATTGATGTTGGTCAGGAACAGAGCCTTTGTCTCGTCGTCGCTGAGGATGTAGTTGTAGGCTCTGATCGGCACGGTATCGCCTTCAGGAATCAGTTCGGCGAAGCTGAACAAAGTCTTGACTTTCTTTCCGGTCTTGTAGTTATAGATGTTGAATTCTCCTTTTTCGATGGTGCCGTAAGTGTTGCCGTCGCGCATCGGATTCATGCCTCTGACGCCCTTTGATTGAAGCACCGGACGTTCGTAAAGGTCGGAAAGTTCGAAATTTTTCTTCTCTTGTGCGTAGGATGCCGCATTGACGACAATAGCTAACGCAATGATTAACAGGTATTTAACTTTTGCCATTTTAAATTATATTTGAGTTTTCAAAAATACGAAAAAATTTTTTACAAAAAAAGTTTGGAGGAATAAAAATTTGTTGTACTTTTGCACCCGCAAATGGGACGGTAGCTCAGTTGGTTTAGAGCGCATGCTTGACAGGCATGAGGTCACAAGTTCGATCCTTGTTCGCCCCACTTTTTTTATTTTATGGGGGTCGTTAGCCCAGTTGGTTTAGAGCGCTGCCTTCACACGGCAGAGGTCACTGGTTCGAGTCCAGTACGACCCACAAAAAGACGCAGGAATGCGTCTTTTTTTTGCTATTTGCACTTGGCTTTTGGCTATTGATTTTTAAGCCAACGGCCAATAGCTAACAGCCAAAGTAAATTTATTTTCGAAATTCCTTTTTATTTCAAATAATAATTAGTATTTTTGCAAAATCAAATTTGTTTTGCTAATTTGATTAAAAATCAACGATATTATCATGAAAAATAACGTAATTCCAGTAGAAGTAGCGAAAAAAGTGTTTCAAGACAGCAACCTTCCGTGCATCGGCAGAGCCGGTATCCGTGAGATCAACAAGCTGGCTTTTGACCTTGAGGCGGCCAGCGGCGTGAAGTTTATCCACATGGAGCTTGGCAACCCAGGTCTTCCAGCAGCACAGGCAGGCATCGACGCTCAGGTTGAAGCAGTGAAAAAAGGCGTGGCAGCGACATATCCGCCAATCGACGGCGTGCCGGCACTCAAGAAAGAGGCTTCACGTTTCATCAAGAACTTCCTTGACCTCGACGTGGCTCCGGCCAACTGCATCCCTACAGTGGGCTCAATGCAGGGCGCTTTCGCATCGTTCATGATAACAGGTCATCTCAATAAAGAGAAGGACACCATGCTGTTTATAGACCCAGGATTCCCGGTGCATAAGTTCCAGTGCAAGGTTTTGGGCATCCCGATGGAGCATTTCGACATCTACAACTACCGTGGCGAGAAGCTTCGCGAGAAACTCGAGAGCATCCTCAAGACTGGCAAGATTCACAGCATGCTGTATTCGAATCCTAACAACCCTACATGGGTGTGCTTGACCGACGAAGAACTCAAGATCATTGGCGAACTCGCTAATAAATATGATGTCATCGTTCTTGAAGACCTCGCCTACTTCGGCATGGACTTCCGTAAAGATTACAGCCATCCGGGCGTTGCTCCTTATCAGCCGACAGTCGGAAAATACGCCGACAACTACATGCTGATGATTTCAAGCTCGAAGGCATTCAGCTTCGCCGGCGAACGTTGCGCAATATTAGGCATCAGCGATAAGCTCGCAATGCGCCACTACCCTGACTTGAAGGCATTCTGCGGACAGGAAATCTTCCTGCGCGGCATCCTCTTCGGAGCTTTACACCCATTGACATCAGGCGTCGCACACTCGGCACAGTACGCCTTGACAGGCGTTTTGAAAGCTGTTAACGACGGCATCTACAACTACCGTGACGACGTTCTCGAGTATGGCAAGAAGGCAAAATTGATGAAGGACGCATTCCTCGCAGCAGGATTCTACATCACATACGACGAAGACCTCGGAGAGCCTATCGCCGACGGATTCTATTTCACCTACTGCTATCCTGGCTTCAAGGGCGCCGACCTCGTCGAAGAGATGATGTACTACGGCATCTCGGCCATCTCGTTGGACACCTGCGGCAGCGACAAACAAGGCATTCGCGCCTGCACCTCGCTCATCAAACGCGATGAGATTCCAGTGTTGGCAGAGAGACTGCAGATGTTTGCGAAGGATCATCCATTGAAGTAAGACATTAGACCTTAGACCTTAGACTTTAGCCATTAGCTATTAGCTATTAGCCATTAGTCTATAAGATTATTGATACTTTTCGCAGAATTACGACTTACCACAGGGTACTGAGAGTAATTCGAGAAAGGTATCAATAATCTTTATATAAGCATTTTGAAAATGGCATTAAAAATTAATTTTATAAAATCCTTGCATTTCAAAAAAATCCTTCGTAATTTTGTACGTTTTTTAGAAACGAGGAAAAAATTAGAAAAATCTAACATAATATCAACTAAAAAATTAAAATTATGGCAAGTTTCAAAGGAGCTATTTCTGTTGATACTGAACGTTGTAAGGGTTGCGGCGTGTGCGTCGTGAACTGCCCGATGGGTGTCATCAGTCTGGCAAAAGAAGTTAATGGAAAAGGTTACAACTACGCTTACATGGCGGAACCTGACAAGTGCATTGGCTGCGCAAGCTGCGGCATCGTATGTCCTGATGGAGTTATCTCCGTTTACAAAGCAAAACTGTAATCAAATCATTGTCAAACATTTAAAAATTTATCATAATGGGAGAATTAAAACTGATGAAGGGTAACGAAGCATTGGCAGAAGCCGCCATCCGCTACGGCGCTGATGCTTATTTCGGATATCCTATCACCCCTCAGTCGGAGGTGATCGAGTATCTGTCGGAACAGAACCCTTATGAACGCACCGGCATGGTCGTTCTTCAAGCTGAAAGTGAATTGGCAGCCATCAACATGGTTTACGGAGCTGGCGCATCAGGCAAGCGCGTCATGACCTCATCATCAAGCCCTGGAGTGTGCTTGAAACAGGAAGGTCTGGCATACATCGCAGGCGCTGAGATTCCTTGCGTCTTCGCTGACGTCGTCCGCGGCGGCCCGGGTCTTGGTACAATCCAGCCATCACAGGCCGACTATTTCCAGAACACCAAAGGCGGTGGCAATGGTGACTACCGTAACCTCGTACTCGCTCCGGCATCAGTGCAGGAGATGTGCGACTTCGTGGCACTCGGCTTCGACTTGGCATTCAAATATCGTATGGCAGCATGTATCCTCTCCGACGGCGCTATCGGCCAGATGATGGAGAAGGTCGTCCTTCCGGATCAGAAGCCACGTATGACCGACGAGGAAATCAAGGCTAAATATCCTTGGGCTATCAACGGCCGCAAGAACGGCACACAACACCGCATCATCACCTCTTTGGACCTCGATTCAGCAAAGATGGAAGAGCACAACATCCATCTCCAGAAGAAATACAAAGAGATTGAAGAGAATGAAGTCCGTTACGAGATGATCAACTGCGACGATGCAGAATACGTATTCGTAGCTTACGGCTCAAGCGCACGTATCGCTCAGAAGTCAGTGCAGCTCGGCCGCGAGGCAGGATTGAAAGTCGGTTTGCTCCGTCCTATCACCCTCTGGCCTTACCCAACAAAGGCTATCGACGCTCTCATCAAGAAAGGCGTCAAGGGATTCTTATCAGTAGAGTTAAGCTGTGGTCAGATGATCGAAGACGTAAGACTGGCTTGCAACGGTCGTGTCAAGGCTGAGCACTTCGGCCGCGTCGGTGGTATCATCCACACACCAGAGGAAGTTCTCGAAGCTATGAAGAAACAAATTATAGGAGAATAAGAAAATGACAGTACAAGATATTATCAAACCTGAAAACTTAGTATATCAGAAATCTAAGTTATTGACCAACAAGCCTTTCCACTATTGCCCAGGCTGCGGTCACGGCACTGTCCACCGTATCATCGCTGAAGTTCTTGAAGAACTTGGCGTTGGCGACAAAACCATCGGCGTTTCTCCAGTAGGTTGCGCCGTTATGGCATACGACTACTTCGACGTTGACTTCGCCGAGGCAGCACACGGCCGCGCACCGGCGGTCGCGACAGGTATCAAACGTGTATGGCCTGACAAAGTCGTGTTCTCCTATCAGGGCGACGGTGACTTGGCGGCTATTGGTACTTGCGAGACAATCCACACATGCAACCGTGGCGAGAACATCACCATGATTTTCGTGAACAACGGTATCTATGGTATGACAGGCGGCCAGATGGCACCTACCACACTCGAAGGCATGAAGACTGCAACAACACCTTACGGTCGTAAGGCTACATTACCTGCAGGCGCTGGCTTCGACGGTATCCCGAACAACGGTTATCCACTCCACATCACCGAATTGATCGCACGTCTTCCTGGCACAAAATACGTCACACGTCAGGCTGTTTATGACCCGGCACACGTACGTAACGCCAAGAAAGCTATCAAGAAGGCTTTTGAAAATCAGATTAATGGAAAGAGCGGCGTAAACTTCGTCGAAATCGTATCGAACTGCAACTCCAACTGGAAGATGGAACCTGTCGCAGCTAACAAATGGTTGGTTGAGAACATGCTTCCTGAATATCCGCTTGGCGATATCAAAGTCGATGGAAAGCTCGTTGAAAAATAATTTAAAAAATTAAAGCAATGACAGAAGAAATTATTATTGCCGGATTCGGCGGACAGGGTGTCTTATCAATGGGTAAGATCCTTGCATATAGCGGCATCATGGAAGGCAAAGAAGTGAGCTGGATGCCATCATACGGTCCTGAGATGCGTGGTGGTACCGCCAACGTGACTGTCATCGTCAGCGATGAACGCGTGTGCTCTCCAATCATCAACGCATTCGACACAGCAGTGATCTTGAACCAGCAGTCACTCGACAAGTTCGAATCGAAAGTAAAACCTGGCGGATATCTTCTCTATGATCCGAACGGCATCACAAAGAAGCCTACCCGTAAGGATATCAACATCTACACCATCGAAGGTGCACAGTTGGCATCAGACATGGGTAACAGCAAAGTGTTCAACATGATTATCCTCGGTGCATTCTTGAAGCTTCGTCCAATCATCGACGACAAGAACGTTGAAGAGGGTCTTCGCCACAGCTTGCCAGAGCGTGCTCACAAGCTCATCCCGTTGAACATGGAAGCCGTTAAGGTTGGTAAAGACAACGTGAAAAAGGCGTAATTGGCTGTTGGCTTTTGGCCATTGGCTATTAGAATCGTAGAGACGTCACAATGTGGCGTCTCTACGTTTTTATTCCTCATCCTCAAAATCCTCGGGCATCGGCTCAGCCCAGTCCTCATCGTAGAACTCCTCTCCTACCAGCTCGCGGTCGGATTTGTCCTGGCCGCCGAGCATCTGGCGCATGATTTTTGAAGGGATTGGCAATATTTTACCTTCATCACCTGTCGAGACTGCAATTCCGATGTCGTCACCGTCGAGTTCGCGCGTCCAAGTGATGAACTCGGCTATGTCCATGGTGGTGACGTTGTATGTTTCCCAGTCATCGCCTATGTTCGCCTTTGCTTCGTCTTCGCTTGCCCACACTGGGATATACGAATTTCCGCCACCGTCTTCAAGCATGGCGAAAAGTCCTGGTTTTGCTTCAAGAAGCCATAAAATTCCGTTTGTGTTTACAGTTTGTAAAAATTTCTGAATCTCTTCCATATTAATTCTTTAAACATGAAAATCCTCGTACACCTCAACTCTAGTACCGTCAGCTCTTGTATATTCGCGCGATGGGACGATCTTACTCATAATTATCATGACCAGAATGCCGCCGCCTATGGTAACAATCATCTCCAAGAAAGCGGTGATAATGCCGATGACAAGCATCACTACGGCAATGAGTAATCCGACACAATAAACTATCGCGAAAATACTCAGGGCGATACCTGAAATAAAGCCGATTTGTTTGATATTTTGAATTGCTGTAACCAAAATTCCGATAAGAATTGACACTCCACCGAGTATCAAACCTGTGTTCACTATCGATTCGGCTGAATGTCTCCAGAACATCGCCACGATGAAGCTCAGAATGAATATACCTACGGCTACTATAATACCGATAAGAGGCCCCTTAAAACTCAAATTGCCGCCAACAGCGTTTTGGAACAGTCTGATGCTGAAAATCTGCATAATTACAACAGCCCCAAACATTATCAGACGTAATATGACCTTGCCCATCGGGTATAAGTCAGGGTCTATCCACCAAAGAGCGTCAGAACCAAGTGTTTTCACTGCGAAAATCTCAATTGCAAGAGCTCCGACCATCAAGATTGGCACAAGTATCGACAAATAATGGGCTTTTTGTGCAATGGCCGCGAAAATCGTAGTCAACAGCATAAGTACCAAGATGTAAATGTAAGGAGTCATTGTGCTGTACCAGTGGCCCAATTGCGTGTGATAATTCTCCTCTTTATTGATGAAATCGCGAACGCCGTCCGGATTATTTTCGCCCATCACCAAATCGCTGGAAGCCACAAGATATTTCTTGCCATTGTATGTTACGGCCGCCGCCCCGTCATAAATCTCCTTGTCTTTTCTGACGGATTTGAAATAAACATAGTCGACAACAGTGTCATTCGGAGCTATTAGCACCTCCGTCCCGTTAGGAAGCATGCCTACTTTATCACCCAGATGCACTTGTCCGTCGGTATTCCATTTGGCGTTAAAAGGATAAAGCGCTGTTGAATCGCTGCGCAAGGCATCGACGACATAGGTGTACTGCGCTGACAGCGTGCCGCATAACAACAACAGCAACGCCATTAAAATGCTTCGTGTAATTTGTTTCATGATAATATAGTTTTATGTTAATAATTAAATTCGAGACTACAAAATTATATATAATAATTTTAATAAACAAATAAAATAAATGATTTAAATTGAGATTTCGTCAAGTTCCAGCCACCGCATTTCTTTCTCGTCAAGCAAATCATTGATTTCTGTTAAACGTTTTCCAATGCGGTCAATCTCTTGATAATCAGTTTGATTCTCGAGCTGAGAAGTCAATTCTTTCTTTTCTTTTTCGAGATTTTCGATGTCGATTGCCAGTTGTTCGTATTCTCTTTGCTCTTTAAACGAGCGCTTTTTGCTTCTTTCAGATGCTTTCGGACGGTTTTCACGAGTATCGACACGTTCGGCAACTTGGGCCTTATGAATCTCCTTGTTTTTCTCTTCAAGCCAGTCGTGATACTGCGAATAGTTGCCCATAAAGCCTTTCACAACGCCGTCACCTTCGAAGACAAAAAGCTGGTCAACAGTCTGGTCGAGGAAATAACGGTCGTGGGAGACAACTATCAGGCAGCCTTTGTAGCCTTGCAGAAAATCCTCGAGTTTCTGTAACGTCAAGATATCCAAGTCGTTGGTAGGCTCGTCGAGAATCAGGAAGTTAGGATTTTTGATGAGAATCGTGAGAAGATAAAGCCTGCGTTTCTCACCGCCGCTCAGCAACGCCACCGGCTGACGGTGCATCGAATACGGAAACATGAAGTGCGCCAGCAGCTTGTCGGCGGTGTATACCATGTCCTTGCCGTAATAAACCACCTCGGCGATGTCACGAATAGTATCAAGAACGGTTTTGTTCTCATCAAATTTTATACCACCTTGGGTGTAATAGCCGTAAACGACAGTCTCACCAGTGACGATAGTGCCGCTGTCTGGTGCTTCGTGACCGGTTATCATATTTAAAAAGGTGGATTTTCCGATGCCATTTTTGCCGATGATGCCTATCCTCTCCCCTTTTTTGAAGATATAATCGAAGTCTTTGAGCAAAACCTGGTTATCCCATTTCTTGGTAACGCCTTTCATCTCGAGAATTTTGCCGCCGAGACGTTGCATGTCGAGACCGAACTGGATTTCCGTGTTGTCGCGAATCATACGGGCTTTCTCTTTCAGGTCGTAAAAAGCGTCGATGCGTGCCTTCGCCTTGCCTGTACGCGCCTGCGGAGTACTGCGAATCCACTCCAACTCATGTTTCAACAACTGCCCGGCCTTTTCCGCTGCAATGCGCTTGTTTTCCTCACGTTCGCGGCTCTTACGCACATAATAGTCGAAGTTGCCGTTGTGGGTGTAAATCTTGCCGTGATACATCTCGAGAATCTTGTTGCACACACGGTCAAGGAAATAACGGTCGTGAGTGACCATAAACAGCGTCACGTTCGACTGTGTGAGGTAGTTCTCAAGCCACTCCACCATCTGCATGTCGAGGTGGTTGGTCGGCTCGTCGAGGAACAACATATCGGGATCATCGAGAAGAACTAATGCCAATGCCAGTCGTTTTACCTGTCCACCCGACAAAGTGCCGATTTTCTGCGATAAATCGTTGATTTCGAATGTCGAAAGCAGCTGTTTCAGTCGCAAATCATACGACCAAGCCTGCATCGCGTCCATCGCAGCTGTAGCTTTATCTAGATCAACTTGATTTACAAGGGCTTCCTCGTATCTCTTGATGACTCGCATCACATCGGTGTGACCAGTAGCAATCACATCTTCGATAGTGAGATTCGGGTCAAATTGCGGCAGTTGCTCAAGATAACCGATGCGGACATTCTCGTTAAACGTCACTTTTCCGCCGTCGGCTTCCTCTTTCCCGACAAGGATTCGCATCATGGTGCTTTTTCCGGTGCCGTTGGCGGCAATCAGGGCGGTCTTCTCCCCTTTCTCGATGCCGAAAGAGATGTTCTCGAACAGCAGCTTGTCGCTGAACGCCTTTGAAATGTTATCGACTGAAAGATAATTCATACTGCAAAAATAATAAAAAGACTTTAGACATTAGACCTTAGACTTTAGTTTTTTTGAAATCTGAAAAATTTCTTATTTTTGCAAAAATTTTCTGCATGAAAACAGTGTTCCAGCTTTTCGTCACCTTCTTCAACATCGGGGCGTTTACCCTAGGTGGCGGCTATGCCATGCTCGACATGGTGGAGCGTGCCGTCGTCGAACGTCGCCAATGGATCGAGAAAAACGAGTTCTGGGACATGATAACAATCGTGCAGATGCTTCCGGGCGTGTTCGCCGTCAACACCGCGCTCTACACCGGCTACAAAATCAAAGGATTCTGGGGTGCGATAGCGGCCTGCCTCGGCGCTATCATCCCGTCGATAGTGATAATTTTGCTCATCGCAGTGTTTTTCCTCGATTTTAAAGACAATCCAGTCATCGAACGCATCTTCCGCGGCGTGCGTCCCTGCGTGGTGGCACTCATCCTCTCGCCAGCCGTCAAGATGTTCATCAACGCCAAAGTGAACTGGAAAACCGCCGTCTTCCCTATCGCCACTGTCGTTTTGATATACTTTTTCAAAATCTCGCCTATCTACATCATCCTCGTCACCATCATTGGCAGCGTCGGCTTCGCTTTTTATTCACAAAACCGCTTAAATAAGTCTAAATCATGATATACTTGCAACTGTTTTGGGCTTATTTGAAGATTGGAATCTTCGGTTTCGGCGGCGGCTATGCCATGCTCTCGATGATTCAGTTCGAGATTGTGGAGCATTACCAATGGATGTCGCTAGAGGAGTTTACCGACATGGTGGCGCTTTCGCAGATGACACCCGGCCCGGTCTCCATCAACATCGCGACGTTCACCGGCTACAGCGTCGGCGGCTTCTGTGGCTCTCTCCTCGCCACATTCTCGCTGGTGCTGCCTTCTCTGCTTTTGTTTATGATTATCCTTAAATTTTTATTTAAAAATAAAGATAATTTCATCATAAAAACCACGCTGCAGTCGATGAAACCTGTCATCGCGGGACTTATCTTCGTAGCCGCCCTTCAGATGATGAACCCGCAGAACTTCGTCGACTTCGGACTTCACCAGAATAACATCAGCGTAGCCATTTGCGCCCTCACCTTCATCGGCGTGTTTTGGGCAAAAATAAACCCGATACTATTGATTTTAGCATCGGGTCTTGTAGGATATTTAATCTATTGATTAAGCGAACATCTTGTCGATCAGGTCGCAATAACGTTCCATCACCTTTCTTCTCTTCACCTTCAATGTAGGCGTCAAAATGCCGTTGGCGATGGTCCATTCATCTGCGATAAGCTGATATTTCTTCACCTTCTCGACCTCGCCCAGACCTTCGTTCAACTTCTTCACCTCACGGTCGTAACGTTTCTTAACTTCTTCATTAAGAATCATTTCCTCGTTGGTAGTGAAAGGAATCTCATGCGATTTGCACCAGTCTTTCAAGAACGCGAAGTCAGGACGGATCAATGCTGCGGCGAACTTCTGATTCTCGCCAAGCACCACAATCTGCTCAATGAAGCCCGAATTACTGAACTTGCCTTCAACGACATCAGGATTTACATATTTTCCTAACGAAGTCTTGAACAGGTTCTTCATACGACCTGTGATCTGCAAAAGTCCGTTTTCGTTGAATTTTCCGAGGTCGCCGGTATGGAACCAGCCGTCTTTGTCGATGACTTCGGCAGTGAGTTCAGGCTGTTTGTAGTAGCCCATCATCACGTTATGTCCGCGACAGATAATCTCACCGTTTTCAGCAATCTTCACCTCAACGCCCGGCAGCGGCTGTCCCACCGCTCCCACTTCACGGCCGTGTTTGTCGCGGTTACTCACAGTGATAACCGGCGATGTCTCCGTCAAGCCGTAGCCTTCGAAAACAGGCATCTTGATGGCTGAGAAGAATCCGCTGATCTTCTTAGTGATTGAAGCGGCTCCCGACACGATGATATCGAAGTTCTCGGCACCGAGTTTTGCGCGTATCTTGCTGTAAACCAATTTATCAGCAATCTTAAGTTTAAGATTATAGAACCATGAGCGGCCTTCAATCTTATAGTTTTCAGTCAGGCGCATCGACCAGTAGAAAATAGCTTTCGACAGGCCTTTCATGCTCTTTCCCGAGCTGTAGATCTTATCGTAAAACTTCTCCAAAACACGCGGCACGGCACACATCATGGTAGGATGCACCTCTTTCATGTTGTCGGCTATCGTGGCTATGCTTTCGGCATAGTAAATCGACATTCCGAGGTAATGATACATGTAGATGAGGGCGCGTTCGTAGGCGTGGCACACCGGCAGGAAGCTGAAGGCGCGCTTCGACCATGGCGACGGCGTCTGGCAGAAGTTCTTGAACTGGTTCATCAGGTTGTGATGCGAGAGCATGACACCCTTCGGGATACCCGTGGTTCCTGAGGTGTAAATGATTGTGGCACACGACATTTCGTCGACTTCAGCCTTACGCTTCTCGATCTCCTCAATATGCGGATGCTCTCTTCCAAGCTCAAGCAGGTTGGCGAAGAACGGATATTTACCTCTGTCGATGAAGGTGTAAAGCTTCTTCAAAGTAGGAGTCTCCGGCCAGATTGCCTCAATCTTGTTCATCACGGCGATGCCTTCCACAATACAGATGCCCGCCTCGCAGTTGTTGAGGATGATCTTGTAATCGCCCTCGCTGATGGTCGGGTAAATAGGCACCATCACGGCTCCGATCTGAGTGATAGCCATGTCGAGGATGTTCCATTCCGGACGATTGTTGGAGATGACCGCCACCTTATCCTGCGGCTGCACGCCGAGTTCAATCAACGCACCACTGATGATGTTGGTTTGTTCAATATATTCGTCAATGCTGTATTCGCGCCATTTTCCGTTGACTTTCCCAGCCAGGGCGACCTTCTGGTCAGGATATTTCTCTTTATAATGCGCTAATAAATCAAAAACTCTTCTGACTTCCATAATTCATTATTTATTTAAAAAGAGATTCTATCAAAGAACCATAACGTTGCATAACCACATTTCTCTTCACCTTCAATGTAGGGGTGAGAACGCCTGTCGCGACAGTCCATTCGTCGGCTACAAGCTCATATTTCTTAATCTTTTCAACATCTCCGAGACCCGCGTTGAGTTTCTTCACCTCCTTGCCGTAACGTTTGAACACTTCCTCATTATGAATCATTTCCTCGTTGGTGGTATAAGGAATCTCATGACGTTTGCACCATTCCTTCAGGAAGGTGAAATCAGGACGGATGAGAGCCGCGGCGTATTTCTGGTTTTCGCCGAGAACCACAATTTGCTCGATAAAACCTGAAAGCACGAATCTACTCTCAATGAAATCGGGGTTGATATATTTTCCGAATGATGTCTTGAAGATATTCTTCTTTCTGCCTGTGATCTTAAGAAGTCCGTGTTCGTTGAAGCTTCCGAGGTCGCCGGTGTGGAACCAGCCGTCTTTGTCGATGACTTCGGCAGTCAACTCAGGCTGTTTGTAGTAGCCCATCATCACGTTATGACCGCGGCAGATGATTTCGCCATCGTCGGTAATCTTCACTTCAACACCAGGCAGCGGTTCGCCTACATAACCCACCTCGCGGCCGTATTTGTTTCTTGTTGAAACAGCTATGACAGGCGATGTCTCGGTCAGACCGTAGCCTTCGAAGATGATAATGCCCATAGCGTTGAAGAAACGGCACACTTTCTTAGGAATTGCTGCTGCTCCCGACACCACGACGTCGATATGGTCGATACCGACTTTCTCGCGAATCTTTTTATAAACAAGCTTGTCAGCAATCTTCAACTTGAGGTTATATAGCCAGTTTCTGTCGAATACCTTGTAACGTTCCGAGAGACGCAAAGCCCAGTAGAATATCATCTTTGAGAGGCCTTTCATGCTGCGACCCGAGTCGTAAATCTTATCGTAGACCTTTTCCAGCACACGAGGCACCGCACAAAACATCGTAGGACGAAGCTCAAGCAGGTTTTCGCCTATGGTGGCAATACTTTCGGCATAGTAAATCGACATTCCGCGATAATGATACATGTAAATCAGGGCGCGTTCGTAGGCATGGCATACCGGCAGGAAGCTGAACGCCTTATCCGACCAGTCGGCAGCCCAGTGTTGGACCCCCTTCCACTGACACATCAGGTTATGATGTGAGAGCATGACACCCTTCGGCACTCCTGTTGTTCCAGAGGTGTAAATTATTGTGGCACAATCCATTTCGTCGACTTCAGCCTTGCGTTTCTCAATCTCTTCGGTATGAGGATGCTGACGTCCGAGTTCGATAAGATTGTCGAAATATTCGTATTTGCCTCTGTCGATGAAGGTGTAAATCTTCTTCAGAGAAGGTGTCTCCGGCCAAATCGACTCTATCTTGTTCATCACGGCAACGCCTTCGAGGACGCAGATGCCAGCCTCGCAGTTGTTGAGGATGATTTTATAATCGCTTTCGCTGATAGTAGGATATATCGGCACCATCACAGCTCCGACCTGCATGATGGCCATGTCGAGGATGTTCCATTCAGGGCGGTTGTTGCTGATGACGGCTATTTTATCCTGTTTTTGAACGCCAAGTTCGATAAGCGCGCCGCTCATCAAATTTGTCAGCTCGATGTATTCGTCGATGCTGTATTCCCGCCACTTCCCGTTCACTTTGCCAGCGAGGGCAACCTTCTGGTCAGGAAATTTTTCCTTATAATGTGGCAAGAGGTCAAAAACTCTTTTAATATTCTCCATTTTCAATACTTTTCAAAAAATATACTCGTATTCAAACTTGCAAATATACGAATATTTTTAATATGCAACAAAAAAATGTAGGGGCGAATAATTATTCGCCCCTACTAAGGTCTAAGGTCTAACGACTAAGGTCTTCTTACAGCAGATGATGTGCCACTGTGAGACCGGCCATCACGATCGACACCATCGACATCAACTTGATGAGGATGTTCAATGACGGACCTGATGTGTCTTTGAATGGGTCACCGACGGTGTCACCAACAACTGTAGCTTTGTGGTTGTCAGATCCTTTGCCGCCGAAGTTACCTTCCTCGACATATTTCTTAGCATTATCCCAAGCACCGCCTGAGTTAGCCATGAACACTGCCAAAACGAAGCCTGTTGCCAAACCGCCGATCAACAGACCGAGGACACCAGGGACGCCAAGAATCAAACCTGTGGCAATCGGAACAAGGATTGCGAGGATTGAAGGGACGAGCATCTCGTGCTGTGCGCCCTTTGTCGAGATACCGACGCAGCGCTCGTAGTCAGGTTCTGCCTTGCCTTCAAGGATACCTGCTATTGTACTGAACTGACGACGCACCTCCTCAACCATCTTCTGAGCAGCGCGACCCACAGCGTTCATTGTCATTCCGCAGAACACGAATGCCATCATTGCACCGATAAACACACCAACCAACACGATTGGGTTCATCAGGTTGACGTTGTATGCGTTCATGAAGTCGACCAAAGTAGCCTTTGTGGCTTCGATGCCGTTTGGAAGGTTCTCACCAACACGGATGAGAGCGATTTTAATCTCTTCAACGTATGATGCCAAGAGTGCGAGAGCTGTCAAAGCAGCTGAACCGATAGCGAAGCCCTTGCCTGTTGCCGCTGTTGTGTTTCCGAGAGCGTCGAGGGCGTCGGTGCGTTTACGAACCTCCGGCTCGAGGCCGCTCATCTCGGCGTTACCACCGGCATTGTCGGCAATAGGACCGTAAGCGTCGGTTGCGAGGGTGATACCGAGTGTCGAGAGCATACCGACAGCAGCGATACCGATACCGTAAAGACCCATTGAGAGGTTTGTCGCGTTGAATTCAATGTTGAATCCGTTAGCGCAGAGATATGCGAGCACGATAGCCACACCTACAGTGACGACCGGGATTGCTGTTGAAAGCATACCGAGGCCGAGACCTGAGATGATAACTGTAGCAGGACCTGTCTTTGAGCTTTCAGCCACTTTCTGAGTTGGCTTGTAAGTTTGTGAAGTATAGTATTCAGTTGATTTTCCGATGATAACACCAGCAAGAAGTCCGACGACCACTGAGAATGAAATACCAATCCAGTTTTCAATCTTAAGAGCCCAAAGGATAGCGAATGTAGCCACTGCGATGAGCACTGCCGCTGTGTTGGTGCCACGGCTCAAAGCGCCGAGAAGTTCTTTCATTCCCGCGCCTTCTTTTGTGCGGACCATGAAGATACCGATAAGTGAGAGAAGCACGCCTGCCGCAGCGATGAGCATCGGGGCGAACACGGCCTTGAGCTGCATCTCATAGCAACCTGCGCCGAATGCCGCAGCGCCAAGAGCCGCTGTAGCGAGGATTGAACCGGCGTATGACTCATAGAGATCGGCACCCATACCGGCGACGTCACCTACGTTGTCGCCAACGTTATCGGCGATAGTTGCAGGGTTACGCGGGTCGTCTTCAGGGATGTTGTATTCTGTCTTACCCACAAGGTCAGCGCCGACATCAGCGGCTTTGGTGTAGATACCGCCACCGACACGGGCGAACAAAGCCTGTGTTGAAGCACCCATACCGAATGTCAACATCGTTGTTGTGATGATGACGAGGTGGTTGGCCTCAGGAATAAAATGATCAAGGACGATGAACCACAGCGACACGTCGAGAAGCGCGAGACCGACCACGACGAGACCCATGACAGCACCTGAACGGAAAGCTACCTGCAAACCGCTGTTCAACGATTTACGGGCGGCGTTGGCTGTACGTGCCGAAGCGTAGGTAGCGGTCTTCATTCCGAAGAATCCGGCCAAGCCCGAGAAGAAACCGCCGGTGAGGAACGCGAACCACACCCATTCATTCTGGAGTCCGAAGATAGACATTACACCGAAAATCGCCGCCAAGACAACGAAAACGATGATGACGATCTTGTACTGCTGTTTGAGATAAGCCATAGCACCTCTTCTGACGTGCGAGGCAATCTTCTTCATCAAATCTGTTCCCTCGTCTTCCTTCATCATGCTCTTATAGAAATAAAAAGCGAATGACAAAGCCAGTACTGACGCAGCGAGAACCAAATAAATAATCCAATTCATACGCAAAATGTTTAATTAATACTTATTTTTATTACTCTTTAATTTTTTTCAACGTTTTCAATCTGCAAAGTTCCGAATAATATTTTTTTTATCAAAGAAAAAAATTAAATTTTATTAAAAATTATTTTTAGCTGCAACTGTCAATTATTTTTTTGTATTTTTGTAGAATGAATAATATTGTGCTTGAAGTAATCGGATTGACGTATACGCAGTCGCAAAACGGCGCCTACGCTCTTCTTTTGAGCGAAAAAGGCTCTAAAATCAAGCTCCCGATAATCATCGGAAGCTTTGAGGCACAATCGATTGCGCTCGCCGCCGAGAACCAGAGAGGCCGTCGCCCCCTGACGCACGATTTGTTCAAGAATTTCGCCGACACATACCTTATTAATATTAAAGAGGTTGTCATCGACCGCTTCAAAGACGGTATTTTTTACGCGCAGCTGATATGCGAGAAAGACGGCGAGACGACGGTTATCGACGCGCGGGCGTCAGATGCGGTGGCTCTGGCACTACGTTTCAGATGCCCGATATACACCAATCCGCTGGTGATTGCCGACGCAGGCATCTTCATCGACGACACCGATATAGTGGAAGCGAAAGATGAGAAAAAAGATGGTGAGGTGACACTCGAACAGCTTCAGGAACAGCTCAACGAGGCTGTCGAAAACGAGGATTTTGAACGGGCAGCGATTATTAGGGATTCAATTAGTATATTAAAAAATAACAAACAATGAAAGGTATCAAGTTTCGTTTAATCGTGATGAACTTCCTGCAGTTTGCAGTGTGGGGAGCTTATCTGACATGCATGGGAACCTATCTCGCCAGCCATGGATTGGCTTCCAACATCGGTATTTTCTACTCAATTCAGGGCATAGTATCCATTTTCATGCCTGCGTTGATAGGTATCATCGCCGACAGATGGATTCCGGCTCAGAAATGTCTCGGCTTATGCCATCTCATCTCCGGAGCGGCAATGATCTCAGCGGCTTATTACGGCCTCACCGCAGGCGACAACGTGCAGTTCGGACCGCTGTTTACTATGTATTCAATAGCGGTGGCATTCTATATGCCTACGCTCGCCATCTCCAACGCAGTGGCTTACAACGCGTTAGACAAGGCGGGACTCGACACCGTGAAAGCCTTCCCTCCTATCCGTGTTTTCGGCACAATCGGTTTCATCTGCACCATGTGGATCGTCGACCTCCTCGGATTCCAGCCGACAGCGGCACAGTTCGCGGTGAGCGGCGGCATCGGAATAGTGTTAGGCTTATATTCATTCACATTGCCGGCATGTCCGCTCAACAAAGCCGACAACGCCTCGTTCGTCGACAAGCTCGGTCTGCGCGCTTTCGCTTTGTTCAAAGACAAAAGAATGGCATTTTTCTTCATATTCTCTATGCTTTTAGGAGTTTCGCTGCAGATTACCAACGGCTTTGCCAACCCTTACATCACGAGTTTCGGAGCCATTGAGAGATATGCTGGCACCTTTGGTGTGAACCATGCCAACATGCTCATTTCGCTTTCGCAGATCTCTGAGACACTGTGCATACTGCTGATTCCGTTCTTCTTACGCCGTTTCGGCATCAAGAAGGTGATGCTCATCGCCATGTTCGCGTGGGTGCTTCGTTTCGGATTCTTCGGATTGGGCAACCCAGGCGGCGGCGTGTGGCTCTTCGTACTCTCATGCATCGTCTACGGCGTGGCTTTCGATTTCTTCAACATCAGCGGATCGCTGTTTGTCGACAAGGAGACCGACCAAGGCATTCGCTCATCAGCGCAAGGCTTGTTCTTCCTGATGACCAACGGCATCGGTGCCACGATAGGAACATTGAGCGCGCAAGCTATTGTAAATCACTTCGTTTACACTCCACAAGCAGCAGGTGCCACACCAGAGATGGTGGCAACAGGATGGCAAGGCGCATGGTTTGTGTTTGCGGCATACGCTCTCGTCGTAGCGGTAGTGTTCGCTATCGTTTTCAAGTATAAACACGACCCATCGAAGATGTAAATATGAAGCAATATCTCGATTTACTTCAACGGATTCTCGACGAAGGCGTTCAGAAAGGCGACCGTACAGGCACCGGAACCATCAGCATTTTCGGGCATCAGATGCGATTCAACCTCTCCGAGGGCTTCCCTCTCGTGACCACGAAAAAGGTTCACCTCAAGTCGATCATCTACGAGCTTCTGTGGCTCATCGCGGGCGACACCAACATCAAATATCTGCACGACCACAAGGTGACGATCTGGGACGAGTGGGCTAACGCCGACGGCGACCTCGGTCCGGTTTACGGCGCGCAGTGGCGCAACTGGAACAACGAGGGCATCGACCAGATTCAACAGGTGATTGACAGCATCAAGAGTAATCCGAACAGCCGCCGTCACATCGTGACGGCGTGGAACCCGAGCGTGCTGCCCGACGAGCACGAGAAGGATTTTGCCAAGAACGTGGCGGCTGGCAAGGCGGCACTGCCTCCATGTCACGCCTTCTTCCAGTTTTACGTCGCCGACGGCAAACTCTCGTGCCAGCTCTACCAGCGCTCAGCCGACGTGTTCCTCGGCGTGCCGTTCAACATCGCGTCGTATTCGTTGCTGACGATGATGATGGCGCAGGTGTGCGGCCTCGAACCTGGCGACTTCGTCCACACCTTCGGCGATGTGCATATATACAACAACCACATCGAGCAAGTGAAGCTGCAGCTCTCACGCGAGCCACGCACGCTCCCGACAATGAAGCTGAACCCCGACATCAAGAGTCTGTTCGACTTCAAATACGAAGATTTCACATTGGAAAACTACAACCCCTACGACGCCATAAAAGCGGATGTTTCGATATGAAAACAAAGATTTCTATAATAGTAGCACTCGCTAAGAATCGCGCCATCGGCAAAGGCGGCGACCTCATCTGGCATCTCTCGAACGACCTGAAGCATTTCAAAGAGGTGACATCGGGCCACACGGTGATAATGGGATATAAGACCTACGCCTCTCTGCCTGGCAAGAAAGCGTTGCCAAAACGTCGTAACATCATCATTTCCAGTCATTTAGATACAGCACCGGAAGGCTTCGAGCTGGCAAACTCGATTTTAGATGCCATGAAGCTGGTTTACAACGAGGAAGAAGTCTTCATCATTGGCGGCGGCATAATCTACGAGCAGTTCCTGCCAATGGCCGACAAGCTTTATCTCACGGTCATCGACAAGGATTTCGAGGCCGACACCTTCTTCCCTATCATCAACTTCAACGATTGGGAACTCACCGACCTCAAAGTCATCGACGACGACCCGCAGATTGACTGCAGCTACCGGTTTGAAATCTGGGAAAAGAAAGGATAGTGAGGATAAGAAAGATAGTGAGGATAAGCTTATCCTTCTTATCTTTTATTTCAGGATTGAAATCTTTCGTGTCACTTCATTGCCGTCGGCAACAAGATTCACCAAATAAATTCCAGCATCGAAACCATCAATATTTATTGAAACTTCCGACGAATCAAAAGTCTGTTCATAAACTTTTTGTCCAACTGTATTGTAGATTGTGACATTGCTGATGTTTTCAGCTTTGATTTTCAGCAAATCTTTGGCCGGATTCGGGTAAATCCGGATATTATTCGCGATATTTTCATCAACACCTTCAGGTGAATAATAAATCTTCACGAAATATTCGTTGCCATACAGCGCCTTGGCTGGAATTGAATAGCAATCGACATCCTTGTAATAAGCGACGACTTTGTAGAAATACCAGTTGCCGTATTCAAGAATCTTGTTATCCTTATACTCGTATTTGTTATGAGAAACCAGCTTTGCAACAGTATACTCACCGTCATCATTAACTTTTCTGTAAACGACAAATCCGCTTAGGTTCTCGTCGTTTTCAGGTGCCGACCATGTGATCATCGGTTTTCCGTTGCTTTGCATTTCAAACCACAGGTGTCGAGGCGGGTTGCAGGCGTCGCCTATGCTGACACATGTCATTTCTGACAGCTCCGACTCGCCGTTTTCGCAAAGGCGGCTAACATTATAACAATGTCCTGTTTCGCCCGTGTTTTGATCTGTAAACGATTGATTATCTTCAGAAAACATCTTATAGATGACATCGTCGCGATAGATGCAGTAGGCATAAGCGCCATCGAGAGCGCCGTTCCATTCGAGAGCGACATCTGATTCTTGTTCATTACCCGTCAGATTTGTCGGCGCATCGCAAGTGCCAACGTTGCCGCACCCGTTATTTATTCTCAAAAACACGCCTTCCGCCATCTCGGCCGATGAGCCAGAGAACGAGAAAACACTAACATTTTGCGAGTTGTAGATGTTGAACGACAGGTTGTCGATGGTATCTTTTGAGGCCACCCATGCAAATGCCAGACGTCCTAAAGGCAAGTTTTCGTGAATAGCCTGCGATGTCGACGATGTCATGGTGAACTGAGCCACTTCGGTGTTAGCCATGTTATAAACAGCGATATGATTGCCTTGCCAGCCGTGATAATCAGTTGTAGTCACTGCTATTTTCCAGTCGCACGACGGACCGAAACTGACATCTTTCCGTATCACCTGCTTGCCGTTACGTCCGTTGCTGACGGCAAACACCTTATATTCGTATTTATCGTAATAAGGCACGATGTCGGTAAATGTCATCTGTTGTCCGGCGACTATGCCTTCTGTTATCTCATGGCACACCTTGCTGTTACGCATAATCACGATTTTCTCGATGTCGGTCAGTGCTCTGCCGTCGAGATATGTCGTCGGGTTGGTCCATGTCAACGTAGCCTCGAACGAGACATCTGAAAGAGGTGTCACCGTGAGGTTTGTCGGGGCGCTTGGTGTGGCGTCGTAAACCACCTGCGGCACGAAGTTAAACATAGCGTCGGCGGGGTTGGTATACGGCGCGTCGTCGATGAGATACCATCCGTCGGAGCTGCCGCCCCAGCCGAGGTTGAAGTGGAACATGTCGTTGTCGTCGTATCCGTCGCAGATGAAGGCGTGGCATCCGTCGTCGCAGCCTCCGTAATACATCGGCCAGCCCATGTCGAACTGTTCGCGCACCATGGCTTTCCATGTCTCCGTCTCGAAGTCGTCGCGACGAAGCTGGATACATGCGTCGCTAAAGCTGAAATAGTTATGGATGGCACCGGGGATAGGGCCTGAAGCGCCACCGCTGCCGTCGGGACCGTAGCCCATATCGATGCTGACACCACTATGGAAGCTTATCATAGCCGCCGCCTCAATCTCCTCAATAGGTGAGCTTGCCGTGACTTTATTGGCAATATGTTCCCAATCGTAGTAGGTGTTTTCAAAGTCGGCGCAGATAGTGCCGTAGTCTTCGTGATAGTAGCAATGGCTGCCGTTGCCGTGTACCGGATATTTCCAGAACGATATCAGCTGAGCCATTGAGGTGGCAAGACATCCCACTATTGCATGGCCATGGTCACCGGCCGGATCGTTCGGGCAGAAATAGTTATACGGATAACCCTGATTCCATTGTGTCTGAACCAAATACACCTTTTCTCTGCCACTGTGACGTGAGACGAGCTTGCCGTGCTTTTCGAGCATGCTCCAGTCCGCGGCGACGTCAGGAGCCGCGGCATTTCTCACCTTGTCATTACTCCTGGCCGCCACTATGCCAGCCAGATAATCCTGAAGCGCCGGAGGCACGTTGTTGACATCAAAAGCGCCATTATCTGAATATCCGATGATAGGACGATAGAAATCGTCGGCCGAGATAATGACAAAGCCGCTATCACCCACATTGAAAATGTAGAAACAGCTCTCGTTTCTGTCGGTGAAGGCGGTTTGCACCAGCGTCAGCTCGGCACCCGTGAACTTCTGTCCGAGTGCTTTCGCGAAAGCGACATCAACAGGATTGGCTCTCATCGAGACAAATCCCAATACTACCGCAAATAACAATAAATATTTTTTCATAATTAACAAATGTAGGGACGTAGTACACCGCGTCCCTACTTTTTTTTATTTTATTTTTTAATATTATCTTACAACAGAAACCTTTGTTGTGATTTCCTTGCCATTGGCAACGATGCGAACCATATAGATTCCCTGTTCGAAGTCGTTGGTGTTGATTGTTGTCTCGTTTCCGTTGAGATTCTGTTCGAACACCTTCTGGCCGATAGTGTTGTAAACTGTCACATTGGTGAGATTCTCAGCTTTCACTGTGAGGACGTCGTTAGCAGGATTTGGATACACTGCCACTGACTGTGCCTCGTTCTCATCAACGCCGGCTGGTCCGAAGTAAACCTTCACGAAAAATTCATTGCCATACAATGATTTTGCAGGTGCTGAGAAGCAATCGATATCTTTGTAGTAAGCGACAACTTTATAGTAGTACCAGTTGCCGTTTTCCATTGTCTTGTTCTCTTTGTATTCGGTCTTGTTTGCTCCGACGAGCTTAATCTGTTCGTATTCGCCGTCGTCATTGACTTTTCTATAGATATAATATCCGCTAAGACCTGTGCTTGGATTTGGTGTAGCCCATGTGATGGTTGGTTTGCCATTTGCCTGGAGTTCAAACCAGAGGTTTCGTGCCGGGTTGCAGCCATCGCCCACTGTAGCGCATGCCTCGTTCGACATCACCGATTCGCCGCCTTCGCCGAGTACGCAGATCTGGTAGCAGTGACCGCCAAGTGTTGGAGCCTCGTCGACGAACTGATTTTCGTGAGCGAGTTCGAAGAGCAGACCGTCACGGTAGATGTTGACACCGTAATTTGGTTTTGCCGAGCCTGTCCAAGTAAGGACGATATTGTCACCATTTGTTGAAGCGAACAATTCACCTGTTGTCAAAGCAGGAGCCTCGTTGCCGCAGCCGTTGTTGCCTGTCCAAAATACACCGGCAGGAATACTGCCTGATGCTCCATTATATTCATAAACAACATTTCCTGATGCATCTTTGATCTTGAATGTCAAATTCACACTGGCTGAGCCGGCTTTCCATGCAAATGAAACCTTACCGATGGTAACATCCATGTTATAGGTTGTATTGTTGCCGTTTGTCATAGTGAATCTGTCAATTTCACGACCAGCTCCGTCGTAAGCGATGATGTAACCGCTCTTCCAGCCTTGCATGTCACCTGATGTGGCGACGATCTTCCACTGGCATGTCGGGCCGAATGACTCTGACAAGACTGCCGGTGAGCCGTTGACGCCTTCTTTAACAGCGAAAATCTTGTATTCGAAAGTGCTGTAGCAAGGAACAGTGTTATCAACGTATGTCATGCTTGCGCCTGGAGTAGGGTTATTTGCTGTGTAAATAACATTGCCGTCTCTTGTGATGACTATCTGATCAATCGAAGTAAGATTCTGGTTGTTCATAGTCTTGCTAGGATTTGTCCAAGCAATGGTAGCCTCCTGTGCGACGTCGCTTGTCTTTGTGATTGAAGCATTTGTAGGAGCCTGAATTGTGTTGTTATAAACAGGTGTCGGGACGTAGTTGAAGATAGCCGCTGCGCTTGAAGAATAGTCGATAGCGTCGACCTGATACCAGTTATCGTCTGAACCACTCCATCCGAAGTTGAAGCTGATGAAGTCATCTTCGTTATAACCATCAGCGACAAAAGCGTGACCGCCGCTTGAGCTCTGACCTGAATAATAAACAGGACGGCCGAGGTCGAATTCAGCCTTCAGCATGCTGATCCAGTTAACGAGAGAATATGAGTTTCTGCTCTTCTTCTGGCAATAGTCATAATCGAAATATGATGCCATCGCTGGAGGGACGAGGTCTGAATATGTACCGCTACCATCCCAGTCGAATGTCATATCCACCGAAACACCACAGTGATACATCAATGTAGCGACAGCGTCAATCTGCTCATCTGTTGCGTTATTCAATGATCTTGGCATCAAATTCCAGTGATATGTTGTTTCACCGAAGTTGGCATATTGATAGCCATAATTATAATAGGTAGGAGCATAACCGACGCAGTTGTAGCCGTGGCTGCCTTCACCATGCTCCGGATAATCCCAGTATTTCATAACCTGGCTCATAGCTGTAGCGACGCAACCTGCATAGCAACGTCCGCCGGCGCCTGCATGTCCGCCCTGTGTTGCTGGAGCATAGAGGTTGTAAGGGCTGTTCTGGTTCCATTTGGTCTGTACAAGTGGGCCAACCCTACCACCTCTCTTGTCACTCAACTTACCGCAGTTCTCGAGTGATTTCCACATACCGGCGATGTCAGGAGTAGCTGCGATGTTCTCCTCAATAGCATAGCTGATACTATTTTTATAAGTCTCAAGCATGAACATAGCGCCGTTGTATGGGTTGCTTGCATCGAATGGACCATTCTCAGAATAAGCGAGAATAGGACGCACGTTGTCGGATGCTGCCACCATAACAAAACCTTCATTTCCGATGTTGAAAACATAAACACATGGCTCACCGTTGTCGGATGTCACCGTGTAGTAGAGTTCGAGATCAGCTCTCATGGTCTTCTCAAAGTTAGCCTGGACAAACTTCTGTCCGAGCGACTTAGCTGCATTGACGTCGACAGGATTTGCGAACATTGCGCCCATTCCGAGGACTACAGCCACTGTTAACAATAATAGTTTTTTCATTGTGATTAAATTGTTAAATTAATAATTTGTTTTACTTATTTCTTATTCAATTACTGATACTTTCTGTGTTGTTGTGCCGTTGGCCGCCTGGATTCTCACCATGTAGATGCCGCTTCCGAAATCTTTCATGTTGACAACGCACTCGTTACCATCGACTGCCTCCTCATAGACCTTCTGTCCGACGAGGTTAAACACCGCCACTGTCTTGATGGCATTAGCCTCGATCTTCAGATTGCCTGATGTAGGATTCGGATACAAACGGGCGTTGATTGAGTTTTCAGCCACTGCCATCACCGCTACCACCACGTAATCGGTGTTGTTTGGTGTAACAGCTGGGTTCGACTCGCAAGCCGAGTTGTAGGCTGTCACCTTATAATAATATGTGCCATTGGCAACGGCGTCGAAATATGAGTTCTCGCTGCCGTCGATAGCTGCCACTTCGGTATATTCGTTGCCGTCGTTGCTTCTGTAAATCTTGAATTTCGAAGGAGTGTAGGTGCAGGCCCATGCGAGCTGTGCTCCGCTAGCGCCTCCCTGATATGTGAACTCACCAGCCAAGTTGGTAGGCGCGGTGCAGTTAGGGCAGTCGTTGTTGCCTGTATAAATAGTGCCGTTCAGCTGTGACGATGAGCCGGTGAATGTGTAGGCGTTCTGTCCTGCCGAGTCTTTCAAAGTGATTGTCAATGAAGCGATTGTTGTTGATGGAGCGTACCATTGTAATGAGAAGCCACCTTCAGGGAATACTACTTTTTCCGACAATGGTGATGAGCTTGTCATCTGAATCTCATGGAACACTGTGCCGTTAGCGCTTACGACAAGAAGTTTGCCATCGCCCCATCCCTGGAAGGATGTGGTCTGGCACACGAATTTCCATGTGCAGCTTGGTCCTACCACCACCGCTTTTGAGAATGCCTCGCCTTCATAGCCGTCGTTTTTGCCGACAATAGTATATTTGTATGCGCCATAACTAGCCACATTATCTTCAAACGAAAGTGTTGTGCCTGGCTGAGGGTTGTCAAAAGTCTGAATTGTCTGACCGTTACGTTTCAAGACAATCTGCTGAATTGAAGTCAGAGGGCTGCCCGAGATCGATACTGTAGGCACTGTCCAGCTGATGTTCACTGTCTTTGTCATAGCGTCGGCCACTCCAACTTCCATAGTCTCGATAGCAGGAACCATGGCATTGTAGATATAGTCAGGAATGATATCAAACACAGCTCTTTGATAATTATTGAAGTTGCCGTTACCGGAATTCAAAGCGTCAATTTGGAAATAGTTGTTGCCGGAACCGCTCCAACCCCAGTTGAAATGGAATCTACGCTGGTCGTTGTAGCCGTCGCAGTTGAAGGCATGGCCGCCGTTGCTGTCAGAACCGGCATAAACGAAAGGAATGCCACGGTCAAGTTGTGCGATAAGCTTGTCTTCCCATGCTGTTCTTGTATAGTTGTCGCGGTTTTCAATATGAACGCCGGCACCATATCTGAAATAATCAATCAATGCCGGACCCACATCCTCGGTGTGAGCTCCGCTGCCGTCTGGAGCGAAGTCCATATCCACGGCGATACCGCAGTGATACATCAACAACGCGACTGCCAAACCGCCGGCATTAGCCGAAGTCACTGAGTTTGGCATTATCGACCATTCGTAAGTCGTTGCGCCGAAATTGGCCGACAATGTTCCGCCGTATGAACTCGAGCTGTATGAATGCTCACCCACGCCAGTCTCAGGCCAGTTCCAGTATTTCATCACCTGGCTCATAGCTGTCGCCACGCAACCTGCATAGCAATGGTTGTTAGTCCAATAGCTTTGGCAAGCCGGAGCATAATAGTTATATGGCCAATCCTGATTCCATGTAGTAGTCAAAAGAGGCTGCACCGCTTTTTCCATTCTTGTTTTTGTTGTGACACCTTCCTTGCGGAGCAGATCCCATTGCTCAGCCACATCAGCATCTGCAACTAATTCATTATCAATAGCATACTGAATCTGACGTCCATAGTGGCCAAAGAAATAAAGCATGCCGTCAGGAATATTGTTGACATCAAAAGCACCTTCGTCGCCATTACCCAAAACAGGATATGCGCGGTCGTCGGCCGCCATCACTATAAAACCGTTGGCGTAGTTAAAAACATAAAGATACGCCACACCTTCGTCGTTGCTAAAGGTGTAAACATGTTCAACATTGTTTCTCAAATACTTAGCTCCAAGTTCCTTTGCTGTGTTGACATCAACAGGAGCCGCGAACATCTGTCCTGCGAAAACCACGAGGGCAGCTACAATGACCAATAATTTCTTCATTTTTTGCTATTTTTTATTTTATTATTTTCTTTTAGAATAATGTCAAAAACCGTAAACTGCTGTCAATGAGAGAGTTAAAATGGTTACAAACATTATTGTACTATTATCTTGTTTAATTAATTTTAAGCTTGTAAAAATACAAAAAATTTTCATACGATGCTCAATTTTTTCGTATTTTTGCACTTTAAAAATGAAAAATCTCTGAAATGGAGCATAAATACTACGATTTTTACATGCGTTTCCCGAGTGAGGACGACGCGCTGAAGGCGAAAGATTTTTATTATACCAAGCATCGTCCGCGCATCGGCGGTGAGTTCAAAATCAACGATAACGGCGTGTGTTCGCTGTCGTTGCAAGACGAGTGCGAGCTCATAACCGACCTCTACCCTTTCGGCCTGACGCGTTACATCGTAGCCGACAACTTCCACGGCGTGCGTCGTGAGCATGGCAAAGACATTTTCGACTTCTTCACCGACAGCAACAATTATTTCTGCTGGGATTTGAACGACCAGGTCTTTGAAAAACTCAACGATTTCTTGAAAAACGAGATTCATAACGACGGCTTCACGCCCGAACAAGGCAAACACGCTCCATTCGTCCAGCGCACCCTCGACAGCATGGGAATCGACGACCTCTACAACATGCTGAATGTCGACGCACCGGGACTTGACATCTAAGTTTGGAGCTTGAAGTGATCAAACTCCAAACTTTTCTTGGATTTCCATTTTTGCCAGTTTCTGCACCTCAATGCTGGGATGACCGAATTCCTCGACGATTTTTCCTAGCATTAGATAGGTTCCATTGCCTTGTAACGGATAGGTTTTCAATGTGTTAGGAAATATCGTGGCATCGAAGACGTCGCCGTTGGCATCCAAAAAATTGGCGAAATGCATCAGCTCGCCCCTACTCGTCTTCACGTACTTCAAACTGACCAGATGTCCCAGCATACGATATTGATTACCAACGTATTGCAACATGTTTTTAGCGAACACCTCGCCACGAAACCGCGTCTTCAGCATGTCGAACCACGTGAGTGTGACCGGAAAGCCAAACAGCTCTATCTCGTCGTAAGCGTCATCGAGCGGCTGCGACCGCAAGTCAGGTAGTTGATAATCAACGGTTTGAGGCTCGAACAAGCAGCCTCTCATCCCATGGAATTTGTTGCGGTACGACGACATCTTTCCGTTGTAGACGTGAGCCTCCCAAAGAAGCGCGGGCTTGCTCTGACCAGTGAACGCGAAGGCGCCGCTGCGAACCAAAATCGTCATCTGCTCCATCTTCGGGTGCAGTCGCTCCATGAAGTCAGCCAGGCCGCGATATTTTCCGTTCGCAAGTCGTTCATTAACAATGTTTTGCGCAAAGTCAGTCTCCAAGCCTTGAAGATGCACGAAGCCTATGTACGCCACCTTGCCGTGCAGCGTGGTCAGGTATTCGCTCATGTTGACACATGGCAGATGTATGATGCCTCCTTGTCGTCGTAACTCATTGAAATACACCCACGTAGGATAAAAGCCGCCGAAGTTGTTGATCACCGCCACCTGAAACTCGAGCGGGAAATAGGCTTTCAGAAACAGGCTCTGGAAGCTCTCCACGGCATACGAGGCGGAGTGCGCCTTCGAGAACGAATAACCGGCGAACGACTCGATCTGCCGCCACACCTCGCGTGTCACCCCGTCGCTGTAACCTTTTGATTTACAGTTATCAAAGAACTTCTTGGTCAGTTCCTGCATCTCGTCTTTGCGGCGACTTTTATGGTTCATCATGCGGCGCAGCACGTCGGCGTCACTCAAATCAAGGCCCGCGAAGTGGTGGCACACCTTCAGCACGTCCTCCTGATACACCATCACGCCGTAGGTCTCGTGAAGCTGTTCTTTCAGCACAGGATGCAGATAATCAATGTGTTGCGGGTCGTGAAAGCGTTGTATGTACTGCCGCATCATGCCCGATTTCGCCACCCCGGGACGGATGATGGAGCTAGCCGCCACCAGCGTTTTGTAGTCGTCGCAACGCAGCTTCCTTAGCAGTCCGCGCATCGCAGGACTCTCGATGTAAAAACATCCGTTGGTCTCGGCGTTGCGCAGCAGGTTTTTCACCTTCTCGTCTTTCTTAAAATCCTCAACTCGATGAATATCAATGTTTAGGCCTCGGTTTTTGTGTATCATCTCCACTGCGTCGTGTATGTGTCCGATGCCGCGTTGGCTGAGGATGTCGAGCTTCTCAACCCGCAGACGCTCAGCGACATACATATCCCATTGTGTCGTCAGGAAGCCTTTGGGCGGCATGTCGAGGGCGGAATAACACGTTATCGGCTCCTCGGTTATCAGCACGCCGCCGGCATGTATAGAGCGGACGTTCGGGAAGTCGAGGATTTGCTGCGCGAGGTCGAAGACCGAGCGCGGCAACGGGTCGTTTTTCGGGATGCCGTGCACCTTGGCAAGCTCGTGTAAGACAGAGTTGTCGCGAAACGTCACCGTGGCACCAAGCAGAGCCACATGCCTGTCTTCGTAACGCTCGAAAATATACCGATGCACCTCGTCGCGGTCTTTCCATGAATAATCGATGTCGAAGTCGGGCGGACTGCTTCGTTTCGGGTTTAAAAAACGTTCAAAATAAAGGTCTAGGCTTATCGGGTCTACATCGGTGATTCTCAAGCAGTAAGCTACAATGCTGTTGGCTCCGCTGCCTCGTCCCACATGATAAATCCCCCTCGACATGGAGTGCCGCACAATGTCGGCGGCGATGAGGAAATACGAGGCGAACCGCATGCTCTCGATGATATCGAGTTCTTTCACTATGCGCCTTTTCGCCTCCTCGTTATGCAGTCCGTAACGGTATTTCATGCCCTCGAGCGTCATATTCCGCAACAGCTCCACATCGTTGTAAACGCTGTCGGTAAACGTCTTTTTATTCTTCGGTGTCTCAAAATCAAAATCTATACCGCATTGATTTACAATAGCTTCCGTCGTTTTTATCATCTCAGGAAACAATGCATACGCAGCCTTCAGCTTCTCTGGCGGCAGCATTATCTCGTCGGCCGAGGCATGGTTTTCGAGCCTCGAAATCAGTATATTTTTGTCGATTGCCCGAAGATTTTTATGCACCTCGAACGACTTCTCGTCGAGGAAGGTGACAGGCTGTGCTATCACCAGCTTTTCCTGATGGTTCCGCAAATCGGAGGTCAGCAGTCGCGACACCTGTGACAGTCGCGCTCCAATGAATTCATTATCAGCGAGTTGAGCTATTTTTCGTTTCCCAAAAGGGTAAATTACGGCCACATCGTTCCACTGCGGCGCGTCGTTATTATAAGGTGTCTTGCTGATGTTATGCTGCGTCAGCGTCTCGTTGATTTCACGGAAACCCTCGTTATTTCTGGCAATCGCGATATAAAGCAGCTCGTCGCCGTTCCTAAACTCGCAGCCCGCAATCGGCTTGATGCCGTATTTCTTGCATTCAAACACGAAATCGATGACGCCCATGGTGTTGTTGATGTCGGTAAGCGCCATCGCCGGAATATGCAGACTACTCGCCAGCTCCACCAGATTTTCGATGGAGACAGTGCCGAAGCACAAACTGCAATATGACCGAACGTTCAAATACATAACGTTAGCTTTTGGCTTTTGGCCGTTGGCAATTAATTCTTTGCCAATAGCTAATAGCCAATAGCCCTAAAGACTGCATTTTTCCCAAATCGTTTCCTAATTTTATCCAAAGCACCGTAGAGATTTGTCATTTCCGTCTTATCATCGAATAAATCGAGCTGCTGGGTGCCTCCGACGAGGCCGCTGAATCGCACTCCGATGAGCCTGATCAGCATCCGTCGGTCGTAGAGCTTGTCGAAGATGTCGTACACCGTGTTCAACAAAATATGGTCGAACGAGGTGTACTGTATCTGCCGTTGCATGCTGTGCGTGTCGAAGTCGGAGTAGCGTATCTTCACCGTGACGCAGCCCGTGAGCTTGGTCTGCGACCGCAGCTCGAAGGCCAGCCGTTCCACCATCCTTGCCAACACGCTCTTCAGCAACACTATGTCGATGGTGTCGATCTCGAAGGTGTGTTCCTTGCTCAGCGACTTCTGTTCCTCGTAGGGCTGCACTGGCGTGGTGTCGATGCCGTTGGCTTTCTTCCAAATCTCGATGCCGTTTTTCCCAAGTGCCTGACTCACAACGACATCTGGCATCTGACGGAAGTCGCCGATAGTTACTATCCCCATCGAACGCAGCAGCTGAAACGTCTTGGCTCCGACCATCGGAATCTTGCCTATCGACAGCGGGTCGAGAAACGTATGAACCTGCGGATGCAGTACCTGCAGCTCGCCATTGGGTTTCGCCTCGTCGGTGGCTATCTTCGAGATGGTCTTGTTTTCGGAAAGCCCAAAAGATATTGGCAGTCCCGAGTTTTTCATTATCGTCTCGCGCAGCTCGTGCGCCCATTTGTAACATCCGAAGAAACGGTCCATGCCGGTGATATCTATATAATGCTCGTCGATGCTGGTCTTCTCGAAAACAGGAGCGCGGTCAGCGATTATCTCTGTCACAAGACGCGAATAGCGGCTGTAAAGCTCCATGTCGCCGCCTATGAACACCGCCTGCGGACACAGTTGCTTCGCCAGACGCATCGGCTGGGCTGAATGCACGCCGAACCGACGCGCCTCGTAGCTGCAGGTCGACACGACACCCCTGTCGCCCATGCCGCCCACTATCACCGGACGCCGCTCCAACGCCGGATTTATCAAGCGCTCCACCGACACGAAAAAAGTGTCCAAATCAAGATGTAATACTGTCCTTTCCACTATTAACTTTACACTTTAAAACTACTCTCAACTCTAAACTAAAAAAATTCATTTTTTTCTTGTCATTTCAAAAATTCTTTGTAATTTTGCCATGTTTTTAATCAAAAATTGCGACGAAAAATTAGTCATTATTTTAATACGTGTCAAGAAAAATTTTAAAAAATTTGCTATGTTATTCAGTACCAATATAAAATTTTTGCGAAAAAGGCGCTCGAAGACGCAAGACGACGTCGCGGTGGCGCTCAATATGAAGCGTTCGACGCTCAGCGGATACGAAAATGAGGTGTCGGAACCTAACATCGAGGCTCTCGTCGCGCTGTCGAAATATTTCAACGTCGCCATCGACACATTAATAAAGGTGGACCTCACAAAAATCGGGGAATACCAGCTCAGCCAGCTCGAGCGGGGCTACGACGTGCATCTCAAAGGCAGCAACATCAGGGTGCTGGCGACGACAGTCAACAGCAACAACGTCGAGAACATCGAGCTAGTGTCGGAACGCGCAAAGGCCGGATACACAACAGGTTACGCCGACCCGGAATACATCAAGATTCTCCCGACGTTCAACCTGCCGTTCCTGTCGAAGGAGAGGAAATACCGCACCTTCCAGATCAGCGGCGACTCCATGCTGCCGATTCCCGACAAGTCGTACGTCACCGGCGAATACGTCCTCGACTGGCACGGCATACACGACAAACAGGCATACATCATCCTCACCATCGACGACGGCATAGTGTTCAAAATCGTTGAGAATCATATAGCCGACGGCTTCTTGAGGCTTCATTCGCTGAATCCTATCTACGAGCCGTTCGAGCTTCCACTCAACGAGATAAAGGAAGTTTGGAAATTTGTGCATTACATCAGCTCGGAAATGCCTGAAAATCAGAATGTTCCGAGAGAGCAAGAGCTTATCGACACCATCAACGACCTGAAACGACAGGTTCAGGCGATACAGCTGAAGCTTAACATCTAACTATTTACCCCAATATTTGAAAGTATCAAGTTCTTTCAACAACTCCTCGACAGCGGCTTCGAGCTGTTCGTCGATGCCTTGGGCGAGTTTCTCAGGAGTGTTCTTGACTTTGATATCAGGCTCTAACTGACTGTTTTCCAGATAGTTACCTTCTTCAGTGCGGTAACCTACCACTGGCAAGCCAAAATACAAAGTGTTATCCTGCAGTGTCTCCCAGGTGACGCTGCTCATGGTACCAGGCACCGGCATTCCGACGAGCTTGCCGATGTTTTTATGCTTGTAAACCCACGGCGTTCCATGCGCGTTGCTGTAGTTGGCCTCCCCTATCACCATAATCGAAGGCTTCACGTAACGGCGCGACGGCATCACACATTCCACACTGTCGCGAATCACCTGCTCGAGATATTTCTCGCCCGAGAACAGAATCTCGATGTCTTCGTGCAGACGGCCACCGCCATTGAAACGAGTGTCGATGACGATGCCTTCACGGAGGTTGTATTTCCCTAAAATGTCGGCGTAAACATCACGGTAGCTGGCATCGCCCATGCTCTTGATGTGGACGTAACCCAGACGGCCATTCGACAGACTGTCGACGAGTTGCGCATTGCGTTTGATCCAGCGTTTGTAGAGCAAATCGTTCTGCGCGCCACGCGAGACAGGCTTCACCACCTCGTCCCAATGTTTCTTGGTTTTAGGGCTGTAGATCGATACAAGCACCGTCTTACCCGATTTCTTATTCAAAAGCGGGAAATAGTCCATATCTTTCGTAATCGCAACGCCGTCAATCTTTTCGATGATGTCGCCAGCCTTCACCTTCGACGATTTCTTGTCGAACGGACCGTATTCCAGCACCTCCTCGACGAGAAGTCCGTCTTTGTCGTAATTCCAGTCGTAGAGAAGTCCCAGCTGTGCCGTGGCATCGCCGTCGGAGCCACCGCCACGATAGCCCGAGCCAGAGTGCGACACGTTGAGTTCGCCAAGCACCTCGCTCAACAAATCAGCGAAGTCGTAGTTGTTGTTGATATGCGCCAGGAACGGATAGAAATCCTTCTTTATCTGATCCATATCAGCACCGTTGTGGTCGCGACGGAAGAGACGTTTGCTCTCCTGCAGGAACACGTGGTTGTACATATATTCACGCTCAGCGGCATGGTCGAGCATCATGGTGGCATCATATTTTATGGATGTCGACTTGCCGCTTTTAGTCTCTATTTTCTGAAGATTTCCGCCAGAGAGCAGGTAGATGTTGTCACCTTTTTTATTTAAGGCAAGCTGAGCGCCGCCACTGCCGAGTTTCTTCAAAATCTTAGTAGATTTCTCACGAACATCGAGTTCCCAAAGGTCATAACCTTTCTCGAAAGAACTCAAGAAATACAACTTATCGCCGTCTTTTGACAGCACCGCACCCGATAGCTTCGACGACATCGGAGTCAGTCGCACCACCCGCTCATCAAGTCTATCCAATTCAACCTCAACACCTTTCACCTCCTCTTTCTTCTCCTTCTTCTCCTCCTTATCCTTCTTATCCTTACTATCCTTCTTATCCTTACTATCCTTATTCAAAATCTCGTATTCTTCCTTCGAAAGCATAAACTTATCGTAGGCGTCCTGGTTCATGAAGCAGATGAAAGCGTCGTTTTGGCTGCCCCAGGAGGCGTGCGAGCGCATACCGTAGCGGTTTGAGCCGAAAATGACGGCGTTACCGTCCAAAGCCCAACGAGGAGAGCCGGTGATATAGCCGTCGTTGGTGATATTATGAATCTTCATGTCACCGTCAGCGGATACGATGCCCACGTCGGAATACGGGGCGCGCATGTTGGTAATGAGCGTTATGACGAACCATTTGCCATCAGGAGACCATTGATAATCAAAAGGATAGGCATCGGTATCGTAATGCTGTGTTCCATCGGTTATCTGGCGCACCTTTTTTGAGTCTAAGTTTATGACTTTCAACAACTTACGGTCTTCGATAAAGGAAATCTCCTTACCATCGGGCGAAAACTGAGGCGAAGTGCGCTCGATGCCGTCGTCGTCGAACAAACGTTCTTCCTCAATGAGGGTGGCGTAGGCGAAATTCAAATCCTCTTTGCGCTGCATCTTGGCGAGATAGAGGTTGTAGTAGCCATCGCGTTCTGAAGTATAAACCAGCATCTTGCCGTCGGGCGAGAACGACGGATCCGACTCAGCCTCAGGCGTGTGAGTTATCTGTTTGGTGGTCTGGTACTCGTCAGAGGTGACGAACACCTCGCCACGCGACACGAAGGCGATGAGGCCGCCGTCGGGAGTGATAGTGAGGTCGGAGGCGGTGCCGAATTTACCACGTTCAGGCACATTTTCCTGGTCGTTAACTATCTGAATATCAACCTTATTAGGTTTCTCGCCTATCTTTTGGGTATAAATCTCGCCCTGATAGCCGTAGCACAAAGTGCCATCATTGGCGACACTCAAGAATCGCACAGGATACGTCTCGAAAAACGTGATTTGCTGTGGCTCAAACTTAGCCGGCCACTGCATCATGTAAACGTTCTGGCTGTTGCGGCCTGCCAGCTCGCTGAGGTAGACGAACGACTTATGGTCGGGCATGAACACCGGGTCGCGGTCTTCTCCGACGTTGACAGTCAATATCTTATGTGTTTTTTCCTTTGCGTTGTAATAAACGATGTCGCGTGCCACCGACGACACCTGATGCTTGCGCCAGATGTTCTCGCCGCCTTTGCGGTCGTAGTAAAGGAACGACTCACCGTCGCTGTCGAACGACACCGAACAGACAGTGGCGGCAGTGACCTGCTGCGGACGGCCACCCTCGACCGACACCTTATATAATTCGGTGAGCCAGCCTGCGGCGAACTGAGCGTCTTTGGCATCTTTTTGAATCATCGCGCTGTAGTAAACCTCAGTGTCGTCGGGCGAAAACGCCAGTGGAGTCTCGTTGGCCGAGTTGGTGGTGACACGTTTCGCCACGCCGCCTTTCGCCGGCATGACATAAATGTCGAAGTTGCCGTTACGGTCGGTGGCGAAGGCTATCTTTTCGCCGTCGTGCGACCAAATCGGAGCGTAGTCGTAGGCTGCGGCAGTTGTCAGCTGCATAGCCGTACCACCTTGAGCATCAACGACATAAATATCTCCTTTGTATTCAAAAGCTATCTTATCACCTTTAGGTGAGATTTGGTTGTAACGCATCCAGAGAGGCTGCTGAGCAAAAGTCGAAACGACTAGAAACGACGTAATTAACGCAAAGAATAATTTTTTCATAGGAATTAATTTTTTACGGCACAAAAATAATAAAAAAGTTGTAATTTTACGCCTTTAAAATTATTAAAAATATGAAGCTGAATTTGAAGCGCCCGATAGCGTTTTTTGACTTGGAAACGACGGGATTAAATATCATTCACGACCGCATCGTAGAGGTTAGTGTATTGAGAATCAATGTAAACGGAGAGGAGGAACAGCGCACCTGGCGTATCAACCCGGGCATCCCTATTCCGCCTGAGACGACAGCCATCCATGGCATCAGCGACGCCGATGTGGCCAACGAGAAGACGTTCAGGCAGGCCGCGCCGGAGATTTCGAAGTTTTTCGGCAACTGCGACCTCGCCGGATACAATATCTTGAAGTTCGATCTCCCTATGCTCGTCGAGGAGTTCATCCGCGCAGGCGTCAACTTCGACCTCAAGGACCGCCAGCTCATCGACGTGATGAACATCTTCATGAAAATGGAGCCGCGCACCCTTCGTGGAGCCTATCGTTTCTTCATGAACAAAGACTTCGACAACGCCCACTCGGCCAACGCCGACACCTTCGCCACCTACGAGGTGCTGATGGCGATGCTCGACCGTTATAAAGACACCGAATACACTGATTATAAAGGAGTTACATCAAAACCAGTGGTCAACGACATGACCGAGCTGGCACATTTCTCGTCGCATCACCAGAACGCCGACCTCATGGGACAGATTGTGTACGACGAGCAGGGCAAGGCGGTGTTTAAGTTCGGCAAACACAAGGACGAGCGCGTGGAAGACGTCTTTAAAAAAGAGCCGCAATACTACGACTGGATCATGAAAAGCGACTTCCCGGAATACACGAAGCGCGTCATCACAAAATTGAGATACCCCGACAGAAACATATCGTTTTAATGATGATTTCCAACGTTCAAAATATAAACATCGCTGAATACGACTACCCGCTGCCCGATGAGAGAATCGCGAAATATCCTTTGGCGGAGAGGGACGCATCGAAATTGTTGATTTTGAAAAATAATAATATTGTCGAAAATCATTTTCGCAATATCGGCGATTACTTGCCGGAAAAATCCGTTTTGGTTTTCAACGAGACGAAGGTCGTGCGGGCGCGTCTGCAGTTCGTGAAGGATTCTGGCGCCGCCATCGAGATTTTCTGTCTGGAGCCTATCACAGGCAACGGCGATTACCAGCTGGCGTTTTCGGCTGGTTCGCCAGTGGAATGGCATTGTCTGGTAGGCAATTCACGTCGTTGGAAAACCGGAACGTTATCCATGCCATTGAACATCAAAGGAAAAGACATCGTCTTATATGCCGAGCGTCTCGAGAAATCCGACGCGTATTCTTTGATACGTTTCTCGTGGGAGCCTGAAAACATCAGTTTCGCGGAGGTTTTGGAGGCGGCGGGCGAGATTCCGTTGCCGCCGTATTTGCATCGCGAGGCGGAGCCGAGCGACAGGGAGCGTTATCAGACTGTCTTCGCCAAATATGAAGGCTCGGTGGCGGCGCCCACAGCATCGTTGCATCTCACTAAGCCATTGATAGCCAAACTGAAAGAGCAAGGACACACCATCGAAGAGGTGACGCTGCACGTCGGAGCCGGCACCTTCCGTCCGGTAGCGACCGACACCATTGGCGAGCACGAGATGCACTCCGAGTCGATCATCGTGAAGAAGCAATGCATCGAGCATCTGCACGACAACATTGGCAGGACGATAATCCCTGTGGGCACCACCAGCATGCGCACCATCGAGTCGGTGTACTGGATTGGAGTGATGCTGCTCGAGCAGGGTTTTGACGAACGTAATCTGCATGTAAATCAATGGTTTCCGTATCAAGACAGAGAACAGTTGCCAACAGCCAAAGAAAGCCTTGAAGCGATTTTGAAATATCTGGAGATGCATCATCTCGACGCGTTGCATGCCACCACTGCTTTGATGATAGCGCCCTCCTGCCCTATCATGCTCACCAAGGCGCTCATCACCAACTTCCACCAGCCGAAGAGCACCTTATTATTATTGGTGTCGGCATTGATTGGTGACAAGTGGAAAGAGGCGTACAAATTCGCCCTTGAGCATGATTTTAGGTTTTTGAGTTACGGCGACAGTTGTTTGTTTGTGCCGTAATCATTTTATTCGATTATAAAGGTAATCGGCATAATTTCTCAGCACCGCCTTCTTCTCCTCAGGAAGCGTAATGCGGTCGAGGTGTTTCAATGAATTTTCGTAGTAATTGGTCATCACATCGTTGACGATTTCGCGCACGTTATATTTTGCGAAGATGTCCAAAACAGCCTGCATCTTCTGGTCGTCACGACCCTTAGGCATGGTGAAATAGCCCTCTAGACGTTTTTTATCGTCAGCCGATGCCAACTCCATAGCCTTCAGGTAAAGATAGGTCTTCTTGTTATCGGCGATGTCGCCACCCGGCATCTTGCCGAACACCTTCACGTCGCCGTAGCAGTCGAAGAGGTCGTCTTGCAGCTGGAACGCAATGCCCAGATCGATGCCGAAGTCGTAAACGGCCTGTATATTCTTCTGATCGGCACCTGCCACTATGGCTCCTATCTTAAGCACCGAGCCGAGCAGAACCGCCGTCTTCAGACGAATCATCTCGATATATTCGTCCAATGTGACATCGTCGCGTGTCTCGAAATTCAGGTCGTGCTGCTGCCCCTCGCACACCTCGAGCGCCACCTTGCAAAGCTCGGCAAGCACCGCCTGCGAATACGACTTATCGGTCTTCAGCGCATACTGAAACGCCTTGATGAGCATAGTGTCGCCCGAAAGCAACGCGATGTTGGAGTTCCATTTGTGGTAAACAGTCTCCAAGCCTCTGCGCAACGGCGCCTCGTCCATGATGTCGTCGTGGATGAGTGTGAAATTATGGAAAATCTCAGCCGCCACAGCCGGAGTCAGACATTCACGGATGTCGCCGCTAAACATCTCGCAAGCCAGCAAACACAATGTCGGACGCATCCTCTTGCCCTTCTGGCGCATGGTATAATCAATTGGAGCGTAAAGCTCGCTTGGCGAACCCATAAAGTCTTGTGACTCAATAAATTGAGTTATCAAATCCTGAATCTTCTCAACAGATGTCATATCTTTCTTCTATAAAATGTCAAAACTAATGCAGGTAACACTAAGATATTGGTTATCAATGCTATAAGCAAGGTAAACGGCACCAGCAGTCCCACGATCTTTGTTCCGCCGAACGACGAGAAGGCGAAGATGAGGAAACCGCAGATGAGGATGCTCGCCGAATAGATCATGCTCGGACCGGTCTCCAAAATAGCCGCCATCACCGATTTCTTGATGTCGTTGTTGTTGTAGCGCATCTGCAAACGGTAGCGTGCCAAATAATGAATGGTGTTGTCGACACTAATGCCGAGCGCGATGCTGAACACCAATATCGTCGACATCTTCAGCGGGATGCCGCAAACACCCATCAAGCCCGCGGTAAACAGAAGCGGAATAAGGTTAGGTATCAACGACACGACCACCATCTTTGCTTTATGGAACGTCACCACCATCAGCAGGGCGATTACGATAAACGCCAGCAGCAGCGAATGCGAGAGGTTCCTGATGAGGTAGTTGGTGCCTTGAAGCGTCACCATGGCACTGCCGGTCATCACCACGTCGTATTTCTCCTTAGGGAAAATCTCCTCGATAATCGGGCGCAACGAACGGCTGATGCTGTCGATCTTCGGTGTCGTGACATTAGCCATCTGCGCCGAGATGCGGGTGCATTGCATGTCTTTGTCGACATACTGCGTTATGATAGCCGGCATATTGCCGTCTTTCGTCTTAGGCACATATTTCAGCAGAAAACCGAACTCGTTGTTGCTCGGAATCTTGTATTGCTCGCGCTTGCCGTTGTAGAATCCCTGGCGGGCGAATTTCACCAGCTCAGCCACCGAGAGAGGCTGGCTGAACTCAGGATAAAGTGCCAGCGAGTCCTGCAACTGCTCCATCTTCCTGACGAATGCCATATTCATTATCCCTTTCGGCTTACGGGTGTCGATGGAAATCTCAAAAGGCATCACGCCGCCCACATTATCCTCAAAATACATGATGTCTTTGTACATCTTGTCGCTCCTCGCTATGTCGTCGACGACACGACCCGATGTCGACATCCTGGTGGCACCTATCACGCAGATAATCATGAGAACGCCAAGCACAGCATAAACATATCTCTTCCGACTCAAAACAAAAGTCGAAATCTTCTCCATGATATAGTTTATCCTCTTGCTATTCATATAGTTAACGCTCTTACCCTCCGGCTTTTTCTGATAGCTGAAGAAGGTCGGGAGCAGCACCATCGTCAAAATATATGTCAGCATGATGCTGATACTGGCGAGTATGCCGAAAGGCACGAGAAGCACGTTTCTGGTGATGATGAACGAGGCAAAACTCACCGCCGTGGTGGTGTTGGTGAGCAGATTCGCCGGCCCGATGCGCACTATCACCGAACGCAAAGCCTCCATCTTGTCGTGACACTCGAAATATTCACGATGATATTTGTTGAGCATGAAAATGGAGTTCTCAACACCTATTATTATTAATAACGGCGGCAAAACACCCGTCAGAATGGTGACGTCGAAGTCGAGAAGCACCATTATTCCGAACATGTAAACCACTGATATCAAGACGATTGAGACCACTGAAACCAGCGGACGCCATGAGCGGAAGAACAGAAACAAAATCAATCCCGCCACCAAGATGGAAAGTGCCGTGAAGCCCACAATCTCCTTCACCATTTTCTGTGTCGTGACCTCGCGGATATATGGCATTCCCGATATCCTCATCTCAATGCCATGCGCCTCACCATATTGATTTACAATGCTTTTGATCTCCTCTATCATAGCCGGGCGCAGCTCGGTGTTGGCATATTCCTTGTTGATCGAGAGCAGCATCATGGTGAAATGCTTCTCAGCGTCGAACAGAAGTCCGTCGTACATGGCGAGGCTCAAAATCTCATCTTTTATCGAATCGACCTCAGCCTGAGTCTCGGGACGCTGCTTCACCACCTGAGCCAGCTCGAAGCACTTGAGGCTGTCATTCTTTTTTAAGTTATAAATCCTTGATACTGAGAGACATTCATCGACACCAGCCACCATTCTCACCTTCTCGTTCATATCATAAAAATCCTGATACCGTTGAAGGGTGAAAAGGCTGTCGTCGGTCATCCCTATGAAGATGCTGTTGCCATCCTGACCGTATTTTTCAAGAAACTGCCTGTAAACAACCATGGTGGAGTCGGTTTCGGGAAGAGTGTTGGCGATGCTGTGTCCCATCTTAAGGCCAAAAGCCTTAATCCCCAGAAAAATCAGCAAAACAGAGACTATTACAAGGTTTAAAACACGATATTTTAATATATAACTTGCAATTTTATTCCACATAAAAAATCATTATAAACTGCAAAAATATTGAAAAGTTCGCAAAGTTGAATAATATTTGATGATTTATTTCATTTTTTCGCCTCTGTAGCAAATCACCGAAAGAAGCATGTAGAAGAGGAATATGAACGGCAAAGCCTTCAGTTTCAGGATTATAGCCGCTACTATGCCGAAAATCACCACGAAATAGCGAAGGATATTCTCTTTAAATCGTAAATTTTTAATCTTAAACGAGAAAAACGGCACCTCGCTTATCATCAGCCAGCTGAAGACGGCGACTATGGCAAGGAGGAAATAAGGATTTCTGAACAAAGCTATGTCGGCAAACGGCAGCGACGCTATGAAAAGTCCGACCGCCGGCACCGGAAGTCCGATGAATGAGCTCGTCTGGCGAGTGTCGATGTTGAATTTCGCGAGGCGCACCGCGGCGAAGGCTGCCAAGATGAACGCCAGCATAGGGAACATATTTACATCGTACACCCACCAGCCTATGCCGGTCTGGCTAAGAAACCACGCCACAAGGAACGACGGTGCCACGCCGAACGACACCACATCCGACAACGAGTCCAACTCCCCTCCTATCGGCGATTTGGCATTGAGGGCGCGTGCCGCGAAGCCGTCGAAGAAGTCGCAAACGGCGGCGGCGAAAATCATCACTGAAGCCCATAAAATATGCTCGTGACAAGTGAAAAATATTGACACACAGCCACATAAGAGGTTGCAGCATGTGATGGTGTTCGGGATATGTTTTTTAATCATAACTCAAATTTTTGCAAAGTTAAACATTTTTTATTTCTGTCGGTAAGAATTTGGGGTGCAACCTGTGTGCGCCTTGAAATATTTGTAGAAAAACGAGTTGTTCGGGAAGTTGAGCTGGTCGGCTATCTCCTTGATACTCAAGTCGGTATGACGCAGAAGATGCTGTGCCTCCAGAATCACGTATTTGTCGATGATGTCGGGTGCCGAGAATCCGCTCACCTTTTTCACTATTATTGAGAGATACTTCGGCGTGATGCAAAGCTTGTCGGCATAAAAGCCCATCGAGCGCTCCTTGTTGTGATATTTCTCGACGAGTTCGATGAAACTCTCAAACACACGTTTATGTCTCGTCGACGGCGCTTTCTCGTCGTTTTCGTCGACAGCGTCGAGACGTTTTTTCAGCATTCCCCCTATGAGGTAAAACACCGACGTCAGCAAGTAGCTGATGCTGTCGTTGCGATATTCTGAATCTGTATTTATAACATTATCAATGAGTTGGAAATATTGCATGGCAATATCGACCTCCTCCGGTCCCATCTCCATGATAGGGCTTTGCAGCATGTTGATGGCATCGACAAAAATCTTGCCGAGGTCGGAGCTGAGTGTCGTCATGTATTTCGGCGACACCGCGAAAATCGTCAACTCCACTATGCCGTCATTCTGGTCTGACGGCTCCAGCTGTATAATATTATTAGGTATGTTGACCGCCAACATGCCGTCGTGAATCTCATATTCCGTAAGGTTGATGGTGCATTTGAAACGACCTTTGCGGCAATAGGCGGCCACGAATCCGTCGATACGACTCGGGAACTTAAGCAATTCAAAATCAACGTCGTTGGTCTGCCTCGCCATGATAAAATCATCACCAATGCTCACGATTTCATCCTTCAGAAACAGTTCCTTCACCTTCGAGAGCGAAAAGTTATTGTATATTTTATCCATAAAGACAAATTTTTCGACAAAAGTACATATATTTCTTCATATTTTATTATTTTTTTTACAAAAATTCGACCTTTAGATACTTTTTAGTCACTTTTTGACCTTTACAGATATTAAAAAGTGTTGTTATTTTGCATCGTGATTTTTTGGATGCCATGCGGTCATCAATTTTGAGCTGAAGGCGACCGAAAGAAAAAAAAGAAAAAGAGATATAAATAATTATAAAAACAATGAAAAGTGTAAAAATTAAAAGGAATTTAGCGATTCTCGCCGTGATTTTGATGGCGACCCTCTCCACAGTCGCGCAGCAGGTCCTGACGTTGCAGGAATGCCGCGACATGGCTCTTGAGAACAACAACAATCTCAAGATTGCGCAGGAGAAGGTCAACATTGCCAACTACGACAAGAAAATAGCGTTCTCGAACTACCTGCCTAAGATTTCGGCTCAAGGCACCTACATGCACAACGAGAAGGAGATTCAGCTGCTCAGCGACGACAAGCTCAACACCCTGAGCACCATGGGAAGCACCCTCCAAGGCGGCGTCAACGGCATCATCGACCCTATCCTTCTCAACCTGATGCAGAACCCCGAGATGATGCAAATCATCATGAACAGCCCTGAGCTTCAGCAACTTATCTACAAAATCCATCACCTTGGCGCGCTGCAGGCCCTCGACCTCATCGGAGAGGATATCGCCAACCAATTCACCCTCGACACACGTAACGTCTACGCCGGAATGGTCACCGTGATGGAGCCTGTGTACGCCGGAGGTAAGATACGCGCCTACAACAAGATGGCACGCTACGCTCAAGACCTCGCGCAGATGCAGCTCACAACCGAGCAACAGGAGATCATCGTCACCACCGACAAAGCCTATTGGCAAATCGTGTCGCTGGCAAACAAAGAGAAACTCACGCAAAACTACGTCGAGCTGCTCCGCACCATGACCGACAACGTCGACAAACTCGTTGCCGAAGGCATGGCCACCAACGCCGACAAGCTCTCGATGAAGGTGAAACTCAACGACGCCGAGCTCACTCTGATAAAGGTGCAAAATGGCCTCGCCCTTTCAAAGATGCTGCTTTGCCAGAGCTGCGGACTGCCACTCGACACCAACATCATCCTCGCCGACGAGGAACTTGAGGACGTGGTGATTCCGGTCTATAACCCTGAATACACTGAGGAAGACATCATGAACAACCGTCCCGAGCTGCAGAGCCTCGACATAGCCACGAAGATCTACGACAAAAAGGTGAACATCGCCCGTTCGGAGTTTCTTCCTACCGTCGCGGTATTCGGCAACTACATCGTGACCAACCCTTCGGCTTTCAACGGATTCGAGAACGAGTTCCACGGATTCTACAACTTCGGCGTGGTCGCCAAGGTGCCGCTCTTCCATTTCGGCGAAGGCTACAACAAGGTTCGCAAGGCCAAGTCGGAAGCTTTGATAACACAGCTCAAACTCGAGGACACCAAGCAACTTGTGATGCTTCAGGTGAGCCAATATGAGAAACAGATCAAAGAGGCCGAGTCGCGTCTTCAGATGACCACCGAAAAGATGTCGGATGCCGAGGAAAACCTGCGTATGGCAACGGTCGGATTCAACGAGGGGATGATACCGTCGTCGACGCTCGAAGCCGCACAGACCTCTTGGATGCAGGCACATTCGGAATACATCGACGCCAAAATCGATGTCATCATGGCTAACACATATTTAAAGAAATCTATCGGAAAACTTGAATAATTATGGCAACAGAAAAAACTCAACGAATCAACACTTTCATCGCATTGGCGGTGTTGGGAATAGTAATAGCAACCGTATGTGTCATCGGCTCAATAACTTACGGTCGTACAAACGAAATCATGCAGGGTCAGATGGAGGTCACGGAATACCGTGTCTCGAGCAAGGTTCCAGGCAGAATCCTTGAATTCAGAGTAAAAGAAGGTCAGCAGGTGAAAGCCGGCGATACTCTGGCAATCATCGAGGCACCTGAGGTCATGGCAAAGAAAGCCCAGGCCGAGGCTGTGAAGAGCGCGGCTCAGGCGTTGAACGACAAGGCTGAAGGCGGAGCACGCGAGGAGCAGATTCAAGGAGCCTATGAGCTATGGCAGAAGTCAATCGTCAACCGCGACATCTGGGAGAAGTCGTTCAAACGCGTGTCGAACCTTTATAAAGAAGGCGTGGTGAGCGAGCAGAAATACGACGAGACGAAGGCGCAGTACGATGCCGCCGTCGCCACCGAGAAAGCCGCGAAATCGCAGTACGACATGGCTGTGAAGGGCGCGCAGAAAGAAGACAAGGAGATGGCAGCCGCCAAGGTCGCGCAGGCTAAAGGCGCCGTCGCCGAAGTCGACTCCTACATCCACGAGACCATACTCCTGGCCTACGCCGACGGCGAGGTCACCGACATCTTCCCGCACATCGGCGAGCTGGTCGGCACCGGCGCCCCTATCATGAACATCGCCATGATGGACGACATGTGGGCCACCTTCAACGTGCGTGAGGACCACCTCAGCAAACTGCCTATCGGAAGCCGTTTCACCGCAGAGTTTCCTGCACTGCACGGCGCTTCGGTCGTCATGGAAGTCAACTATATGAAAGACAGAGGCGACTACGCCGCATGGAAAGCCACCAAGCAGACTGGTCAATACGACCTCAAGACCTTCGAGGTGCGCGCCGTGCCGGTAGCTAAGGTCGAAGGCTTAAGACCAGGTATGACTGTCATTTACAGAGTCGGTGAGGATAAAAAATGAAAGGACTGAATCAAATATGGGCTATCGCGATGCGTGAGCAGAAAAGGATGCTGGCGCGGGGAATCTATACGTTCTGTATGGTCATCGCCCCCGTCATGGCTTTCCTCTTCTTCACCACGCTTATGGGCGAGGGACTGCCGTCGGAGCTGCCAGCGGGCGTCGTCGACGAAGACAACACCGCCACTACCCGTGAGGTGATACGCAACCTCGACTCGTTCCAGCAGACCAACATCATCGAGCATTATCCCGATGTCGCCACGGCACGCGAAGCCATGCAAAAAGGAAAGATTTATTCTTTCTATTACATCCCGAAAGGCACGACACAGCTAGCCATTAGCGGCAAGCAGCCTACGGTGTCGTTCTACACCGCCGCGTCGTACCTCATCCCAGGCTCATTGGCATACCGCGACATGAAGATGATGTCGGAATACGCCTCCGGAGCCGTCGGACGGGCTACACTTTATGCCAAAGGTTACACCGAAGACCAGGCGATGGCGGTGCTTCAGCCAATCAAGATGGAGATGCACGCCGTCAACAACCCGAGTCTTAACTACTCGGTGTATCTGTGCAACACCATCCTCCCGGGTATCATCATGCTGCTCATCATGCAGGTGACGATTTACTCAATCTACGTGGAGCTGAAGGAAGGAACCTCGAAGGAATGGCTCGCCATGGCCGACAACGACATCGTGAAGGCCTTGCTCGGCAAGCTTATTCCGCAGGTCTACACCTGGCTGCTGATGGGCATCTTCTGTCTGTTCCTGCTCTACGGAGTGTGGAAGTTCCCTCTCAACAGCGGCATCTGGCCAATGATCCTCAACATGCTGATGTTAATCAACGCCTCACTGGCGTTCGGCGTGTTCTTCTGCGGCGCGCTGCCGTCACTGCGCTGGGCATTGAGTCTCGCCACCCTCTGGGGTGTGCTCTCCTTCCCTATCTCGGGATTCTCGTTCCCGCAGATGGCCTTTCCTGCGACGCTGAGAGGCCTGTCGTGGCTCTTCCCGCTGCGTCATTACTTCCTCATATACGTCGACCAGGCCCTCAACGGACTGCCAATCTACTATTCATGGCTCAACATAGCCATCCAGATAGCGTTTTTGGCACTCCCGATAATGGTGCTTGGCAGATTGAAGAAATTCTTACTCGAATACCATTATACGCATTAAACTGTTGATTATGAAATGGTTAAGAAATACGATAGAAGTCTGGGCATACGAGATGCGATGCGCGTTGCTCGATGAAGGCGTGATAGTCTTCTTCATCATCGTGCCGTTGTTATACCCGCTTCTTTACGCATATCTGTACAATCACGAAAGTGTCCGCGAGGTGCCTACGGTGGTCGTCGACAACAGCCACTCGCTTCTAAGCCGTGAGTTCATGCGTCGTGTGGATGCCTCCGCCGACGTGCAGATTATCTCGCATTGCCAGGATCTCGAAGAGGCCAAGGATATGATTCATCATCGCGACGCCTACTGCCTGATTTACATCCCGAAGGAATTTGAAAAAGACATCGCCGAGATGCGTCAGACCACTGTTCAGCTCTACTCCGACATGAGCGGACTGCTTTACTACAAAGCCGTTTTGAGCAGTTGCACCGAGGTATCGCTCGACATGAACAAAGAGATAAAAGCGCAGCTGATACCAGGCGCCACCGAGGAGCAAATCTCAGTGTTTCAGTATCCTATCGAGTACAAGTACGTCCCGATGTTCAACACCCAGAGCGGCTTCGCCACATTCCTCATCCCTGCCGTCCTGATGATGATCATCCAGCAGACGATGGTTCTCGGCGTCGGCATGATGGCTGGCGAGGAACGCGAGAAGGTGCGCAAGAAAATAGCCGAGCCGCACATCATCGGAAAGAACCCTATCGAGGTGCTTTTAGGCAAATCGTCGGTCATTTTCACCATCTACATTCTGGTAGCGTTGTATCTCGTGTGCATTGTGCCGCCTTTGTTCAACCTAGTGCATATCTGGCGATGGCAGACATTGCTGGCATTCATGGTGCCTTACATAGCGGCCTGCGTGTTCTTCAGCATCTCGCTGTCGTCGATAGCTCACGACAGGGAATCGTTCATCATCATGTTCGTGTTCATCTCTATTCCGCTGCTGTTTGCCAGCGGAATCTCGTGGCCAGCGAGCAACATCCCGATCTTCTGGAAAGGATTCTCATGGCTGTTCCCATCAACCTTCGGCGTGAACGGCTACGTGCGAATCACCGAGATGGGCGCCAACCTCCTCGACGTGCAACACGAAATCAACATGCTGTGGATCCAGACGATAGTCTACGGCGGCATCTCTTATCTTGTCTATAAGAGAACCTACGGAAAACAACTCTGGGCGTAATTTTTTTGAAAAAAAACATATTTCAATAAAAAAAACGTTTATCTTTGCATCGAATTCTTTAACATCAAAATAGGAATAGTATGGAAGAAAATGAAAAGATGAACAATCGTGAGGAATTGTTTTCGAGACCGGTACGTGCAGGAAAACGCACCTACTTTTTCGATGTGAAAGCAACAAGAGGCGATGAAAAATACATCACCATCACCGAGAGCAAGCGCCGCTTCAGCAATGAGCAAAACCGCTTCTTCTATGAGAAACACAAGATTTTCCTTTACAAGGAAGATTTTGAGAAATTCGCCAACGCACTGAAGGAAACCCTGAATTTCATCGAGACAGGCGAATATCCTGAAGGCTATTTCGACGAGCCTAAGACCTACGATGAACCAATAGATGCCGATAAAGACGACGTCGAGGATTGGTTCAACGACATGGAGAAGAAATAAACAGGATAAGAAGGATAATTAAGGATAAAAAGGATAAGAAGGATAAGGGGGAGAGATTCCTTTTATCCTTCTTATCTTTCTTATCATGCCGAAGGCATCTTATCCTTTAAAAATTTATTTTTTATTTAGATAATTCAAAATTTTTCCGTATCTTTGTACGTTTGAATTAATACATAATTTTTAGCAATGGGAAAGATTATCGCGATAGCAAATCAGAAGGGCGGTGTAGGCAAAACTACCACCGCGATAAACCTGGCGGCGAGTCTGGCGGTGTTGGAACACAAGACGTTACTCATCGACGCTGACCCACAAGCCAACTCCACCTCGGGCGTGGGCTTCGACCCGAAAACCATCGACGCAAGCATCTACGAATGCATCATCGACAAACTCGACCCGCGCACTATCATCAAGGAGACGGAGACACCTAACCTCTACCTTCTGCCGGCACACATCGACCTCGTGGGAGCGGAAATAGAAATCATCAACATACCGCAACGCGAACAAATGATGCGCAACTGCCTCGCGCCTATCAGAGATGAATACGACTTCATCATCATCGACTGCTCGCCGTCGCTGGGTCTCATCACCGTGAACTCACTGACAGCCGCCGACTCGGTCATCATCCCGGTGCAATGCCAGTATTTCGCCCTCGAAGGTCTCGGCAAACTGCTCAACACCATCAAGATAGTGCAGTCGCGCTTCAATCCCGACCTCGACATCGAAGGCATACTGCTCACCATGTTCGACAGCCGCACCCGTATCTCGAAACAGGTCGTCGACGAGGTTAAGACTCATTTCCAGTCGATGGTGTTCGACACTATCATCAACGTCAACACACGTCTCAGCGAGGCGCCGAGCTACGGCCAAACCATCATCATGCACGACGCGGCAAGCAGCGGTGCCATCAACTATCTCAACCTCGCCAGAGAACTTTTAGAACGCAACAACATTGAAAATGACAACACAAAATAAAAACAGAGGACTCGGCCGCGGACTCGACGCCATACTGCAAAGCCCCGAAACGGACATCACTTCTGCCGACATCTCTGGAAACTACGTGGCAGGTGCCATAGCGCAAATCGAGATCGACAAAATCGAGACGAACCCGTTCCAGCCGAGAACCGATTTCGACGAGACAGCACTCAACGAGTTGTCTGAATCGATTAAAAACCAAGGAGTTATACAGCCGGTAACGGTGCGCAAGATGGGCTACGACAAATATCAGCTCATCTCAGGTGAACGCCGTCTGCGCGCATCGAAAATGGCCGGACTGAAGAAGATCCCGGTGTTCATCCGCGTGGCAAACGACGAGCAAATGCTGGAGATGGCGCTCATAGAGAACATCCACCGCGAGAACCTCAACGCTATCGAAGTGGCAATATCTTATCAACGCCTCATCGAAGAATGTCAGCTCACACAAGACAAACTCAGCGAGAAAGTGGGCAAAGACCGCTCAACAGTATCTAACTTCTTGAGACTCTTAAAGTTGCCAGCCGAAATCCAAATCGCCATCCGCGACGGATTCATCACCATGGGTCACGCCAAAGCCTTGGTCAACATCAACGACAAGACAAAACAGCTCATCCTTCTGAAGCGCATAATCGACGAAGACCTGAGCGTGCGCCAGGTGGAGACGCTGGCACGTGAGAAGACTCCGGTCAAGAAACAGAAAAACATTCTGCCCGAAAGCTTTAAGACTCAAGCTGACACCTTGTCGAAAGCCTTGAAGATGAACGTGAAAGTGAACCGCGACAGCAAAGGCAAAGGCTCGCTCACCATCAGCTTTAAAAACGACGAGGAATTTGAAAAACTGATTGGTTTTATCAACAAAGGCAATTGAAAATGAAGAAATTGTGGCTTTTTATCCTGTTTTTGGCCCTTGCCTCGCCTATAGTGCGGGCGCAAGACACCCTCATTTTGAAACAGGACAAACCCGTCGAGACTGTCACGGTGAAAAACCGCAAACACAGTCCGAAAAAAGCCACTTGGCTCGCCTTGATACCAAGCGCCGGACAGGCCTACAACCACAAGTTCTGGAAGATGCCCATAGTGTACGCTGGCTTCGGCGCCACAGGATTCTTCGCCATTAGAAACGCCAACGACTATCATCTCTACCGCGACGCCTTCGATTACAAAACAGGCGTTCACACCGATGTGAGCGACGCGGCGAAAGAAGAAGCGGCAAAATACACCGAAGACAACCTCATCACCCTGCGCGACTACTACCGCAGCAACATGGAGCTGTGCTGGATACTCGCCGCCGCATGGTACATCATCCAGATTATCGACGCCAACGTCGACGCGCACTTCTTCTACTACGATGTTAGCGACGACCTGACGTTACAGATTGAACCTCAATGGAATACAATAACATACGATAAGAATTTAGGTTACAGCAACAATATAGGATTAACGTTGAAATTGAATTTCTGACATGAAAATAGTCATACTCGGCTACGGCAAGATGGGACACGAAGTGGAGCAGATAGCTCTGCAACGTGGGCATGTAGTAACGTATCGCATTGATAGTGAAGAAGATTGGTATGCCAACATCGACGGCATAGCTGAATGTGACGTCGTCATTGAGTTCAGCACACCTGCCACCGCCATCACCAACATCGAGAAGTGCTTCGAGCAAAGAATACCTATCGTTGTAGGCACCACAGGCTGGTACAACCATCTCGACGACATCCGCAAACGCTGCGAAGACGAGTGTCAGACGCTTTTCTATGCACCTAACTTCAGCATCGGCATGAATTTTGTCTTCAAACTCAACAAAGAGATGGCAAAATTCGCTCAACAATATGATTATCAATTAGATATAACCGAAACACATCACATTCACAAACTCGACAAGCCAAGTGGAACGGCCGTAAAACTTGCCGAAGACATCATACAAAACAACGAAAACTACGATTATTGGATGCTCGAAGACAACATCGACTGCCCGAGTTGCAACGATAATATGTTGAGAATCAACTCGATAAGAGAAGGCGAAGTGTTCGGCATACACGAAATCAAAGCGTTGTCGGATTGCGACGAGATAACACTGCGTCATGAGGCGTTCAGCCGCAAAGGCTTCGCCACCGGCGCCGTCATCGCCGCAGAATTCATACAAAACAAAAAAGGAATTTATTCAATGAAAGATTTGCTATGAACATGCTAATAACAATATTCCTTCTGCCGCTAATCTTCTCATTCTGTGCGGCATTTTGCTACAAATTCTATGTTGGCGCGGGCTACAACAAAACCGACGCCTTCATCCCATATTACAACCTCTACATCCTGGCTAAGATCATCGGCTGGAACAAATGGTGGATCTATTTCTTCCTGATATTCCCATACATCAACACCTTCACAGCGTTTCTGATGTTCATCGAGCTGGCGAAGTGCTACAACCGTTTCAGCTTCGGCGAGATCGTGGCGGCCGGTTTCTTCCCTTACATCTACTTTCCTGTCATGAACGGCAGAAATCTCGAATACCACGACCCTAAAACCACCGTCCGTCCACCAAAAGGCTGGGTGCGTGATTGGCTCGACGCCATCCTCTGGGCTGTGTTCGCCGCCCTGATTATCAGGACGTTCCTGTTCGAGATGTACACCATCCCGTCGTCAAGTATGGAGAGTACCCTCATGACCGGCGATTACCTCCTTGTGAGCAAAATCGGCTACGGACCGCGTTTCCCCAACACGCCTCTCTCCTTCCCTTTCGTGCATCACACCCTGCCGTGGTCAAAAACAGCCAAGTCGTACATCGAGTGGCCACAGGTCGGCTACTGGCGTCTGCCCGGCTTCACAAGCATCAAACGCAACGACCCGATAGTGTTCAACTTCCCGGCTGGCGACACCGTGAGCGAAGTATTCCAAAGCAATATCACTTATTATCAATTAGTTAGAAAATACGGCAAAGAACGCGTCAACAACGACAAGCTAAACTTTGGCAACATCATAACCCGTCCTGTCGACAAACGCGAAAACTACGTGAAACGCCTCATCGCAATGCCTGGCGACACCCTGCAAATAATCGACGGCATAGTCTACATCAACGGCGAGATGGGATTCCAACCACCTCAGATGCAACATAATTATCTTGTCAAAATAAATGGTAACAACCTGAATACCAAGATGTTAGAGAAATTTAACATCTACGAGGGATACCGCACGCCAATATCCAACGAGTTCATACTCAACATGAGTGCCACAACAGCCGAAGAGTTCGGCAAGCAGCAGTTCGTTCAGGAGGTAACAAGAGTCATAACACCTGCAGGCGCTGAGGTTTCGCAAGAGATTTTCCCTAACGACACCCTGCATTTCAAATGGAATGTCGACAACTTCGGTCCTATCGTCATACCACAGCAAGGCGTGACTGTGAAAATCACCTCGGAGAACATCGCCCTCTACCAGCGCTGCATCACCGCTTACGAGCATAACGACCTGAAAATCAAGGATAACAAGATATTTATAAATGGAAAAGAAACCGACGAATATACTTTCGCGATGGATTATTATTGGATGATGGGCGACAACCGTCACAACTCCCAAGACTCGCGTTTCTGGGGCTATGTACCTGTCGACCATATCGTCGGAAAACCGCTATTTGTTTGGTTCTCAAAGGACAAGACCTACGGAAAGATTCGTTGGAACAGATTTTTCAAATTTCCAAAATAATTGAAAATGGCAGAGAATAAAAATAGATTAAGAGTACCGGCCACTATGATTCTAAAAGACGAGGTAAAGCCAAAAGAGGCTGAGCCGAAGAAAAAGACAAAAGTGAAGGTCGAAAAAGCCGAAAAGCCTAAGAAAAAACCTGAAAGCAAGGTCGGCAAACGTCGCAAGGAATCCGACGGAAAAGGAAGGATTTGCTTCGGAATTCTGTTCTTCCTAATAAGCGTTTTCCTACTCATCGCCTTCGCCAACCCATATCTCGGCTATTCACCTAAAGGCCTGTGGCTCAACCATTTAAGCAGACTCATGAGCGAAGAGATGTTCGGCATAGGCACAGCTTACATAATCTTCCTCATCGGACTTTTAGGCCTTAACCTGATTTGGAAAAAAATCTACATCAAGCCGTGGGTTTTGTGGAAATACTCACTAGTTTTCCTGCTTTGGTTGCCAATACTTTTAGCATTGATATTCAATGCATTACCTTCAAATATCATCTCTCCTTACGAGATTTATTTCGGTCTCGTCGGCCGCAAATGCTTCGTCTTCCTGCACAACTATATCGGCCTACCGGGTGTGATTTTGTTGTTGATTTTCACAGGATTACTCTATATCCTCTTCTCTTTCGACATAAAACTCGATTTTCTTAAGAAAAAAGATAATATCGCTGAAGATGATGAAGATGAAGAAGTCGAAGACTCTGATACTGAAGAAGTTATACCTCAAGAAACTCCAAAGCCGACCAACACTCTGAAGCCTCAGAACGAAGAAACGCCAACCGAGATCGACCTCACCGATGGCTTCGACAGTACTCCTGAAGCCGAAGAAAACGAGGATGATGAAGAAGACGTTGAAATTACAGTAATAAAGAAACACGAGGAAGAGTCTGAGGAAGAACCTGAAGAAGAGGAAACATCAACAAAAGCTGACGATGTGGAGATGGAAGTCGAGGAACAAGTCGAGGAGAAACAGGTGAAGGAAAACGGCGAGCATTTCACTCTCGACACCGTCTACGACCCAAAACTCGAGCTTTCCGACTTTAAGCTCCCGCCTCTCGATTTGCTTAAAGACTACGGCGACGAGTCGTCGAATGTCGACCGCGAAGAGTTGGAAGCCAACAAGACACGCATTGTCAACACCCTGAAGAACTATTCCATCGAGATAGAAAAGATAAAGGCGACCATAGGTCCTACCGTCACTTTGTACGAGATTGTTCCTGCAGCTGGAGTCCGTATCTCGAAAATTAAAGGTCTGCAGGACGATATCGCACTTAATCTGGCGGCTTTGGGAATCCGTATCATCGCTCCTATCCCGGGCAAAGGCACCGTCGGTATCGAGGTTCCGAACAAGAAACCGCAGACCGTGTCGATGCGCACCATCATCGGCTCGGAGAAGTTCCAAAAGAGCGGCTTCGCCTTGCCATTCGGCATCGGTAAGACCATCTCAAACGAGAGCTACGTCGCCGACCTCGCCAAGATGCCTCACATCCTCATGGCAGGTGCTACCGGACAGGGTAAGTCGGTGGGACTCAACGCAATAATAGCTTCGTTGCTTTACAGCAAACACCCAGCCGAACTGAAATTTATCCTCGTCGACCCTAAGAAGGTCGAGCTTAGCCTGTTCAGGAAAATTGAGCGTCATTACCTCGCCAAACTCCCTGATGCTGAAGACGCCATCATCACCGACGTCCGTAAGGTCGTGCGTACGCTCAACTCGTTGTGCATCGAGATGGACAACCGTTACGAGCTGATGAAAGACGCAGGAGTGCGTAACATCAAGGAATATAACGAGAAATTCGTGAGCCGCCGCCTCAACCCTAACAATGGACACCGTTTCATGCCTTACATCGTGTTGGTCGTCGACGAGTTTGCCGACCTCATCATGACGGCGGGTCGCGAGGTTGAAGAGCCTATCGCACGTCTGGCTCAGCTGGCACGTGCCATCGGCATACATCTGATTATCGCAACACAGCGTCCTTCGGTGAAGATCATCACAGGCAACATCAAGGCGAACTTCCCGGCACGTATCGCTTTCCGCGTCATCTCACGTGTCGACTCCGCCACCATCTTAGACAGCAACGGTGCCGAACAGCTAGTCGGACGAGGCGATATGCTTATGTCGACAGGTCAAGACCTGGTGCGTCTGCAGTGTCCGTTCATCGACACACCTGAAGTCGAGGCGATATGCGATTACATCGGAGCGCAACGCGGCTACGAAGACGCCTATCTCCTCCCCGACTGCCCTGACGAACAGGAAGAAGGCGGCTCGAAAGAGGCTATGGATCCTAACGAACGCGACCCTCTCTTCGAAGAAGCCGCACGCATCGTGGTGCAGACACAGCAAGGCTCTACGTCAATGCTGCAGCGTAAGCTGAAACTCGGCTACAACCGCGCCGGACGTATCATCGACCAGCTCGAGAAAGCCGGCATCGTCGGCCCGTTCGCTGGCAGCAAACAACGTGAGGTGAAAGTCGCTACCGAATTCGCGTTAGACCAGTTCCTCAAAGATCTCGATTTAGATGAAAATATTCAAAACGGAATGATATGAAAAGACACATCTTATTGATATTCAGCTTATTAGCATTATCTTTCAACATCAAGGCACAGTCAGCCGAAACGATGTTTAAAAACGCTGTCGAGAAGCTCCAAACTTACGACAACATCGAAATAGCCTTCGACTACAGCATGATTAACACCGAAGTAGGCATCTACGAGACCATGGAAGGCTACGGCTTCATCAAAGGCGACGCCTACAAACTACGCATCATGGGTCAGGATATCATCTGCAACGGCACCACCACTTGGGTGTATAACGCTGATGCTGAAGAAGTTATGATTAGCAGCGTCGACAAATCCGACGGCAACGGCTCACCTCTTTCAATCATCGAGGCATATAACGACAATATCACGGCGAAATTCATCGACGAGAATAATGGCAACATCAAGAAAATAGAGGTAAAAACCCTGATGAGCGACGACAATATCGACAGGATCTTCGTCTCTTTAGATTCTAAAACATTAGAAATCAAAGAGATACACGCCTTCGACAGAGACAAGAACGAGTTCGTTTACGAGATAAAGAAGTTCGTCACCAACCAGAATCTGCCTGCCGATTTCTTCACTTTCAAGGAATCCGACTACCCTGACGCCGAAATCATCGACATGCGCTAATCGTGGACGAGGCTAGAAAACATATCATCTTTCTGGCGCGATGGTATCCCCACCGCTACGACCCCATGTTCGGCCTGTTCGTGCAACGTCACGCCGAGGCCGCCGCGTTGTACAACGACATCAGCGTGATTTACGTTCACCCTGATGACAACGTTAATAAATACGAAATCGTTAATGAATCATCTGGTACAGACGCGATTAATCACATCTCTACGATTCGCGTATATTATCGCAAATCGAAATCAAAAATCGTATCGATATTCAGGTTTTTCCGTGCTAACAAACTGGCGCTGAAACAACTGCCGCGTCCCGACATAATCCACGTACATGTCCTGACACGCCTCGGCGTCATCGCCCTCTGGCAAAAAATCGTCCACGGCACACCTTATATTATTACGGAACATTGGTCGCGCTACCTCCCGGGTAACGATTTCAATGGATTTTTCAGAAAAAAACTGACGAAACTCGTCGTGAGACACGCTTCCGTCGTGACAACAGTATCTGAAAACCTCGCCCAAGCCATGCACAATCACGGACTTAACAATCATAACTACATGGTTCTGCCCAATGTCGTCGATGTGAATGTCTTTAAAATAGCACCACATCAAAACGCCACGCCGAAGATAATCCACATCAGTTGTTTTGAAGATAAGTCGAAGAATATCAATGGATTACTTGAATCATTGAAACTTCTGAAAGATAAAAACATTCCTTATCAGGCAGTCCTCATAGGCGAGGGCATGGACTACGACATGATGCGCCAGAAGGCTTCCGACCTGCAACTCAACGACCGTGTCAGCTTCACTGGCCTACTTCAAGGACAGGAACTGGCCGATGTGCTTGCAAACGGCGATTTCCTAGTGCTGTCGAGCAATTACGAGAACATGCCTGTCGTCATCATCGAGGCTTTAGCCTGCGGCTTGCCTGTCGTCAGCACCAACGTGGGCGGCATCAGCGAAATCATCAACGAGAGCAACGGCATGCTCGTGCCTCCGCGCGATGTCGAAAAACTCGCCGACGCCATGCGGCAGATGCTTTCAAAATACCCTGATTACGATGCTAATACATTGAGAGACAGCATAATAAAAAAGTTTTCCAACGAATCTGTCGGAAAACTTCTAAATCAAATCTATAAATCTCTTTAAAGTCCCATTTTCTTTACAATCAGCTTCACAAACTCTGTATTTGCGAAGTGACCCGGTTTGTATGCCGTCACCTTTCCAATGATTGGCATTCCGAGAAGTGTGAGGTCGCCAATGAGGTCGAGCAGCTTATGACGTGCCGGCTCGTTGTCGAAATACAGCGTCACATTGTTGAGGATACCGCCCTCATGCACCGCCACCGATTCTTTGTGAAACAGCTTCGCCACACGTTTCAGATCCTCTTCCGACACCTGTTTCTCGATGAAAACGATAGCGTTCGACAAATCACCGCCTCTGATGAGGTTATGAGCGAGAAGCATTTCCAGCTCTTGGAAGAACACGAATGTCCTGCAAGGCGCAAACTCTGTCTCAAACTCGCTGAGGTCGTGCATATGAGCCTCCTGAACGTTCAACACTCCTGACTTATAATCAACTTTAACGTCGACACTGAATTTATCAGCCGGTTCAATAACGAGTTCGCAACCGACTTTTGGGTGTGTATAAACTATCTTCTTTGTGATTTTCAAGCACTTACGCTCAGCGTCCTGCTCAGCAATACCGGCTTCTTTCAACGCGCTGAAGGTAATCTTCGAGCTTCCGTCAAGGATTGGAGGTTCCTCGCAGTTCAAATCAATAAGAACATTATCGATATTCAAAGCTCTCAATGCCGCCATGATATGCTCCACAGTGTAAACCTTCACACCGTTTTGAGCTATGGTAGTGCCACGCGATGTGTCCACAACATTGGCCACAAGGGCCTCGACGATAGGCTGACCATAAAGGTCAACTCTTCTAAACTTTATGCCGTGATTAATTTCAGCTGGATGGAATGTCAGCGTACCGCTCTGACCAGTATGAAGACCTGTTCCACTGATGCTGACACTTTTTATAATAGTATGTTGTTTTTCCACCATTATAGTTCAAATCGAAAATAATGATGCAAAATTACAAAATAATATCTTTACTTCGACAATAATTCATTAAGTTTTTTCTCCAACTCCACTATCCTACTCTCCAATTTATCTATACTGCGTTGTCTTACAATGTCTTTCATATATTTTGGATAATCATACGCTGGAGAACCCATTATCGATTTTCCTGGCTCGCTCACGCCTTTTGTCAATCCCGACTGCGGACCGATGATGGTTCTGTCGGCTATTGTGAGGTGTCCCGACACGCCAACCTGACCGGCGATAACGCAGTTTTTACCCACGTGAGCCGATCCTGCGATGCCTGTCTGTGCCGCCATGGCTGTGTTTTCTCCAACTTCAACATTATGAGCAATCTGTATGAGGTTGTCGAGTTTCACACCGTTGTGAATCTTCGTCGATTCGATAGTTGAGCGGTCGATAGTGGTGTTTGCACCGATCTCCACATTATCACCCACCAAAACATTACCGATTTGCGGTATTTTCTTGTATGTTCCGTCAGGTTGAGGCACAAAACCGAAGCCATCGGCACCGAGCACAGCGCCTGAGTGGATGATACATTCTTTGCCGACATGTGTCATCGCATAAAGCTTCACACCCGCATAAAGAACAGTGTTGTCACCAATCACCGCGTCATCGCCAATATAGCACAAAGGATAAATCTTCACGTTGTTGCCTATTTTCACCCTCTCGCCGATGTAAGCGAACTCGCCGATGTAGCAAGCCTCACCATATTCAGCGTCAGCCGAGATGAAAGCATTTTCAGAGATGCCCTCTTTATTGTTGGTGTATTCCTGATAGATAGCTAGAAGCTGAGCAAATGACTCGTATGCGTTTTTCACACGAATCATGGTGGTGGTAACAGTTTCTGTAGCTTCAAAATCCTCGTTTACCAACACTATTGTCGACTTTGTGTTATATAAATATGGTATATATTTCGGATTTGACAAAAAACTCAACATTCCAGGTGCGCCGTCCTCGATACGTGCCACGTTCCACACCTTGGCTTCAGGGTCACCCTCGACTTTTCCACCTAATAAAGCCGCTATCTGAGCAGCAGAAAACTCAACTTTCATATTTAAAATTCGTTAAATTCTTTTTTAATTGCGATAACAGTCCTGTCGATATAAGTGTTCGACATCGAGGCGATAATCTGTGCCATCGCCGGCGCATCAGCATCCGGATTTGCCCCGAAAGCCTCGTTGATGTTCTTCAACGCCTCGTCTTTCGTCATAATAATCATCATCCAAATATCCTCACTCACGTAAAGACGCTGCGCCAGGTTATGCTCAAGCTCATCCTGGATGCTCTGAATCAACGAAAACTGAAGGTCGTTGCGCGACATTCCCGGCATGAAAACCCTTTTCACCAACACGGAAAACCTGATTCGTTCAAGGTAGAGAACCAGTCTCTCAAACGCCTGAATCTTAAGCGGAGCAACGGTTTCTGACACTTCGACATCCTTATTGATCTTTTTTTTCTTACCAAAGATAAGGATACCGCCGAAAACCACTATTCCGACGATTATCAAAATCCATGAACTTGTACTCAAAATACCTGTCATCACAATAATTTTTGACTTGCAAATATAAGAATTTTTCTTTTCCAAATTAAATTTTTCAAACAAAAGTTTTCCTATTCATAAAAATCGTACCTTTGCAGTCCCAAATAGTCATTAATAATTTAAAAAATATAAAAGTAAAATGGGTACATTATCACAGAGAGTCATCAATATGGCGGAATCAGCCACTTTGAAAATGACGCAGAAGAGCCGCGAACTCAAGGCTCAGGGTATCGACATCATTTCATTGAGCATTGGCGAACCTGACTTCAACACTCCTATCAGTGCGAAACAGGCAGGTATCGACGCCATCAACAACAACGACACGCATTATCCTCCGGTTCCAGGAACTCCGGCCTTGCGTAAAGCCATAGCCGAGAAGCTCCGTCGTGACAACGGTCTCGACTACAAAGACACCGACATCATCGTGTCGAACGGCGCGAAACAGGCTATCACAACAACATTCTTCGCCATCCTCGACAAAGGCGACGAAGTCATCATCCCTGCCCCGTTCTGGGTGTCATATCCTGAGATGGTGAAGCTCGCCGACGGTACTCCTGTATTCATCTACACCACACCTGAGCAGCACTTCAAGATCACTGCCGAACAGCTCGAGAAAGCCATCACCCCTAAGACCAAGGCTTTCATTTTCAGCACTCCATGCAATCCTAGCGGTTCAGTCTACACAAAAGAAGAACTCGCTTCGTTGGTAGAGGTGTTCAAGAAACATCCTGAAATCATCATCATTTCCGATGAGATTTATGAATTCATCCAATACGAGCACAAACACGAGTCAATGGGACAGTTCACCGAGTTGAAAGACCGTCTCGTCATCGTGAACGGCGTCGCCAAAGGCTATGCCATGACAGGCTGGAGAATCGGTTACATCGCGGCACCTACAGCCATCGTCAACGCCTGCAACAAGATTCAGGGACAGTACACATCAGGTATCTGCACCATCTCACAGGCGGCATCAGTGGCGGCAATGCAGCTCTCACCAGAGAATTCAGAGGAAGTCAAGACCATGTGCAAGGCTTTCAAAGCACGTCGCGACATGTTCTACAATCTCCTCATGGAGATTCCGGGTCTCAAGCTCAGCTTACCTGCAGGCGCATTCTACATGTTCCCTGATGTCAGCGCTTACTACGGCAAGAGCGACGGCGCCACTGTCATGAAAAACAGCGACGACCTCTGCATGTACTTGCTCTACAACGCTCACGTGGCTTGCGTGGCCGGCGGTGCTTTCGGCAACGACAACTGCATCCGCTTGTCATACGCCACATCGGAAGACAAGCTCCGCGAAGCAGCCAAACGCCTCAAGGAAGCTTTTGCAAAACTTAAATAAAAGAAAAAATGCCAAGAGAAGATATCAAAACACTTTTTGATTCTTTCAACGATAAGCGAATCCTTATCATCGGTGATGTTATGCTCGACCTTTACCTCAACGGCAAGGTCGAGCGTATCTCGCCTGAAGCCCCGGTGCCAATAGTAGCCGTCGGCAACCGCTTCGCGCGTCTGGGCGGAGCAGCCAACGTGGCTCAAAACATAAAGGCTCTCGGCGCGGAACCTGTCTTATGCTCAATCATCGGCGACGACTCCAAGTCGCACGACTTCTTCGACCTGCTCAAAGAACACGGCATGCCAAGCAACGGCATAGTGAAGAGCAAAGAACGCCGCACCACCACAAAATACCGTATCATCGGCAACAACGCACAGATGCTGCGCGTCGACGACGAGGACACCTTCAACCTCACCGACAACGAATACAAGGCTTTGTGCGAGAAAATCGACGGCATACTTTACCGCGAGCGCATCGACGGCATCATCCTTCAAGATTATAATAAAGGTGTGCTTACCGAGCAACTCATCCGTCGCACCATAGCCGTCGCCAACGAGAAAAACATCCCCGTCGGCGTCGACCCGAAGAAAAACAACTTCCTCGCCTACGAGAACTGCACACTGTTCAAGCCGAACCTCAAGGAACTCAAAGAAGGTATCAATATCGACTTCCCGACCGACACCGTCGAAGGTATCTTATTGGGTGTCAACGCATTACAAGACAAGCTCAACTGTCGTCTTGTTATGAACACCTTGTCGGAACGCGGCGTCCTCATTCAGGAAAACGTCAACGGGAAGAGAGAACATCATCACATCCCGGCGCATCTGCGTAAGATCGCCGATGTGTCAGGTGCAGGCGACACCGTTTTGGGCGTTGCCATGCTCTGCCTCGTGTGCGGCCAGGACGCTCAGCACATCGCCGCCATCTCCAATCTGGCAGGCGGCCTCGTGTGCGAAGAGATAGGCGCGGTGCCAATCAACAAAGAACGTTTGTTAAAAGAAACAGAAAAAATATAATAAGAAGGTTTTTTCTGCGTTTTGTCTTTATGAATTTTAATTTTTCATCATATAAAAGAATCCTATTCATCGTCGGATTAATGCTTGTTTTGTTGCCGCAGAGCCTTTTTGCGCAGCAAAGCAAACCGTTAAACCTGAAGAATTACGACAACGAGCCGTATCACTTCGGCTTTATCCTGGGTTACAACCAGATGTCGTATGCATTCAAATACGTTGATAATTATTCACTTATACCACACAACGCGTCGGAATATCCTAACACCGCCGACCAAAACTTTAACGTCAACGCGACATATTACGCGCGCAGCGTGGAGTCGAAACCACAGCCAGGATTCACAGTCGGCATCGTCGGGAACCTCCGTCTTAACAGGTATTTCGACCTCCGACTGATACCGTCGCTCAGCTTCGGAACACGAACCATAACATATCAGATTTACAAGCAGATGCCTCCCGGCTCAGCCACCAAAAGTGTCGATTTCACACAAAACAAATCCATCTTCTCGACCTTCGTGGAGCTGCCGTTGCAAGTGAAATACAAGTCGAAACGACTCAACAACATAGCGGGATACATCATCGCAGGCGGAAACCTGAAATTCGACCTCGCCTCACAGAAAAAATCACAAGTCGATGTCACCGACGTGAACACCGGCAAGCAGATCACGGTGGTCGACAACATCAAAGTCAAGAAATCCGACCTCGCCTTGGAGCTTGGCGCTGGCTTCGATTTCTATAACGCCTACTTCAAACTCGGACTTGAAATCAAGATGAGTTTTGGCATGCTGAACATCTTAAATTCTCAAAATTTAATCTACGATTCAAGTATTCAGACGCTTAAAAACAAAACTCTTCAAGTTTCGCTGACATTTGAATAACGCCTTTTTGTTAAAGTAAATCTTTGATATTCAATTATTTACCTTCATTTTTAAAAATTTAAAAAATTTTCGCTTTTGTAACGAAAAATGTCGTATCTTTGCAGCGCGAAAAAATCAAGTGGTCTCTTCGTCTAGTCTGGTTAGGACGTCAGGTTTTCATCCTGGTAACTCGGGTTCAAATCCCGGAGAGACTACAAATAAGACCTTAGTCGTTAGACATTAGACCTTAGTTAATTTCTGATAAGGTCTAAAATCTAAAATCTAAAGTCTAAATTGGTCTCTTCGTCTAGTCTGGTTAGGACGTCAGGTTTTCATCCTGGTAACTCGGGTTCAAATCCCGGAGAGACTACAAATTGAAAACGAAGTCAGAAAGCAGGGGGTGCATCAAGAAACCTGTGTTCTGGCTTTTTCAGTTTTTAAACAATAAAACATGGCAGGAATCCTCTCTTGTAAAATCAGAAAAAAATTAGCATCCAATGGCCTTATCGCCATATTGGCTGTTCTTTTTTTCAGTTTTACTAACGTCGGGACTCTCAATGCCCAATACAACGACTTCACCTTCGGATTCCGCGGCGGCGTTGGCATGTCGACCATGACAGGCTTCGAAAACAACGGACTGAAGATAGGCTTCACCGGCGGTGTCTGCGGACAATACAACATCATGCGCAACCACGACATCCTGACTGAGATTTACTACTCAACGGGCGGTCAGCTCTCCGAGAAATGGATTGAAGGCGATGGCGAACAAGTCAAAGTTTACAGCAAATACAACCTACATTATATTAGTATACCGATAATTTACCAGTATTATTTCACCGACATCCTTGGCGTCGAGGCGGGACCCAATTTCCGCTATTGCGTCAACGGTACGATGAAGACCAAAATCGGCAACGAGAGCTGGCATTCGGCAAGTTTCCCCAGAGACAGCTACAACGCCTTCGATTTCGGACTTATTATCGGTGTTTTCACAAGCAACCTGCTTCAATACGACGACGTTTTTGTCAGTCTCCGCGCCTATTTCGGCTTCCTCGACGTGATAAAAGAGGTGGGCGCCAACAAAAACATCAGCGTGCAGGTCAGTATCGGCTATATGCTTTTCTAAAATGAAGCCAATCATCCAGTTAATCATTGGTAATCAATACAATCCGCATCTTAATCTTGCGGTTGAGAGTTCGCTTTTGGACGAAGGCGACCCGGAAGTCGTGACTATGTTTTTATGGAAGAACCAGCAGACGGTGGTTTACGGCTACAACCAGAACCCATTCACTGAATGCAATGTGGAACTGTTGTTGTCAGAAGGCGGTCACGCCGCCCGCCGCCGTACCGGCGGCGGCGCCGTATATCATGACTTGGGAAATCTGAACTTCTCATTCGTCGCGCACAAAAAACACTACGACGTCGCCAAGCAGATGAACGTCATCAAAACCGCGCTGAAATATTTCGGACTCGAAACCGAAGTGTCGGGACGCAACGACATACTCTTCGACGGACGTAAATTCTCGGGAAACGCCTTTGGAATCTACAAAAACAGACGATTGCACCACGGCACGATTTTGATTAAGACAGACGGCGAGAAACTGGCAAAATATCTGAAAGTGAACCCTGCCAAGCTACAGAAACACGGAGTGAAATCGGTGGCAAGCCGCATCATCAACCTCTCGGAAGTGGCCAATATCACTTCCGATTCGATAATTCCATATCTCTCGAAGGCTTTCGAAGAAGTTTACGAAGCCAAAGCAGAAGTTGTGGATTTCAATAGTCTTTTAACCGATAAAGTATTGAAAACCAGAGACTTATTCACATCCGACGAATATCTTTTCGGCAAGTGGCGCAACTTCCATGCCAAGAAATCTGCTCAGTTCGCATGGGGTCTTGTCGAGCTCGACATGCACGTCAACGAAGAGAAAGGCATCATCGAGAGCATTTCCATCGCCTCCGACGGCCTTGAGCCTGAACTCATTGAGGAAACAGAGCGCATTTTGACAGGCGCTAGCATCAAAAAAGCCCCTGATTGCGGCGCAAACCAGGTCGCGAAAGATATTCTTACGCTTATTTATTAGCACAAAACGGATTTTTTAGTAATTTTGCAGCCTAATTTTTGAAAAATGAAGTATTTTTTGCTGCCATTGGGCTGTCAGATGAACCGAAGCGACACGGAACGCGTGCGTACCGTGCTGCACGGCATGGGTTTCACCGAGACCGACAAGGAAGAGGAAGCCACGATTTTGGGCGTGATAGCGTGTTCGGTGCGCCAAAAAGGCATCGACAAGGTGTATTCGCGCATCCTGAAATGGAACGAGATGAAGCAAAATCACAACTGCATCACCTTCGTTTCGGGCTGCATCCTCCCTGCCGACCGCGAACGTTTCGTAAAGCTGTTCGACCTTGTCTTCACCATGAACGAACTGCCCGATCTGCCAGACATGATTCGTCAATACGGCGTTTTCATCCCGACAAAAGACTCAATTGAGCAAGAGCCTGTGTTCCCGTTGGTTGGCATACCTATTAATAGAAATGTAAACCCGTCGGCCAACATGGACCGCTTCTGGGTTATCAACCCCGACCATCTCTCTGATTTTGAGGCGTTTATCCCGATTCAGAACGGCTGCAACAAATTCTGCACCTACTGCGCCGTGCCTTACACCCGCGGACGCGAAGTGTCAAGAAAATCCGAGGATATCATCAACGAACTGAAGGAATTAGTCGAAAAAGGATATAAGTCGATAACACTGCTCGGTCAGAACGTCAATTCGTATGGCTTAGACAAGAAAGGCGAAGAGATCAATTTCGCGGAACTGCTAAGAAGAATCGGCACTTACGGCGATGCCAGCGGCAAGGAGTTCTGGGTTTACTTCACCTCGCCACATCCGCGCGACATGAGCGACGAAGTGATTGAAGTCATCTCGCAATACCGTTGCCTCGGCAAGCAGATTCACCTGCCTATACAGTCGGGCGACGACAACATGCTGCAGCGCATGAACCGCAAGCACACATTGGAAGATTATCGTCATATCATCCACACAATCAGAAGGTTACTGCCTGAAGCGACGATTTTCACTGATATTATCGTGGGATTCACCGGCGAGACCGAAGAAGAGTTTGAGAATTCGCGCAAGGCGATGGAGGAATTCAAATACAACATGGCCTACATCGCACAATACAGCGTGCGTCCTGGCGCAGTCGCCTCCTCGTGGGCCGACGACGTGCCGAAGGCCAAGAAACGTGAGCGCTATCACATCCTCACCGACGAGCTGATGAAGCACTCACTCGTTTATAATCAAGGACTTATCGGCAAGACGCAGAAGGTTTTGGTCACAGGTTACGACCGCAAAAACGGCTATCTCACCGGCCACACCGAAGGCAAAATCGTGATAAGATTCCAGTCGCGCGACAAAAATCTGATAGGTCAAATCGTGACAGTGAAGATCACCAGCGCCACAGCGCTTTCAATAGAAGGAACTCTCCTTCCCGTCATTTCGAGCGAAACGAAGTGAAGTCGAGAAATCTCATATAAAAAATGAAAATCGCCTTTAAGACATTAGGTTGCCGCTTAAACCTCTACGAGACCGACGCCCTCGCGTCGCAGTTCAAGGAGGCGGGTTACGACGTGGTGGAAAACGACGAAAACGCTGATGTTTACGTCGTGAATACCTGCACCGTAACCAACCAGAGCGACCAGAAATGTCGTCAGGCAATCAACCAGATCAGGCGCTCCCACCCTGCCGCCATCATCGCGGCGATGGGCTGCATGGTGAATCACCGCAAACAAGAGATGCTCGACAGCGGTGTCATAGACTATGCCATTGATAATGAACGTAAATACGCACTGTTCAGCATCATCGACAGCCACGTGAAAGGCGAAGCCGTTGATCCAGAAGGCTTCGACAAGGATTTGTTCAGCTATCGTCCGGCCTACAGCACCTTCCACACCCGCAGTTTGATCAAGATCCACGACGGATGCAATAATTTCTGCTCGTACTGCATCATCCCGAACGTGCGAGGCCGAGCCACCAGCCGTCCAGCGGAGGAGATTTACGAAAACATCCGCAGTGTAGTGGCGCATGGGTTTAAAGAGGTCGTCCTGACAGGCGTGAACATGGGGCGCTATCATTATCTAGATATTGATTTTGAACATCTTATCGAGAATATTTTAAAAATCGAAGGCGATTTTCGAGTTCGTATCTCATCAATCGAGCCTGACAACTTCAGCGACAAGTTTTTGAGTCTGTTCGACAACCCGAAACTCGCTCCGCACATGCACATCTGTCTTCAGAGCGGTGCCGAAAACACGCTCAAAGAGATGCATCGGCATTACACAGCAGCACAATTCAAAGAGATGTGCGACCGCATCAAAACGGCGATTCCTGATTTCAACATTACGACTGATGTCATCGTCGGTTTCCCAGGAGAATCAGAATCCGATTTCGCTGAGAGTGCAGAACTATGTAAATCCATCGGTTTCAGCCACATCCACACTTTCAAATACTCTGTCAGGACTGGCACGAAGGCGGCAACGATGCCTAATCAAGTTCCAGAATCGGTGAAGACCGAGCGCAGCGCCATCATCCGACAGATTTCGGTTGAAAACAAGCTCAAATATTTCAACCAAATGCTCGGGAAGCCGCAAAAAATGCTCATCGAGCGTGTGATGGCTGACGGAACGGCAAGAGGCTACGGCGAGAACTACATTCCACTTCGCCTGAAAGCCAATAACTTAGAAAAAAACACCTTCGTCAATGTGGTTCTGAGCGACATTATTAATAAAGGTGACAATTCGGAAATTATTGCCATTCTCGCAAATCTCTAGCCCGTCATTTCGACCGAAGCGAAGCGGAGTGGAGAAAACTCAAAATCAAGTTGAAAAATTTTTTAAAAATTTTGTTTTTTGTATTCAAAAAAGTTGTAATTTTGCAGTCCGAAAATTAAAGAAGTAAAAAAGAATAAAATATTAATAAAAAATGGCAAATCACAAATCTTCACTGAAGAGAATCCGTCAAACAGAAAACAGACGTTTACACAACCGCTTCTATGCTAGAGCAATGCGTTCAGCAGTCAGAAGCTTCAGAGCTTTAACAAGCAAGAGCGAAGCTGAATCAAAGCTTTCAGAAATGTACAAAACTATTGACCGCGTGGCAAAACATGGTATCATCCATCGTAACAAAGCCGCTAACTTGAAGTCAAAACTTGCACACTTCACAGCAAAATTAGCATAATTTTATTTAAAGATATCGTCAAAGTTCTTCCTGTCCGCAGGGAGAACTTTTGTCGTATAAACCGAAAATTATGAAGCCCAAAACAATCCAGTCGATAAAAAACTGGGCGACAGAAGACCGCCCGCGTGAGAAGATGCTCGAGAAAGGCCGCGAAGCCCTCTCCGACGCAGAACTTATAGCCATACTGATAGGCTCAGGCAACAGCAGCGAGACAGCCGTCGATTTGTCGAGACGCATTTTGAAAGACGCCGACGACAACCTCATCAACCTTTCGCAAATGAGTATCAACGAGTTGATAAGCTACAACGGCATTGGCACCGCGAAAGCCGTGAGCGTGGTGGCGGCACTCGAACTCGGGCGAAGACGACGTTTCGCGGAAGCGGCACAACAGCCCAAAATAAGCAACAGCAAAGACGCTTTCGAGTATTTCTACATGCATATCTCGGACTTGGAACACGAACAGTTTTGGATCATGCTCCTTAACCCCGCCAACAAAGTGATAAAAGTGACGAGGATAAGCGTAGGCGGAGTGAACGGCACTTCGGCCGACCCGAAGCGCATCTTCAAGATAGCCATTGATAATCAAGCGACTGCGATAATGCTTTGCCACAACCACCCCTCGGGAAACGTGGAGCCTAGCGACAAAGACAAAGCCCTCACACGCAACATCGCGAACGGCGGAAAACTGCTCGAAATAAAAATTTTGGATCATATTATCGTTGGTATCAATAATTATTTTAGTTTTGCAGATTCTGGATTGATATGAAAATAGTAACGGTAATAGGGGCAAGACCCCAGATAATTAAGGCGGCGGCGTTGAGTCGCGCCATCAGCGAGCACTTCAGCAAAGAGGTGCAGGAAGTGATTGTGCACACCGGCCAGCACTACGACGACAACATGTCGCAGGTGTTTTTCGACGAGCTGGGCATCCCGCAACCAGATTATAATTTAGGTGTTGGCTCAGCGTCGCACGGCGTGCAGACAGCCAAGATGATTGAAGGCATACAAGAGATCCTTTTGAAAGAAAAACCAGATTATCTTGTGCTTTACGGCGACACCAACTCAACTCTCGCAGGTGCCATCGCGGCATCGAAGATTCACGTCCCGATAGTACACATCGAGGCTGGACTGCGCTCGTTCAACAAGTCGATGCCAGAGGAAATCAACCGCATCTGCTGCGACCACTGCTCCACCCTGCTCTTCTCGCCTACCGCCACAGGCTTTAAAAACCTTGTCAACGAAGGCTTTAACCCTGACAACAAAAAGAAATTCACCATCGACAACCCAGGCATATATCATTGCGGCGATGTGATGTACGACAACAGCAAACATTTTGCGAATGTCGCCGACCAGAAGTCACAAATTCTTGATAAAGAAGGACTTAGAGGCGTCGACTACGTGCTTTGCACCATTCATCGCGACAACAACACCGACCAGCCAGAGCGTTTGAACGCCATTTTCAATGCTTTGCTGAAGATTTCCGAGGAAAAGACCATCGTTCTGCCTTTGCATCCAAGGACATCTAAGTTGTTGAATACCAATCTTAAAGAAGATTTATTTAACAAGATTTCCGACAATAAGAACATCAAGATTATGCCTCCGGCATCGTTTTTTGACATGATTGTGCTGGAGCGTCACGCACAGATGGTCGTCACCGACTCGGGCGGAGTGCAGAAAGAGGCGTTTTTCTTCCAGAAGCCGTGTCTCATCTTGCGCAGCGAGACCGAGTGGAAAGAAATCGTGGAATGCGGAGCTGCAGTAATAACTGACGCCGACGAGGATAAAATCGTCGAGTCTTTCAACAATTTCATGGAGAATCCGCCACACAACTACCCCGAAATTTTCGGCGACGGCAACGCGGCGGTGTTTATCTGCAATGAAATGTTGGAAAATTTTTAAAAAAGTGTCGGGCGTATTGAATTTTTTTGTATTTTTGCAGACTTAAAAATAAACAACATTAGTTTTAACGTAATTATTTAATAATCAACAAATTAAATTATGAATCAGTACGAAACCGTTTTCATTTTAACTCCCGTTTTGTCTGAAGAACAGATGAAGGAAGCGGTAGCAAAATTCGAGAACCTGCTCACAAAGAACGGAGCAGAGATCGTTTTCAAGGATTTCTGGGGCATGCGTAAGCTCGCCTATCCTATTCAAAAGAAATCTTCAGGTTTCTATCAGTTGATAGAATTCAAAGCTGAAGGCAATGTTATCGACACATTGGAAACAGAAATGAAACGTGACGAGCGCGTCATCCGTTTCTTAACAGTAAAACTTGACAAGCACGCTGTTGCTTACAACGAGAAAAAACGTCGTAAAGCAGCCGAGGCAGCCGAGCAAGCCAACTAATTGTTTAACATTTAAATTTTGAATGATATGGCACAACCTAACACAGACATCAAATATTTGACTCCTATAGCAGTCGATACAAAGAAGAAGAAATATTGCCGCTTCAAAAAGAACCGCATCAAATACATCGACTATAAAGATGCAGATTTCTTATTGAGATTCGTGAACGAGCAGGGTAAGATTTTACCACGCCGCATCACCGGTACATCAACAAAATATCAGAGAAAGGTCGCTCAGGCCGTCAAGAGAGCCCGCCACCTCGCTTTGATGCCGTACTTAGCTGATTGTTTGAAATAATAAGAGGAGGACAGACACATGGAAATTATTCTTACACAAGACGTTAAAAATTTGGGATACAAGAACGACATCGTCAACGTTAAACCTGGTTACGCACGTAACTTTTTGATCCCTCAGGGAATGGCTATCCTCGCAACAGAATCAGCACGCAAAGTTTTGGCAGAAAACATGCGCCAGCAGGCTTACAAACAGGAGAAGATCAAGAAAGAAGCTGAAGCAACAGCAACAGTCCTCGAAGGTCTTTCACTCCGCATCCCTGCAAAGGCAGCTTCAACAGGCAAGATCTACGGCTCAGTCAACAACGTCCAGATCGCCAACGCTATCAAAGAAGCTAAAGGCATCGAGATCGACCGCAAGCAGATTTTGGTTGATGACGACACTATCAAGGAAGTCGGTAACTACAAAGCAAAAGTACGCCTCCACAAAGACGTTACCGTTGAAATCAGCTTTGAAGTTTTCGCTGAATAATAAAAAGCATTATTTGCAACATTAAGAAAAACCGAGGAATTCAACGTTCTTCGGTTTTTTTATAAAAACAATGATTATGACTAAATACGACGTCAAGGAATTACAAGCATTAAGACAAACAAAAGGCCGCAAAGAACGCGGAATCTTCGCTGTCGAAGGCAACAAACTCGTTGAAGAATTGTTGAATTCACATTTCATGATTAACAACATCTTCGCCACAGAACAATGGATCGGGAAAAATCCCGTTCTAGCCAAGAAAGTCGCTGATTATGAGATTATTACATCGAAGCAGATGGAGCAAATCAGCAATTTCGTGACGCCTCCGGGTATCTTCGCCACCGCGATGACTCCCAAATATAAAATTGAACCAAAAGACGCTGACAATCAATTGATTTTGCTTCTCGACGGTATCAACGACCCTGGCAACCTCGGCACCATCATCCGCACCGCCGACTGGTTCGGGATTAAGAAAATAGTGATTTCAGAAGACACCTGCGACCCTTGGCAGCCAAAAGTTATACAATCGACAATGGGTTCGATCTTCAGAATGCAAATCGTTGAAACTGACGTGGTTAGGTTTTTAAAAGAGGTAAAAACACCTGTCTTCGGCGCCTTGATGCAGGGAAAGAACGTTTATCAGACGCATATCAAAGACAATCAAGGAGTTATAATAATTGGAAGTGAGTCGCACGGAATAAGAGAGAATGTCATGCCATTCGTCAGTTGCCCTATCAACATTCCAAGGGCTGAAGGAAGCCAAACCGAGTCGCTGAACGCGTCGGTGGCGGCTGGAATAATTATATCAGAGGTTTTCCGAAAAAACCATTAAACCGATTATAATTTTTGGTAAAAATAAAAAGCTAAGGCTCCAAATAAAACTATTCCGATAATCGAATAATAAAGGGCCAATATCAGCAGCGACCTCCACATTGTTTTGACGGTACTGAAACCGATCATTTTCTTGAAACACATTGTCAAAGCGATGGTGTTGACTATTATTATCAACCCCAAAGACGTTATTTTAGCATACAAATCATGCGAAAAACAATAGACAACATCTGTCAGGCACCGATATAAAATTAAGATAATCAGTGAGTAAACTATAGGAACTATATATTCTCCCCTAAAATATCTTTTGCGGTTTTGACGTCCGTAGAAAATTCTTGCTCCAAGCAAATACAACGGAATAGTTAACACAGAAAACAATGTGTAGTGGTTTATATAAAAAATATACGACCACTTGATTATTTCAAGAATATCATTTTCAAGAACTTTTGAATCATCAGCTTCGACTAATTCCACATCTTCCGACGCCGAATCATCAATTACATTATCCCAATCGATATCGTTGCTTCCCGAAAACGAGAAAACCATAATATAAAGCGCCAAAGTCAGGAAAAGCATCGGAAAAGGCGAGAAATAGCTTTTTCGTTTGCCATTGAGGATGTCGACCATCATGGCTCCCGGGCGCGTGAACAGCGATTTCAGAGTAATCCAAATACCGCCGTCGTTGCTGAGGATAGCAAGAAGGAGATTTTTTAAAATAGCATGTATGGTTAGACGATTAGTGTCGGCACGTTGACCGCATTCAGGACAGAAATTGCCTTGAAACTCGGTACCACAATTGAGACATTTCGTTGTTTCAACAATTTTAGTATCTTCTTTGATGCTGTTATTTTCTTCCATTGCAAGATTTTTACAATGCAAAAATAAGAAAATTTGTCGGAATTTGCATATAAAAAAATAGAGACGCCATATATATGACGTCTCTACTATGGGTTTGGCGACGACCTACTTTCCCACAGACAAGTGCAGTATCATCGGCGCG
>CAMYXP010000003.1 GCA_947303085.1 uncultured Bacteroidales bacterium
ACGACCGTTCGGACCGCATCGTGATGGAGCTCGACGCACTGCCGAGAGGCTCATATCTGATCATCGTCGAGTCAGAAAAAGGAAGGACATACAAACATATCGTCATCGATAAATAGTTTGTGAAAAATCACAAAACTATTTGTTCTTCTTTAAAATATTTTTAGTAATTTTGCACCCGATTTTTCAGTAAAAATAAAAAATGCTGAAAAATCGGGTTATTTTATTGAGTATCAATTAAATATAAGCAAATGACAAGTATTCGTAATGTTGCGATTATCGCTCACGTTGACCACGGAAAGACCACTTTGGTGGACCGAATTCTTTATCAATCGAAGCTGTTCAGAGAGGATAAAGATAATGGAGATTTGATTCTGGATAACAACGACCTTGAGCGTGAACGAGGTATCACCATCTTGTCGAAGAACGTTTCTGTTCGTTATAAAGATGTGAAAATCAACATTATAGATACTCCTGGCCACAGCGATTTCGGTGGTGAGGTGGAACGCGTCCTGAACATGGCCGACGGCGTGCTGCTTCTCGTCGATGCTTTTGAAGGCCCGATGCCGCAGACTCGTTTTGTGCTTGAAAAAGCTATCCAGCTCGGACTGAAACCTATAGTGGTGGTCAATAAAGTCGACAAGCCGAACTGCACTCCTGAAGAGACTCAGGAAGCTGTGTTCGACCTTATGTACAACCTCGGCGCAACCGACGACCAGCTTGACTTTCCTACTGTTTTCGGCTCATCGAAGCAAGGCTGGATGTCGGACCACTGGACACATGTCACAAACGACGTTTCTTACCTTTTGGATGTTATTATCGACACCATCCCGGAGGCTAAATATGAAGAGGGAACACCTCAGATGCTCATCACCTCGCTCGACTACAGCTCATACGTCGGTCGTATCGCGGTGGGCCGTCTGAAACGCGGAATCCTCCAGGCTGGTATGAACGTCTCGTTGGTGAAACGCGACGGCTCGATAGAAAAGAACCAGATCAAGGAACTCTACACATTTGAAGGATTAGGCAAGGAAAGAACGAAAAAGCCAGTGATGGCTGGCGATATCGTGGCTATCATGGGTCTCGAGAACTTCGAAATCGGTGACACCGTTGCCGACTACGAGAACCCTGAGGCATTGCCTCCAATCCACGTCGACGAGCCTACAATGAGCATGTTGTTCACCATCAACAACTCGCCATTCTTCGGCAGAGAAGGCAAATTCGTTACTTCACGCCACCTGCGCGAGCGTCTTTACAGAGAGACTGAGAAGAACCTCGCTCTTAAGGTCGAAGACACCGAATCGCCTGATTCTCTTATGGTTTACGGACGTGGTATCCTTCACCTCAGCATCCTCGTCGAGACAATGCGCCGTGAGGGTTACGAGTTCCAGATCGGTCAGCCAAAGGTTTTGTTGAAGGAAATCGACGGCAAGAAATGCGAGCCTATCGAGGTGATGAACGTGCAGGTTCCTGAGAACTTCGCCGGTCGTGTCATCGAGCTGGCTTCACAGCACAAAGGCGAGATGACCAACATGTCACCTAAGGGCGACCGTATGAACCTCGACTTCGACATCCCGGCACGTGGTCTCATCGGATTGCGTTCAGCAATGCTGACAGCCACAGAAGGCGAGGCAGTGATGTCGCATCGTTTCAAGGATTACGAGCCTTGGAAAGGCGATATGGACAACCACGAAGTGGGCGCTCTCATCGCGATGGAGACCGGTACTGCTGTTCCTTACGCCTTGTGGAAACTTCAGGATCGTGGCAAGTTCTTCGTGCAACCTAACGAAGACGTCTACATGGGCGAGGTCATCGGCGAGAACACACGTTCAAACGATATCGTGCTTAACATCAACAAAACCAAGCATTTGACCAACGTTCGCGCCTCGGGTTCAGACGATAAGATCGTGCTTATCCCGCCGGTAAGAATGTCGCTTGAGGAATACATGGAATATATCCGCGACGACGAATATCTCGAGGTGACTCCGAAGAGCCTGCGTCTGCGTAAGATCATCCTTGACGAAATCGAACGTAAGCGTAGCGGTCGTCACAGCGAGGAAGTCAGCGACTAATCGGAAATATCATAATTATCGGCTAACATAGCCAAGAGGGCATCGGATTGATTCATGAATTCGATGCCTTTTTCTTCCCAGTCGGGCAGGGAAGTGGCGTCCTGACCGCGACGGCTGTCCATGTCGATGAGGTATTGCGCCGACGCCTGCTCGAGCTGAATGAACATCGGGCGCATCTTATGGCAGATGCCTTGAGCCTTCACGAAGTCATGCTCGGTAATGGCATCGTTGAGTGCCACGAGATTGTCGGAGGTGGCATTGACGAAGGTCTGCAAGATCTCACGAATGGCGTCGCTGTCGTTGTCGAACATGGCGCAGAGCTGCGGGAAATCGTTGGTAAACTCGCACTCCTGCGCGTCCTCCTCAGTCCAGTTGTCGTTTAAAAGCAGTGCTAAGTCTTTGATACTGAATGGTTTCTTGATATATCCGTCGAAACCTTCGTTCTTGGCGTATTTTTCGGAATACTGGTCGCGGGCGGTCATCAACACGACTTTTTTCTCTTTGTCGATGTTTTTTATAGTCTTCAGCACGTCGTTGCCCGAGAATGTTCCCATCTCACGGTCGGTGAGAACCAAGTCGTATTTGTCGAGCTCACCGAGGTATTTGTTGAACTCGATATACGAACGGCAGATGTCGGAGTGATGCCCGATTTTGTTAAGCATTGCACTGATGACGGCAAGCAGACTGTTATCGTCGTCGACGAGAAGCACATTGAGTTTGTATTTTGTTTTAACTACCTGATTATCAGTTGATTTAGGTAAAGTTTCTTCTTTCTTTTCAACGATTTTAACAGGTATTGAAATCTCAAAATGACTGCCTTTTTCGAGTTCCGACATCACCTTGATGTTGCCGCCAAGAAGTTCGAGAAGTCCTTTCACGACGTAGAGTCCGAAGCCGTTGCCTTCGGCCAGACCTTTGTTGTTTTCGGCTCGGCTGAACGGCTTGAACATCTCCTCAATCTTCTCGTTAGGGATGCCGATGCCGTTGTCTAACACATTGAAAACCAATTTCTTATTTATGAGATACACTCCGAAATGCACTTCGCCTTCGATGGTGTATTTCAAGGCATTTGAAATGATATTACTTGCTATCTGTTTGATTTTCAATGCATCAGAGTTGATGTAGAGGTCGTCGGAGATGTTTTTATGGTAATAGAACTTCAGCTGTTTGTTTTCGGCTATAGGCTTGAACATGGCGGCGAGCTGGTCGGTGAGCTCCGCAACGTTGAAATCGGAGCGTTTCACAAACTGCTTGCCTTGGTCGAGACTCGAAAACTCCAGCAAATTCGATAGAAGCGAGAGGATGTGCTGCGACGAGTATTTCATCGAACTGAGCCGTTGCATGTCGTCGTCGCTGTGTTTTTCCATCTGCATCAGCTCGATATATCCGATAATTGACGAGAGCGGCGCCTTGATGTCGTGCGACACGGTGAGCAGCAGCTTGTGACGGCTCTCCATGATTTCCTCGGTGCGCCTTTGTGCCTCCTCGGTGGCTTTTCTTGCCCTCGATACTCGTTGTATATCTTTGAAAATCAAGAAGATAAAGACCAAGATACAAATCAGGGCGACGGTGCCTCCATACATCGAATACTCCATGTTGCGTTGCACGAGAGCCTCGCTTTTCTGAATCTCATGCATCACCGAAGTCAGTGTTTGCTGATGAAGCACGATGAGCAATCCTGAGATCTCCTCCGAAATCTTTTGATCCGACTCGATGAAGATTTGATATTGACGCTCAATGGTTTTAATTCGCTCGATATACTCCTGCTTGCCCTTGTCGGTGTACAGTTTGATATCTTTCATGATATCAATTTTATCTTCATTGTCGTCGATGGTGTCGAAAGTGGTTGTGGTGACAAGGATAATGCTGTCGCGTGGTGTGTCGGAGTTGAAGACACGTTTGAAAAACGATTTTTTTTCAGCCTGGCGGACGATAGTGTCCTGCTTGGTGACCGCCACGACCTTGGTTTTCTTCTCAGGTTTGTAATTTGTCAGGATTTTGTAAATCTCGTCGTAAGGGTTGAAGAGGTCGTATTGGTGACTTATCTTCTTGATAATGTTTTCCTTACGTTTCAAAAGAGTTACAATATCGTTGAGAATAGCCTTGTTTTTCTGGTCGTTGTCCGAATAATAAATAATTGAGTCTTTGATGCTCGAAACCTGCTCGAGGTTGTTTTTGAAATCGAGAAGATATCTGGTGTCGCCCGAGAATGAGAAGAGTTGCGCGTCGGACTGCGTCTCGTTAACTTTCTTAATCAAGTCGTTGGTGAGGTTAAGCACCTTTTCGTTTTTGCTGATGTTAACTCGTTGATTAAGAATAGATTTCTTAAGATTCGAGATATAATAGATAACAGCTGCGCAGAGCGCTGAGGCGACAATATAAATCACCAGAGCCTCCCAGCGGACACGACGCTCGTAATGCTGCCTGTATTTGAATCTCTCTCTCATCGTCACAAAATTACTAAAAAAACGAATTATATCAGAATTATTTTATAATTTTGCATTATTAATTTTAAAAATATGAAAAAGTTTTTGGTTTTGGCGCTCAGCGCGATGATTTTAATTGGTTGTACAAAGAAAAATGAGGTTAAACTTATGAATGTCAATGATTTCAATACCGAGGTGGACGGCAAGAAAGTGTCGCTTTACACCTTGAAAAATGGTTTTTTAACTATGCAGGTCACCAACTACGGCGGACGTGTGGTGTCGCTGTGGATGCCTGATTACAGAGGCAGTTACGAAGATATCGTACTCGGCTACGACAATATCGGCCGTTATATCAATTGTACAGGCGAGAGATACCTCGGCGCTGTGGTCGGTCGTTGCGCCAACCGTATCGGCAACGGTGAGTTTACCCTCGACGGAAAGACATATCAACTGCCTAAAAATGGCGGCAACGCTACGCTTCACGGCGGTGAGTCCGGCGTCGACAGAGTGGTTTGGGATGTGGTCTCAGTGACCGACAACGCCATCGTGCTTCACCTGCTTTTGCCTGACGGACTCGACGGCTTCCCTGGAAATCTCGACATCACCATGACCTACACCTTGACTCCCGACAACGAGTTCCGTGTCGATTATCTCGCCACTACCGACGCCCCGACGGTGTGCAACCTCTCGCATCACTCGTTCTTCAACCTGCACGGCGAGGGCAACGGCACCATCCTCGACCATGAGCTGATGATTAACGGTAAGCTGATTACTGTTATTAATAAAGACTTAGTGCCAACCGGCAATTTCATTCCTGTTAAAGGCACCCCGATGGATTTCATGACAGCAAAGCCTATCGGTCGTGATATCGAGAAATATCATCCGCAGATGGTAAACGGCAACGGCTACGATTTCAACTATGTGTTGAACAAACATATAGGCGAGATGGGCTTGGCGGCAGCCGTTCTCGAGCCTCAGTCGGGTAGGGTGATGGAGGTTTTCACCGACCAGTCTGGCATGCAGTTCTACAGCGGTAACTTCTTCGATGGCAAGACCACAGGAAAATACGGCAAGCCGTTGTGCAACCGCGCCTCGTTCGCCCTTGAGACACAGCAGTTCCCTGATGCTATCAATCAGCCTAACTTCCCAAGCACGATTCTGCGTCCGGGCGAGGAATATCATCACACCTGTATCTATAAATTCAGTGTGAAAAAGCCTAAAAAGAAGTAATTCTTAAACAGTTTTATCAATCTTCCATGAGAACGCCCTCAGACCGAGTTCCGGCGTGAGGAGGTCGTGCTCGTGCAACGACTGCAACACGTTGTCGACTTTATCGTCGTCGATGAAGGTGAGCATGGCGTCGTTGAACGTCGGCCAGGTGTGAGTGCCATAGTGTGCCTCACCTGTCGCTGAGCCGCGACCTGTTATCTCGTTCCATTTGGTGAATCCGCGAACTCCTTGTGTTTCAAGGAGTTCGGAGATTTCTTCGTAATATGCCTGATTGTAGGCGATGAATATTGCTGTCATATTTTTGCTAGTTTTCTTTCCTTACGTCTAATTCTTCTTGAAATAAATACCGCATACAGCGTAGGGATGAGCACGAGGGTGATGAGTGACGACACCGACAATCCCCATGCCACCACCACGCCGAGGCCGTTCCACATCTCAGCGCCTTCGCCCGAACCTAATGCCATAGGTATCATACCGAGCACCGTGGTGAGAGTGGTCATAAGGATAGGACGCAGACGTTGACGCGAGGCAGTGACGACTGACTCGTTGATGCCCATGCCGCGTTCAAGACATAACCTGGTGTAGTCGATGAGCACGATACCGTTTTTCACAACGATACCCATCAAAATCATGACGCCGATGAGTGCCATCACACCGAGTGCCATGCCATTGATTCTCAATCCGATAAGAACACCGGTGATGGCAAACGGCACCGAGAACATGATGACGAATGGGTCGAGCAACGACTCGAACTGCGAGGCCATCACGACGTATACCAAGATGATAATCAAGAGGATAAGGGTGAACATATCGGCGAAGGCATCTTGCTGGTCTTCGTAGTCACCGGCGATCTTCGCCATAAACTCTGCCGGAATCTCGGCATGGTCGATGCACTGCTCGGATACTGCCACGGCGTCGCTCAAAGCGTAGCCTTTTGCCACGATGCCCGTGATGGTGATGATACGCTCACGGTCTTTACGCTCGATGGTAGGAGGGGTGCGGCCTTCCACGATCTTCGCTACCTCGCTCAAACGCACCGCCTGGCCTGAAGAACCGTAAAGCACAATATTTTCAATGTCTTCATAACCCTGACGGAACTCCGGAGCGTAACGCACGCGGATGTTGTATTCGTCACCGTCCTCACGGAAGAATGTCATAATGGAGCCGTTGATGCGGTTTCTCACATATTGTGAGGCTGTGGTGATGTTGATGCCGTTGAGCATCAGCTTCTCACGGTCGAAGTCGACGTGAATCTCAGGTGTGTATTCGTCGCGGCTGATGAGGACCTGCGAAATTTCAGGACGCTCACGCATCTCCGCCGCGATCTCGTTGGCGATTCTATCGGAAGTGTTGAAGTCGTAACCGTAGATCTCGACTTTCACGCTACTTGTAGAACCCATACCCATACCTTCCGACACATTGTATTTCTTGATTAAGGCGTTGGATTTCAAGTCTTTACGAATCTGCTCGGCGATCTCCTGCGTACTTCTCTCACGTGTGTCCTTACTGCCTAGGTTGAGGTTCATGGTGAGAATGTGCGTGCCGTTGCTTTGCATGGAAGCGAAGGCGTTGTCTTCGTCAGCGACGCCATAGCGGTAGTTCATCACACGGATCTCAGGAACCATCTGCATGTATTTCTCTGCAAGTTCAGCGCCAAGTTGACCTGTGATATCTTCCTGAGTACCGACAGGTAACTCGATGTTGACGGTCAGACGACCCTGGTCCATGCTCGGCAGATATTCTGTCTTTAGCCCTGGCATCGTCATAATGATGGTCACAACGAAAACTACGATTGCGATGAGAAGCGTCAGCTTTCTGTGCGTCACCGCCCAATTGATGAGACGACCGTAGCCACGGCTCAACGCGTCAAGACCTTTATTAATAGGTGTGAATAATATTTTGTGCCAAGCGTGACTTCTCGGATTTCTCTTTAAGAGTCGTGAACACATCATAGGCACCAACGTCAAGGCCGCTGATGTCGACACTATCATGATGATACTCACAATCCAGCCGAGCTGATGGAAGAACACGCCGACAGCGCCGTTGACCATGGTCAATGGCAGGAACACCGCCAACATGGTGAGGGTGGAGGCGATAACTGAAATCGATACCTCCTGTGTGGCGTGCACTGCCGCTTCTTTCGGTTTCGCGCCTCGGTCGATGTGCGAGGTGATGTTCTCCAACACCACGATGGCATCGTCGACAACCATGCCGATGGCGATGGTGAGAGCACTCATTGATATGATATTCAATGTGTTACCTGTCGCGAAGAGGTAAACAACCGAAGCGACCAACGAGATAGGGATTGACAATACGATGATGATTGTTGCTCTCCATCTGCCGAGGAAGATAAACACCACCAGCATAACCACGATGAAAGTTATGAAGATGGTCTCCTTCAATGAGTCGATGGTGTTGATGATGCTGTCGCTGGTATCGTTGATCATGTTGATTTTGATGTCCGAAGGCAGCGTCTTCTCGATCTTTTTCAGTTCTTTCTTGACACCTTTCGAGACCTGCACCGAGTTGGCGTCGGTCTGTTTCTGGATGGTGATCATTGCACCTTGGATGCCGTTGGAGAACACCTTCTGCAGACGTTCCTGCTCGCCGTCGTTCACTCTTGCCACGTCTTTGAGATAAATTGGCGTGTTGTTATATGTACCAACAACCACGTCGAGCATCTCACGTGCCGATTTGAACTCTTTCTCCACGCGCACAGCGTATGTGTTTGAGCCTATGTCGATGTTGCCGGCAGGGGTGTTGCGGTTTTCGTATGCCAGAGCCTGTGAGATCTGTTCTACTGTGAGATGATAAGCCTCGAGCTTGTTAGGGTCGACAAATACCTGAATCTCACGTTTCGGCGCACCCGACACCGAAACTGTACCTACACCCGTTACACGTGCCAATGGCGTCGCGACCTTGTCATCCAAAATCTTGTCGAGACCTGCAAGACTCTCTTCAGCGGTGACGGAGAGGAACATAATCGGGATGTCCTCCATGCTGAACTTGAAGATGGTGGGGTTGCCTGCTCCGTCGGGCAGCACCTGCTTCACCATGTCGAGTTTGTCGCGCACGTTGTTCGTGGCTTCTTCAATGTCAATGCCATACTCGAACTGAAGCGTGATGACGGAGACGTTTTCCTTCGATGATGACGAAAGGTGCTTTAGGTCGCTCACGCCGTTCAGAGAGTTTTCCAATGTCTTGGTGATGTTCGTCTCAATATCCTCCGCACTCGCTCCCGAATACGATGTCATCACCATGATGGCGTTGGTTCCCATGTCCGGGAAAAGGTTAATCGACAGCTTGCTGAGTGCGAAGACACCCAGAATCGCTACCGTGATGAAAACCAACGATACCGTTACCGGATGATTTACTGATGTTCTATATAAACTCATGATTTTCAGTGTTTTGCAAGATTATTTCACTACATCGACGGTTATGCCGTTCTTCAGTTTCGTTTGGCCTGTCATGACGACGGTAGCGTTGTCGTCGACGCCTTTCAGGATTTCGTATCTGTTGCCCATCCTGCGGCCTAGCTCAACCACGGTGTATGTCACGGTGCCATCGGCGTTGAGGACGTAGACGTACTGCTCACCTGAGCCGACCTGCTTCATGACGGCGCGGTCTGGAACCACAACGCGGAAATTGTCGCCGTAGTTAACGGTGACACGCGCAAACATGCCCGGACGCAATGTCAGGTCTTTGTTGTTGAACTTGACCTCAACAGGGAAGGTGTGTGTCATCGAGTTGATGGTAGGGTAGATGAGGTCGACGGTGCCTTTGAACACCTGGTCGCCGTAAGCTTCGGTGGTGATATCCACTTCCATGCCTTTCTTTATCTGTGAATACTGACTTTCCGAGATGTTGATGAGCATCTTCACAGGACTGATTTTCTGAACCACAAACAGAGGCTGTGTCATGGCATACATGTCGCCTTCGTCGTAGTTGCGTGCCGTTACCACACCCGCGATAGGGCTCTTCAGCACTGTGTTTTCCAAAAGATTCTTATAAGTCTTCTTCGAGACGTCGTATTTCAATGTCATGGCCTCGTAGTCGGAGCTTGATGTGGCTCCGATCTCGTGCAACTGCTCGATACGGCCGAACTCAATCGAGTCGTTGATGAGCTGCAGACGAGCTTTCTCGAGGTTCACCTCGTCCATCAAAGCGAGTTTCTGGCCTGCCTGCACCTTGTCGCCGATCTCGACGTAAATCTTGCTGATACGTGCCGCCGACTGCGGAGCGATGTTGTTCACTATGTCGGCCTCGATGGTGGTAGGATAAACCTGAAGCTGTGATACATATTCAGCGTTCACTGTCGTCACCGTCACTTTCGGGTTTTCCTCGACGACCTGCTGGATGTTCTGATTTTGCTGTCCGCACGACATCATCATGATAGCGGCACCAGCGATTAATAAAATGTTAAATTTTTTCATTTTTTATCTATCTTTTATCTTTTATCTTTTATTTTTTAACGACGGACTCGGTCCGTCTTTACTCTCAACTATTCATTCCCAGCCAGTTCATCCATTGACGCTTTCGTCACCATGAAATTATAAATCGCCTGGCTCATTGTGAGTTGCGCTTGTACCAGTGCCAGCTGAGCGTCGTTAAGCTCGAGCAGCGTGGCCTTGCCGAGTTCGTACATTTTCTCGGCTATGTCATAGCTCTTCTGCGCCATCTCGAGTGTCGACTCGGCGGCGGCGTAGTTTTTCATGTATGTCGCTATCTGGTTGTCGTAGTTTTTGAATGCGATGCGGAGGTTGCGCTCGGTATCCTCGATGTTGAGCTTCAGGATGTCTTGCGTAGCCTTGTATTGGCGGATGTTGTTATGCTTCGAGAATCCGTCGAAGAGCGGTATGGTGAGGCTCAGACCCGCCACCGAATAAGGGTTCCATTTGAAGTTGAAATCGTCGCCCATGGCAATGTAATTATATGAGAATGAGGCGGCTAGGGTAGGGAGGTACTGATATTTCGTCATCTTGACGGTGCGTTCGAGCTGTTGCTCCTGCAGCGACAGCTGAGCCAAGGTGCTGTTGTTCTCGAGGTTCACGTTGTCGCCGTAGCTGGTATACGACATCATCTCGCCTTTATATTGGTCGATGTCGCCTGCCACTCCTATCTTCGATGTCAGGTCGATGCCCATCACCGCTTTGAGTTGCCAGATGGCGAGGTCGATGGCCGCAGCCGCGCTGAACACGTTAGGCTCGGCGTTTTTTACGTTCACCTGAGCTCTAAGATATTCATACTCAGAGGCTTTGCCAGCGTTGTAGTTATGCTCGGTGCGCTCGAGGTTCTTGGCGGCGTTGTCGTACACCGATTTGTAGACCTCAAACACCTGTTGCGCCAGAAGCACCGCGTAGTACGACTGCTTCACCTGCGACACCATCGCTATCTTCGACGAGCGGGCTTGCTCCACCGCCAGCTCCACGTCGAGTGCCGACAGCTTCAGCGACTGCCACAGCTGGGCGTTGATGAGCGGCATCGAGGCGCTGATGCCTGCGTTCACGTTGTTCCATTTACCCACGGCAATCTCCATCGACTGTCCGCCGAAGTCCATCGCCATCACCTGTTTCTTGATGGTGCGCTGGTAGCTTCCGCTTGCCGTGATGTTAGGGTAGAGGGCGGCGTAGGAGCCTTTCTTCGAGTACCCTGTCTTCTGGATGGTGAGGTCGGCGACCTTTATGCTGTTGCTTTCCTCAAGGGCGATTTCTATTGCCTGGTCGAGGCTGATGATGAGCGAGTCCTGCGCCTGCTGAGCGTTCGCGAAGCCGCATGTCATGAGCATCGTCAGACAAGAAACCGTTGCTAAAATACTTTTCAAATTAAACATTTCTATAATTATTTTTATTTTTTTACATCTAAAAATATTAGGTTGCAAAGATAGTTCATTTTTAAAAATGATTTTAAAATCAGCCCCACATTTCACCCTCGATTTTAGTCATTTCAGCAGATGAAAATAACGGTTCAGGAGTTTGGATATAATGATATGATAATTTTTTAAAAATATTTTTACGCTGATTGCGACTTTATTTGTAACTTTGCAGCTGAAAAATAATTTTCACAAAACAATTGATTATCAAGGAGAATAATAAGAAACAGATAGAAAATTTTTGTTAAAATAGATGTAAAAAGGCGTTATCGCTTTTCTTTGCTAGCGGAAATCTGGTAAATTTCAAGTATACAGCACAGGAAAGGAGAAACGCTTGCGGGAATTCACCGTGAGCTTTCTTGTTTGCTGTATAGGTTGTACCAGAACCTCCGCTAGAACATAAAGTTCGCGGTTTTTTTTATGTCCTTTTGCGACCTATAGCTGTCTTATCATCATGGTGGGTGTTTGGCGATACCTCGACAACTGGTAAGACGCAAAAAACCGAAAGCCGTTCAGCGGCTGCTCCGGCAGCCGCTGCTAAACGGTGAGAACTGGAACGGATTGAATTCGCCTGCCATAAACACCATTAAAGGCCTTAATGCAGCCGCGGTAAAGTGATTAAAGCAAAGAAATAAAAAAGATAAATAAATAAAATAAATAACAAAACTAAACAAAACAAAATGAAAAAAACTTTTACAATCTTAATTGCAGCTCTCATGCTGCTGACAATGATTTCACAGCCGACGAGGTTGTGGGGACAAACCTACAAAAAAGTAACATCCGGGCCAACAGGAACTGCTACATGGGATGGAGAATACTTGCTGGTTTATGAGAATGGAAGTACAGCATTCGTTTGGACTGGTGTTGATGCAGTTTCATGTTATAAGACAGCATCTATTTCAAGTGGTACTATTTCAAAACCAGATGATGCTGTTTCGTTAACAATAGCTTCTATGACAGGAGGATATTCCGTCAAAGTAAACGGTGGAACTAACGATGGAAAATATACAAGTAATAATGGTAATAGTAATGGTATTACTTTTAACACAAATGCTGTTGCTAATACACTGACATACGAAAATAGCGCAACTACCATTAGTTGTGGTGGGAAAAAATTCAGATACAATAAATCTTCTGGTCAAACTAGATTTCGTTATTTTGGATCAGAACAAGAAAAAGTTCAACTTTACGAAAGACAATACACCCTCACTTATGCTAAAACAGGTTCTGGTACCGTAACAGGAGTCTATACTGGCACACAAACAAATGTGAGCTCAAACACAGACATGGTCAAAGGCACTCAGGTTACTCTTACAGCAGCACCAGCCGACGGATGGGAGTTTTCTGGTTGGAGCGTAAACGGAACAGGTGCTGCTTTATCAAGCACTAGCACTAACCCAACAACTTTCACAATGGGTTCTGCAAACGCAACAGTAACTGCAACTTTCTCACAATCAGGAAGTACATATACAGTAACATACGATGCTAATGGTGCAACTTCTGGTAGCGTTCCTTCTGATGGTAATAGTTATGAAGCCAATGCTACAGTCACTGTTCTCGGTAACACCGGCAATTTGGTCAAAACAGGTAATGCCTTTAGCGGATGGTGTATGAATGCAGAAGGCACGGGTACCGTTTACGGTCCAAATAATACAACATCATTCAGTATCACATCTAATACTACACTTTACGCAAATTGGACTCCTTACACAATTACAGCTGCATCAAACAACAATGATTATGGTACGGTGCAATTGAATGGAACAGTCATTACAGCAACTCCTGCTGCTGGCTACACTTACGCAAGTACTGCTTATACAGTATCTTCTGGTTCTGCTACAGTCGTTCAAAATGGCAATGAATTTACTGTAACACCATCTTCCAACTGTACCGTAACTATCAACTTTGCGGCTATTCCAACACATACCGCAACTTTCAGTGTGAATGGAACAACTACTTCTAGCACCTTCTATGAAGGCCAGACAATTCAATTCCCAGCCAATCCAGCTGCCATCAGCGGCAAGTCTTTCATAGGTTGGTTAAAGAATAACACCATTACTGGTACAACAAACGAAGCTCCTAGTATTGTTAACACGTCAACTGAAACAATGGGTAACAGCGATGTTACTTACTACGCTGTGTTTGCAGATGTAGAAGAAGGTGCTGACACTTACGAAAAACTGAATTCCTCTAGTTTTGATACTAACGCAAAATATGTTATTGGTGCAACTCAAGCATCTGACAATAATACGATGTGGTATTTTAATTCATATAGTAGTAATACTGCAAATATTAATTGGGGAGTAATGACCAACGACCCCGAAAATAATAGTCCTATCAAATTCACATTATCGGGTTCTGCATCAGCTCTTTATGCTCAAGACGAAAGCGGTAATTATCTTACAGGTCTAACAACTGGAAAATTTAGGATGTCTTCATCATCAACAGCAGTGGCATTAACAGCAACTGGAACGATTCTTAACACAAATAATGGATCATATAATCTAAGACACAACTATAACAATGGAAGCGGTGGCCTTCGGTGGTACAACAATACTACGGGAACATCAGCATATTTTTATAAAGTTATTTCTGGAGATACGTACTCAAATTACTGCACAACTGTGTCTTCTTTAGCACCTTCAATCAATGCCGATGATGTCCAAATTGATTATAATGCAACATCTGGTGAAATAAGCTATACCATTAATAATCCTGTTGATGGAGGCACTGTTACTGCAGCTATTCAAAGCGGTGATTTCCTAAGCAAACTGGATCACACAACATACTCGAACAAAGTGACTTTTGAAGCATCCGTTAATGAGTCTACAAGCGAAAGGGAAAGTGTTGTTAGAATCACATATAAATATAATACTAGGGAAACAGTAACCAAAGATGTAACTGTCACTCAAGCTGGTGTTCCTACATACACCGTGTCTTATAATGCAGGAGGCGGAGCAGGCACAATGACAGACACGAACAGTCCTTACGTCGCAGGTGCTACGGTTACATTACTTACAAACACATTCACTGCTCCAGAAGACAAGATGTGGGATTCATGGCAGGTGAAAGATGAAGATGATGTTAATGTTATAGTAACTGATGGCAAATTTACAATGCCGGCTAAAAATGTTACCGTCACAGCCCAATGGACTAATGATCCTAACGCACCAACTTATGCATGGGTAGAAACCTCATTGGCAAGCCTCACATCTAATGACATTTTTGTAATTGTTGGAACTCGTACAAAAGATGATGATTATAAAGGCAGTTATGCGTTGTCTAATGATAAAGGTACCAGTGCCTCTCCTGATGCTATCAGCGTAACTATTGCAAATGGTCGATTAACAGACAATCCATTTGATAATATAAAATGGAATATTAGCGGAAATTCTACAGATGGTTATACTTTCTACCCTGCAGGTAATGACAAGGCTTGGTTGTATTGCACCAGTAGTAACACAGGTGTACGTGTCGGAACAAATAATAATAAGACCTTTAGTATTGATGTTGATGGTGGATATATGATACACGCAGGAACAAGTAGATATCTTGGTGTTTACCAAGATCAAGATTGGAGATGCTATACAACTATTCACGATAATATCAAGAATCAATCCTTTACATTCTACAAGAGAGTATTAGCAAAAGAAATAACAGGTGTTGAAAATTATGGTGGTTATTATCTAATTTCATCACCAATTGCTACTTCATTTGCTCCTACAAAAGCAAACGGATTCCTTAGAGACGATAACCAATACGATCTATATTGTTTCGACCAGTCACAAGAAGCTGAATGGCAGAACTATAAACAAAGCCATGAAAATTTCACAAGCATAGAATCTGGCAAAGGCTATCTTTATGCTAACAAATCAAATACAACCTTATTGTTTTATGGCACAGCATACAATGGTAATGGTAATGTAACTTTAAGCTTCTTCTCGGATGCTGAGTTTGAAGGCTGGAACCTTATCGGCAACCCATTCCCAAGCAAAGCTTATCTCGCCGATAATCGTAATTTCTACAGAATGAATGCTGGCGGTACAGAAATTATCATATCAGACGACAATAGTCTTATCACTCCAATGGAAGGAATATTTGTTCACGCAGAAGATGCAAATGATAAGTCTGTCACATTCACAACAACAACACCTTCTAAGAGAACTTCCAATTCAAGAATTATTCTCAATATTATTGGAAACAACGATAACGTAATCGATCGCGCAATTGTTCGCTTGGGCGAAGGCAGTTCATTGGAAAAACTGATGATTAACAATGACAACACTAAAGTTTACATTCCACAAGATAATGTTCAATACGCTTTAGCTGTCAGCAACGCTAAAGGTAATATGCCTGTCAACTTCAAAGCTGCAGAAATGGGCAAATACAACATCAGCGTTAACGTAGAAGGCATCGATATGGATTATCTCCATCTCATCGACCGTCTAACTGGTAAAGATGTCAACCTTCTTCTTGATAACAGCTATTCATTCATTGCAACAAAGCAAGACATGGAATCGCGTTTCATTCTTTCATTCACTGCCAACGGCAATAACAACGAAACAGATGAAACATTCGCATATCAAAACGGTTCAGAAATTATCGTTACAGGTTCTGGCGAATTGCAAATCTTCGACGTAACCGGTCGTTCTGTGATGACTACTACAATCAATGGCTATGAATCAGTCAATGTTTCAGCCCAAGGTGTTTATATTTTACGTTTAATTGGAACTGAAATTAAAACTCAAAAAATCGTAGTCAGATAATTAAGTGGTTAACTAAAATAAAGAAAGGAATTTAAAAATGAAAAAGATATTATTCGCAATCGCAATTGTAATGACAATGAGCTTCAGTGCAAGTGCACAAGGAAACGACGGTTTCTTCCGCAACTGGGATGATTCATATGGCAACAGAGGAGATGACCCTGGAAATCCTTCAATTTCATGGGGATTACCAGAACATTACGATAGTAACGACCAAAACGGCGCTCCTCTCGGCAGCGGCCTCTTAGTCCTCACCGCCCTCGGTGCCGGCTACGCCGTCTATCGCAAAAAACGCAGCTAATGGCTAACAGCTAGTGGCTTTAAAAAACACTGCTCGAAATTCTTTCCGTATTCTCACGGGAAACTTCAAAATGGCAATTTAAAATTCCGAGTAGTCCAGCCCGCGCTCCGCGCGGGCTTTTTCTTATCCCATCACTCCTATCCGCCCTATTTGCCCTATCAGACATATTAAATATTTTGTATATTTGCAATCTCAATCAATTAACTCTATGCTAGTACAAAGTAAAATATATGATTACATCACAAAATATAAGCCTGTGTGGGGATTTGTAGTTCCTGACAACTGCCCGCCACAAGATATTGATGTACCAACTAATCAAGGTTTTTACCGTTTGTCCCGTAAAAAGAATTCTTATAATGATAAGGATTTTTTGACAAAAAAACAGAAGAACCCCGATGATCCTTGGGGTGATTTAATAATATACGCAGTTGGATTATCATTAGTCTTAGGACTTGAAGACGCTAAAGCTGAAATAAAACTACCCAAATTCAAAGGATTTAAAGGTATTATTGAATTAGTACTTAATCCAACTGATGGTGTCGTAAAACAAACTGGTGAATATAAACGTCATTACACATTTTGGTTTACCCAAGCATTTAGTACTGATAACTTAAAAATGATAGGATTATGAAAACAATAAAGTTAGTTGAAATTCTTAATTATTACGAAGTTCCTCAAATCTTTTTAGGAGTAAATGATAGTGGTATTCCTTGTGTGTGTACATTATATGATGATACTGATGAAGATTGTTTTATATACGTTGGTGTTGAGATATCAATGTCTCGTTTAAATGAATTACTATGCGGAAAGATTGATTTAAGAAACATTTATACTAATCATGAACAAAAATGCTCATTATTAAGAGTTTATGTGAGATATCAATCAATCACAGCAGAAGAAATGCCTGATTCTGATTTAGAGGAGCGCATGTTGCCTGAAGATGGTTATTATTTTAATCCTGAACATTTTGTCAAAAAGTCTTCTGCAGATAAAAAGTCATTATATATAACCCAAGATGATATTGATCAAATGATTAATAGTAAAAAAACAAAAGATCATCCACAAGTTTAAATTATTTGTAACATATAAAAACTAACCCCTCTCTAGTCCTTCTCGATTAGCGCAGCGGTCTAGCTTAGCGTCAGCGTTCTAGAACATCTCTCCCGAGCCCTCCTAGTTCTCCGAGCTCTCCGATTTATGTAATCCGCGAGTGTCAACGAGCCAATCCCTCTCGGCTTCGCCCCCTTGCTGGCTCAGGTGCAGTGGCCGGTTTTGTTAATATTTTTTAAGATTTCCTGCAAAAAAATGAAAACAATGTTAAAAATCGTTGTTTAAGGTCAAAAAAACGCCTGAAAACCACCCGGTCTGATTTTTAAGAAATAATTTTGCCATAGAGAAACACTAAAATTTTAAAAATATGGCAAAAATAATAGTTAAAGACACTGACATAACAGTGCTGAAAATCAATGAGGCGGATTATATTTCGCTTACAGACATCGCAAAATACAAGTCGGAAGACCCTAATGCGACTATTGCTAATTGGATTAGGAATAGAAATACAATCGAGTTTTTGGGTCTATGGGAAAAATTGTTCAATCCTGATTTTAAACCCCTCGAATTCGAGGGGTTTAGGAAAGAGGCGGGTCTAAACGCATTCACACTATCACCTAAAAAATGGATGGAAACTACCAACGCTATTGGAATAATCGCACGCTCGGGGCGTTATGGAGGAACGTTTGGAAAAGCTGAACCAGATTGCAATTCAGCAGATGACGGTGCTGGAAGGACATGGAAAGAGAGAAATTGTAAAGAATTAATGTACATTATCAAAAAAATCTCTATCTTTGCAGGTTGCACAATGATATTGTTATGAAGGCAAAGATTTATGGCGTTTTTATTCTCGTTGAGGCGTTCTTCATGTTCGTCGCCTCAATGGTCGCGCTGTATTACAATGTGCACGCCGGCGAACAAGACGTGGTGTCGCTGCTAGCTTCGACAATGGTGACAGGCATCTTCGGCTTTATCCTGCTCTCAGCCGGCCGCGAGAAATCACGACAAGGCGACGGCAGAGTGAAGAAGATCGACAACCTCACGATGAAAGACTCCTTCGTGCTAGTCACAGTGGCATGGGTGCTGTTCGCCGTGTTCGGAATGCTGCCGTTTATCTTCACAGGCACCATCGACAACGTCACCGACGCCTTCTTCGAGTCGATGTCAGGGTTCACCACCACCGGCTCCACAATAATGGATAACATTGACGCTCAACCACATGGCATATTGTTCTGGCGTAGCATGACACAATGGCTCGGCGGCTTGGGCATCATCGTGCTCTTCCTCGCCATCATCCCCGTGCTGAATAAAAACTCCAACAAAACAATGCTTTTCTCAGCCGAGATGTCGGGTCTTAGCGTTAAGAAACTGCATCCTAAGATGGCTGTCACAGCTCGTCATCTGTGGCTTATCTACATGTTCCTCACCATCGCCTGTTTCTTGGCTTATTGGGCGGGTCCGATGAACATTTACGACGCTGCATGTCACGCCCTTACAACCATGGCGAGCGGCGGTTTCAGCACTCATCAGGCTAGCATCGGTTACTACAATTCGAGCTATGTGGAGTATATCTGCGTGCTTTTCATGATAATGTCGGGCATCAACTTCTCACTGTATTATTTCCTCTCTCGCGGCGATATCCGTTATTTCGCTAAAAACGAGGAACTGCGCTGGTTCCTTGGTGTTGTGGCATTCGCTGTGATTGTCGTCACGACATTGTTCTACGTCGCTCCTGATGTCACCACAGTCACAACCGACATAGAGTCTTATCCTGCACCTAACTTCGAGAGCCGGTTCCGCACAGCTTTGTTCCATGTGACAGCAATTGTCACTTCAACGGGTTATCAAGGCTCTTGCTACGACTACAGCTTGTGGGGTGGGTTGTTTCTGGTGCCTACGCTTCTGCTGATGCTGAGCGGTGCGTGCGCGGGATCAACATCCGGCGGTATCAAGGTCATTCGTTGGATGGTGTGCCTCAAGTCTATCCGTAACACCATCAAGCAGATGCTGCATCCGAGCGCTGTGTTCACAGTGAAGATATCCAAGGAGGTAGTGCCTAACGACACTCTTCTCCGCACGCTTAACTTCTTGTTTTTCTATGTGATTTTGTGTGTCGTGAGCGTCGTTGTCTTAGTCATCAGCGGCTGCGACTTCAAAGAAGGTGTGTTCAATGCCATCACAGCCTTGAGTAACATGGGCCCCGGCGTGTTCTCAACAGGTCCCGACGCCTCATTCTCGGGACTTTCCGTCATGGCGAAATGGGTGATGTCGTTCCTCATGCTCATCGGTCGTCTGGAAATCTACACAGTGCTGCTGATTTTCACCCCGACCTTCTGGAATAAGAAATAAAACTTATTCTAAATCAATTATTTATCTAATAAAAGATTTATCGAATGCGACGAAGGCCTCTGATAGACCTTAAGGTCGAACTGTTTCACCACGGCATAGATGTGGTCGAAAATGTCGCCCTGAATAGCCTCGTACGAAACCCAGTCGGTTTGGGCACTGAAGCAGTAAATCTGAATCGGAATGCCGTATTCATTAGGGTCTTTCTGACGCACCAACATTGTCAAATTATGGTTGAGGTTAGGATTTCTCTTCAGATATTCCTGCATATAAGCCCTGAAAATGCCGAGGTTGGTCTGACGGCGTCCGTTGACGAGGGTAGAGGTGTCGATGTCGTTTTTCTTGTTGAATTCAGCGATTTCAGCCTCTTTTTTCTCGATATATTTCGTCACAAGCTGAAATTTCTTGAATCGCTCGAGCATCTCAGGCGTGCAGAACTTCACCGTGTCGGCGTCGATGATGATGGAGCGTGCTATACGGCGGCCTCCCGACTCGGTCATGCCGCGCCAGTTGATAAACGGGTCGGAGATGAGCGAATAGGTAGGGATGGTGGAAATGGTGTTGTCCCAGTTTTTGACCTTCACCGTGGTGAGACCCATGTCGATGACATTACCGTCGGCATCGCCTTTCACAATCCAGTCGCCGATGCGCACCATGTCGTTGGCACTCAATTGAATACCTCCGACAAAACCGAGGATAGGGTCTTTGAAAACCAACATCAGCACCGCCGAAGCTGTACCTAGTCCGATGAAGATGTTGCTGAGGTCTTTGTTCATCAGCGTGGCTAGAACCAGCAACACGCAAATTATTATCAAAATGATTTTTATGATTTGAATCAAACCCTTGATAGGCTTGTTTTTCGAGATGTCGAACGAGTTGTAAACGTCAGAAAATGATTCAAGTATGGAGAGTAAAATGCCTGTGAATGTGGTTATCTCGCACACTCTCGCCACCACAATGATAAACGCGTTCAATGCGTCCAAATCGGGAGCCACTATGTACATCCAGTGTTTTATCAGGTAAATCGGGACGAGGAAGGCAATTCTTCTCTCAAGCTTCCTGCCAAGGAAATAATCGTCGTATTTTGTCTTGCTTTTCCTGATGATGCCTCCAACGACTCTCTTCAACAGCCATTTTACCAGGAAAAACAGGGCAAAAACCACTATCAAAAATGAAATGATGCCGATTCCTTGGGCTATGTAACGCGCCGTCTCTGCTTCGAAATGTAAATCGGTGAATAGTTTTTCTAAAATCTCTAAATATTTGGTTATCATAGTATTAAATATTTCTAGGTAATAAAATGTTCAAACTCAACGGGATAATCTCCACGACTATGTCTTTTGGCATCATCACTGCTTCGCCATCGATATTCGCAATCTCTTCTTTTTCTCTTAAAACCTTGATTTTCTTAGCTTTATGAATGTCGACAATCTTGGTTCTGTCGATTTTGCTTGTCAATAATCTCTCTGCGATTAATGGCACCTGCAACATGTTGGGTTTCTTGAAGATGCATACGTCGAGCAGGCCGTCGTTGAGCGAGGCGGAAGGGGAGACCACGGCGTTGGAGCCGAACTGGTTGCTGTTGGCAAATGAGATGAACAGCGGCTCGCAGTCGATTTCCTCCTTGTCGTCGAGTATGAGATGGTATTTCTCTGGCTTGAAATGCATGTATTCCTTGGTGACCAGCTTCACGTATGTCTTGATGCCGCGCTTAGGGTCTTTGGCGAAGAAATCGGCGATGATGGCGTCGAAACCCACACCCGCGATGCTGATGTAAGGCACTCCGTTCATCGCTGCCGTGTCGATCTTCGACTTCACGCCTTTGTTTATCACCTCAGTGATGACTTTATCAGGTTTTAAAGGCAGATGCAGATGCCTGGAGAGTCCGTTGCCCGAGCCGTAAGGCACTATGGCGAAGGTCTGACGCGCCCCGAGCATGTTGGTTGCCACCTCGTTGATGGTGCCGTCACCACCCACAGCCACTATGATATCGTATTGATCCTCAATGGCTTGCCTCGTAAGCTCCGCAGCATGACCGCCATACTCAGTCAAAGTTATGGTGTAGTCATATTTGTCCTTGTCAATCAACTTTTCAACAATCGAAGGGAACTTCGACTTGTCGTGATGACCTGAAATCGGGTTGACAATAAACAATATCTTTTCTTTCATTTTATATATAACTTATTGCTAATCATTCGGTTAGTATATTGCTGGAGCTGCATCCTAAACTTGTCGTTGAGGCCATCCCAACGCTCGCTCTCTTCTTTTTTATAAAGGTTGTGGTTCAAACAAGGGTCATCGTCGATGTCGAACACCGCCGTGATGTTTGTGCCGTCGCTTTGCAGCAGATATTTGCCGTCGCTGTATTGGTAAATATTGTTGAGATAGCTTGAAAAACAAGGCTCTTGCAGACTGTCGAACACGTTTCTGCCGAAGCTGAAGATGGTGTCGTTGTTGCCAAGCGCCGCCAGCAGACTGATTCCGATGTCGGTTTGCTGTGCCATGATATTGGTTTTCAATGGTTTAATGATGCTTGGTGCATAAAATGCCGTCACAATCTGATATTGTCCGTAGCCATTGAGGTAGTTGTCGTAACGATGTTCAGGGTTCACGTGGTCGCCCACTATGACGAAGATGGTGCTGTCGAACCAGCTATAATTGCTCATGGTTTCGAAGAAATGACGCATGGCGTCGTCGGTGTAGCGCACTGTCTTCTCGAAGTCGGTCTTGTAGTCGCCTTCAGGCAGCTCATAGCCCTTCGGGAGTTTAAACGGATGGTGCGACGACAGCGTGAACACTCCAGCCGCGAATGGCTTGTGCATCTCATTGATTTTCCGCGCAGTAAACTGTAAAAACGGCATGTCGGAGATGCCCCAGGTGCCATCGTAATCGTCGTCGTTGCCGTATTCGTCGCGACCGTAATAGCTGTCGAAACCGGCTGAGATGGCCGAGGCGTTGAAGTTCATGGTGCCGTTGTTGCCGCCATGGAAAAACGCTGTGGTGTAGCCGTGTTTCTTCAAGATGCTTCCAAAGCCGTCGAGACGGTTGGCAGCATAGCGCGACTCCACGTAATTGCTCGGCATCAGCGATGGCAAGCCCGATAGGATGGAGGTGAGCGCCTCTATCGACTGACGGCCGTTAGCCATGCCATTGAAAACCAAACTATTAGCTAGCAAAGAGTCGAGAAACGGAGTTAATGTCGTCTCACGTCTCTCGTTGTAAAACTTCACCATCTCCTGTCCGTGACTCTCCAAAATGATGATGAAAACATTGTAATCATTCGCGTCACCTTCAATAAAACGATTGACAGTCAAGTCTTTACGAATAGGGGAGTAGCGTTGCTCCAGCTCTTCGTCATCATAAAAATGCAACGGTTTCAGCACCGCTCCCGACGAGCCGCGTCCTATAGTGAACGGAGTGTTCAAAACCAACGGAATGTTCTGCGTTTTCGTGTAATTTGCCGCGGTGATGATGCTGATAGGTTTGTTTTGCAGTCCGCCGCGCAGCCCGATAATCGAAGCGGCGACAATACCTAAAAATATTAGCGAGCGTGTCACATACCAGCGCATCCGGTTTTCAATGACCGCAGGCTTCACTCTCGTCTTCCGCGTGAGTAAAATTATCAGGAATAAAAACACTAAAAACACCAGCACCATATACCAGAAATCGACGAGGAATTGTGTCACCAAACCGCCCTGGTTGTCGTCGGTATGTTGTGCGAAACCGAATAGCTCGGAGGTCATTCTCTTGTCGATATAACGGTAATAAATGACGTCGATGATATTTAAAGTAATACTTAACGAATTCGTTATAACAAAAAGAATATCAACGACTTCGCAATACCATTTTTTAAATTTCAATTCTATCGGAAGACCGTAAAGAACAAGCAGCGGAAGGTTTGCGATTATGAGCGTCCAGATGTCGAATCGCATCCCGATGAAAAACAATCTGAACTGTCCGCCGAGGCTTAAATCGGGGAAGTTCGAGGTGTTGAAAAGGAACAACAGCCAGCGACTGAACGCAAGAAGTAGCAGCATCGCGCCGAGGCGGATGACAAACACTTTCCAAAGCTGAATTTCCTTATTCGACCACATATTTTGTGTTTTAACTTGCAAAAATAATAATATTTTCGTATTTTTGCAACAATTAATATTTTGAAAATGAGATTTAAGTTTTTGTTTTGTTTATTGTTGATTGTCAATATTTTAACCGCTCAAGAAAAGGTTAATTATCCAGTTTATCCTTCTCCGGTCAAGTTTCCTGTTTATCTTTCGGCTACTTTTGGCGAGCTGCGCAACAACGCTTTTCATGCCGGTGTCGATATCAAGACCGGCGGTGAGATAGGCAAGAATGTGTATGCTGTGGCCGATGGCTACGTGAGCCGTATCGGAGTGTCGCCCTACGGCTATGGAAACGTGGTGTATGTCACTCATAATGATGGGTTTATGTCGGTTTACGCACATCTCGAGAGCTTCAATCAGAAGATTTCAAAATATGTCAAAAACAAACAGCTTGCGAGTAAGTCGTTTGCCCAGAATATCTTCCTTGAAAAGGATGATATCCCAGTGAAAGTCGGTGATTTTCTTGGACTTAGCGGCGATACCGGCGGCTCGGGCGGACCGCATCTGCATTATGAGCTTCGCGACGCTAACCAGCATCCTGTGAATCCTTATTTCTTTGGCTTCAAAATAAAGGATAACATCAAGCCTGGAATCAACGGAATAGCCTTGTATCCAAAAGAAAAATCGTCGGTAAACGGTCTCGATGAGGCTGCTTATTTCGAGCTTGAGAATAAAAACGGCAATTATTCAGTGAAATCTGGCGAAATAAAGGTGAACGGCACTGTGTTTTTCGGCATCTCGGCTTACGATCAAGGTAACGACTCGAATAACAAAAACGGCGTTTATTCAATCGAGCTTTTTGCTGATAACCGATTGATATTCAGCATTTTATTTGATAATTATTCTTACGATGAGACTCGTTACATCAACAGCCTTATCGATTATCGTAAGTTTGTGAACGATAAAATAAGATATGTGCGCACCGAAATCGATGAGTACAACATCCTTGATTTATATGGCGAAAAGTATGGCTACATCACCTTGAAAGAAGGGCAGAGGGTGGAAATGAAATATGTGGTGAAGGATTATTTCGGCAACACTTCGATTGTGAACTTTACTTTAGTTGGCGATAAACATTTGTCGGAATGCTCTGATAATCAATATAGTAGAAGCTATTATCGCATCGACGGCAAAAATGCTGTGGAGGTGAATCTTGATGGCTTCACTGCTATGATTCCTGAAAAGGCGTTTTACAAATTCGAGTATGTCTTGGCTCGCCAGCTCGACACCATCCCGAATATCGCCTCTGATTATGCGTATCTTCTTGGTTCTGAGGAGATTCCAGTTCAGAAAAACATCGAAATCAAGCTCCGTCCTGCCGAAAAATATGCCGATTCTGATAAGCTTTACGTCGTTTCAGTGGCGAAAGACGGCAAATTTGTGGCTCAAGGCGGCAAGATGAACGATGGTATGGTCTGCACAAAAGTGAGAAGCTTCGGCACCTTCGCCTTGGCAGTCGACGAAAAAGCTCCAAAAGTAGAACCAATCAACTTTAAGAACAATACTAAAATTATCAAGTGTAACCGATTGAAAATCAAGATAAAAGACGAAGAATCAGGCATTAACAAATACGACATTTACCTTAACGGAAAATGGGTTGTTGGCGCCTACGACGCGAAAAACAACCTGCTTTTTTATGATGTCGACGAATTCTTAAAACTTGGTAAAAACAAGATGGAAGTCGTTGTAACTGATGCAGTTGGCAACGAAACACGACGCACTTACACCCTTATTCGGGAATAACATATTGATACGCTCCGGCATCAGGACTGTTGCCTCGGTCGACGCCGTCGAGGTCGTATTGCAGCTCGCCTGTCGAATAAACAGGGTTTCCTATGCCTATTGCCGCTGACTTATCGTTGATGTGGAAGTCAAACTGCTCTGTATCCTTGAATTTAGGCGATTTATTGAACACGCACGACTCGTAAAGGCTTGTGTTGCCATGTGGACGTTGCGTGCGAATCAGACTGTTACGGAAGATGTAAAGCGTGTCGGTGCCTTCATGGAAACCGCTGCCTAGCTCGTTGTCCTGGTTGCCGTAAACGATGCTGTTGTTGATTTCGCAGTTAAACGGTATGGCGTAGGTGATGCCGTCTGTAGGATTTTGATATAAGTTGTTGAAAAACAACGCCTCAGCCTTTCTTGTTGAGCTTGTCCAATAGTTGGCGATGGTGCTGTGGTTTATCACATATTCGCCGCCGCCGGTGAGCGCGATGCAGTAGTTGCCGCAGTTGTTGACCACCAGATTCGACATCCCGATGCTGTAACAGTTGGCATAAACGCCCATTCCTGTGTGGTTTTCGATGATGGTGTTGGTGATATATGCTGCCGCGTAATTGTCTTTCAGCATGCGCTGAATCTGCAGCCCGATGAAGCCGTTTCTGATGATGGCGTGGTTGATGCTGTGTCCGTGGCCTTCGCGTGCCTCCATGAGCCATATTCTGTTCCACTGTCCTGGCTGGTCATGATAATATGACTCGAGTCTGTCGCCTTGAAACACAACAGGTTCCTCGGCTGTACCGTTCACCACCAGCTGACCCTCGCTCCAAGCCCACAAACCTGCGCCGCCATGGAAATAGACATGCGTTCCTGGCTCTATCGTGAGCGTACCGTCGGAGTCGATAAGTGCCACGTTATAAATGACGTATGGCTTCTCGGCCGTCCAATGCACGTCGGTGTTTACCGAGTCGGTGATGGCGACGTAATAGTTGGTATAATGGCCGTTGGCGTCGGGGAAGATGCCTTTCCGACCAATGATGTAATGCGCGTTCTGCCCGTAGGCGGTGAGGTTGACAACACGCTCGTTGCCGTTGGTGTTGAAAATCAAGCGGTCTTGCACGAAAAACGGATTGCTGTCGTCGTTCGGGTTGATAGTCACCTTGATAAACACATACAGACTGTCACTGCCGTAGATTTCCACGTCTTTAAACAGCGTCCCAGCCTGTCCGTCGACGTTGATGCTGTATGGCGACTGGTTGCCTCTTTCAAGTCGTATCGAATTGATTTTCAAGTTCTCAGAGTTGTTGTTGTAAATCATCAACACCCTTGTTGAAGAGCCAATGCTCGTAAAAACGGTGTCAAAAGTGACGGTGTCCGTCGAAAGGTCGATGTTTCTCGACGGATTATCGGTGAACTCCAATTTCCTTCGGCAGGAAATCGAAGCGATGACAAACGATAACAATATGAAAACTAATACCTTACGCATTATTGCTTGTTAAGAAAATCGTTGTATTTCTCGTTAAGATAGGCGTCGCTTCCGAAATATTTCAGCAATGGAAGGAATTCGCTCGCTCCTCTGTAACCCGGAGCCACGGTAAGAAGCTGCATGTCCTCGTTCATGAACACGTACGACGGATACGACATCTTGCCCTGCAGCAAAGCCGCCGCAAACTGGTGAGTTCCTTTGCGTCCGTTCATACCTCCTTGATTTATATAGGTGTAGCCTCTAAAAACGATGGTGTCGCTCATCTCGGCATCGAGCTTCACAGCATAATAATTCGCGTTGATGTAATCGACCACCTCCTGATTCGTAAACGTGGTCTGATCCATCTTCTTACACCATCCGCACCATCCGGTATACACGTCGATGAACACCTTCTTCGGCGTTGTCTTGTTCAACTCCACAGCCTCCTGAATCGTCATCCAATTAATCTTCTGGGCATTACCGAAAACCGGTAACGAAACCAAAAACACTAATGCAATTAATACTTTTTTCATTTTAATTTAGTCGTTGTTGTCATTTCGAGCTTGTCGAGAAATCTTCAGCCAACGTTCGCTTCGCGTCTTCCTTAGTAGAGGATTTCTCCACTATGCTTCACTTCGTTACGCTTCGGTCGAAATGACGACCATTTAATATTCTCTAATTTCTTTTTTCGAATCCTTTTCCTTCAAGCTGTCTCTCTTATCATAGAAATGCTTTCCTTTCGCCAGCGCAATCTCTAGCTTCGCCAATCCTTTCTCATTGATAAACAATTCGATAGGGATGATGGTGAAGCCTTTCTCGGCGCTTTTGGCCTTTAGCTTACGCAGTTCCTTCATGGTGAGAAGCAGCTTGCGGTCGCGTTTCGGCACGTGGTTGTTGTACGTCCCAAAGGCGTATTCAGCGATGTGCATCCCTATGACCCACAGCTCGTCGCCTTCAAAGGAACAATACGACTCCACTATGCTCGCCTTGCCTTCGCGGATGCTCTTGATCTCCGTGCCTGTCAGGACGATGCCGGCGGTGTACCTGTCGATGAGGAAATATTCAAACGACGCCCGCTTGTTTTTTATGCTGACTTTAACCTGTTTGACCTTGTTCGCCATTATTTGATGTCTCCTAAAATCAGCGGCATGCCGTCTTTGCTGTTGCCCACGATGACGATCTTGGAGTTAGGCGACTCGGCGAGTTTCAATGTAGCCTCAATGCCTTTCTCACGTAAAATCTTATCGTTGATACTGGCGCTCACGATGTTGTTGGCTCTTGCCTTACCTTCTGCCTCAACACGCTGACGCTCAGCCTCTTGCGATGCCTTCTCGAGCTTAAACTCGTATTCCAAAGCCTCTTGTTCCTGTTTCAGCTTGCTCTCGATAGCCGACTTGATGGTAGGAGGCAATGTGACCGAACGGATAAGCACCTGGTTGAGCTGTATATGCTTGCCTTCCAAGAGGTTCTTTGTCTCGATGAAGATCTCTTCCTGGATGGCGTCGCGTTTTGTCGAATAAATCTGCTCTGGAGTGTAACGTCCAAGCACGCTTCTCGCAGCCGAACGCATGGCTGGGTAGACCGCTCTCGTCAGATACTGTGTGCCTATTGTCGCGTGAAGATGTCCGAGTTCTTCCCATTTCGGCTGATACCAAGTTGAGAACTCTATCTTGATTTCCAATCCGTTAGACGAAAGAGCACTCATCTCCTCGTCGGCTACCTGCTGACGTACCTCGTAAAGTGTCATGCTGTTCCATGGAGCGATGAAGTGGAAGCCTTCCTCGTAGGTCTTCGAAGTGTCGATACCGCCGCCAAACAAACGGTAAAGCACGCCGCCATGACCTGCAGGAATCGTCACAGTGATGCGACTCCAGAAAATTATGAGCAATAAAACGAGAACTCCAATCAAGATAACTGGTCCGTATTTCTTGCCATTCGATGGCTTATTCTGTTGATAGCCAGATTGTTGTGTGTATTCCATGTCTTTAAAATTTAATTTGTTAATTTCTGCAAAGATAATAAAAAAAACGATAATTTTGCAATCTTATTTTGAAATTATAAATTTAAAATAAAAATAATGAAAAGAATAATCATGATTTTAGGAATTGCAGGGCTTCTAACTGCTTGTACATCAAACGAAAAGAAGTCTCAAAATGAAGAATTCAAGTATCTCGTCGACGAGTTTGCCGACCTTAAGGTGATGCGTTACCAAATCCCTGAATGGGACGCCCTGACGCTGCAGCAGAAAGAGTATATCTACTACCTCGGTGAAGCTGCAAAATGCGGCCGCGATATCCTCGCCGATCAGAATTTCAAGTATAACCTCACCGTCCGCAAGACTATCGAGGCTATTCTTAATTCTTATAAAGGCGATAAGCAATGCGCTGATTATCAGAACTTTGTGGTTTATGCAAAACGTGTTTTCTTCAGCAACGGCATTCATCATCATTATGCCGAGGATAAGTTCTTCCCGGAGATTTCACAGGAATATTTCGCTGAACTCGTGAAGAATTCCGACGCTAAGCTTCTTCCATTGGCTGAAGGTGAGACCGTCGATGCGTTCATCGATTTTATCAATCCTGTGATCTTCGATAAGGATTTGTATAAGATGCGCCGCAGCGGGGAAGAGGATATCATCCAAAATTCCTGCGTAAATTTCTATGAAGGCTATATTAATAAAGGTGAATTCGAGGCTTTCTACGACGCTCAGCGCAAGCCAAACGACGATCAGCCTATCTCTTACGGCTTGAATTCAAAGCTTGTGAAAGAAAACGGCAAGCTTCATGAGGAAGTTTACAAGGCTGACGGCCTTTACGGAAAAGCTATCGAGCAGATTATTTACTGGCTCAAGAAGGCTAATGAAGTGGCTGAAAATGACACTCAGCGTAACTACACAAATATCTTAATCGATTATTACACAACAGGTTGCCTCAAGAAATGGGACGAATACAACATCGCTTGGGTTCAGGATTCCATCTCGACAATCGACTTTGTGAACGGTTTCATTGAGGACTACGGCGACCCGATGGGCATGAAAGCCACCTGGGAGTCTGTCGTCGATTTCAAAGATATGGAAGCCACAAAACGCTCAGAAATCATCAGCAGCAATGCCCAGTGGTTTGAGGATAACTCACCTGTCGACCCGCGTTTCAAGAAAAAAGAATGCAAGGGCGTGAGCGCAAAAGGTATCATCGTGACGACCTTGGGCGGCGACTGCTTCCCGGCACCTCCAATCGGAATCAACCTGCCTAACGCCGACTGGATTCGCAAGGATTATGGCTCTAAGTCAGTGACTATCACCAACTTGATGGATGCTTACGACAAGGCTGCCAACGAGTCACCGAAGAGCGTGTTGGCTGAATTCGCTTATTCACAAGAGGAAATCGACCTCTGCAAGCAATACAGCGGCATAGCCGACGTCCTTCACACCGACTTGCACGAATGTCTCGGTCACGGCTCTGGTCAGCTGCTGCCTACAACAGCGCCTAACTCATTGAAAGAGTATAACTCAGCTCTTGAAGAGGCTCGCGCCGACTTGTTTGGTCTTTATTACTGCGCCGACCCGAAGATGGTTGAACTCGGCATCCTTCCAAACATGGAATGCTACAAGGCTCAGTACGCCGACTTCATCCGTAACGGCCTCATGAGCCAGCTCGCCCGCATCGAACTCGGCAAGAATATCACCGAGTCGCACATGCAGGACCGCGCTCTCATAAGCTGGTGGTGCTACGAAAAAGGCTTGAAAGACAACGTCATCGAGAAGAAAGTCCGCGACGGCAAGACATATTTCGTCATCAACGACTATGATAAACTCCGTGGCTTGTTTGGAGAGTTACTCGCTGAGGTTCAAAGAGTTAAGTCGGAAGGTGACTACGAAGCCGGTAAGAATCTTATCGAGACTTACGCTGTGAAGATCGATCCGGAACTCCACAAAGAGGTGAAAGCTCGTTACGAAGCTCTCGGACTGAAGCCTTACGGCGGTTTCATCAACCCGGAAATCGTTCCAATTGTTAAGAAAGGCAAAGTTGTTGATTATCAAGTCAATTACCCAACTGATTTCTTGCAGCAGCATCTCGATTACGGCAAGAATTACAGCTTCGTCGAGGAACATCATGCCGACGCTCCTGTGCATCTCGTCGTCGACATGCTTTACGACTTCATCGATGGCACTCTGGCTTGCGGAAACGCTGAAAACGCTGTACACGAGGTCGTGAAATACATCAACGCTCATCCTGATATGAAAGTGATTTACATCACCGACTATCATCCGGCAAACCACAGCTCGTTCGCCGACTTCGGAGGCATCTGGCCGGTTCACTGCGTGCAGGGAACACGCGGCGGAGCTATCCATGAGGCTTTCTACACCGACGTCATCAACCCGGCAAACCGTCCTGACCCTGAAAGAAACATCTTCCGCAAAGGCGAGAAAGTCGACGAGGAACAGTACTCAGGCTTCGAGTCAGTCGGTCCTGACGGTCGTCAGCTGAATGAATGTGTGGGTAAAAACTTGGTTATCAGCGGTATAGCTACCGAATACTGTGTTAAGAACACCTTGATGGAGTTCCTCAACAGCGGTCGCAACATCGAACTTCTCGTCTCGGGTCTCGGCTACGTCGACAAAAAAGGTCACGACGAGACGATGAAGGAACTGGAAAAGATAGTTACAGTTATTGAATAGTCTTTAGACTTTAGACCTTAGTAGAGACGTACGGCTGTGCGTCTCTACGTTTTTTATTGTTGTTTGTTCTTTCTTGCTTCTCTGGCTTGTTTCCTCTTAAGCTTCTTGAGCTCTTTCTCCACCGCTTTTTCGTGGAACTTCGGATTGTCGCCGTTGTAGCGGTATTCTTCGCGGTGTAATTCGTCGAGGTTCTCGTTGAAGACGTAGGTCAGACGGAATGTCCAAAGATTGTTGTATTGTTTGAATTCTCCCAACGATTCGTAGTTAATGTTGTAATACTCACGCGTTCTGATGGGATTCAATGAATAAGAATATCTTACTCCGACCTTCCATCTTTTATAAATGCGGAGTTTTATATCGGCAAGGATGTTGAACTCGTTTTGGTCAAATTCGCCGCTGGTCGCTGTCACCGAGGTGCGGACACCGTGTTCGTATTCCTTCAAACCCATCAAACGGCCGTAGGAGACGCCCACGCCTGCCGAGACGAGTTTCTTGTCGGTGAAATAAATCATCACAGGCACCTCGCCGTAGTTCATGCTGAGGTCGTATTCACCTGTGATTTCACGTCCAGTGATGGTGTCAATCTTATGATCCCAATATTTCCGGCCTTGCTTTGCGCCTTTTTGGTTAAAAAGAACCTCCAACGACATCTCAATGCTGAAATTGTTCTTTTTCCATATTGGCGCTATGACACCCACACCAGCGTTGATGCCTGGCTTGAAGTAACCCATGATCTGGTCGCCGTCAACCTGGCAGATGTTGTAGCCAACGAATGCTTCACCCAAAAAAACCTGGGCTTTCGCGGTGTTGGTGAGGGCTGCGAAGATGATGAATAATCCTATTAAAAAGTATTTTTTCATGATTTTATAACGTGATAATCATAAAAATATTTTATTTCATGCTTAAGCTGATGCGTTTTCTCGGGATGTCGACGTCGGTAACTGTCACCTTAACCTTCTGGTTGAGCTTCACCACCTGATTCGGGTCGGTGATGTAGCTGTTCGACATCTGACTGATATGCACGAGTCCGTCCTGATGCACTCCCACGTCGACGAAACATCCGAATGCCGTGATATTGGTGACGATTCCGACGAGTTGCATGCCTTGTCTCAAGTCGTTGATGGTGCGAATGTTCTTGTCGAATTCAAACACTTCGAACGTCTTGCGAGGGTCACGTCCCGGCTTCTTCAGCTCGTCGATGATGTCGTTGATGGTCTCGATGCCGAAGTCTTTCTCGATAAACTCTTTCGGATTTATCTTTGCGATAAGTTCTTCATTACCAATGAGTTCCGATACATTAACTCCGAGTTTCTTTGCCATCTTCTCAACGATATGATAGCTCTCGGGATGCACCGCACTCGCGTCGAGTGGCTGTTTTGCCCCGTGAATCCTGAGGAAGCCGGCGCACTGCTCGAAGGCTTTGCTGCCTAAACGAGGCACTTCCATCAGCTGTTTGCGGCTGGTGAAACCTCCGTTTTCGTTGCGGTATTTCACTATCGAACTCGCCAGCTGCGGACCGACACCGCTCACGTACGACAAAAGCTGCTCGCTGGCTGAGTTGAGCTCCACTCCGACAGCGTTGACGCAGCTCTCAACCACCGAATTCAGCTCATCGCCGAGCATCTTCTGGTTCACGTCGTGCTGATATTGTCCCACACCGATTGATTTCGGGTCGATTTTCACCAACTCCGCCAACGGATCCATGAGTCGTCTGCCTATGCTCACTGCGCCACGCACCGTGATGTCGTAGTCAGGAAACTCGTCGCGTGCCACCTTGCTCGCTGAATAAATAGAAGCTCCGCTCTCGTTGACCATCACAGCGGTGATGTCCCTGTCAAAACGGATGCTCTTGATGAAGTCTTCGGTCTCGCGTCCAGCCGTGCCATTGCCGATGGCGATTACGTCAATCTTATATGCCTGCACCAGATGTGCTATCTTGGCAGCGGCTTTGCCATGCTCGTTTTGCGGTGGGTGAGGGTAGATGGTCTCGTTATGTACCAAAGCACCTAATTCGTTAAGAATCACCACTTTACATCCTGTGCGGAAGCCAGGGTCGAGTGCCAGAACGCGTTTCTTGCCTAGTGGCGCTGCCAACAGCAGCTGACGCAGGTTCTCGGCAAACACCTTCACAGCCACCTCGTCGGCTTTTTCTTTATAAAGTGTACGCATCTCCGTCTCTAGCGACGGCTCGAGCAGACGTTTCCAGGCGTCGTCGATTGCGTCTTGAACGAGATCGGTGGAGGCGTTGTCGTTTTTAAGAAATATGCTGTCGAGTACATTGAGCGCGTCGTTGGCTTCGATGCTGAGTTTCACCTTCAGAAGTCCCTCGTCTTCAGCGCGAAACAGTGCCAAAATGCGATGCGACGGCGCTTTCGCGATAGGTTCTTTGAAGTCGAAATATTGCTTGTAGGTCTGCGCCTCGGCTTCCTTGCTCTTTACTAAGGTCGACGAGATAACGCCTTCTTTATGGTAAATCTTACGTATTCTGTTGCGTCCGTTGATGTTTTCGGAGATCCATTCCGCCATGATGTCGCAGGCGCCTTGCAAGGCTTCTTCCTCGTTGTTGACACCTTTCTCCTTGTTAATGAATCGTTTAGCCATGCCGTTCACGTCGTCGTTGTTCTGCGACATGACAAGCTTCGCCAACGGTTCCAGTCCCTTCTGACGTGCTATCTCAGCCTTGGTGCGGCGTTTCGGCTTGTAGGGGAGATATAAATCCTCAACATCCTGCAACGTCTCGGCATTGGTGATGCTTTTCTCGAGCTCAGGCGTGAGTTTCTCTTGCTCCGTTATCGATTTCAGCACGAATTCCTTACGTTTCTCAAGCTCGTCGAGCTGTTCGAGGCGTTTCTTTACCTCAGCGACGGTCTCCTCGTTCATCGTGTTGGTCATCTCCTTGCGGTAACGCGCGATAAACGGCACAGTCGCACCTTCGCCTAGTAGCTTGATGACATTCTCCGCCACTCTAGACGTTACAGAAAACTCTTTTGCTATCTTGCTAACGAAATCCACTTTTAAACTTAAAACTTTTAACTTTAAACTACTATAAACTCTAAACTATAAACCCCAAATCCTCCACGCTGCCTCGGCTTGTAACTTCAACATTTTCAATCCATTAAATGTTTTCGCCCCATGTTTTTTCGCCTCTTTCATAAACATCGTCTCCTCTGGATTGTAAATCAAATCAATGAAAACATCAGTGCCGTTCGCTGTCTCGTATGGCAAATCCAGTTTCTCATCGCAATTTGGATACATTCCTACAGGAGTGGCATTGATAATCAATGTGTTATCATTAAAACCTTGGCGTCTTAGCTCTTGATATGAGTTGTTTTTTCTTGTTATAACATCAAAATTGATATTCTTCTGTCCCAACACGAATTTCACTGCTTCAGAGGCACCGCCAGTTCCGCAGATATAGGCTTTTTTGATATCAATATCTTTCGTCGCTTCTTCCAAAAGTCCTTGAAAACCAATATAATCGGTGTTGAAACCATGAAGTTTTCTGCTTGAATCAATCTTCACCACATTCACCGCCCCGATTTGTTTTGCATTTTCATCAATGAAATCAAGATAGGGGAAGATGGCTTTTTTATAAGGATGTGTTATTGTAAATCCTTGTAAATCAATATGTTGATTGATGATATCTTTAAGATTGTCAAGATTTTCGATGTCAAAATTTAAAAAATAACTGTCCAAATGCTCGTTTTTGAATTTATCTTCAAAATAAGCCTTTGAAAATGAATGACTTAAAGGATGACCGATTAGTCCGTAATAATGCATAATGCTAATAAATTCCAAAAAATGCTCCGAATCCCAATGTGCAAACCAAACCCACGATGACGCTGGCTAAGACAACGCCTCCGATGACTGCTATGACGCTTTTTTTGAAGCCCATGTCGAGGAAGCTGGCTGCTAACGTGCCTGTCCAAGCGCCTGTGCCTGGCAGTGGAATGCCTACGAATAGCACCAACGCCCAGTAAAGTCCGCGACCTGCCTTGGCTTGCAGCTTCTGGCCGCCTTTTTCGCCTTTTTCGAGGCACCAGGTGAAAAACGAGCCGATATAGCGCTTATCTTTGCCCCATTCAAGCACCTTGCGAGCGAATAAATAGATGAAAGGGACTGGCAGGATGTTACCCACAGCGATGATGATGTAGCTCCAAAGCAGACTGAAATCCGGGTTCGCGGTATGTATGCCGTAAGCCACAGGAATCGCTCCACGCAGCTCGATGAGCGGCACCATCGCAATTAAAAATATGTAAATGTAGTTTTTCATTCTTTTTTGTTCTTAATCCTATATTCTTCAATCAAATCCATGATGGCCGGATTGCTGGTGAGATTTTCGGCGTCGAAGCTTAAAAACTCTATATGTCCGTCGTAGTCGGCTTCGAGTGCCATCTCCAGCGTCAGCAATCCCGATTCGTTTTTCTCCTGCGCGAAATAAAGAAACGCCTTACGATACAGCAGCGACGGGCATTTCGGGAGGATGCGCAGACCGCGTTCGAGGGCTTCCAAAGCTTTGTCGGGGTCGTCTTTAAGCACATAACACTCCATCATCGAAATATAGACGTTCTCATCGTATGGGTTCAAATCAAGAATCTCGTTCACGAACTTCAGCGAGTTGTCGTATTCCTCGAGTTTGTTGTATTCCTCGATGAGTACATACATATAATCGGTGTTGTATGGCGACAGAGTGTGAGCGTGTTTCAAAAACTTTATCGCCGACTGTGGGTTGTTCTCGTCGCTGAGCAAGAAGCCGATTCCTGCGTACGCCTCAGGAAGATTCTCGTCCATTTTCATGGCGTTTTTGTAAATCTTCATGGCTTCTTCAACGTCGCCGAGCTTCGCCTTCGCCTCGCCGTAAAGACAAAGCAGCAGAGCCGATTCCACGTTGTATCTCATGGCGTCTTCCGCCAGCTCTATGGTGTCCTGAAAACGGTTCAGTTCGTTGTATGCCGTTGCAATGTCGACATAGCCTTTCTTGTAATGCGGGTCAATGGAAATGGCATATTCAAACTGCTCGATGGCGTTGTCGAGCTGCCCCAGACGCACATAACAGTTGCCGAGTGCCATCCAAGCCGAAACGCTGTACGGGTCACGGTCGATCTCTTTCTTGAAAAACTCTATTCCTTCGTCCATCTTATGAAGTAGTGAATAGCAGTTTCTTATATCAAAATATTGATTATCAATATCATCGGCACCTCTGACACCTAAAAGGAAGAACTTGAGGGCGTTTTCAACGTCACCAAGGTTCTCATATTCAACAGCGATAAAATTATAGATATCCTCACAATCCCTGAACTCAAACTCTTTCGCTGCTTTCATGTAGGCTTTTATGGCTTTTTCATGCTCGCCAAGGTCGGAATAACAAGCTGCCAAAGTGAGCAGGTAATCGGCATCGTCGCGGTCTAAATCGGCATTTTTCAATGTCGAGAGAGCCTCTTGCGCGCGTGAGTTCGCCAATAGCTGTTTTGCCTTTATAATGTTGATTATCGGGTTGTTAGGATGATATTTTACAGCTATGTCAGCCGCTTGATTAGCCCTTTTGATGTTGTTTTGCTGCAGATAATGCTCCAAAATGACGTTCAACTCGTCGGCGTCGAAATAGCATGACTGATGCTGCTTCACCATCTTCTCGAAACGGCTCACCAGCTCCTTCACGTCAAAATCGTCATCCAAAAAGTTGTCGTCGTCAAACATCCTCAAAATTTTTTGCAAATATACAAAAAAGACTTTAGAGTTTAGACTTTAGACTTTAGTTTTTTTCAAGCGACCTGCTACCAAGAGAACTGCTAAACAATTTAATACAATCATGATCAAACTTTTTTAATGCTATTTGCAGAAATACGACTTACCACAGGGTACTGAGAGTATTTCGAAAATAGCATTAAAAAAGTTAACGATAATATTGCAAATCTCAAATAAATATCATAATTTTGCAAAAATTTTATAATTATGCCATTGATTAAATCAATTTCCGGATTTCGCGGCACTATTGGCGGCAGACCGGACGACGGATTAACTCCGATAGATATTGTCAAGCTGACTTCAGCGTTTATTTGTTTAATCAGACGCGGTGGCGTACAGCGTCCTCGCATAGTGGTCGGTCGCGACGGCCGACTCTCAGGAACGATGGTTAACCAATTGGTTTGCGGTAACTTACAGGCTATGGGTGCCGACGTTATCGACATCGGACTGAGTACAACGCCAACGACTGAAATAGCTGTCACCGAGCTGAAAGCCGACGGCGGCGTTATCCTCACTGCTTCTCATAACCCAAAAGAGTGGAACGCCCTCAAACTCCTTGACAATAAAGGCGAATTCATCGACGCTGCCGACGGAAAATGGCTGCTCGAAAAAGCCGCTAAAGACGAATACGAATTCTCTCCAATCGACGAAATCGGTACTTATACCCTCGCTGAAGGATGGATAGAGCGTCATGCCGACATGGTGTGCAAGCTGCCGTTGGTGAAGAAAGAGCTTATCGAGAAGGCAAATCTGAAAGTCGTCGTCGATGGCGTGAACTCTACAGGCGGAATGGCTATCCCGATGTTACTCAAGAAGTTAGGAGTTAAAAACGTTATCGAACTCAACTGCGAGGTGACAGGAAAATTCGCTCACAACCCTGAGCCGTTGGCAGTCAACCTGGTTGACACCTGCGCCAAGGTTAAAGAATGTGGTGCCGACCTAGGCATCGTCGTCGACCCTGATGTCGACCGTCTCGCGTTTATCAATGAAAAAGGGGTGATGTACGGCGAGGAATACACCCTTGTGACAGTCGCTTCATATATTCTCGAACATAAAAAAGGCAACACCGTTTCAAATCTCTCGTCTACACGAGCTTTGCGCGACGTGACCATCGCCGCCGGCGGACAGTATTCTGCAGCCGCTGTCGGTGAAGTGAACGTAGTCGCCAAGATGAAGGAGGTGGGTGCTGTTATCGGCGGAGAAGGCAACGGCGGCGTCATCTACCCTGAGATCCACTACGGCCGCGACGCTCTCGTCGGCGTTGGCTTGTTCCTGACATATCTCGTTGAGAATCATTGCACTGTGTCGGAACTCAAGAAGAAGTTCCCGATGTATTACATGTCGAAAAACAAGATTCAGCTCACGCCTCAGACCGATGTCGACGGCATCTTGGCAAAACTCGCTGATAAGTTCAAGAACGAACAGGTGACTACCATCGACGGCGTGAAGATCGACTTTGCCGACGGCTGGGTGCATCTCCGCAAATCAAACACAGAGCCTATCATCCGTGTTTATTCTGAAGGCAAATCAGAAACTGAAGCCGACAAACTCGCTCAGATGATGCTCGACGAAGCTAAGAAAATGATGTAATATGAAAAAACACCATCACAGAAGCTACAAGTACCATGCGATAACGTTCAAATTGTCGCAAGGACAGTACAAGTCGCTCAAAAACTATTGCAAGGCGCGTCGAACAACGCCTATCAAATTGATTAAGAAGAACATAGAAAGGTTCATCTCACACTACGAATACGGTGTGCCAGAAGAATTGTATCTCTGTGAAAATCAATTAAATCTGTTTGAAGAAATCAATGAATAAACGGCATTCGGTTTTTAATCGACCGTCCTAATGTCACTTCATCAGCAAATTCCAAGGCATCGCCTACGGCGATGCCTTTTGCTATTGTCGTAATCTGTCCTTCAAAATGCTTTAACATCTTGAAAATGTAATAGTTAGTGGTGTCGCCCTCAATAGTGGCTGGCAACGCTAATATTATCTCTCTGAAATTTTCATTTATGCTTCTGTCAACCAACTCCTTGATTCTCAAATCGTTAGGTGATATGCCGTTTATCGGGTCGATGACGCCTCCGAGAACGTGATAAATGCCGTTGAACGACCCCGTTCTCTCTATCGCCATCACATCGCGCATGTCGGCGACGACACATAGTAACTCATTGTCTCTCTTGGGGTTAGAACAGATATAACATTGCTCTTCGTCGCTGATGTTGTAGCAACGATTGCACAAAACGATGTTGTTTCGCATGTTCAACAGCGAGTGCGAGAGGTTCTCGGTAGTAGCCTTCTCCTCGCCGAGAAGGTGCAAAGCCAGCCTCAACGCCGTTTTCCGCCCTATACCGGGCAGCTTCGCCAGCTCGTCGACAGCTTTTTCTAACAATATGGATGAATATTCAGCCATAAACTATTCGTAATATTCGCAGTTTTTCAGGTAGTCGTCCATGTTCTGACGGCCATATTTCTGAGCTAATTTGAAATAATAGCACGCCATCGGATAGTCGTCGTTTCTTCTGTATTGCAAGCCGATGTTGAAATACGGATCAGCGTAATCAGGCTTAATCTCTATGGCTTTGTTCCAATCCCTCATGGCCTGGTCTTTTTTGAAATTGTTGCTGTAGGCACATCCGCGATAATAATATGCCTCGTAGTTGTTTTCATCGTATTTGATGGCTTGATCAAAAAATCCAATGGCCTCGTCGATCTGCGAAGTATACAGATAATCAATGCCTTTGTCGAGATACATCCTCGATTTCTCAGGATTTGGTCCGCAACTGACCATCAAAAATGCCAATGCCAAACTTGCAAAAATCAATGTCTTTTTCATATTATAATTATAAACTATTAAAAATAAATCCAATGCCACACCCAATCGCCACCAGTGTTATACTCGATTGTCGGGAATGGTAGTTTAAATATATTTAATACTCTAAACGTGTGTTTCAAAAATTTATTGTTCGTTGGAATCATAGTAAAATCAATGTCTAACGAGAAAAAGAACTGTTGTTTTCTCTCGAAATAGGGGATAGGTTCGCCTTTGTATTCCAACGAGTTCTCAAAACCTCCTGTCATGCCGGTGGCACCATATCCGAATGCGAAGTTGAGCCATGCCGGGAACTTGCTTTCTTGCTTGAGAAACATCGACTTAAAGTTACAAGAAGCCCAAATGGTGATGCCGTTATAGTCTTTTATCGTCTGCTGGATGAAGTCTTCGCCCAACAAATCGGGCCGGTATTTCGGGAACTCGGTGGTATGAAACGAATATTTCACCACTATTCGTTGTTCGTGCCATAAAAACTGTTGCCCGATGAACAAGCCGCTACCCAAGGCGTTGGCTGCCATGTCGCCCCACGAAAAGCCCCAACCTTCCGATAATCCGTCGAATACCTCCACCGTCGTCATGAATGCCAGTCCTAGTGTTCCGCCGTACCAGATCGCCTTGTTTTCCTCACATCCGGCAAGTCTAAGCGCAGAATATCCGAAATGTCCGATGCGATACGACGATGCCAGGTGCCCGGCCTTGTCCATCAACAGCCATTCGGCGTTGTCGTTGAAGAAATGGAACTTCGACTGTGGATAATCGGCATACCAAGCGAAATACAATCCCGTCATCGAGGCGGCATACAGTCCTGCCTCGGTGCCAAGAACGATTCTCACATTACGGCGCACTTTCGCGTTGTCCCTCAAAGTGTCCTGCGCTGTAGCCGATAACGCTGTGAAAATCAGTAATATCGCCAGTAATGTCCTTCTCATAACTAGTTGTTCAGTTATTCAGTTAACTGACTATCTGATTAACTGACAAACTGATTAACTATCTTTGTTACAGTTTCAATGATTTCTTTTAACTTTTTCTCGTTTTTTGCTTCGCACAAAAACCTCAGATAAGGCTCGGTATTCGAAGGTCTGATATTTAGCCACCAGTCTTGATAATCAAGACGATAGCCGTCGAAATCGAGGAAACGTTCTGGCTTCTCGAGATTCATGAAGTGGTCGCGCACTGCATCCATGGCTTCTTTCTTCTTCTCGATGGTGAAGTTGATTTCGCCTGAGTTGTGATAGCCTGATATCTCCTTGATAATCATCGACATAGGCTTGCCTTCCGCCTTGAACTTCGCCAAGAGCCGCAACACCAGCAACGCTGCCATGATGCCTGAATCTGAGTAGTAGAAATCGCGGAAGTAATAGTGTCCTGCCAGCTCGCCTCCGAAACACCCGTCGAGTTCACGGAGCTTAAGCGCGGCGTAGGCTCGTCCTACTCGCCAAGTCTCGACCTTCGCTCCGTAAAGTCTGCCAAGGTATTCCTGAATGGCTCTCGACGACCTGATGTCTTGAAGCACAGTGCCTTTCTGTTTCTTCTCGCCAAGGAAATAGTTGCCCAGGAATGCAATGATCAAGTCCGGTGATATGAACTGACCATTCTCATCAATGAAGGTGATTCTGTCGGCATCACCGTCGAAGAGAAGTCCTATGTCGCATTTGTTTTTCTTGACAAGTTCCTTGATTTGCTCTTGATTTTCAGCTTCAAGCGGATTCGGCTCGTGTCCCGGGAAGCGTCCGTCGAGGGTGTCATTAATATAATAAGGTGTGTCGCCTAGCAACTGCTTGATGAAGATGTTCGACGCTCCGTTGCTGCAGTCGACAGCTACCTTCAGATTGCTGATGTCGCCAAGGAATTGCTTCTGAAAATCAATGTATTGCGCATAAACGTTGATTTCTTTTGTGACGCCTCTTTGTGCTGCCACAACAGCTTTCTTATCTGATGCTACCAACGCCTCTAATTTGTTCAAGCCGGTGTCGTAACCTACTGGTTTGGCATCTTTCGCACTGATTTTGAATCCGTTATGGTTCGACGGGTTGTGCGATGCGGTGATCATCACCGAGGCTTCGTAGCCGAATTTTGCTGTTGTCCAGTAAATCAACGGGGTGGTGGAGAGTCCGACACTGTCGACGTTCACGCCTCTGTCGTTCAAACCTTTAGTGAGTTGAGCGAATGCCGTGTCCGACGACAGACGCATGTCCCGGCCGACTAAAAATGTCTTTGCAGGCAGCACGTCGGGCAGGAAATACCCGATTCTGTAAGCTATTTCTTCGTTGAGGTCGGTACCCCAAACACCTCTGATGTCGTATGCTTTGAATGCTTTCATTTGTATATTTTTTGTTTGTTGAGTGCTCTTCTGTATTTTTCGGCGTTGCAATTGTGTTCCGTGATATTCCTTGCAAACACATGGTATCCCGAAAGGTCGTCCTTGGCGCAGAAATAGAAATAGTTGTGTTTCTCGGCGTTCAACACGGCGTCGATAGCGGCTATCGACGGTATGCAAATAGGTCCCGGAGGTAATCCGGCGTATTTGTATGTGTTGTAAGGCGAGTCGATTTTTTTGTGAACGTCGAGAACCCTGCGGATGCTGAAGTCACCGATGGCAAATATCAGCGTCGGGTCGGCCTGCAATGGCCAGCGTTTGTTAAGCCTGTTGATGTAAACACCTGCAATGGTTGCCATTTCCGACGTTTTTGTCGTCTCCTTGTCGACTATCGAAGCCAAAATGCTGACCTGTCGTGGCGTGAGTTTCTTTTCTTTCGCTTTCTGTAGTCTCGATTCGTTCCAAAATCTTTTGTACTCGATAGCCATTTTCTCGACAAAATCTTCAGCGTCGGTGTTCCAATAAAACTCGTAAGTGTTTGGTATAAAAGTGGTTGCGTCGATAGTGTCGTTGTTGTTTATCTCAGTTATTATTGATAATGAGTCGGCTTCAATCTGCTCGCTGATACGCCCGGCAAGCTGCTCAACGGTTCTCATATTATTGAAAACTACCTTCACAGGTGTCTGATATCCCATGCGTAACATGTTGATTAACTGCTGGTTAGTCATCCCGTTGGTTAGCACGTAGCGTCCTGGATGCACATTCTCGTTATAATGCATCTTTTTAGCCAGCCAGTCGAAGGCGTTTTTGCTTTTCAACACATTCAACGCAACAAGTTCTGTCTTAACCTGTTGATAATCAGCACCAGTTGAAATGTATAATGACACATTCTGACCGTCGGCGGTTTCAATAATAGGTTTCGTGATGTACAGATAGTTCTTGGCGAAATAGGCGGCTATTGCGCATGTTATCACAAAGAAAATCAGAATGATGTTGCGCCTCCTGATTCTGTCTTTGCGTCTTCTGTCGTTATATGCTGATCTGTAGCTGCTCATTTCTTGTTAATATATTGAAACTCAATCTGATCGATGAATCCTTCGGCTGTCTTATACCATTGTTTTTTCTGTCCGCATTCCTCAAATCCTAATGATTTAAATAAATTTATACTATTGATATTTGTTGCTAATGTCAATGCAAATACTTGATTGATTAACAATGTGTTAAAGCAATAATTCAATAATAATAGTATTGCGTTTTTAGCAAAACCTTGTCCGCGGTATTTCTCATCGATTAAAATTCCGATTCCTGCGCGTGAGTTGAACTCGTCGTAATCGTAGATGTCGATGCAGCCTACAGGCTTTCCGTTTTTCACATCCTCAATCATCAGGCGAAGCTGCTTTTCGGAATATAAGTTATTGTTATTCAATAAAAACTGTTCAATCTGACGCAATGAGTAGGGTACTCGTGTCTCGCTGTCACGCCAGACCTGCATGTCGTTTTCCCAGCTGAAGATAATGACAGCGTCGTTGGGTTCAGCCACGCGCAATGCAACTTTATCGTTTTTAATGAACATCATTTTGCAAAGATATAAAATCCGTCGAAAACATGGGTCGCCGGACCGGTTAATACTATGTTTTTTATTGATTTGCCGACTTTTTCGAACTTCACGTTGAGTCTCGCCAAAGTCGTTTTTATGTTGATGTTGTCACCTCCATACCACAATGCCGCCGCTATCGCCGATGCTGTCACTCCGGTTCCGCAAGCCAAAGTCTCATCTTCAACGCCACGCTCAAAAGTCCTGATATTGTATTGATTGTCAATGATTTCCATGAAATCAACATTGACGCCGTCGGTGGAGATGCTTTTGTTGTTTCTTATCTCCGCGCCATGTTTCCTGACATCATAATGCCAAAGATTCTCAACTCTCGTGACATAATGTGGCGAGCCTGTGTTGATAAGCAGCCGCTGGTCGTTCAAATCATAACTATCGATATCGCGCATGGTTATTGAAACCAAATATTCATTGTCGGAATTCTTCGTCACCAAGGCTTTGTGGACGCCGTCAATAGCTTCATATTCAATGTGTTGCGCTGCCAAGCCTTCTTCCATGGCGAATGCCGCTATACATCTGCCGCCATTGCCGCAAAACGTGCTTTCATGACCGTCGCAGTTGTAGTATTTCATTTTGAAATCGTATTTTTCGGATGGCAAAACCATGATTAATCCGTCGGCGCCGACACCCGTTCTGCGGTCGCAAATAGCCTTCACCTCGTCGTCAGTCAGACTGACATGTGAATTAATTGCATTAATCATGACAAAATCGTTGCCTGCTCCATGATATTTGCTAAATTTAACTCTTTGATAATCAGTATTTTGCATAATGTTGAAAAATTTATCTCCAAAAATGAAAGTTTGGCAAGAAATTTGATGTAAAAATAGTAATTATTTTTTGAAAAAAGAACAAGATTTTTAAAAAATAAACGTTAATCATTTGACAACAATATAAAAAACAGATTATGAGACAGTTAAAGATTTCAAAATCAATCACTAACCGCGAACAAGGGGCGCTCGACAAATATCTTGCCGATATTGCGAAAGAGCCTATGATAACCCCCGACGAGGAAGTTGAGCTCGCTCAAAAGATAAAAATGGGCGACCAGATAGCGCTTGACCGTTTGGTGAGAGCTAACCTCCGTTTTGTGGTTTCTGTGGCAAAACAATATCAAAATCAAGGACTTAGCCTTGCTGATTTGATCAACGAAGGCAATGTTGGACTTATCAAAGCTGCACAGCGTTTCGATGAGACGAAAGGTTTTAAATTCATCTCGTATGCTGTTTGGTGGATCCGTCAGGCTATTTTGCAGGCTGTGGCGGAACAGTCGCGAATGGTGCGTCTGCCGCTGAATCAGGTGGGATTTTTAAGCCGAGTGAAGAAAACTGCCTCTTCGCTTGAACAGCTTTATCAGCGCAAGCCGACGATTAAGGAGATTGCTGATGAGCTTGATATGCCTGAAGATAAAGTTGAAGCTATACTGAAAATCAACGCGAAAGAGGTCTCGATGGATGCTCCTGTCAGCAATGATGACGATATGACATTTGTCGACACCATTGTGCCGGAAGACAATAACGATGCCGACCGTGAGGTGGTGTCAGAGTCTGAGTCGGCTGAGATAAAGCGTTCATTATCAGTGCTTAGCGAGAGAGAAAGACAGGTGATAATCTATTATTTCGGACTCGACTCAAACAAAAACTACACTCTTGAGGAAATAGGTTACATGATGGACATGACTCGCGAGCGCGTCCGTCAGGTGAAGGATAAGGCTTTGAAAAAATTGAGGTTGCGTTCGAAAAAAAACTTGATGCATGTTTTAAATGATGATTAAATTTTTTGTAATTTTGCACCTTAATTTTTTAGGAAATACATTATTATATGAATAAAAACTCAATTATTGGAATTATCCTCATTATTGGAATTTTTGTCGGTTATTTCGTGTGGATGACACCTTCCAAAGAGGAAATTGAAAGACAAAGACATTATCAGGATTCGATTTATCAGGTCAACAGAGCTCGTTATATTCAGGATTCGATACGTTTCGCTGAAGCTCAAAAACAAACGGAAGCTTCTGTTTATCAATCAAATAACGATACAGAATTGTCGAGTGTGGCGGTTCGCGACAAATACGGTGTTTTCGCCACTGCCACCACAGGTGAGGAGAAGATTTATACCATCGAAAATGATGTTTTGAAGCTGACTTTAAGCTCGAAAGGCGCTTACGTCAAGACAGTGGAGCTGAAAGACTATAAAACGTGGGATTCGCTTCCACTTATTGGCTTTGACGAGAATACAACGAAGTTTAATCTCTCTTTTTTCGCTGCCAACAGAAATATCAATACTATTGATCTATTCTTCACTCCATATATCAATGGTGAAGTTTATAATGGCGAAGAGAATCTCGTTGTCGGCGATAAACCTTTGACTCTCAGCTTCAGAGCTAACGCCGATGATTATACCGATGAATTTAATCCGAACCAATATATTGAGTTTACATATACCGTTGATAAAGATGAATATATGGTTGATTTCGATGTGAAGACAGTCAACATGAAGAATGTTATCGCATCAAACACCAATTTCGTCACAATCGACTGGTATGTCGACCTTTTGAAACAGGAGAAAGCAGTCGACCGCTACAACGGCTCGAATGTTTATTATAAGTTTGTAAGTGATGACGTTGAATCGATTAGCGGCAACCGTGGAGGCGAGAAAGACGGCGAGAAAGAGCTTCGCTCAAACCTCAAATGGTTGTCGTTTAAGCAGCGTTTCTTCAGCTATTCGTTGATTTCAAAGGAGAATTTCAACTCAGCAGTCGTTGGAATGAAGACTGATTTGAGACAGAAAAATCCTCGTTATCTGAAGACCATGTACGCCACTGTCGATGTCCCGTTTGACGGATTCAGCGAGACCAACGACATGCCGATGCAGATGTATTTCGGACCTAACAGTCTGAAAATCATGGACAAATACGACATTGACCTCGATAAGCAGATTCCTCTCGGAGGTAAGCTCGTCGGCTGGATCAACAGATATATCGTTGTCAACGTGTTCAACTGGCTCGGCAGCTACGGCTGGAACTACGGTATTGTGATCTTGGTTTTGACCATCATCATCAAGATTGCTTTGATGCCGTTTGCATTCAAATCGTATCAGTCGACGGCAAAAATGCGTGTGTTGAAGCCTGAAATAGATGAAATCAACGCAAAATATCCTGATGAGAAGGATAATATGAAGAAACAGCAGGCGGTGATGGATCTCTACAAAAAAGCGGGTGCAAGTCCGACAGCCGGGTGCTTGCCGATGTTGCTGCAGCTGCCTATTTTGTGGGCTATATTCCGTTTCTTCCCGTCGAGTATCGAGCTTCGTCAGCAGCCGTTCCTTTGGGCCGACGACCTATCGACATACGACAGCATCCTCGACCTTGGCTTCAATATCCCATTCTACGGCGACCATGTGAGTTTGTTCACCTTGTTGATGACAGTCACGACGATTCTCTACACCTATATTAATAATAAACAGATGGCGGCGACTAACCAGCAGGGCATGAAAGGAATGAAGGTGATGATGTACATCATGCCGATCATGTTCCTCGGACTGTTTAACAGCTATTCGTCGGGATTGAGCTATTATTATATGTTGGTGAATATCATCACATTCCTGCAGATGTATTTGTTCAGACTCTTCTTGGATGATGAGAAGCTCCGCAAGAAAATCGAGCTTGCAAAGCAGCGCCCTGTGAAGAAATCTGGGTTCCAGAAGAGACTCGAGGAGTTGCAGAAACAGCAGCAGCAAATGCAACGCAAACGTTAACAAAAACGTCATTTCGGCTCCGGTCGAAATGACGGTTTTAAAATATGTTACCAGATAGGATATACATTATCGGTTATATGTGTTCCGGGAAGTCGTCGATTTCGCGAAAACTGGCGGCCAGACTGGGTTACGAACCATTCGACACCGATGATTTGTTTGAGGAGAAATATCATATCTGCGTGCAGGATTTCTTCGAAAAATACGGCGAGGATTATTTCAGAAAATTCGAATCGGAGATCTTAAAAAAGACAGGCGAGCTTCATAAAGTGGTGATTTCCACTGGCGGAGGCACGCCTTGTTTCTTTGATAACATGCAGTGGATGAACGAAAATGGCAAAACAATCTTCGTGAAAGTCAGTCCGCTGACGTCGTTTCACAGAATTATGAATGCCAAACGCAAGCGTCCTTTGGTGTATGGAAAATCGGAGGATGAGCTGCGTCAATACGTTGAAAATCATTACAATTCGCGACTGCCGATATATGAGCAGGCGAGTTTTATTGTCAAAGGCGAGAACTTCGATATCGAAGAGGTAATGAACTACCTATCGCAGCTCTAACAGCACAACATTCTCGACGTGCTGGGTGTGCGGGAACATATCCACAGGCTGCACCGCCTTAACAGCATACAAATCATCAAGTAATTGTAAATCACGGGCTTGCGTGGCTGGGTTGCAGCTCACGTAAACAATCTTCTTGGCTTGAATCTTTTTCAGTTGCTCAATGACTTTATCTGCCATTCCTGCGCGTGGCGGGTCGGTGACGATGAAATCAGGTTTGCCGTGCCCGGCGATGAACTCGTCGGTGAGCACTTTCGCCATGTCGCCGGCGAAGAATTCGGCGTTTGTAATATTGTTGAACTGCTCGTTGATTTTAGCGTCGACGATGGCTTCCTCAACGTATTCGATGCCGACTACACGCTTCACGAAACGCGAGAAATACAAGGCGATGGTGCCGGTTCCTGTGTAGAGGTCGTACATCAGCTCGTAGCCTTGCACGTTGGCGAGGTCGAAGGCCGCTTTATAGAGTCTTTCCGCTTGATACACATTGGTTTGGAAGAACGAGACAGGTCCGACGCGGAAATTCAAGTCATCGAATCCAGGACGTGGTGACTTCATCGTTTCCACCAGATAAGGCTCGCCTTTGAGACATTCGAACGGCAAATCGGAAATGGTGTCGTTGAACTTGCTGTTGATGACCAGCATCATAGACACAATCTGCGGGAACTGAGCTGAAAGGGCAGGGAAGAGCTCGTTTCTGACAATCTCGTTCTCCTCGTTGATGATAATTATCACCATGAACTCACCTTTGCCGTTGCAGCGGATTATGACGTTGCGCATGGTGCCGACATGAGCTTTCACGTTGTGGTATGAAAGCTTGTGTCTCATGGTGAAGTCCTTGATAAACAGGCGTATATCGTTCGACGGATCGGCTTGCAGATAACATTTCTCGATGTCGAGCACGCGGTCGAACAAGCCCGGCAGATGATAGCCGAATCCTTTGCAGTCTTCCTCGCCGTAGGTGCCTGCAGGAGCGCCGTCGGTGAGCCATTTGCGGTTTGAGAAGCTGTATTCGAGTTTGTTGCGATAGTAAAACTGCTTCTCGCAACCCAAAATCGGCATCATTTCGGGATATTCAATCTTCCCGATGCGGTCGAAATTATCTTTGATTTGCTTCTGTTTATAAAACAGTTGCCATTGATAATCAAGGTGTTGCCATTTGCAACCTCCACACAGACCGAAGTGCTGGCACACAGGCTTCACGCGCTTGTCGGATTCTTTTTTTATATTCAGAATCTTCCCGTCGAAGCAGTTTGATTTTTTCTTAAACACTTGGATATCAACGATATCGCCTGGTGCTCCGAATGGGATGAACACTACTTTCTCTTCCGGTTTGGCGATACTCATGCCTTCCGCTCCGGCATCGATGATTTCGACGTCTTCGATATATTGGGGTTGATGAATTTTTTTCATGATGCAAAAATACGTTTTTTTATTTTGAAAAATGAAATCTTTATTGTAATTTTGCCAATATAATTTAATGACATGAAAAAATTCAATCCGACAATAGAACTGGAGAAGCAGATCGGCACACAGATTTATGAGGCTTTGCAGGGCTCCGTGGTGGAAGAGGTGTTGCGTAAGACCAAGATTTCGAAAAACGACGCCTATTGGCGCAGCAGCATGGAAGGTCACAGCTTGAAGGTGCAGCCTGAGCTGTTGCCCGATTTTTATGAGCTCTGTCAGGAGGTGAAAAACAAGCTTAGCTTCACTGAAAACGTCGATTTTTATATCACTGGCGATGCCACGGTAAATGCTTTCTCGCTTGCCGCTGAGGACGAGGGCGAGCCGCATATAGTGAATGTCAACTCCGCTTTGTTCGACCTGATGTCGGACGATGAGTTGCGTTTTGTGGTGGGGCATGAGTTGGGGCATCTTATCAATAAAGACACGGCGTTGGCGCGTCTGATACAGTTTGTTTTCCCGTCGTACTCCAACGTGCCGGTGTCGTTGCTGTACAAGATACGTCTGCATGAGCAGCTGGCGGAGCTGGTGGCCGACCGTTATGGCTTTTTGGCGACGGGCAAGATGGATGTGTGTGTGACGGCGTTTTTCAAGATGGCGTCAGGCTTGGATCTGACGAAGATGAACGTGAGCATCGAGGCGTTGATTGCCGACAACAACCGTCGTCTTGACTATTTCTTGAAAGACAAAGGCATCAGCAGGGCGTCGCATCCTGTCAACCCGATACGTGTGCAGGCGTTGAATCTGTTTGCCAATGCGAAGTCGGAGAAGGCTTTGAAGAAAGGCATGGACGAGCTGATCTCGATATTGCTGAAGGTGGGCGACAGCGAGCTTGACGAACACCTGGCGCGTTTCGTGGCGTCGGCGGGACTCATCGTGGCGTCGCTCGACGGCGAGATGCACGAGGACGAGTATAAGGAGATTATCGAGTCGCTCGCTGCGATGAAGATATTCCCTCGTCAGTTTTTGGATGAGGTGGCAGCTGGCGATGTCGGCAAAACGTTCAACAAGTCGGTTGAGGGCATCCTGAAGATCAATCCTGGCATGCGTGACGCCTTGTTGGATTACATGATCCAGATAGTGATGGCCGACAAGAAGATCGCCCCTGAGGAGGTGAAGTGGCTTTACGACTTCGGCGCCAGCATCGGTTTCAGCGAGATCGAGGTGGCCGAGGCTGTGGCTGGAGCTATACAAAGAAATTATATTCCGGCTTTGGAGGCGATTTGCTGATGTAAATGTTAAAAGCTATCAACCAGTTTCCTGCATAATGGTAGCACAATACTTGACAATATAATTGTTCGTTAGTTTATATATTGTTATTCGATTGTTCTTCGATTTAAAAACGAACAACAATCGAACAACAGACGAAGAAAAATTGAATAAAACATATGATAAATACATGTAAAATATTTGCCATTAACGATGTAAATCACTTGCAATGAAGAAGCAACAACAAACAGGATTATCATTGATTGGGCGGTCGCCACAATCAGGAATCACTATTTATGAGAAAAATGGAAAAAGAGTTGTGCGGTCGGCGTTTTCCACACCATCACGCCGTTGCACTCGGAAACAATTTGAACAGCGCATGCGGATGAGACATTCCATCGCGTTGTGGCACACATTGAAAGTTTGTGAGCCTATGTTTACCGAGCACCAGTCGGCATACAGCGGTTTTATTTCGCTTGCCAACAGGCTGCCGGCAGTATTCGTGACTAAAGACGAGGCATCGCACAATGTGTCGTTTCTGATGCCCGATATCCCCGTAAGCGAAGGCACGCTGATGTCGATCAAGCAACATCTTGGCGAGGTTAGTGGCGTTGCCGCATTAATTACCAACTTGAAAAAGGAAGACCTGCGTCTAGGTGATGCGTTGTATCTTTACACGGCAGAACAGCACAACGACTACAATTATCCGAAAACAGAATTCAGCGTTCGCAAGATAACCAAGCGCGATATGACCTATACCGACAACGGCCTTGCGTTGGTAGGAGAGGAGTTTGCCAACACCAGCAAAGGCTGGACTCTGGTGCTCGTCAGAGGCAAACGCTGCACAACGCAGGGTCTTGTCACTAACTGCACATTTTATCAGCAATACACCACACCTGAGGCGATGGTAAAGGCAGCAGAGGATTATAGTAGCAGGAAGATGAAGATTGTGTTGTAGAAAGAGGATATAGAGGGGTATAAGAGTGTATGAATGGAAAACTGTTAAAAAATTTTAAAAAACTGGCTGCGCGATAGAAAAAAGTTTGTATCTTTGCAGCACATATCCGTTTGATAGGGAACAGGCCTGTCAGTAAAACCGATTCAACGCCCGCACTTGTGACGGTAGCGGATAAGATTAAAAAAGGGGAGTTAAATCCCCTTTTTTCTTGCCTGTTCAGCTCGTTTTGGATTTTTGCGAGACATTGGTCTTAAATCAAAAGCGGTCATAACAAAACGCTTATTTTTATCATTCCATTTTGTTTTGATAATCAACATAAAGTATTCACCACGGAGTTTGATTTTATTCTCCTTTTGGCTTTCACTATAAATGCCGAAAGCGAATACCATAGGTATAAAATTCTCGATACTAAATCCCAATTGTTTTAATTCATCTTCATGCTGCTCAATAATATGGCATAAACTGTATCCGCTTTTGCCGCCGACACCCCATACTATATCGACATATCCAATATCTTCCCGATAGAGAGCTTTAATACATTCACCAGTTTCGATTTGTGTGTTATTAGTTTCTAATTTATTGTTGTTCATATCGTTAAAATTTAAAATAATTGTAAATAAAATTCCAACAAGCAATCTGGCGATTACTTTTGGGGTGGTATAAACTGTTTCAAAATGCTCAGTGGGAGGGAAGATTCAAATATACGGCTGCAAAAATATACTAAAAATCCTTATGTGTCAAGCGGAAAAGTGTTAAAAGATTTTAACAAAAGTGCAAGAAAATGAACCAAATCTTAAAAAAATTTAACATTGTTTTTGTGAAAGTGTGAATGCTTGGATTGCAATTATTGCAAAAAAATGTTAATAATTTTAACATCTCATTACTTTTTTGTATATTTGCAGTCTAACAGTATAACTAACATTATTCAAGAAGTAGAGATAAAAGAGCATTAGTAAACATATAAAATAAAAAGCGTTTTTGCTTTTCTTCAGGAAGACTGAAATCGGGAAATTTCAAGACATTACCATGCAAGAAAGCAGAAATGCTCACGGTGTATCCGTGGGCTTTCTTGTTTATGGTAATAGGTTTTCCCGAACCTCAGTCTTCAACAGAAAGTTTCACGGATTTTTTTTGTGATGCTTGAGAAAGGCGAAGCGCCCTAAACGCCGAGCCATCATGAGTACCAAGTTCTTCAATAATATAGAGTCGACGTTGATGGACAAGTTCCACGGCATCGCCTCAGCAATGGCCAACTTCGACATTTTCCATGCCGTGGTTGGCTATTTTCGTTCCAGCGGATACTTCAAACTGCGTAAGGAACTGGAAAATGTCAGCGAGATACGAATTCTTGTAGGAATAAATATCGACTCCATCCTAAGTCATCATAATGCAAATCTGCTTTTTACTGCCGACAGTCATCCGGCTGAAGTGGTGGAACAATATCGTCAGCATCTTATCGACGACATCCGCAAATCGCACTATGATGCATATACCGAACACGGGATTATGCAGATGTTTGATGATATCGCAAGCGGCAAGTTGCAACTGCGCATTCATGCAACACGAAATCTGCATGCGAAGTTCTACCTATGTTTGCCATCCAATTTCTCTGAACATAGTGATGGATGGGTCATAATGGGCAGCAGCAATCTTACTGACCAAGGTCTTGGAACTATAAACGACCATCGTTATGAGCTCAACGTAGCCATGAAAGATTATGATGATGTTTGCTACTGTGAGGATGAATTTTGGCATTTATGGGAAGAAAGCGTTCCGGTGAGCATTGAGGACATGCAAAAGGCTCGTCGCTCAACACATCTTGACAACGAGAAACCGCCTACTCCATACGAACTTTATATGAAGGTGCTTATCGACACCTTTGGCAATATGGTTGAGGACAACTTCGAGCTTGACCCAACACGCTATGGCTTCCGTGACCTCAGCTATCAGCGTGACGCTGTCATCCAAGGCTATCAGACCATGATAAGGCATAATGGATGTTTCATAGCCGACGTGGTTGGTCTCGGAAAGACTCCTGTAGCCACGATGATAGCTAAAAGGTTTATCATGGAAAATGGCCGCTACACCCGCATACTCGTCATAATGCCGCCAGCCATGCGTCATGAATGGGAAAGAACATTCAAAAAGTTTGAAATAAGCAAATATGCTTGGTTTGTAACCAGTGGCAGTCTTGATAAAGTGGTTGATGGGCGTGACAATTACCGTTTGCCGAATGAGTACGACATGATTATCGTTGATGAGGCGCACAACTTCCGCAACGATGGCAATACAGGATACCAATATCTACAGCGCATCTGCAAAGCTCCCCGTGCCAATCGAGGCCGCGTGGAAGGATTGAGAAAGAAAGTTTTGCTTCTTTCTGCGACGCCTTACAACAATACTCCTATGGATATCCGCAATCAGTTGCTGCTGTTTCAAGATGCACGCAACTGCACCATTGAAGGTCTGGGCGACATCACCGGCTCTTTCTCCGATTGGATAAGCAGATACAAGCAATTAATGCGCGATCGTGACACGTTGCCACACGATGTCTTTGTGAAAGCTGTTGATAAGATAATGGAGGAGGTGAGACATCGTGTACTTGAACCCATTATGGTTCGCCGTACTCGTAACAACATTCTCAACTATGATCCATATCGCATTGATATTGAGGAGCAGGGAATCAAATTTCCGAAGTTTGCATCAATTCGCGACCGACAGTACAAGATGGATGACTATCTTGCCCATCTTTTTGGACGCACCATGCAGATATTAACAGATACACCATCTGAAGATAATCCTAAAGGAACAGGTGTGCATTATGCACGCTATCGTGCCGTTGAGTTTTTCAGACCAGGAGTGCCATATAAAGGCAAACAAGGTAAACATGTGGCATTGCTGCTTACCGGTATTTTCCGCACCCACATGGTGAAACGTTTGGAAAGTAGTTTCGAGGCATTTAAGAAGTCCCTCCATACGTTCCTTAACATTACCACAGGCATGATTGACATGTTTGTCGCCGACAAGGTGCTTATTGCTCCGGAATACAATGTGAAACAGCTTCAGGTGGAGAAAGAGATGGATTTGGACGATATTATTCAATACATTGAAAGTAAAGGTGTTGAGCGCAAAGACTTTGTCTATCATTCTGCTGATTTCCAGCCAATACTTCTTGATATGCTTCGTGAGGATGAAACTCAGCTTAAAGCACTATGTGACGAATGGGATGCGGTCGATTACGATCCCAAGTTGGAGTTGTTTGTCAATATGTTGCAAGGCGAGTTGTTCAATCCGCGGGAAAACAAGAATCATAAACTTGTCATCTTCAGCGAAAGCGTAGATACTGTAAATTGTCTCTATCGTACTATGACCGAGCGTCTTGGGCGTACAGATGTATTGCGCATTACCGCTAAAAACCGAGACCAGGAGCGTAAACGAATAGCCGCCAACTTCGACGCAAACTATAGTGAAAAACAATTGGACGAGTTTAATATTATTGTAACAAGCGATGTGCTGGCAGAAGGCGTAAACCTCCATCGTGCCAATGTCATCGTCAACTATGACTCACCGTGGAATGCAAGCCGTCTGATGCAGCGTAATGGACGTGTTAACCGTATCGGCTCAACATCTGATCTCATTTACAACTATATGTTCTACCCGTCTCAAGAGGGCGATAAGCAGATTCAACTTTACAGTAACGCGCTTATCAAACTCCAGGGATTCCATTCGGCACTTGGTGAGGATTCGCAGATTTATTCTCACGAAGAAATTGTCAAAGAGTTTGAATTGTTCAATAAAAATGTGCATGATGAAAATGACGACAAACTTGCTCTTATCCATGAGGTTAGCGAATTGCACAAGGATAATCCTGAACTATATGAACGCATAAAGAATCTGCCGCCGAAAAGCCGTTGTTTAAGGTCGGTCTCATATTGCGAAAACAATAACGATGGTTCCACATTGGTATTTCTTGCATCAAAAGAAAGGGTGGATTACGTGCTGGTTGGAAGTGACGACGCACCTAATCGTTTGTCATTTATGGAAGCCGTAAAGAAACTTAAAGCTGCTCCTGATGAGCCCGGATTTCCTATCAGTGATATGGAGAAGCGGCATTTCATTCAGGTAAACCGTGCCATTGAGTTGTATAACCACATGCTTCAAGAGCAGGATACAACGGTTTCTATGCGAATAAATTCACACGATAAAGTAGTGCTTGGAGCTTTGAAATTCTTGCGAACAGAGACTGCGGCAACAATGAGCGATGAGCATGGACGTGGTTTATGCCGCAGACTGCAGTCTTTGGTGGAGCAAGGTGTGTATAATTCACTCCCTCGTCAATTGGGCGATTTGGCGAAACAACAACGTAGCGCAAATCCATTCAGCAAAGAGGATTTGGAGCAGCAGATAATTGACTTGGCAGAAATCTATTGTCCTGATGTTGAGGAGTCAACAAATAACTCAGGAGGCAATTCAGTGCCGGATATTATTATTTCAGAAACATTCATCGCTTAAAACATTAACGATATGAAAGAGACTTTGAGAGATCTTTTCAGACAAAAGTTCAATTATAGCGAATACCGCAAAGTGATATTACAAAACCTGTTACATGCGCAAGAATTGATGCGCGAACCCGAATTTCTTGAGGAAACCAACGATGGTGACCGAATTTATGGCTTGGGTTATCTTCGTGATGCCGACGGTAAAGAAATTGGTTTGTACTACACAAATGTGACGAAAGGTGATGTCCGTCATAAACGTGTTGGATTTCGTAAAATGATGAAGAAATACACGGACTTTGGAGTTGATGCTGCAATTACCGTTTTTGCCGACAAAGAGCACTGGCGTCTGTCGTATATGTGCGATTTGAAAGGCGGTGTGACTGCTGCAAAACGATTCTCTTATATCATGGGCGATGGGGGAATGTACGTTACACCTGTCAATCGTCTTTCGGAATTGGCAGGAAAACGCATAAAACTTGAAGATATCCACGATGCTTTCTCTGTAGAAGCCCTCAGCGACGAATTCTTTAAAGCGTATCACGACCATTACGACATCATTGTGGCAGCATTGGCACGACTGGGTATGTCTGGTGCCATTTATCACGATTATGTCAAAAAGATGATGGGACGCATAGTGTTTCTGCACTTTTTGCAAAAGAAAGGATGGCTCAACGGCAATCCTACATTCTTGCGCGATTTGTTCTTCTTCAGCCCACATAAGGATGATTTTCTCGACCAAGTGCTGGAACCGTTGTTTTTCGGGATTTTCAACACCGAAAAAGGACAACGTGAGAAATTGTTTGCCAGCGAGCATTGGGACAAGAACTTGCTGAAAGAGTGGGAGAGTATGCCTTATCTGAACGGCGGTTTGTTTGAGCGTGATGAGATTGACAAGATGAATATCAAGTTGCCGGCTTCGCTGTTTGACAATCTTTTCAATTTCTTGGCATCCTACAACTTCACTGTTGACGAGAACGACCCTGACGATGCCGAGATTGGCGTTGACCCAGAGATGCTGGGAAAGATTTTTGAGAGCCTTTTGGAGGACAACAAGGCCAAAGGCGCTTTCTACACGCCCAAGGAGATTGTGCGATATATGTGCAAGGAATCTCTGATTGCACATCTCGTCTCCAAACTGCCCGATTTATCTGATAAAGTTATCCGCACTTTCGTGGAAACACATGAGATGCAGCCCGAGTTGGAAACTTGCCGCGACATCCTTGAAAGCGTTTTGCGTGATGTGAAGATTTGCGACCCTGCCATCGGTAGTGGAGCGTTTCCGATGGGCTTGCTCAACGAATTATGGCGATGCCGCGAAGCCCTTGGAACCGGGTTATCCCGTCTTCAATTAAAAAAAGAGATTATTGAAAACAACATTTATGGCGTGGACATCGAGCGTGGTGCCATCGACATCGCTCGTCTGCGTTTCTGGCTCAGCATCGTGGTGGACAGCGATAAGGCGGAGCCGCTGCCGAACTTCGACTACAAGTTCATGCAAGGCAACAGTCTGATTGAGAGTTATGGCGGTTTCGACCTCAGCCGCATTGCGGGCAAGCCCGTTGGCCGTCCATCCACAGCCACACAATTGGTTTTAGGTCTCGACAGCGACTTGAGCCGCAAGAATCTTCAAAAGTTGTTGCGCGAATACTTCTCCGTCACCGACCACGTGAAGAAAGCCACCATGCGCCAAGCAATAAACGACGAAGTGAAACGCCTCATCCTTAACAGCGCAGGTGGCACTCCAGCGTTCCTTTCCAAACTTAACGCGCTTGACCCTTCCGCCAACCAAGACTTCTTCCTTTGGCACACGTGGTTTAAGGATATTTTTGATGGAGGTGGGTTTGATATTGTTATTGGGAATCCGCCGTATATAAATATTGCAAATCTAACAGACGATAATGTTAGAAAACAATATCAAAATAACTACAAAACTGTAAAGAACAAAAGCGATTTATATAGCATCTTTACAGAAAGGGCACATTCTCTTATTAAAACGAAAGGATTATGCTCATACATTTTTTCAAATAGTTGGCTTGGAACTGATAGCTTCTCCTTGTTCAGACAATTTCTAGTCAACGAGACAAAGGTGTTGAAATTGGTTGATTTGCCAGACAAAGTTTTTGCCAATGCTACAGTAAAAACGTGCGTTATCTTGTTTTCAAAAGAGCATGTGGTTAATAATACGATAGTATTAGAAAACTTTGATGGGGTTAACTTTTCGGTAATGGATCATAATTTATCATATGAAAACATCAGACGATATGAGAACTATCCATTTTCTTTTGAAATAAGTGTCGATTTGTCGAAAGTGAAAGTTGTTCCTTTGGGCGCTATTGCGGATTTTTCCTTGGGAATAAAGACTAGCAATGATAAACGTTTTATAAGTAAAGAGCCATTCTCTGAAGATTGTTATAAACTGATTAGAGGTAGAAATATCCAAAGGTATAACACACCAGTTAGCGAAGAATGGATATGGTATAGGCCGGATTTGTTTATGGAGAAAGTCGGTTCAGGTCCAAGAAAGATAGAATACTTTCTTGGACCTCAAAAGATTGTTATTCAGGATATTGCGACAGAGATATGTGCTACTTTAGATGAAGATAAGTATTTGTGTAATGATACAATTAATCTGATATATAATCTTAATAAGTCGTTCCATTTTAAATACATTTTAGGTCTATTAAATTCAAAAGCTGTCAGGTTCTGGCATAAAAAAGTATTTCCGGAAGGACTCCATATTAAATTGTATCAGTTAAAAGAGATTCCAATCCCAGTAGTGATTTTTGATCAGCAGAAACCAATTATTGATTTAGTGGACATGGTTTTAGCAAAAAAGCGAAAGAATCCCATAACTGATATATCTGTATTAGAGAAAGAAATAGACAAAAAAGTTTATAAATTGTACAATCTAACATATGACGAGGTACTAGTAATCGATCCTGAAACTCCGATTACGTGGGAAGAATACTATACGGATTACACAACAGAAGTTAATGATACACAGATAATTGTCGATAAGAATTTTACAAATAATATTAGGATGGTGGCTAATAAAGCCATGAACTATATATCATTGCAAAATAATAGAAAAGGGAAATATCCACTGCCTTTAACAAACAGGAGCTCTCTTTTTAAATTAGCATTAGATGAAATAACAGATGAGGAGTTATATAAAATGTACGATGGAAAACAAATTGATGCAGACAAGTTGTATGATAAATTTTTGAAAATTATCAATAAATAGGAAAATATTGCCAAAACAAATGTAGTAATAATGACAAAAGTTTATTATTTTTGCAACCATAATTAAAAAAATAACTTATGGATATAACATTGTTTAACCATCCTGAGCTATATAAAGCATTATGTAACATTGATGACACAATAGACTGTCGTGTTTACCTACATAGAGCAGCATACAAGTATCTTTACCTTGATGGTTTTTATAGAACTAAGAAAGGCTTGAAAAATATTTTAATGGATGTAAAAAAAGCAATACGTTTATATCAAAAATCAAAGTACTCTATAAACATAGATGTTTCAAAGCTAGGTGCGGAAGTATTGAATCAATTGTTAAATATTGGTCTAAAAGCGTCTTCCAATTATGTGATTCGGATGTATCAGCTAGCTGCAGAAGTATATGCAGAATTGGGCGATTATGACAATAGCCTAAACATGTATAAGAAGTTCTACTATTTGGCTAATAAAGTGGCTGTATCAAAAGAATTGCAAGACAAGTCGGAAGCTATTGTTTACTCTTTTCGCGGTTACAGTATTCATCCAATAGAAGATTTGATTAATAATGAAATTACTTGTGTTCATCCTAGTAAAATGAACGATCCTTTTGACAGTATTGCAAGCTATTTGAGCGACCAAAAGAAATTAGAAAGACGGTGTTCTAAGAAAAAGCACGTTAAACCCCAAAGTGATTGCTTTAAACATTTCACTATACGGAGTTTTTTCGCAAATAGAGAAACCTATTCAGACGATGATAACATCCTATTTAATAAATTAATGTGGTCGCATTATGCAGATAGCCACAAAGGGTTTTGCGTGAAATATCGAATTAAAAATACGGCTTTTAAGCAGTTTGATGATAGTAATGAAGTATTTACGCGGCTTGTGCCCGTAAAATATTCAAGCGAAGAAATCAGCATTTTCGAAACACTAAACACCAACACTTCTTTTGCAATGAAAAACTCTGTTTGGTATCCAGAAAGTGAGGTGCGATTTGTGCATTTTTCGAGAGATTGTGACGAAGACCATAGCCCTATTATGCTAAACAAAAATATTACAATCGAAGAAGTAATTTTCGGACTGAACTGTTCTAAGGATGCCAAAAGGACAATTGATTCAATTCTCAAAGGGAAATGCAAATTATCTGAAATCTATAATGAAGAGGAGAAAGATATATATTCATTGAAAAAACGAGATTATTCATCTATATAAAGGTGCTTCAACTGAACTGTGTTAGCAGTGTTGCTTTTGACCTGCCAAGAGACTGCTGAGGAACAAGCTTGTGTGTCACTTTCTCGGCAAATTCTTAATCCTTGTCGCTGTCACTGATATAGGGACACAATCCCATCAGATTTAGCCCCTTTTGCCGTATTTTTGCGATGCTACAAATTGTTTAACGCCTTGTATAAATAAAAGAATGCTTCGGGATTGGTTTTCTTCAGCTTGTTAAGTTTTGTATATTCATATTGTAAAAACACCCAATCTTTGATTATTGTTAAATGCTTGGAATTGAACTTTTCAAATGACTGAAATTGGTTTTGTATCAGTGAAGCAAGATAGGCTATTTTTGCTGCTGATAAAATGGCTTTTTCAATATGAAATGATTCTGAAAAGATGTGGCTGGTTACATCCTTAATGCCTTTCTGAAGTATGCTGAACTCGGTACCATTGTAATCGCCCCGGAAACAAATAGATAGCGCATTGTCAATGGTGTCGTGGAAAACATCGTCCAAAGTGAAGTCGACAGCACGATAGGTCAATTCCTGTCTGGCAATTCTACAATAGGTGTTTGCTATGGAAGTGACATCATCCGCACGGTCGAATAGGTGTCCAATGTCATACAACTGCTTGATAATCTCCATGCCACATTCAGTGCCGTTCTTACGGTAGGGAATACCTATGGTTCTTGGAGCAAAGGCGGTGAGCTTGTCGGCAAGCAAGTTGTTGACATCTGGCACATATACTTGGCAATCAGGTCCTTCCATCTGAAGAAAACGATTCGTAATTGGAATTGCTACAAGATTGCTGTATGGTGTTGTCTCAAACAACACGTCCAAAAGAATATGGGACTCTTTGTTTTCTACTGTTGAGAAATAGAAAAACTTAAAATGCTTTTTGGGAATGTTTGATATCGGAGTTCGCTGTTGCTCTTCATATCTGAGAAAGCCTTTGTTTTTGGCTATGTTTTGCAGGACGCCTTGCAGATCGCTGTTTTGTGGGGCGACGGTGATATCAATATCAATCGATAATCGATGCGAAGCCTGCATCATCAGCATCATTGCCGTGCCTCCCTTAAAGACAAATGAAACTGAGGATTCGGCAAGACCCTCCAACAGAGACAGCGCATGGATGGTTTTCTCAACAAGAATCCGATCGGCTTTATATTGCCGAGATACAGCATTTATCCATTCCAAAGAAAACGATTGTGGTGTGATCATGGCTTAATAATCTATTTCGTCAAGTAAATCTTCAATAACTTTATGGCGGCCACGTCGTCCGGCATATCGAAGCATCTTGCTAGTGCTTACAGCACAAGAAGCAAGTGCATTCTCATAAATGCGAAGTATCTCAGTGTTCTGGAACGGGAACATGCGATCTAATGCCCAGTCAACCAGCATCTTCTCAAGCGTGGCCATTGGGAACCCCCAATCGGCATCTTCTCGGACAGGTGCTCCAGAAACGAGATTCCTCACCACGACATAACCATCGTAATAGGACAAATCGCCATCAAGATTACGGTAAAGCATGGTGGAGCGAGGATAAAGGTCGCGAATTGCATAATAGACCGATTCGGTGGCATCACGTTCAACATCCACAAAGTAAATCTGAGTGTTCATAATGTGTTGGGCAAATGCGTTCACTGCGGCCAAATCCCATTGACAATAATCGACAAATGGGAATTTGTCACGCATCATACAACCAATTCTCTTTGTTTTCTGATGGATGACTGGGAAAAACGCCTCTTTTGTCCCCAAACGATAAACGCCCCGTCCAATACTATACAAAACTCTTTTTTCTAGCAAGGCATGGATACGCCATCTCACAGTGGCAATCGGAATATCAGGAGTAAAGCTGCAGTAAAAGTCATCGATATCCTCAAAGACGATTTCCCTTTGATGGCCAAATTCCTTTCGGAGTTCTTCTATGTGTAGATTATTGGACATTGTATTATTATTTTGCGCTGCAAAGATAAACAAATTTTCGTCAATAATTCACAAAAATTGACAAAAATTTGATATTTCATTTTTCCCAACTCCTTTTTCCCCATTTTTTCGGCAAGCTCTTTACTCCATTCCTTGGATAAATATATAGGAAAGTGCTATCTTGTACTGGACAATACAAAGAAACACGAGATTCGGGTTAACAGGTTTGGATATTATTGGTTAGACACATGGATTTTGGCAAATGTGATACAACTTGCCACACAGGATTTTTGCATCCGCTACCTTAACCGCACTAACGATCCCTGCGGACGGCAGTATGACCAAATGACACAGGCTGCGCGTTCGGTTACGGCAAATATAGCCGAGTGTATAGTTTAATATTTTAATAGAAACTCAAAGAAGATGTAAAAAAGTATTTAAAGAGTTATATGAGGCACGCACGTGGTCAAATGTTAATACACAAGCAACTCGATTGGAAATAAATTCTTTAACGATAAAGGATGTGTTGGACGCAGTAGATGCAAACGGCGTTGTGAATATAGAAACACTGGTTGATCAATTAGTAAAAAAACATACAAGAATAATTGATAAGGACTAATAAGTCCGATAGGACGGATAGGACAATAAATATTATGATATGAAAGCTTCTTCACTTTTTAAACAGTATGTGTGGATGGTGGATACCATCAGGAGGGCGAAACGCATAACGCTGGAGGAGCTGCATGCAGAGGCGATATAATTGCTTGGTACGGTTGACTTTTTGCAATTTTGGCGAATAAAATCACTAAAAATTATAATATTTGGTGAATTGAATCACTAAATTTTGTATTTTTGCAGCATCAAAAAGAGTAAGAATATGATAGAGCGCAAACTTCAAAAGGTTATCAATGACCGTTTTTTCAACGGGAAAGCCATCGTGCTAATAGGAGCACGACAGGTGGGGAAAACCACATTGCTGCAAGAACTGACGAATGGCGCAAACAACATCTTGTGGCTCAACGGAGATGAACTCGCCACAAGGACTTTATTGCAGGAAGTGTCGGTTGAGAAATTCCGCAGTCTGATTGGCTCAAAAAAGATCATGGTTGTGGATGAAGCCCAGCGCATCGAGAATATCGGATTGAAGATGAAGCTGATCACTGATCATCTGCCGGAGGTTCAACTCATCCTTTCCGGAAGCTCATCGTTTGAGCTTGCCAATCGCGTCAACGAGCCTTTGACGGGGCGAAAATGGGAATACACGCTGTTTCCGCTCTCCTTTGCCGAGATGGCCGAACACACCAATGCTTTTGATGAAATCAAGCACTTGCCGCTTCGCTTGGTCTACGGTTACTATCCTGATGTCGTCACGCATCCTGGCGACGAAAAGGAAGTGCTAAAACAAATCACCGACAGCTACTTGTACAAAGACATCCTCGAATGGGAGCGTGTCAAAAAGTTGGACAAGTTGGTCAAGTTGCTGCAGTCGTTGGCTTTCCAGGTGGGAAGCGAAGTGTCGCTGACCGAGTTGGGGCAGCAGGTGGACTTGGACAAAAACACCGTTGAGAAATACATTGTCTTGTTGGAACAGGCACAAGTCATTTTCAGGTTGGGTTCGTTGAGCCGCAACCTTCGCAATGAGTTGAAGACCGCCCGCAAAATCTATTTCTATGACAATGGTGTCCGCAACGCCCTCATCAATAATTTCAACGACCTTGCACTTCGCGACGACACAGGGGCCCTGTGGGAGAACTGGATGATCAGTGAATTGGTCAAGAAACGGTCATACGACCGTCAGTTTGTCAACCGCTACTTCTGGCGGACCACACAACAACAGGAGATCGACTACATCGAGGAAGCCGACGGACACTTCACCGCTTACGAGTTCAAGTGGAATCCAAAAAAGAAGGCCAAGATAAGCCAAACCTTCCTGAAAGCCTATCCCAACACAGAGATGTTGACCGTCAATCCGGACAATTTCTACACCTTACTCCTATAGTCTTTCGCCCTCGGCTGGGTGAGTAACCTCAACCCGTAAACAGTAAACCGTAAACTGTAAACTTTATCTTTGCATTGATAATTTTTATCGTCATGAAGATTCCTGATATAAAAACCGCCCGCTTGGCCGATGCCTACACCATTGAGAATGAGCCAATTAGTTCCGTCGACTTGATGGAACGGGCCGCCACACAAGCCTATTTCTGGCTGATGCGTAACCTCAAGTCGAAAGAGGTGTCGATAAAAATCTTCTGCGGCATGGGCAACAACGGGGGCGACGGACTGGTGCTGGCACGGCTGCTCGCCACGCAAGACATCTACGCCCAAGTGTTTATACTCCATGTGAGCGAGAACTTCAGCCACGACTGCGAGGTGAACTATGAGCGACTGAAAGCTATCCCCGAGGTGCCTATGTATGGCATCTTCTCAAAAGACGACTTCCCGAAAATCGATGACAACGACATCATCATCGACGCTCTCTTTGGCTCTGGTTTGAACCGTCCACTGGAAGGCGTCGCTGCTGAATTGGTGCGGCATATCAATGATAATCATGCAATTAGAATTGCTATTGATATTGCCTCTGGATTAAACGGTGATTCGATTGGAGATCCGTCAAATCCGATTATCCACGCAGATTACACTTTGTCGATGCAGTTCCCGAAAATGGCATTCCTGTATCCGGAAAACGAGCCATTCGTCGGCAAATGGGAGGTTATGGACATCAAAATACATCCTGATTTTATAGAAAACTTGGAAACATCCAATTTCTACACGACAGCCGACGTCATAAAGCCTTTGCTTCACAAGCGTGGAAAGCATTCGCACAAAGGCACTTACGGTCATGCGTTGCTGGTTGCGGGTTCGACGGGAAAGACGGGAGCTGCACTGTTGGCGTCAGAAGCCTGTCTGAGGTCGGGAGTCGGTTTGTTGACCACGCATCTGCCAAAACTGTCGATGTTGCCGTTGCAGGTATATCTGCCGGAGGCGATGATAAGTGTTGATAAGTCGGATGATTATTTCTCGCAAGTCCCTGATTTACAGCCATATAACGCAATTGGTGCCGGTCCCGGACTTGGAAAGGCGGATGAGACGGCCGATGCTTTGAAACATCTGATTCAAGATACGCAGGTGCCTATGGTTTTGGATGCCGATGCGTTGAATATCATTGCGGAAAACAAGACGTGGCTGTCGTTTTTGCCTGAGCGGACTATAATAACTCCGCATCCGAAGGAGTTTGAGCGTCTGTTTGGAAAGACTGAGAATTCGGTGCAACGCCTTGAGTTACAAAGAGAAATGTCGCGGAAGCATAATATTATCATTATATTGAAAGGGGCGAACACGGCTATTACTTTCCCTAATGGAACATGTTTTTTCAATTCGACAGGCAATCCGGGGATGGCGACTGCTGGCAGTGGTGATGTGCTGACTGGAATCATATTGTCGCTTCTCGCACAACGTTATACTCCTGAAGAAGCAGCAATTATTGGCGTTTTCATGCACGGCAGAGCAGGGGATAAGGCTGCGGCTGAGAAGGGGATGGAGGCGATGATAGCGGGGGATATTACAAAACACTTAGATTTTAGACTATAACCGTCATTTCGAGCGGAACGAAGTGTAGTCGAGAAATCTCAAATAATTGTATGAGATTTCTCCATTCCGCTACGCTTCAGTCGAAATGACGTGTAAAAACTAATCAAGTTTATCAATATTCGAGTCGTCCTCAACCCTCAGATTGTCGATGATGAACTTTTGACGTTGGTCGGTGTTCTTTCCCATGTAGTATTTCAAAAGCTCAGGAATCGTCATGTCGTGGCGCAGGATGATAGGCTCGAGACGCATGTTAGGTCCGATGAAATAGCTGAACTCGTCGGGCGAGATCTCGCCTAGACCTTTGAATCGGGTGATTTCCGGATGAGCGCCGAGCGACTTGATGGCGTCGACACGTTCTTCATCGGTGTAGCAATAACGCGTCTCTTTCTTGTTTCTTACGCGGAACAACGGGGTCTGCAGGATATACAGGTGTCCGCCGCGTACCACGTCGGGGTAGAACTGCAAGAAGAAAGTGAGCATCAGCAGGCGGATGTGCATGCCGTCGACATCAGCATCGGTGGCGATGACGATGTTGTTATATCTCAGATTCTCAATCGATTCGTCGATATTCAAAGCAGCCTGCAGAAGATTGAACTCCTCGTTTTCGTAAACGATTTTCTTTGTTAAGCCGTAGCAGTTAAGCGGTTTTCCACGCAAACTGAACACGGCCTGTGTCTGTGCGTCGCGGCTCTTGGTGATGCTGCCCGATGCTGAATCGCCCTCGGTGATAAACAGCGTCGACTCGAGACGCTTCTCGTGGTTGGTGTTATAGTGAATGCGGCAATCACGGAGCTTTCTGTTGTTCAGACTGACTTTCTTGGCGCTTTCGCGGGCAAGTTTCTTGATGTTAGCCATGCCTTTGCGCTCCTTTTCGTTTTGGATGATCTTGCGCATCAAGGCTTCAGCCACATCGCTGTTGATATGCAAAAACTTGTCGAAATGACGCTTTATGATGTCGGTGATGTACGTCCTGATGGTCGTCTCATTGTCTTTATCCATGTAGTTCGACGAGAACTTGGTCTTAGTCTGACCTTCAAACTCAGGATTGTCGACCTTTATCGAGATGGCAGCCACAAAAGCGCTACGGATGTCGGATGTCTCGTATTCTTTGTTGTAGAACTCTCTGATAGTCTTGGCGATAGCCTCACGGAACACGTTGAGATGCGTGCCGCCGAGAGGGTTATACTGGCCGTTGGCAAACGAGAAATACTCTTCGTTGGAGGTGACGTTGGAATGAGTGAAAGCGCACTCGAAGTCGCCTTCTTTGATGTGGATGATAGGGTAGGCACAGGTCTCGAGCTTGCCGATTTTGCGTGTCAGAAGGTCGAGGAGACCGTTTTTCGCCTGATATTTCTGTCCGTTGAGAATCAAAGAAAGTCCGCTGTTGAGGAATGCGTAGTTCCAAATCATCTCGTCGACGTATTCCATAAGGAAATGGTAGTTTCCGAACAGCTCGGCATCTGGCACGAAAGTGATATCGGTGCCGTTTTTCTGGTCTGTAGGGATGATTTCCGACTCTGAAAGCAGTTCGCCTTTCGAGAACTCGACGATTTTAGTCATGCCGTCGCGGAATGCCTGTGCGCGGAAGTAGGAAGATGCAGCGTTGGTGGCTTTAGCGCCCACGCCGTTGAGACCCACGGCTTTTTTGAACGCGCCGGTGTTGTATTTTCCGCCGGTGTTCATCTGTCCCATACAGTCTTTGAGAGAGGCGAGAGGGATGCCACGGCCGTAGTCACGCACATGCACGCGACCATCGTTGATGTCGATTTCAATGACTTTTCCGGCACCCATGTTGAATTCATCGATGCTGTTGTCGACGATCTCCTTGAGCAGGATGTAGATGCCGTCGTCGTGAGCCGAGCCGTCACCAGCCTTGCCTATATACATGCCAAGACGCTTGCGGATATGCTCGTTCCACGACAGATGCTGGATTGCATCGTCGTTATAATCGACCGGATTTACGTTTGTAGTAAAGTCTAACTCGTTGTCTTCCAATACGTTATCGTCAATAATATCTTCCGCCATATTCTCAATATAATTTTTGCAAAGATAGTAAAAAAATCCGTATTTTTGCACGTTTTTTTAAATTGTTATGAACACGAAATTAACATCAAATCATAAAGTTTTCGGTACGATATGCGGAATCCTCGCGGCGGTGTTTTATGGCACCAACCCGCTGGGAGCGCTGAAGCTCTACGAGCAGGGCATGAACACCAACTCTGTGCTCTTCAGCCGCTTCAGCATGGCGTGGATAATCATATCTATTATATTGATTATCAGGAAGGAAAATCTGAAAGTGACGAAAAAAGAGTTCGGTACTCTCACAGCACTCGGACTGCTTTTCACAGCTTCCTCAATGACGCTTTATTTCAGCTTCCATTACATCGCGGCAGGAGTCGCCTCCACGCTTTTGTTCACGTATCCTATCATGACGGCTGTTATTATGGGGCTGTTTTTTAAGGAAAAAGCTGGTTTTAAGACTGTCATAGCCATCATTTTGTCGCTCGTCGGAGTGCTTTTGCTTTACTGGACAGGCGAGGGTGGAGAAGCTTTGAACACTCTTGGTGTCATTTTAGTGCTTGTATCCGCTTTAACTTACGCTATCTACATCATCGTGGTGAACCGCTGTCCGCTTGAGATGTCGTCGTTTAAAATCAACTTCTATGTGGTGCTTTACTGCGCCATCGGAATGGCAGTGTTTGCTTGGCTTACCGGACAGCCTCTGCGCCTGCCGCACAACGCTGTGAGCTGGTTCTATTCAGTGTGGCTCGCCGTCGTTCCGGCCACTTTATCGCTCGTTTTGATGGTTTATGCCTCGAAATATGTGGGAGCTACGCCGACGGCAATCCTTGGCGCTTTGGAGCCTCTGACAGCGGTTTTAATAGGGATTTTTGTATTCAACGAGGCATTTGGTGTTCGCCTTGCATTAGGTATTATATTGATTCTCAGCGCAGTAATAATTACAGCATACCATTCTAAAGATTAAGAATATGCCAAAAAGCAGGCCTTGTGGTATGCGAAGCATATCCAGACTGCTGTTGGAATATTCTTAATCTGCTTTACTTGTTCGAAACCAAAGTATTGATTTCTGCAACTAATAATCTCACATCGTCTTTTGTAACCAACAATTCCTTGGCAGAAATTTTATTGATTCTCTTGAAGACTATCCACTGGTAAATGATTGTGGATAAATGAGTTAGTGAGGCCGAGATACCTGCGCCGACCATTCCGAAAGGCGGTATCAAAAGGTAAAGCGACGGAATCGTCACGATGAGTCCGACGAGAGCGCCGTAGAGGTTGTGTTTAGGCATGTCGACACCAGAGAAATAATGGCTGAAGACCATGTTGGCGGCCATGAAGACCACGCCGGGTGCCAAGGCGATCATAACAACTCGCATCTCAGCGAAATTGCTGGTGAAAAGCCATGAATAAACACTTGTTGGGATGATGCAGACAATGAAGATGCCGATGGCGGTCAAGACCATGGCGGTTTTAAGCAGCTGAACGGTGATTCTCGCCGCTAAGTCGTTGTCTGTCAGGTTGCTGATCTTCGAAAACTGCACCATGGCGATGCTCTGTCCAATCATCTTCGGGGCTTCCGACACCTGGTTGGCGGCATTGTACACTCCGACCTTGGCATCGCCCCAGAAACCTTTGATAATCAAGAAGCTAAGACGACGGTTGAGCATGGTGACAAGTGTAGAGAGCTGTATGATTGTGCCGAATCGGAACATCTCACGGATGGTATCGCGCATGGAATCGGTGCCTATGTCTTTCAGATAAGGCATGATTTGCGTCAAACCACAGATATAACTGACGATATAGCCTGTGAGAAGCGAGAAAACAAAGGCGTTGGCGTCGCGGATGTCGAGCACGAAGATGTAGAACAGCATCGAGCTCATCTGCGTCATAAACTGTATGATAAACAATATGTTTTTCGCCCCGACGCGCTCTTTGCCGAGTAGGGTGGCAAGGTTGAAGTTGTGCAAACTGTAGATGAAAACCAGCAATAACACCATTCCGTGATATCCGTGAGGGATAAACTCAGCGCTTTCGCCGAATAGTTTGGTGAAACGATGAGCGAAATCGGCTGGTATGAAAGAGCAGAGATAGAATAAAAGCGCATAAAACGCAATGATAAGAACACTCCAGATGTACGATATCTTGAACAGCGTTCGATATGACTTTCTCGGAGTGAAATAAATCAGACCGCTGCCGGCAAGAAATTCAACGCCAATAAGAAGAATCGACACGTCGAGAAGCACTATGCCTCCGATGCCCCATGCCTCCGCACCGAGATAATGCGTGCCGAACCACAACGTAACGAAGTTGCAGATGGCGTTGAGAGCCTGGGTGCCGAAAGTGCCGAAAATCTTTTTTATCATAGTTTGAAGTTTGGAGTTAATCAGTTGTTCAGTTTTTGGCGGAATTGTTGAACAAATCCCATCCAAGTGCATGTGAAACGTTTGGCGTCGAACACGGTGATTTCGCCGTCGCTGTTGATGGTGTGGATGCCTTTGTTATACGTCCATTTTTTGTCGGGTTTTATCTCGCTTATCGTTTCTTCAATATATTGATATTCATTTAGTTGAATTATCTTATTTAAAGTAATACTTTCACCATAGTGACGGGTGCTGTTTTGTGCCGGACGGACCAAATATCCGTCGATATTTTGTATTTTTCCGGCCATGCGCGAGCTGCTGCAATCGACCTTAACCGGGTTGTTGAAATGCGGTCGGTATGGTCCGCGCAAATCGTCGGCGACGTATATTAATAGGTGAGTGTGCGACTGATTTTGCGGCGTCGTGAACAGATAAAATTTGTTGTCGTGAATCAACAATGTTGAATCGACATATTTCCCTTGCAATAAATCACAATCCCATTGTAGTGACGCGCCATGGCACGTATCCACAACGCGGTATAACGAAACCTTATTCGTTTGATTTGCCTCCGGAATGCAATATTTTTCTCCTTGATAATCAAATACATAAGGGTAGGAACGATGCTCGGGGAAATCGGTGATTTTATGATAAATCTCGAATTTTTCCGATTTCTTCGCTACTGCGAGGTCGGCCTTGCCGTTTTTATTTGAAAACCATTCGAAAAACAGATATGTATCCTTGTCAGTTGAAATGACGAAAGGATCAGCAAAATAATCCGTTTTCGGTGGTTTTAACCAATTGATATTCAATTTGTTATAATAATATCCTACATTCCAGTCCTCTTGACGGAAGAAATAATTGAAATGAAACACTAATTTGCGCCAGATGCAGAGCCAGAAATACCATAACATCACGATATTCTTAGGCGGATGCAGTATCGGCGCCTTCGATTGCGACTGTTCTGGCTCCAGTTTTCCATTGATTATCAGCTCTTTAGCTACCTGCAACGGCATAAACACTGATTCCTGATAGATTCTGTTGAGATGGAATTTGTAGGAATGCAATGTTGTATCGAATTGTATCCTTTTGAGAATCAATCCTTTATCCAATTTATCGGTGAGCTGCTGAAGTATGACTCCGTTGGCCGGAATCTTACGCATAAACTCCCAGAATCCAGGAGGTCCGCCGCGCACAACCCGTTCATCATCATGATGATACGACCAGATTCCGTATTTCGCGCATGTAAGGACGTCGCCACGGACTATGTCAAACCCGAAACGAAGGATGAAATCGAGGTTAAATGACTTGATTTTTTCAATGTCGGAATCGGAAAAATATGTGGAAATGCCTTTGTGAATTGGCATTACAGTCATTTCGGCAGGTTGCGGACAGACGTGGTCTGTTCCCACCAATAATGTTTGATGTTCAGCTGCGGGTTTGAAAAAATATCTTTGCCAGAATCGGAATAAAAACAGGCGATAGGGGTAATGCAGCAACTTGTAGAAAAACGACTTGTAAGGCTTAGAAGTGTCGCCGTTTTTGATGATCAGCGACAGCTCTATACCATTGTCAATCAACAGCTTAATGGTGTCAAACTGCCATTGTTTGACGGTGTCGCCGTTGACCATCACTCCGAACCGAATCTGTTGTTTTAACTCTTCCATTGCAATTAAAGCGCAAAAATAACTAATTTATTTTACAAAATAAAAAATCATCGCAATAATATTTTGCGTATCTTTGCCGTTTTAATAGATATAATGAAACTTTCGGTTGTCATAGTAAACTATAATGTCGAGCATTTTCTCGAGCAGTGCCTTTATTCGGTGCGCCGGGCGATGCAAGGCATTGAGGGTGAGGTGTTTGTGGTTGACAACAACTCCGTCGACGGCTCGCTGAAGATGCTCGCTGCGAAGTTTCCTGAGGTGAAAGTCATAGCAAACAAAGACAATGTTGGCTTCGCAAAGGCTAATAATCAGGCGATTAGGATTTCAACAGGTGAGTATGTCCTGCTTCTGAATCCTGACACCGTCGTTGAGGACGATACATTCAGTAAGTGCTTGATTTTCATGGACTCACATCCTGATGCAGGCGGTCTCGGCGTGAAGATGGTCGACGGAAAAGGTCAGTTTTTGCCTGAATCGAAGCGCGGACTGCCGACTCCGATGACGGCTTTCTATAAGATTTTCGGGCTTTCGAAGCTGTTCCCGCATTCAAAACGTTTCTCAAAATATCATCTCGGGTATCTGTCTGAAAATGAGGTGAATCCTGTAGATATTTTGGCTGGCGCATACATGCTCATGCGTCGCGAAACCCTTGATAAATGTGGGCTTCTCGACGAGACGTTCTTCATGTACGGCGAGGATATCGACCTCTCTTACCGCATTACTCTGGCAGGTTACAAGAACTATTATTTCCCGGAGACGCGCATCATCCATTACAAAGGGGAGAGTACCAAGAAAACCACAGTCAACTACGTGCTGGTATTCTACAAGGCGATGGAGATTTTCGCTAAGAAACACTTCGCGAAGAACCGTGCCCGCCTGTTCTCGTTTGTCATCAATTTCGCCATATATTTCAGGGCTTTCCTGGCATTGCTGTCGCAGTTTTTCGGAAAGATTTACATGCCATTCACCGATGCGGTAGTCGGATATGCAGGTTTCGCCACGATAAGCTATTTCTGGGGACATTTCATGATCTACGACGGCGTCGGCTCATACCCGATTACGCCTTTGTTTACAATAATTTTGCCGGTTTATCTGCTGATTTGGCTGACCACAGCGTATTTCACCGGTGGCTACGACAAACCATACCGTATCTCGACGGCGGCAGGTGGCGTGATGGTGGGCAGTATCCTTATCCTCGTGCTTTATGCATTGCTGCCGATGAGCCTGCGTTTTTCGAGGGCTTTAATCCTATTGGGAACCGTGTGGATGGCTCTTCAGATGACTTTAAGTAGAACTTTAGGTTACTTGCTTAAACTTTCTGATTTTCAATATGGTAGAAATGCTAAAAAACGTTTCTTGGTAATTGGAAATCAGGATGAGACGACACGTGTGGAGCAGCTTTTGAAGAGTACTTCCATAAAGCCTGATTTCATCGGTTTGGTGACCCCGAATAACAGCTACGAGGTACCGGAAAACTATCTCGGAAACATTGCGCAGGTGCCTGACATCATTGGGATTTATAAGATAACGGAGATTATTTTCTGTTCGAAAGACATCACGCATCAGGAAATCATCGATAAGATGGTGGAGTGGCATGCTTCGAACCTCGATTATAAGATTGCGCCTGTCGATACACTTTCGATTATCGGAAGTAACTCGATAAACACCCGTGGCGACCTCTATACCGTTGATATTCGGACAATTAACACAGTTCCGAATCGCAGAAAGAAACGTCTTTTCGACTTTTCAGTATCGTCATTCGGCATAGTCTTCTGGATTTTTATGGCTTGGTTTGTAAAGAATCCGTTTAAGTTCTTGGGCGACTGCTTCAGAGTGTTGTTCGGAGGTTATTCGTGGGTAGGGTATTGTCCGACGGAAAATATTGATGGTCAACGACTTCCGATGATTAAAAAGGGAATTTACAACCCCGCTTTGATTGTTGTCGACGGTTTGGACGACGAGGCATTGGCACAGCTAAATGTCATTTATGCCCGAGATTATACAGTCTTGAAAGATTTTAATATCTTATTCAGAATGTTGATGAAACGTTAATTTTTGTATTTTTGCAAGTCAAAATTATTTATAATTTAAAGTCATGTTGAATAGAAGGTTTTTGAGAATCAAAGTGTTACAGGCGCTCTATGCTTACATAGAGTCGGGTGAGACTAACGTCGCGAACGGTATCAAGCATTTGCTTGAGAGTATCGACAAACTTCACGAGCTGTTTATTTGGCAGCTTTCGTTTCTTGTTGAAACTAAACGTTATGCGGAGAATAAAATCACTGAAAACAAGCACAAATACATACCGAAATATGAGGATTTGCATCCAAATACGAGATATGTCGACAACCGTCTGCTCAATGTGATTGAAAACAACAAGGATTTCCGCAAGCAGGAGAGCGCTTTGAAGATAAACTGGGGCGACCATCAGGATGTGGTGAAAAATTACTACGACAAGATGCGTGAGACTCCGGAATACAAGAAATATATGGCCGATAAGAATGATAATTTCAATACCGACAAGAAATTTATCATTACCATGGTAACCAATTATTTCGCCGATTTGGATGTTTTGCAGGACTTTTATGAGGACAAGAGCATCTATTTCTGCGATGATTATCATTTAGTTAGCTCGATGCTTATCAATTTCTTTACAGAAATGAAGAAATTCGATGTCGACACCATGCTTCCTTCGATTTACAAGAAAGAGACCGCTGAGACTAATGCCGATGAGAAGTTTATTCAGGATCTGTTCCGTGAGACAATAAGTCATGATGAGGAGTTTGGAAAGCTTATCGGCGACAACACCAATAACTGGGAGAAAGAGCGTATCTGCCTGATGGATATGATAATCCTGAAGATGGCTCTTGCGGAATTTGAATGCTTCCCGGCCATTCCTGTGAAGGTGACAATGAACGAATACATTGAGATTTCGAAATATTTCAGCACACCGAAGAGCAGAATTTTCGTCAACGGAATACTCGACAAGCTGGCGAAGAAGCTTAACGAAGCTGGAAGTATCAAAAAACAAGGCCTTGGCTTACTTGAAAAGTAAACTTTGGCTGTTGGCTGTTGGCCATTGGCTATTGGCAATTAAATATATGAAAAGACTACTGTGTATATCATTCCTTTTGACATTGTTTGTCGTTGATATTCAGGGACAAACGTCGGGTAGCGCATACAGTTTTCTTGACATGACCAGTTCGGCGAGGGTGGCTGCTTTAGGTAACACCGATTTGTCGATATACGACTCTGACATTGAGCTTGGCATTTACAATCCGGCCTTGATTAACAAGGAAATGCACAACAGCATTGCTCTTGCTTATGTCAATTATTACGCCGACATTGCTCATTCCATGGCGCAGTACGGCTACAGTTTCAAGAATCTCGGCACTTTCACCGGCACAGTGATGTATCACAGCTACAAAGAGATGAAATATGCCGATGAGGAAGGACATGTTGACGGAACCACGTTTAAGCCATCTGATTTTAACATCATGATAGGGTGGGGACGGCAGCTCACGCCGCATTGGAGCATAGGTGCCAACGTGAAGTTCGCCGGCATACAATATGAGCGTTTCAAGACCTTTGCCATCGCTGTCGACGTGGCAGGCCATTACCGCACCGACAACGGCTGGATGATGTCGCTAACGGCAAGAAACATTGGCTATGAGCTATATTCTAATTTCGAGGGCGACAGAAACAAACTGCCGTTCAGGCTCTCGGCTGGAGTGTCGAAAAAGCTTGAGCATGTGCCGTTTTTGTTCAGCATCGTGTACGAAAACATCCAGAAATGGGATTTGAGTTATGACGACCCGCTTGATTTGGAAGGCAACTACGACCCTGTGACGAATACGAAGAAAGAGAAGTCGGATGCCGCCAAGTTCGGTGACAACCTGATGCGGCATATAGTGTTTGGCGGCGAGATATACATCGGGAAGAACCTGGTGATTCGCGCGGCATACAACTACGGCATGAGGCAGAACCTGAAGACGCCGACAAAGAAAGGCCTTTGCGGATTCTCGTACGGCTTTGGAGTTAACATCTGGAAGTTCAGCATCAACTATTCGCGTTCGGAGATGCACATCTACGGCTCGCCGAATTACCTGACGATATCAGCGAACATAAACCGTTTCATCAAAAAGTCTAATTAAATGTTTCTCAAGGAGTTAAAGTTGACTAATTTCAAAAACTGCGAGTCGGCTGATTTGCAGTTTTCGGAGAAAATCAACTGCTTCGTGGGACTGAATGGGGCGGGCAAGACCAATATTTTAGACGCGATTTATTATTTGGCTTTCTGCAAAAGCTATTTCACCACTTCCGACAAGCAAAACATACGTCACGGTGAGGATTTCTTTGCCGTTCACGGCGATTTTGTTACCGACAACGATGAAAATCAGGCTATTGCGTGCGTTCAGAAGGAAAATGCCAAGAAATCGTTTAAATGCAATAAAAAAGAGTATGAGCGCCTGGCCGATCACATCGGGAAGATACCGTTGGTGATGATATCGCCTTACGACAGGGATTTGATCAACGACGGCAGCGATTTGCGAAGAAAGTTCATCGACGGAGTCATCTCGCAGTTCGACTCGGTGTATCTCGGTGATTTACTTCAATATAACAAGGTTTTGGCGCAGAGAAACACACAGCTTAAACAGTTTTGGGAGAACCGTTTCTTTGATGCGAGTCTTTTGAGTCTTTGGGACGAGCAGCTCGTGCGTTATGCTACGCCGATTTTCGAGAAAAGAAAGGTGTTTTTGCATGATTTCATGCCTATTTTCCAAAAATATTACGACATTGTTTCGGGAACTTCTGAAAAAGTTGATATCGTTTACGAAAGCGCTTTGCACGAGAAGTCGATGGAGGAGCTGTTGCATGAAAGTTTGGAGAAAGACAGATATTCGTCGTACACCAATGTTGGAATCCACAAAGATGATTTGATGTTTATGATTGATAATCATCCTGTTAAGAAGTTTGGCTCGCAGGGACAGCAGAAATCGTTTGTGGTGGCTGTCAAGCTGGCGCAGTTCGATTTCAACTATCATAAAGTTGGTTCCAAGCCTATTTTGCTTTTGGATGATATTTTCGACAAACTTGATGACAACAGGGTGGCGCAGCTGGTGAAGTTGGTGGGCAACGACTATTTTGGTCAGGTGTTTATCACTGATACTCAACGACAAAGGATTCAGTATCTTTTGGATAACATTGACGGAAACCATAAAATTTTTGAGGTTGAACAAGGAAAGGTGAAAAGCGATGAGTGATCCGAATTTGACGACATTGGGTGAGATGATCAAGGCGTTTTACCATGAGAATCAGAGGGATAACGCTTTGGACGAGCAGAGGATTCTAGACTCGTGGAAAGACGTGGTCGGAGATTTCATCGCGGCGCACACTTTGAAAACCGGCATAAAAAACGGCGTTTTGTACGTAAAAGTCGATGCCGATTCGTTGAAAAACGAGCTGCTTTATGCCAAGTCGATGTTGTTGAAAAGTCTTAATTCAAAGGCCGACAATGAAATTTTAAAAGATATTGTCATTATATAAAAAATATTTTGTATCTTTGCCGCGATTTTTGTTTTTTTAGTAACTTATAAAATTACGTAATATGATTAACTCACAAGACATTAAGATTGGAAGCTGCATCAGAATGGATGGTAAACTTTATTTTTGCGTTGATTTCCAGCATGTGAAACCAGGCAAAGGTAACACTATCATGCGTATCAAACTGAAGAGCGTAGTTGACGGCCGCACACTTGAGCGTCGTTTCGATATCGGTGAAAAACTTGAAGACGTTCGCGTTGAACATCGTCAGTATCAGTACCTTTACAAAGAAGGTGATGATTACATTTTCATGAATCAGGAAGACTACGAGCAGATTCCTCTTATGAAAGATCTTATTACGGGTGTTGATTTCCTTAAGGAAAGCGATGTTTGCGATGTTATTTTCGACACATCAACCGACACTGTTTTGTTTGCTGAACTTCCAGTGAAGACTGTTCTCGAGGTTACTTACACAGAGCCGGGCGAGAAGGGCAACACAGCAACAAACGCAATGAAAGAGGCTACTGTTGAGACAGGCGCAAAGGTAAGAGTTCCTTTGTTCATCAACACAGGCGATAAAATTAGAGTTGACACACGTACCGGTGAGTACGCTGAAAGAGTAAGAGAATAATATGAGAATTGAACCAGCAACGACAGTAAAGTGTATCGCTGATTTCATTGGCGCTACCAATGTTATCGGTGACCCGAACCAAGTCATCACGGGGCTCAACGAGCTTCATGAGGTCGAGGCGGGCGACATCACTTTCGTCGATCATCCGAAATACTATGAGAAGGTGCTTAAATCGGCAGCGACAGTTGTGATTATCAACACAGCAAATGTTGAATGTCCGAAAGGCAAGACTCTCATCATCCACGATTGTCCGTTTGACGCGTTCAACAAGATTATCTTGTCGTACCGCAGATTTGAGCCAGCCACAGCGATGGTAAGCCCTAAGGCTGAGATCGGTGAAGGCACAATCATCGAACCGGGCGCGTTTGTGGCGGATCACGTGAAAATCGGTAAAAACTGCATCATTCACGCTAACGTGACTATCAACAACTGGACAGTTATCGGTGACAACGTCATCATAAACAGCGGTTCAGTCATCGCGGCCGACGCCTGCTATTTCCAGCATCGCGGCAAAGACCGTCAGGTGAAGTTCGAGTCATGCGGTAGAGTGGTTATTGAGGACGATGTTGAAATCGGAGCTTTGTGCGCCATCGACATCGGAGTCACCAGCGACACTATCATCGGCAGAGGCACCAAGACTGACAACCACGTTCAGGTTGGCCACGACGCTAAGGTCGGCAAGAACTGCTTCCTCGGAGCACACTGCGCAATCGGTGGCGTTTCGAGAGTGAAAGACAACGTGTCGATTTGGTCGATGTCGGCAGTCAACAAAGACCTCGTCATTGCTGAAGGCACAACAATTTTGGCTTACACAGCTATTGACAAGGACACTGAACCGGGCGTCACATATTTCGGCATGCCTGGCATGGAGGCTAAGAAGAAATGGAGAGAGATGGCGTGTGTGAGGATGCTGCCGGATTTGATAAATAAGATAAAATAAAAAATGTGATATGAAGGCCGCTTGAAAGAGCGGCTTTTTTTGTATTAAGCCTATGAAATTATTGGTTTTTATATTGATTATTGCATTGCTTTTCAGATGGGAAAAGTTAAGCACCGCCAGAAAATTTATATTGATATTCATAATCATCTTGTTGTGGAGCTATAAGAATGTGCCGACAGCAAATTTGGATATTGTGCCGAAACCTCAGACGATGGAACTTGTCGGAGGCCGAGACTGCAGAATCAATTCGAAGACGGTGATAGAGGTGAAAGACTCTGTAAATCAATTCAATGCGAAATATTTGCAATCATATTTGAGAAATGAGTTTGAGGGAGATTTTAAGATTGTTGATGAAAAAGACAAAAATAAAATTGAATTATTGATTGATGAGAATTTGGCGGAAGAAGGCTATATAATCGATGTGATGAGAGGTTGTGTCAGGATTGAGGGAGGAACTGAGAAGGGAGTGTTTTATGGAATACAGACGCTTTTGCAGATGCTGCCTGCGGATGTTTATAAAAAGGATAATGATAAGAGAATCAGGGCGTTAAGAGTGCCTAAGATGACTATTGAAGACAGTCCGAGATTTGCTTACAGAGGCATGCATCTGGATGTTTCGAGGACGTTTTTCGATGCTGAATACATTTATAAATTTATTGATGCGTTAGCATATTATAAAATCAATAATTTCCATTGGCATCTGACTGATGATCAGGGTTGGAGAGTGGAGATTAAGAAATATCCGAAACTTACGGAAATGGGAGCGTGGCGTGGGGCTTACGAGGTTTTGAAGCCGGCATACGCCTCGGGTATGGAGCGCAACGGAGGCTATTATACGCAGGAAGAGATAAAATCAATAGTTAAATACGCAGCCGACAGAAATATCAATATTATTCCTGAGATTGACCTGCCGGGACACAGCAAGGCAGTCGCGGTGACATATCCTGAGATTTTGTGCGACATCGATGCGAAGCATTACAGCGTGCAATGGGAGTCTAACAATGTTTGGTGTGTGGAAAGAGAGGAGAATTATGCGATGTTGGAAGACATCATTGCGGAGATGGCCGAGCTGTTTCCGTCGAAGATTTTCCATATCGGAGGCGATGAGGTGAACATGGATTCGTGGAAGGAATGTCCTAAGTGTCAGGCACTTATGAAAGAAAAAGGCATGACAGAGGTCGTGGAGCTGCAGAATTATTTCGTGCGTAGGCTTGAAAATATTTTGTCGAAATACGGCAAGACCATGGGTGGTTGGGACGAGATTATTGACGGTGGCGCGCTGAGGCCGGAGACGGTTGTTTACGCTTGGGCGAGTCCGGAGAGAGGCATTGAGTCGGTGCGACAGGGGCATCCTACGGTGATGCAGATCGCTCAGTACATGTATTTCGACATGAAGCAAAGTAAAGACGAGCGCGGACTGCAGTGGGCTGGTGTGACCTCGTTGGAGAAGGCGTACAGTTTCGACCCGATTGGCAATTTCGACTTGACGGAAGAGGAGACGAAGCTTGTGATGGGTCCGCAGGGCGGTTGTTGGGCAGAGTGCCTGCAGGTGAAGGATTACGTTGATTATCAGGTGTTTCCGAAGTTGTTGGCACTCAGCGAGATAGGATGGTGCGAACAGGGTGAACGAGACTATGAAGATTTTCAGAGACGGTTGTATGGGGCGCAGTATGCGCGTCTTTATGCTATGGATTTCAAGTTCAGGGTGGCGCCGCCCGAGGTGGTTTACCAGGACGGACTGCTGATGGCGAAGGCGGATAATGACATCTTGACGATACGTTACACCGAAGACGGGGCGGCGCCTACAATTAAATCGGAAAAATATAGAAAACCGATAAAGACGCAAGAGCCTGAGAAATATAGGTTCGCGACGTTTTACAAGGACCGTTCGAGCATCGCTAGAGGCGCACAGAACATTGAGTTACATCACTATCTGAAGCCGTCGACTACGGTGGAGAGTAACATACCGTTTTTTGAAGATATCAACCGTTTGGTGGATTATGACCTGAACACCTATTGTTTCACGGCACGTGAGGTCGGCGACGGCGACTATATTAAGTTTACGTTTGCGGAACCTGTTGAGTGTCAATCAATTGGGATGTGTACAGGATATTACAATCTGGCTGTTTACGGCATTATGAACGGTTATATCGAATATTCGTACGACGGCGAGAATTATCATCGCGGTGAGCGTTTTGTGTATGATATTTTTGACGGATACAGAGCATATTGTCATCCTGAAAAGCCAGTAAAATCGGTGAGAATAGTGATTGACGGCATCAGTGAGCATGAGGTTAACGGAGTGCAGGATTTGAGGATTGAATAGTTTTCAAAATGAGGCAGAAACAGTTTGAGGAGTTTGTGAGGAATGTGGAGCCAGCCGACAGACGATGTGCGGCGGCGTGGAGGACTGCGATCGGGCTGCAAGCTACCGACGGACTGAAGACGTCGAAATATCTTTTTGAACTGGCTAAACGAAACATTGAAGGCGAAATCACCATCAATGATGTTTTGGAGCTGCTCGACAAGTATTATCGCAATAAAACACGTCTCCCGAAAGATTCCTTTGTGACGAAGTATGCTGATAGAGTGGCGGCAAACATCAAAAGTGTTTTGTCGGATAACTCATTCATTTTCAATGAGGAAGGTCTTGCTTTGACACATAAACGCATCTTCAACGGAGTGTCGGAACATGCTGGGGAGTTTCGTGAAACCAAGCTTGAAAAGAAGGAATGGCTGCTCAACGGTGACACTTTGAAATTTATTTATGGCAAAGACATCCACGAAGCCGTTGAAATTGAGATTCAAAATGAGATTTATTTTGATTACAAAACACTTAGTGATGTAAAGAAACTGCGGCACATCAGTGTTTTGACCTCAAATCTGTGGCTGATTCATCCGTTTAAAAACGGAAACACCTGCACGATAGCGGTTTTTATGATTCAATATCTTCGTTCGATGGGGTATGAGGTGAATAATGATGTTTTTGCGGAGAAGTCGTGGTATTTCAGGAACGCGTTGGTGAGGGCGAATTATAAGAATCAGGATATTGGCGTGGATTATGACTTCAGGTTTCTTGAGAGGTTTTTTAAGAATCTGATTTTTAATGGCAATAACAGGTTGAGGATCAATCATTTGGTTGTTTGGAAAAATAAAATGTAGAGACGCGCTGGCACGTCTCTACTATGAATTTATTAAAAATACCGATAAATTTTAGTATTTCATCATTTCGATAAGGTCGACCATGCGGTTTGAATAACCCCATTCGTTGTCGTACCACGACATGACTTTAATCATCTTGCCCATCACCATGGTGCTTTGTGCATCGAAAATTGATGAATGTGGGTTGTGGATGATGTCGACGCTCACGATTTCGTCTTCGGTGTATTCGAGGACGCCTTTCATCGGGCCTTCAGCTGCCTCACGCATTGCGGCGTTGATCTGCTCTTTTGTGGCTTCTGTCTTGAGTGTGCACACGAGGTCGACGAGTGATCCGGTAGGGGTAGGGACGCGCACCGCGATGCCGTCGAGTTTGCCGTTGAGTTCAGGTATTACGATGCCCACTGCCTTTGCAGCGCCTGTTGTGGTAGGTATCTGCGACATGGCGGCTGAACGTGCGCGGCGGAGGTCGCTATGCGGACCGTCGAGGATGACCTGGTCGTTGGTATAGCTGTGGATTGTTGTGATGTAACCCTGCTCGATACCGAAGCGGTCGTTCAAGACCTTAGCGACTGGTGCCAAGCAGTTAGTGGTGCATGATGCGTTGCTGACGCATTCGATCTCGTCGGTGAGTTCGTTGTTGTTGACGCCGACCACGATAGTCGCGTCGATTTTATCTTTTGAAGGAGCTGAAAGGATGACTTTCTTGGCGCCGTTTTTGAGGTGGTCGCCGTAGCCGCCTTTAGCGCTTTCTTTTGAACGGAAGATACCTGTTGACTCGACAACGACGTCAGGAGTCTTGCTCCATTTGATGTTGATAGGAGCGCGTTCGGCTGTGACAGGGACGCGTACTCCGTTGACTATCAATGCTGATTCATCGTAATCAACTGTGCCAGGAAACTTACCTTGTGTGGAGTCATATTTCAGAAGATGTGCCAAAACTTTGGTGCTTGTCAAGTCGTTGATGCCCACAACCTCGAGGTTTGGACGCTCGCAGCAGATGCGGAAAACGTTGCGGCCGATACGACCGAAACCGTTGATACCTACTTTAATCTTTTCCATATTATCTTATTTAAAATTTATAATTCAAAATTTAATGATTCGCAAATTCAAACTGCAAAGTTACAAATTTATTGATATATGATGACTTTCAGAAGGAATTTTTTCAAAAAATTATTCTTCTATCGGTTCCACGTGGATGACGATATGAGTGTCGTCGCCATAGCGTTCTTTTAGAAGGTTTTCTATCTCTGATGCCTTGTCGTGCGTGTCTTTCAGTGGTGTGTCGCCATTCATAAGGATGTGCATCTCGATGGCATAACGGTTTCCGATGCGTCGGGTGCACAGCTCATGAGGCTCAACGACTTCAGGCACCGATTTCACTATCTCCATTATCTCATTCTCGACGTCGTCGGGCAGTGACTGCTCCATGAGGTCGCCGACGCCGTTTTTAATCAGGTCGAATGCCACCTTTATAATTAATATGCCTACCACCAGAGAGGCTATGGGGTCGAGGACAGCCCAACGCTCGCCGCCTATGAGCGCTCCGCCTATGCCTATGGCGGTTCCTATTGACGAGAGTGCGTCGCTGCGATGATGCCACGCATTGGCCTTTAACGCTTGAGAATTAAGACGTTTCGCCTTGCGGTTTGTATATTGGAAAATGATTTCTTTTAAGATTATTGATGCCAGAGCAGCCCAAAGAGCGAGTCGGCCAGGCATGGTCAAGGTGTCGCCATTACTCCAGAGGGCTATCTTTTTGGCACCTTCGATGAAAATGCCTACTGCCACGAGGAAGAGAACCGCACCGATCAGTGTGGTGGCGAGCGTCTCGTATTTGCCGTGACCGTAGTCGTGCGATTTGTCTTTAGGTTTGTGGCTTATCTTGACGAAAATAAGCACCACGATGTCGGTGGCGAAGTCGGAAAGCGAATGCACCGCGTCGGCAATCATAGCGGAACTGTGTCCGAAGATTCCCGCTACGAACTTAAACACCACCAGCGTGGCGTTGACGGCGCTACCCCAAAGGGTTACCTTATATATCTCTTTCTCGCGATTCATGAAAAAAGGCTGTTAAAAAGAACTATTGTTTTATAAATTTTTTATTTTGACATTTTCCGTCTTGTTCAAATTGAATCAGATAAACTCCTGATTTCCAATGAGATATATTAATGACCGGATATGTTTCGGTGATTGTTTTTGAAAAAACCTCACGTCCGTTAACGTCGAAGATGTTTATCTGATAAGGCTCGCCTTGCGAATAGTTGGTGTCGTCGATGGTGATGGCATCAGTGGCTGGATTAGGATAGATGGTGATTTTAGAAGGGTTATCATCGATAGTGAGATATCCTTGGCATCGGAGCAGAAAATCGCGTACGATGTTGAAACAGGCGTTAAATTTTTCAGGAATTATCTTATGTTCGAGGTTGTCGGTCAAATAAAAACTATGTCCTTCATGTTCAAAACAATGAAACTCATAGTTTTCGATGCCTATCTTATCGAGATGTGCGGCGATGGCACGGGATCCGTACAAATAGGGCAGTGCTGATGAGCTGAAGACAGAGAAGCAATAGCCTGAATCGATAGGAATCACGCCGTCGGAAGTGCCGTGAATCATGCATAGCGGGGCATATTCGTCCTGGTCGATGGTGTTTAAGTCGATGACACCGCCCCATTGCGGTATGGCACCTGCCACTTTAGGCGAGTAATTTGCATATTCGGCAAACCCTGAGCTGTGCATAGTACCTAAGTCGGGCAAGGTAAGCGTTGCTTCAGGCCGTTCGTCCTCGCCCATAAACATCTCGGCGAGTATGCCTACAGATCCGGCTGAGTTGCCAAGCAGATATATGTTTGAGGTGTCGATACGGTATTCGTCGCAATGGGCTTTGAAATACCTGACAGCCGAGCTGATGTCTTGCGCCGCCATATATCCGTCGCGGACTATCGATGTTGTGTTTAGCTGCCACAGATAAAGCAGACGATAGTCGATTGATGCCGCCACGTAGCCGTGTTTTGCGAGACGTGTGCAATATTCAACCATGTCTTTGTAATCGCGGTATCCCACGACAAAAGAGCCTCCGAAGACGGTGATGACCATTGGGCGGGCGCTGAGGGTGTCGTTGGCAGGCTCGTAGAAATCGAAATATAATGATGTGGGGCTGGAGTCGCCGATGCGGATAGCCTCGCTGTAGCGAATCTTTTTCGAGACGGTCACATTGCCAAAAACCGGGTCGGCGAAACGTCGGCCATGCTGCGCCGCGACCGTGTTCACGAGCAGACACAACAACAATAAGGTCATTGTTAAATGTTTCTTATTCATGGCAAGAACCTTTTAAAATTACAAAAATAAATAATTTTTTTGAAAAAACTTAAAAAGTTGAAAAATATCTTACTTGATTTCGGCTGTTGAAGGCATCTCGTACATCACTTGAGTCCGACTTTTGTTTTTCAACGTTTAGATATTAAAATTATTGTCGAAAAATGTATTTATCTTTCCCGGAATTTTTTATAATTTTGCGAAATAAAACAATTGAAAACAACACTTGCAGATTTTGAAAATTCAGTTGAATTAATTAAATTATTGAATATGAAAAAGTTATTGTTATTATTGACGGTGTTCGTTGCAGCGACAGTTGGTGCATCGTCGGTTCAGGCGCAGGATTTGGCGCATTACAAAAAAATCGTTAAGGAATTGAGTTCCAAGAAGTATCAGGGCAGGGGATATGCCAAAGACGGCGCCAACAAAGCAGGGAAATATCTTGTGAAAGAGTTTGAGAAAGCAGGTGCCGATGAGGTTGTTTGCCAGCCTTTCAAGATTGATATCAACACATTCTGCGGAAAGATGGAGATGTGGGCAGATGGCAAGAAACTCACTCCGGGCGTGGATTTTTCGATGAGAGAATATTCACCGGGTGTACATGGCGAATTCACTGTGTATCATGTAGATACGGTAAATTTTGACGCTGAGAAGATGTATGCTGATTTGGCAAAGCCTGAATATGATGGCTGCATGGTGGTGTGCGACTTCTGGTTTATGTATAATCACCCGGAGTTCAAGCCGTTGCATAAAAAAGATTCGTCGGTAGGCGGGTTTATCCAGACTTGGACATCGCCGATTAAGTTTTACAAGGCATACGGCAGCAAGGTGATGGGAAAGCCGATAGTTTGGATGACTCCGGAATCTATCAAGGGTGTGAAAAATGTGAAGTTGGATGTCGATAATGAGTTTTTGAAAGATTATGAGCTTTTCAATGTCATAGCGAAGGTTGAAGGCAAGCGTCATGACAGCTGTTTCGTGTTTACGGCGCATTACGACCATCTTGGCAATCTTGGAAAGAAAGTGTATTACGCCGGTGCCAACGACAACGCTTCGGGAACCGCGACAATCGTCACTTTGGCAGAGTATTACGCTAACAATAAGCCTGAATATGACATGTATTTCATAGCATTTTCTGGTGAAGACTCGGGCTTGAACGGTTCGGAATATTACGTTGCCAACCCGACAGTGCCGTTGGAACAGATCAGATATCTGTTTAACATCGACATGATTGGCGACAACAATCCTGTGCAGTATTGCGAGGCGAGCGACGAGGGCAACCGCGGATATGCTTTGTTGGAGAAAATCAACGGTGAGAAGCATTATTTCGAGGCTTTGAACCGTGGCGAGCTGGCAGCCAACAGCGACCACTATCCGTTTGCTGAGCATCATGTGCCGTGCATCCTGTTTGAGAACGAAAACGGCGACGCGTTCCAGTATTATCACACAATTTACGATACATACGAAAATGGTATTTTTGTGACATACGAGCCGATTTTCAAGTTGATTACAGATTTTGTCGAGAATTATTATTTTTAAGCAATGAGAAAACATTGGATTGACAATTTGCGCTGGACTACAGTGCTTTTGGTGCTTTTGTACCATGTGGTTTACTTTTATAATAATAAAGGTGTGTTTGGCGGAGTGGGCGGCTTCGGCGATTTTGCCACGAATCCGCAGTACCAGGATGTGTTGATGTATATTTTGTATCCTTGGTTTATGCCGTTGCTGTTCTTGTTGGCGGGCATCAGTTCGAGATATTCGTTGGAGAAAACGTCTGCTGGTCAATGGTTTAAATCGAGAACGAGGAAGCTTTTGGTGCCGAGCACTATCGGATTGCTGGTGTTCCAGTGGATGGTCGGGTATTTCAACACCCATGTCAGTGGTGTCGATATGTTGGCTCAAGTTCAACAACCTGTGAAATATCTCATCTGGTCGGTAAACGGCATCGGACCGCTGTGGTTTATACAGGATTTGTGGCTGTTTTCTTTGATTTTGCTCATTATCACGGCGATAGATAAAAACGGTCGTTTCCACAGTTGGTGCGGTAAAATAGCATCTGGCAAGTTGGGCATGGCGTTGATAGTCCTCCTTGTTTTCCTCTTCTGGCTTGGCGAGAAGACCCTCATCATGAATCCGCGCGCAGAGAGTGCCGACGGTCTCTACAACCTCTACAAGCCGGTGTTTTACTTCATAGTCTTCATGATGGGATATCTTGTGTTTTCACATGATAAGGTGCAGGAAACTCTGGGCAGTTTCTGGGCTCCGATGATGCTGTTCGCTGCTGTCACAGGTGCGGTTTTGGTTATCACCACCTTCGGTCAGAACAACACCTTGCCTCGTTATATGGCAAGTCCGCTCAACTGTCTCTACGGCTGGCTGATGTGCCTCGCGATGATGGGCTGGTTTAAGGCAAAATTCGATTACACTGGCAAGTTTGCAGGCTATATGACTAAGAGCAGCTTTGGCCTATATGTTGTTCATTATCTGGTGATTGCAGGCGTCGGTTCATATATGTATTTCAACATGAGAGAACAGTTGCCTCCGTATGTGATGTATATCATCCTGACGGTCGCAGTGCTCACGATTTCACCATTGCTTTATGAAGGATTACACAGAATTCCATTTGTGAGATGGTGCGTTTTTGGAGAAAAGAAAAATAAATAAATTAAAATATGGAACAAGAAATGAAATTTTGTCAGAGCTGCGGAATGCCTCTGAATGAACATGTTTTAGGCACAAACGCCGATGGCAGCAAGAATGAGGATTACTGCATGTATTGCTATCAAAATGGCAAGTTTTTGCAAGATTGCACAATGGATGAGATGATTGAGCATTGTGCGCAGTTTGTCGATGAGGTCAATAAAGGATTGCCTCAGCCTATCACTAAGGAGGAATACATCGGTCAGATGAAGATGTATTTTCCGCATTTGAAACGTTGGCGTAAAGAATTGACTATTTCTGACGATAAGATGCCTGAAAACCCAGCTTTGGCTGGCGTTAATGAGCTTATTGCCAAGATGGCCGACACCTTGCCTGTTGCGTATATTTCTTCGGTTGATGAAGAAGGCTATCCTTGCACTAAGGCGATGCTGGCGCCGAGAGTCCGTGAAGGCGTTAAGGTGTTTTATTTCACTACCAACACTTTTTCGTTGCGTGTTGCTCATTACAAAGCAAATCCGAAGGCCAGCATATATTTCTGCGATGAAAAAGGCTTCAAAGGCATGATGCTTCGAGGCACGATGGAGGTTCTTAACGATGCCAAAAGTAAGGAAATGATATGGCACGAGGGCGACGAGCAGTACTATCCTGGCGGCGTCACCGACCCTAACTATTGCGTTCTGAAATTCACTGCCACAGATGGCCGTTTCTATAGCGATTTCTATCCCCGCAGTTTTGTTCTTTAAGGGATGCAAATCGATTACTATACAATAAGAAATAAGGAAGAAGAAATGAATATCCGTTTAGAACAACCTGAAGATTACCGCGAGGTGGAGAATTTGACACGCGAGGCGTTCTGGAACGTCTATCGTCCGGGATGCACCGAGCATTATGTGCTAAATCAATATAGAAACAATCCTGATTTTATCAGGGAACTGGATTTCGTGATGGAAGAAGACGGCAAAATCATCGGTCATGTGATGTTTTCGAAGGCTGAAATCGTCCTCGACGACGGCACTCGTTTCCCGTCGTGGACTTTCGGACCAATCAGCATTCATCCTGAATATAAGAGGAAAGGCTACGGCCTGAAACTCTTGAACTACGCACTTGAAAAGGCCAAGGCGATGGGCGTAGGCTTGCTCCAGATGGAGGGCAACATCGACTTCTATCGCCATGCGGGCTTCGACCTCGCCAGTAAACTCCGCATTCACTACCACGAGATGCCGAAGGACGACGAGGTGCCGTTCTTCCTTGCGCAAGAGCTGATTCCAGGCTATTGGGGCGACCGCGAAGGCACTTATTGTCCGCCAAAAGGATATTTCGTTGCGGATGAAAAACCAGATGCTTTCGAGGCATACGAGGCCACATTCCCCGAAAAGGAAAAACAGAAATTGCCGGGACAACTGGGATGTTAAGAAATATAATTTGATATTTAAAAATTCCTCTATATGTCGAAGACATATCATTCTATTTACCCCAGACAAGCGCAGCGCAGTCTGGGGGAGACCGATCGCATACTCCTCCGCCCATGGCAGGAAAGCGACGCTCCAACTCTATATAAATACGCCAGTGACCCCGATGTGGGACCTCGAGCCGGTTGGCCGCCGCATAAAAGCGTGGAGGATAGCAGGGAGATTATTAAAAGCTTCTTCAGCAATGACGATACATGGGCAATTGAGTTAAAAGAGACCTCTGAGATAATTGGATGTATCGGAGTCCTCAGAGCTTCTGTTTCAAACTTGAAAATAGCTGAAAACGAATGTGAAATCGGCTATTGGGTCGCCAAGCCTTACTGGGGCAAAGGAATCTGCACTGAGGCATTGCGTTTGGTCATTGATTATTGTTTTAATGTAAATAAATTCAAGGCAATTTGGGGCGATTATTTTCCAGAAAATCCAGCATCCGGCAAGGTTATGGAGAAGTGCGGATTTAAAGATACAGGCATTGAAACCGTTTGTCCAAATCTCGTAGTCGGCGCCGACAGGCCAGTAAAAGTGATGAAACTAGAAAAATAAAACATTATGAAAAATCTGTTTTTGATACTATTTGCGGCCTGTTTGTTGGCATCCTGCACCTCACCGAAAGTTGACGGACATTATTATTATCAGCACGGCTGGAATTACGACATCGCTGAAGGTCATGTAGATGTGCATGAGACCGGCACCATGGATTTTTATCCTGATGGCAGCGCTCTCGATTCGGCGAATCAGGTTTATAAGGTGACTTTGAACGAAGGCGGCACTGTGACTTGGATCTTTAAATATGTCAGTCCGGGATGGTGGCGCGTTGAAGGCGACGATTTCTATTCATCGGGTGATGCCGAAAGTTTCCGCATGGAACTGCTTGAGGCTAAAGGAGATGGCTGCGGCGAAGAACGCGAGCTTGCTGCCTATATCGTTAAGAAAGTGAGCGCCGGCATCGGGCGTGAGACCAAGTTTAACTTGGCGAAACTGACAAAAGACGAGCTCGTTTGGAGCTACACCTACAAAGACGGTCACACCGACACTTGGGAGTTTTACCGTGATAAAGACAAATAAAGTCTTTTTGCGTCCTTCATAATCTCTTCATGGTCAAACGCTAACTTCGGCAATGCAGAAATTGGGAACCACTGTGCCTTGGCGGCATCGTCGCCACCTTTTACGGCTTCAGCCTTGTCGATTATTGCAAGATATGCTACAGTTACTGTCCTTCCTCGAGGGTCGCGGTCGACCTTTGAATAAGCTCCAATCTGCTTGATTTCAGTGACTTTCAACCCTGTTTCTTCTTCAAGTTCACGCACCGCACATTGCTCGGTGGTCTCGTCCATATTCATGAAACCGCCTGGGAACGCCCATTGTCCTTTAAACGGCTCGTTGCCGCGCTGAATCAGTAGCACCTTCGGCTCAGTTTCCCTAGTAATCACCACACAGTCGGCAGTGACAGCAGGACGGGGATAATCGTAAGTGTATGACATATAATCATGTTTTTGCAGATGCAAAATTACTAAAATTTTTCAAAAATTTTTATTGTCATTTTTTAAAAAATCCTATTTTTGCTTTTTCAAAAGAACATGGAAACAAGATACATTTTCATCACAGGAGGTGTGGCGTCTTCATTAGGAAAAGGCATCATCTCCGCCTCGCTGGGCAAGCTTCTCCAAGCCCGCGGATACAAGATAACAATCCAGAAATTTGACCCTTACATCAATGTCGATCCAGGCACACTGAACCCTTACGAGCACGGTGAATGCTATGTGACCGCCGACGGCTTCGAAACCGACCTCGACCTCGGTCACTATGAGCGTTTTACAGGCATCGAGACTACTCGCGACAACAGCGTGACGACAGGTAGAATATACCTCAGCGTTATCGAACGTGAACGTCGTGGCGATTATCTCGGCAAGACGATTCAGGTGGTGCCGCATATCACCGACGAGATAAAACGTAGGATTTTGCTCAACGCCACCAAGGAACATTTCGATTTCGTTATCACCGAAATCGGTGGCACCATTGGCGACATCGAAGGACAGCCGTTTCTTGAGGCTATTCGTCAGCTCCGTTGGCAACTCGGACAGCAGCACGCTCTCAATGTGCATCTGACCTACGTCCCTTATCTTGCAGCAGCTGGCGAACTCAAGACCAAGCCTACGCAGACCAGCGTGAAACAGCTGCAGGGACTGGGAATCCAGCCAGAGGTGCTTGTTTTGAGAACAGAACACGAACTCAGTGACGATCTGCGTGTGAAAGTGGCGCATTTCTGCAACGTTGACGTGGACGCCGTCATCCAGAGTCAGGATTTGCCAAGCATCTACGAGGTGCCGATCAACATGCAAAGACAAGGTCTGGATGCTATCATTTTAAAGAAAATGGGCGTGGAACCGGGTCCGACACCTGAGCTTGGAGCATGGCACGACTTCCTTGAGCGCCGCAAAAACGCAACAAGAACCGTCGACATCGCCCTCGTTGGAAAATATGACCTTCAGGACGCTTGCAAGAGTATACGCGAGAGCCTCGCGCATGCCGGAACATACAACGATTACAAGGTAAAGATACATTTCGTCAATAGCGAGCAAATAACAAAAGACAACGTTGCCGAGATGCTGAAAGGCATGGCTGGCATTGTTATTTGTCCGGGCTTCGGTCAGCGCGGAATCGAAGGAAAGATCATCGCTGCGGAATACACTAGAACTCACGATATTCCTACCTTCGGCATATGTCTCGGCATGCAGATGATGGTCATCGAGTTCGCACGAAACGTGCTGGGCTACGCCGACGCCAACAGCAGCGAGATGGATCCTGTGACGCCGCACAACGTCATCGACATGATGGAGGAACAGAAAAACATCACCCAGATGGGCGGCACCATGCGACTCGGCGCCTACGACTGCGAGCTTGTCAACGGCAGCCGCACATGGCAGGCTTACGGCGAGAAAGACCTCGTGCGCGAACGTCACCGTCATCGTTATGAGTTCAACGACAAATATCGTGACGAATACGTGAAAAACGGCATGCACTGCGTAGGTTTCAACCCTGAGTCAAAGCTTGTTGAAATCGTCGAAATCCCTAATCTTCGCTGGTATATCGGCACGCAGTTCCATCCGGAATATTCCTCGACGGTGTTGCATCCGCACCCGCTGTTTATGAGTTTCATTAAAGAATGTATCAAAAAATAATTCAATTCTATGAAAAGGTTGTTGTTTCTGGTATTCGCATTAAGCCTTGGCATTGCTTTGTTGGCGCAAAGCAACGTGTATTTCACCAGTGAGATTACACCTGAGTCGCTAGTGAAGGTGTTTCAGGCTTTGGGCGTTGAACCGACAGGCAATGTCGCTGTTAAGATATCGACAGGCGAGTCGGCAAAAAGCAACTATCTCAGACCTGAATTTATTCAGAATCTGGTGAGTGAGACGAAGGCGACAATCGTGGAATGTAACACAGCATACGGCGGCATGCGCGATGCCACACAGAGCCATCTGCAGATCATCAAACAGCGTGGCTTCGACCAGATTGCGAAGGTCGATATCATGGACTCGGAAGGCGACATGGTGATACCGGTGAGCGACACCACGTGGATTAAATACGACATCGTGGGTTCGCATCTCGCAAACTACGATTTCATGATAAACCTCGCGCATTTCAAAGGCCATGCCAGAGGCGGATACGGCGGCGTGCTGAAGAACCAGAGCATTGGAGTGGCGGCGCGCAGTGGCAAATGCTACATACACACTGCCGGCGAAAGCACCACGACAATCACCGGAAGCAACAGTCAAGACTCGTTTTTGGAGTCGATGGCGGCAGCGGCGCAGGCTGTGCATAACTATTTCAAACAAGACGGCAAAAACATCGTTTACATCGATGTGATGAACAACCTATCGGTCGACTGCGACTGCAATCCACTGCCGGCAGAACCAGAGATTGACGATATCGGCATTCTGGCCTCTACCGACCCGATAGCCCTCGACAAAGCCTGCCTCGACCTTATCTTCGAATATAACCCCGCACCTGGCAACAACCCACAGCCTCTCATCGACCGCATCACCGAGATGCATGGCACGCATATCATCGAATATGCCGAGGAGATTGGTCTTGGCACAACACAATACAACCTCATCGACATCGACCATATTGGTGTCAATGAGATTAATCAAGAGAATCCCGACCCTGAGACGCTGCGTTACAATGTTTTCACTATCGACGGCAAAAAGATTTTACACAACGCCAGAAGCCTCGAGTCGTTGCCTTCAGGAGTTTATATTATCAATGGAAAGAAACAGGTTATTCTACGATGATACTTTGTGTTATTCCGTTGGCTTTTATAAAATAAACACCATTGTGGGCATTGCTTAAATCTAAATAGGCAATACCCGATTCAACTTGCTTTTGAATAATTGTACGCCCTTGAATATCAATAACTTCAATAGTTGTTGGCGTATCTAATTCTATTTTAATCTGACCGTTTGTCGGATTTGGATAAATATTCAGACTTCCTGTTGTCGGGTTGTTGACTTTATTTATCTGATTTTTGCCTGTGAAGAAATCGTGAATATATTCAATAAAGTCAATGTCGTGCTGATTGGCATTGCGATACCATGAGTGATTGCCGCCAATAACCTTCAGATGACGAAGTTCTTTATTTCCAGGATAAACATATTGCACAAACCTCAGCCCGTCGTTATGGGTATCGGGCAATGAGTCGATAACAGGCTCGTTGGAGCAGCCGTTGGCATTAATCCAATAATTTAAGATGTTTTCGACGCTCAGGCCTAGTTGGTAGCCGAAATATTCCGAGCCGCCGTCGTAACCTACAACAGGATCGCTGGTCCCGTGGATGTCGAGAATCCTGACAGGAGCCACTGCGGTGTGGTTAGCCATATAAGTGGTGATGAGTCCGCTCACCGGTGCCGCCGCGTTGATGCGGTCGCCATGCTCAATTGCCATTCGGTGCGACATGAAACCGCCCATTGAGAAGCCTGTGAAGAAGATACTGTCTTGATTTACAGGATATTGCGTTGCCAATGAGTCGAGGAGAGCCATTAAAAAACCAGAATCGTTGGTGGTGCTGGCGGTGAGACCGGCGTTCCACATGGTGCCGTAGCCTTCGTTCAGTGCTTGCGGAATGACAATCATCCAGTTGAAATCATCGGCAATCTGTTGGAAATGGAACTCGTTGTCGAGACGCGTGATATTGTCGCCCAGACCATGCAGATAAAACAATACCGGAAGAGGTTCGTAATTGTCGGGAGTCCTCACCAGATATTCTCTTTGCACGCCTTGCCATTCGAAATTCTGGATTTGAGCTAAGCAGTGTGTGCTGAAGAATATTGTTAAAATAGTGATTAGTAGTAAGTTGCGAGTTTTCATAGCGAAAAACTTTTTAATTATTTCTGCAAAAATACGAAATTTTATTAACTTTGCGAAAAATTGATTTAAATGAACAACATCTTTGAATTTGACGCCGTCATCGTACAAAATGAAGAAATGGACGCGGCTTATGTTGAAGTGCCTTTTGATATTAAGGAAATCTTTGGCAAAGGCCGCCTTCTTGTTTACGCTACTTTCGATGGTGAGCCGTATGACGGTCAAATCGTGAAAATGGGGACTCCTTGTTATATAATAGGGATTCGAAAGGATATCAGAAAAAAGATAGGGAAGACGTTTGGCGACAAGGTTCATGTGACGTTTGAGGAGAGGTAAATGAAAGGCAAAAACACTATATATATAATGCATTATCATTCTCCTTGTGGGAAAATGATTCTCGGTTCTTTTGATGGAAAATTATGTCTTTCAGATTGGGCTGATGGTAGAAGACGAGCTTCTGTGGACCAGCGTTTGCAGAGAATTCTTAATGCCGATTATGTTGAAGGCTCATCAGATGTGATAGAAAAAGCTAGCCATCAGCTTAACGAATATTTCCTGAATCAACGTCGTGAATTTGAGATACCGTTGCTGTTTGTCGGAACCGATTTTCAGAAAAAAGTTTGGAACGAATTGCTGAAAATTCCTTATGGGACAACTGTTTCTTACAGAGAACTGGCTAGGCGAATCGGAATGCTAAACGCAGTTCGAGCTATTGCTAACACCAACGCTGTCAATGCGATATCAATAATAGCCCCATGTCACCGTGTCATCGGAAGCGATGGTTCTTTGACTGGTTACGGGGGAGGCTTGGAAAGGAAAAGATACTTGCTGGAATTGGAGATGCACGTTTAGCAAACAATAAACTGTTTGCCAGTAACAATCTCCAATTTAGTTATTGTTTCCAGCGATAAGTTTTCGTTGCCATGCAGAATTTTCGACACATATTGTTGTGTGCAGTTGAGGCGTTCCGCCATGGTGGTTTGTGTCATATTTTCGCTTTTCATGTAAGAAAGCACAGCAATAGCGATATGCTGGGAATGTCTTAGCCAAGCTTTGTTTTCCCGTCGCCATTCAGCTTCCTCACGCCATTTTGATGGCGTATTGCTTTGATGTTGTTCAAGATACTCAAGAGTTTTTTGCTTCATTTTGATTGCTCCTATATGGTTTCGTTTGTAATTTCTTCAAATCCAGCCACATCAACAACTCCTTGCTCAATCAGATAATTCCTTACTTGTTCCATTTTAGAAAGTTCCTTCAGTGTGTGCTCGCGTTCCTCCATTGTACGTGTCAGTTTTATGGCTCCGCCAGTAATTACATAACATCCGGGCTCCAGTTTTATAGCATATAAACGTAGCCAAGATGCATGTCTGCTTTGCTGCTCTGGACGAGCTTTCTCTTTTCCCAGCCTCATGTCGATAGTCCTGTTGTTTTCCAATGGACGGAAATGCCTATCAAGATTGGCGTCAGGCGAGATGTCAAGTATAAGGCATTCCAATTCGTCGCTGTCGGTGATGGTGTCATAAATTGCTTGGTTCAAATCGGTAATTTTGAAATATGACTCCAAATCCTTATTGTTGTTTGTGAAAAACTCCCACAACCAATTAATATCATTCCACTGGTTGAAAATCATGCTAAAAGAGTTGTCGCTGTCCCCATCATATCGTACTGCCCACAATGTGTTGTTTTCCAAAATTTTATCAAATGTCATATTCTTTATCTTTAGTTCTGCAAAGATAATACAATTTTTAATATGTACAACCAAAAAGTTGTAAAAATAAAAAATTATTTATTGGAGTGATTTGATATTAATATGTTCGGTAATAAAATAATTGTTATATTTGCACCGTAAAAAGAAATGCAAATGTAGAGAGTATAAATACGATATTGGACTTTAAATTCTTATTCCTTTAGTGTAAACGTCTGGAAAACTTTTACGATTGTGCAGGAGTAAGTTAGATAAAGTTCACGTTTTGGCGTGAATTGCTTCTAACATGCTTGTCTGCACAAAGGTATTCCAGACACCTTCACTAAAGATAAGTTCAAGAAGAATTCATGCCTTTTTTATTAATAAGTAAATAGAATCATTATGAAACGAGTCTTTTTAGTATTAGTAGCATTGTTAATTGTTGGATTGGCTTATTCTAATCCTGTTGATGTAAAATTAGCTCAAAAGATTGCTAAAACATTTCTTGAAAGTAAATCTTCAGAAAGTGTCGAATTAATAGATATATCAAAAGCATCTGGATTTTCGAAGTTTTACATTTTCAATAGAATAAATGGAAAAGGTTTTGTAATAGTCTCAGCTGATGATAGGGTACAATCAATTCTTGCTTATTCTAATGACAATAATTTTGTGACAGATAATATGCCAATGAATCTTATTGATTGGCTGATGGGTTACGAAATTCAAATTCAAGCAGCAATTAATGAAGATATTGAAACACCAGAATATATTATTGAAGAATGGAATAATCTATCACATGGAATTATTAATAATATAAAAACAACAGAATCTGTAGGTCCATTGATTAGTACAAAATGGGGCCAAGGTAATCATAATAATCCAACATATAATGCTTTATGTCCAACATCATATTTGGGACTATGGTATACGTATACAGGCTGTGCTGCAACAGCTATGGCACAAGTTATGAAGTATTGGGAGTATCCAATACATGGGCAAGGATATCACTCGTATAATTGTAGTTATTATGGGACTCAATCTGCAAATTTTGCAAACACATATTATGATTGGAATAACATGCCAAATCAATTAACAGTAAATAGCACGAGTTCACAAATTAATGCAGTGGCAACTATAATGTATCATTGTGGTGTCAGTATTGATATGGATTATGGATATAATGCCAGTGGAGCAGATCCATCATTACATGCGCAAGCGTTAATTAACTATTTTAAATATGCAACTACAACAAGATTTGTGCGAAAAAGTGATTATTCTCCGAGTGCATGGATTGATTTATTGAAGAACGAGTTAAATAATAATAGACCTGTTTTATATAATGGATATGGTGATAGTGGAGGTCATTCATTTATTTGTGATGGTTATGATAACGATGATAAATTTTACTTTAATTGGGGGTGGAACGGTGATAATGATGGAGCTTATTCATTGTTAGATTTAACTCCTGGTACAGGTGGTACAGGCGCTGGTTCTGGCTCTTATACTGCAAACCAATCGGCAACTATTGGTATACAGCCATCATATAATAATGAACCAGAATTAGTAATGTACTCTTCTTTATATATTGCAGATGCTTGGTTCGGTTCAGATATAACAGGAACGATACAAGTCCTTAATGAAGGTGCAACATATTCTGGTTATTTGGGTGTTATCATTTTTAATGACAATGATGTCGCTGTTAGTGGACAATTATTTAATGTGAATGATTTACCTTGTAATTATTATGCTACGGGCAATATTAGTATTGAGGGGGGAGTGCCATTAATACCTGGATTTTATTATGCTGTGGCTTTATATAGTGAGGATGGTGATAATTGGAATATTGTTCAATCAACCTCTAGCGCATATAATGATAAAGTTTTCGAGGTATATTATTCTGCACAGATGGAAACTTATTCTGGATTTTCAGAAACAATTTTAATACAAGGGAGAAGTAATACGATAAATGTGGATATATTAAATGATGGGTCTACAACTTTTTATGGTAAGGTTAGAGTTAGTTTGGCTAATATTGGTGATGGTAGTCATGTCCAGACAATTGGCATAGTTGAAATTAATAATGGATTGCAACCAAATTATCATTATACAAACGGTTTGGATTTTACGGGAACAATTACCGCTGAACCTGGGACATATCTGTTGTCTTTGGCTTATCAAAGAAATGGAGAAAGTACATGGTATTATGCCGGCAGTTCGTATTATTCTAATCCTATATTTGCAACAGTTGTGGCTGCGCCGACATTATCTGTTTCTCCCACATCGTTGACATTCCCGTTAAGTGGTGGTAGTAAAGTTGTGGAGATTACCACTAATGTAAATTGGTCGGCACACACATCTGCATCCTGGCTTACAATATCACCCAATTCTGGTACGGAAAGCGGTTATATTGTGGTTAATGCCAGTGTAAATAATACTAACTCAAGTAGGCAAGGGACTATAACTGTTAGTGGAGGTAATGGTGTAACATCCAAAACAATAGTTGTTACACAAGCAGGTCCAATGCAATACTATATAGAAGTTAATAGTGCCAATCCAAATATGGGATATGTAACTGGTAGTGGAACGTATGCCTCTGGTTCTACAGCAACTATAAAAGCTATTCCTTATAGCGGTTACCGTTTTGTTAGATGGCAAGATAATAATACTCAAAATCCACGAAATATTACGGTAACAACAAATGCAACTTATACGGCTTATTTTGAACCAATTCTTGATGTTGAAGATGTTGTTGACAATCGCTATGTTAAGATTAATGTTGAAGATGGTGGTGTTATAATAATCGTAGATGATAAATTATTATCATATCCACTAAAAATTTATGATTTATTGGGTAGGGTTGTTGTTACTAAAGAAATCTCTGATACACACAACTATTTTTCATTACCTGCCGGTGTATATTTGATTACTATTGCAGACTATCCATCGCAAAAAGTTGTTATTACAAGATAAAATAACGTAAATAATAAAAAAATCCACAATTTGTGATATTCCATTTTGTGGATTTTTTTTGTAGTTTATTTTTATTTTGAATGATTTGATCAATGTGGTTGATAAAATTCGCTATATTTGCAAAAAATAAAATCATGGAATCAAGAATTTCTACAGCGGTTGAGAAGAAAAACTGCGGCTATAACTGCGCGCAGGCTGTGATTTGTGCGTATTGTGATATTGCAGGAATTGACGAGGAAAGCGCGAGAAACCTTGGCGCTCCGTTTGGCATTGGAATGGGCAACATGGAAGGCACTTGCGGTGCGATAACAGGTGCCGGCATGGTATTGGGATTGGCATCCGACGACAGAGTCAAAGCCATTCGTGGGATGAAACAAATCATGAACAAATTTCAGCTTCGCAATGGTGCAACACAATGCAAGATGTTGAAAGGCGTTGGAACAGGTGTTGTGCTTCGCGATTGCTCTGACTGCGTTGCTGATGCCGCTGAATTTCTTGAAGAGGAGTTGAATAAATAGTTTTATCATGACCGAGACTTTCAAATCACAGGCGCTGGAGGCTAATTTAGCCCAAACACGATATAAGGACATCTTCATTCCGGATGAGCATAAGACTTTTATTGCATTGAGTACCAATTACTTCGGTATCAACAAACGCGCTTCGGAATGTATTACAGAATATCATCATCCACTATCGAACCATACCTTCGTCACTGAAGAGCTGCGCAAGATTTTGATGGATGATTTCTGGTTTTACACCCGCGATGAGGTGCCGGCCGACACCCTGAAGCTGCCTCTCGAAATGATGCGAAGCCTGCTGAAACCTGAAGTGGCCCTAAAACTGAGACTAAACATTGTCATCACTTTATTGGAGTTTGCAGGTCAGGTTTATACCAAATCGACCAAGCATTTTAATCTTATTGAATTGACATTCAATATATTAGCTGATAAGTTTGAGGCAAATAAAGATTGTTATATCCTCGCCACCAAACATGCTGAGCGTTATCTGGACTGTGTTGCGAAAGATGAAAAGTTCTCAGCTACAGCTTGCCATCTCTTGCGGTCGATGCTTCAAGAGAATTATCGTTATTGGCAAACGACTTCTGAGGTTGAAAAATGGGTTTCGGATAACAAAAATCTGCTTTCCGATGAGGAGAAAAATGTAATAATCAATGAAGTCGGAGCTCCGTATTTCAATAGTTTAAATGATGATTTAAATGCTGCACAGACTTGGGATTCATTGGCCGAACTGCCTCATTTTGAACAGGTTGCGAAGCGTTTTACCGAGTCGGAGAAGCTCTTTGAACACTTCATCACGAAGTTCCATTATGTGTTTTATCTGCTTCATATCCCAGGCATGGAGAGCCAGCGCGAACGTCTTATCTGGAACATGGACCGCATGATGCGCGACGCCATCGACGAGATGCCGCAAAACGAACTGATTCCGTTCATCGACACCATTTTCAATCTCGCCAAGGAGCTGCGTAAAAACTACACCTCGGCGGTACTCGATTTCCAGCTTACTTTGGGTAAGAAAATCATCGATGTCGACAATACCGACATGAAGGAAATCGTCAACCATTTCGAGAAACGCCTCATAGAGTTCGGATTCATCACACCAGGCAATGTTTTTGTCAATGAAGACTGGCAACTATCAGTAAACAAAGATCATATCAAGAATATCCGTGTGTGGCTCGAGCTTATCGAATACTCTAAAACTCCATTGGAAAAGTTGCTTTCTTCATTGATTGTCAACCTGAAACTGGGCGGCATTTTCATCAGCGATACCGACCTTTTCCAACGTGAGATTACGAAAATCTTGAACTCGAATATCTCGCCTTATTATAAAAAGGTGAAGCAGCTCTCGCGCATTTTCCCTGTGTATTTCAACGAGATAGGGGCGGAGGGCGAGATTCGCAACGTCACCACCAACATGGACGAGATATCGCTTCGTCAGGACAAGCTCGTGCATTTTCTGCGTAAGCAGGTTCACACCGAGAGCAACAATACCCTCATCGACCTCACTTTCGATGTTTTCCAATTCTGGAGCGACGGCAACCTCGATGCTTTGAAGTCAATTTTGCCTAAAAATGTATTTGAAAGCATTGATAAACAAAGCACTTGGTTTATTCACGTGCATAACCTCGTGCAGACGATGTGCGAGATTTCATGCCTGAATCCTGATGATATCCTTATGCTTTCGCGCGACGACTACGAGAATCTCATCCGTAAGGCAGCCGATAAAATCAACCTCGACGATGAGCTTTATCAACGCGAGCATCTCCGTTTGATGGATATCCGCGATTTGTATGCCTATCTTCGTGAGAAATACAGCTTCGAAAGTGTCAATATTTTCGCATATTTGCGCAACTTCCCGTTTATTCCCGACAAAGACATCGACGATTTTGAGAAGGTTTATAAGGAAAAAAATTTCGGCAAGTCGCTGAGCATGATTTATGCCTTCATGAGCAAGCTGAAAGAGATAATTTTCAATCCTGAGCAGAGCGAAGGCTGGGAAAATATCTATCACAAACGCCATATCGCTATCGGAATTCCGTCGATGTACGGCACCTATCGTGAGAATAAATTCGAAGCTATGGGCTTGACATTCAGACTCGAACGTGTGGCGACACAGCTCATGGAAAAGGTGGTGCAGAGCATCAACCTCGAGTACATCTCCGAAAGGACTCTCAACCAAATTTACATCATTTTGAGGTATTTCCGCGACGGCTTGGCACTCGACGGCATCACAAACCAGAGCTTCAACTCGAAACTCGACATGCTGCGTTACAGTTTGACTTCGCGAAGCTTCTCGTTTGGGCAGTACATCAACATCTTCCAGTTTATTGCCGAAGATGTCAGACGTATCATTATAAAATACTTCCTGAAATCGTATGAATACCCGATGAAGGTTGTCATTCCACAGCTTTTCGACCCTGAAAACAAGCTCAGCGAGCGCGATATGGTGGCTCTTATTAGCAAAAAATCGGAGGAATTTCATCGCGACATGCTCTCCGATGCCTTCTTGATGCAGCCTTTGGATAATTTCATAGGCCGAATCCTCACTTCTTTAAGAACAATGGAGGCTTCGCTCGACCCGAAACTCATCAGCGACATCATGACCTACAACTCCGAGATGCTGATAAGTCCGTTCTGGACGCCGACACCGAAAATGGACAACCAGGTGTTTATCGGTAACAAGGCCAACAACTTGAAAACCCTTTATCTAAAGGGACTTCCGGTGCCTCCAGGATTCGTTATCACCACCGAGGCATTCCGTCGCAACGACACCATTAATACTATTCCTGAGCTTAGAAGCGAAATTCACGGCATGCTGAAACGCTTCATGGAAGAGCTGGAACGCATCAGCGGACGAAGATTCAATAATCCTGCGATGCCGTTGCTGGTATCGGTGCGTTCTGGTACCGCCATCTCGATGCCGGGTGCCATGGACACATTCCTGAATGTCGGCTTGAACGATGAGCTTGTCGAGAAAATAGCCGAAAACCCTGAAAAAGCTTGGGCAATATGGGACTCATACCGTCGTTTCCTGCAAAGTTGGGGTATGGCAAAAGGTATCCATCGTGACTTCTTTGATGAAGAAATCAACCGTTTCAAGTCGAAATATAAAGTCAAGCAGAAAGTCGATTTCAAGGCGGCGCAGATGCGCGAGATGGCTTATTCGTATAAGAAAATTCTTGAAAATCATGGCGTTGTGCTTGAGCAGGATCCGTTTAAACAGATTGTGGAGTGCGTCAATATGGTGTTCGACTCGTGGAACTCCGAGCGCGCGCTGGCTTACCGACGTCATCTTGGAATCTCCGAAAACTGGGGCACGGCTGTCATCGTACAGCAGATGATTTACGGAAACATCAGCGAGGTGTCGGGTACTGGCGTGGTGTTCACGCAAAACCCGCATCGTGAGCGTCCGGGCGTGCATCTGTACGGCGACTTCACCATGCGCAGCCAGGGTGAGGACATCGTGGGCGGACTTGTGAAGCCGTTGCCGATAGGCGAGACGCAGCGTATAGCGGCTAACCTTGAGGGACCGTCAATGCAGACTGCACTTCCAGAAATCTACAAGAAGATCTATTCCATCGCGACCACGCTGACCGAAGAACTCGGTTACGCGCCTCAAGAGATGGAGTTTACTTTCGAATCCGATAAGCCTGAAGACTTCCATATCCTGCAGATTCGCGACCAAGACCTTAAGCTTGAAGACACCGTGAACGCCTTCGTGCAGTCACCGACCGAGATGAATCAGATTGGTCGCGGCATGGGCATTGGCGGCGGCGCGATGAACGGATTGGTAGCCTTTAATGAGCTGGATATCAAAATGTTACGTAAAGAACATCCGAACGATAACGTCATCTTGGTTCGTCCTGACACTGTTCCTGACGACATCGGCCTCATCTTCGATACCGACGGATTGCTCACAGCGCGTGGTGGCGCCACATCGCACGCTGCCGTCACCGCAGTGCGTCTGGGCAAAGTGTGCGTGGTGAGCTGCGTCGAGCTGATGGTCAACGACGAGAAACACTGCGCCGAACTGAATGGCCATTTGATCCAGATGGGTGACAAGATCGCCATCGACGGTAACCTCGGCCTTGTCTATCTTGGCCATTACCCGACGGAGAAAATGACTATGGGAAAAGGATATAATTATTAGTCTATTTCACAACCTTTTTTATCGCTTTCAGCACCATCTCTTCCATCTGGAAATAAGTGTCCGGAAGCGGATGGCATCCGTCTGAACTCAGCGTCAGCGGGAAACCGAGGTTTTCGTCAACGAGAGCGGCGTGATAATCGACATAAATCAAGCCGGCGCTTTTGGCGTATGCCTTCAGCTCATTATTGATATCTACGATAGTCTGACCTGCGTTTTTAATCTCCTTGCGCCAGCAGAACTCGTTGCATGGCGGTATCGAACTGATAATAGGGGTGATGTTGTTCGCCTTTGCGATATTGCACATCGCCTTGATGTTTTCCACGACCTGCTCCGGTGACACCCAATAATCGTTGTGTGCCACGTCGTTAGTGCCAGCCATGATGACCACCGCCTTCGGATGAAGTGCCACCACGTCGTCATAAAACCTCACCAGCATCTGTGCCGAGGTCTGTCCTCCGATGCCTCTTCCGCAGAAATTGTTTTTTGTGAAGAAATCAGGATGGAAATAAGCCCAGTTGTCGGTGATGGAATTGCCCATAAACACCACCTTGGGGTAATTCTTGCTGCTGATAATCAGCTCGTTGTTGGCTTTATATCTGTTGTAGCCGAACCAATCCTGTGCGAAACCAAATAATGACATTGTCATCAAAACGATTAAGAATGTTAATTTTTTCATGATTAAAATTTTTGAAAATATACAAAAAAATTGTAGAGACATTTCAGGAAACGTCTCTACAATTTCTACAACGCGGCATATTTTATTTGAAGTATCTGTTGTACAGTCCTTCAAATCCTTTGCCGTGACGTGCCTCGTCCTTCGCCATCTCATGCACTGTGTCGTGGATAGCGTCGAGGTTGCGTTCCTTTGCAATGCGTGCTATGCGCATCTTTTCCTCGCAGGCGCCGCATTCAGCCACCATACGTTTGTAGACGTTTGTCTTGGTGTCCCAAACCACCTCGCCAAGTAATTCAGCGAAACGTGAGCAGTGGTCTGCCTCTTCAAAAGCATAACGTCTGAAAGCCTCAGCAATCTCTGGGTATCCCTCACGATCGGCCTGACGGCTCATTGCCAGATACATACCGACCTCAGTGGCCTCTCCCATATACTGGGCATTTAAGTCTTTGATCATCTCATCGCCAGTGCCTTTGGCAATACCGACGACATGCTCGGTCACAAAGTTAAGGGCTGCACTCTCATCGAGGACCTTCCATTCAACAACCTGTTTGCACTGTGGGCATCTTTCAGGAGCTTCTTCTCCTTCATAAACGAAGCCGCAAATTGGACATACGAATTTTTTCTTCATGATATTTTATTTTTAGTTTAGAATATTATTAGTCTTTAGTCTTTAGTTGTTAGTCTTTAGTTATTAGATTTTTCTAACGACTAAGGACTAACGACTAAAAACTTTTATTTCATTGCATGTTTATATCCTTGTATCTTATTCCAGTCTCCTCTAGTAAAATCAGGCATCTTCACCGGCATGCCATGATTCTCAATTGAAGCCGCTGAAAGTTCTCCGATGCATGACCATTCTGCTGCATCGTAAACATCTTCATCAAGCGGTAAACCGTTATGCAAGCAGTAAATCAGGCGGTAATCCATGATGAAGTCCATACCGCCGTGACCGCCAACTTTCTTTGCAAGCTCCTCGATGTCTTTTGCGATAGGGTGGAGATATTCGGCCAAAATCTTGTCGCGAACCTCTTTAGGAACAAATCCATGAACGTTGAGATGCTGACCTTCTTCAAGGAATCCTTCCGGAAGATTCTTTTCCATCAATGTGAAGCCTTCGACAGGATATTTGTTTGCAAAGCCTTCTGTACCGGTAAGCTGGAATAATCTATTGTATGGTCTATAAGTATAGACGTTGTGTTCAATCAATATTGTCTTGCCCTTTGTGGTCTGAATCATGGTGGTGGTCATGTCACCGTTAGCGAACTGGTCGGTACCCATCATCTTTTCAGCGATTTTCTTGCCGTTATACGATGGTGTGCTCATCGATACGAGATAATCCATCTTGTCGCCGCGGTGGATGTCCAAAACCTGACAGATTGGTCCGAGGCCGTGGGTGGCATATACGTCGCCAGAGTGTTTCTGGTTGTAGTCGAGACGCCAATTGCCCTGATACTCAGCCCAATACGGTTCCAGATTGTGGATGTAGGCGCCTTCGCCGTGAATCACCTCACCAAACATGCCGAGTTTAGCCATGTTCAATGCCGTCATCTCGAAGAAGTCGTAGGTGCAGTTTTCAAGCATCATGCAGTGCTTGCGGGTCTGTTCGGATACGTCAACCAACTTCCAGCAATCAGCTACTGATGTCGCCGCAGGCACTTCCACAGCTACGTGTTTGCCGTGCTGCATGGCATAAACAGCCATATCGACGTGTGTCTGCCAGTTCGTGCAGATGTAAACGAGGTCGATATCGTCGCGCTCACAGAGCTCTTTGTATGCCGTCGGGCCAACATATTCATCCGCGCGTGGCAGCCCATTCGCTTCCAAAATGCCGCTTTGAACCTTTTCCACGTTCTCTGGAAGGAGGTCGCACAATGCCACAACCTCAACGCCGTCGATGAACGTCATGCGGTAAACTGCGTCCGGACCGCGCATGCCTAATCCAATGAATCCGATGCGGACATTCTCGATAGGCTCGGCTGCAAATTCAAGCATAGTCGTCTGACCATCAACACGTTGCGGCTCGTCGAAGACGATGAAATTATCTTTAATCTGATAGTTTTTACCGTTGTTGCAATCGCTTTTGCAAGAAATCAAAGCGACGACAATCAATAAAACCATCGCTGATAATGAGATAGTTAATCTAATGTTTTTCATAGTTAAGATTTGAAGTGTAAAAATACAAAATTTTTTCATACATACGATATTTATTTCTATTTTTACAAAAAATTTATTATGGATAACTTGATAGAAATAGTTTCAAAATTTGAAATCCACGAAAAAATAGCTGACGTGAAGCCAATGGGCGAGGGGCTTATCAACGACACCTACAAGGTTTTTGTCGATGGCTGCGACAAGCCGAAATATGTTCTCCAGCGCATCAACAACGCCATTTTCCAGGATGTCGACATGCTCATGGATAATATTAATAAGGTAACTGAACATATTCGGAAGAAAAACAAAAACACTCTTCAATTTATTTCTACAAAAGAAAACAAACTCTACCATTTTGATGGTGAAAAATATTGGCGTGTGATGGTTTTTGTCCCTGATTCGATTACATATCAAGCAGTTACGCCAGAATATTCATACATCGCAGGTAAGTCGTTCGGTGAGTTTGAGTCGCTATTGGCCGATTTAAAAGAGCCACTTGGCGAGATTATCCCTGATTTCCATAACATCGAGTTTCGTTTGAAACAACTGCGCGACGCTGTGGCGGAAGATAAGGCAGACCGCGTCAAAGAAGTGCAGTATTATCTCGACGAAATTTTCAAACGTGAAGAAAAAATGACTCTCGGCGAGCGGCTTTTCCGTGAGGGTAAACTGCCGAAACGTGTCTGCCATTGCGACACAAAAGTCAACAATATGCTTTTTGATAAGGAAGGTAATGTGCTGTGTATCATTGACTTGGATACAGTGATGCCGAGTTTTGTCTTCTCCGATTACGGCGATTTCTTAAGAACAGCGGCCAACACTGGTGCCGAAGACGACCCGAATATCGACAATATCGACTTCAACATGGAGATTTTCAAGGCGTTTACCAAAGGTTACCTCGAAGGCACAAAAGATTTCCTTCTCCCTGTCGAGAAAGAAAACCTTCCATACGCCGCCATGCTGTTCCCCTACATGCAAACCGTCAGATTCTTAGCTGATTACATCAATGGCGACACTTATTATAAAATCAAATATCCCGAACACAACCTCGTCCGCACCAAGGCGCAATGGCGATTATTTGAAAAAGCTGAAGAAAAAGAGGAATTAATGAAGAAAAACATTGGCTATTAGCCGTTGGCCATTGGATTATAAATCCATGATAGCCCAAAGCCAATAGCCAACTGCCAAAGTATTATTCCGTAGGAATATCTTTATTCACATTTTTATGCCCAAGCAACGCATAGTATAATATGTACGCTGCGCAGAACAATACCACGACGTAGCTCGTCATGTAGCTTCCTGTCCAGTCGGCGACCAAGCCCTGCAAGCCCACCATGATAGCGAAGCCGAACACCATCGTCATGAAGATGCCCGACGCCATTGCTGTGTATTTACCGAGGCCTTCAGTGGCGAGGTTGAAGATGCTGCCCCACATCACCGAGGTGCAGAGACCGACAAGGATGAAGGCGAAGATGCCTACCGGAACCTCAGCCCAGATGACAGCTGTGTTAGCCCAGTCGATGCCCGGAACGTTAACCATGAGATTGGTAGGAGCGAACATGCCGAACAACACAAGCACTATTGAAGCGATGGAAACCGTTGTCACCATTGCCTTCGACGACACTTTGCCACCGATGGCACCACCAACGAAACGTCCGATGAGCATCATCAGCCAGTAAACTGCCACGATGAGACCCACAATTGTTCCATTCATTCCGAAACCAGGTGTTGCCGCGTCTGGCGTTGCTGTCAGGTACTGCATAATATAAGTAGGTGTTCCGACCTCAATGCCACCATAAAGGAAGATAGCGAGGATGCCGAGTTTGAAATGACGGAACGAGAAGGCGCTGTATTTGTCCTTCACTTCCGATTTCACCTCGACAGGCTGTGCCGGCTCCTCAATCTTCGTGAAGAGAATCACGATGAATCCGATGACGAAGATGGCCAAGGCTATCATCAAAGCTGGGGTGGCATCGGAAATCTTAGCTTTTGTCGCTTCTCCGATGAGTGCGCCCATGATGATGTAGACCGCTACGGCTGCCGCTGAGTTAAATACTCCGCCAATCTGGATGAGCTGGTTGCCTTTGTTGCCGCCGCCTCCGAGAAGGTTAAGCATCGGGTTGACCACAGTGTTGAGCATGCACATGCAGAATCCTGCGATAAATGCACCGATGAGATACACACCGAAGCCTGCCCATCCTGATGCCCACTGCACCAAAATGCCAATGATACCTACTGCTAACGCTATCAGCGAGGTCTTTTTATAACCATATCTCTTGATGAGCATTCCCGAAGGGATTCCCATGATGAGATAAGCGATGAAGTTGCCGTAGTTTCCAATCTGCGAAAGGAAATTGCTGGCGCCGAACTGATTCTTGACAATGACCGCCATTGGCGAACAGAGGTTAGTCACGAACGCTATCATCGCGAACAGGGCTATCATCACTATGATGGCGCCCCATTGTTTTGCTTTTTGTGCCATATTTCTATTTTTTATTAAATTCTAAATTCACGTCCCGTACGGACAAGGCAGCCTTGTCCCTACCAAAGATTTTTCGGATACACGCCCTTATCAATCAAATTCTGAATCTTCTTCACCACATCCGGCTTATCCTCTTTGTATGTCACGCCAAACCAAACGGCATCGCTCGATAACACTTTCAGTTTCGCCTTCTTGTCGTTGATCAAATTATTGACCATCAATGGGATGTAGAACTCAGCTTTGATGTTGGTCTGTGCCGGACCGTCCAAGAACGTCTTGAATCCGTCTTCGAGATAACCCAGGAAATCTGGTGTAAAACCGAAGAAATTCATCGAGACCAAGGTGTCGAGTGGGAGAGGATGCTCGCCTGTTTCGTCAGTGTAGGCTGCACCTTCCGCTGTTTTGGCGATGGATGTGCGCTCCACGATTGTCTGCAAATAGTTGCATCTGTTGCTTGTGCAAACGCCTCTTGACACTGTGCCGAAATCCGACAAAGTGTTCTGGAGTTTATAGGCTACCATTGAATATGCGCCTTTCTTGCCTTCGCACTCCACAAGGTATTTAGCCATCACCTCGAATGCCTCTTTGCCATAGAAATCGTCGGCGTTGATAACTGCGAATGGTTCCTTGATGACGTTGGCTGCCATCAGCACGGCATGACCTGTTCCCCAAGGTTTTACACGGCCTTCAGGCACTGTGTAACCCTTCGGCAAGCACTCAAGTCCTTGATACACATACTCAACCGGAATTCCGAACTTCGCGCTGCTGTTCACTTTCTCAAACGCTTCCGCGAAGTCTTTACGAATCACAAACACGACTTTTCCGAATCCTGCGCGCTTTGCGTCATAAATCGAATAATCCAAAATCGCTTCATTGTTTGGACCTACACCGTCCATCTGCTTCAGGGCTCCATATCGTGAACCCATTCCAGCTGCTAAAACTAATAATGTTGGCTTCATTTTTATAACTTTTAATAATTTTTTCATCTCACCCAGTATGCGCAACGCATGCGTTGCGCATACTGGCTTCATTCTATGCGACGTGCCCCATCAGAAATGATGACATCATACACTTTCGGCTCATGCCCGAATCTCTTATTAAACTTCTCTTTCGCTGTTGCTATAAACTTATCATAAAGTTCTTCTTTGACAAGGTTTATCGTGCATCCGCCGAAGCCACCGCCCATCACTCTCGAACCCGTCACACCGCATTCCTTTGCGATGTCGTTCAGGAAATCGAGCTCGTCACAGCTGACTTCATACTCCTTGCTCATGCCGTAATGAGTGCCGTACATGCGGTCGCCGACAGTCTCGTAATCGCCTTTTTCAAGTGCGTCGCAGACGTCTAAAACACGCTGTTTTTCTCCTATAACGTACTTTGCTCTCATGTAATCTTCCTGCGAAATCTCGTTTTTAATTTCTTCAAGTAAATTCGAGGTAGCGTCACTTAAATAATTGATTCCTTTGTGATTGCGTTTTATGTGATTGCATGCGTTTTCGCACGACTCACGGCGTTTGTTGTAGGCCGACGACGCCAGCTCGTGCTTCACCACGGTGTCGAGCAGAACCACCTTATATCTTTTCGGGTCGAACGGGAAATACTCAAATTCCATGGTGGCGCAGTTGAGTCGCATCAAGTGGCCTTTCTTGCCGAAGATGGATGCGAACTGATCCATGATGCCGCACTTCACTCCGCAGTAGTTGTGTTCGGTCGACTGCCCGATGCGTGCCAACTCAAACTTGTCGATACCTAAATCATAGATATCGTTCAAGGCGAAAGCAAAGGTGCTTTCCAATGCCGCTGACGACGACATTCCTGCTCCAAGCGGCACGTCGCCGGCAAACACGGTGTCGAAGCCCTTTGGCTCAAAACCGCGTTTCTGCATCTCCCTCACAACTCCGAAGATGTATCTCGCCCAAGCTTCTTTCGGCGCGTCTTCCTCACGCATGCCAAACTCGCTCATAGCTTGATAATCAATGGAAAAGGCTCTGATTTTGTCAGTTCTATTGGGGTTTATCGCCGCATAAATACCTTTGTCGATGGCTCCTGGAAACACAAAGCCTCCGTTGTAGTCGGTGTGCTCACCAATCAAATTGATGCGACCTGGTGAGGTGTAAATACGTAACTCGTTGCCAAACAACGTGTTAAATATACTTTTTATCAGGTTGATATCCATCTTATTTCTTGATTATAGTTTGAATGTTCTTTTCGTTTTTACCAAGAATCTCAATGAGATACATTCCTGATTCGAGATCTGAAAGGTCGATGACGGCTTCCTTGTTATTGATAACCATATCCTTCACCTTTACAGAAAGAATGTTGTAGATGTTAATGTGCTCAATTTCTTCTTCTGCATTGATTGTCAATAAGTTATCAACAGGATTTGGATAAATCTTGGTCTCCAGATTTGTCATCTCATTAACCGAAGAAATAGTATCTGTTACAACGACTTTAACATTGTCGATGAACCACGAATATGTCAAAATATCGCTGCCGTTGTTGTGCGCGCGCCATCTCAGTCTGATGTTTTGTCCTTGATATGCTGACAAATCGAGGTGGACTGGCTCTTGGAACTGGTTGACCCATTCCGGTTGTTCAACGGCATCCCAAAGTGTGGTCCATGTGCCTGTATTGGTGTTCAAAACATCCACTTTATAATGGTCTTGGTAATCCGGAATACCATATTGGCAGAATGTCTCAAATGTGAGTGATGTCGGGCGGTCGATTGCCATAAGTGGTGTTACGAGAGCCTCGTCCTGTGGTCCCCATTCCTCCGACTCATCCCATTCAACGCCTGCCATTCTCTCGCCTTGCGGAGGTACAACATAGTATTCGTCACCGAAATAGTTGGTGGCGTATTCCGCTCTGAATCTGTACCAGCTGAACCAACTCATGTTGAGTGATTGTATCGACCAGCCCTCTGGAGGGAACTGCTCGTCCTCAAAGCCTTCGAGAAGGATAGGAGCCTGCCAGTCCCAATGCAATTGATACGGGTCGGAATCTGCAGTGTGACCCAGCTCGTCAGCCAAATGGAAAACGATGTTGGCAGTGGTGTGGTTCGGCTGTGCCGGTAATGTGGCTGTGAAGTCGTAATTCGATTTTGCTGTTTTGTTTAATGTGATGTCATGCGACTGACCATTGATGGTGTATGTGGCCTGCATCTGGTTCGGCACCCCTGACTCGTCGTAAACTCTCAAAGTGATGTCCATCGACGTGTCGGCCCATGTCTGGGCGCCTTTCAGCGATACCACTGTAGGCGGGTCGTTGTCGACAGAAGTTGAGTTGATGTAGATGTCGTCAATGCAGAGGTTCCAGCCATAGCCGCTCACTGCCTCGAAGATCACAAAACCGTAGCCTTCCGGACTGTCGAAAGTGTAGTTGTATTCGTACCAGTCGCTGACTTCGCCCACAACAGGCTCGAGCATGGTGTTGCGGTGCACTGTGCCGAGCAAGGTGCCGTCGTTGATGTCGGTGGTCGGGGAGTAGTACACATTGATTCTGTCCGGACCCATGATGTTATTGTTGAAGTTACGGAAAATCCAGTAACGAACGGTGTTGTCGGTGGCGCTGAGCTGCATCTTCGGTGAAACCAAATTGCATGAGCTTCCTGCAGGGCTTGTGTAGCAGTAGAAACGTGCCATGGCTGCACTCTCGTCGTGTGGCAGGCAGTTCGGCCAGTCGTTGGATGTCTTGCGCTCATAGACATAATTGCCGTTGGTAGCAACGTTCAGCCATCCTGTTGGAGGGAATGTGGTGCTTTCAAAGCCTTCCATCAATGGGAATGTGTTGAAAGGCTGTATAGCAGTGATGGTGTAGTCGGCCGACTGTGCAGGGGCTGAATGTGATGATGTCACGTTGAAAGTGGCATGCAGCTCCTGGTTGTTGGTCAGGTTCATCGGCAATGTCGCTTTTGCAACCAACTCGACAGATGTGTTGTAAGTCAAGCTGACCTGCGTCACTGGCGAACCGTTTTGATAAAACTCCATCGGTAATGAGCAGGTGTTGGCAAATTGGTATGTATCCTGCTGCTCTCCAGTGTTGCTGAGGAGGAAACGAAGATATACCGACTCACCGAAATATGCCGTGGTGTCGGTTGTAAGTTGTTCGATATTGAAATTGTATTGTGACGTATGTTCTATAACGACATCGTCAATCGACAGATACCAAGGCATGTTGGTGGCTGTGCTGTGGAAGCCTACGTAGAAGTTTCCTGTGCTTGTGGCTTGAAACACCGCCGAAGCTTGTTGATATTGCTCGTTATCAACGATAAATTGCGGCACAACAGTGACTGTCATGTTCGCAGGGTTGGCGCTTGAACCTGCCTTGACCTCGAGGTTGAAGTGGTCGACGTGCCATGTTGAATACCAAAATGAAACACGATAGTATTCGCCTGCTGTCACACTGATTTCTTTATAAGTCCAGACATCAGTGTTGTAAGTGGCATACATGTACCAATCGCCGGTGTGTGGCTTTCTTCCGCGTGCCTCGTTGTCGTCAGGAATGGTGATGCCGGCTTTCCAGCCGTTGTCGCTGCAAATCCAGCCAACTGGCGTTTCGCCTACGGTGTTGCCTGTCTCAAATCCTTCATTCACAATAACTTGTGCAAAAGCCATCGTGCTGATAATCAATGCTAAAAGTGTCAAGTAAAGCTTTTTCATTTCTATAATTTGTTAAGATTAAATCCATAATTATTTTAACCTACAAAAATAGAAATGTATTTTCAAAAAAACAAGAAAAAATTTGTATTTTTGCAATCATGAAAAAATCGGTTATATTCTTTATAATAATGTTGTGTTTGGCATCCTGCACCAAAGCCCCGAAGCCGTTATATCCTGTCCCTACTGACGAACAGCTCGCTTGGCAACAGCTCGAGACGTACGCGTTCATCCACTTCGGCCTCAACACCTTCAACGACCTCGAATGGGGCTACGGCGACACTCCTGCATCAACATTTAACCCCGAGAACCTCGACTGCGACCAATGGGCGGCGACGCTTAAAGCGGCCGGAATGAAAGGCATCATACTTACAGCAAAACATCACGATGGATTTTGCTTATGGCCCACAAAATCAACCGATTACAACATCTGCAACTCGCCTTATAAAAATGGGGGAGGTGACATCGTTAGCGAACTCTCCGAAGCCTGCAAAAAATATGGCTTGAAATTCGGAATCTATTGCTCTCCTTGGGATCGGCACCATCCACGTTATGCTTTTCCGGAGTATGTGGCTGCATATCATCAGCAAATCGATGAGCTTACGAAAAACTACGGTTCTTTGTTTGAGTTTTGGTTCGACGGTGCCAACGGCGGCAACGGCTTCTACGGCGGCGCCAACGAGACTCGCCAGATCGACCCCGATAACTACTATGATTATCAATGTGCTAAGGATACTGTTCTGGCAAGGCATCCCAACGCCATGATTTTCGGTGGACCTTATCAGACAGTGCGTTGGATTGGAAACGAAAATGGTATTGCGGGCGCAACAAATTGGTGTAATGCACCTCAAATTACTTGCAAAACTGATTTGAAAATCAATACATTCGGTTCTGAAAACGGCACGGAATGGCTGCCCGCCGAAGTCGACGTCTCCATCCGTCCTGGCTGGTTCTACCACCAAAACGAAGACACCAAGGTGAAAACGGTGGAGGAGTTGTGCGATATTTATTATCGGAGCGTCGGCCATAATGCCAACCTGCTGCTCAATTTCCCGGTCGCACTCAACGGGAAGATTCATCCTGTCGATTCAACAAATGCTGTTGAGTTCTATCAGACTATCTCTAAAGAATTGAGCCACAATCTTTTAGCTGACGCAAAAGTCAAGGCCGACAACGAACGCGATTGCCGTTTTTCGGCTTCTAAAGTCAACGACGGTAACCCCGAGACGTTCTGGGCTACAAACGATGACTATCCTTACGGAACTATATCATTTTCAATGGATAATCCTGTCACAGTGAGTCGCGTCCTTATTCAAGAATATATTAAGCTTGGTCAGCGGGTGAAGTCTTTTTATTTGGAAGGTGAAAAGGATGGTAACTGGTTTAAAATCAACACTTACGACACTACCACGACAGTCGGCTACAAACGTATTGTGCGTTTCGACCCCGTCGAACTCGATAAACTGACAATAAACTTTGAGGAGAGTCGTGGACCGTTGTGTATCAGCAACATAGAAGCTTATTGATGGCTTCGACCTGTGGCTCAACAGCCTTGATTCCGTCGTTGTAAATCACAAAATCCGATTTCGAAATCTTGGTTTCTTCGCTCTGCTGCAAACGCATCCTCGACATCACATTTTCTTCCGAGCAGTTGTCGCGTAGCATAACTCGTTGTAAGCGAATGTCTTTCGAGGCCGAGACGAATATGATCTTGTCGAAGAATTTGTCGTAGTTTTTCTCAAACAAAATCGCCGATTCATACAACACGTATGGTGTTTTCTGCTGCTCGCACCACTCGTCAAACCGTTGATTCAGAGCAGGATACAACTCCGACTCAATGAATCGCATGGCTTCCTCGTTTTTGAAAAGATGGTAGGAGAGTACTTTCTTGTTCAGCGTTCCGTCGTCGAAATAAACTTCTTGTCCGAATCTGTTGATAATCTTAGCTTTAACCGTAGGAATCAGATATAGTTTCTTGGTCTCGTCGTCGGAATAAAAAACCGGAATGCCGAGATTTTCGAAAATCTTACATACGTAGCTCTTGCCACTCCCGATGTTGCCGGTGATTCCAACTTTTTTCATTGTTGAACGATGATGTATTCGACTTCTTTCGGGTTGATGCTGATAATCTGCGTGTTGTTTGGGTAAAGCACCAGATTTACTGGCAAAACATCGTTGAAATAGATGTTGGTGGTGTCGACTTCGGCCATAAACGACATGCTGTTGATGATGGCGTAGTCTTTCATCGCCACTATGTATCTAACGCTAGCCTTGTTAGGGTAAAGATGCATATTCAAATTCTGCGGAATACTGATCGGCACTGTGATCTCGGCTTCGGTGTATTTCTCAACGTTTATTGACACTTCCACCTCTTCGATGTCGGCATGCAGATTCTCGTCTAAATCGAGTTTGGCGCTGGTTTCAATATTTTGGTTCACGTTCTTTCTTGTGATGACCATGGTATGTACATCACGAGTTTTATTCACATCGTCAACTGCTCCGTAAATGGTGATGGAGTCGGGACTGGCGATAGGCTGGCCGTAGAAATTGTACTGTTTCTCGAAATTAATATCGGTGGCTGGCACAATTTTCACTCTTTTCGAGGCAAGTCGACTCATCGTAAAGTATTGAATATCATCGTTGATATGGATATCAGTGGAGCTTGTGGCAAAGAAATCGCCGATTTTCTCCTCAACGATGCGACTGCTGTAAGAATACTGATGGTTGTCAGTTTTTCTGTATTTTGACTCTTTCAGCGAAATCTCAACCTTGCGGTAAGGCTTGCGCACGAAATAGTAATTCAGCAGGTTAAACCCCGATGTTGTCACCGTCGCATTGACCTCCTGGTCGTTCTCCTGGATGAGTTGCGAGGCAGGAATGTCGACGTAATGAATGGCAAAAGGAACAGTCACGGTGTAGGTGTCCGACAGCTTGATGATAAGCCACAGCAACCCCGCCACAAGGATGAAAACAATCATCCCACTAAAGCGTCTAAATCCTTGATTCTGTTCGTCTTTTGCCATTCTACTTAAAGTATTACTTTAAGGTATTATTTCTGTGCGTTTTGGCCTGGTGCAGCCGAGATAGCTGATTTCTCGACCTCGATTTTCACGTTGCTGTCGATAGAAATCATCACAGTTGTAGGCTTAACTTCGACCACTTTGCCATGGATACCGCCGATTGTCACAACGTCGTCGCCTTTCTGCAAAGCCTCGCGGAATCTCTGTTCCTCTTTCTGTTTCTTGTTTTGTGGACGGATGAAAAACAGCCAGAATACCACAAAAATCAAAGCGATCATGATAAGTCCTGACCAGCTGCCGCCTTGCTGTGTTGGCTGTGCCTGAAGTAAAAACATGTTTAATGTGTTCATTTTTAATAATTTAAGATTTGTAATTTAAAAATTAATATTCAAAATTTAAAAATTGTCGATGGTTTGAACTTGTGCTTTGAACTTCAAAATAGTCTCGGAAGGGTTGGTGTTGGCCTTCACTATGACGCGTTTGTTCTGAAATCCTTTGTGACCCTTGCTGTCGTAGGTGATGCTGATGCTGCCTTCTCCGCCTGGTTTTATTGGATCTTTCGGGAATTTGGTATCGGTGCAGCCACAAGTCTTTTCCACTGCCGTGATTATCAGCGGAGCATTGCCTGTGTTCTTGAATTTATAGGTATACGACACCTGCTCGCCTTGGATAATCTTGCCGAAATCGTGCTCCATAACCTTAAACTCAATCTTAGACTCTTTCTTGTTCGCGCTCTCCGTAGCCGACGCCGGATTATTCACCAAATCAGTGTTGATCTTGCCTTCATCACTACCGCAAGAAACAAGCAATACTGCAAATAACAATGATAATAATACTTTTTTCATTTTATTATTTTAGATGCGATGAATCGCATCTCTACTTTAAACTCTAAACTCTCAACTCTAAACTTTAACGCCCTGAATTCCAAATCATTACACTTCCTTGATATCTGTAATTATCCGTTTCTCCTTTGCATTCCAAAACGTAGTAATATGTTCCGTCGGGGAGCTTTCCGCCATCCCAGTCGTTCTTGTAATCCGTTGATTCATAGACTGTTCGACCCCATCTGTTGAAAATCACAAGCTTATGACTCAAGAAATACTGACCCAAATCGTTGAGTGGTTTTCCATCTTCGCCGTAGCCGATTTCAAAATAATCGTTGATACCGTCGCCGTTAGGAGTGAAGATGTTCGGAATCTTAAGCTTTACAGGCAAAACCAGCAAGTGAGTGTCGGTATATGTCGTGTCGCATCCCTGCTCGTTTGTCACAGTAAGCTGGGTGAGTTTGTGGCCTTGCGACGAGTATGAAACGTTTGGCTTTTTCTCAGTATAGGTGTTGCTGTGACCTTTAAACTTCCAGAAGAAGTTGTCTATCTCAATGAGGGTGTCATGACCGTCGTAAACCGTGTCGAGGTTCTTGAACGACCATTGTGCATAAGGCTTGTCGAGATAAATGGTGTCTTTCGGCAACGATTTTATCTTGACATGCGGGTTGAGATGTGCCTTAAGTCTTACGGTGTCGGTTTGCGAGCAGCCGTATTCGTTGGTAACCGTGATGGTATAAGGCGTGTAAGCGCTTAGGCCTATCGCCACCTGAGGATTTTCAAGGTATTGGTTAGGCATGATAGGGTAGTTCCAATGATAGGTGAAAGCCGAATAACCACCTCCCGACGCTGTCGCCTTAGCCCATGCTGTCTTTCCGTTATCGTCGTTTTTATCAGAGCAAGTAAGCTTAAGTTGTTCAAAATCAATGTCAAACTTCGGTCGCATCGTGATGGTGATGCTGTTGTTGCAGATCATATTTCCTGTTGCTGTGTTAAACACGTAAACGCTGTAAACGGCATTGTTTTCGGTTATCTCAGCCAAAACATTCGGCCCTTCGCTGATGGTGTCGCCATTGTAAACCCAATAATATGAGTTGTTGATGTCAAGGTCGACGCTCATGAAAATCAAATCTTTATAGCAAACCGGCATAGTCACGCCGTCGTCGAGATGAATTTCGCACTGAGCTTTTAATTCATTGAATGACAATAACATAACAATTGCCAATGCGATGATTTTATATGTCGAAAATATTCTTTTCATTTCAGAATGAGTTTAATTTGCAAAGATATTAAAATTCTTTTAATTAATGTTAAAAAATCAAAAATATTGTATTGGGATTGTCATTTCGAGCGGACTCCTGTCTTTCCGAGCTTGTCGAGGAATCCCGTACATAGAACGAGATTCCTCCGTTACGGTCGGAATGACATACTTGCTGACAAAATGTCACATTTTCCCTTTTGGATTACTTTTTGATGTATATCAAACAAAACAATAGAAAGGAGAAAAAACAATGAATAACAACCAATTTAACAATCAACAAAACGGACAGGAAAGAGCACTTGACAAGTTCGCTAGGAACCTCAACGAGCTTGCTGAAAACGGCAAACTCGACCCGGTCATTGGCCGTGACGAGGAAATCCGTCGAGTGCTTCAAATTCTGTCGAGGCGTACCAAGAACAACCCTATATTAATAGGTGAGCCTGGTGTTGGTAAGACGGCAATAGCCGAAGGTCTTGCTCAACGTATCGTGAGCGGCGACGTGCCTGAAAACCTGAAGTCGAAGAAGGTCTATTCCCTTGATATGGGCGCACTTATTGCAGGCGCAATGTACAAGGGCGAGTTCGAGGAACGTCTGAAATCGGTCATCAAAGAGGTGGTCGAGAGCGATGGCGAGGTGATACTTTTCATCGATGAGATTCATACTTTGGTGGGCGCTGGCGGCGGTCAGGGCGCAATGGATGCCGCAAACATCCTGAAACCTGCTTTGGCTCGTGGCGAGTTGCGTGCAATAGGCGCTACAACCCTCAACGAATATCAGAAATATTTCGAACAGGATAAAGCTCTTGAACGTCGTTTCCAGATTGTGATGATTGACGAGCCTGACGAGCAGTCGGCAATATCGATTTTGCGTGGTCTGAAAGAGAAATACGAGACGCACCATCAGGTTCGAATCCTTGACGAGGCTATCATCGCTGCTGTGGATTTGTCGATTCGTTACATTTCCGACCGTTTCTTGCCGGATAAGGCCATCGACTTGATTGATGAGGCAGCTTCACGTCTGCGTCTGCAGATAAACTCGGTGCCAGAGGAACTCGAAGACGTGCAGCGTAAGATCCGTCAGCTTGAGATAGAGCGCGAGGCTATCAAACGTGAGAATGACACCAAGAAAGTCGAGGAATTGACAAAGAGTATCAATGAGTTGGATAAGGAACGCAAAGATATTCAGAAACGTTGGGAAACCGAGCGAGGCTTTGTGGAGAAGATTCAGCGCGAGAAGAAAAATATCGAGCAATACAAATACCAAGCAACTGTTGCTGAACGTGAAGGTAATTATGGTAAAGTTGCAGAATTGCGGTACGGTAAGATTGCTGAATCTGAAGCAGCTATTGCCAAAGCGAAAGAGCAACTCATTAAGGTTCAAGGCGATAACCCGTTGGTCGATGAGGAAGTCTCGGCCGACGATGTGGCTGAAATCGTGTCACGTTGGACTGGCATTCCGGTTCATAAGATGATGCAGAGCGAGCGTGAAAAGCTGTTGAATCTTGAGACAGAACTGCATAAACGTGTCGTTGGACAAGACGATGCTATCGCCGCTGTTTCCGATGCTATCAGAAGGAGCAGGGCAGGTCTTCAAGACTCGAAACGACCAATCGGTTCGTTCATCTTTTTGGGAACTACTGGTGTCGGTAAAACAGAGCTGGCAAAGGCATTGGCGGAGTTTTTGTTCGACAACGAGAACAACATGGTTCGTATCGATATGTCGGAGTATCAGGAGCGTCACACCGTGTCGCGTTTGATAGGTGCGCCTCCAGGATATGTGGGCTACGAAGAGAGCGGCCAACTCACTGAGGCTGTGCGTCGTAAGCCATATTCGGTGGTGCTTCTCGACGAGATCGAAAAGGCACATCCAGATGTGTTCAACATCTTGTTGCAGGTCTTGGACGATGGCCGTCTGACCGATAACAAAGGCCGTCTGGTCGACTTCAAGAACACCATCATCATCATGACCTCGAACGTGCCAGAAAATGATTTGAGAAGCCACTTCAGACCTGAGTTCCTGAACCGTATCGATGATATCATCGTGTTCAAGCAACTTACTGAGGAGCAGATAGTTAGCGTTGTCGCAATGCAGTTCAACAAAGTCAAGGAGATGCTCAAACCAAACGGCATCGACATCAACATGACTGACGCTGCAATGAAGTACATGGCAAAGATCAGCTACGACCCGCAATACGGTGCACGACCAGTGAAACGTATGATGCAGCGTGAAATGCTGAATGAGTTGTCGCGCATGATCATCGCTGATAAGGTCAACAAAGACAAGCCAATCACGGTCGATTATGATGGTAATGGGTTGGTGTTTAGAAATTAGCCATTAGCTGCTAGCCGTTAGCCATTAGCCATTAGCCGTTAGGGAAGGACTGCGTCCGTCTGAATTTAAAAACATCCATGGTTTTTAATAAGCTGTGGATGTTTTTTTATTAATTTCTAACATGTGCTTCAAAATGGCATATGTTTGTTTTATCTTTGCAGTGTTAAAAATTATTATATGGCTGCAAATAATAAAACCCCAATGATAATCAATGACAAAGTTCTTAAATCACTTTGTCAAGAATATCTCGTAGATATCGGATTCGGACTATATGATGATCTTCCTGATATTAAAGTTCGTTATGTAATAGATACAAATAAGTTCGGCTATGCCCATTTTGGTGATTTCTTTTATTTTGGCGATGATTTTTATGTATGGGATGATGATGAGAAATGGAAAGACGATCATAATCCGGATGTCGTTGAAGCTGTTTTTCAAGATAAACACGACCGTAGTGGTTATGCCCATAGAGTTATATTTGCTGGTGTTGAAACTGAATTAGCTGACAGCAATGGCGAGCGGATTTTTACGGGTGACGTTATCAAATTGGAAGAATCTGCTGATTATGTGCAGTATTATGCGGTTGGAGCATGGGCTCGCGAAGATGGTTCTGGTAGTTATTGTTTTATCCTTGACAATCATTATATGCCTTTGGAAGAATGTGTCCGTCGGAATTATAAATTGACTCGTATGGGGACGGTTTTCTATCAGCTTGATGCCAGTGATTATATGGAAGTAAATATGCGCACTATGCAGTTTAACGGCTGGCGTGACACCTATGAAGATCGCCAACGTAAACTCCTAATGGCAAAATTCACTCCAAACTTCGATAAGGAAGAATGGAAGTATTCGGCATTGGAGATTATCGGAGCGGAATATAATTGGAGAGAATAATGAACAGTTTTTGTGAGAATTGTAGGTGGTATCTCGGAAATCACGAGTGTGCTGCTTTTACTGGAAAAATCCCCAAAAATGTTTGGAATGGACAACATAAGACTGTGCTTGAAGGTCAGATAACTGATTTTATTTATGAAAAAGTTGGAGATATTATTTAAAAAATTATAACTTTGCAAAAAATAGGAGGGTCTTATGGATAATCAGTATTTGTATTGTTATATTATGACTCATGACACAGGATTCGCACCAAATCCGGAACATGGTTTCTTGACTTTGGCAACCTGTATGTCACCAATCAGAAGATGTGCAAAAGAAGAGACATGGATATCTGGATGGGCAGGAGTTAAAGTCTTTGCTACTCAGGATAAAAAGGAATTCTATACCGACAAATCACAAAGATTGATATACTTAGCTAAGATTACCAAGAGAATCAATTTTGGACAATACTGGTTGGGAAAAGAATACCAAAAGAAAAAAACAGAAAATAGTATTTGTGGTGATAATATTTATGAACCCGATGGTTCACTTCCGAGTGGATATAAACAACACGATAATAAAGGAGGTCATGGCGATAAAGAGATAGCAAACGACCTTAAAGGTGAAAATGTGTTGATATGTGATGAATTTTATTATTTTGGAATACAGAATGCGCTCGATGTCATGTCTGAATTAAAAGAAGATTCATTTGTTGTACCAAGACGTAAAAAATTTTCTATGACAGACAGAGTTCCAAATAGAATAATAGAAATTGTTAAAAGTCATCTTTCACAAGCTAAATGTTATTCGTTTGGTAACAAATAAACCCAAAGAATCATGAGAATCATATTAAGTAGAAAGGGCTTTGACTCTTCTAAAAGTAATGGTGTTAGTAATGGAAATCAACCGAGCCCAATACTACCAGATGGAACGTTATTATCATTGCCTATACCGGACAAACAAGGAAACAACACTTTTTCATCTCTCAGTTGGAAAGATTTGAACTATTACAATGACATCATTTACTCGTTGAAACCGAAAACGATAATAAAACCCGAACACTCTTGTCATTTGGATCCTGACCTAAGAAAAGATGTAAAAGACAGATTCCCAGGTTGGAAACCAGCTTTCGGACAAGCAGGAAGCGCATTGTCACACTTGCGAAAAAACAATGTCGGCATTGGTGATTTATTCCTATTTTTGGGCTGGTTTAGACAGACTGAGTATCTTGATGGAATTTTGAAATATAAAAAAGGAGCTCCTGATATACATATTATCTATGGGTATATGCAAGTTGGCGAGATAATCACATCATTTGACAACGTTCCTGCTTGGTTAAAAGCGCATCCTCATGTGAGTGACGGAAATATTAGAGGTAATAATAATGCAATCTTCTTGCCAAAAGAAAATCTGTCGTTTTTACCATATAAGAAAGGTTGCGATGTCTTGGATTACCGCGACAATAGAGTATTGACAAAAGAAGGACTGTCGAAAGGTTGTTGGAAATTGCCAGATTGTTTCAAAAATGTTAATATTACGTATCATCCGCATCCTTGGCGAGATGACTATTTTAAATCAGCTGGAAGAGGTCAGGAATTTGTTATGGAAGCTACTCCTGAAATACTAGAATGGGTAAAACAAATCATACAGTAACCATGTCAAAAAACCTCTTAAATAAATACGTTTGGCTCGTTGAGACGATTTACAAGGCGAAGTATATTTCTCTTGAGGAAATAAATAAGCTTTGGCTAGAGGAGGATATGAGTGAAGGGATGGAGATTCCAAGAAAGACCTTTAACACTTGGAAGAATCAAGCAGAGGAGTTGTTTGGGATTAACATCAACTGCGAGCGTAAGGGAGGATACCATTATTATATTGAAAACGCTGACGACATCAAAAACGGAGGATTCAGAAATTGGCTGCTTGAATCAGTGTCGGTTGGCAATTTGCTACTTGAAAACAAAAGCCTAAGTAGTCGCATCATTCTCGAGAATGTGCCGTCAGGGAAGGAGCATTTGGCTCGAATTCTTGAAGCAATGAAGAAAAACGAAGTTCTCGAAATTACTTATAAAAGCTATTGGGAAGACGACGAAAAGACTTTAAAAGTTGCTCCATATTGTGTAAAACTGTTCCGTCAGCGATGGTATATGGTGGCACGACGGCTTTTTGACGATAAAATCAGGATTTATTCTCTCGACAGAATTAGGCAATTATCAGTTACGGCTGAAAATTTCACATATCCAGATGATTTCAGTCCTGAGAATTATTTTGATGGTTTCTTTGGTATTATCAACATTAAGGATGTTCCTGTAGAAACTGTTGTGCTGAAAGTTGATGCTGGTCAGGCTAATTATTTGCGAGCGTTGCCGTTGCATTCTTCACAAAAAGAAGTTGAGCGTAATATTTTCGGCAGTATTTTTACTTTAAAAATTCGTCCGACTTTCGATTTTATTCAAGAAATCCTATGGAATGGAGATTCCGTTGAAGTACTTGAACCTCAATGGCTTAGAGTTGAAATGGCTGGAATTGTAAAGCGTTTGTGGGATAAATACAAAATTAAGAGGAGATGAAAGATTTCGCCGCCATCGATTTCGAAACTGCCAACTGCGAGCCGACAAGCGTTTGCAGCGTAGGAGTCGTTGTCGTTCGCGACGGGGTGTTTACCGACAGTTTCTATTCGTTGATACAGCCTGAACCAAATTATTACAATTATTGGAATACTCGAGTACATGGATTAACTCAGCGAGATACTGAAAATGCATTGGTGTTTCCATACGTTTGGGAACAAATTGAACCATTGATTGAAGGTTTGCCGTTAGTTGCACACAATAGTCCGTTTGACGAGGGCTGTCTGAAAGCTGTTTTTCGTTGCTATCAAATGGATTACCCTGATTATCAGTTCTTTTGCACTTGTCGCGCTTCAAGAAAGCATTTTGGCAAGCTGCTCCCAAACCATCAGCTTCACACAGTAGCAGAAGCCTGCGGCTATCATTTAGAAAATCATCACCATGCGTTGGCCGATGCAGAAGCTTGCGCGTGGATAGCAAGGGAGTTGTTGTAAACTAAAAAAGCACCGCTTTTGCGGTGCTTTTTTGTTGTTTTTTAAGATTTGAATCTTAAGCTTCTGTAGCTGGAGTTTCCTCTGCTGCTGGAGCCTCTTCTGCAGGTGCTTCCTCAGCGTTTTCAGCTGCTGCTGCGGCGGCTGCCTGTGCTGCGAGCTCTGCCTGTTTCTTGGCGATAGCTTCAGCGCGTGCTGCGTTAACCTTACTTTCTGCTTCGATTCTAGCCTTGTGGTCAGCTCTTGTCTTCTCAACTTTAGCCTTGATTTCCTGAGCTAACTTGGCTTCTTTTTCTTTCATCCATGTCTGGAATTTGACTTCGGCCTGTTCAGCTGTCATAGCGCCCTTCTGAACACCAATCATGAGGTGCTTCTTGAGCATGACACCCTTCTTCGAAAGGATTGAACGGACTGTGTCGGTTGGCTGAGCACCCTTGTTTAACCAATCAAGAGCTTTGTCAAAATTCAAATTGATCTCAGCTGGAACTGTTACAGGATTGTAAGTTCCGATTTTTTCAATAAATCTACCATCACGAGGTGCGCGACCGTCTGCAATTACAATGTGATAGAAAGGCTGACCCTTTTTACCATGTCTCTGTAATCTGATTTTTGCTGGCATAAAATTACTTTTTTAATTGATTTATAATTAGTTAACTCAAACCTACCCGAGGTTTGCGGGTGCAAAAGTACAAAAATTTTCAACATCATCAACATTTTCATAAAAATATTTCATAAATCTCTGATTTTCAAACCATTTAAAAATTTTCAAAATTAATGACATTTTTCACAAAAATTCCTTATCTTTGAAAGTTGATTTCATTGCAAAAATAGCATTGATTTTCAATGAAAAATTAAATAATAATCGCCGACAGCTAACGGCTAATGGCTAATAGCTAATGGCTAAAGACTAAAAAAATGTTCCTGATTTTCGACACCGAGACCACTGGCTTGCCACTGCTTAAAAACGCCCCGCTGACCAACTTCGACAACTGGCCACGAATGGTTCAGATTGCTTGGCAGCTGCACGACGAACTCGGCAATTTCGTTGAGGCTCAGAATCATATCGTGCGCCCCGATGGCTTTGAGATCCCAATCAACGCCAAAATGGTACACGGAATTTCCACAGAATACGCTCTCGAACACGGCGAGCCTCTGCACGATGTTCTTGAAATGTTCCTCGAATCTTGTAAAAAGGCGAAATACCTTGTCGGACATAACATTAACTTCGATTTGAGCGTTGTCGGATGCGAGTTTTTGCGCGACCGTGGCGAGAATCCGCTGACAAATTGGAAAGTCATCGATACCTGCACAGAAAAGACCGCAAATTATTGTCAGTTCCCAGGTGGCAGTCACGGCAAGTTTAAATTCCCCAAACTTATTGATTTTCACAAACTTTTGTTTGGCGAAGACTTCAGCTCGGCTCATAATGCCTGCGCCGATGTGGAGGCTACAGCTCGCGTCTTCCTCGAATGTGTCCGTCTCGGATTGCTTGATAATACTGACATTCCGGAAGGAGAGGGGTTTTTTAAAAAGTTCCGTGAGGCAAATCCTGACGTTATTAAAGCTGCCGGAATTGAAATAAAGCCGAATTATTCAAAAACAGACGAAAATATTAAACCTGAATCTGAATCTCAAGTCAATGATGTTGAGGATAAGAAGGATATCCAGTTTACACATCTTCATGTGCACTCGCATTTCTCGATACTGGATGGAATGTCGAAGATACCGGATTTGGTTGACAAATGTCTGAAATATAAGATGTATGCCATGGCACTTACTGACCATGGTAACATGTTTGGAATCAAGGAGTTAGCTGATTATTCCGACAAGGTTAACGGAAAGGTTAAAGATAAGATAAAGGAGCAAGAAGCGATTCTGAAGAAAGAAGACGCTATCGAAGAGGAGAAAGCTGCTGCTAATCAAGAGATTGAAAAGCTGAAGGGACAGTTTTTCAAGCCTATTTTCGGTACTGAGGCATATTGTGCGCCGGTGAATATCGCTAAGCGTGATGGTCGCGCCGACCGTGGCTGGCACCTGATTTTGTTGGCAAAGAACAAAACCGGATACAAGAATCTTTGTAAGCTCGCATCAATAGCATATACCGACGGTTTCTACTATAATCCGCGTATCGATCACTCGCTTTTAGAGAAATATCACGAGGGAATTATAGCAAGTTCAGCATGTCTCGGAGGCGAGGTGCCGCAGAAAATCATGAACGGCGACATCAAAGGCGCGGAAGAGACGATAATGTGGTTCAAATCGCTATTTGGCGACGACTATTACCTTGAAATTCAAAGACATAAGACAGACAAACTAGGTGGCGACCAAGAGGTTTACGCTCGTCAAGTGGAGGTCAATAAGGTGATTTTGGAGCTGGCAAAGAAGACCAATACCAAGGTTATCTGCACCAATGACGCACATTTTGTGGAGGAAGAGCATGGCGAGGCTCACGACCGATTAATCTGCCTCAGCACAGGCAAAGACCTCGACGACCCGACACGAATGCATTATACCAAGCAGGAGTGGCTCAAGACACCTGAGGAGATGGCGAAGATATTCTCCGATGTGCCGGAAGTGCTGGCAAATACTATGGAAATCGCCGACAAGGTGGAGACATATTCCATCAATTCCGACCCGATAATGCCGGAGTTCGATATTCCAAAAGATTTTGGTACTGTTGAGGATTATAAAAAGAAATTCACCGAAGAGGATTTATATAATGAGTTTACTTGCGACGAGCACGGCAATGAGGTGATGAGTCGCGAGGCAGGCGAGAAGAAGATCAAGAAAATGGGCGGTTACGAGAAGCTGTACCGTATCAAACTTGAGGCGGATTATCTCTCTAAACTGGCTTGGGAAGGTGCGAAGATGCGTTACGGCGACAACCTCACCGACGAGCAGAAGGAACGCATCAATTTCGAGCTGCATACCATGAAATCAATGGGATTCCCCGGTTACTTCTTGATTGTCGCTGATTATATCCGTGGCGCACGTGAAGAATTAGGTGTTTCTGTCGGTCCAGGACGTGGCTCGGCGGCTGGCTCAGTAGTTGCTTACTGCTTGAAAATCACTGATGTAGACCCGCTGAAGTACGACTTGCTGTTTGAGCGTTTCCTTAACCCAGATCGTATCTCGTTGCCTGATATCGACGTTGACTTCGATGATGACGGACGTGCTAAGGTTCTTGAGTGGATTACCAAGAAATACGGCAAAGAGAAGGTGGCGCACATCATCACTTACGGCACTATGGCAGCAAAATCGGCCATTCAGGATGTGAGCCGTGTGCAGAAGATTCCGTTGCCGGAAGTAGCGACGATAAAGAGTTACATTCCAGACCGCAGTTTCCCTGACAACATCAAGGATGAAAAAGGAAAATCGCCGAAGGTGAACCTTAAAAACTGCTACAAATATGTCCCTGAACTCAAGGAAATGCTCAACGGCGAAGATGAAAATGTGTCGTCGATGCTGACGTATGCGAGCGAACTCGAGGATACAAACCGCCAAATTGGCATCCATGCTTGCGGTGTCATCATCGGTGCTGACGATTTGACGAAATTTGCGCCAGTGTGCACCATCAAAGATAAGGATACAGGCGAGGATGTGCTTGTGACTCAATACGATGGACACGTTGTCGAGAATGTCGGTCTCATCAAGATGGACTTCCTTGGTTTGAAGACTTTGACTCAAATCAAGGACGCATTGGCTAATATCAAGAAGACTCACGGCATCGACCTTGACATCGACCATATCCCGATTGACGACAAAGAGACGTTTGCATTGTTTAGTTCGGGCAACACCATCGGTACGTTCCAGTTCGAATCGGCAGGTATGCAGAAGTATCTGAAAGAACTGCAACCTACTGTGTTTGAAGACCTTATCGCTATGAACGCCCTCTATCGTCCGGGCCCGATGGAGTACATCCCTAATTTCATCGCTCGTAAACACGGTAGAGAACCTATCGCATACGACTTCCCGGAGATGGAAAAATATCTTAAGGATACCTATGGCGTGACGGTGTATCAGGAGCAGGTGATGCTTCTGTCAAGGCAGCTGGCCAACTTCACCCGCGGTGAGTCGGACACCTTGCGTAAAGCAATGGGTAAGAAGCAGATAGCTAAGATGATGGAACTCAAGGACAAGTTCATGAAACAAGGTCAGGAGCTCGGTCATGATGCGAAAACACTTGAAAAGATTTGGAACGACTGGGAGAAATTCGCTTCGTATGCTTTCAACAAATCGCATGCTACTTGTTATTCATGGGTGGCATATCAGACGGCCTATCTGAAGGCGCATTATCCGGCTGAGTTTATGGCTGCCGTGTTGAACTCAAGCATCCGCGACGCTGAAGAAGTCATTTTTATGTTGGATGAGTGTAAGCGAATGAAAATCAATGTTTTACCACCTAATGTCAATAGGTCGGAGTATAAGTTTACGGTCGACGAGCAAGGCAATATCTGCTATGGCTTGGGAGGTATTAAGGGCATTGGTGAGGTGGCCGACACCATCAAAGAGGAACGTGAGGCGAACGGACGTTATACCAGTTTTGCTGATTTTATGGCTCGTGTGGGGGCAAAGAACCTCAACAGAAAAGTGTTGGAACAGTTAGCAAGAGCTGGTGCTTTCAGCGATTTTACCGAGTTACATCGCGCCGCATATTTCTATATCGCGCCTGGCGAGAAGATGAATTTCATTGAGAAGTCGATAAAGCAGGTCAACGCTAGCAACGAACGCAAAAACAACGCTCAAATCGACCTTTTCGGCGAACTCGAGGCGGCAGGCGGTGATGATTTGTTCAAGCTTGACATCCCTGAATGCGAGCATTGGTCGAACATCAAGATGCTTGACGAGGAAAAAGAAGCCATCGGTTTCTACCTGAGCTCGCATCCGCTTGACGCATACGAATATACGATAAGGTATTTCGCGGATACGAAGCTTGAGAACTTGCAAAACGTAATCCAAACAAAGAAAGGCACTACGATACATCTTGCTGGAATCGTGACGAATTCAGCCGAGATGACTACCAAGACTGGCAAGCCTTTCGGCAAGTATACCATTGAGGATCAGACAGGTAGCTATGATTTCGCTTTGTTCGGCGAGACCTATCTGAAGTTCCATTATCTTTTTGCTTTAGGCACGCCGTTGATGATAACTGGAATCGTTCAGGAACCTTATTATAATAGGGATTTGCCGGATGACAAGAAACGTCCGAATGAGCTGAAAGTACTTGAGGTTAAGTTACTTGAAGAAGTTTTTGAGAAATCGAAACGCGAAGCGAAGTTTGTCGTGGATATCAATAAGTTAAATTCTCAAAATGTGCAATCCATTATTGATATCATCAAAGAAAATCCGGGAAATCAGCCGTATTCGATGCTGCTTGTCGACAAGGGGCACAATATGACTTGCTCGACGCATCCTGAGAAAGGCAAAATCAATGCGGAGGCGGTTTTCAAAAAAATGAACGATTATAGCGATTTTGTTACTTACGATTTATTAAAATAATTATCTTTGCAAAAATTATAGATTTAAAATTTAATATTAAAAATTTAAAATTATGGCAGTACATATCACAGAACAGAACTTCGAAGCTGAAGTTTTAAAATCGGAACTCCCAGTAATGGTTGACTTTGGCGCAACATGGTGCGGTCCATGCCGCATGATTGCTCCTTACATGGAACAGCTTTCTGATGAATATGCCGGAAAGGCAAAAGTGGCAAAAGTCGACGTCGACGAATGCCCAGGCATCGCTGCAAAATTCGGCATCAGAAACGTGCCGACAGTGTTATTCTTTAAGAACGGCGAGGTCGTTGAGAAACACGTTGGAGGTGCTCCAAAATCAGTGTTTGAGGAGAAACTTCAAAAGTTCCTTTAAGTAGGATAATCGCCTAACGGCTGATAAGAAAGGATAAACGCTTCGCTGATAATAATTCTTATCCTTTTTATCCATCTTATCTTTCTTATCCATATATCCTAATGTCGTTGGATCAGAAGAATATCGCACCTCTTGGAAGTCTTGAGTTCCATGCCCGACAGATTGTCGAGGGCTTCATCACGGGACTTCACAAGAGTCCGTTTCATGGGTTTTCAGTCGAGTTTGCAGAACATCGCTTGTACAACACTGGCGAGCCGATACGCAATATCGACTGGAAACTTTATGGTCGAACCGAGAAGCTATTTGTCAAGCGTTACGAGGAAGAGACCAACCTCCGTTGCCAGCTGGTGATTGACATCAGCTCAAGCATGTATTTTCCTGTAAGACAAAAGCTTGATTATCAGCATCCTAACAAGCTGTGGTTCGCTGTTTATAGCGCGGCCGCTCTGATGGAGCTGATGCGCCGTCAACGTGACGCGGTGGGGCTTGATTTGTTTGATGACGATATCACAATCCATACCGAGGCTAAGCTGGCTCCAGTTCATATCAACATGATTTACAATGAGTTGGAGAAGTTGCTCTTGCCTTACAACAAAAACGAAAAGAAAGAAACCAACGCTACAGCTTGCCTTCACAAAATCGCTGAGATGACTCACAAACGCTCGCTTGTCATCATTTTCAGCGACATGATTGACAATTTGCAGTCGCATGACGATTTGTTCGCGGCGCTTGAACATCTGCGTTACAACAAGCATGAAGTTGTGCTTTTCCATGTGCACGACGGCCTGCTCGAGCAAAATCTCGACTTTGAAAACCGTCCGTATCGTTTTGTCGACCTCGAATCGGGCGATGTGGTGAAACTCAACCCGACTGAGGTTAAGGAGAAATACGAGCAAATAATGAAGGCTCGAAAAGACGAGCTGCTCCGTCATTGTTACCAATACCAAATCGATTATGTCGAAGCCGACATCAACAAGCTGTACGACCAGGTTCTGACAGCGTATCTTATCAAAAGACAGAAATTATATTAAAATTTCCAAACCAGTTGTAGTTTTCCCTCTGTTTTTACATTTCCTTCAATCAGTTCCAAACCGCTGCCTATTTCGTTGACATCATCATATATTGTGCATCCGATTTTCGCGTTTATGGCGAGACCAAATTTTAGTTTATATTTTCCTAACAGATAGATTCTCATGCCTTTATGATAAAAACTACCGATAGCGAAGGCATTCAACACGTCGTTTTCGTAAGCGTATACAGCTCCAGTAGGACTGTCGAATAAAGCATATCGAAAAGCGAAGCTAAACGGCTGATTTTCAGGATTGTATAAGATATCCTGATAAATCATATAACATGTGCCGTTTTTTAGCACATCTTTATTGATGTGATATTCAACTCTGTTTTTAAGTGTAAAATCGTTTCCGATAGGATAGGTGATGTGAAAACGTAGTGACATCTTTCTCTCGTGAACCAAAGATCGCATATAAGTGTTCTCGCTTGAGCCGTTTTTCTCCTTGTCCTTATACTTTAACTGTATGAAAAACAAGGCTTTATTATTGATTGTATGCTCGATTTTCAAGTTATAATCCTGAGTTCTGCTTGGTGCGTATGCCGTGGTTTTAATCCAATCAGACTGTGGAAAATCGGCAGTGGCTACTAGTTGCCAACGAGGTGCGAAAGTGATGGTCGTCGATAAATAAACTCCTTTTTCATTACGCGTCCCGCTTCCTGATGCAAAGGCGTTGCTGTAAAAGTTCTGATATTGTTTATCATAATATCTGTAAAGTACACTAAAATCAATATATCCTGCAGGTTGAAAGGTAGTGCCGAACAACAGGGCAGGAGCCAGATTGTCGCTGATTGCCGCTTCACCGTAAAACGCCGCTTTTTTCATTACATAGTAAAAGTCAACTCCTTGATTTACAAGTGTCTTGCCTCGAAAGTAGAAAGTGTTGTACAATCTTGAATCTGGATTTAACTCGCATTCTAAAACGGTTTTATGGATGGTGTATCCAATTTGGAAAGTCGAGCTTCTGTAGCTCAGATTTCCACCAAATAACTGTTGGCTAATCGCATGACGATCAATAAGTTCGCTGTACGTTCGATGCAATCCGCTTTGTTGAAGCGCAGTCACAACCAAAGGCTTACCATGGCTGTCAACTTCACTGATGTTGGCGTCGACTTTCTTGTTCGAATAAAAGATTGTTAAGTCAAGTTTACGGTAATTCAATGTTGTAGCCACGCCTCGCAGATATCTCACTTCATTTGCCGATTTCGATGCCCGAATCTTTTTTGTTTTTCTCAACAGAGAGCCGCCACCAGCTGCGAACGTCAGTCCTGAGGCCATTGTAACTCCTTGACCTATAGAGAGTTGATAGTCACCTAGCACTAAAGTTTTGACAAATTTATAATCATTTATCAAAATATGAAACGTCACAAAATCAGTTGTTTTATATGCTTTGTCTCCAATCAAATTTTTGATTGAATCATTGATTTTAGGCTTGAAAAGATATTCTCCTGCATCATTTTCCATGGCGAAACCCGCTTCAATTTTATTTTGAAAACTGAAACTGTATCGATATAACATTTTCAGTGGGCTTCCAAGATATTTTTTCTCTTGATAACCGGCTTTTTCGTTAAAACATTGCTCGATTTGGAATTGCGCAAGATGTTTTCCATAATGAAAAACATCTTTCAACGTCGTTTTTTTGTTGGGAGAGTCCCTGCCAAAGCACACCAATGGCTCTAAAATGATCAAAGTGCGTTTGTCAATCCCTTCTACAAAACTTAGTTCTTCAAACATCTGGAAATCGCCGAAGTTTCGTCGGTATTCATTTATTTTTTCAATAATAAAAACGTTAACTAGATGTAAATCAATTAGTTGGTTTAGTTCTTCGGGATTATTGATGTTTATTTTATTTTCACAAATAGTCCAATAATTCTCTATTAACTCTGTGAAATCAATCTCTTCATCGGAGTTCTCCGACATCATTTCAATTTGCTCGATGATTATGTCGTCGGTGATTTCATATTGAGCGAAAATCATCAGCGGACATATTATTAAAATAGGTAATAAAAAACGTTTCATTGTTTTGGCTCCTTAATTTTAAAAATCAAACTGCTTTGAAAAGACACGCCTGTGTATTGGTCCATTGTGGCGGAAACATCAATAATCACGCGGTTTAACGAGTATCCTACGCCAACACAAGCTGTCGCGGGATTGGTGTGAACGCCAACTCGGATATAAAAATCGTTGAAAGTATTGTATTCTAATCCAAAACGATAGTCGAGATTTCTTTCGGAATGATATTCAACTTCGGTTGTGGCAAAGAAATCTTTAGTGATTTTATAAGCCAACCCGAATCGGAAAACCACCGGAATATGTTGATTGACAATGGTTTTCAGCTTCACATTTATTGGATTGAATATGTAAACGCCAATACATAATTCGTCGGTCACGTCTGATTGGATACCCAACTCAAACGTCACAGTTCGTCGTTTAGCATAATCGTTGGATAAGTTAAACGACAGATAGTCAAGCTTTAAGCCCATTTTCAGATGTTGACCAAAAGCTCGCGCGTAAGCCAGTCCGAGTTTGTTTTCATTGTAGTTTTCAAACCCGAATCGGCTTAATGACAGACCGAAAGTGCCAATTTTTACCGGCATGACAAAGGCTGCGTTATAGAAACTCAGTTCCTTCATCAGAAATCGGTTTTCGTAAGATAATCCGACACCCATGAATTGGTGATTTGCCAATCCCGCCGGATTGTTTTGAATGCTCCAAAAATCATTCAGAGCTACGGAAGAATAACCCGTCGCATTGCCGCGACTGCCTGCAATACCTGATAAATCCCAGGAATAACACTGATTGCATAATAGGACAATACCTATTAATAAAAGATTGTGTTTCATACCTTTTAGCTTTTGATGAATTTATTTTTCGCAAAGATACACTTTTTTTCTGAAAAGTCAACAAAAATTATTAACTTTGTGCAAAATTTGTTGACATGGATTATGTATTGTTCATTTTGGCTATAGTGGTGGTGATTATAGGATTTATTGGTGATATCATCCCTGGAATACCCGGTACACCTGTCTCGTATCTGGCTTTGTTGCTGCTGCATTGGACCGACAGAATCAGTTATTCGCCTCAGTTTCTTGTGATTATGGGCTTGATTTGCGCAGTCATCACTGTGTTGGACTATGTGGTTCCTGTTTGGGGAACAAAGAAATTCGGTGGCACAAAAGCAGGAGTTCGTGGCAGTACTATCGGATTGATAATCAGTTTGTTAGTCTTGCCGATGCTTGGCATAGTGATTGGACCGTTCGGCATTATCGGCATACTTGCCGGACCATTTGTGGGTGCATATATCGGTGAAACTATGAGCGGAACTCCTGATGACCGTGCATGGCGTTCGGCATTCGGTTCTTTCATTGGCTTCCTGACAGGCACATTTATGAAGATTGTGTACACATTAGTCGTAGGTTTTTATGTAGTTAAAGATATTATTGTTGCAATTTTTTAATCATGAGAATAATCAAATTATTATTAGTTACATTATTCGTCATCTCGACGATTAATTCCTTTGCCTGCACTAACTTTTTAGTGACCAGAGGCGCTTCTGTTGACGGTTCGAATTTCATCACATACGCCGCCGATTCGCACATCAGATACGGTGAGCTGTATTACACTCCTGCCGCCGACTGGGCGGAAGGCTCCATGCGCACAATCTACGACCGCAGCACAAACGCCATCAGAGGATATGTGCCACAGCCAAGACACACTTATCAGGTTGTAGGTTATATCAATGAAAATCAAGTGGCTATGGGCGAAACGACATTTGGAGGACGTGAGGAGCTTGTCGATCCGAATGGTTTGATTGACTACGGCAGCCTGATGTTTATGGCACTCGAACGCAGCAAATCTGCTCGCGAAGCCATCAAAACAATCGCTGATTTGGTTGAAGAATATGGCTATGGCAGCGATGGCGAGTCGTTCTCGATTTCCGACAAGGACGAGGTTTGGTATATGGAAATTATCGGGAAAGGCGAGGAGAAAGGCGCTGTGTGGATTGCCATCCGAATACCTGACGGATATATTTCGGGTCATGCCAACGCCGCGAGAATACAGACGTTTCCGTTGAGAGACGGTAAGAAATCAATCACCGATAAAGATTGGAACAAGCTTTATAAGAATGACGTGGAAGTCATTTATAAACATGATATTATAAAATTTGCACGTAAAAAAGGCTATTTTGAAGGCAAAGACAAAGATTTCGACTTCAGCGCGGCATACGCTCCCGTTGATTTTTCGGCGGCTCGCATCTGCGATTTGAGGGTTTGGGCTATGTTTAACGAGGTTTGCGACGACATGGATCAGTATTGGGATTATGTCACAGGCAAAGATCTCGAACATGGCCGTATGCCGTTGTATGTCAAGCCAAACCGCCAGATTTCGCTGACAGATATGATGTCGTTTATGCGCAATCATTATCAGGGAACGGAGCTTGATAAAACTCAGGATATAGGTGCCGATCCGTTTGGCTCGCCTTATCGCTGCAACCCATTGTATTGGGAATTTGACGGCAAGAAATATTTCAACGAGCGCAGCACCGAGACTATGCAGACAGGTTTTTCGTTCATCGCGCAGTCGAGAAACTGGCTTCCTGACCAAATTGGCGGCATCATCTGGTTTGGCGTAGACGACACAGGTTCAACGGTTTACACGCCTTTTTACTGCTCAATAACTGAAGTTCCGATAGAGTTCCGAGTCGGCAATGGAGATATTCTGACATATTCCGAAACCGCAGCTTTCTGGGTGTTTAACCGCTTGGCACATTTCAAATACCTGTTTTACAACAGGGTGATTGACGACATTCAAAAAGTGCAAAACGAGCTTGAAACATCTTACCAAGAGCAGGTTAAAAATATTGATAATCAGGCTGTTGGCATGATTGAGGATGGCGGAACCGAGGAGGCGATAGCTTTTCTTACTGATTTTGCGAAAAAATCGGGCACTAACACGGTGAACAGGTGGAGGGAACTGGATAACTATCTGTTAGTCAAATATTTAGATAGTAATATAAAACAGGAAGAAAACGGCGAATTCAAACGCAATGGTCACGGTTATCCGGCGAAGCCAAAACAGCCTGGCTATCCTGATTCATGGAAAAAGAAAGTCATAGAGGAAACCGGTACTCGTTTTGAACGTTAAATCTGATATTTTATGAAATCGACAAAACCTTTAGCGGAACGTCTGCGTCCGGCCTCGTTGGACGGATATATCGGGCAGGAGCATCTGATTGGTCAGAATGCGGTGCTGCGTCGGGCCATCGAGAGCGGACACATTCCGTCGATGATATTCTGGGGACCTCCAGGAGTGGGCAAGACGACACTCGCTTACATCATTTCCAAGCAGGTGAAACGTCAGTTTTTCGTACTGAGTGCCGTTAGCAGTGGTGTGAAGGACGTGCGTGAGGTCTACGACCGAGCACGCATGGCTCCCGAACCTCCGATACTTTTCATCGATGAAATTCATAGGTTTTCCAAGGCTCAGCAAGATTCTTTGCTCGGTGCCGTTGAGAGAGGTCTGGTGACATTGATTGGTGCCACTACAGAAAACCCGAGCTTTGAAGTTATCTCGCCTTTGCTTTCGAGATGTCAGGTCTATATTCTGAAAGAACTTGAGAAAGAAGATCTTAAGAAACTGATTGTCAATGCGATAGAGGTTTTAAAAGAAGATTATAAAAAGGATATCATTGTTGATGAAGACGAAGCGCTGATGCAGATCAGCGGTGGCGATGCCAGAAAGCTTCTCAATGCCATCGATTTGGTTGTCGGGATGCTCGACGACGCTAATCCGAATGCCGAGCAACTCGTTGTGAATAATGAAGTTACGACGAAATACATACAGAGTAATCTGCTGAAATACGACCGTTTGGGCGAGATGCATTACGACATTATTTCGGCTTTTATCAAGTCGATGCGCGGCAGTGACCCGAACGCGGCTGTTTATTATTTGGCAAGGATGATTGAGGCTGGTGAAGACCCGCTGTTCATCGCCCGAAGGATGTTGATTTTGGCTTCAGAAGACATCGGAAACGCCAATCCTAACGCGCTTTTGCTGGCAAACGCATGTTTCGATGCCGTTAATAAAATCGGATGGCCGGAAAGCCGGTTGATCCTTGCGCAGACAGCAATTTATCTGGCTTCATCGGCTAAGAGCAATGCCGCCTGTGTGGCTATCGACTCCGCTCAAGCTCTGGTGAAAAAAACTGGTAACCTAAGCGTGCCGTTGCATCTCCGTAATGCTCCGACCAAACTGATGAAAGACCTTGGTTATCATGATGGTTACAAATATGCTCACAGCTATCCGGGCAACTTTGTGGAACAGGAATTTCTGCCTGAAGAGATATCAGGAACACGCCTATATACGCCTCAGGAAAACCCGAAAGAGATGGAACTGAGACGCTCGTTAAATGCGAAATGGAAAGACAAATATGGCTACTGATAAAGAACATATTACATTGATGTTCAACGACATAGCTCCGACTTATGACAAGTTGAACCATATCCTTTCGCTGAATGTCGACAAGTCGTGGCGCAGGAAAGCTGGCCGACATGTTAAAAAAGCTGTTACTGACCTTGAAAAACCATTGATTCTTGATGTGGCTTGCGGTACCGCTGATTCAACAGTTCAGCTTGCGAAAAGCATTGAAAACGCTGACATTCGAGCAATCGACATTTCCGACGGGATGCTTGAGATAGGGAAGGAGAAGGTTGCGAAGTTGGGATTGCAGGATAGAATTAGTTTTTCAAATTCTTGTGCGGAATCAATTGATTTTCAAGATAATACATTCGACTCCGTGTTTGTTGCTTTCGGTGTAAGAAATTTCTCCGACAGAGAACAAGGATTGAAAGATATTTTACGGGTTTTGAAGCCGAGCGGCACCTTATTGGTGTTGGAACTCTCTGAGCCTCAGAATGTTATTATCCGTTGGTTTTATAACCTTTATTTTAGAAACATTCTGCCAATTATTGGAAAACGAGTCTCGGGTAACGCTGAAGCATACAGATATTTGCAAAAAACTGTCGAAAAATTTCCGATGCCAAAAGAGTTTATTGCGATGTTGCAATCATGTGGTTATCAAGAGATTAAACATAAAGCGCTGACGTTTGGTTTGTGTAGGATTTATCAGGCTAAAAAGATTTGAAATGAGCGACACACCTATTAAATATTGGATTAAAGCGGCTAGACCCAAGACGTTGTTGGTCTCGATGGCTCCAGTCATCATGGCGGTGGCAATTGCTTCTACATTCATGAAAATCAGTTGGTTACCTGCTGTGATTTGTCTTGTTTTTGCAGTGATGGCGCAGGTCATATCAAACTTTGTGAACGATTATTCCGATGGACTTAAAGGAATCGATAAAAACCGCATCGGACCTGAAAGGATGGTTGCTTCTGGACTGATTTCGCCTCAAAAAATGCGTTGTGGAATCATTGTGACTTGTATCCTGACTTTCGTTATCGGTTGCTCGTTGATGTTGTGGGGAGGCCTGATTTTACTGCCGTTCGGGATTGTTATCATGCTTTGTGCTTTGGCATATTCCATGGGACCGTTTCCGCTTTCGCAACACGCTCTCGGTGACATGGCGGTAGTGATGTTTTATGGCATCGCACCAGTCGTTTTGACGTTTTTCATTCAAACCGTATTTGTAAATTGGCAAATATTCATCGCAGGATTGGCTGTCGGTATGGTGACTAATAACTTATTGATAGTCAATAACTACAGAGATGCTGATGATGATTTGAAAAATGGTAAGAAAACCACTGTTAACGTACTCGGAAAACCTTTCATGAAAACTGTTTACATTTGTAATCCGCTGATTGCCGCCGTTTTAGCGTTTGTATTTCTTTTTAAGATTATAAATCCAATAGTATTGATATTTGCTATGATACCGTTTTTAGCTTATTCGACTATTGTTAGTATGAAATTTTCAAAAGCTAAAGGAATAGAATTCAATAAGTTAATTGGTATGTCATCGCTTGAAGCCATAGTTTATGCGTTGACCATAGCAATTGTTATAATATTTAAATAATATGTCGGAAAATTTAATAATAAAAGGAAACTCGAAGAAAGAATTATATGAAAACCTGCTGCCGCAAATTGAATCATTGGTGGAAGGCGAGTCTGATTTGATTGCGAACATGTCCAATATTTCAGCTTGTTTGAAAGACACTTTCAACTTCTGGTGGGCCGGTTTTTATCGTGTGATTGCTGATGAGTTGGTGCTTGGTCCGTTCCAGGGTCCGCTTGCATGCACCCGCATCAGAAAAGGCAAAGGAGTCTGCGGCACTGCATGGCAAAACGCTGAAACTGTTATCGTTTCTGATGTTGACGAGTTTCCCGGTCATATTGCATGCAGCAGTCTATCCAAATCGGAGATTGTGGTGCCTGTTTTTAAAAATAATGAAGTCATCGCTGTTCTTGACATCGACAGTGAGAAACTATCCACTTTCGATGCCGTTGACAAGGAATATCTCGAGAAATTAGTCGCCTGCCTCGGTTAAAACCTCCCAGAAATCGGCAGGGAGCCACACATTGTGCATGTGCGTGGCTTCTTTAAACAATGGCGCAATCTCTTGAGGTGTGAAGCCCGCGATGCCGCATCCGATGCGTGTCACGAGAAAGTCCAAATCGGGATGGTTGGCAGCAAAATCAATGAATTTATCGACGTAAGGTTTGATTGTCTCAACTCCGCCTTGCATGGTCGGGATGGCGTACGATTGTCCTTGAATGCCGTCGCCGTTGCCGAATTTAGCGCCAAACATCACTCTTGCCGTGAACGCCGCGCCACCGGCATGGTAACCTTGCAAATTGCTTCCAAAAACAAAGGTTTCATTAGGTTTTAGGGCAATTACCTCATCAGGAGTCACTCGTTTGAAATTCGCCATAATTATTGAATTATTATATTAAATAGTTCTTTTTAATTTCTCAACAATATCGTTGATTCTCGTAAGTTGCTCAGGGATGTTGATATGTTGCGGACAATGCGAAACACATTGCTTGCACCCGATGCAGTGTTCGACTTGTCGGTCGGCCTCCAGCTGACGGTTGTATTCAATCAGAAAACGACGGCGCGCTTGTCGGTAATCCTTTGATTGTGAATTATCGACGATGCTGCCTTCGTTGACGCATTTGTTGTAGAAACTGAAATTTGTCGGGATGTCGATGCCGTAAGGACAAGGCATGCAGTATTGGCAAGAAGTGCAAGGAATTATTGGGTATTTCAGATATTGATCGGCAATTTCCATCAACAACTTAAGCTCTTCGTCGGTGCAAGGCTGCAGCGGACAATAAGTCCTCAAGTTATCCTGCAGATGTTCCATGTAAGTCATGCCGCTCAATACTGTGAGCACGTTAGGGTAGGTGCCTACGAAGCGGAATGCCCATGACGCCACGCTGTTTTGCGTGGCACGTCGTTTCAAGGTGTTTGCCAGCACATCAGGCAGATTGGCCAACCGTCCGCCAAGAAGAGGCTCCATGATGACGGCCGGAATGTTCAAATCAGCAAGGCGTTTGTATAGATAATCGGCGTTAACGTTGTCTTCGTCGACATCATGCGCATGCTCCCAGTCGATATAATTCATCTCGATTTGCACGAAATCCCAATGATATTTTTCGTGGTTGTCGAGCAGCCACTCGATGACGCGCTGGTCGCCATGAAACGAGAATCCTAGGTTGCGAATACGTCCGGCCTTGCGTTCTTCCTGCACGAAATCAATCATTCCGTTATCGATGTAACGTTTTTGGAAAGTCTCCCAGCCGTCCAAGCCCTTGCTGCCGTTGCCGACAGAATGAAGCAGATAATAGTCGAAATAATCGGTTTGCAGCTTCTCGAAAGAGTCGTAATACATCTTAATTGATGCCTCGCGGCTCCAGAATTGTGGTGCGAAATTCGACAGTTTCGTAGCCAGATAATATTTTTCGCGAGGATAACGGCTTAAGGCGATTCCTGTGGAAACCTCTGAATTTCCTCGGCAATATACAGGGGAGGTGTCGTAGTAATTGACACCGTGTTCCATGGCAAAATCCACCAGTTTGTTGACCATTTCCTGGTCGATGACGTTATCCTTAAACGGCAGTCGCATCATTCCGTAGCCCAAAATCGACACTTTGTCGCTGGTGTTATGGTTGACGCGGTATGTCATTTTATCCTTCGGAATGTCGCCGACAGAATAGGTGGTTTCTTTGTCGAAACTCTCTGATTTACAGCCACTTAATGCTACTGCTGAAACAGCTGCGGTGGCTCCGATGACCTGAAGGAATTCTTTTCGTGATATATTTTTTTTCATAACTTATATTGTTCTATGATTCAAATTTCCTTCAACATAAATAGCGCTGAACGGGCGGGCAGGGCAGACGTGTTCGCATGCGCCGCAGCCGATGCACCTTTCTTCGTTGATGGCTGGAACCTTTGGTGACAAATCATTGTCAGGGTCGGATGGCACCATGGTGATTGCTCCTGAAGGACAATGTCTGGCGCAGTTTCCGCATTCCACGCCGTCGCACAAAGGCACGCAGTTTCGTCCAATCCACACGGCGTGACCTATCTGGATGGCGGTCTTTTCCTCACGCGTCACTTTGCGAATTGCACCTGCCGGACAAACCTCGGAGCAGGCCGTGCATTCCGGACGGCAATAGCCACGTTCGTACGACATCTCAGGCTGCATGAAAGTCTCCAGTTTTGATGAAGGACGAAGAACGCCATTCGGACAAGCCTGAACGCACAACTGACAGCCAGTGCATCTCGAAGTGAAGTTGCTTAAACTCACCGAACCTGCGGGTTTTAAAGGCGTTTCACGCTTTGGGGCTTGCTTTTTCACTATGGTGGCGAGACCGCCGTCGACGACTTTTTCCTGTGCTTTGAGTGTAGTTGCTGTTGCTAAAAAAGCTATTGTCGAAAGGAAAGTTTTACGAGAAGTTTTACCTTCTGTAATAGATTTCTCGGAATTCTCCGAACTTTCCGGTTTAGTTTTTTCTGAGTTCTCAGAGAACCCTACATTTGCGCTATATTTTATTGCACTTTTGTTGCATCTATCCAAGCAAACGAAGCATGTCACGCATTTCGAGTAATCGATAAAATGATTTTTCGCGTCGATGGCCGAGCAACGGCAGTTTTTCTCGCAGAGACCGCAACCATTGCATTTTTCGGTGTCGAAACGTGGCTTGAATAATGAATATTTTGCAAAAACACCCAAAACAGTACCGACAGGGCAGAAGTTATAGCAAAAATCGCGGCCCCACAAGAACGCTTGAGTCGTGACATACACAAAGTAAACCAGCGAAACGATGAATATCGGCAAGCTCTTGATATAAACATCAACGGAGTAAAACGCATAGCTGTTAAATCTCTCGGCAAAATACGCTAACACATTGTTAATCAATTGATAAACAGGTGCAAAAACATTCGAGGCGATGCGACCGTAGATACTGTAAGGAGCTATGAATATCGCTATCGAGTTTAACCCGAAGAAAATCAAAAGTGCAAATACAATAGCAATAGAATATCTAAGCCATTTTCGGTTTCTCTTGAATTTGTAACGGTTTTTCTTGCGTCGCTCGCCAAGCCATGCGATGCCATCCTGATAAACGCCGAGAGGGCAGATGATAGAACAGTAAATCCTTCCGAAAAGCACTGTAACCACAAGAATTGCGGCTACAATCACGAAACTTGATGCCAGCAGAGCCGGTAGAAATTGCAGCTTTGCCAACCAACCAAACCAGGCATGAAGCGCTCCTGAAAAATCAAGAAATAACAGGGTTATCAGCGTAAAGCAGATAATCGCCAAGGTAACTCTTAGTTTTCTTAACATAATCCTATTATTTAGTTGTTCAGTTTAATACTAACTGATTAACTGACTAACTGATTAACTTAATAAATTCTTCTTCATTTAATATCTTAATTCCCAATTCCTCCGCTTTCTTCCGTTTCTCAGGCCCCATCTTCTCACCAGCTACCACGAAATCTGTTTTGGATGAGATTGAACTTGAGTTTTTGCCTCCCAAATCTTCGATTTTTTGTTTTATTCCGTCGCGCGAGAAGTTGGTGAAAACGCCACTTACGACGATGGTTTTGCCTGCCAAAACCTGGTTTTCAGTCGTGACTTTCTTTTCTTGTGAGAATTGTAATCCAAAAGCTTTTAATCGATTGATAATCTGAATATTACGTTCGTCGTCGAAGAAGCTTCTGATGCTTTGGGCAATGGTTTCTCCAACAGTGTTGATCTCTTGAAGCTCTTCCAAAGAAGCGTTGATGATGTTGTCGATGCTGCACATCTTGTTTGCGATAACTTTGGCTGTTGTTTCGCCTACCTCTCTGATTCCCAATGCATAAAGCACCCTCGCAAACGGCACTTCGCGCGATTTTATCAACGAATTCAAAATATTGTTGACGGTCTTTTCTTTGAAAGAGACTTTTCTTGTCACCGTTTCCGGGAACAGACTCGATTCGTCGATGAATGTTTCCACTTTTTCTAGTCCGTAGAGCTGGTCGTAGGTCAGATCGTATAGGTCGGCATAGTTGTTAATCAAATGATTATCAAAGATTACCTCTACTTTTCCTTCGCCTAGACTTTCTATGTTCATAGCTTTTCGGCTGATGAAATGCTCTATTCGGCCTTTTATCTGAGGCGGACAGCCCATGCTGTTGGGGCAGTACCAAGCCGCTTCGCCTTCGTTTTGCACCAATGTTGCGCCACATTCAGGACATTTCGTGATGAATACAACCGGTTTGCTGTCGTTTTTGCGCTTTTCAAGGTCTATTCCGACAATTTTCGGAATGATTTCGCCACCTTTTTCAACTTTCACCACGTCGTCGTAATGCAAATCTAGTTGACGGATGAAATCGGCGTTGTTTAAGGTGGCGCGTTTTACAGTTGTGCCTGCCAACTGTACAGGCTCGAGGTTAGCCACAGGCGTGATGGTGCCATGTCTACCAACCTGAAAATCAATGCTTAGCAGTTTTGTCCTGACTTGTTCCGCCTTGAATTTGTATGCGATTGCCCAACGCGGTGATTTTGCCGTCAGACCGAGTATGTCGCGTTGCGCGAAACTGTTGACTTTTATGACTATTCCGTCGATGTCGAACGGCAGGTTCTTGCGTTTTTCGTCCCAGTAGTTGATGAAGTCTTCAATCTCATCGATGTTTTTGCACACTTTCATGTGCTGCGAGATGTTGAATCCCCATTCCTTGGCTGCCATAAGACTTTGATAATGAGTGGTGTATGGCAGGTTGTCCATCATCATATAGTAGCAGAAGTTGTCGAGTCGACGGCTGGCGGCTTCTTTCGAGTCTTGTAGTTTTATTGTGCCAGCGGTGGCATTACGAGGATTTGCAAACATCGGCAGTCCCAGTTCGTCACGTTCTGCGTTGACTTTGTTGAAGCTGTCGTGCGGCATGATTACCTCGCCGCGCATCTCCAGGAAATCAGGATAATCGCCGCGAAGTTTCAGTGGCACCGAGTGAATTGTCCTGATGTTGGCTGTCACCTCGTCGCCTTGTGTTCCGTCACCGCGTGTGACTGCGCGCACCAACACACCTTTTTCGTATGTCAGACTGATTGAAACGCCGTCAAATTTCAGCTCGCAGACAAACTCCACCGGTTCTTCTATTGTCTTTTCTATGCGCTGGATAAACTCTATAATCTCGTCGCGATTATACGAATTTGCCAACGAAAGCATTGGATAACGGTGCTTTACGAGCGGGAACTCCTTTGTGATATCGCCGCCTACACGCTGAGCAGGAGAGGTCGGCAACGCCAGTTCCGGAAATTCCTTTTCCAATGCAATCAGCTCGTTCATCAGCATGTCGAAATCGTAGTCGCTGATGCTAGGCTGCGCCAAGACATAATACTTATAGTTATGATTATCAATAACTTCGCTCAGTTCGGTTATCCGTTTTCTCGCCTCGTCCTTGGTCATAATCTTAATCAACAAATGAATAAACCATCAATGCTATATTCAATACTGCAAAAATCGCGTAGCAAGTCCATAACAACCATCTGTTTTTAGTCCAAAACGCTGAGCTTTTGTGGAATTCCTTCCATCCGACATAACCTGCGATTACGTATGTCGGTACTGTCAGCAAGTATCTGTCGATGTCGAAAAATATAAAAACAAAAATGGAGTAGAGTAGTGTTAGCAGTGTTGGCAAAACTAGAAGTAGATATTTCCGAAATACCCTGAAAAATCCGAAAAACAGCATCACCGACATAGGTGGGACAAGTGCAAGCAACAAGAATAATCCTACTACTTCTATGTTATATTCAAGACCGAAAATATAATTGAAATAACTGCCGAAATCACCGAAAAATCTCGTCATTGCCACAAATGGCCTGTGATATATCACCAAATCGACAACCGTTTGAGTGATGCCTACGGCCAAAACGTAGCCAATCAAAGTCATCAAAGCACCTTTCCAATTTTTCAGAATAAAAAGCGCCGCCAAGATACCTATATAATATATGAGACTGTGATAATAAACCGCGAATCCTAGTCCGAAACAAAATCCCGCTATGATGAAACTCGTGCGGTGAGATTTTTCTATCTCATTGTTATCCAATAAGTTGTGTTGTTTTATAATCAGCAAAGTGCCATAAAGAATAAATGGAAGTGCTACAACTGATGCAAACGGATGCACTGTAACGAATGGCACGCCCCAAAGCAAAGCCCCGAAAGTGGCAATCTCCAACGCTGTCGTCTTGTCGGCGATAATCTTAGTTATTCGATATGCTATCGTAATGATTAACAACGAGAAAGCTCCCAAAATCAGACGCGAGATATATACAATCCAAGGATTCGCTATCCATGAAGACGGAATATGGTAATAATTGAAATCAATATCGGTATACCATCCGTCAGTAAATATCACCGCCAAAATCTTTACGATAATGGCAAGGAGCAATATCAGCGAAAGCGGATGCTTAATACTGAAAAAAAACAGTTTCTCTTTCATAATCAATTGTTATTTTAAGACTTTATAGTTGCATGACGCATTGATATTGAGGTCGTTGTTCAGATAATCCTCCCATTCACGGCACTCTTTTTTAGAATAAGCGTTGTAAATAATCTCGTCAACATTATCATCCAAATAAGTGCAGATGCATCTTTTTTCACATGAGGAAAAGCCGACAACAATCAGTGTGAGCAGTGATAAAACAATGAATTTTTTCATATTTAAAATGATTAACTTGCAAAGATAAGGATTTTTTCTGAAAAATGCACAATTATTTCAAAAATTAATTTCATGAAAATTCGTCTGGTTTTTACAGAAAATTTGTATTTTTGTAGATTATATTTGAAGATTTTAAACTCATAAAAAATGAAGACGAGATTTGCTATATTATTGAGTGTCATATTGTTATCTCTAAATGCATATTCCCAAAAAGGTGAGATAAAGGACTGGTGGAACGATTTGTCGGTTTGTCAGGTGAACAAAGTGGCTCCGCGAACCAACGTGATTCCTTATTCGAATGAGAAAGACATAGCCGATCTGGCATATATGAACTCCGAGTATTATAAATGTCTCAACGACGATTGGTGGTTTTATCTGAGCAAGAACCCTGAAGGTGTCGCTGAAGGTTTTTATAATATCGACTATGATTACCGCAATTGGAAAAGCATAAAAGTGCCTGGCAACTGGGAGCTTCAGGGCTTCGACAACCCGGTTTACGTCAACGTGGCTAACGAGTTTAAGTCGAATCCGCCATACGCCCCGACGGAATATAACCCTGTCGGACATTACATCTATGAGTTTGGCGTCCCTGAGTCGTGGCAAGGCCGTAATGTTTACATCAATTTCGGAGCTGTGAAATCGGCAATGTATCTCTGGATTAACGGTCAATTTGTCGGTTATTCGGAGGATTCAAAGACACCTGCCGAGTTCGATATCACACCTTATTTAAATAAAAAAGGCGGCAACAAGCTGGCGGTGCGCATCTATCGTTTCAGCAACGGCTCATATCTTGAAGCTCAAGATTTTTGGCGTATGAGCGGCATCACAAGAGATGTCATAATCTATTCAAAACCAAAGCTTAACGTATTTGATTTTTATGCAAAAGCAGGTCTCGACAGCAATTATGAGAACGGCACTTTCGAGATGACTGCCGACATCAATTTCGACCCGAAGGAGATCCCGAGTTCGTTCACAGTGGAAGTGGCGATTGTCGGTCAAGATAAAAATAACAGGCCAATCAACAAAAAAATAATAAAAACCGTTCGCAAAAGAGATCTTAAGAAGGTGAAAAACAAGAAGTTATACACCTTAAACATAGATAAAATCACCATTCCTGAGGTGAAACAATGGTCGGCCGAGAAACCCGATCTTTACAATCTGATAATTAAAATCAAGGATAAGGAAGGCGCGGTCGTTGAAACCGTCGGCACAAAAATAGGTTTCCGCACTGTTGAAATTAAGGACGGACTGCTGAAAGTGAACGGAAAAGCCATCATGGTGAAGGGTGTGAACCGTCACGAACACAGTGGCGAGACAGGCCATTACGTTGATCGCAAGACGATGCAGCTCGACATACTGCTGATGCTCGAAAACAATATCAACACCGTACGCACATGTCATTATCCCGACGATATCTATTGGTATGAACTCTGTGACAAATATGGCATTTACGTCATCGACGAGGCCAATAACGAGTCGCATCCGCAAGGCTACGAAGCCAATAGTCTCGCCAAGAAGCCCGAGTGGAAAGACGCGTTTCTTTACAGATGTAAAAACATGCTCGAGCGTGACAAAAACCATCCGTCGGTTATCGTTTGGTCGGTAGGCAACGAGTGCGGCAACGGCGTTTGCACCATGGCTTGCTACGACTGGATGAAGCAACGCGACACACGTCCTGTGATCTGCGAGCGCGCAATCTACGACTACAACACCGATTTCATCGGGTTGATGTACTCGAGCGTCGATTATCTGAAAGATTTCGTCGAGAAGAAACTCGATAAGAAACATCGTCCGTTTATCATGGTTGAATATTGCCACGCCATGGGCAACAGCTGCGGCGGATTGCAGGATTACATGAATCTTTTCTACAAATATCCTCAGCTACAGGGAGGCTGCATCTGGGACTTCGTCGACCAGACTTTCGTGCTGTTCGACCCGAAAAGCAAGACACAATGGTATGCAGCCGGCGGCGACATGGGCGAGATCCCTGACTGCGGCAACGACGACAGTTTCTGCGTCAACGGATTGATTACCAGCGATAGAAAGCCGCATCGACACATGGACGAGGTGAAAAAATGCTATCAAAGCGTAAAAGTCGTTCCAACCGACGCTGAAAGTGGCGTTTTCACCATCGAAAACCATTTTAATTTCACCGATTTGAGCGAGCTTGAATGCACCTACAGCATTTCATCAAACGACAGCAAGAAAGTGACAAACACCCTGAATTTGCAGTGCGCTCCGGGTGAGACCAAGACCGTCACCGTTGCTATCCCGAAGGTTGTCGAAGGCAATCCGAATCAAGAGTATTTCATTGATTTCTCATTCAAATTGAAACAAGATAAAGGTTTGTTGAAAGCAGGTTTTGAAGTGGCTTACGAACAGTTCCCGCTGAATTTTAATACGGCCAAGCTGAAAGCTCTGACCAATGTCCCGAAACTCAATGTTAAAAATACTAATGACGCTATCGTATTGAGTAACAAAGACTTTAGCTTCAAAATCGATAAAAAGCAAGGTCTCCCGACATCGTTTATTTATAAAGGCGACGAGCTTCTGGAAGGCGCTATGCGTCCGAACTTCTGGCGTGCCCCGACCTTGAACGACGACGTCGACTGGAACGGCAAACGTCTGTGGGTAGCGGCAGGACTCGACAATCTGACAATTGGTAAAAACAAGGTTTTTGATGTAAAAAAAATCGACGCTAGCCATGTTGCGGTGACAGTTGAACTTGAGTTTTTAAATTCAAAAGGCGATATTGTGCTTAAAACCAATCAGTTATATGAAGTTGACGGCTTCGGCAACGTTGTCGTAACCATGAAAGTGATGCCTTCGGAAAACGTCGTCACATTCCCGAAAATTGGTGTGCAGCTGCTTATGCCGTCACAATATAATAAGGTGAAGTATTTCGGCAAAGACACTGAAAATTATCCCGACCGCAACGCTTCAGGCAGGGTGGGAGTGTACGAAACACCTGCCGGAGAGTTGTTTGAGATGCACGAGGAGCCACAGGAAAGCGGCAACCGTAATGATGTGAGATGGTTTGCGATAACCAACAGCGTCGGCGACGGGCTGTTCGTGAGCGGCAAAGAGCATCTGAACTTCAGCGTTTACAATTATTCCGATGCTGATTTGACCAAAGCCGAAAGAATCAATCAGATTGTGCCGGCAGCCTATTGGACTGTCAATGTAGACTACAAACAGGCTCCGTTGGGAACGGCCACATGCGGTCCTGGCGCGCTTGATAAGTATCTGATTAAGAATGATGTATACGAGTACACCTTCCGTCTGCGTCCGTTCAAAAACATCGACACCAAGCCGGAAAGACTATATCGTGAAGATGTGTTTAAGAAATAATCATTAAAAGATAAATACTATGTTTAAAGGTCATCCTAAAGGTTTGTATGCCTTAGCGTTAGCCAACACCGGCGAGCGTTTTGGCTATTACACCATGCTTGCGATCTTCGTGTTGTTTTTGCAGGCAAAATTCGGTCTCACAGCTCAGGCTGCCGGACAATTCTACGGCATTTTCCTTGCCGCCGTTTATTTCATGCCAATCCTTGGCGGTTTCATAGCCGATAAGTTCTGGGGCTTCGGCAAGACCGTCGTCACCGGTATCTTGGTGATGTTTGCGGGATATCTGCTGCTGTTTACGCAGAAAGACGCCTCAGGCAGCATGGCATTCACCATGATGATTATCGCTTTGCTGTGCATCGCGATTGGAACAGGTCTTTTTAAAGGCAACCTCCAGGTGATGGTAGGCAACCTTTACGACGACGCTAAATACGCTGCCAAACGCGACGGCGGATTCAGCTTGTTCTACATGGCCATCAACATCGGCTCGATGTTCGCTCCGACAACGGCTACAGCGGTCACCAACCTCTTCCTTGGCAAGAGCGGCTTAAGTTACGACGCCAACATCCCATCGCTGGCACATCAGTTCCTTGACGGAACGATAACCACCGACGGTATGTCACGACTCGAGACATTGGCATCGACACAGAGCAGCTTCAGTGGCGACATGACAGCGTTCTGCACCAATTATATCGATTCATTATCAGTGGCTTACAGCTATGGCTTCGGCATTGCCTGCATCTCGTTGATTTTGTCAATAGCCATTTATTTCGGTTTCCGTAAGTCGTTCAAACACGTCGACGTGCGCAAAGGTGAGAAAAAACAGGAAGAAGCTGTTGTTGAACTCACTCCTAAACAGACAAAAGACCGCATCGTGGCGTTGTGTCTCGTGTTCGCTGTCGTCATTTTCTTCTGGATGGCGTTCCAGCAGGCCGGTTTGACACTTACATACTTCGCCCGCGACTACACCTCGCCAGTCGCAACAGGATGGACACGCATCGGATTCGATGTCTTTACACTGGCAATGATAGCTGTTGGTGTTTATGCATTGTTCGGAGTGTTCCAAAGTAACACAAAAAGAGGAAAGACCTTGTCGGGATTACTGCTTTTGGCATGTGTCGCCGGCGTGTGGTACAAAGCCGCCAATGTTGACAGGTATGTCTGTCTGCTTCCACAGATTTTCCAGCATTTCAATCCGTTCTTCGTGGTCGCTCTGACACCTGTTTCAATGGCATTGTTCAGCGCCTTGGCTAAGAAAGGCAAGGAGCCGTCGGCACCTCGAAAGATTGCCTTGGGAATGCTTGTGGCTGCCCTGGGTTACTGCGTCATGGCGGCGGCCTCATTCGGACTTCCTTCACCTAAAGAGTTGTCGGCTACAGGAGGCGTAAGTAGTGTTCTTGTTTCCCCAAACTGGCTTATTTCAACTTATTTAGTACTTACATTCGGAGAGTTGCTATTAAGCCCGATGGGAATCTCATTCGTGTCGAAGGTGGCTCCGCCTAAGCTTAAAGGTCTGATGATGGGTCTTTGGTTTGGCGCTACTGCAATAGGCAATTATCTCACCTCAGTCATCAGCTCGATTTGGAACACAGGTCTCTCGCTGGTGATGATTTGGGGCGTTTTAATCATACTTTGCGTGGTGTCCGCAATCTTCATGTTCTCGATGATGAAGCGACTGGAAAACGCCACCTCGGAATGCTAATAAAAAAGGACGTCGTTGACGTCCTTTTTTTTATTACCACTCAACTGGTTGTCTTAACAGCGGCATCGTCATGCATCTGGCACCGCCGCCACCGCGTGATAGCTCGTTGCCCTCGAAGGCGACAACGCAGCGTTTATAGTCGTTCGGACTGACCTTTCCTGATGCCACGTCGGCGGCTTTCAGTACCTCGAAGCCGTTCTGGTTCAACGCCTCAATGGTGTTGTAGTTTCTAGCGTAGCCGAGAACCTTGCCTGGGGCGAAGCAGAAGAAGTTGGCTCCGCTGTGCCACTGTTCGCGCGGTCCGGCATAGTCATCGCCACCGCCGCAGAACACAGGCTCGAGGTTCATGCCGAGTTTCGCCAATGCCTCGATGAGGTTCTTCTCCTCACGTATCTTGGTATATTCGTAGCCATTCACCTCATAGTGTATGGTCTTGAAATAATCATTCATAATCACAGGCTTATAAGCCATGCAACGGTCTTTGTCGAGGAAGGTGAACACCATATCCAGATGGATGAAGGAGTCAGGTTCCAATGGCAGCTGTTGTGTGATGAGATGACGCACTCCGCCCAGACTTCTCAGATGGTCGAGCAATGCCTGCACTCCTTCTTCGCTCGTTCTGGCACCACAACCGCTCAAGATGATGTCGTGACGTGCAATCTCAACGTCGCCGCCTTCAACAGAACCCATGCCGTTTTTGCTGAAACGGTTGATAGGGTTTATTGTTTCAACATTAATAATGTTTGAGTGGTTGAAGATGGTCTCAAGAATCATTGTCTCGCGGTCGCGCACATCGGTGGCCATCCTGCTGATCATCACGTTGTTATACATAGTAAACGACGCGTCTCTCATGAAGAAAAGGTTCGGGATAGGAGGGAAGATGTAGCGTTCCTTAAGGCTCTTGTTGTCGTAGCCCTCAATGAGCACTGTCGCCAGTTTTTCCACGTCAAAGCTGCAAAGCAACTCTGTGAGGTATGGCAGGTTTTCCCTCTCACAAATTCTGGATACGAGGCTCTCTCTTATTTCGGTGTCTTTCAACACATCTACCAACAAATCCTTGAAATACAATACGTTAGTAACTTTTTTCAAACTTCCTTCGAAGTTTTTATAGTTCTCTGACGCTTCACGATAGTTTAAAATGTCACTGAAAAGGAATTTGTGGGCGTTTTCTGGTGTCATATGCTCGATTTCCTTACCCGGAGCGTGCAAAATGACATATTCCAATTTACCAATTTCTGATTCAACACAAGGTATTACACGTCGAAAATAATCCATAAAATATTCTTTGAAATTTTCTGCAAAAATACAATTTTTTTGATAATCTCTAACAACTTTTAACTTTAAACTTTAAAACTACTCTAAACTCTACACTCTAAACTCTACACTAATAGAGTTCTATGAACTCATAGCCATTTCCCATCGCATCCAAAAACTTCACCAAATCAGTCGTCTTAATCACGCAAGTTCCTGTGTTGTCATTCGGGTGGAAACTGATATATTCTCTATCAAGTAAATTTTTGTCTAGATACAGATAAACATGGTGTTCCTCGTCGTTTATGATGCCGAAAGGAGAGACGCTGCCTGGCTTCAAGCCAAGATATTTATCCATTCTGGCTTCAGATGCGAAGCTAAGTTTTCCTTGTTTCAAACGATGCTCAAGATCATGAATGGCAAGCTGCTGCATACAGTCGAAAATCACCAGATAATGGCGGTTTCCCTTGTGGTTTCTGAAAAACAGATTTTTGCAATGTGTCCACTCAAACTTACCCCAATAATTCAAAGCATCTTCAATGGTCGGCAATGCCGGATGAAATATCAACTTAAACGGAATTTCAAGCTCATTCAGCTTATCGACGACTTTTTTCTGTCGTTCGGAAAGTACATGTTCTGACATAGTTATCGTTAAGTTTGAACGAGTTTCCTCACTTCGTTCGGAATGACAACAGTTTTTGGTAACCTAATACCGTTGTCATTCCGAGCACGCAGTGCGAGGAATCTCATTTGAATATTTCTTTAATTCCTCCAATTGAGCCGAGCAAATTCGTTGCTTCGTAAGGGATGTAAACCGTCTTGTTATCTTTGCCGCTGGTCATTTCTTTCAGTGTCTCGATGTATTTCGTCGCCAAAAGATACGATGCCGGGTCGGTCTTTGTAGCTTTGATGGCATCAGCGACGAGTTGGATGGCTTGTGCCTCGGCTTCAGCCTGCATGATCTTGGCTTTCGCGACACCTTCAGCCTCGAGCAGCGTCGACTGTTTCACGGCCTCAGCCTTGTTGATTGCCGAGGTCTTTTCACCTTCTGAATTCAAAATCGCTGACTGTTTTTCACCTTCTGCCTTCAAAATCTCGGCACGACGGTTACGCTCGGCCTGCATCTGTTTTTCCATCGCCTGGCGCACTGTCTCAGGTGGTGTAATATCTTGAAGCTCAACACGGTTGACCTTAACACCCCATTTGTTTGTAGCGTCGTCCAACACAGCGCGCAACTTGGCATTGATGGTGTCACGTGATGTCAAAGTCTCGTCAAGCTCAAGCTCACCGATAACATTACGAAGCGTGGTCTGCGTAAGCTTTTCAATCGCATTCGGCAAGTTGTCAATCTCATATACCGACTTTATCGGGTCGACAATCTGGAAATACAGCAAAGCGTTAATCTCAGTCGTTACGTTATCTTTTGTAATCACGTTTTGTTTTGGGAAGTCGTACACCTGTTCACGGAGGTCGATTTTTGCTGTCTCGCTCATTCGCACTACTTGACGTCCTTGATAACCTTCAACCACTTTTCTTGTGACGATGATTTTCGGGCGGTCGATGATAGGCCAAATGATATTCAGACCTGCAGGAAGCACCTTATGGAACTTTCCGAGGCGCTCGATTACTCTTGTTTCCGACTGCGGGACTACCTTCAGTCCGGCTAAAGCGAATATGATAACTATCGCTGCTATTACTATTACAACGTAAATCATGGTATTATTTTTTAACAGTTAATATTATGCTTTCATATGATACTACAACAACCTTTTCACCTTTTTCAATGCCAATACCGTCTTCGGTGCGCGCTTTCCAGTCGTCGCCGTCGATTTTCACTCGGCCGTAGTCGAACGGAGGAATGGTTTCCGTCACAACAGCGGTCTTTCCGATGATGTTGTCCATATTGGTTTTAATGTGGTCGTCGTTTGTCTTTTTGTCAATATATTTCATCACGAAAGGACGGATGAAAACAAACGCCAAGAATGTGCCGATTGCGAACGCCACAATTTGCCATGTCAATGACAAATCGAACGCTGCTAATATTGCGCCAAACACGCAACCTACTGAGAAACAAGCCACTGCAAAGCCCGCTGTGAATATCTCAATCACCACAAACACAGCCGCGACCAATAACCAAATTTGCCAAACTGTCATCATAATGCTAATTTTTAAAGTTTATTGAACTGCAAAGATACAAAAATGTTTTCAAATTTCAAAATTTTTCGGAATCGGCGTCTCAAATTTTAAATCCTCGCCAGTAATTGGATGAATGAAGCATAGTTTGTATGCATGCAAACCCAATCTTCCGATTTTATCATCTCCATCGCCATATTTCGGGTCGCCAACCACCGGGAATCCTATGTCTTGCAAGTGGACGCGAATCTGATTCTTTCGTCCGGTATCGAGCCTCAACTCAACAAGAGAATATCCATCCGAAACCTTTAATAATTTATAATGTGTAGTGGCGAACTTGCCGCCGTTGTCGTATTTGCTCGAAAATGTCACGAACTGCGCGTTGTCCTTGAGCCACGAGCTGATGGTGCCTTCCTGTTTGCGCATCTCGCCATGCACCAGAGCCACATAACGGCGGTCGTACACTGTTTCCTTCCAATTTTCCTCAAATTTCAGCGCAATTTTCTTGTCTTTGGCAAACAAAAGCAAACCCGAAGTGTCTCTGTCCAGACGATGAATCGTATGTGCATGACAACGTTGATGATTCTTTTCAAGATATTGATTCAGAATGCTTTGCACCGTCTCCTCATCGGGATGCGGCGAGTTGCAAAGAATGCCGCTCTTTTTCTCCACGACAAACAGATATTGGTCTTCGTAAACAATTCTAACCCAACGGCTTTCCATGTTTTCAATCTTATGATTACGGCAAATTTTCACCTCCATGCCGGGATTCAACTGAAAATCATGTTGTTTCGTAATCTTACCGTCGATGATAATCGAACCGCTTGTCAGGATGTTTTTAGCCTTAGTACGACTGATGCCGTTCATTTTCTTCATGATGAATGGCATTAGCTGGTCGCTTTCCAATACTTTGAAAATCAAATCGTTAGGCTTATTGTCTTTTTTGTTTTGCATACAAAAATAAATTTATACAAAATTAATAAAAAACTTTATCTGTGAAACAGAAAATGTTTAAATTTGCAAAAGAAAACGAATTATTTAAAACACTTTGATAATATTATGACTATCAATGAATTAAAAGATGTTGCGTCGCAAGTCAGACGTGATATCATCCGAATGGTTCATGGCTGTCAGTCGGGACATCCGGGCGGCTCGCTCGGCGCCACCGACATCGTGACGGCTTTGTATTTCGACCAGATGCAAATCGACCCGAAGAACTTCAAGATGGATGGGGCAGGTGAGGACATGTTTTTCCTCTCCAACGGCCATATCAGCCCGATGCTGTATAGCATTTTGGCTCGCCGCGGTTACTTCCCAGTAGCCGAACTCGCCACCTTCCGTCGTCTTGGGACTCGTCTTCAAGGTCATCCTACACCTGTGGAGGGACTTCCGGGCATCCGCGTGGCAAGTGGCTCACTGGGTCAGGGTCTTTCGGTGGCAGCTGGTGTTGCACAGGCTAAGAAACTCAACGGCGACAACCATCTCGTGTTCTGCCTCATGGGTGACGGCGAGCAGGAGGAAGGTCAGATTTGGGAAGCAGCCATGTACGCTCCGGCAAAGAACGTCGACAACCTCGTGGCAATAGTCGATTACAACAAGAAGCAGATCGACGGTCCGACCGATGAAGTAATGAACCTCGGCGACCTCAAGGCAAAATACGAGTCATTCGGCTGGAAAGTGTACGAATGCAACGGTAACGATATGCAGCAAATCGTTGATACTCTGAATATTACACGCAAAAACGCTCATAAAGGACAGGCTCAGATTATCCTTGCTCACACTGAAATGGGCTTTGGCGTCGACTTCATGATGGGAACGCACAAATGGCACGGCACGCCACCTAACGACGAGCAAGCCGCGAACGCTCTTTCACAACTTAAAGAAACACTTGGAGACTATTGATTAATTCCTCCCTCGTCATTTCGACCGACCGAAGGGAGTGGAGAAATCTCAAACAAATGAAAAGTTATTGATATGAAAATAGAAGTTCAAAACTACAAAGATACAAGAAGCGGCTTCGGTGACGGTTTGCTCGAAGCCGGCAAGCGTAACCCTAAGGTTGTCGGTCTCACGGCCGACCTCACGGGCTCACTGAAGATGGGCGACTTTGCCAAAGCATTTCCTGATAGATTCTTCCAAGTCGGCATCGCTGAAGCCAACATGGTTGGACTCGCAGCAGGTTTGGCCATCGGCGGCTATATCCCGTTCACCGGAACATTCGCCAACTTCTCATCAGCGCGCATCTACGACCAGATTCGCATGGTGGTGGCATATTCCAATAAAAACGTGAAAATCGCGGCATCACACGCCGGCGTGACTCTCGGTGAAGATGGCGCAACACACCAGACCCTAGAAGATATAGGAATGATGAAAATGTTGCCTAACATGACGGTACTCGTTCCTTGCGACTACAACCAGACTAAGGCTGCTACAATAGCCGCTGCTGAGCACGACGGTCCGGTCTATCTGCGTTTCGGTCGTCCGAAAGTGGCTAACTTCACTCCGGCTGACGAGCCTTTTGTCATCGGCAAGGCACAGATGATTCAGGAAGGCGCTGATGTTTCAATCTTCGCCTGTGGTCACCTGGTTTGGAAAGCCATCGAGGCACTCCCGATTTTGAAGGAGATGGGTATCAATGCTGAACTTATCAACATCCACACCATCAAGCCGTTGGATGTCGAGGCGGTGTTGAAGTCAGTGGCAAAGACGGGCTGTGTTGTCACAGCTGAGGAACACATGCGCAATGGCGGTCTCGGCGACAGCATCGCGCAGGTTCTCGCCTTGAACAACCCTCGTCCGATGGAGATGGTCGCCGTCGACGACGTCTTCGGTCAAAGCGGCACCCCGGATGAATTGCTGAAGCACTATCATTTGGATACTCCAGATATAGTGGAAGCAGTGAAGAAAGCAGTATCGAGAAAGAGAATCTAACTAAAGCAACAAAAAAAAATCAGCGGGCTTATAACTCGCTGATTTTCATTTACTTACCGATGTAGCGGGGATGAGAATTGAACTCATGACCTCCGGGTTATGAATCCGACGCTCTAACCAACTGAGCTACCCCGCCGTTTTCAGGGTGCAAAAGTACTGCTTTTTTAAATACCCCCGACATTTTTTTTAATTTTTTTAAAAAAATTATTTTTAGCGTTTCATATTAGAATTATTTGTATTTTTGTAGTTTGAAAAAAATTAAATTTATTTTTTTATGAAAAAATTATTCGTCTTAATCTGCACATTGTTTATCATGGGAACAGTGGCATTCGCACAAAGCGAGGAAACAGCTGAAAAACAAAACGGTCCGGAAATGACATTCAAGGAAACCAACCACGATTTCGGCAACATCCCTTATAAAGGCAACGGTTCATACGAATTCGTATTCGTCAACACCGGCAACGAACCGCTTATCCTCACTCAGCCTAAATCATCATGCGGATGCACAGTACCTGAGTGGCCAAAACAACCGATTCTCCCAGGCGAATCAAACGTCATTAAAGTGACTTATAAAAACACCGACCGTCCAGGTGGCTTTAACAAATACGTTACAATTTTCTCTAACGCTTTGATTAACAAAGAAGTGAAGCTGCATATCAAAGGTACCGTCGAGCCTCAACCGACTGACGCAGCACCTTTGAAGATGGAAACAATCGGTACACCAGTGAATAATAATTAATCTAATACCTAATTAATATTATGCCTAAAATTTCAAAAAAAGGCCAGTTTATGCCGGCTTCGCCAATCAGAAAGCTCGTTCCTTTCGCCGACGAAGCAAAATCAAGAGGTATTCATGTGTATCACCTGAATATCGGTCAGCCAGATATCGCGACAACTCCATACGCCCTTGAAGCTGTCAAGAATTATGACGAAAAAGTTATTAAATACACCCATTCAGCAGGTACTCTTTCATACAGAAAGAAACTCTGTGAATATTATGACAGACTGAACATTCACGTAAGTCCTGATGACATCATCGTGACAAATGGCGCTTCAGAGGCATTGTCGATCGCATTCCAGACAATCATGGATCCTGACGATGAAATCATCATCCCGGAACCGTTCTATGCCAACTATAACGGCTTCGCTCAGACCGCAGGAGTGCGCGTCCGCCCAATTTATTCAGAGATCAGCAACGGCTTCGCACTGCCTCCAATCGAAGACTTTGAGAAGGCTATCACCGAACACACAAAGGCTATCTTGATTTGCAACCCTAACAACCCGACCGGATACCTTTATTCGGAACAGGAAATGGAGAATTTGCGTCAGATTATCCTGAAATATGACCTTTATCTTATTTCTGATGAGGTTTACCGTGAATTCTGCTACGACGGATCAGTCCATCACTCAGCAATGAGTCTCAAGGGTGTTGACGATAACGTCATCTTAATCGACTCAGTATCAAAGCGTTTCAGCGCTTGCGGTATCCGCGTCGGTCGTATGGTGACTCGTAACCGCGAGGTCATCAACACAGCAATGAAGTTCGCACAGGCTCGTCTGTCGCCTCCAACATACGGTCAGGTGGCTGGTGAGGCTGCTCTCGACACACCGCTTTCATATTTCGACGCTATCGTGGCCGAATATGTGAAACGTCGTGACGTCTGCGTCGAAGGCATCAACAAGATCCCTGGCGCTTACTGCCCGACACCTAAAGGCGCATTCTACATCGTAGCACATCTGCCGATCGACGATTCAGATAAGTTCTGCAAGTGGTTGCTCACCGACTTCAACTATGAAGGCAAGACTGTGATGCTCGCACCTGCAAGCGGATTCTACTCAACAATCGGTCTCGGCCGTCAGGAAGTGCGTTTGAGCTACTGCCTCAACTGCGACGACCTACGCGACGCCATGATGATTCTCGGAAAAGCTCTCGAAGTTTATCCAGGTAAGAGAAATTACTAATAAATCAGATATCTATCTCTGATTTTCAGATAGTTGTCAATTCCGGTCTGCCACGATGAACGAATTTCATCCTCCGACATTCCGGAATTGATTTTTTGTTGCAAATCGGCCACGCCAACCAGTTTTATGAAATAATTATTAAAGAATTTATCATCATCCTTCAGCTGATTTCTGGCATCTAAAATCCATGAAAGATCCAGCTTTTTCTCGTTGTTACGATAACGATGCGCATATTCGGTAAGATTCTTTCCGTGACATTCCTTGTCGGCGTAAAGTGGTGCGCGATGTCCCTCGGCGGTGCGAGGAATAAACACGAAATCGTCAGTCATTGCAGGGTGTCCGTACACTTGGAAAGGCATGTCTGTGCCACGCCCGACACTTACATCGGTGCCTTCAAACAAGCAAAGCGAAGGGTAGAGGTAAACCGACTCCCAGTTGGGCAGATTAGGCGAAGGCTTCACAGGAAGCTTGTAAATGGCGTTTCTGTCGTAGTTTCCAAGCGGAATGACCGTCAACTCACATTGCAGGCCATCGGCGAGCCATTTCTCTCCGTTGACCATCATGGCATATTCACCAATCGTCATGCCATAAACTATTGGTACACAATGCATTCCGACAAAAGAAGCATTCTCCGGCTCAAGCACTGGACCGTCGACATAAAAGCCGTTCGGATTCGGACGGTCGAGAACGATAACTGGAATGTTATTCTCGGTAGCGGCTTCCATAACGTAAGTCATGGTAGAGATGTAAGTATAAAAACGCGTGCCAACATCCTGAAGGTCAAACACAAGAATATCAATGTTTTGCAGTTGCTCAGATGTCGGTTTTTTGTTCTTTCCGTAAAGAGAAACGATAGGAATTCCAGTCTTATCATCAACTCCTGAAGCGATAGTAGCGCCTTCGTCGGCAGTGCCACGGAAACCATGTTCAGGAGTGAAAATCTTAACTACATTCACATCATAACTCAAAAGAGTATCAATGAGATGCGTGCCGTTGTCCATGATGCTCGTCTGGTTGCCGACAACGCCAACAGCCTTGTTTTCCAGCATCGGAAGATACATCTCCATCCTCATCGCCCCGACGACAGCATCCTTCGCATCCAAAAGTTTAAGTTCTTGTGCGTTGATTTTCAATAATATAGATGATAATATCAGAAATAAAACCAAAAATCTTCTCATCATATCCGATATTTTTTTATTTTTGCAATGATAAGAAAAAAATGAACACGTCGACATTCATATCGAAAAGAATTTTTTCGTTGTCGAAGGAGAATCTTTCCTCGACGGTGATGCGTATTGCGGTCGCCAGCGTGGCTCTCGGCATAGCTATCATGTTGATTTCCATAGCTGTAGTCGTCGGGTTCAAGAATCAGATTAAAGACAAGGTGGTAGGTTTCGTAGCTCCGATACACATCCAGGCACTGAATCAGAACGAGTCGATAGAGGAGACGCCTTTTCTTTACGACAGCGTCCTGAATGCACGCCTCGACAAGCCTTTCATCACGGCGATGCATAAGACAGCCAACAAAGCCGGCATCATCAAGACCGACGAGGAGATTCAGGCTGTGGTTCTGAAAGGCGTCGACGCCGATTACAATTGGGATTACATCAATTCTTATCTTGTGGCTGGAGAAGTACCGCAATATATTGAAAATGAACGTTCTAACGATGTCGTGATTTCAAATATCATATCTCATAAAATGAATCTGAATGTCGGCGACGCGGTCAGAATCTGGTTTGTCGACAGCGACATGAAGGCACGTGGAAGGAAATTCGACGTGAAAGGCATCTACGAGACAGGACTTCAGGAATGCGACGAGCGTTACGTTTATTGCGACTTAAACCAAATCAGAAAGCTTAACGGCTGGAACAATGGCGAGATCGGGCATCTCGAGATTTGGGTCGACGACGAAAGCATGCTCCACGACTACAACCGACAGATTTATTTCAGCATCCCGACGGAACTCGTATCACTCACCGCTATGGACAGCTATCCGCAAATCTTCGACTGGCTCGAGCTTCAAGATATGAACGTGGTTATCATCATCTCCTTGATGCTTCTTGTGGCAGGCATCACGATTATCAGTATGTTGTTGATAATCATACTTGAACGCACATCAACAATAGGATTGCTGAAGGCGATGGGAGCAAGCAACGGACTCATCAGGAAGATCTTTTTGAAACGTTCGTGCAGGATATTATTAATAGGTATGCTTATCGGCAATGTCATCGGCATTGGGCTGTGCCTTATCCAGAAATACACTGGCCTCATCTCGCTGTCACCTGAGTCATATTATCTCTCGGCGGTTCCAATCGAGTTGAACCTCTGGCATATCGTGGCATTGAACATCGGGACCTTGATTCTCTGGGTGCTTATGCTGCTTTTGCCGACCATGCTTATCAACAATGTAAGACCTTCAAAATCAATAAGATTCGAATAATTAAAACATAAATGTTATGATGGAAAATTTTACAATTGAACCTTTAAAAGGATACGGCGAACTTACTTTCGGAATGCCTATCGATGATTTGGTTGAAGTGCTTGGCCAGCCTACAAATCAAGAGGAAATCGAGTCGGCGTATGAAGACGACAGTCATGTCGTGGTTTTGGATTACGAAGACAACGATTTCTCGGCTTATTTCGAGGGTGACGCTGTCATGAAACTCACCAATTTCTACACTTTCAATGAAAACAGCGTCCTTTATGGCGCTAAAATCTTCGATTTGAACAAAGACGAACTCATCGAGCTGATGAAGCAAAACGGTTTTGAGACATATATCGAAGATAAGGAAGATGGCGACTGCATCTCATACGAAGAGCTGAATATCGACTTCTATTTCGATGATAATCAGTTGGTTGAGGTGTTCTGGGAATGCCAGCGCGGATGAAATTCCATTATAACCTGACGCATATACTCATCTGAGACGTGAGTGTAAATCTCCGTCGTTGAGATACTCGAATGTCCCAGCATTTGCTGCACTGCACGCAAATCTGCACCGCCTTCGAGCAGATGTGTGGCAAACGAATGCCGCAAAGTGTGCGGACTAATCGTCTTTTTGATTCCTGCTTTTTCGGCAAGACTTTTCACCAGAAGAAACACACTTTGGCGTGTCAGGCTGGTGCCTCGAGCGCTGATGAAAACCTTGTCGGTGAATTTAGGTTTTATTTCCTGATGAATACGCTCGCCTTGAGTGTAGTTGGTGAGTTCTTTCAGCGTTTTCTTGCCAATCGGGACGAGCCTTTCCTTATCGCCCTTTCCGATGATTCTTATAAACTCATCTTTGGCATATATATCGCTGATATTCAAGGAAACAACCTCCGAAACACGAAGTCCGCAGCCGTACATCACCTCGATAATCGCCTTGTTGCGATGCCCGAATTGCTGACTTAAATCGATACAATCGAGCATGCTGACGATTTCCTCATAATTTAAAACCTCCGGAATATGCCTGCCGATGCTCGGAAAACTGACAAGCAGGGTAGGGTCTTCCTCACAAATCTTTTCTTGGATGAGATATCTATAAAAACTCTTCAATCCCGATAAAATCCTGGCTTGCGACGATGCCGTGATACCCAAATCATAAAGATTCGCGAAGAAATCCTCAATATCGTGATGGGTGATTTCTGCTATTGAACAAGACTTTCCGCAACCCTCAAGATGCTGCCTAAACAATTCAATATCATGGCAATACGCGTTGATGGTATTGTCAGATAACGACTGCTCCAAACGGAGATAATCGCTGAAATGCTTAATCAGATTTTTGTCCAATAACATATTTTAATCTCTTTGCAAAAATACAAAAAAATTAAATATTTTAATGCTGTTTGCAGAAATGCGACCTACCACAGGGTACTGTGAGCGTTTTGAAAATGTATTAAAAATATAATAAACAATCATTTTTTTTTGTAACTTTGCAGGGTTAAATATTAATAAGCAATTAAAATTTAAAAAGATGAAAAAGATATTATTATCAGTCGTAGCCTTTATGTTATTAGGCTCATTATCAGCGCAAAACGTGGCACGTGAATGCGTTTTGTTTGAGATTTTCACAGGTGTTAACTGCCCTTATTGTCCTGCAGCGGCCAACGCCATCAATCAGATGATGAATGAAGGTAAAGCAATAGCTCCGGTGGCGATTCACACCAGCGCATTTTCAACTCCCGATTTTTACACAGCCGAAACTAACGCAAGAGCTAATTTTTATGGCATTAACAGCTATCCGACATTGAAAGTCGACGGCATCCAGGGAATGTCCGGTGGTGGCGGTGCAAGTGAGAACATGTACAGCTATTATATTGGTTATTATAACAATAGAATCAACGTTACAAGTCCATTTACTATTGATTTGTCATATCAATATTTGGAAGGCTCGACATGTCAGGTGACGGCCGTGGTAACTAAAGTTGGCACATGCTCTTCAAATAACATCAAGGTCATGATTGCCCTTACCGAATCGCATATTCAGAGAAGCTGGCAAGGTATGACTGAACTCAACGCCGTGACTCGCGATCTGATTCCTACCCAGAATGGCACGGCATTTACCGGCGAATCGATGACTGTCACCCAAACATTCGATATGGCTGGTTATCCTAAGGAAAACATGCATCTTGTGGCATGGGTTCAGAGCTTTGAAGGTAACAAAGAGGTGTTCCAAGCTGTGAGAATATCATTGGAACCTGAAAATACCGCCTATGATGTCGCACTTCGCGCCGTGAATTCAGTAGTTACATCCAACTGCTCAGGAAAAGTTGAACCGTCTCTGACAATCAAAACCTTTGGCACTGAGACAGTTACATCGATGGAGATTGAAGTCACCGACCAGAATAACAACGTTGTGAACACATACAACTGGACCGGAAATCTTCAGCATGGCGAGACAGCTGAAGTCAATATGCCTGAATTTGATATTCAAGGAGCTAACACATTGAGTTTCAATGTTAAAAAGATAAACAACAACAACGATGCTTATTCATTCGACAACTTTATGACTGTTGCCGTTGAAGAGGCCGAATCACATCCTGGTGACCTGTATGCTCAAATTAAATCGGCAACTGATCCTGACAGATTCTATCTTGAGCTTAAGGATATGAATACCAATGAGATAGTTGAAGAATGGCACTTCGACCAAGGTGGTCATGCATATAAATTTTACATAACAATTCCTGCAAACGGATGCTATAAACTTAGTGCCATCAGTCCTGAAGGTAACGGCTGTGGCAATGGCTTCGGAGAGATCAAGGATGCCAATGGCGTTAAGGTGATGAAGTTCGCTCAGAATAACAATCCATATACAAATAGATATTCTGTTGAGTTTGTTTGTGAAAATGCAGGATTGGACGAAAATTTGAACAACAGTTTTGCCATTTTCCCGAATCCAGCCTCAAATCAGATTAACATAAGTTGCGAAAACATCAATGAAGTGTTGATTTACAATACTTTAGGTCAGCTGGTTTATGAAAAGTCAGGAGAATGCGACGGCTTGACAATCGACGCGACGGCTTTTGAAGAAGGCTTATATGTGGTTAATGTCAAGAAAATCAACGGCGAAGCTGTTTCACAAAGAATAGTCATCAAAAGATAAAAAATGAAAAAAGTCCATTTTATTGCAGTCGGCGGCAGCGCGATGCACAATCTCGCAATCGCCTTACACAGAAAGGGTTACGAAGTCACAGGTTCGGATGATGAGATTTTTGAGCCGTCGAGGACACGTTTGGAGAAAGAAGGCATACTGCCGAAGGAATTCGGCTGGCATCCTGAGCTTTTAGACGATTCGTATGAGGCCGTTATTTTAGGAATGCATGCCCGCATCGACAACCCGGAACTCGTTCGTGCTCAAGAACTTGGACTTAAAATCTATTCATATCCTGAATATCTTTACGAGCAGAGTAAGGATAAAATTCGCATCGTGATTGGCGGCAGTCATGGAAAGACCACTATCACCTCGATGGTTCTGCATGTGATGAAACAAGCAGGCATCGAGACCGATTTCATGGTGGGGGCACAGCTTGAAGGCTTCGACGTGATGGTTCGACTCAGCGAGACCGCGAAATATATGGTGATTGAGGGCGATGAGTACCTCACTTCGCCAATCGACAGAGTGCCGAAGTTTCATAAATATCATCCGCATATCGCAGTGATTTCTGGCATCGGCTGGGATCATGTCAATGTGTTTCCGACATTCGACAGTTATTTGGAACAGTTCAGAATCTTTGTCAACACCATCGAAAAAGGCGGTTGCCTGATTTATGACGGCAACGATGCTGAAGCGGCTAAAATAGCAGCAAACGCTAGCGTTCCGACGTATGGATACGACATTCATCCATACAAAACCGACGGCGACGACACGATTTTGGTTATGCCAAATGGGGCAGAGGAGAAAGTGCAGATATTCGGAGAGCATAACATGAAAAATATCAACGCTGCACGTTATGTGGCGAAGCAAGTTGGCATTAGCGACGAGCAGTTTTATGAGGCAATCAAGACGTTCAAAGGCGCTGCAAGAAGACTTGAATTGCTGTTTGAGAACAAGGAAGAAGGCAACCTCGTGTTCCGTGACTTTGCACATGCGCCGTCGAAGGTCTTGGCGACAGTAAAAGCGTTGAGAGAGCAATATGCCAACAAGAACTTATTGGTAGTCTTTGAGTTACACACCTACAGCAGTCTCAGCGAGGTATTTATTGACCATTATGCGCACTGCCTCGACAACTGTGATAAAGCTGTTGTATTCTATGATCCGCATGCCGTTGCGATTAAGAAACTCGAAATGATGACCGACGAGCGCATTATTAAAGGCTTCCAGCGTCCTGATTTGAAGGTTGTTCACTCGAAAGATGAACTTGTTAAGCTTTTAAACGGCCTTAAACGTGAAAACATGGTCGGAGGCTTCATGTCATCCGGCGACTTCAATAGTCTCACCACAGATGATTTGAAAGAGATTTTTTAATATTTTTAATGCCCTTTTCGAAATGCTCAACAGTACCCTGTGGTAGGTCGCATTTCTGCAAAGGGCATTAAAAATACTTAATAAACCATTTCTCCGTTGACAAACGTGTTAACCACCTTTACTTCGGGGATTTTTTCGTCTTCAATGTTCATTATATCATCGGAAAGGATAACAAAATCAGCTTCTTTGCCGACTTCGATGCTCCCTTTGCGGCCTTCAGCGAAGTAACCTTTTGCAGCCCATATTGTCATCGATTTTAAAGCTTCCTCACGTGTTAATTTATTCTCAATCAAATCTTTACGTGCTACAGATGAATAGAACGTCTTGATAGAAGAGATGTGTTCGATAGGGAAGTCGGTGCCGTTGATGAGCCAGCTGTTTTGTGCTAGCAAAGTCTTGTAAGCGTATGCGCCTTGGATACGTTCAGAGCCAAGACGATCCTCGGCCCAAGGCATGTCGGAAGTACAATGTGTCGCCTGAATTGAAGGAATTATACTATATTCTTTGTAAAGCGCAAAGTCTTGTGGATTAACCACTTGCGAATGCTCAATGCGCCATCTGAGGTCGTTTTCGCTTTTAAGGAACTTCGCATATTCGTTGAGAATCATACGAACGCCACCGTCGCCAATGGCATGGCAGCATACCTGATAGCCGGCATTATAGGCTTTTTCGCAAACATGGTCATAGAAATCTTCGCTTTCAACAATCAAACCTGAGGTTTCAGGAGCATCTGAATAAGGCTCAAGCAGCTTGGCTCCACGCGAGCCGAGAGCACCGTCGGCGTAAATCTTTACGGAACGCACTGTAAGTCGTTCTTTTTCAATGACTCCGAACTTCATGAAATAATCCATGGTCTCGTCGTCGGGGTTAACCATAGCGTTAACTTTCATCTTAAGAACGCCTTCTTGCTGCAAAGAATCAATCAAAGCTATGCTTCGGATGTCGAGTCCGGCATCAGTAACGCCTGTTAAACCATGCTTGAAACAATCGCGTTGTGCTATCTTTAACGCATTGATTTTCTGTTGGTTATTGAGATGAGGGATGATAGCCTTAGCCATGTCGGCAGCGTTGTCAAGAAGGATACCTGTGGGTTTGCCTTTTTTATTTAATATGATTTCGCCTCCATCAACTTCGGATTTTTCATTAAAACCAAGGGTTTTCAGCACGTTGTCACTTACAAGTACAGCATGTCCGTCGACTCGGGTGAGAAGCACTTTTTTATTCGGGAAATGCTTGTGCAGCTTAGTGTTTTCAGGAAAATCCTTGACTTCCCACAGATTTTGGTCCCAGCCACGTCCTAAAAGCCATTCAGAAGCATTATCTTCATTATGTCTATCAAGTCGTTCCAACACTTCATCGAATGATTTACAGCCATTTAGATCGGCATAACGCGCTTTGGTCTCGCCATAACCCACAAAGTGACAGTGTCCGTCGATAAAACCCGGATAAATGCTTTGTCCTTGAGCGTCAAGGGTTTGATATGCAGTGTAATGTCTTAAAATGTTTTTATTTGATCCGATTGCTTCAAATTTTCCGTCTTTAACGGCGAATGCTTCAGCTTTACTAAATTGATTATCAACAATATAGACGTTAGCATTATAAACAATCAAATCGACATGGGTTTTGCTGCAAGATAACATCGAAAGTAATATTAATAGGAAAGGAAGTCTTTTCATTTTAAATGTTTTGATTTAAAAGATATTGATTATCAATGTCTTTAAGTCCGAAATACTCTTTTATAACTCCATTTTTTAGCAATTCGGCACTCTGTCCGGCGGCAAATGGTTTGTTTTTCGCGATAATCCAGAGGTTGTCGGTGTAACGGAGCAGAAGCTCGAGGTCGTGAGAGCTGAAAAGTATGGCTTTCTTTTGCTCTTTCGCCAACTTCTTCAGCAACGAAAACAATTCGATTTTACTCGGATAATCCAGAAATGCTGTCGGCTCGTCGAGCATGATTATTGGCGTGTTTTGAGCTATTGCCTTAGCAATCATGACCTTCTGTTTTTCGCCATCGGATAAAGTATTGAAGACTCTGTCAATCAGATGATTAACACCAACTAATTCAAGTGATACTTTAATTTCTTTTTCATCGTTTTCAGACAGCTTTCCGAACATTCCGGTGTAGGGATAACGACCGGCCGCGACCACGTCGAACACCTTCAGAAACATATCGTCAGGACGTTCGGTAAGAACTATTCCGAGCATTTTAGCGCGTTCTTTTGGCGAATACGACATCAGATCCTTGCCGAACAACTCAATCTTGCCACCAAGCGGTTTGATATGTGTAGAAAAAGTCTTGAAAAGCGTCGATTTGCCGGCACCATTGGGACCAATCAAAGCGATGATATCGCCTTCATTTAATGAGACGTTGATGTTGGAAACGACGGTCTTGTTTTCGTAACCAATTGATAATGCTGATGTTTTTAATATTTCCATTTATTTTTTACTTTTCATTATTACTGAAATCACCACTGGTGCACCGATGAAGGCCGTCACAGCGTTGATAGGCAAATTGCCTTCAAAACCTGGCATTCTGGCGATGAGGTTACAGAATAGAGCCATGTCCATGCCAATCAACATCGTGGCAGGGATGAGCAGGCGATGGTCGCTGCTTTTAAACAGGAATCGCGCGATATGAGGCATTGCAAGTCCCACAAATGCAATAGGGCCACAGTAGGCTGTCACGATAGCTGTAAGATATCCTGAAATCAAAATTATGATGACACTGTTGCGTTTGAGGTTGATGCCAAGATTCTCGGCGTACATTTCGCCTAACAATAAGATATTCAAGTTCTTAGACAGGAAAAATGTTGCTACAAGTCCGATTATGATGCTTATTGCGAAAACAGTCATTTTTGAAGTGCCGACGCCCGAGAAACTACCCATGCCCCAAATCACGAAGGCGTGGATGTCTTCTTTCAAGCTGAAAAACTTCAAAATATCGGTTATTGAGCCAGCCAAATATGCTATCATCAAACCAATGATAATCAACGTGGTCATGTTTTTCATGCGCGAGCTGAACGCCAGCATCACGAAAAGCACCAGGACGGCACCGATGAAAGCCGCTAAACTCACACCAATTGTCGACCACCACCCGAATGATGACACTGCGGCACCGGAAATAGCGCCAGTGAGAAGAATCACTATTCCGACTCCCAAACTAGCGCCGCTGCTGATTCCGAGCATTGAAGGGTCGGCGAGAGGGTTGCGGAACAAGGTCTGCATCAACAAGCCCGCCACCGCAAGGGCAGAACCGGCTAAAAGTGCTGTAAGAGCTTGAGGAAGTCTATAATTGAATATAATGACACTCAATGTTTTATCAGCATTATCTTTAAGTAATACTTTAAATATATCCTCAAACGGCACCATCACCGAACCGACGAACAGATTCAACACGAAAAGAATGATTCCAAGGATGATGATTCCTAAAATTCCGATTGTTATCCTGCTATTTTTCATCTTTCAACAAGTAAAAATATTTTGGCGTATAGTCTTCATTTTCAAGCATTTCAGGATGGAAAGCAAGCACAAAATCCTTCAGCAGCAAGTCAGGCTCGTATTCAGATTTCTCAAAATAGCCGCTTTCGCGGATGTCGCACACTATGACATTGTGGTTTTTATATGCTTTGAAATGCGTATATAATTCATTTTCAGCGGCTAAGCTCTCGTAGGTGAACTTGTGATTGGTTGAGTTCATGACACGCCAGAAATCGGCGTCACGAGCCTTGGAAAGCACCGTTTCGGCATCGACAGGCAGGCTCGCGGTGGAGTTGTTGTCCTTCCAAACATAATCAGCGCCCGCATCGTGAAAAATCTGAGCGATATAGCTTGCACCGCCAGGCAGATACCATTGACCTTCAAACGGCAGATCGGAGAAAACAGTAGGTCGGTTTTCAGCATTATTACATAGTTCTTTCAATGATTCATAACGACTTATGATGTCGTTAAACCATTTATCGGTATCTGTTTCACGACAAGTAAGAAAACCAATCACTTTCAGCCATTCGGCACGTCCAAGCGGATGATTTTCAAGGTAATCGGCGAATGGAAACATCACAGCGCCAGTAAGTTCACCGATCTCGGTCTTCGGAACAGTTGAATAAGGTGTGTAAAGAATCACATCAGGATGCAGATTTATCACTATTTCAGTCTTCAAACTCGTCTCAATACCCACATCCTCAATTTTTTTTTCAGCTAAAAGTCGTTTGATTTCAGGGTTGTCGGTATAGTCGCTTTCAAGGATACCTTTCACTCTGCCTATTTCGTTAAGTTCAAGAAACACAGACCATTGCGTTGAAGAATAAGCAATCACATTCTTCACGGGAGTACGAATTACTGTCAGGTTTTCAAGCTCATTCGGGAGTTCCAATGAATCAGGGTAGAGGTAAAACTCACCAAGCGACTTCTCGTTCCAAGGATTTGAAATATTGACGTAATATCCCGATTTGTAATTAGTTACATCAATATAACTTGTATATTTCATCAAATTGTCATTCTCGGTACAAGTGTTTATTTTCGTGTCGGTGGAGTTGTCATTGCACGAAAAAAGGATGCAAGTCATTGAAAGACAAATAAATAACAACTTTTTCATTGTTAGTCAGATTTAACGGGTTTAATTTGCAAAGATAATAATATTTATTTACAAAATAATGGCTGAAATCTCAAAAATAATGTTTAATTTTGCAGTTTAAATATTGAATTATGGGAATTTTCATGTTTCACAGGCCGGAAATGCCTAAGTTTAACTATATCCCGAGATATTACAATCCGGAGAAAGAGGCGTTGGAGAAGAAGAAGGCTGCATTAGGTTTGGACTCTCAACTCACTGACAGTGAGAAACTTAGAGTTAAAATGAGAAAGAGTTGGGGACGGACAGGCGAGGACGGCCGTCCGAATAAAAAGGCGTCATCATTCAAAATGATGCGCTATTCAATAATATTTGGAATCTCGGCGTTTTTGATTTATATCATTTTCTTTACGCCATTCGTGGAGAATTTCATCACCATGTTCCTGAAGTTGGGAGGTAAGTAGCTATGTCGTTGAATATCATTAAGTTACTTCCCGATTCTGTTGCCAATCAGATTGCTGCCGGTGAGGTCATCCAGCGGCCGGCGTCCGTTGTGAAGGAGCTGATTGAGAACGCGATAGATGCCGGAGCCACACAAATCGATCTGATTGTGAAAGACGCCGGCCGCACGTTCATCACAGTGATCGACAACGGCTGCGGCATGTCGGAGACGGATGCACGTCTATGTTTTGAACGTCATGCCACCTCGAAAATCACCTGTGCCGATGACCTTTTTGCCATAAAAACCATGGGATTCCGTGGAGAGGCACTCGCATCAATAGCAGCAGTGGCGCAGGTCGAACTGACGACACGCAGAAAAGAAGACGAGGTAGGCACAAAGATTCGTATCGAAGGCTCGAAAGTAATTGAACAGCTTCCAAAACCAGCTTCTGTCGGCACAAACTTCACGATAAAGAATCTGTTTTTCAATGTGCCTGCACGACGTAACTTCTTGAAATCCAATGAGGCAGAGCTTCGTCACATCAACGAGGAGTTTTTCCGCATCACGATAATGAATCCGGAGATTGGATTCACTTTTGTGAGCAACGACAAAGAGCTTTTCCATCTTTATCCAGGCACGCTGAAGCAACGCATCGTCGGGCTCTTCGGCAAAGATTACGATAGCAAGCTGCTGTCTGTTAACCAAGTGACTGAGACAGTTACAATCGACGGATTCATAGTAAAACCTGAGTTTTCCAAGAAGACAAGAGGCGAACAGTATTTCTTCGTGAACCGCCGTTTCATCAAACATGCCTATCTGCATCATGCGGTGGAGAACGCTTACAAGGAACTCATTCCACAGGATTGTTTCCCTGGCTATTTCCTTGATATTCAGATAGATCCGAAAGAAATCGATATCAATATCCATCCGACTAAGACCGAAGTTAATTTCATTGATGTGAAGCTGATTTATGCCATCATGCATTCGGCGGTACGTAAAGCTATAGGACAGAATAACTTAGCCCCGATGCTCGACTTCGACATCAACCCGAATATGGGCATTGATTTCGGAGAGGCAAGTCGCATGGACCGACCAGTCATAACACCGAAAACTGACTTTGACCCTAATTATAACCCGTTTAAAATCAGTCCGATACGGCATCAGCAACAGCAGAATTGGCGTATCGCCTACGACAGCAGCAACGACACCGTCTCCAATACTTCGATTGGCGAAAACACCAGCGAAAACAAGCCTTTTGAAGAGGAACAGAAGAATCTTTACATTCAGCTGCAGCAGTCGTATATCGTGACAACGGTGAAGTCGGGAATACTTGTCATCGACCAACATCTGGCGCATGAAAGGATTCTTTACGAGAAGTATCTGAAAGAGATGGAGACTGAGGTCATCGCCTCGCAGCAGGAACTGTTTCCGCATCATATCTCCTTGAATATCAATGATGCATCTATTTTGAAAGAGATGAAACCTGAGCTTGAGAAAATAGGATTCAGGATTGAAGCGATGAACAACACTACTTTTGTAATCAATGGTACACCGGTCGATTGCAAAGGCAGTGACGCTGTTTCGATAATTGAGAAAATTTTAGAGGATTACAAGACTAATCTCTCTGGTAATCAATCAGATAAGAAGTTAAATTTAGCTCGTTCGCTGGCATCACAGATGGCAGTGAAGGCGGGACAGACATTGAGTTCGGTGGAGATGCAGGACATCGTCGACAGGCTTTTCGGCTGCGCGGTAGCGGAAGTGGCGCCAAATGGCAGGAAAATCTTCACAATCATCAATGCTGACGACATAAAAACACGTTTGAACTAATGGACAATCAATTTAGACCACAAGGCTTTTCGATTTTACCCACAGTGGTAAAAAACTTATTGATAATCAATGCAATATTCTTTCTCGCCACATGGGCGGCGGAGGCTGTTTGGCGCATCGACTTGTCGGATTATCTCGGCTTGCATTACATCGGAGCGTCGGATTTCAGGCCGTATCAGTTTGTGACATATATGTTCATGCACGGCGGCTTCGCGCATCTGTTTTTCAATATGTTCGCCCTCTGGATGTTTGGAAACTCCATTGAAAATGCATGGGGCCCCAAACGTTTCCTGGTGTTTTACTTCGTTTGCGGCATTGGCGCCGGCTTGACGCAGGAACTTGTGCAGTACATCCAGCTTTCGGATATGATTCAAAACTACGAATTTGTGAGGATGGGCAACAGAAGCATACCTGTTGACGAGTATCTGAACATGCTGACGACGGTGGGTGCCTCGGGTGCTGTTTACGGCATACTTCTGGCATTCGGCATGATGTGGCCTAACTCACGGATTTACATATACTTCGCCATCCCGATTAAGGCAAAATGGTTTGTGATTATTTACGGTCTCATTGAGCTTTTCTCAGGATTCTCATCAGTCGACAATGTGGCGCATTTCGCACATGTAGGCGGCATGCTTTTCGGCTTGGGACTAATCCTATATTGGCGTTACAAAGAAGGCATTTGGAGGCCTAAATTCAACATAAAATTCAATAAAGACAGAGATTTTACGAGTCAAAGGCCTAAATCAGACTGGGATTATAACAAAGAACGTGCCGATGACGAACGCCGCACCGACGAAATCCTTGAAAAGATTAGCAAAGGCGGCTATAGTAGTCTCACTGAGGAAGAAAAAGAGTTTTTGTTTAAGCAAAGCAAGAAAAACTGATGAATTTCAAACTGTCATCGGAGTTTAAGCCAACGGGCGACCAGCCTCAAGCCATCGAACAGCTGAAAAACGGCATTCTGGCAGGGGAGAGGTATCAGACTTTGATGGGAGTTACCGGTTCGGGAAAGACGTTCACAATAGCCAATCTGCTGGCGGAGTTGAACCGTCCGGCATTGGTTTTAAGCCACAATAAGACCCTCGCGGCACAGCTTTACAGCGAGTTTAAGCAGTTCTTCCCTGAAAACAAGGTCGAATATTTCGTTTCATATTACGATTATTATCAACCAGAAGCGTTTATTCCGCAGACAAACACCTATATCGAGAAAGATTTGTCGATAAACGACGAGATTGACAGGCTGCGACTGAGTACCACCTCGGCATTGCTTTCAGGACGACGCGACGTGATTGTAGTCTCCTCTGTATCATGTATTTACGGCATTGGAAACCCTGAAGATTTCAGTAAAAATGTGATAAACATCGAGCTGGGACAGAAGATCCGTCGCGACGACCTTCTTTTTAACCTCTCGAACGCGCTTTACAGCCGCAATGACATAGAATTCACCCGCGGACGATTCCGTGTGAAAGGCGACACCGTAGACGTTTTTCCGGCATATTCCGAGACACCGTTCAGGATCATATTTTGGGATGATGAGATCGAGGAACTCGAGTCGTTTGACCCGATAAACGGCACCAGAATCGAGAGTTTGCAGAGTATTACGCTGTTTCCGGCAAATATCTTTGTCACATCAAAAGAAAAGATAAAACAAGCCACAGAAGAGATTCTGCTCGACATGTTTACACAGGCCGAGTATTTTCGTGAGATAGGAAAATATGAAGATGCGAAACGTCTGGAAGATCGTGTAAATCATGATGTTGAGATGATTCGCGAGCTCGGTTACTGTTCTGGTATCGAGAACTATTCACGATATTTTGATGGACGCGCCGCCGGCACGCGCCCGTTCTGTCTGCTCGATTTCTTCCCCGATGACTTCATCACCATAATCGACGAGAGCCACGTCACGGTGTCGCAGATCAGAGGCATGTACGGAGGCGACCGATCGCGCAAGCAGACATTGGTGGAATACGGCTTCCGACTGCCGTCAGCGCTCGACAACCGTCCGCTGAAATTCGATGAGTTTGAAGCACTTACGGGACAGACTATCTACGTCAGCGCGACTCCGGGCGACTACGAGATGCAGCAAACACAGGGCGTTTACGTGGAGCAGCTCATCCGTCCGACAGGCTTGCTGGACCCGGTCATCGAGGTGCGGCCTTGCACCAACCAAGTCGACGACCTCGTTGACGAGATAGTTCACGTGATAAGAAACAGGCAACGTGTGCTGGTCACCACCCTTACAAAGCGCATGGCTGAGGAGCTGACCAACTACCTCAACAACCTGAATATCGGAACAAGATACATACATTCCGACGTCGACACCCTCGACCGCGTCGAGATCATGATGGGCTTGAGAAGGGGAGACTTCGACGTTTTGGTGGGAGTGAACCTACTACGTGAGGGCTTGGATTTGCCTGAGGTTCAATTAGTTGCGATTTTGGATGCCGATAAAGAAGGATTCCTCCGTTCAGAACGCTCGCTGACACAGACGGCAGGACGCGCGGCGCGTAATGCCAACAGCAAAGTGATAATGTATGCCGACAAAATCACCGAATCGATGCAGAAAACCATCGACGAGACACAACGCCGACGCGAGAAACAGATGGCATATAACATCGCGAACGGCATAGTGCCGAAGACAATTATCAAGCCGTTGGACAACGCTTGGGGCGACACCTTGAACAAGCAACGTCTCAACGAATATGCCACCACCGACGAGCAGATACGAACGGTGGCAGAAGAAAAAGCGACGGTTTACCGCTCGCCTAAAGACATCAAAAAAGCCATTCAGGAAGCCAAGAAAGAGATGGAGAAATCCGTCAAGGAACTCGACTTCATGAACGCCGCAAAATACCGCGACATCATTGTCGCATTGGAAGAGAAACTAAACAATCTCGATTGAATATGAATATTTTAGCAGTACCATTTTTCGCAACCGACCAAGTGTGGAGTGTCATGTTACAGTTATGTATCATCGCTGTCGGACTCTTGGCAGGCAACATTATTAGAACCAAAGTCTCATTCATGCAGAAAAGTCTCATTCCTTCAGCATTGATTGGCGGCGCTTTAATATTGATTTTCAGATGGATTTATTCTGATGTGCTGGGTTGGGAAGACCTCATCAACAAGAGTACGATGGAAATAATAACCTATCACGCCCTTGGTCTCGGATTTGTCGCTTTGGCGTTGAAAAACAATAAAGTGGAGTCGAAGTCAAGCACCATGAAAGTCATTGAAACCGGCACGTTGACTGCCAGCACCTATATCATCCAAGGCATTGTGGGTCTGTTGGTTACGATTCCGATGTTCTATTTCGGAAAGCAGATTTTCTATGCCGCGGGCTTGCTTCTCCCTATGGGTTACGGCCAAGGACCGGGACAGGCGTTGAATTTCGGCACCATCTATATGGACAGGGCGGCGGAGCAAGGCATCGCATTCCCTGGAAAGGATTTCGGACTTTCAATAGCCGCGATGGGATTCATAATCGGTTGTGTGGTCGGCGTTATATATCTTAACATCTTGAAAAAGAAAGGAAAAATCAAGATTTCGGAGATAAAAGAGAAACAGATGAACAAACTAAGCGATTACGAAGGCGAGAACGAAATCCCTGATACTGAATCAGTTGACAAGTTGTCTATACAGTTCTGCCTGATACTTTTTACATACCTTTTGGTTTATTTGTTTAATCATTTTCTGCAGACTTTAGACCTCGGCAGCTTCGGCGAAAAGACACTTATGCCGTTGATGTGGGGCTTCAACTTCCTGCTTGGCACGCTGTTCGGCATCATGATTAAAGGCATTATAAAAGTCTTGAGAAAGAGACAAATCATGAAGAGAGAATACATCAATAATTACCTTTTGAACCGTATCAGCGGCTTCTTCTTCGACATCATGATTGTTGCAGGTACTGCGGCCATAAACTTTAGTGAATTCAAAGGTTTTGCAATACCTTACATCCTCGTTTGCACTCTCGGCGCTATCGCCACATTCTGGTTTGTTCTGAAAGTCTGCAAACATATCTATCCGAATTATGTTTATGAAGGATTTTTCAGCATGTTCGGCATGCTTACAGGCACCGCTTCCAATGGCATGATTCTGCTTCGAGAGATTGACCCAAAATTTGAGACTCCGGCAGCAAATAACCTTGTTTTACAGTCACTTCCGGCGGTGGCACTCGGCTTCCCTGTGCTACTTTTAGTCAGCTATGCACCTCAAGGCTTCACCCAAGCACTCATCACTTTGGGGATTTTGATTGTCGTTTTCATCATCTTTAATATGTTCATGTTCAGAAAGAAAATATTTCGGAAAAGAAGTAACGACTTACCGTAAGGTTATTCCATCTGATCAAAAGATTATTGGTATCATTTGCAGAAATACGACCTACCACAGGGTACTGTGAGTATTTCGAAAATGATACCAATAATCTCCGTTATCAAAAATTCTAATTTTTTTGTTTTTTATTAAAAAAAATATATTATATTTGCTGACTTGATAAAGGTGAATCCGCCTTTGTCTTGTACTGTTATTTAACTCGTTGATAAAGAATAATTTATATAATATATGAGCGAAGGATTATATTCGATGGAAGCTAAGGATTTTGACAAAACCTTAGACTTGACGAAAATTAAGCCGTATGGCGACACGATGAACGACGGCAAGACCCAGCTGAGTTTTACATTACCGGTGCCATGCGGCGCAGAAGCTGTTGAGGCAGCAAAACAACTCCTCAAAACTATGGGTTTCGAGAATCCTATTGTGGTGTATTACAAAGAGTTAACACCTGGATTCACGTTCTTTAACTGCTACGGAAGCTGCACACATACCGTGAATTACAGCACAATTTACGTTCCGAAGGTCGAGTCGAACACCATGGACATGTACGAGACCGACAAATACATCAAAGAAAACATCGGACGTAAGATTGTCATCGTGGGTGCAAGTACAGGTACCGACGCTCACACCGTGGGTATCGACGCTATCATGAACATGAAAGGTTACGCAGGCCACTACGGACTAGAGCGTTATGAGATGATTGAGGCTTACAACCTCGGTTCGCAGGTGCCGAATGAGGAATTCATCGCAAAAGGCGTTGAACTTCACGCTGATGCATTGCTCGTCTCACAGACAGTTACCCAGAAAGACGTTCATATCAAGAATATGACCAACCTCATCGAGCTGATGGAGGCTGAAGGCTTGCGCGACAAGATGATTTGCTGCTGCGGTGGCGCCCGTATCTCGCACGAGTTGGCTAAGGAACTTGGTTTCGACGCCGGCTTCGGAATGAACACCTACGCCGACGACGTGGCATCATTCGTGGTTCAGGAAATGGTTAAACGAGGCATGAAATAACCCGTAGAGGATAAGGCTGCCTTATCCCAACTGGTTGTAAAAAATTAGAAATTACAATAACAATTAAATATTTCAGAATATGGATAAAAATGAAATGAGAGAAGTTATCGCCAAGAGAGCGGCAAAAGAGCTGCATGACGGCGATGTAGTGAACCTTGGTATCGGTATCCCGACATTGATTCCTAACTACCTTCCAAAAGGCGTTTCAGTGACGCTGCAGACCGAGAACGGTGCTATGGGCATGGGCCCGACACCTGAAGAAGGCAAGGAAGACAAGAACCTCATCAACGCTGGCGGTGGTTTCATCACCTTGACACCAGGCGCTTGCACATTTGATTCAGCAACATCATTCGCAATCATCCGCGGCGGTCACGTCAACGTGTCGTTCCTCGGCGCATTGCAGGTCGATGAGAAGGGTAACCTCGCCAACTGGATCATCCCGGGCAAGATGGCTCCTGGCATGGGTGGCGCAATGGACCTTGTGGTCGGTGCAAAACGCGTTATCCTTACCATGGAACACACACAGAAAGGTGCTCCTAAGATCTTGAAGGAATGCACACTGCCTCTCACAGCAGCAGGTCAGGTCAACATGATCATCACTGAGATGGGTGTGATGGAAATCACAAAAGAAGGCATCGTCCTCACAGAGATCCATCCTGAATTCACTGTCGATCAGGTGCAGGCCGCAACAGAGGCGAAGCTCATCATCAGCCCGAACCTCAAATCAATGGTTGACTAATCATGGAATATCAATATTTAAAAAGCGAAGTCAAGGAAGACGGTATCTGCATCATGACGGTGTCGGCTCCTAAATCGTTGAATGCACTGAATTCGACGGTTTTGAGAGAAATCGACGACTTCGTCAGCAACCTCGACACGAAGAAGACCCGCGTTCTCATCATCACTGGTGACGGCGAGAAATCGTTTGTGGCAGGCGCGGATATCTCAGAGATGGTGTATCTCTACGAGAAAGAAGGCTATGAGTTCAGTAAACTCGGCGCCATCGCTTTCCGTAAGATAGAGCTGCTCCCGATTCCTGTCATAGCTGCCGTCAACGGATTCTGCCTCGGCGGCGGATGCGAGCTGGCAATGGCATGCGACTTTCGTTATGCCTCAAGCAACGCCAAGTTCGGTCAGCCTGAGGTGGGACTGGGCATTACACCTGGTTTCAGCGGCACATACCGTCTTGCAAAGCTCATCGGACAAGGCTACGCCAAGGAGATGATCTACACCGGCAAGGCCATCCGTGCCGACGAAGCACTGCGCATCGGTTTGGTGAACGCCGTTTTTGCTCCTGAAGAATTGATGGAAAGAGTCATTGAGACAGCCCAGAAGATAGTCGCCAACGCACCTTTGGCTATCAAATATGCCAAGGAATGTATCAACGAGAGCTACGACATGAACTCAGCCGACGCAATCGAACTGGAAAACCGCAACTTCGGAAAATGTTTTGCCACAGAAGACCAGAAAGAAGGCATGACAGCGTTTCTTAATAAAGGAAAAGCAAATTTTAAAGGAAAATAATTTAATTCAAATATTATGAAAGTATTCGTTATCGGAACAGGAACCATGGCAAAGGGTATCGTGAAGGCTTTTGCAGCTAAGATGCCAGTCGTCATGAAGAGCAGAACTCAGGCCAGCATCGACAAGGCAATGGGTTCAATCGCAAAAGGTTACGCTAAACTCGTTGAGAAAGGCAAGATGACTCAAGAGGACGTTGACGCTCTTTTGAAGAACATCATCACCACCACCGACTACGCCACATTCAAAGACGCCGACCTCGTAATCGAGGCTGCATCAGAAGATATGGCTCTTAAGAAAGAGGTGTTCGCCGAACTCGACAAGATCTGCAAGCCGGAAGCAATCTTCGCAACCAACTCATCATCATTGTCAATCACCGAAATCGCTGCCTGCACAACACGTCCGGCACAGTTTATCGGCATGCACTTCTTCAACCCGGCCGACAGAATGGCATTGGTGGAAGTCATCAAAGGACAGCTCACAAGCGATGAAGTGACAAAATGCATCGTTGAGCTCGCCACATCAATCGGCAAACAGCCGGTCGAGGTGAAGGAAGCCCCAGGTTTCGTTGTCAACCGCATCCTCATCCCTATGATCAACGAGGCAGTTGGTATCTTGGCCGACGGTATCGCATCAGCAGAGGATATCGACAAGTGCATGATGCTTGGCGCAAATCACCCAATGGGACCTCTCGCATTGGCCGACCTCATCGGAAACGATGTCAACCTCGCCATCATGGAGGTGCTTTACAACGAATTCGGTGATCCTAAGTACCGCCCACATCCACTTTTGAGAAAGATGGTGCGCGCAGGTCTCTTAGGCCGTAAGACAGGCGAAGGATTCTACAAATACTAGGATTTAAAAAATATTAATTGAAATAACATATCTAAAACATGGATTTTAGCTATTCAAAGACAGAAGAATTGTTCCTGCAGATGATCAGATCGTTTGCGGAGAACGAGGTCAAGCCTTTGGCAGCCGAAGTTGACGAGACAGAACGTTTCCCTATGGAGACCGTCAAGAAGATGGCGAAATTAGGTTTGATGGGCATCCCGGTACCACGCCAGTACGGCGGAGCCGGCGGATCAGTGCAGATGTACATCATGGCTGTTGAGGAGCTCTCAAGAGTGTGCGCCACCACAGGCGTTATCCTTTCAGCCCACACATCATTGTGCATGGCACCAATCCTTGAAAACGGAACAGAGGAACAGAAGATGAAATATTTGCCGAAGCTCGCTTCAGGCGAATGGATCGGCGCTTTCGGTCTCACCGAGCCTAACGCCGGTACCGACGCCGCCATGCAGCAGACAATGGCTGTCGACGCTGGCGACAAATACATCCTCAACGGAACAAAGATTTTCATCACCAACGCAGCTTACGCCGATGTGTTCATCGTCATGGCAATGACCGACAAGAGCAAAGGCACCAAGGGCATCTCGGCATTCATCGTTGAAAAAGGCTTCAAGGGCTTCAGCATCGGTAAGAAAGAGTTGAAGATGGGTATCCGCGGCAGCGCGACCTGCGAGTTGATTTTCGAAAACTGCGAAGTGCCAAAGGAAAACCTCCTCGGACCTCTCGGAAAAGGCTTCAACATCGCTATGAAGACCCTCGACGGCGGCCGTATCGGTATCGCTTCACAGGCTCTCGGCATCGCTCAAGGCGCTATAGATGAGACAGTGAAATACACCAAGGAACGTAAACAGTTCGGCAAGGCTATCGCCCAGTTCCAGAACACACAATTCCAGATGGCCGACCTCAAGACAAAGGTCGAGGCAGCTCGTTTGCTCGTCAGAAGCGCAGCATGGAAGAAAGATAAAGGTCTCCCATACTCAGCAGACGCAGCAATGGCAAAACTCTTCGCAGCTGAGACAGCTATGGAAGTGACTACAAAGGCAGTCCAGTTCCACGGCGGCTACGGCTACACACGTGAATATCCGGTCGAGCGCATGATGCGTGACGCCAAGATTACCGAGATCTACGAAGGTACATCAGAGGTTCAGAGAATGGTTATCGCCGGTCATTTATTTAAATAGGAGGGAAGGATTATGAATATTATAGTTTGTATTAAGCAAGTACCTGATACTACCGAAATCAAAATCGATCCGGTAAAGAATACTCTTATCCGTGAAGGCGTTCCGAGCATCATGAACCCTGACGACAAGGGCGGTCTCGAACTCGCACTCCGCATGAAAGACAAATACGGCGCTAACGTCACAGTTATCACCATGGGACCCCCACAAGCCGACCTCATCCTGAGAGAAGCTTTCGCAATGGGTGTCGACAGAGCTATCTTATTGAGCGACAGAAAGTTCGCTGGTGCTGATACTCTCGCGACATCATACGCATTGGCAGGCGCTATCAAGACTTTGGACTATGACCTCATCATCGCTGGCCGTCAGGCTATCGACGGTGACACAGCACAAGTTGGTCCTGAGATGGCTGAACACCTCGGATTACCACAGGTTTCATACGTCATCGACGCTGAACGCGAAAAGAACGGCAACTTCATCGTGAAGAAAGAAAACGAAGACAGCGTGCAGACTCTCGAAGTCGAAGGCAAGTGCGTCCTCACAGTGTTGGCATCAGCATTCGAGGCACGTTACATGACAGTGGCCGGCATCGTTGACGCTTACGACAGAGAAGTTGAAGTTTGGGGTGCCGACAAACTAGATGTCGACGAGAACAAACTCGGTCTGAAAGGCTCACCGACAAAAGTGTGGCAGTCATTCCCGAAACAGCTCAAGGCTCCGGGCGAAGTGTTCGAAGTCAGCGAAGAAGAAGCTGTGGAAATCATTGTTAAGAAACTTAAAGAAAAACATTTAATCTAAAAGTAAAGCCATGGATATCAAGGATTACAAAAACGTTTATGTGTTCGCAGAACAGCGCGGAGGTATGATTCAATCCGTAGCTTACGAACTTTTAGGTAAAGCTCGCGACTTGGCCGACGCTCTCGGCGAGAAAGTCGTGGCAATGTTATTGGGTCACAATGTGAAAGATCAGGCTCAGAGCCTCATCGAGATGGGTGCTGACGAAGTGCTCGTCGCCGACTGCCCAGAGCTCAAGGATTATTTGACAGAGCAGTACTCACAGGTTGTGTATCAGATGATTACAGCCGGCTGCCCAAGCATCGTGCTTTACGGTGCAACAACCATCGGCCGTGACCTCGCACCACGTATCGCTTCACGTTTGAAGACCGGTCTGACAGCAGACTGCACCAAGCTTGAAATCGGTATCGTCGAGGAGACAGGCGAGAAGCAGTTCCGCTCAACACGTCCTGCATTCGGTGGCAACCTGATGGCAACCATTCTTTGCCCTAACACACGTCCTCAGATGTCGACAGTGCGTCCTGGCGTGATGCAGAAACGCGTTCGCGAGGCTGGCCGCAAAGGCACCATCACAATGTTTGCTCCTAAATTCGATGCAAGCAAATTCAAAGTGAAAGTCATCGAGACCAAGATGAATTGCAAGTGCGCTGACGACATCGCCGATGCCAAGATTTTGGTGTCAGGTGGCCGTGGCGTTCACGACAAGGAAGGTTTCAATAAGCTTCAGGCTTTGGCCGATGTGCTCGGTGGCATGGTGTCATCATCACGTGCCATGGTTGACGCAGGCATCATGGATCACTGCTTCCAGGTCGGTCAGACAGGTAAGACAGTGCGTCCGGCCCTTTACATGGCATGCGGTATCTCCGGCGCCATCCAGCACCTCGCAGGTATGGAAGAGTCAGATTTCATCATCGCCATCAACAAGGACAAATACGCACCTATCTTCTCAGCTGCTGACCTCGGCATCGTTGGCGACCTCCACAAGATTGTCCCAATGCTGACAGAACGTCTGAAGAAAGAAGTGGAAAAATAATCCTGTAGAGACGTTTTCTGAAACATCTCAATAAAATTCCCGATGGAAGCGATTCTGTCGGGAATTTTCATTTATTCGAATAATTAATTTGGAATTTGAAGCCAAATATGTTTCTCCATATTCGTTTGAAACGATTTTTGGAGAATATTGTCAATTGTGATGTTGACGGGAATATGGCTGGTTTTCAAGTATAATATCCCTCGTTTTCAAAATTTAATAACCGCCAATATTAATCAACGATTATTTTTTTTATTTCCATTTTTGTTTGATTTCTAAAAAATTATATATAACTTTGCAGTGTTATTAAACTTATTAATATGAAAAGCATAAAATTATTATTCGTGGCATTAATCCTTATCGGTGTAGCTAAGATCGCTACAGCCCAAGATGTTATCGTCAAAAAAGACAATACAACGATTTTAAGCAAAGTTGTTGAAATCAACAGCACTGAAATCAAATACAAAAAATGGTCGAACCAAGACGGACCGACCTATGTCATTAATATTAATGAGGTAAACAGCATTAATTATCAAAATGGCGAGATCGACAAATTTACTGAGCAAACTAAAGAACAGCCTAAACCAGTTAATCAACCGAAACAATCGGTTGCAAATAACCAGAACAATAATACGGCACCAGTTGTTAGCGGATATATGAGATGTTATGGCAACGGCTTGTCTCTCAATGGCCGCTCATTGTCCGACAGAGAAGTGCGGGATATTCTTGGTAATGACGGTTATAGCTCATATTCACACGCTCACAGACAAATTAAAACAGGCAAGACATTTACCACTGTTTTCATCGTTTCAACAAGTGTGTGCTTTGCATCATATTTTGCTATGATTGCTTTTAATGATCCATATTTCGTCATTCCATTTATAGGTACTTTGGTCGTATCAGATGTTTCATTACCACTTATGATTGCCTTTAATGTCGCAGGTAAAACAAAAATGAACAGAATTGCCGACAATTATAATAAACAGCAAAACAATCATTATTCACTTAATGTTTCACCATCACTGATGAAAGCCAATACCTTCCAAAATCAAAGCAACTACGGAATCGGTTTAACTTTAAGTATGAATTTCTAAAAATAAAAACATGAAAGCATTTAGATTTTTACTCTTATCATTGATATTTTTAGGAGTAGCCAAAATAGCTGCAGCCCAGGATGTTATTGTAAAAAAAGACAGCTCGACAATCTTAAGCAAGGTTGTTGAAATCAACAGCACTGAGATCAAATACAAAAAATGGTCGAACCAGGATGGACCGACCTATGTCATTAATATTAATGAGGTGACAAGTATCAATTATGCTAATGGCGAAGTCGACAGATTCGAATCACAGCCTGCTGAAACACCTGTTGAAACTCCTGCCGTCACTGAGGAGCCTCAGCCTCAAGCTGAACCGGAGCCACAACCTGAGCCTCAACAGCAACCCCAACAGGAAACTGTAGTCGTCGACAATCAGACAACCACAGTGCAACCCGTACAACAGAAATATCAACGCCGTTTCTCGAGAGAAAGAGTGCAATTCTCACTGAGCTTGGGAACAGCGATGCCTTTAGGCTCTTTCGGAGAATATAGCTCACTGGATTTCTCAGCTCCGTTAGATGTTTTCAACAACACCGGATTCGGAAATGGTTACGGAGCCGCTAAAATGGGTTACAATGTCAACATGCAACTCCACATTCCTGTGTTTAACAGCAAAAAGGGTAGCATCCTCGGTATTCTTTTGAAGTTTAATTTCCAATATAATGCCCTTTGTGATAACGAGAAGGAAGACTTCCAGGAATATCTCGACGACTTGTCATGGGCTATGAATTATGCATACAACGTGAATGCATATAAGTACAGAGTGACTAAGTTCCCGACTTACACCAACACTGCATTTATGATGGGTATCGATTTCACCCATTATTTCGCAAAACCAATAGGAATCTTTGTTGAAACTGACTTCGGCTTGAACATCGCAAGTATTTCAAACTTGGAGATAAACAATGAATACGGCAACACCTTTGTCTATTACTATGATTATGTGAACTATTATTCAGATAAGACAAATACCGCCCAATATGACAGCTACTTTACAACCGTGTTTGAAGCCGGCGCAGGTCTGTTTTTAGTGAATCATATCAGTTTAGGCGTTTACTATACCAGATACTCGCCATTCGATGTTACAGGAACAATGACTACGGAAGGCACATACGGTCATGATGAGTCACTGATTTATGCAGGCGATATACAAATGTCGAGCTTAAGTTTTAGATTGGGAGTTCATTTCTAATATATTGATTTAGATGGAAACAACAGCGAAAAAGAACTGGCTGAAGATACTTTCTATAATTCTGGGAGTCGTTTTTCTGCTTTCAGGATTCGGAAAGCTGAACGGCGTGGACGCCTTCGAGTCGCTTATTGAGTCGTATGGCTTCCCGCAGCTGGCATTCATGGCTCCGGCGATAATTATTTTCGAGATATTGCTCGGAATCCTCCTTGTGTTGTGTTTCCGCCTGAAATTACTGGGACTTGTCTCTGCAATTACATTATTGGTTTTCACAATCTTTTATTCCTACGCATTCATTGTACATGGAATAACAGATTGCGGATGCTTCGGAAGCAACCCGGTTCTTCAATCCAGTCCGGCGATGTCATACATCAGAAACGCGATAATGATTGGTGTTTCAATAATACTATTAATCTATGGCGACAACAACAAAAAACACCTCTCGAAATATGTGTTGTGCCTGATATCGCTGCTGTTGGTGGTCTGCGCCTTCGTCACCGGCAAGTCATTCCGCACACCGTCGATGTTCGCCAAGCCGCATCCTATGTTCATGAAGCCGCTGTCTGAAACGAGAATCCCTGAATATGTTGAGCTTTCAAGCGATTCGACTTACGTTATTTACGTGTTCTCCTACGACTGCACAAGCTGTTGGAACAACATGGCGAATTTCATGAACTACGACAAAGACAGCATCGCCGACCGCTCAATAGGTTTCTGCGTAGGAGGGAAGGGGAAGAAGACTTTCATGAATTATTTTAAACCCGAGTTTACGATTTATGAAATCGACGAAAGCTTCTCCGATAATGTTAAGATTGTCCCGACATTCCTCTATATCCAAGACGGTATAGTACACGATATCATTCAAGGACAAGTGATAAATTCAAGACTTTTTAGAGATATTTATATAAACAACAACAATTAATAACCAATAAAATATTTAAAAAATGAAAAAAGCAACTAGAAGAACAATCTTAACTCTTGCTGTTATTCTGTTTTCAGCTCTAGCTTATGTTTCATGTGTAAAAACAGAAGTCGAACCTAAATGCAGCAGCGACAAGCCATACTATTGCGAAAGCGCAAAGGCTTGTTGCAAGTACAGATATCATGATGGACACGGAACATGCTGGGAGACAATGGAAGGTTGCCGCTCGACAGGCTATCCGTGCACAGTGTGCCATCTGCAAGATTAAAAAAAATCTACATTTTTCGTCAACTTTTAAAAAAAAGTTGTATTTTTGCATCGGGTAAGTCTTATACGACCAGCTCCTGTCGAACTCCCCCAGGGCCGGAAGGCAGCAAGGGTAGATGGTTGAGCGGTGCGATATAAGTAGCTTACCTTTTTTTGTATGAAATGATTTTTAACCCGACATATACAGGCAAACAATATTGGTCGACAATCATTATCGCTGGATTGTTGCTAAGTGTTTTATTATCAGTCGCTTACGTGATTTTCTACGAGCGCCTTTATGTCGAATATTCTTACCTGTTTTCAATAATTTACCTCATTCCGTTCGTAGTCCAAAGCATCACTCTGGCATTCTTCAAAAACAAATTCGTGTGGAGCGAGTTCTCCTACCGACAGGCGTTTTTGATGAGTTTCATGACTGGCATTTTCGGCGCCTTAGTCTTCAGCGGCGTAATTTATCTGCTTTATGCCTACTTTGGAATGGAAAGCAGGATGGGACTTTATCAAAACGGCCGCATGATGCGCGAGCTTTTCTCGCCAAAAGCCACCGCCGTGTCACTGTTGATAATAAATGTCATTTTATCGCTGGTTTATTCACTGATTATTAGTATCTTTGCACGTAAAAAAGATTAAAATGGATATATCTGTCATCATACCTTTGCTCAATGAAGAGGAATCATTGCCTGAACTCGAGGCCTGGATTCGTCGTGTCATGACCGAAAACAACTATTCTTACGAGATCGTGTTTGTCGACGACGGCAGCACTGACGGCTCTTGGCATTGCATCCAGCAGCTGAAGGAAAACAACCCGAACATCAAAGGTATCCGCTTCCGCCGCAACTACGGTAAGTCGGCCGCTCTTAACGAAGGCTTCAAAATCGTTGAAGGCGACGTGGTCATCACCATGGATGCCGACCTTCAGGACAGTCCCGACGAGATTCCGGAGCTTTACAACATGATTGAGAAAGACGGCTATGACCTCGTAAGTGGCTGGAAGAAAGTGCGTTACGACTCAAAGATGGCGAAAAACATCCCATCGAAGTTCTACAACTGGTCGACACGCCGCATGACAGGTATCAAACTCCACGACTTTAACTGCGGACTCAAGGCTTACCGCAACGAAGTAGTGAAAAGCATCGAAATCTACGGCGAGATGCACCGTTACATCCCGGTCATCGCCAAAGCCGCCGGATTCACACACATAGGGGAGAAGGTGGTTCATCACCAGAAGCGCAAATACGGCACCTCGAAGTTCGGAATGAGCCGTTTCGTGAGAGGTTACCTCGATTTGCTCACCATCTCGTTCATCTCGAAGTTCGGCAAACGCCCGATGCACCTCTTCGGTGGACTCGGCAGCCTGATGTTCCTCGCCGGTTTCATCATCGGATTGATTCTGGTAGTGAAGAAATTCGCCTTCCACGCCTACGGAATGGCAAACCGTCCGTTGTTCTACCTGGCGCTTGTGTGCATAATTGTTGGCGTACAGCTGTTTATGACAGGATTCCTTGCGGAACTTGTCCAGTCGTCGTCATCAAAACAGAAAATCTACGGAATCGCTGAACGTATATAACGTCATTTCGACTGAAGCGAAACGGAGAAATCTCATATTATTAACAGTTGGAGATTTCTCGACTACGCTCGAAATGACGGTGTGATTCAGTATCTGTCATAAGGATCATCATAAGGCTCGTCAAAGCCTTCTTCATCGAAATATTCTTCCTCGTCTTCACCGAAAATGTCATCCTCATCCTCGGCAAACATGTTTTCGCCTTCTTCCCAGTCGAAATCCTCTTCAAGTTTGCTCTCATCAAACTCGTCGATGTCGTTCATGTCGTTCATGAAGTCGCGCAATTCCTCGTCACTCATCTCATCGAGGTTGGCTGTCAACAACTTATTGTCGCGTGACGATGCCCTCAGCTCCTTCAAAACATCAGGCGCAATGTAGAAATCATCGATGTTTTCCTGGCAATATTTGATGTATTTAGGGTCTTTTTCAAATACTTCCGCTAATGTTTCACCCTCATATTTTCCAAAAGTGAAAATAGAATCAATGTCGTAAAATTTCATATCTTAATAAATTTTTGATTTACAAAAGTATTAAATTTTCTTAACACAAGCAAGAAAAATAACTATTTTTTAAAAATAAAGTAAACAGCGAGTATAAGAAATCCGAATCCAATGAGATGATTCCAGTTAAACTCACCCATTTTGAATACTTTGATACTGATAATCATGAAGATAATCAAGCTAACAGCTTCTTGAATAACCTTAAGTTGCACCAAGGTAAATGGTCCGCCGTTAACAATCGAGCCCATTCTGTTGGCAGGAATCATGAACGAATACTCAAAAAAAGCCACGCCCCAACTTGCTAAAATGACAAGAATCAAGGGCCAGTCTTTCATAACACCCATTTCGCTAAGCTTAATATTGCCATACCATGCGAATGTCATGAAGACATTGGAAACCATGAGCATCAAAATAGTGTAAAGTCCCTTCATTTTTCAAAATTTGCCGCAAAATTCGGAATTTTTTATTTATCTTTGCAAAAATATTTAAAAAATGATTTCCATTGAAAATATCATAAAAGATTCAATTGATGTTAAGCAATTGATTCTCAAAGATAAAAAACTGGTCAAAAGAATCAATGACGCTGCTTCGGTTTGCATTGAATCGCTGAAAAACGGCGGGAAGATTCATTTTTGCGGCAATGGCGGCAGCGCTTCCGACGCACAACATCTCGCGGCGGAGCTGAGCGGCCGTTTCTATTACGACCGTCCGCCGCTCAATGCTGAGGCTTTACACGTGAATACCAGCTATCTGACAGCCGTCGCCAACGATTATTCCTACGATATGGTTTATGCCCGCATGCTTCAGGCTTCGGCAAAGAAAGGCGACGTTTTTGTTGCAATCAGCACGTCGGGAAACTCAGCTAACATATTGAAAGCCATTGAGGTTGCTAAAGCAATTGGTGTTAAAACCATTGGAATGACAGGGGAGACCGGCGGCAAAATGGCCGACGTATGCGATATTATGCTCAATGTGCCAAGCAAATGCACGCCTCGTATTCAGGAATCTCACATTATGATTGGTCATATCATCTGCGAGATTATCGAAGCCACTATTTTCCCTAGATAATATGGATTGGAGAGGCAAAATCGACAAAACTTGGACATTGTTCCTCGACCGCGACGGCGTCATCAACGTGCGTCTCATCGACGATTATGTCAAGAATATCAACGAGTTCAAGTTTTTGCCAGGTGTTTTAGAAGCATTTAAGATATTTGCTGAGAAATTTGGTCGTATCATCATTATAACCAACCAGCAGGGCGTCGGAAAAGGCCTGATGACACTCCAAGACGTCGATGCAGTTCACGATTTCATGCTTAAAGCTATTGAAAGTCAGAAGGGTAGGGTCGACAAGATTTATATTTGCCCGCAACTGAAGTCAGATCCGAACAATTTCCGCAAGCCGAGTCCTAAAATGGCTTACATGGCGCAACACGATTTCCCTGACATCGACCTTGAGAAATCCATCATGATAGGTGATTCTAACTCCGATATCGAGTTCGGCCGTAATGCTGGAATGTATACTATATTAATAGGTGACGAGCCTGTAAAAACAGGTCCGCACGATAAACTCAAATCGCTTTCAGAGTTCGCTAAAATATTAAAGTAATACTTTATATAAAATAGTTTAATTTATTTATAACCAATAATATATGTCAACGTTAATACTAACGGTTTTTATTGTTTACACAGTGTTGATTCTCGCCATCGCGCACTTCACTTCGCGCAAGTCGACAAACGAGACATTCTTCACCGGAAACCGTAAATCGCCGTGGTTTGTGGTTGCTTACGGCATGATTGGAGCGTCGCTTTCGGGCGTCACCTTCATGTCGGTGCCAGGCAACGTCTACACCAGCCAATTCACGTATTTCGGCATAGTACTTGGCTATATCATTGGTTACGCAGTTATCGCGTTGATACTCTTGCCTTTATACTACAAACTCAACCTCACGTCAATCTATTCGTACCTCGAGATGCGCTTCGGAAAGCACTCCGAAAAGACCGGCGCGGCCTTCTTCATCTTGTCGCGTCTGCTCGGCTCGGCTCTTCGTATGTATTTGGTTGTCTTTGTGTTATATGAGTTTGTGTTCAAGGCCTGGGGCATCCCGTTCTGGGTTCCGGCAGTCATTTTCATAGCATTGATATTGGTCTATACCTTCAAAGGCGGCATCAAAACCGTGGTCTGGACCGACACCCTGCAAACCACATTCCTGCTTCTCGCGGCGATTATCACCGTGGTGTGCATTTTGAAAGAGCTTAACATCTCGATTCCCGACCTGCTGAAAGCCTCGTCGGAACAAGGCTACACCAAACTGTTTGAGACCGACCCAAACCACAGCCGTTTCTGGCTGAAACAGATTCTCAGCGGCGCGTTTATCACCATAGTGATGACAGGCCTCGACCAGGACATGATGCAGAAAAACATGACGTGCAAGAGTCTCCGCGACGCCCAGAAAAACGTGATGACTTCGAGCATCCTGTTCATATTCGTCAACATCATCTTCCTTTGCCTCGGCGCGTCACTCATCTACTATGCGCAACGCACTGGTTTTCAACTGCCTACAAACGAAAGTGGAGTAGTGGTTAACGACAAGATTTTCCCGGCTATCGCATTCAGTTTCAGCAAGTTCACTAGCATTGTGTTTGTCATCGGACTGGTCGCGGCAGGCTATTCGTCAGCCGATGGCACACTGACGGCTTTGACGACCACTTTCTGTTACAATTTCCTTGATTTTGGCGACAAAACCGACGTTTCAGAAGAGCAGAAACTCAAGACAAGAAAGCGTATTCACATTGTATTTGCGATAGTTTACCTGTTGGTAATCATAGCGTTCCGTCCGTTCCACAATCAATCGCTGATCGACAAAGTATTCGAAATCGCCGGCTACACCTACGGACCGCTGCTCGGACTGTACACATTCGGACTTTTCATCAAAAACCGACGCCCGGTCGATAAATTTGTACCTTATATCGCAATAGCATCGCCAATTTTGAGTTATATATTAAACATGTATTCAACACAACTGTTCAATGGCTATAAATTTGGCTTTGAAATATTGATTATCAATGGATTGATTACATTTATTGCATTATTAATCACTTCACAAAAAGTAAAAAGTAACTACACATCGATTGTGTTAAATAAATAATAACATTATGAGAAAATTCTTATTAATACTATCATTATTTGCTTCATTAAGCGTTGAAGCTCAATATGTTACAACTTTTGCAAAGAATGCTCCGGAAACTCAGGAAGACGGTATTTTGTATTATCTTCCCCGTAATGTCATAGTACTTGAATTCACCATCGAGGAAACGAATTATTACATCGGCCCATACGCTGAATTCGCTTCCAGGTTATTGGGTATCAGCGATTTCGTAAAAGAAAACAAAACCGAATACAGCATTAAGGACGTCGATATCCAACTTACTAACGAAATCGACCCGAACGCCGTTTATTTCATTTCCGCTGACGAGAAAAGCAAGGAACCATTCCCGAATGTCATTCTCGACACCGACGGTGTGATTCTCGCTTTCGGCCACGACAATATCCCAACAAATCAAACAATAAAACGCGAGTCATATATTAGAAATGAGTCAAACTATATTGAAAAACAAGAAGTTACATTCTTGGAAATCCTTGATAATGAGATAGAGTTTGACGATGACGACGATGATGAGGAAGAGGGTAGAGCTCCACGAAAAATCACCAAGGAAGATAAGGCTAAAGCTGCATTAGACAAGATTTCGAAGATCAGAACCGCTTATTATGAGCTTATTTCGGGCTTTAACGAGGTTTCTTACGGCAACACCACATCTTATATGGCCGACAACATGAAAAGCCTTGAAAATGAATATATTAGCCTTTTTAAAGGAAAAATAGTCAAAAACACCTATAAAAAGGTTGTGTTTGTGACACCGGAAAGCAATCAGGCAAATGCTTCAGTATCAGTAGCTAAGATTCCAAATATCGACGGTTCATTAAAGGTTCAGTTCGATAGCAAAAACACGCTTACAAACGTTAACTCATTGAGCGACAACGCTAAAAACGCCAGCCAAACAAACAAAATATTCTACAGAATCCCGGCTGAATCAAACGTCAAAGTGATGCTAGGAAATAAAATCTTGGCTGAAAAGCAGTTGATTATCAGTCAGTTTGGTGAGATAAGAACTGTTTCAGCCAAGAACAATAAGATTCTGTTTAACCCGAACACTGGTCAGGTTACATCGATTCTGCATTAAAATGGCAGGTCGTCGCCGTTGTCTGAAGCGAAATATTCTTCATTCATCGGCGGCAAAGGCTGCTGCATAGGCTGTTGCTGGCTCATTGGCTGAGTTGGCTGTGCTGCAGGCTGATCCTGGTCAAATCTGAACGCTCTGACATCGGTATACCATTTGCCGTTGAATTCACGCGACTCAATGCTGATCTGCGCCTTGACAGTCTGGCCGACAAAGAAACTGTTGATTTCATTGACGCGTTCGTTCCAGCACATCAAACAAATCTTTTTAGGATATTGTTCAATCGTTTCGATAATCAATTCCTGTTTTTTCCACGGACCGCGAGGAGAATTTCCTTCGGTCAAAGTACCTAATTGTACAACTTTTCCAACTATTTCCATATATTTGATTTTAATTATTTTCTCACTGCAAATTTATTAAAAATTTCTGAATGATTTTCGTTTTTAACAATTTTTAACACAACTTGCAAAATATAGCAGGAAATCTTAAAAATCTTTAACAAATCGCCATATTTTTGACAAAACCCCTTTTGAAAAATAATATACATTATGTTAAATAGTTTATGTCAAAAAAAGGTGGAGAATCACCTCCACCTGTAATCATTACTCGTCAAGAGCTTTTGCTTTGTCCATCATCTTCAGACGTGCGTAGATACCTCTCAATGCTTGTTTCACTGCTGGATCATCCGGGAGAAGCTCGTATGTCTTCTCAACGTATGGCAATGCTCTCTCATCGTAAGTCTTAGCTTCAGCTGCCATCTCGTCAGTAGCTTTCAGATAAGCGTTGAAGTTTGAGTAATCCTTAGGATCTTTGTCGTTTGCTTCCTGATAGATTTCTGAGGCCTTGTCGATCAACAAAGCGCCTGCGTTGTAGTATGCGTCGGCGTATGTTGCGTTTTCAGCGATGGCTTTCTCATAATATTCAAGAGCTTTGTCGAGGCTGTAAAGTTCTGATTCCTTGTTGCCGTAGATAGTTCCAAGGATGAAATAATAAACCGGCTGGTCGGTGAACTTCTGAGCCATTGCCTCAATCTGATCGATGATTTCAGCCTCTCTGTGAAGTGTCAGATATGTGTTGATCATATCGTTAACTAATTGAGGATCATCAGGATACTTAGCTCTTGCTGTGTTGATTGTCTCGATTGACTTCTCGCCTTGTCCGAGCTCTCTGTAAGCATTGATGAGACCTGAATAAATTGAAGCGTCATCATAACCTTGTGCAATAAGCATTTCGTATGTCTGGGCTGCTTCCGCGTATTTTCCAACCTTAATGGCGCATGTGGCATAGTTGATCAATGCCGCATCGTCGACAGCACCGATCTTTGCTGCTGCTTCATTAGCCTTCTGGAAATTGGCCATAGCGTCTTCATAGTTGCCGTTGTTGAAGCTGTCAACACCAAGCTGATAGAATGTGTTGTCGATAGCTTTCACGTATGAAGAAAGTTCATAACCGTTCTGCTGATAGTATTTCGGGTCGATCTGCTGGATTTTGTCGACAGCGGTCAAAACCTTTGTATATGAATCAGAATCAACATCATAGAACTCAGGATATGCACCGATTTTGTAGTAAATAACTGCATAATAATGCCAAGTCTTAGCCTGATTCATTGTAGCATCATGCTGTGATGCGGCGTCGATTGATGCTTTTGCCTTCTGCATCATCAATTTGGCGTTTGCCATCTGCTTTGCGGCTTTGTCGGCTTTGTTCTGTGTCTTATAAGCATCAGCCTGGTCAATATACTGCTGTGCAGATTTTTGATTGTTAAAAGCATTTTGAACCTGTACGTTTTGAGCAATAACAAATTGTCCTAAAATTGCTAATGTCAAAGTTAATAAGATTTTTTTCATTTTATTAGATTTAATTAGTTAAACTTCTTGATTATTTTCTGTATTAACGTCGTTTTGGACTTCGTTATTGTCCTGATTTTCAACGTTTTCTGCATTTTCGTCAAATTCTTCCTCTTCCTCGATATCTTCAGCCTTTACTTTTGTAACAGCTGCGATTTCGTCGTTGTCACGGAGGTTGATGAGGCGCACGCCTTGTGTTGCGCGACCCATAACTCTCAGAGTATCAACGGCTATACGGATAAGGATACCCGACTTGTTGATGATCATGAGGTCGTCGCCGTCGACCACGTCCTTGATAGCCACCAGCTTGCCGGTCTTATCGGTGATGTTCATAGTCTTGACACCCTTGCCGCCACGGTTGGTAATGCGGTATTCCTCGAGGTCGGAACGTTTTCCGTAGCCCTTCTCAGAAACCACCAGCACGTTGGTCTGCGGGTCGTCGATGCAGATCATGCCGACGACTTCGTCGTTCTCGTCGTCAACGGTGATAGCGCGCACACCTGATGCCGTTCTACCCATCGGACGTACTGTCGACTCGTTGAATCTGATAGCCCTACCCGACTTCAACGCGATCAAAATCTCGCTGTTGCCGCTTGTCATCTTGGCTTCAAGCAGCTCGTCGCCTTCGCGGATGCCGAGAGCGATGATACCTGTAGCACGTGGACGTGAGTAAGCCTCGAGCGTGGTCTTCTTGATGATACCCTTCTTCGTGATGAGTGTAAGATAATGATTCTCACAGAATTCAGGACTCATATCAGTCAAGTTGATGTACGCCTTGACGTTGTCGTCCGGCTCCAGATGGATGAGGTTCTGGATAGCCCTACCCTTGCTTGCCTTAGTGCCTTCCGGGATTTCGAACACGCGGAGCCAGTAGCATCTGCCCTTCTCGGTGAAGAACAGCATGTAGTTGTGGTTCGTCGCCACGAAGATCTGTTCGATGAAGTCTTCGTCGCGAGCGTCGGAGCCTTTCGAGCCCTTGCCTCCCCTGCTCTGGCGGCGGTATTCCGTCAGGTTGGTGCGTTTAATATAATTAAGGTGTGAGATTGTCACTACCACCGCGTCGTCGGCGATGATGTCTTCCATCTTGAAGTCTTCAGCCGTACGCTCGATGGTACTCTTACGCTCGTCACCGTATTTCTCCTTAACATAAAGCAGCTCTTTCTTGATGATGTCGAACTGCATCGCCGGACTTGCAAGCACTTCCTTGAGATGAGCTATGAGTTTGTGTAACTCTTCGAGTTCATCCATGATCTTCTTGATCTCGAGGCCTGCCAACTGACCTAAACGGTAAGCCACGATAGCAGCTGCCTGCGGGTCGTCGAATCCGTATTGATCCATCAAAGCCTGCTTGGCTTCCTGTGAGCCGCCTTTGCAAGCTCGGATTGTAGCGATGATCTGGTCGACGATGTCGATAGCTCGTGCGAGACCTTCCAAGATATGAGCGCGTTTCTCAGCCTCACGAAGGTCGTGCTGGGTTCTGCGTACCACGCACTGATGACGGTGTTCGACGTAATATTGTATCAACTGCTTGAGATTCAATGTGTGAGGACGGCCGTTCACCAAACACACGTTGTTCACGCTGAATGAGCTCTGGAGGCCTGTCATCTGGAACAATTTATTCAAGACGACACTCGACACCGCGTCGCGTTTCAAGTCGTAAACGATACGCAGACCGTTACGGTCCGATTCATCGCGGATGTCAGCGATTCCGTCGAGTTTCTTCTCTCCGATGAGGTCGGCGGTACGCTTGATCATATCAGCCTTGTTGGTCTGGTAAGGCACCGATGTGGCGATGATGCGCTCGTGGCCGTTATGCTCCTCAATAGTAGTATTTGCACGCAAAACGATACGTCCGCGGCCTGTCTCGAAAGCGTCTTTCACCCCTTCGTAGCCGTAGATGATACCGCCTGTCGGGAAATCAGGAGCCTTGATATATTCCATCAACTCGCTGACAGTGATGTCGTTCTTGTCGATATAAGCAATGATTCCGTCGACCACCTCGCTTAAGTTGTGAGGCGGCATGTTGGTTGCCATACCCACTGCGATACCGCTCGCTCCGTTCACCAAAAGGTTCGGGATGAGTGACGGCAAAACGGTAGGTTCCTGCTCGGAATCATCGTAGTTATTCATAAAGTCAACGGTATCCTTGTCGAGGTCGGCAAGCATCTCCTCAGCGATCTTTCTCAATCGAGCCTCGGTGTAACGCATAGCCGCTGGCGGGTCAGCGTCCATTGAGCCGAAATTACCCTGACCGTCGATGAGAGGATAACGCATGCTCCAGTCCTGAGCCAGACGCACCATAGCGTCGTACACCGACGAGTCACCGTGTGGGTGGTACTTTCCTAAAACTTCGCCGACTACCTTAGCTGATTTCTTGTACGGGCGGTTCGAGAGAACACCCATGTCCATCATGCCGTAAAGGATGCGGCGGTGCACAGGTTTCAAGCCGTCTCTGACATCAGGCAATGCACGAGCCACGATAACCGACATAGAGTAGTCGATATAACTCGTTTTCATGTGATCCTCAATGCCAATCGGGACTATTCTTTCACCTTCAAACTGTTCTTCCATCTATCTTTTTCTTTAATTTTTAAAATTCAAAAAAATAACTGACAAAAATACGGATTTTTTTTGAATTGGAAACATATTTTATTAATATTTTTCAACTTTATTTTAACAAAAATCGTGCCTAAAAGACGCGTATACGGAATTTTATTTGTATTTTTGCAGTTTGAAATAAAATTTTTATGGATCAGAAATTTTCACCAAGAGTTCGGGAGATAATGTTTCATAGTCATGAAGAAGCTGTGAAAATGGGCAATCCGTATATCGGTTTGGAACATATTTTTCTCGGAATTGTTGACGATAACGACAGCAACGCAGTACATATTTTAAGAACCTTAGACCTTGATATTGAGGCATTTAGAAGCAAACTCGAGGCTTCGATAAGAACCAACAACGTGATCGCTGGCAACTCCGACAACCTGCCTCTGACAAAGCAAGCCGAACGCGCGTTGAAGTTCACTTATATAGTTGCCAAAGACTTCAACAGCGAGCAAGTCGCATCGGAGCATCTGATGCTCGCAATCTTGCATGATGACAACAACATCATCTCGCAACGCCTTGAATATGAAGGCATTACATTTGACAGATACAAGAAAGAAGTGATGAAATTGACACCTGAATATCCTGCGAAAGACAAGGATGAAGAGATTAACACGCCTACAAACGTGTTTCAGGATGAGGAGGAAGAAGACGAAACGCCTACTAAAACCACTGATAATCAACAAACTAAGAAAAATACAAAGTCAAACACCCCTGTTCTCGACAGCTTCGGCCGTGATTTGACCAAGGCCGCTGAAGAAGGCCGCCTCGACCCTATCGTCGGACGTGAGCGTGAGTTGGAGAGAATAGCGCAGGTTTTGAGCCGCAGAAAGAAAAACAACCCTATTCTGATCGGCGAGCCTGGCGTAGGTAAGTCGGCGATTGCCGAGGGACTGGCGCAACGCATTGTGGAACATAGAGTTTCACGCACTTTGTACAACAAACGCATTGTGGTCTTGGACCTCGGTTCGGTGGTCGCAGGAACGAAGTACAGAGGACAGTTTGAGGAACGTATGAAGTCGATTCTCAATGAGTTAGAGAAAAATCCTGACATCATTCTGTTTATCGACGAGATTCATACTATCATCGGAGCTGGCAACGCCAACGGCTCACTCGACGCTTCGAATATGTTCAAGCCGGCATTGGCACGCGGAGAGCTGCAGTGCATAGGTGCGACGACATTGGACGAGTACCGCCAATACATAGAAAAAGATGGTGCTTTGGAGCGTAGATTCCAGAAAATACTGGTCGAGCCGACGACTCCTGAAGAGACTGTCCAGATTTTGAAAAACATCAAGAGCAAATACGAAGACCATCATCTGGTGAGCTATTCCGACGATGCCATCGAGGCCTGCGTGAAGCTCACCAACCGTTATATTTCCGACAGAAACCTGCCTGACAAGGCCATCGACGCTTTGGACGAAGCCGGCGCGAGAGTGCATATAGGCAACATCCACGTCCCGACTGAGATTATCGAGATGGAGAAACAGGTCGAGGAGATTCGCAAGGAGAAGAAACAAGCCATCAAAGAGCAGCGTTTCGAGGATGCCGGAAAATATCGTGATGAGGAAAAATCACTGGTCGAGAAGCTTGAAAAAGCCAAGAAAGACTGGGATAACGACACAAACAGCCATCGCGAGACCGTCACCGAGCAGAATGTAGCGGAAGTCGTGGCCATGATGACAGGCGTCCCGGTGCAGCGCATCGCACAGAACGAAGGCGACCGTCTCATGAGCATGGAGACAGAGCTTGCAGGCACCGTCATCGGTCAGGACGAGGCGATAAAGAATGTAGTGAAAGCCATCAGACGTAACCGCGCAGGATTGAAAGACCCGAACCGACCGATCGGAAGCTTCATTTTCCTCGGTCCTACCGGCGTTGGCAAGACATATCTCGCAAAGGTTTTGGCCAAGTATCTCTTTGATTCTGAGGATGCTTTGATCCGTATCGACATGAGTGAATACATGGAGAAATTCGCTGTCTCGCGTCTCGTGGGAGCGCCTCCAGGATACGTCGGATACGAAGAAGGCGGCCAGTTGACCGAGAAAGTCCGCCGTAAGCCCTACTCTATCGTTCTTTTGGACGAGATTGAGAAAGCGCATCCGGATGTGTTCCATCTGCTGCTGCAGGTGTTGGACGACGGCGTTTTGACCGATTCCTTAGGCAGAAAAGTCGATTTCAAGAATACCATCATCATCATGACGTCGAACATCGGATCACGCCAGTTGAAGGACTTCGGACAAGGCGTAGGATTTGGCACACAGGCGAAGAAAGATTCGAAAGACAAATATTCACGCGCTGTGATAGAAAATGCCTTAAAACGCTCGTTTGCCCCTGAATTCCTCAACAGAATCGACGAGGTGGTGATTTTCGAGTCGCTGAACAAGGAAAACATCAACAAGATCATTGATATCGAGCTGAAGAAGGTGTTCGAGCGCATCAGAGAGATGGGATTCGAGCCTGAACTGACAGAAAAAGCACGCGAGTTCATCGTCGAGAAAGGCTGGGACGAGCAATACGGAGCACGTCCGCTGAAACGCGCCATCCAGAAATATGTTGAAGATGTGCTGGCTGAGGAAATCATCAAATCAAACCCGGCCAAAGGCAGCAAAATCGTGATTGATTACGATGCAGAGAAGGAAGAAACAATTGTAACAACCAATTGATACACGTACAGATGCGATTCATCGCATCTCTACGAGGCATAGAATAATGAATCTGAAGGAATATATAGAAAGTCGTCTTTTTCGGGTAATCACCGCCGCGTCGCGCGAATTGGGATTCAATTCCTACATCGTGGGCGGGTACGTGCGTGACCTGTTGCTGCATCGTCAATCAAATGATATTGATGTGGTTACGGTAGGCAGCGGCATTGAATTGGCCAAGAAAACCGCCGAGTTGTTGCCGGGAAAGAAACACGTGAAATATTACGGTCGTTTCGGCACCGCGATGATCAACGTGAACGGTCATGAGATTGAGTTTGTGGGCGCCAGAAAGGAGTCGTATACCGCTGACAGCCGTAAGCCGACCTGCGAGAACGGCACATTGGAGGACGACCAAAACCGTCGTGACTTCACCATCAACGCGATGGCTATCTCATTGAATGAGAACGACTTCGGTGAGCTGGTCGACCCGTTCAACGGAGTGCAAGACCTTGAAGATAAGATTATTCGCACGCCTTTAGATCCTGATATCACCTATTCCGACGACCCTTTGCGCATGATGCGCGCCATCAGGTTTGCCACACAGCTGCATTTCATGATTGAAGCTGAATCATTTGAGGCCATTCGTCGTAACGCACAGAGAATCAAGATAATATCGATGGAGCGCGTCACCGAGGAGATGAACAAAATCATCATGTCGGACGTGCCGAGTATCGGTTTCAAACTGTTAGATAAAAGCGGTCTTTTGCCATTGATTTTCCCGCAGATGGCGGCGTTGAAAGGCGTTGAGATTCAGGAAGGCAAAGGGCATAAGGATAACTTCTATCACACATTGGAAGTGCTTGATAATGTTGCCATTAGCGGTGGCGATTTGTGGCTCAGATGGGCCGCAGTGCTGCATGATATCGCAAAACCATTGACCAAAAGATTCGAGAAAGAAGCCGGTTGGACATTCCACGGCCACGAGGTGAAAGGTGCGAAGATGGTGCATAAGATTTTCGCCAACTTCAAGCTGCCGTTGAACGAGAAGATGAAATATGTGGAGAAGCTGATATACCTCCACCTCCGCCCTATTGTGCTGGCTCAAGACATCGTAACTGATTCAGCAGTAAGGCGTTTGCTCTTCGACGCTGGCGACGACATCGACGATCTGATGACACTTTGCGATGCCGATATCACCTCGAAAAACGAAGAGAAAAAAGCCCGTTTCCACAATAATTTCCAGATTGTGAGAAGAAAATTGAAGGAGATTGAGGCTAAAGACCACTTGCGCAACTGGCAGCCGCCTGTCGATGGCACTGTCATCATGAAAACCTTCGGAATTCCTGAGAGTCGCGAGGTCGGCGTGATAAAAACAGCCATTCGTGAAGCCATTTTGGACGGCATCATCGGCAACAATTTCGAGGAAGCTTATCAGTTTATGAAGACTCAGGGTGAAAAACTCGGTTTGAAGGTGGTTTGTGAGGTCACTGAGCCTGTGGAAGTCAAATCAAACGGACCTGTTCCTGTCAAATAATTCGGTTTTGGAAAACAAGCATCTCATAGTACTGGCTGGCCCCACCGCATCGGGAAAAACGGCGACGGCGATAAAGCTCGCGAAGGCTTTTGATGCTGAAATCATATCCGCCGACAGCCGTCAGTTTTACAAAGAATTGTCGATTGGAACGGCTGCTCCGACGGCTGAAGAGCTGGCGCAAGTGAAGCATCATTTTGTACACAATCTGAGCATTGAAGACAAGTACGATGTCGCTGATTATGAAAGAGATATATTATCTTATTTAAAGGAATACTTTAAGACAAAAGACGTCGCCGTCATGACCGGTGGCTCGGGGCTTTTTATCGATGCTGTGTGCAACGGACTGGATGAGATTCCGGATATTTCGGATGAGGTGCGGAATAGAGTTACTAGAATGCTTGAGGTTGAAGGACTAGAGGGGTTGCAGAAAGAAGTTGAGCGCGTTGATAAGGATTATTTTCAGATTGTCGATAAGCAAAATCCACGTCGTTTGCAGCGGGCTTTGGAGGTTTATTATCAAACTAACAGGCCCTACTCCACTTTCAGGCAAGGAAATACTGTAAAAAGAGACTTCAACATTATAAAACTGGCTATTTTGTGGGATCGCGACAAGCTTATCGAGCGAATTAACAAGCGCGTTGATTTGATGATGCAGCAAGGATTGCTTGATGAAGTGAAGTCGGTGTACTCGAAACGGCATCTAAACTCTTTAAACACAGTAGGTTACAAGGAACTGTTCGATTATCTCGACGGAAAATGCAGTTTGGAGCAGGCTGTAGAGCAGATTAAGATCAACACCAGGCAATATGCTAAACGCCAGATGACGTGGCTGCGGAAACGAAATGATTATCAATGGTTTAAAATTGATGAATTCGACGAGATTTTTAACGCCCTTCTCGAATTACTCTCAGTACCCTGTGGTAAGTCGTAATTCTGCGAATGGCATTAAAAATCTCTTTCAGTGCCATTCAGCAATTTATAAGCCTTTTTAATATGCAAAAATCAGGCCTTGTGGTATGCGAAGCATATCCAGACTGATTTTTGCATATTAAAAGGCTATGTTAAATGTTTTTAAATCCTCCTTAAGTTTCTCAGCATTTTCAAATCTTATCGCATTGATTCCGACAGCTTTAGCGCCTTTGACATTTTTCAAACTATTGTCGATAAAAAGGCTCTCTTCAGCTTTCAAATTGTATTCATCGAGCAAAGTGTGGTAAATCTCAGGATACGGCTTCAGTTGCTTGACTTCGCCGCTGACCACGATTTTGTCGATGAGGCTGAAGATGCGATAAGTCTTCTGCACTGTCGGGAATGTCTCAGCCGACCAGTTTGTGAGGCCGTAAATAACTGGAAAACCGTTGACTTTCAATGACTTGATGAGGTCGTACATACCTGGAAGCTCCTCTCCCATTGTTTCCATCCAGTTAGTTTGGTATAGCTTCAGGGCTTCGGCGTATTTCGGGAACATCGCTGAGCGTTCTTTCACGGCCTGTGCGAATGGCTTTCCGCCGTCCATCTCGGCATTCCATTCCGGTGTGCATACATTTTCGAGGAAATAATTCACTTCGTTGATATCGTTAAAATATTTATCGAAAAGATAATGCGGATTCCAGTCGACTAGCACGCCGCCAAAGTCGAAAATTATATTCTTTATCATTACTTTATCAGTTTTTTCAGGGCATTAACAAAATTTTTCACATCCTGTTCGGTGGTGTCGAACGAGCACATCCAGCGCACCACGTCGTTGTCGAGATCCCAGTCGTAGAAGAAATACTGTTTCTGCAACTCGGTCCAGACATTACGCGGAAGCTTCACGAACACACCGTTGACCTGCACCGGATACATCACCTTAACCTGCGGAATATCCTTGACGGCGTTGTATAAAAGCTGTGCCATGCGGTTGGAATGCTCAGCATTGCGGCGCCAGAGGCCGTTGTTGAAATAAGCCTCGAACTGCACCGCCATGAAGCGCATCTTCGAGCAAAGCTGCAGTCCTTGTTTGCGGCGGTATTTGTAGTCTTTCGCCAGCTCAGGATTCAGGAAAACCACCGACTCGCCTATCATCAGGCCGTTTTTGGTGCCACCGAACGATACCACGTCGACGCCAGCGTCCGTCGTCATCTCTTTGAAGGAGCAATTCAGAGCCACAGCGGCGTTAGCGAGACGAGCGCCATCGACATGGAGATACATGCCGTATTCATGAGCCAAGTCAGCTAAAGCCTTGATTTCGTTGATGGTATAGAGTGTTCCAAGCTCAGTGGATTGAGTTATCGTTATAGCTTTCGGCTGCGAATGATGCTCAAAGCCGAAGCCATGGAGGCGTGTCTTAACCAACTCGGGAGTGAGTTTGCCATCGGGAGTGTCGACAGTGAGCAGACGGCATCCGACAATACGCTGAGGAGCGCCGCATTCATCTACGTTGACGTGAGCGGTCTCAGCGCAGACCACAGCCTCATGCGAGCGCACCATAGCATCGATGGCCATGGTGTTGGCGCCGGTGCCGTTAAACACAAACGACACAACTGCCTGATTACCAAAGTGTTGCTTGAACAATTGTTCAACACGCGCGCAATATTCGTCGTCGCCGTAAGCCAAAGCATGGTCGACGTTGGCATCAGCTATCGCCTTCAAAACCTCAGGACTTATCCCAGAATGGTTGTCGCTTCCGAATCCTCTTTTCATATTTCAAAATTTAAAGTGCAAAAATACAAAAATTACAAAAACTTCAGTTCCTTCTTCCATAATTTCCAGTCGGGCATCATCTCCTCCATCAAAGAATAGAATCCTGTTTGGTGGTTGAAGTAGATGAGATGGCACATTTCGTGTATCATCACCTGGCGGATGCAGTTTTCGTTGAGCTTTATAAGCTGCAAGTTAAGGCTGATGTTACCTTTGCGGGAGCAGCTGCCCCAGCGGGATCGCATGTCGCGGATGCTGATTTTCGCCGGCGCCACCTTGTATTTCCTGAATCTCTCGATTATCGGAGGAAAAAGTTCGCTGAAAACCACTTTGGCACGATTTTTGTACCACTTATTTATTTGGCCTTCCACTAACTCTGGTGATTTAACATTGACAATCAATGAGTTACCTTCAATTAAAACAAAATTTTTGTTGCTTTCAACAACCTTAAGCGTATATTTTTCGCCGAGATAATAATGGGTTTCACCCGAAACGTACTTTTTCTGTTGATTACCGGCGTTTTGCAGTCTGTCGAAATGATTAAAAATCCATCGTTTATGCTGGTTCAGGAATGCGAGCATGTCGCTTTCGCGATACAACAATGGCGCTTTCACCTCGATCACACTGTCGCGACGTATTTTGGCGACCACACTTCTCCGATGCGAGCGTTTGAACTCGTAGCGGACTTCCAAACCGTTGATGGTGGTAGTTTTAATCATTTGAGCTTCGCCATAAACCTTTCTATATCAACGATATAGCGAATGTGAGTTCCTTCACCTATGAGGCCATCATCGTCGCATGCCGACACTTTGAATGTCAGCTTACGGCCGTCGATTTCTTCGAGAATGGCGGTTGCTTTTATCGTTGTGCCGAGTTTTGAAGGCTTTATGTGCGATGTGCTGATATGAGCGCCCACTGTCGATGAGCCATCCGGCAGATCGTTCTCAACGGCAGTCATTGCTGCGTTTTCCATCAATCCGATCATCGCTGGAGTTGCAAACACGTCGAGGCCGCCGGAGCCGTAAGTGCGGGCGGTGTTAGTGTTGTTTACAGTTGTTGTTGAGGTATGAGATAATCCGATTTGAAGCATAGTTTGAAAATTTTTGCAATTATTTATTTCCGTTTCAGTTCCTTAAGTGCTTGGCAAAGCTGATCCGGGCAAGAAGTAATCTTGTTTCCGCAGCGTATACCTTCCAGTTTGTTGATTACGTCGTCGATCTTCTGTCCTTGCACCAGTCGGCAGATGCCTTGCAGGTTTCCGTTGCAGCCACCGAGGAACGCCACATTTTGGATGACGTTGTCATCGTCGGCAGTCACGTCGATAAGGATTGAGCAGGTGCCTTGGGTGTTGTATTGAATGTGCTTCATTTGAAAAATTTTTGCAAAGATAATAAATTTTGCCTTAACAGGCGGTATTTTGTCACTTTTCCCTTGATGGAAAAGTAACCAAAAGATCAAGGCCCGAATAATCGGCCCACGCTGCAGCCGGTCTAAGGCTGTGATTCTCAACGTGGGTAGTGTTTTCTTACAAAAACAAACGACTGGGCGTCCCACTTGAGAATCAGCGCCTTAGTCCGTCTTTTTGGCCAACGCTGCCCCGCGATTCGGGCCGGACCCACCGCACCGCGAAGCGACTTGGGGGCAAAGCCAAATACTAAACATGGTATTTTATTGATTAACAATTATTTGTAAAATATCTTGAGGTGCCAATTTGGCACCTCAAGATATCTAATCTCCATAATCAGCTTCTACTTCAGCAGCTTTAGAGCTGTAAAGATTTATATATTAGAAATCTTTTGAATTTAATCTATAATCTCTAATAACCTTATCTCTTTTCTTCATAACCTCTTTCCAGATGGTTTGTCTGATATCTTCAATCCAGTTGTCTTTAATTGCATCTTTAATTACCTTGTCGAATAGATATTTTTCTTTCTCAGCACCAACAGGTTCATCTAACTTACCATCTGGAGTATAATCAAAATCCCCAATATCATATACCCAAGGATCTTCTTTATGTCTCTTGAAATAACCACAGAAGGTGGTCTGCTTATCTATTGAATAATCCATAAACTTATAACCATACCACACATATCCTTCTTCTCGGGTTAATCTTTCATGAGTGTCACAAATTTTAGGTCTAATACATTCAAATAGAATGTGTTCAAAGTACGACAACGCATCAGCCCATTTCTGTTCTTCAAACAACTCATACCACTTTTCATCAAGAATCTTTTGCGCTAATGGTTTCCTTTCACCACCTAAAAGCATATTATATCCTTTGGCAATGTTTGCAGAATCATATTCTGAAATATACTTCCTCTCTAATTTATTTAGCTTCTCTACAAGTAATGTCGGTTTCTTTTCATCAACTTCAATCTCTTTCAATACCTCAATTTTAATATTTTCCTTCCCGTATTTGTTAATTGCGGCATCGCATACCATTTTTGAGTGCAATTTCTTAGAATTGCTCACATGTTCATACCAACGTTTCTCAACACTAGTTGTGGTCTGTCCAATATAGACTTTACCATTGGGATATGTATATTTGTATATATAACCTTTTAATGACATCGTTTTAACTAATTTTCATTCTCCTTGAAATTCTCCACCTGCTCCATCACTTCCTTGAACACTTCTGGGGAATATTGTGGAGGATAACCGTTTTTAACAAGACATATTTTGATGTCGTACTTAAGGTCGTTGCGCACGATGGTGTTGTTAAGCCAGTCGGCGAATACAGATTTTGCGTCTATGATTTCACGAATCTTATGGGCCAAGCTCTTGCATTTCTCATTTACCACAATGCCATCTAGCATTTTGTCTTCACCATACTCGAAATTGTTTTTGTCTCTTAGGTGAATGAGGATATCGTAAAACGCCTTTTCCTCAAAGCTAAGACCCAGCTTACGGAAGCTCTCGCGGTCTTTCTGCATTTCTTTGAGAATTTCAAGGGCCTGTTCTGTTGCTGTTTGGATAATGCTCTCCGCCGTTTCTTCTTGTGCAGCACCAGCTTCTTGTTCTGACAGGAATTTCCGTCTTTCGTGGTACTGTTTGATGGTGTTTTCCAACAGTTCCTGAAATCTCTTTGAAGCCAGTTGGTTGGTTCTACCATATTCGGTGATTCGCTTGCGAAGCAGTTTGACCAACGATTCCAACTTTGAGGCTGGCATCTTAATATCCGAGAGCTTTTCGGTGAACTCCGGACCAAAAATATCCATTTCTTCTCCTTCTTCGAGGATACTTTCCACATTGTTGTATTTTAAGGCCTCCTCCACCATTTTTGCTACATGGCGATTCATAGTGTCTGTATCTGGAGCATCAGTGCCATTCATCTTGTAAATCATGCCTGCAATCGCCATAAAACACTGTGCCAATGCCGATTCCTCTTCTCCCAATTCACCTGATGGTTGACACAAGTCGTAAGCTTTTCGCATGCGCTTGACTTCTTGTAAAAAGTATGTCTTGAAACTGACTTTTTTGACTTTTTTGCCGTCTTTGCTCTCAGAATTTAGGAATTGGTTGGAAACGAGAACAAATTCCGCCGCTTTTGCCAGCAGAGTATAACGTGCGGCAGGATCAGTGTCAGGATTTAGGAATGGCTTCAGTTCATAGCCATTGAACAAACTTTTGATGATTACCAGATGCTCGCGGAATATGGTGGTGGCTTGCTCTATGTCATCGGTAGATGGAGCCAACGAAGTTCCTCCACCACAACCGCCGTATATTTTCATTGCCTCCATCATATAATCACGGATGCCAATGTAGTCCACAATCAAACCGAAGTCCTTGTTAGGATACTTGCGGTTCACTCGGCTGATGGTCTGAATCAGAGAGTGTTTCTGCAAAGGCTTATCGTTGTACATATATGTGAGGCAATCCACATCGAAGCCCGTAATCCACATGTCCACCACAATAACGATACGGAAGTTTGAGTATTCCTGCTTAAAGGCTGCATCCAATTCATCTGAACGTTTGTCATTCTTTACACCACCGAGGTAGTTATACATATCCGCTTCATCATTGCTACTCACACTGGCCACCATAGCAATAGTTGGCATTTCTTTCAACTTCCGCAACTCTTCAGGTGGAATGACAACTCCGTCCGGAGTCTTCTTCTCTTCAAACCATTCTGAATAATGTTTCTTGAACATCATCAACAAATCGTAGGCTATTTTACGATTGGCACATACTATCATGGCTTTTTGCACACGGCTGGGGTCGTTGGCAACAGCTGCAACATAGTGATCATGAATATCTACTGCCAATTTATCAAGTCGGTCTGGTTCGCCCAGTAAGACCTCTAACGAGCTCATTGCCTTCTTGCTCTTGGAAATATCTTCTTTGGTAGAGCCTTCATCGGCACACTTCGAGTAGTAGTTTTCAATATCCTTCACTCTTTCCTGATTAAGCAGCACCTTGGCAATACGAGGATGATATTTGATGGGGACGGTGATTTCGTCGGCAACAGCCTGGTCCATAGTGTAGCGGTCTATCTCATCGCCAAATGTTTGGTAGGTCTCTGCGATAGGTGTACCAGTGAATCCAACAAATGTGGCATTGGGCAGTGCTTCACGAAGCACTTTGGCGTAGGGTTTCGATACCATCGCCTTCATGTTCTCATCAGCATCCTCACTGAATTGTATGCGGCGCGAGCCTTCAATCTGTGTACGGTGTGCCTCATCGCTAAAACAAATGATGTTCGAACGTTCATTGATGAGGCCAATAGGATCATCCTTCCTGTCGCAGAATTTTTGGATGGTGCAAATATAGAAGCCTCCTGTCTTTCGCAACTTTAGTTCCTCACGCAATATTTTGCGACTTGGAACAATCCTAACTTCTCCCAAACCCAAAAACTCTTGACTCTTAGTGAACAACTTCGCACCTTGCTTTTGAAGGTCCTCGCGGTCCACAATCATCAAGATGGTGGGAGAACCCAGTTCATTAGCACAACGCATCGCCAACTGTCGGGCGAGAAAAGCCATCGTATAAGTCTTTCCACAGCCCGTAGCACCGAAGTAGGTGCCGCCTTTCCCACTCTTGTTTTTCACCGACTTAATAACGCTTTCACGCAACAAACGAGTGGCAAAGAATTGAGGGTAACGGCAGACTATTTCTTTCTCGTCGTGATCATAGTTCTCATCCTGGAAATAGACATAATCTCTAAAGATTTCAAGAAAACGGTCAGGGCGATACACGCCTTTCACGATGGTTTCAAGTTCGTCGTATGGCATCGTCGAAACCTTGTCACCATCCTCAATGCGCCTCCATGCGTAAAAGTGTTCGTAAGGAGTGCGTACAGTTCCCAATCGGGTCTTCACTCCGTCGCTGATGCAAGCCAACGGACAATAGTGCAGCAAATGCGGAATGTCGCGCCAGTAGCGGATGTTGATTTGCTCCCAAGCGTCAATTATCTTGGCGTTGGCATCGGCGGGATTTTTCAGCTCAATGACGCAGACCGGCATTCCGTTCACATATAGCAGCACATCTGGTCGGCGAGTTTTGGTTTCCCCGTTGTTGACATATTCTACCGTAAACTGGTTTACCACACGAAAGATATTATTGTTGAGCATCTTCGGATTGTCAAGCGTACTGAAATCGATAAGCCGGATAATGCGAGCTTCGCCGTTCTTTGGAACAAATTGCATTCCATCCACCATCCATTTATACACCTTATGCAGTGTCGCAAAGTCGGAATCGGCACCTATCAGTCTGACATTTTCGGCAATTTGACGTATATCTTCATCGTCCAAATCGCTATAGTTCTTTTTGAGGTATTGTAGTAGGTCGTCCATGTAAAGCACTTCCTTGCGGTTCTCTCGTGAGATGCTGTCGCCGAAGAGGTATTGCCAACCCTCACCCTCAAGGAATGCGATAAACGCATTTTCGTAATCGCTTTCAACGAAGTGGCCGTTGATATTATTAAATTTTGCCATAATGTGCTGTTTTTATTACATCAATTTGTCATGGCTATGGAGTCATGATTTAAAATCTTCTTTTATTTTTGCCAATTCTGCTGATAATTCTCTGAGTTTATCAATTGATATAGGATTCTCTATGCTTGCCGTGCCAACGTGGTCTTCTTCTGAAGTCGTATCGTGCACAATTCGCAGTCTATCAACTAAATCAGGCTTAGAATTTATATACTTAAGTTCATCCCAATTAATACGACTGTTTTTATTACTTACTCTTGGTGGCAATTGATATTTAAAGACTTCTTCATCGATGATCTTTTCAACAGCCCTCCTCAACATTATTGATACTCCGTAACTATCTTCGAATGGTCGTTTCGATAAACGATAATTCACTTCTTTTATGATAGAATCCGAATCATCACTTTTATAATTAGAAAGAACACCTTTGTCCTTCCCATCACCATATATTTTATATATAAAGATATGTTTTCCTTTTTTATTACAACAGGAGTCAAAGTTTTTGCATACATGATTTTCCTTAGATGTTTCAAATCCATCAAGAAACAATTTATTATGACAAAACACAATGACCTGATTGTGGAAATCAAGAAGTCTTTTCGCCAGCATTCCAGCGATATCATGATCTAGACTTGTTACTGGATCATCCAGAATAATAGGATAATTTTCATTTTGAATTTCTGCGAAAAACATTGCCAATCCAACAGCTTTCTGTTCGCCTTCACTCAAAATATCCGTAACAGAATTATTTCCTGTTAATACTAATTGAGAATTGCATTTTCCCTTGTTACCGTTTATCACCACAAGTTGTACCTTTAGGTTATGACGTCCCAAAGCTTTTAATTCTTTCTCAAAACTAGTCTTTAATGCATCGGTTAATAAGTCTTTTTGAGCTTGATTTGCCAATGTGGTTAACTGATTTGTTCTTGTTTCAGTTTTTTTTGCTTCAATAGTGTTTGATTTTTCAAATACGGCAAAATATTTCTCGACATCCACTTTCTGCTCGGAAATAGACTTCTTCTCTTTTAATCTTGCTATTTCTTTTTGCAATTCGCCAACTTTCTTGTCCTTCTCCTCTTTAGTAGTGCTAAGTTCTTTTATAGTTGCTTCATTCTGTTTCTGCTTGTTCGATAAAACATTTAATTCCGTTGAAAAATCAATTGTTAAAGTTTTTATTTCGTCTGCTGTTTTTGCTGATTGTATAGAATCTTTATATTTAGCTAGAAGCCCAATTTTCTTTTCGAGTTCGGTATAATCAGTTATAACATTCTTTATCTCATCTGTTAATACAATTGCCACATCATATTTTTCAATCTTACTCTGTAAATCAGTTAATGATTGGGCAGCATCCTTAAGCTCTTTTTCAGAAGTATCACTAAGGTAATCAGCATATGCTTTAACAATACTTATTGCCTCTTCCGATTTTAATTCTTGTTGACAATAAGGGCATTTTTCAGGCTTTTCCTTTTCTAACAATGAAGAATATCGTTGTCCTGCCAAAACAAATGATTTCCATTCTTGAGTGTTAGATTTTGGCAACCCCCTCAAAACCACTGAACGTTGACGGGCTTCATCGTTTTTCTTCTTTGCCGATTCATATTGCTCCAACTTCTTGCCTAATTCTTCACCATAAAGCTTCATGTTTTCAGTGGCGGCATTCACTTTTGTCACAAAAGTGGATAGTTCTTTGTTATGCTTTACAAGAAGATCTATGGCGTCTTGGTAATTAGTTTGCAATAATTGCCTATATTCTTCCTCATTTTTATTTAGAGCATTCTTCTCAATATCCGAGAAGTTAAACTTTTCTTTTATTTCTTTTTGTTCTGTAGCACTAAAATACTCGCGATTAATGAATTTTCTTTTGAGAGCATCTCCAAGTTCTTCTGTTTTAATAACAGGAAGACATCCTTTTGCTACTTCAACTTGTTCATTAAGTTTTGTGGTAAAAGAGTCTAATACTTTAGCAATATAACCAAACAGATGTAACCCTAAAGGATAAATAATAGTTTCATCAGGATTTTTAGTTTGTAGTAATCCATTAAGGTAAGATGTGTCGAATACTTTTATTCCATGAAATTCTGGCAATTTTGTATGAGAATCGGTCCAGTTGCAATTCTTTGACGAATTTCCAACTTTATATTTAATCGAAACATTTAAGTTCTTTCTCTCTCCATCATTTGCATATATATTCGGTCGTATTTCCTTGTAAACCCCACCCGCCATATTGTTTAATACTCTAAAATAACCACTTTTACCAGAACCATTTAATCCATATAAAACCGTAACATCTTGAGAGAACTTAATTGTTTGATCTTCGCATAATGCATTTACTCCACTCACATGTGTAAGTGACTCAAGCAATAGTTTTTCTGAAGATTGTTGTGCAGGTGAAAGTTGATTTGTAGGTGCTTGTATAGGTGTATTGTTTAATAGATTATCAAAGATTTCATTCAAACGTGTTTCTGAAATAGAACCATTTGTTTCAATGGCATCTTTTATCAAAGCCTTTAACCATTCAGGTTTATTCTTTGAAAACTCCGATAAATAATCTTTTGCATGAACCTTATCACTCATATTTTAATCCTCCTTTTATTCTTCCAAACTTCCCCGAATCAATATAGGGCATATATTTTTGAGTTGCTCTTTCAGTTGAGTGGCAATTGCTTTTCTTTCTTCATAAACAAGATACAAATCAATGATTGATTGTTGAATAGTCTCCTCAGGAATTGGTATTTGAACATCTTTCATTTCCTCAAAAGTGAAGTTCTCTCTTGCTGACCCCCAAGAGTTATATCTTGCATAACGATTAAATTCTTCGCGTTTAAGCCATATTGCAAGATAATCGGATTTTAGTTTTCCTATTGTGGTAAAAACTTCATAAATTGGAGAAACAACAACATCTTTTTCAAAATGACTTACTGCGAATGCTAAAACTTTCCATGTATCTGTCGTGGGAACGTATGCGATGTCTAGTGGATGGACAATTTTGTAACCGCCCAATTCATCTCTATTTACACGACTCTGGGCAATACGAAATCTCTTTTCTGTACTTAATCCAACAACTTCGTCAATCGCTTTATCAGTATTCTTCTCTGAATATCGTCTTATATATTTCCCAATCTTCTCGCATTTCATGTTTCTTCGAAGATCTTCAATATACCCATCGCAAACCAACTTCAGTTCCTCCACCTTACTTTGGTATGCCGCAAGATTGTTTTGCAGCGCCAAATAAACATCAACATATTTGCGCTGGACATCAATATCTGGGAGGGTGATATCTATGTCGCAGAAATCTTCCCATGAAAATGTTTCTCGTGCGCTACCCCAAGAGTTAAACCGAGAATATCTATCAAACTCAGGACGTTTGAAAAACATGTATAGATAATCGGGTATCAATAAATCCAAACGATTACATTTAAATGTTGTGTAAATGGATGATATCAGCACCGAATTCGAGTCGCTATTAAAGGCAAGGGCAATTTTATCTCCACGTCGAGAAGTGTCAGGAACATACGCAAATTCTCCATGATTTACGACCTTATATGAATCAAGACTCACTCCATCCATATTTGCTTTTGTGTCAATGAAAACTTTCTCTGTAGAAATACCTCTGACATCATCAAGCAAATATTTACCTAAAGAATTTCGCTCGTCAGTTAATTCAATAAGTTCGCCCAGTTTATACTTAGTCAATCCCATAGCCAATACCTTTAAATGCCTCTTCGAGTTTCTTCTGAGAATCCTTTTCCTGCTGCATCAGGGCTTTCATCTCCTTCTGTATGCGAGCCATTTCCTTTGGATAGTCAATCTCCAAGTCGTGGTCGATAAACTCGATGTATTTGCTGGGCACCAACGTCCAACCGTTTTGCTCAATCTCATCTATTCCCACGCTTCTATATAACTCTGGCTCGGCAAAGACATTCCCGTCGGTTCCCACAGCCTGCCATTGATGATAAAGGTCGGCCACCCGCTGAATTTGCCCCGTTTCTAACTTTACTTTTTTCTTCTGCTCGCCCTTCACAGGATTATCCGTCCATTGTCGCAAATCCATAAAAAGGATTTCGTGTTCGCGGTTGCGCAGCTCGCGTCCATGATACTTGCCGCCCCTCTTGTTTTGGTTTAAAATCCAAAGGGTGACACTGATGTCGGTGGTGATAAACAGTTCTCTCGGGAGGATGATAATAGCTTCCACTTTATCGTTCTGAATCAGTTTCTTACGGATTTCCAACGTGTCGGTATCGCCTAAAGCGCCGTTGGCCAACAGGAATCCCGCCACACCCGTCAAAGGTTTCAGATGCGAAAGCATGTGGAGAATCCAAGCGTAGTTGGCATTGCTTTCGGGAGGTATGGCATAATCCGCCCAACGGGCATCTGTGGCAAGGTTGTCATTCCACCAGCTTTTGAGATTGAAGGGGGGATTGGCCATGATATAGTCGAAATAAAGTCCCTTGTGGAGATCGTTGGTAAACGACGAATCGCTCTCACTGCCCAGATTATGGCTAATGCCGCGCAACGCAAGGTTCATCTTGGCCAAGCGGTAGGTAGCGGCCTCCTTTTCCTGCCCGTACACGTTGATGCGGCTGATGTCGCCTCTTTTAGCTTTCATCAACTTGGAACTCTGTATAAACATGCCACCAGAACCGCAGCAAGGATCGTAAAGTGTGCCATCGAATGGTTCAATGACGGTGGCGATGAGCTGTACCACATCGTGAGGAGTGTAGAATTCGCCCTCTTCCTTGGTGGCATTCACCGCGAACTCCTTCAGAAAGTATTCATACACACGGCCTATCAGGTCTTTCTCTTCACCGAAAGTCTTGTGACTGATTTTGTTTACCTCATCCACAATTTTCTTGATGTCGTTTGCCCCGAGATTGCGCTGTGTGAAGGTACCTTTTACAAAACAACCTTTCAGTTGCGGGTCGGTTTCGGCGATGCTTTTGAGGGCATTGTCCAAAGCCACATTCAATTCCGGTGCTGTCTTGTTGATAATGGTTGACCATCGTGCATCTTTCGGCAAGTTGAAAGTGCCGTCGGTAAAGGTAGGATCGTCGAAAAAAGCCTGCTGTATTGCTTCATCGTCAGGATTCAGGCCATCTTCAATCAGCTTTTTGCGCAAGTTCACCAAACCGTCCTCATACTTTTCACCGATAAATCGAAGAAATACGAGCGTCAGCATCATGTCGCGCTTCTCGAAGAACGACCCTGAGTTTTTCGCATTCCTCAAAATATCTCTGCACTTGAATAATATAGTGTCAAGGTTGAGGGTTTCTTCTTTTACTTTTTTATTTGTTTGTTTTGCCATAATCTATTTTTCTCTTTCCGACCTAATCTCCCACAAGGTCTTCTATTAAGTTAGTTCTCTTTTTCATAGTATTTTGCAAATTCATCATATTCTTCTTGATATCTTTCTATGATTTCAAAAAGTGTAATTCTTGGGTTTCCTCCAGAATCAAGAGCTCGTTTTAGATCGACTGTGTCATTTTTATAAACGCTATAAAACAATAACACATCCGCATCATCAATTTTTTTCTCGTTTAACAAAAAACCAAGAAAAGATTCCATGACGCCTTCATCGTTTGATTCTTCTTTTTTATAATCTGGTGCAACGACTCTCATTTTACACAAATCCTTAATCAATTCGCTTATCTCCATATTTAAGCTTTTTCCCAAGTTGGTTTTATCAGTTAAAATCTCTAATACGTTATGACTAAACGCTCTTTTGTCCTGATAATTCATAACATCACTATTTGTTAAACTGGTTAGCATTAACAAATTAATATCCATCAGCAGCCTGTCATCGTCACTTTCCATCGAATGTAAATAAATCAGATAACCCGGACTCGTTCTAAAAATTGCGATGTCTTCGATTTCTTTCGAATAATCAATCTTAGTTTGAAAAAAAGGCTCTATCGTTGTTTTTGATTCGATGGACTTCAAATCCGCCACCACTTTTAATAGCTCGTATTTCAATTCTTCAGAAATCTGATATTCCTTGCTATTTACTTTTTCAGTAAGAGTATTTGTCTTGTTGTTCAAATTGGCACTGAAGATGATAGCAACGATGGAAACAACAATAGCTATTATCGCAAGAATATTTCCCAATGTTAGATGTTCTTTGATGTTATTGTTCATCGTTTTATTGTCATTGTCAAACATAGAAAAGGTTGAAATTTACTCTTATAAAATGTATTTAGTCTTATTGCGTAACTTTTAACTTAACTTCAAATGAATTATTTTTCATTTTTTTCTTTATCTAATCGAATTTTCCACAGTGTCTTCCCCCGATAGCTGAAATACTTCGGCCCTTGATAGGCTCCGCTGTGGTTTTGCATTTTTTCTGGCAGGTAGGTACCACAAAACGCCGAGAGGCTCCAAATGCGACCTTCGTACTCCACCTTGTTTTTGCCTGCCACTCTCACTTCTAAGTTTAAGGCATCGAAGACCACAGTGTCACCAACAGTTAGTCCGACCATACTGAAATCGAAAGGTGGACGAAATGTCTTTTCCTCCTTCTTCACATCTTTGGGTGATTCCAATATTGGGTAGAGTTGGCGAGGAACACCTTTTTCATACTTCATAATTACGGCGTCTGACGACAATCGAGCCAGATCGAGCATGATTTCCAAAGCAAGAGCGGGCTCAAGATTGAAAAACTCGCGGTTTTGTCTGATTCGGCGATCGGTCAAACGGTCAATTTGCTTATGAATGGCTTTTTCTGCCTCGCTGTATTTCGAGGTCTGCATCGTGGCGAAAATCTCAAATGGCAACGGTACGGCTGTGTTGTCAAGCTCCTTCGAGCGCACATCCACCGGACGTGAGCTTTTGCCTATCTTCACCCAGTCTTCCTTAAAACTCGGATTGGTCAGGATATACACGTATCCTTGTTTATTGTCTTCAGGCATGGTAGTATTTTTGTTTTACGAACTACAAAAATACAAACTTTTCTGAAAATTACAAATAATAATAAAAGAAAAAATTCAAAATCAATTGTTTTTAGCCTTCTTAACTGCATTCTTAAGCACTACGTTTTCTTTTCTCAATACGTTAAGCTCTTTTTGAAGGTCATCAACTGTTTTCTTTTGGTCATTTCTATAGCTTATTCTTGCCGCTGTCATTCGCTCGCGGATTCCGCCTTGTTCAACAAATTCCTTCTCTTTAATCTTCTGATACGACATCATCATTTTATCAACCATACGACAAAGCGTAATCGCAATATTACAAAACTCCTCTTCACTCCAACGATAGAAATATTTCGCATAATCATCAAGGCGATTGTGCTTGCGGCAATATTTCAGCATACCATCAAACCGAGGATGATCCTGGCTCCAAAGCGTCAATCCCTTTTTAATAATGTCATCAGCATAATCCTCCCTTAGCTCTTGAATACTTGAACGTGCGACATTTAGCAGTTTAAGCTCCATCTCAGAAGATGTAACGCCATCAGCAATACCTTCAACGATATTCTGCTTTCCAGAACGTGCCGCCTGAACCATCTGATCAACGGTTCTATCACCATATTCGGGCAGAAATCTTTTTGTAAAAACATATGTCATATGATAAAGAACCTCTGTTTTCTGATAAAACCAAAGCTCTTTCCAATTGACCTGTTTCTTCAAAACAGACTGAATGTTTCCTGCTTTTTCACCGCAGGACTTTGCTAAATCGACATCTGATAAAAGTTTTCTATTTTCCATAAATTATAGTTTTTGAGAAAACTAGAATTTCTAGTCCAACTAGTTTATCTAGTTAATAAAACGAGGATCTAAAGAGTCCTGGTTATTTCCGGTGTTCTCTCATCCCGATCCTCGTTATATCTTTTACCGAGTTAACGATAATGACATTGCAAAAATACAACAATTTTTCTCGCTTGTCAAGAGGCTTCTGAAAATAATTTTAAAACACCTCCTCAAACATCTTCCGATACTCTACAACTTTCTTTTCAAACGGCAATGGATAAGCCCGCGAGGATGACGGCAAACGATACAAAACGAGGTCGCCTTCTAATGCTATTTTCTTGTTTGGAGCTGGTATCTTTTTGATTTTGAAATAATTACAAACTTCGATGGTAGCCTTCTCCCCCGTCGTGGCTATGGTTTTGCATTCCGGCATCTGTGCCAACAACAGTTTGATGTCAGTCCTGTCTACGATTACGAGAAATGTATCGGAAGCATTGTCTTTCAACCGATGCACAGAAGTCGCAGTGTCGAAGAAAGCGATACCTTTTTCATTTAAAAAATCAATTATCTCATTCTTTTTGAAACACTTACGCTCCAAATCGACGAAATGGTTCTTGTCGTGAAACCAGATCTCTCCTTCCAAACGCCAATGATCATTCATGAAATTAGGGTAAAAGAAATCCATGCACCAACGCTGCTTCGGAGGCGGGAAACTGCCTAAAAACAACACTTTGGCGTTGGCTGGCAGAAACGGTTGCAAAGGATGACATTCAATCATAATCAATGATTTTTAAATCGCAAAAATAAGAAAATAAACAATCTGTATTAAATTTGACAAAAAATATTAAAATCTGTGTAATATGCGAGAAAATGTTATAACTTTGCAAAAAATTAGGATGAATCATGGAATTGAATGCTTCTTATTGCTCCGACAAGTATCAGTATACGATGGGCAAGTCGTTCTACGACAATGGGATGAAGGACAAACGCGCTGTTTTCAACCTCTTCTACCGTAAGGCTCCGGACACCAACAACTGGGCTGTGGTGAGCGGCGTGCGCGAGGTGCTGAAAATGGTGGAAGGCCTTGGAAAAGCTGACGAAAGCTTCTTCGAGCAATTCCTTCCTGGCGATGAATACGAAGAAGTGCGCAAATATTTCGCCAACATGAAGTTCACAGGCAACATCTATGCCATGCGTGAAGGCGAGATAGCATTCCCGAAAGAGCCAATCATCACCATCGAAGGCCCGATCATCGAGGCGCAAGTACTTGAAACTCCTATGCTTTGCATCATGAACCATCAGATGGCGGTGGCAACAAAGGCATCGCGTGTGACACGTAGCACCACCAAGCCTGTCAGCGAGTTCGGAAGCCGTCGTGCTCACGGTCCGTGGGCTGCAATCTACGGCGGAAAAGCAGCATTTATCGGCGGTTGCCAAAACACCTCCAACATCGTGACCGGCGTGGAGTTTGGCTTTCCGGCTTCTGGCACAATGGCTCACAGCTATGTGACATCGTTCGGCCCAACGGTGAAAGGCGAATACGAAGCATTCGACAAATATATCAAGACCCACAAAAACGAGGTGCTTATACTCCTCGTCGACACATACGACACCCTGAAATGCGGCGTCAAAAACGCTATTAAGGCATTCAAAGACAATGGAATAGACGACTCCTACCATTACGGCTACGGAATCCGTCTCGACAGCGGCGACCTCACCTATCTCTCAATAAAAGCCCGCGACATGCTCGACGAAGCCGGTTTGAAGAATTGTAAGATATTCGCTACCAACGCGTTAGACGAATATCTCATCACCGAATTGGAGCGTCAGGGATGTAAAGTAGACAGCTACGGTGTGGGTGACGCCATCGCAACAAGCAAGCATAATCCTTGTTTCGGCAATGTTTACAAGCTCGTTCAAGTCGACGACATGCCGGTTTTGAAACGCTCAGAGGAAAGCAGCAAGCTCATCAATCCTGGTTTCCAGATCACTTATCGTATCATCAGAAACAACAGATTCAAGATTGACGTGACTTGTCTGAGAGGCGACCGACTTGCGCAAGCCATTGAGAATCATGAAGAAATAACCCTTCGCGATGAGATGGACCGTCTGAAATCGACGACATTCCCGGCAGGCTCATACGAATACCGTATTTTACAGCCGCAGGTGATGAAAGACGGCAAACCGATTGTGGAGTACGTCTCGATTACTGAGAAACGCAATTATTACCTCGACAACCTCGCCCACCTCGACGACACCGAGAAACGTCTCATCAACCCGCACTACTACAAATGCGATATTTCCGACGACCTTTACGATTTGAAGGAAAGACTCATCGAAAATATCGTGAAGGAAATCGAGGAATTTGATAAGGAAGATTAGGCTATTGGCAATTAGCCATTGGCCATTAGCGGTTTATTATAACAGCCAACAGCCAACGGCCAATGTTTTATATTTGTTTCAGCAGATTAACCATCTCGATGGCGGTTGTCACTGCATCGTATCCTTTATTACCAGCTTTTGAACCAGCGCGTTCGACAGCCTGTTCGATGCTGTCGGTTGTGAGAACGCCAAAGATTACTGGCACTTCGGTCTGGAGGCCGACTTGAGCGATGCCTTTTGTGGCTTCGTTAGCAACCATGTCGAAATGAGGTGTTGCACCACGGATAACGGCACCGAGGCACACGACAGCGTCGTATTTCTTGCTGGCAGCCATCTTCTTCGCTACGAGCGGAATCTCGAAAGCGCCCGGAACCCAAGCGATATCAATGTTTTTCTCATCGCCGCCGTGACGTTTGAAAGCGTCGATGGCGCCACCCAACAGCTTGTTGGTAATGATTTCGTTGAAACGGCCGGCCACGATAGCGATCTTCTGGCCCTCAGCCAATAATTTTCCTTCTAAGATATTCATAACTATTTGATATTTAATTGTTTATATTTTATTTCTTTTAAAACTTTTTAACTTTAAACTTTAAAACTACTCTAAACTCTACACTTTACACTCTACACTAAAAAAAGATTTCTCCACTTCGCTCCATTTCATTTCGCTTCGGTCGAAATGACAGGAGGAATATCTTTTACGTGAAGCATGTGCCCCATTTTTTTGTATTTCGTGTAAAGATAAAAAGCGTCCTTTTCGTTGCAGGTCATCTCGATTGGCTCACGACCGACGATTTCGATACCATAGCCTTCCAAACCACTGATTTTCATCGGGTTATTGGTCATCACGATGATTTTTTTTGCACCGAGGTCAGCCAAGATTTCAGCACCGGTTCCGTAATCGCGCAAGTCGGCAGCGAAACCGAGTGCGAGATTAGCCTCGACGGTATCCATGCCTTTATCCTGCAAAGTGTAGGCTTTCAGCTTGTTAATCAAGCCGATGCCGCGGCCTTCCTGACGGAGATAGAGCAACACACCCCTGCCCTTTACCTCGATACGACGCATAGCCTCCTGCAGCTGCTCGCCACAGTCGCAACGCATAGAACCGAAAGCGTCGCCTGTCAAACATTCAGAATGTACACGGCAAAGCACAGGTTCAGGCGTACTCAAATCGCCTTTCACCAGCGCCACATGATGCTCGCCAGTGATTTTATCGACATAACCGATAGCTCTGAAAGTGCCATATTTTGTTGGCAATTCAGCTTCAGTAACGCGTTCAACCAAGACTTCAGTCTTACGACGATATTTTATCAGCTCTGCTATCGAAGTGATTTTCAGGTTGTTAGCCTTTGCGAACTTTACCAATTCAGTTGTGCGCATCATGGTGCCATCTTCGCGCATGATTTCGCAGCACAGACCGCATTCCTTCAGTCCTGCGAGGCGCATCAAATCGACGGTAGCCTCAGTGTGACCGCCACGTTTCAGCACTCCACCCTGACGGGCTTCAAGCGGAAACATATGACCCGGACGACGGAAATCTTCCGGACGGATGCCGTCTTCAACCACTTTTTGGGCAGTTATCGAGCGTTCAACTGCCGAAATGCCAGTCGTAGTGTCTCTATAATCGATTGAAACTGTAAACGCTGTGCAGTGATTGTCAGTGTTTTCAAGCACCATCTGATTGAGTCTCAAACGTTTGCATATCTCCGAGCTCATAGGCATGCAAATCAAGCCTTTGCCGTATGATGCCATAAAATTCACGTTCTCGACGGTCGCAAACTCAGCCGCACAAATCAAATCGCCCTCGTTTTCGCGGTCAGGATCATCAACCACGATGATCATCTTACCGGCTCGAAGGTCGTCCAAAGCTTCCTCAATAGTATTAAAATCCTTGTTCATTTATGTTATATATTATTGTCTTTCAATAAGTTAAGTAGTTTTTCGTCATGTTGGGCGGTGATGTTGCCAACAAATTTCTCGATATATTTTCCAACGATATCGTTCTCCAAATTCACTGTGTCACCAATCTTTTTCTTTGTTAAAGTAGTCTCATTTTGAGTGTGCTGAATGATCGAAACACCAAAATCAAAGCTGCTTACATCAGTGACTGTCAATGAGATACCATCAATGGTGATTGAGCCTTTTTCAACTATGTAACGCAAAATCTCAGGTCTGGTCTCGATTTTCACTCGGATTGCTTTATCGTCGTGAGTCATTTTCGAGATAACACCTATGCCGTCGATATGTCCAGAGACGATATGTCCACCGAAGCGACCGTTAGCAGGCATGGCACGTTCACAATTCACCAAATCGTTGATTCTCATATCTTTGAAGTTAGTACGGTTCATGGTTTCATGCATCACGTCGGCAGTGTATGAGCTGTCGTCGAAGGTCGTAACGGTCAAACAAACGCCGTTAGTGCAGATGCTGTCGCCGATATGGATATCCTTCAAAATCCTCTTCACCGCGATAGTCAGCTTGATGCTGTTTGCATGTCGCGCAATCGCTTTCACCTTACCGATTTCTTCAATTATTCCCGTGAACATATCTTTCCTTTAATTAAAATATCTCCGTTAATATTTTGAATATCAATATTTTGCAATTGAATTGCATCGTTCATTTTTTCTATTCCCTTGCCAGCAACAGGTGTCTTCGCGCCTTCACCACCGATTATTTTCGGTGCTACAAACGCCCAAACTTCGTCGACGCAACCTGCCTCAAGGAACGCGGCGTTCAGGGTGCCGCCGCCTTCCAATAATAATGAATCGATGCCCATAGAACCTAATTTGGTCATCAGGTCGTTGATGTCGACGTGATCGTTATTCGATTGACATTCAAGGATTTCGACTCCTGTCATTTCGAGCTTGTCGAGAAATCCTTTTTGTTCGTTATCGTTACATGAGGATTTCTCCACTTCGCTCCGCTCTGCTTCGCTACGGTCGAAATGACAACAAGCAACAATTGTTCTGTATTCCTTTGCCGTCTTAACCAATTGAGAATCAATCGGTATCATTAAATTTGAATCAACAACAATTCTGATTGGCTGATGATGTTCACCATTCAACCTAACATTCAGCATCGGGTCGTCGGCAAGGACAGTTCCTATTCCCACGATAACGCCTGCCATTTCGCTTCTAAGATCATGAACCAGCTTGCGGGATTCTTCGTTTGTCACCCACTTAGAATCGCCTGTATGAGCCGCTATTTTGCCGTCGAGGGTCATTGCGGTCTTCATGATGACGTACGGACGCTTGGTGGTGATATATTTCAAGAACACCTCGTTCAATTCGCTAATCTCATCTTCGCAAAGTCCGACCTCAACCTCAATGCCTGCATCTTGCAAAATCTTTACACCTTTTCCAGCTACAAGGGGGTTCGGGTCGAGGATGCCGACGAAGACTTTTTTAATACCTTTTTCAATGATTATTTCGGTGCAAGGAGGCGTTTTTCCGTAGTGGCAACAAGGTTCAAGTGTTACATAAAGTGAAGCGCCTTTAGTTTCTGATTTACAGCGTAATAGAGTATTACGTTCGGCATGATATTCGCCGTATTTTTCGTGATATCCTTCGGCGATGATCTCACCGTCTTTCACGACCACGCAGCCCACCAAAGGATTCGGATGGACGTATCCTCCGCCCTTCTTGGCTAGCTCGATGGCGCGCCGCATAAACTCGATGTCTTTTTCGCAATATGACATAAAAAAAGCCCCAAATAAACATCAGGGCAGCATATTTTGAAAAATTTAAACAAACAAACTTCTCTCATCCGGACTGTCACCGTCGGTTTCGGAATTTCACCGAATCAGTTCCCCTTAGGGAAGTCGCGGACTGTCACCGCCGGAAAGGAATTTCACCTTGCCCTGAAGTTTTCGACTGCAAAAATACACAAATTTTTAATTGTGTACTATATTTTATTGCATTTTTTTAACAAAACGAAGTCGAGGGTGACCATCGCGGCCATCGCCTCAACGATTGGAAGCACTCGCGGGACGACACATGTGTCATGTCGGCCTTGAATCTCCAATGTCACAGTATTTCCATGAATATCAACGGTTTGCTGTGGCAACATCACCGACGGAATCGGCTTGAAAGCGACTCTGAAAACGATATCTTCGCCATTGGTAATGCCTCCTTGAACGCCGCCCGAGTGATTGGTCTTGGTGCGGATACGCTCGCCGTCAAACATGAATTCATCATTATATTCACTGCCTTTCATCTTCGCAGCCTTGAATCCATCACCGATTTCAAAACCCTTCGCCGCATTGATTGTCATCATCGCGTATGCCAACACCGCATGAAATTTCATAAATGCGGGCTCTCCGAGGCCCACAGGAGCGTTTTTGATGGTTCCTTGGATAATTGCACCCACCGTGTCCTTTTCTCTTGCCTCACCCATCTCAATCACCTCAGATTGGATTTCGACGCCTTGTGCAGCAAGAATCTGTTTCGCGATAGCTCCAGCAACAACACACGGCAAAAGCGTTCTCGCCGAACCTCTGCCACCTCCGGCATAATCCCGGATACCATATTTCATCTGATAGGTGAAATCGGCATGCGACGGACGAAAAACATCCTTAATATTCTCATAATCAGAGGTTTTCGCATCTTTATTACGGATAAGAAACGCTATCGGGGCGCCCGTGGTCTTGCCTTCAAACAATCCGGAAAGGAACTCAACCTCATCGGGTTCTTTTCTGGCCGACATAGTGGCATCCCGGCCTGGTTTTCTACGTGATAACTCTTTCTCAATCAGAGTTTTATCCAACAAAATACCAGCGGGACAGCCGTCGATTACTCCGCCGATAGCTGCCCCGTGTGACTCACCGAATGTAGTCAAGCAAAATGCCGTTCCAAATGTATTGGAATTCAATTATTATTCGTTTAAAATCTTAATCTTTGCCTCGAAGACCTTAACGTCGTTCTTCAACTTCGCGATCTTCTTCTCGTATTCAGCCTTCAGCAAATCTGACTGCTTGCTGTTGGCGAAGAATCCGATGTTGTTTTCCAATGTTGCGATCTCGTCGCGGAGTTTCTGGATCTTACCCTGGAGGTTCATGCGCTCTCTTCTGACTTTGTCGCGCGAATCAGGATCTTCTTTCAGACCAGAAATCATTGTACGATACTCGTTGGTAGTCAATTCGTTATCGTTAGCGCGCATCTTGTCGAACATGCCGTCGATTAGGCTGCGATATTCGTTCTGGATAGCGTCTTTCACCTTCATCGGGACGTGACCTATAGCCATCCATTCTCTCTGGAATCCGCGGATAGCCTCCATATTCTCGTTGCGGTCTTTCTTCAACTCGTAAGCCTTGATGCGCTCGATGAGTTCCTGTTTTGCCTTGAGGTTAGCATCCTCTTCGCCTTTAATTCCTGAGAAATGCGATGATTTGTTGCCGAAGAAGGCATCGCAGGCGCTGCGGAAACGTTTCCATATCTTATCAGAATGACGTTTTGGCACCGGACCGATGGTCTTCCATTCTTCCTGCAGCTTCTTGATGCGGTCGGTAGTCTTCTTCCACTCTGTCGAATCGACGAGATTCTCAACTTCCACGCAGATTTGCAGCTTCTTGTTGTAGTTTTCCATCTGCTGCAGCTTGAGCTTGCTGAAGAATTCCTTCTTAGCCTCGAAGAAGGTGTTCATTGCGCCTTTGAAGCGGTTCCAGATTTCGTCGCTCTGTTTCTTCTGCACCGGACCAATTTCTTTCCAGGTCTTGAACAAATCGTTAACGTCATTCGACTTCTTCTGATATGCGTTGATGCTGTTAACTGGTTCATTTACAATCTCTTCCATCTTCACGCAGATAGCCTCTTTAGCCTCGAAGTTAGCCTTTTGCTCTTCTTCGATCTTAGCATAATGTTCGCGGCGAATCTGGTTGACTTTGTCGGTTGTGTTTTTGAAACGCTCCCAAATCTCATCTTTCTTATCCTGAGGAACAGGGCCGATTTCTTTCCACTCGTCGTGATATTTCTGGAGGAGTTTGAATGCCTTTGTCAGTGATTTCTCAAGAAGCAGGAGTTCAGCCTTCTCGCAAAGCTCAATCTTAGCCTCGAGGTTCTTCTTAAGGTCGAGATCACGTAACTCTCTGTTAATCTTTACCTTATCGTAGAATTTCTCGATGAGGAAATGATATGTGTTCCAAATATTCGACACCTCGTTTGCAGGCACCTGACCGATTTCTTTCCATCTGTCTTGCAGCGAGCGGAAGTCGTCGTAAGTCTTTTTCAGAGTCTCCTCAGAGTAAATCAAAGCTTTCAATTCTTCAATGATTCCAAGCTTTTTCTGAAGATTCTCATTCTTCTGTTTCTCGAGTTCTTCTTTATATCTTTCCTTGTTTACCTTGTAGATGTCGAAAGCGGCTTTGAAACGAGTCTCCAGCGGGTCGTCCTTATGTTCGTAGCTTTCTTTTTCGCCACCGTCGAGAATGAATTGCTCCATTTCTTTGTCAAGGTCTTCCTTATTGAGTTTCAAGAAGTTAGACTTGATTGCAACAACTTTATCCTTAATTTTGGTGACATCCGACTCCTGAACTGTTTCTTCAAGCAATTCAACGAGTTGCAGTTTGTTAAGGTTTGAGAAATCGAATTCGTTTTCCTCCTCGATTTCTTCGTTTTCGTTGTTCAAATCGTCAACTTCCTGAGGCATTTCCTCGTCTTTTGGAAGCATTTCTTCTTCAGTTACATCAATTTTAACATTGATTTTTACAGAACCTGGCAAAATTGTCGGTTTGTTGAGTTTCTCAATTGTCTTGAGTTCGGTAGCGTTCATCTTTTGATAAATGTTTGATAATCAATAATTTAATTAAGTCGTTATCAGAATTTTGCTTTCACAAAACTCGATATTAGAGTAAAAATAGGCTGCAAAGATAATAATTTTCTCATGATTTTTAATTTTTTTGAAAAAATTTTGTAAGTTTGTAACCTAAATTTTTGCGTATGCTGACTTTGGAAGAGATTAAGAAAACTATAGTCGAACTCATTGAAAATCTAGGAGAAAAGGTTTTAGAAATCACGGTGATGCCCAGTTCAGGCTCATCGAGACGATATTTTCGTGTGAAAACCGACAAGCGAAATCTGATTGGAGCGCATAACATCAACATCGAGGAAAACGACGCTTTCTTCAGTTTTTCCAAGCATTTCCACAAATGCGGACTGCCTGTTCCCGAGATTTTGGCGATCTCTTCCGACAAAGATGTTTATGTGCAGACAGATTTAGGCGATGACACGTTGTTCAATCATGTTGAGAATTGTTTGAATAACGGGAAATTTGATGAAGAGACAATTAATTTATACAAAAAATCTCTCAATAAACTCGTTGATTTTCAGATAGTTGGACATAAAGGTTTAGATTATTCCAAGGCATTCCCCACCCCTGCCTTCGACGAGATGTCAATAATGGAGGATTTGAATTATTTCAAATATTGTTTCTTGAAGGAGCAGGAAGAGATTTCGTTCAATGAGACACGTTTAGACACTGATTTTCAGCGACTTGCGCAATACATTTTAGAGGCTCCGTCGGATTACTTCATGTATCGTGATTTCCAGTCGAGAAACATCATGATTGTCGACAACGAGCCTTATTTCATTGATTATCAGGGAGGAAGAAAGGGACCATTGCAGTATGATGTGGTTTCGTTGCTGTATCAGGTGAAAGCGAGGATTCCGGAGGATTTGAGAAAAGAATTGACTGAGTATTATAAACAGCAACTATCAATAAAAGCTTGTCATTCCGAGCGCAGCGAGGAATCTCATAATGCTCAGCAGTTACTTATTAAATCATTCGACAAATTCTTCCCTGCTTTTGTTCTTCTTCGTCTCCTTCAAGTTCTTGGCGCGTATGGTTTTAGAGGCCTGATACAGAAGAAGTTACATTTCATGCAGAGCATTCCGTATGCCATTAAGGAATTGTTGATAGTGAATGAAAAATGGGAATTGCCGTTTGAATTGCCTGAGTTGCAGTCGGTGATAAGGCAACTGAACATCGTTTTGACAAAATACGAAAGTGTTGAACCTGAACGACTAACGATTACAGTCAACAGTTTCTCATACAAAAACGGCGGCGTACCTTACGACAAGAGCGGCAACGGCGGCGGATTTGTTTTTGACTGCAGGGCTTTGCCAAACCCGGGACGATATGCAGAATTCAAGAAAAGCACTGGCGAAGACCGCGATGTTATCGAGTTTATGGACGACAAGCCGGATACGCATTATTTCTTGCAAAACGTTCAAATGCTTGTGTTTCAATCGATTGACAACTATTTGGAACGCGGTTTCAAGAACCTGCAAATCAATTTCGGATGCACTGGCGGTCAGCACAGGTCGGTGTTTTTTGCGCAAACAATCGGCAGGATGATTCATGAAAACTACCCGATGGTTAACGTTGAAATCAACCATCTGGCACAACATATCTCTCACGTTTATGAAGCAAAATAGAAGAACGGCATTTATCCTCGCGGCAGGACTCGGCACTCGTCTGAAAGAGCTGACAGCTAATAAGCCAAAGGCTTTAGTATCAATAAATAACGAGCCTTTACTTAAAGTATTGCTTGAAGTGTTGATACAGCAAGGTTTTAATCATATTGTGGTTAATGTTCATCATTTTGGAGAGAAAATAATTGACTATTTAGGAGATTTCTCCACTTCGCTTCGCTCCGGTCGAAATGACAAAATGATTGAGATCGAAATCTCCGACGAGCGACCGATGTTGATGGACACAGGAGGTGCAGTTTTGCAGGCTCTGCCCTATTTCGCTGATAGCGAGGCGGTACTTGTCCATAATGTCGATGTGCTTACAAACGTTGATTTGAAAGGCTTTTACGACGATTTCTGCAAAAGCGGCGATGCCGCTTGGCTGCTCACTCAGGAGCGCAACAGCAAGCGTAAATTGGTGTTCGACGATAACGACAATTTTCTTGGAAGGTTTAACAGCGAGACCAACGATTATGACGGCAACGGCGCATTGCCAAACCAATGTAAATTATTGTCATTCAGCGGAATACACATTTTCAAACCTGAATATTTCAAAAGTTTTGAAGTAAAACCTTGTTATATTTTCGAATTGTATAGGAAAATAGCTGTAAATCATAAAGTTACATCAAAATTGATACACCCTGATTATTGGTTTGATTTGGGAACACAGGAACAACTGAAAAATGCAGAAGCATGGCTTTTATCAAAAAGATAAGTGATTATATTACAAGTCGTTACGATTTGACAAAGGAGAACATCACAATTGTTTTCCCGAATAAACGTGCCGCCTTGCAGTTAAGAAACGAGCTTGCAGAAACGATAAACACCAATTTCTGGGTTCCGCAAATCGTGTCGATTCAGCAGGCCATGGAAGAATGGAGCGGTTTGCAACTCATTGATAATATTGAAGTTATCTTCGAGATTATCAAAATGAATCCGAATTTTTTCCAATATGCGGCGCAGATGGCGAAAGATTTCGATGAAATCGACCAATATGATGTTGATGCTGCCAAGCTTTTCGAGCATTTAAAGTATGCGAAGGAGATTGAGGAATGGAATTTGAGCCTTGAAAACAGCGTGGAATCAAAATATCTGCAGTTTTTCTCGTCGCTTATCACCTATTATAATAACTTAAATGACACGCTTCAGAAGAACGGTCAGGGTTATTATGGATTGATTACCAAGAAGATAGCTCATTTCGATGATTCAACTTTAAAGAAATGCACAAAAGGTCGCAAGATTATTTTCGCGGGTTTCAACGCTTTGACAACGACAGAAGAAAACATCATCGTTAGAATGGTTGAAAGCGGTAATGCTGTGATTTTGTGGGACTTAGACAGATATTATTTCGAAGATGAGAAACAGGAAGCCGGACTTTTTGCGAGAAATTTCTTCAAAAAACACCCGAATATCGAGAAAAACTTTGTAGGCGACGGATTTTCACAGAAGAAAGAGATTAATATTATCAGCGTTTCGGGTAATGCGGTGCAGACTAACGCGTTGCAGCTGATGATGCGAAATGATAGCAAGGATAAGGAGGATAGTGAGGATAGTGAGGATAAGAAAGAAGTTATTGTTTTGGCGGATGAGTCGTTGTTGATTCCGGTTTTGAACTCGATTCCTGAGAATTATGACAACATCCATGTGACGATGGGCTATCCGTTTGACAAAACGACGACATATCACTTTGTGGATCAACTGTTTAGGTATCAAAACGGCCTTTCCGACAACCAGAACAAAATATATCTTTGGACGTTTTTACGTTTCTGTAATACCGACTTTATCAAATTGATTTTCAAAGGTTTAGAATATGAAAAGCTGAATGCTTGGCTGATGAAGATGGCTCAGAAATCGGTTTTTTATTTCAAAAAAGATGATCTGAAAACGTTTGAGAACAACGAGATACTCTTTGATATTCTGAATATTATTACCAAGAAATGGAAAACCGCAAAAGAGTATGTCACAAATTTGAAGGATATTCTTGTGCTTTCAATAGCAAAACTAGGTAAAGACGACAATTTCACCAAGAATCAGATCAGCGTGGCGGGAAGGATAATCAACAGAATTGAGTTGTTGCTGAACAAATACTCCGATTACATTAAAATCACTGATTTACAGATGCTTTACGCACAGGTGGCAGCACAGATGTCGATCAATTTGCAGAGTAAGTCGGAAGGGCTACAGGTTATGGGACTTCTTGAAACCCGAAACCTCGACTTCGACACTATTCATTTTTTGAGTGTCAACGAGAGTATCTTACCGCAAAACAAAAGCAATAACAGCTTGATTCCGTATGACTTACGTAAAGACTACGGTTTGCCTACCTATATGCTGCAGCAAGCCGTTTACTCATATCATTTCTATCGTCTTTTGCAAAACGCCAAGCATATCAACTTGTATTACAACAACTTAGCTGATTCAGCAGGTTCAGGCATGGGCGAGCCGAGTCGTTTTGTAAGACAATTGGAATATGAATACGCTAAGAACAATGCCAAGATAAATATTACGCATTTTCAATATAAGTCACCGAAAATCAATGAGAAACAGAGTAAAATTGAGGTAGCGAAGACCGACGAGGCATTGAACAAAATTGACAAGCTCTCTCCCACTTCGATCGGGACTTATCTGAGATGTCCGCTTGAATATTATTGGAAACACATTGAGCGAATTGAAGACAAGTCGCCGGATGAGGAGATACAGGTAAATGTAGTCGGAAAGATTGTACATGGCACTCTCGACCATTTTTACCAACTATTTAACAAAAATGAGCTTGTTTCGCTGGAACTCTTCGATGAAATGTACAAAAAGCATTTCGAGGAATGTTATCATAAATCATTGATTGACAATGATTTCGCCAACGGATTGCCAGAGACCGGCTTCAACTGTCTCAACAAAACCGTGATTGACAACATGCTTAAGAACTTTGTCAAATATGAGCGGAAATTACTTGCGGAAGGCAACAAGTTTGCAATCATCGACACTGAAGTTAAATTAAGCAAAATTATTGATATTCAAGGACATAAAGTCGAACTAAAAGGATTTGCCGACAGAATCGACAAGGTCAACGACGAAATTCGCATCATCGACTACAAAACAGGCAAAGTGAATCCTTCCGACGTGAAAATCAACGATAAAGTGGTTGGCATCACGTCGATGACAGAGAAAGCCATACAGTTGATGATATACAAATATCTTTATTTGCACAATCATCCTAAGGTTAAACCCGAATTGATTCAACCTGGTATTATCGGTTTCCAGAAGCTAAGTCATGGCGTTTATAACTTGGAAATCAACGAGCTGCATGATCTGAGTACATCATTTGAAGTCACCTGCGAGAAGTACTTCAACGAGTTTTTGGAAGAGCTGTTCAACAAAGATATACCGTTCGCACAAACTGTAGACGATAAATACTGCAGTTTCTGCGATTTCAAGAACATCTGCAAGCGCAGTTAATCACTTGAATATCAAGTCGATATACACTGGCAGATGATCGCTGTAGCCACCATAGTATTTCGGCCCGACGTAAGTTCGAAACAGTTTCACACCGCCAAACGACTCATCTTTCTCAAAGAGAAAATCACCGTGAAAAATTTGAGCGCTGTTTTTCTTATATATCAAGCCTTTATCATTATCAATCAATGAGTTAGAGACAATGATTTGGTCAAAAATCTGCCAGGTGTATTGGTGTTTCAAAGTGCCTTCGAAACCAAGGTTTTTGCCGTTAGTGAAAAGATTCACCAAAACAGCACCATCACACAAAATATCGTGAATGCTCGAGTCTTCAGGTGTGTCGTTAAAGTCACCCATTATAATTATTTTTGGTATTGTTTGATGCAGAAAAACAAGCGAATCGACTTTGTGTTTCAATGTGTTAGCTGCGAGAGCGCGCAGTTTTATCGTTTCACGTTCACCGTCGTAACGTGAAGGCCAGTGATTGACAAAAACATGAAGAGTGTCGCCACGTCTATCGTAAAACTTTGCATAAAGAATGTCGCGAGTTTTATAGTTTTTGTTTTTCGGGTTTTTAACCTTAACCGGTTCAGTATAAATAAGTTGCAGTTTGTCGATGCAATAAACCATCGCCACGTCGATGCCGCGTTTATCGTCGCCTTCGTAGTGAATGATGCGATAATTGTGCGTTTTCAGCGGCGTTTGGTTGAACAAAGAGTTCAGAACATATTGATTTTCAATCTCTGCGATGCCAAGAACCGCCAGAGGTTCGTTCCCAGAAATGGCAAGAATAGCCTTGTACATATTGTTGCGTTTCTTATAAAACCGCGATTTTGTCCAATGCTGGCCGCCATTCTCGGTAAATTCGTTGTACACACGAGTGGAATCGACGAAAGGATCGAAGAAATTTTCGAAATTCCAAAACGCCACACGGAGTCCGTCTCTCTCCTGCCCCATCGCAGCGAAAGAGTTAACTATCTGAAAACCAATGGTTAAACAGAAAAGCAGAGGGATACTAATTCTAGACATAGGCCTCATATTTTTGAATTTTTAGATATGCAAAGATACAAAATATTTTGATATAAACAGAAATTTTAATAATTTTGCGGAAATTAATTTTGAAATAATTAGGATGAAGAGCATTATGAGGATTTCCAGGATTGGTTTTTGCTTGATCATGATTATCATGCCTTTAATGGCAATATCGCAAGTAAATATTAAGATTCATATTGATAATCAAGCAGATAGCGTTTACTACCTTTATAAATATAGAGGTTCTAAAACGGCGATGTTTGATACAGCCTACTGCACAAACGGAAGCGCGAAGTTTGTCAGCAAACACTCATATCCCGAGGGTATTTATGTCGTGACAAACGAAAACAGGATTCCACTGACTGAGATTTTGATTGGCAAAGACCAGAAATTCTCATTGAATATCAAAGACTTAAATGATTTAAACACTGCCACGGTCAAAGGAGCCAAAGAAACCGAAATCTATTATAAACTGATAGCAAAACTTAATAGTACTGAATTGAATATCAGTGCTTTAGAAAGTGAAACCGAGTATTATCCCGATAATGTCAGAAAGATCGATTCGTTGAAAAACGACCTCGCCCAGTTTGAAGAATCATTGAAAATCAAGAAGAAAGACGCGTTTATCAACCTTGTCATCAATTCTGTTAAGCAACATGGGATGGAAGATTATTGGGATGATTTTCAGCTCGATGACAAGAGAATTCTCACTTATCCGTTGATTGACAATAAGCTGGCAACCTATTTCGACAATCTCCCTATAAATGCTGAAATAATAAACGCTGAAATCGACAAACTAATAGCAAAGACTGGCGATTGCGTCGAGACACGTGATTATCTGATATGGTATTTTTACAGGAAATATTACTCACCGAATTACATGAATTTAGACGACATATACATTCATTTGGTTGACGAGTATTTTCTGAAGTTAGAGATGGAAAATGTGTCGGAAAGCATTGTAAACCTGATGGCCGAGCGCGCAAACTATCTTGAAAATTTGAAATTAGGAGCGAAACTCCCGGAAATTGGAAGTCTGTATTCCATTGAGTCTCAATATATTGCGGTTATCTTTTTCGACAAAACCTGTCAGAAATGCGCTCAGGAAGGACGTATTTTGGAGGAGATTCGCACGCGACATCCCGAAATGACGATTTACCCTGTTGAGATTCATTCGGGAATCAAGGAAAACATTCTTTCTTTATATGATATTCAGACCACTCCGATGATTTACCTGCTTGACAGCAAGAAGAAAATCATTGCGAAACGCATCAAAGCGGGACAGGTTGAACAATGTTTAAACATGGATTAAAATGAGCAGAAACGACACTATTTGCGCGGTTTCGACGGCTTCAGGAGTTGGAGCCATAGCTGTTATCAGGCTTTCAGGCATGGAAAGTCATAAAATAGCTTTACATATTTTCAGAAAAAAGAATGGTAATCCACTGGATATCAATGACATAAAAGCGAACAAAGCCTATTTCGGCGAGATTTTCGACCCAATACCAGACGACAAGCCTATGGTTGACGAGGTGCTGATTACTTTTTTCAAAGCCCCCCACTCCTACACCGGCGAAGATTCGGTGGAGATAAGCTGTCACGGCTCGGTATTTGTGCAGCAAAAGATTATGGAGTTGCTTTGTGTGCGCGGATGCAGATTGGCTGAACCAGGAGAGTTTTCAAAGAGAGCCTTCATTTACGACAAGATGGATTTGGCTCAGGCTGAGGCCGTTGCCGACTTGATAGCGTCGCAAAATGAGGCGGAGCACAGGATTGCGGTGAACCAGCTGAAAGGAGGATTTTCCAATGAATTGCGCGCATTGAGGGCGCAGTTGGTCGATTTGACTTCACTTTTGGAGCTTGAGCTAGACTTCTCAGAAGAAGACGTGGAGTTTGCCGACCGCACGAAACTCTATGATTTGCTTGGAAAAGCGATGACACACATCGGGAAGCTAAGTGATTCATTCAGACTGGGTAACGCTATAAAAAACGGCATACCGGTGGCTATTGTCGGAGAGACGAACACTGGAAAAAGCACCTTGCTGAACGCCATTCTCGGTGAAGACCGCGCCATTGTGAGCGACATAGCAGGAACCACACGCGACACCATTGAAGAGACATTTAACATTGAAGGCACTTTGTATCGTTTCATCGACACGGCAGGCATTCGCGAGACCTCGGAAACCATTGAAAAGATTGGCATTGAGCGCACTTTCAAGAAAATTGCGGAAGCCGACATCGTTATAGGAATGGTCGACGGATCAAAAAGCATGCAGGCGATTGTCAAAGCCTGGAAAAACATTGTTTCGCATGTTAACATATTGACACAGAAGCTGTTACTTGTAATCAACAAGAGCGATTTGATGGATGCAGCGACAATGTTCAGTCTTAACGACGATTATATATATTTGATGAAATCGACATACGAGAAAAACATAGAACGCAACGGCGGCTACATGACCGACGAGTATCAATACAGCATAACCGGCAGAGATTTGCATGACATGATAAATCTTATGCAGTTTAATTATATGTCGGCAAAGAAAGCTGAGGACGTTGAGGATTTGAAAAAGTCAATCAGTTATGCCACCCGCACTCACAAAATTGACAGCAACACCGTTTTGGTGACGAACATCCGTCATTTTGAGGCACTTACACATGCTTTGGAGAGTCTGCGGCAGGTAAAAAACGGCATGGACAACAAGCTTTCAGCCGATTTGCTCGCACAGGATTTAAGGCAGGCGTTGTATCACATCGGCAGCATCACCGGAGAGGTCACAAACAACGAGGTTTTAGGCAATATTTTCGGCAGATTCTGCATCGGTAAATAACTTAAGTAAATCAAAATCAATAACATAATGAGTCAGAACATATCTAAATTAAGAAACATCGGTATCGCGGCGCATATTGACGCCGGCAAGACCACCGTTTCGGAGCGAATCCTTTTCTTCACCGGCGTGAACCGCAAGCTCGGTGAGACACACGACGGCCAGGCCACCATGGACTTCATGAAACAGGAGCAGGAACGTGGCATCACCATCGCGTCAGCGGCTATCACAGCGCACTGGAACGACTATCAGATTAACCTCATTGACACCCCCGGCCACGTCGATTTCACTGTGGAAGTCGAGCGTTCGCTGAGAGTCATCGACGGAATGGTGGCGGTGTTCTGCGCTGTTGGAGGCGTACAGCCGCAGAGCGAGACGGTGTGGAACCAGGCCGACAAATATCGTGTTCCACGTCTAGCTTTCGTCAACAAAATGGACAGAACCGGCGCTGACTTCAACGAGGTCGTGAACCAGATGAACAAATACCTCGGAGCCAACGCAGTTCCGTTGCATCTACCCATCGGTGTCGAGTCAGACTTCGAAGGCATGATAGACCTCGTTAACATGAACTCAGTGATTTTCAAGGAGAAAGAGCGTATCGTCGGCCCTATTCCAGAGAATATGATGGAACAGGCGAAGGCAGCACGTCAGAACCTCATTGAGCACGTCGCCGACTTCGACGACGACATCGCGGAGCTTTATCTCGCTGAGGAAGATATTCCGCTTGATTTGCTGAAATCAGCTATCAGAAAAGCCACCATCAAACTGATGATGGTGCCCGTTTTATGTGGATCGGCATATAAAAACAAAGGTATCCAGCTGTTGCTCGACGCCATAGTCGATTACCTGCCGTCGCCAAAAGACCTTGGTGCCATCATCGCGCACGACCCTAACGACGAGGAGAAGACATGCCAGCGCAATCCTGTCGAGAGCGAGCCATTGTCGGCATTGGCATTTAAGCTCATCAACGACCCGTACGTCGGACAGCAGACGTTCATCAGAGTGTTCAGCGGCAAGCTCACCAACGGAATGAGCGTTTACAACACCAACAAAGGTAAGACCGAGCGCATCGGACGTATTTTCCGCATCAAAGCCAAGGAACGCGAGGAGATTCAGGAGGCAAGCGCAGGTGAAATAGTGGCTCTCGTGGGCATGAAGATAACTCGTACAGGCGACACTTTGTGCGACGAGCATGCACCATTGCTGCTTGAAAACATCCATATCCCGCCAGCGGTCATCGAGATGAAGGTGAACCTCGAAGACAAGAAAAACCGCAACAAACTCGGCGAGGCATTGGCGAAGCTGTGCAACGAAGACCCTTCGTTCCGCGCGCATTTCGACGAGGAGACTGAAGAGACCATCATCGCAGGCATGGGCGAGCTGCACTTGGAGATCATCGTCGACCGTCTGAAAGACGAGTTCAAGGTGCCGGTGACTGTCGGCGCACCATCGGTATCATTCAGAGAGACAATCACTTCGCAGTTCGAATGCAACTACCGCTTTGTGAAACAGACAGGCGGCAAGGGACAGTTCGCACATACCGTCATACGCTTCGAGCCTAATCCCGGCAAGGGATTCGAGTTCGTCGACATCACCAAGGGCGGCGTGATTCCGAAGGAGTTCATACCATCGGTTGAGAAAGGCTTGCAAGCCGCGATGAACAAAGGTCCATTCGCGGGCTATCCTGTCGTTGACGTGAAATGCGTTCTCGTCGACGGTAGCTCCCACCCTGTCGACTCAAGCGACATGGCGTTCCAGGTTTGCGCCCAGATGTGCTTCAAGCAGGCGTTTATGAAGGCAAATCCAGTATTGCTTGAGCCGTTGATGAAGGTCGAGGTCAACACACCAGACGACTACATCGGCAACGTGACAGGCGACCTCAACAAACGTCGCGGACGCATAGAGGCGATGCGTCGTTTCCGTAAAGGTTCGCAAAAACTCGACGCTTTCGTGCCGTTGATGGAGATGTTCGGATATGCCACCGCTTTGAGAAACATCTCCTCTGGAAGAGCAAATTATTCGATGGAATTCCATAACTACACCCCGATGCCGAAGGATAAGCAGGAGGAGATTGTGAAGGAAAGGAATAAGTAAGTCGTTATTAAAATTTCTTTCTTAATCTGAATCTCAACCTTTCGAATCCAGTCTTTTTCAGTGATTCGACATGACGTTCGAGCTTGTCGCCGGTTATGCCGCTGAATGGAATCAAAATGCCGGAATCGAAGATGTCGCCGAACTCATCGTTTATGCCAGTGCCGAAATATTGCATATCGGGCGAGAGATTCATGTAAGAGTTAACCAACGGAGGGATATTCACGCCGCATTCCATGATGAATGCTTTGAATGCTTTGTAATCTTCCTTGAAGTCATTGGTTTTCAAATATTTTGAATATCTCAAAGAGCGTCTCACAACGACCTTTTTCTTCAACTCGATGAGATGACGGTTTTTCGCTCCGAACCACTTGTTCAGGAACACCTGAATCATCTCGCGAGCCTTGGTCGGATACTGGGTGTAGATCGTCATTTTGCCGAAGAAATACTCCATTCGGCCTTTATGAAGAAGCATAAGAGCACCCAAGCCGTCGAAGAGGTTATCCAAAGCGAAGATGCTCTTCTTCCCTGCCCTAGTGCTTTGATAATCAACGGTTACGAATGACCTACCAAGCTCAATTGTCTTGTCGATGTAATTCGACAAAAACCTTCTTGAGAACTTGAACATATGCGATGATGTCAATATCGGTTGACCGAATTTGTCGTAGACGATGCTGTCGCAAAGCGCGTATCTGTATCCGCCTACGATGCGCTCAGCCTCAGGATCCCATAGCACCAGCTGCTTGTAGCCGTAAGCCTCGTCGATGTCGAACTTATCCAAATCCAATGGCTGACCAGTGCCGCCGCCTCCTGCACGAAAAGCCTCCTCACGCAGACGGCCGATCTCACGCACCACATTAGGCGCGTTCTGGTTGTTCACGACGTAAATCTCATTGTCACCACGATTAGTCTTTCTGAGAAACTTATCTTTCGTCAGCTCCGATTTCAACAAATCGACGTCAACAGGTGAAATTATCTTCTTCATAACTAAATATTCTCTACCACAACCTCAGCGATGTCTTTCACTGCGACCGGCGATTTTCTCGCGAATGTCTTAAGACAAAGCGGACATGCTGTCACAATCTGTTCAGGGTTATTGAACATCAAGTCGTTAACCGAATTTTCAGTTATCTCGTCGCGCTCTTGCTGTGTCAAGTTGAAGCTGCCCAAACTTCCGCCACAACAGATGCTCAGTTCTTTCTCCGACTTCGCTTTCTTCAGATTACCAACATTTTCGATCACTTCGCGAGGCTCGTCGTAAACGCCGAATGCACGGCCGAGCTCACATGGGTCGTGATAAACATAGTTCACCTCGCCCTTGTTGACTTTCAACTTACCGTTCTTAATCAACTCGTCGATATACTGTGTATGATGCTGAATCTCAATGCCTTCAAGATGATTTTCCTCTTTGAAAACTTTATAGCAGATTGGGCATGAAAGCACCAGTTTCTTAGCTCTTGATTGCTTGATAATCTCAGTGTTTTTAGCAATCATAGCTTGTGCTTCAGCGGTTTTTCCACTTAACAGCATCGGGCGTCCGCAGCAAATGCCACCGTCTTTGTCCATAAACTCATAATTCTCGCCTGCAGCCTCCATGATTTGTTTCATGGCACGCATGATTTTAGGGGTTAGTTGGGTCATGCAGCCGGCGAAATAAAGAACAGAAGGAGATTTCTCCGCTCCCTGCGGTCGGTCGAAATGACGGTCTTCGAGATATGAATGGTCGCTATTAATAATATAAGGTGTGGCTTCACGTTGAGTCATCTTGATGTCACACGACTCGATGCTCAACGGACAAACGGCGACGCATTTTCCACACTGCATGCAGGTTTCGGCTATGCGTTTAGCTTCCTTGTCATCAGCATTTCTTAACTTTTTCATGAAATAAGCCGATGTATTGCCACTCATCTTATCGTTGACGCTCATAGGGCAAGCATCGATGCACAAACCGCAGCTCGGGCATGAGTAAATCTGCGCCAAAGCGTAGCCTTTGCGAGGCTCACGAGGCTTCAAACCTGCATGACGCAGCAAGATAAACAGCGCCTCCGTCGGGATGTGCATATAGCGAGTGAACGGCAGCAAGCACATAAATATCATCAAATCGATGGAATAGAGCCACCAAAATGCCATGATATTACTCTTTTCGGCAATTAATCTGAATGGGAAGATGGTCCACAAGGCAAAACGTACCATGTTATCGGCAAAACCGAACTTCGTGACACGCTTCACTCCCACTATCTTCGAGTAAATCTTCTTAACCACAGCGATGAGGATGCCGCTGATAATCATCAGAAGGAAGAAGTCCATCAGGAAGGCGAAAACTGGAGTTTCCGTTGCGAAATGCTTGTAAAATATCGGATAATAGAAGTTAGTGAACGTGCGCGCAAAGCCTTCAACCTCAACGCCTTCGAGCGGTTTCAGGGTGAAAAGCATCACGTGTCCGATCACGATAATCATAAACCAGCCGAACGCTATGGCCGAGTGCATGTAACCCAAAATAGGGTTACGTTTCCAAATCTTAACATGGAAAAGGCAGTCGCCAAACAGGTCGCGGATGTTAGCCCAAGCGGTCTTAGGTGTCACCAGCGAGCGCCAGAACTGTTTCCTGTCGTCTTTCGGCAACAGACAGATAACTCTAAAAAGCCCCACAACGCAGTACGTCAGCACGAAAGCCATGCCTAGCACAAACGGGAGCACAAATGGATGGAAAATATACTGGTTCATCGTGTAATATCTAACAAAATCTTACGAATATTGATGCCGCGCGGACACACCAGAGTGCATTTGCCGCAAAGCATGCAACGTTGAATCATTTTTTTTGCCTCGTCTTCCTTGCCTCTCTGAAGCATCAGAAGGAGTCGGCGGAAGCTCATCTCGGTGAAGTTTCCAGCCGTGCAAGTCGCTGTGCATGAACCACATGCGATGCAAGTGTTGACGTCAGGATTGGTCTCCTTCAGACGGTTGAACGTCGTCAGGTCGATGCTGTCCATCTTGACGTGCGAACTTGGTGATAAACAGAATCCGAAATCCATAACTACTTGTTATTTATGTAGTTAAACACTTCCACTGCCACTGAGCGCGCCTCGCCAACTGTGTCAGGCAACGACTTAGGAGCGGTGCATGCGCCTGCCACGAACACTCCGTCTTGCTTAGTGTCGTTCATGCCCAGATACATGTCTTTGTTCTGCATGAAACCGTCGCTATTGTTGGCAACACCAAGCTTCTGCTGTATCGCGTCGATGCTCTTGTTTTTCTCCATGCTGCACATCAAAACCAGCACGTCGAGGGTCATCTTCAACGGCTTGCCGAACAAAGTGTCCTCCGCCTTGATGACGAGACGGCCGTCCATGTCTTCCGACACCTCGCAGACACGGCCACGGACGCATTTCACGTCGAAGTCTTTCTGGGTCTTGAGATATAAATCCTCATAACCCGGACCAAACATTCGCAAATCCATGTAGAAGGTGTAAACCTCAGCCTCCGGGAACACTTCCTTGATCTCGCAGGCCTGCTTCAATGCCGTTGTGCAGCAAACCTTTGAGCAATAGGTGTTGCAAACCTTCACGTCGCGGGCGCCAACGCAATGCACGAAACCTATCTTCTTCGGATTATTGATACGAGCATCTTTGCCAGTTCTGAAGAATTTCTCGAGTTCGACGCTGGTCATCACGTTGTTATAAATGCCGTAGCCATATTCCTGCTTTCTCTCAGCTTTGAAAATATCAAAACCAGTAGCAAGAATCACAGCTTTTGCATCAATTGTTTCATTATTGCTTAAAACTGCATGAAAACCATTGTTATCTTTTTGAATATCAGTAACTTCGGTATTCAGATATGTCTTAACGTCTTTCACCTGCTCAAGCATCTGGTCGACCACGTCTTTTGCAGGATGAAATGCCGGGAACAGTCTGTCCCACTGAGCGATATGACCTCCAAGGGCCTCGCTTTTTTCAACAATAATCGGATTAAGCCCAAGCTTTTGCAGCTGTGTGGCTGCTTCCATTCCGGCGGCTCCACCGCCAATAATCAATATATTTTCTTTCATAACTTCTTGATTATCAAACTGATTTAATACATGATGGACACATTGGCTGACCAAGGTCTTTGCCGTTCAAGCCCTGATATTTTTTCTTCGGGTCGTATGGGATTCCCATCTTCTCTAGCAATGGTTCAATTGCCACTTGATGCATCTGCAGACCGAGGTCCCACGGGTCGTAACCCATCACCAAACCTGCCACTTCCTCGTATGTCAAAGCTGGAATGCCGTAGCCGTTCTTGCCGTAGGTCTTGCCGGTCTGCTCAGCGATGACGTATTGCCATCTGTCGAGGAAATAAGGGCATCCCGGACAGTTGGTGATGATCAGATCAGGCTCGTAAGGCTCCATTGACTCGAATTTCTTGTGAGTGTTCGACTCTGAATAGCCACGGTTAGCTTGCACGAAATACTGACGGAATCCAAATCCGCAGCACTGACGGCGCTCCGGGTAATCGACAACCTCTCCGCCCCATGCCTCAATCATTCCGACAAGTACGTGCGGATATTCAGCACCACCAAAGCCTTTCGACGGGAACATCTTCGAATAGTGACATCCAATATGCTCTACCACCTTCAAAGGCTTGCCAGTCTTGGCGTTCACGAGCGGAAACTTCATTTGTTTCGCAATCTCAAACCTGAATTTATAGATGATATCGCTAGCGTGAGCGAGATATTTCGGCTTTGCGAACTCTTTCTTGCAAGAATCCCAGAGATACTGGCGAATCTTTGCCTCCAGCTCAGGATATTCGTGCCATGTTTCGAGCGTCTCGGTGTAGCATCCGAATGAGGTGATGCATGAGCAGACGTAGTTTTCGTAGCCGCTCTCCTTCATCAATGCAAACTGGCGCGCGATGATAGTCATTGCCGTCTCCTGCGGGATTGTGTCGCTGTGATAGGCAATGCCGCCGCAGGTTGTATGATATGGGTTCTCGTAAAAATCCTTGCCAAGTTTATTCCTTGTGATGTCTAAGAAAGTCACCTCCGAACCAGGGAAAAATGCCTGACGGATACAGCTTCTCACATAAAAATAATGGTCATCGGGAATGTCTTTCTGATAATCAGCCCAAATCTTCTGTTTTCCTTCAATAATCATTGTATATTCAAAGATTTAATTTCAAAATTAATGATTCAAATGTTTCTCCCAATCATTTTTGGTATATACTTCCATGAAGTATTCCTCGTCGGAAAGGTTTTCTTTCACTGCCTCCTGATGAGCGTCATTCAATACCTGTTCCATCAGTTCGGTAGCACCTGTAACATCGAAGATATTCTTAAGTTGGTCGAGACTTTCCTTCGGAATCTTACGAAGTCCGCCGGGGCCGTCACCGTCGAGGTTTGAACCCATGCGGGCATGCAAATCATCCAAATTGTCGTTAATCCATTTGCCGACAGGACCGAATTCTTTATGTGTCTCATAGTCGAAAGTGCGCGGATAAACACAATAGCCGTAGTTTAAGATATTGGAACACAAGTCTTTAACAACCACGTACTGCTGTCTTCCCTTCTCCGACTGCATATAAAGTCCGCTTCGCATCGAGAGTTTGCGCAAAGCCATGATAACCAATCCCGGAGCATTGGCACGAGGGCAACGTGTCACACACGACATGCACTCGCCGCAGTACCAGATAGTGTCGCTTTTCAGGAGTTCTTCCAGATCTTCCTCATTTTTACGCGCCACAATGTTCACAATATTTTTCGGATTGTATTTGTAGAACTCGGCAGCCGGACAAACAGCCGTGCAAACGCCGCAGTTCATGCAGGCCTTCATGCCCTCTTTTATTCTGTAATCCTTGTAAAGTTCCTCAACAAGATGTCCTTTAAATCTATATTCCATAAAAGTAAATTGACGTATAGTAAACCATTTTACTAACAAGGTGCAAAAATAGTAAAATTTTGAAAAGCCAAAACAAGAATAGTAAAATTTTTTACTAATTTTTTTAACATTTTTTTACATTATATTTCAGAAAAAATTATTTTTGCATGTTGAAAAATATTTTTTGATTTAAATCATTATAAAAATGTGCGGAATTGTAGCATACATTGGTAAAAAAGACGCTTATCCTATTTTAATTAATGGATTGAAACGTCTGGAATATCGTGGCTATGACAGTGCCGGAGTAGCATTGTTAAACGATAAAAACGAACTCAACGTTTACAAGACAAAAGGCAAAGTCTCTGATTTAGAGGCATTTACCAAATCCAAGGATATCAGCGGCCACATAGGTATCGCTCACACACGTTGGGCCACTCACGGCGAGCCTAATGACATCAACGCACACCCGCACCTCTCACGTTCAGGCAACATCGCTTTGATTCACAACGGAATCATCGAGAATTACCTTACAATCAGAAAGGAACTTGAGAATCGCGGTTATGAGTTTAAGTCAAGCACCGACACTGAGGTTTTGGTGAATCTCATTGAAGATGTGCAGCTTACGCAGAAAGTCGACCTTTTTGAGGCCACACGTATCGCTTTGAACCACGTGAACGGCGCTTATGCCATAGCTTTGATTGAAAAAGGTCATCCCGACACATTGGTTGCAGCGCGTAAAGGCAGTCCGATGGTTGTCGGAATCGGCAAAAACGAGTTCTTCATCGCTTCCGACGCCACCCCTATCGTCGGTTTGACATCGAAGGTGGTTTACATTGAAAATGAAGAGGTTATGAAGGTGAAGCTCGGCGAAGACCTGAAGCTCAAGACCATCGACGATGTTGAGATCACACCTTATATTCAAAAGCTCCAGCTGAACCTCGAGTCAATCGAGAAAGGCGGCTTCGACCACTTCATGCTGAAGGAGATTTACGAGCAGCCTACTACAGTGCGCGACACGATGCGCGGCCGTCTGCACGCCGACCTCGGCACCGTGACACTCGGCGGCATCTTCGATTATGAAAAGAAGATCCTCAACGCCCGCAACATCATCATCGTGGCTTGCGGAACATCATGGCACGCAGGACTTGTGGGCAGTTACCTTATTGAATTATATTCAGGCATCCGCGTGAAGGTGGAGTATGCTTCGGAGTTCCGTTATCGTAACCCTGTCATATTCCCTGACGATGTCGTCATCGCCATCTCACAGTCGGGCGAGACAGCCGACACCCTTGCAGCCATTGAGATTGCGAAGGAGAAAGGCGCTACGGTTCTTGGCATCTGCAACGTCATCGGCTCATCGATTTCGCGTGTCACCGACGCTGGCGTTTACACACACGCAGGTCCGGAAATCGGTGTGGCTTCAACGAAGGCGTTTACAGCACAGGTGGCGGTTCTCACGATGTTCGCCATACGTCTTGCCGAACTCACAGGCTACATCCCGAAGTCGAAGATCATGGAACTAATCCACGAACTTGATTTGATTCCTGAAAAGATTAAGACAACTTTGGAGAGAAGCAAAGACATCACCAAAGAGATTGCAATGCAGATGAAAGACGTCCACAACGCCTTGTATCTCGGCCGTTTGCAGAACTTCCCTGTCGCCCTCGAAGGCGCTCTCAAGCTGAAAGAGATCTCTTACATCCATGCCGAAGGCTATCCGGCGGCAGAGATGAAACACGGCCCTATCGCATTGATAGACAAAGACATGCCTGTCATCTTCATCGCGACAAACAAATCAACTTACGAGAAAGTCGTTTCCAACGTTCAGGAGGTCAAGGCTCGTCAAGGTAAGATTATCAGCGTGGTGACTGAAGGTGATGTTTTGGTGAAGGAGATGTCGGACTACGTCATCGAGATCCCTGATACTGAATGCACTTACGCGCCGTTGCTGGCTACTATCCCGTTGCAGCTCCTCGCCTACTACATCGCTGTGTACCGCGGATGCAACGTCGACCAGCCTCGTAACTTGGCAAAATCTGTTACAGTTGAATAAAAATAGAGTTAGATGACGATGTCGTCTAACTTTATTTTCGGCACATAATGCACGCCGTCGACACGGTAATATGCTCTGCTTTCATCGACTGAAATCGGTGTCAGTTTGATATTTTCCGCCCCTTTTCCTACAGCTAAAATGGCTAAAGGCTCACATTTCAAGTCGAAATGCTCCATAATATTTGCTTTGTTGAAGGCGCAAATCATCACGCAGTTGAGACCCATCTCGGTAGCTTTCAGCGACATGCTCTGCAACGAGATGCCAAGGTCGATGTCAATGATTTTTGTCTCCTGTGCCGAGGTGCAGACGATGATAAACGCCTCAGGCTCAGTGCCTTCGTAAGGAAGATGCAGCTCAGGCAACATGCCGCCAAGTTTGATGTTCTTCAAAACAAAATCAGCGTCCTCGCCTTTCGTCACGAGCTTGAAACGCAGCACCTGCTGGTTCTTTCCCGATGCGATTTTTATGTTCACATTCACAATACGTTTCAACATGTCGTTGGTCACCACAAAATCCTTTTTGTAGCCACGACAGCTGCGGTTTTTCTCGAACAGCATATCAAGCGATACATGCTTAGTAGTTGATTTTCTTGAACTTGAAGAAAACTCTTCCATACGCTTCTCTAAATATCCGTCTGCCATATTTTTATAGTTTGAAGTTAGCAGTTACCAGTTTTTTTCTCCCTGTCATTTCGAGCGTAACGAAGTGAAGTCGAGAAATCTCATAATTTGAAGGAGATTTCTCCATTCCGCTCCGCTCCAGTCGAAATGACGAGGCAAAAATACAAAAAAAACTAATGGCTAATAGCTAATGGCTAATGGCTTTTTTGTATATTTGCATTCAAATTAATCTTGATGACTTTTAAAAAGTATATAATACTTGTAATTCTAATAATAGCCGCAGTTATCGCTAACGCTCAGATTTTCAGCGTGAACGGCACCGTTTTGGACAGCGTCACGAAGCAGAAACTGGCGTTTGTAAACATCATAGTCAACGACGACGGCACGTTCGGAACCACCACCGACATCGACGGAACCTTCAGCATACACAGCAAAAAGGAGATAAAAACACTCACCTTTTCTTACGTAGGATATCACAAAAAAACTGTAGCGATTGAATTTCTAAACAACAAATCGAATAAAATATTTCTTCAACCGGTAAGCTACAAGCTTCAGGAAGTAACAGTGTTTGCTGGCGAAAACCCGGCGCACCGCATCATCGACAGCGTAGTGAAAAACCGTCGCCGCAACAACCCCGAAATGCTTGATTATTACTCATATACAATCTACGACCGCATGGTTTTGACCGTCGACACCACCGAGGTCACCGACTCGATGTTCGTCGATTTTGGAAAGCTCTGGCGCGAGAACGATTTGATGGTGATGGAGACCGTTTCGGAGCAGTTTCATAAGAAACCCAACAAAAACAAGCGCGAAATCAAGGCCAACATTGTGTCGGGACTGAAAAATCCGATGTATTTCTACATACTGGACGGCATGCAAAGCTCTCATTTTTATAATGATTTCATCACCGTTTACGAGAAAAACTATGTCAACCCGATAACGCCGGGCAGCAAGTCGAGGTACTTTTTCGGTCTCGAAAGCGTGATGCCGACAGCCCAAGGCGACTCCTTATATATAATATCGTTCAAGCCGCGCCGCGGAGCCACTTTTGAGGCGCTAAAAGGCGTCATGACAATCACTTCCGACGGCTGGGCTATCGTCAACGTGAAGGCTGAAGCCGCCGACAAGTCCAACACCTTAGACGTTAAAATTCAGCAGCTTTACTCAAAAATCAACGATTCAGTGTGGTTTCCGATGCAGCTCAACACCGACATCATTTTCCTGAGGATGTACGCATATAACGGCACTTTGGCAATTGGCGCCGGAAAACCCGAACTCACCAACACCTCTCTCAACGGCATCGGGAAAAGCTATATCTCCAACATCAATATCACCGAACCTATTGATAATAAGAAGTTTGGCTCCACCGACATCGAGTTGGCCGAAGACTCAGGGATGAAAGACGAGGCTTATTGGAAATATTATCGCAACGACAGTCTAAATCAAAGAATAATAAACACTTACAGGCTGGTAGACACCATAATGGAAGACGCCGGCATCGACCTCGACAACCTCATGAACGCCACAACCAGCATACTCCAAGACGGCTCAATTCCATGGGGGATGTTTAATATTGGATTATCAGAAATATTGAATTATAACGTCGGCAACAAGTTTTATCTCGGACTTGGCCTGAGAACCAACGAGAAATTATCGAAAACGCTAAGATTCGGCGGCTATTACGGCTATTGGTTCGGTCCAAAACACTCCAATTATGGCGGAGATATAGACATCAAGTTCAATCGCAGGCAAGACTTTGGTTTGCAACTCGCTTTTGACCATATTTACCAGGCTGTCGGCGACTATGGTATTTTAAACGGCGCCTACAACGCCCTCGACGAAAGCTGTTTCAAATATCATTATATTAATTGGACGACTTTAAATACTACCGCGTCAGCTGAGTTATACACTCGTTTTGCCAAGGTTTGCAAAGGTTTTGTGAGATTCAACCTCAGCGACAAGGAGATGTATGATGAAACTTTCCGTATAACAACCCTCGATTTCAAGGTCAGGATAGCTCCAGGCGAGCGTTATATGCTCACCAACAAAGGCTTGGCGACAGTCACCACAGGCCGACCGATAATCTGGCTATCCTATCAAAAAGGATTGAAAGGAGTGTTGGATTGTCCGTTCAATTTCGACAAGATTCAGTTACAGCTAACTTATTCATTGTTAACACGTTATCTCGGAAAATCAACAGTGACCTTGCAGGCAGGATACGTGTTTGGCGATGTCCCGCTGTTCGAGAATTTCAACATCTATGGCAACAACTATGGTGATGTATCGCTTTATTGCGAGGAAAGTTTCGCCACCATGCTTATCAACGAGTTTATTTGCGACAGTTACGCCCTGCTTTTCTTCAATCACAATTTCGGTAAGTTATTCAAAACCAAATACTTCAGTCCAGAATTCATCTTCGCTACCAACATCGGCTGGGGTAATCCAGACATGAATGACGGATTCTATGAAAGCGGTCTCGTTTTAGATAACATATTGAAAATCAGCATCGCGAAGCTCGGTTTCGGTGTCTATTACCGTTACGGAGCCAACTCATTCGACGATGTCGCTGATAACTTCGCCTACAAACTCAAAATCTCGTTAGCGTTCTAGTTTTTATAAAACTCAATCAACCCATCCATAGGATTTTTGAGGATTTTCGTGCATTTAATGTCATGATTTTCAAGCACTTGTAAGAGAATATCTTTAAAAATGCAAGCGATTGAACCAACAAAACCGACGCTGTCATTCCGAGCGAAGCGAGGAATCTCATTATCTTTTGCAGAAACCATCAATGAAAATTTTATAAACTCTTCGAAACACAACCCCACAGTTTGTTTAATATATTGATTCTCAATATTTTCCGCTGCAAATCTTGCAAACTCAGCCAGATATTGCGACGGCTGTTCGCCTTGATAAACACGTTTCAAAAACGCATCTCTATTCAAATGATATTTTTCATCAAATTCAGCACGCAAATCATCAGGCATCAAACCCAAAAAATAATCGTGAACAATGCGTTTCCCGATATAGCAGCCACTACCCTCGTCACCAATCATAAATCCAAGAGACACAACACTTTGCGTGATTTTTTCACCATCATAAACACAGGCGTTCGAGCCGGTTCCAAGAATACATGCGACGCCTGGATTCTTGCCGAAAAGCGCATGGCAAGCACCTAAAGTATCGGGGTAAACCTCAATCTTTGCTTTATTTACAAACTTCTCAAAAATCGCACTGATCTTATCCTGATTAGCCTGACTTCCACAGCCTGAGCCATAAAAAATGACTCTTTCAATACTTTGATTATCAATATTTTCCAAAGATTTTTCAATAATCTCAGATATCAATTTCTCTTCACAAAAATTAGGATTAAAACCGTTGGAAACGAATCTCGAAACGACAACATCGCCGTTTAAAAGCGCCCACTCGGCTTTCGTTGAGCCACAGTCACAAACAAGCAACATATTTGTATTTTTTTTTGCAAAATTAATAAAAAGACTTTAGACCTTAGACATTAGACCTTAGTTTTTTAGTTATTTTTGTTACACTTATTAATATTATAGTTATTTTTGCACTGCAAAATAATGTTTAACTTTAAACAGTGCGTAGCACTTGCATATTACTATGGGAAGAAGTATGAGAAAATGGCGTGTTGAGGACTCGGCTGAGCTCTACAACATCAACAACTGGGGTATTAACTATTTCTCTATCAATGAGAAAGGTAATGTCGTGGTGACGCCGCGTGAAGGTTGCGCCTCCGTCGATCTTCGTGAACTTGTCGACGAACTGCAGCTTCGCGACGTGTCGGCTCCTATGCTGATTCGTTTTCCTGACATCATCGACACCCGCATCGAGAAAATCGATTCCTGCTTCAAAGAAGCCGCGAAAGAGTACGATTATAAAGGCAAAAACTTCATCGTCTTCCCTATCAAGGTGAACCAGATGCGTCCGGTGGTTGAGGAAATCGTCAGCCACGGCAAGAAATTCAACATCGGACTGGAAGCCGGCTCAAAACCTGAGCTTCACGCAATCATTGCGTCGAACACCGACAGTGAATCTCTTATCATCTGCAACGGCTACAAAGACGAGAGTTTCATCGAATTGGCTTTATTAGCTCAGAAGATGGGCCGCACCATCATCATTGTGGTTGAGAAAATGAACGAGCTTCGTCTGATCGCCAAGCTCTCGAAACAGCTGAAAGTGACTCCAAAGATTGGTATCCGCATCAAACTGGCGAGCTCCGGCGCAGGCAAATGGGAAGACTCAGGCGGCGATGCATCGAAATTCGGCCTCTCATCGTCAGAATTGCTCGAAGCCCTTGAATATCTTGAGAAAAACAATATGATGGACTGCCTGAAGCTGGTGCATTATCACATCGGCAGCCAGGTCACGAAAATCAGAAGCATAAAAATAGCTTTGAAGGAAGCCGCACAGTTCTACGTTCAGCTTCATAAGATGGGCTTTAACGTTGAGTTTGTCGACGTTGGTGGCGGTCTCGGTGTCGATTACGACGGCACGCACTCAGCCAACAGCGCCAGCTCGGTCAACTACACGATTCAGGAATACGTCAACGACGCGATTTTCTCAATTGTCGATGCATGCGACAAGAATAATCTCGCCCACCCTAACATAATCAATGAATCAGGACGCGCTCTTACGGCACACCACTCCGTTTTGATTATGGAAGTGCTTGAAACAGCGTCACTTCCGACATGGGACGACGACAACGAGAAGGTTGAAGACACCGACCACGAACTCATACACGACCTCTACGAGACTTGGGAGAACCTCACAAGCAAACAGTCGTCGATGCTTGAGACATGGCACGACGCGCAGGAGATCCGCGAGGAAGCCCTCGACCTCTTCAATATGGGACTCCTCGACCTCAAGACACGCGCAAAGATTGAGCGTATCTTCTGGTCGGTCGCATTGGAAATCAATCAGTTGGCATCACATCAGAAACGTGTGCCTGATGAATTGCTCGCACTGCCTAAGTTATTGGCCGACAAATACTTCTGCAACTTCTCGATGTTCCAATCACTGCCTGACGCTTGGGCTATCGACCAGGTGTTCCCTACCATGCCTATCCACCGCTTGAACGAATATCCTGACCGTGAGGCCACCTTGCAAGATATCACATGCGATTCCGACGGCAAGATGACCACTTACGTCACCGGTCACAGCTTGTCGCACAACCTTCCGGTTCATACTCTCACCAAGAACGAGCCATATTATATTGGCGTGTTCCTCGTGGGCGCCTATCAGGAAATTTTGGGCGACATGCACAACCTCTTCGGCGACACCAACGCAGTTCACGTCTCCGTTGACGAGAAAGGTTATTATATCGACCAACTCATTGATGGTGAGACAGTTGCGGAAGTTCTTGAATACGTCCAATACAGTCCTAAAAAGCTTGTACGTACCGTCGAGTCATGGGTAACAAGCTGCGTGAAAGCCGGAAAGATCACTGTTGAAGAAGGAAAAGAATTTCTTTCGAATTACCGATCAGGTTTGTACGGTTACACGTACCTCGAATAAAGCTTATTGTAACTAATTAACTATGAAATTTTTGTATAGATTTTTACGCTGCGCCATGTTTTTGGCGGTGATGGTGGTATGGACAATGCCGGCGAAAGCTCAGCATCCATTTACGTTAACCACCCAAGCACAACATGATGCGCATTCAGGAGAGGCACTCTACTGGATAGAATCGAAGGGAGCCACGGGCTTCTACATAATTTCAAAGGATATTACTAATAATGCTGGCGTTTCAACATCTAATATGCCTAACGAGAGGATGCTATGGTATTTTATGGATGCCAGTGAGAATAGCACACAGTATTACTATATCGTTAATAAGTCAACAGGTAAATATCTTTGTCATACTGGTAATCTTGGCGATTCTGACAATATTAAGATTGTCGTCAAGACTGATGCAAATGATGCTTCTTGCAAATTTACCGTTAGTGGCAGTTCCGGGCAATGGCTTTTTAGTCCCAAATCCAGTAGCAGTTATTATGTAAACAAAAAAGGTGGTAATGTCGGTTATTCAAATGGTCTCAAATCGAGTACCGCTCATGATGATAATTCGAAATGGAATTTCGTGGCGAAGAATTCCGTGGAGTGGGCTCATCCATTCGAAAATTCAACAACTAACGACAAGCACTACTACCTGATTCGAAACAGACATAGCAGTTACACATCCTTTTACATGTCAACTGACGCATCCGACTACGTCACCGTTTCGAATGAATCTAGTGACAATCGGATTTGGTATTTTGTGGAAGCGTCGTCCGATGCCTCCATCCCAAACATGAAATACTACTACATTGTAAATGCTGTTACGGGCAATTATATGTACTTTAACAGCACGAACTATACAGGAGCTTCATTGAGCGATGTTTTCAAGGTACAGGCTCATTCCGGAGAAGTTGAAGACAATTATCAGTTTGCCATTGTAAATGCCAAAGGTACAAGTTATAGCGCCTTTGCAATTATGCCTAAAAAATTGATAGGTTTGTATCAAAACAAATACACCAGTTTGGGAACCGCCACAATGAGTAACAATGAGCGCATAGATACGCGTCAAGACAGAGGCACTGATAACAATACCGCTCACTGGGTTTTTGATGAGACAGTTTATACCCCTGTCACTGTAGCAGCACCGACCATTACCAACAACTTCGACGGCACCATCTCGTTGAACACAAGCACTCCGGGTGCCACAATATATTACACCACCAACGGCGATACCCCCGACAATACTAGCGCAGTATATTCTGAGCCCTTCTCCTTGGGCAATGCAACGGTCATCAAGGCGATCGCTTATCTAGCCCCCAATTATTCTACTGTGAGCACTTACAACGTGCCGCAGTGTTCCGAACCGACCATCAGCTTCAACAGCTCCACCTCACAGGTTACTATTAGCGGTCAAACAGGTGCAACTATCTATTATACCATCGATGGCAGCACACCTACCACTTCCAGCGCCACCTATAGCACACCATTCACTGTATCCTCCGCCACTACGGTGAAAGCTATCGCCACTCACGCTGGCTATCTCAATTCCGATATGGCGACTAAGTACATTCTGGGCAACAATTACTCGGTGAATTATCTGACATTCAATGTGCTCACTAACGGAACAATTCCGTGGAAAGCCTTTGGATCTTTGGCAAAAACAATCTCTTACAGAATAAATGGTGGTTCATGGACATCTGTAACGGCAGGAAATGATGTTACAATAAGCGTCGTAGCTGGTGATATTGTAGAATTTAAGGGATCAAATTCAACTTACGCGACCAGTAATAGTGCCTATTCCGGATTTGAAGGTGGTACAGCAACTTATGACATCTCCGGTAACATAATGAGTCTTATCTATGGAGACAACTTTGTTGGTAAAACGTCATTGTCGGGTACATATAATTTCTGTTCAATATTCAAAAAGTCAAACGCTGTATCAGCAGAGAATCTGTTTCTTCCTGCCACAACACTTACAAGCTGTTGTTACAGGGCTATGTTCAGTAAGTGTACAACATTGGAGGTAGCCCCTGCCCTTCCGGCAACCACCTTGGCCACACATTGTTATTGGTATATGTTTGAGGAATGTGCGATAACAGCTGCACCCGAACTTCCAGCACTAACATTAGTATCCAACTGCTATGGGAATATGTTCACAGGTTGTACACACCTTAACTACATCAATTGTCATGCGACAACAGGTTTTAATTCAAGTGATTGCTTGACAAACTGGGTATACAACGTTTCATCAGCCGGTTTCTTTGTAAAGGATAAAGATGTTAACTGGAGCCCTGGCGCATCAGGCATTCCTACTAATTGGACAATATATAACGGCTCTTATTTATATATTCCTGAAATCAGTTGTGATGGTGATTATATAACAATAACTTGCGAGACTGAAGGAGCTTCTATATATTATAGATTGAATCAAACCGGAAGCTTCTCATTGTATAGCGAACCAATAGTTTTTAATGCGACTACAACCGTTGAAGCTTATTCAACTAAAGACGACAATACAAGCAGTATCGAAATTATCACATTTGAAAAATACGACAATCCATTGGCGGAGTCGACAAGATCACTCAATTCTTGGACTTATAACAACACTCAAGTCACATTGCCATATTCAGTAAATGCTATAGACGGACATTCATCAAGTTATTCAAAAGGTAATTATACATTTGAAACAACAGTCACTTTATATAAAGTCCAGCCTACTTATTTATGGTTCCAGCATGCCGACCAATCAGCGGACATTTATGTTGATGGTGAATTTGTGACTACTCACTGGGGTGGTTACAATGCATTCTTTGTTGATATAAGCAACTATATACATCAAGGAACAAACAGTATTAAAGTTGTATTGAACAACAAAACAAGAGATGTATTGGCTCCTGCAGCAGGCGACTTCAATTTCAACGCGACTCTTGGCAAAGTTAAATTGTTAACAAGTCCGATAATGCCATCAATGGATTATGGATATGATGGATTCCATATTACTTCAACAGTCTCTAATGCTTCTGCAACTATTAATATAAAGACTAAAATTCCGGTTGGTGCAAATGTAAAATGTAAGATTGATGCGGAAGACGGAAGCTATCATTTCACAGAAACTAAACCAAGCACCGGAAGTGAAATGACATTTACAACAACAATTTCCAATCCTCACCTTTGGAATGGTACAATAGATCCATTCTTATATGATGTCACTTTGGAAATATATGATAACGTAAACAATGAGTTGTATCATATATATCAACGTCCTTATGGATTCAGGTACTACGACTACGATCCTTCCATTGGATTCTTGCTCAATGGTTCACCTTATCTTTTGAGAGGTGTTTGCACTCACCACGATTTGGAAGGGAAAGCAAATGCTCTTGATGATGCAGACATTGCCAACGACTTTGCTATCATTCAAGAACTTGGATGCAATTTCGTTCGTCTCGCACACTACCCACATCCAAAAGAAGTATACGACTGGTGCGATAGACTTGGAATCATTGTACAAACTGAAGTCCCTTGTGTAAACAAATTCCAAAACTCATTACCTCAGTATTATTATGACCATCTCTACATTCAATATAATGATATGGTAAGACAACATTACAACCATCCTTGTATTATGTTCTGGGGACTTTTCAATGAGGCAACTACTGATGATACTTCAATTGCTAAAACAAGACTTGAAGCATATAGAACATATATTAAGAATATTGACCCGGAACGTTGGGTTGGTTATGTTGTAAGTCATGGTTCATCAAATCCAAGCAGTTTGATGGGTAATCCAAATATGGATTGGTTCGGATGCAATATTTATGTTGGCTGGTATATTAGCCCAGAGATAAATGATCCAACTTACCAACTGAACACCCGTAAAACTAACATCATAACAAATCTGCATAAACCATTGGCATTCTCTGAATACGGTTGTGGTGGTACTCCTAATTGCCACTCTGATAACTTTCTGGAAACAACAACAAGGGGCAACAACCCGAGACATGATATTGAATATCAAATGTGGTTGCATGAAGGTCATATTGCCGCCATTAAGAATTTCCCGGAATTGTTATTCACTTCACAATGGCAATTGTTTGATATTGCAGTGTCTAATAGAAATGAAGGATACACAATATGTCCTGATGGAGTAAACGCTTCAACAGATGACAATTTAAGATATTTGAATAACAAGGGACTTGTTGAGAGAGACCACAAGACAAAGAAGGATACATACTATCTTTACAAGGCTTGGTGGAATCAGAAAGACAAATTTGTACACATTTGTAGCAAGGATTATGAAAAGATGACTGGCAGAGTAATAAAGTGTTATACAAACGATGGTATAATTACAGGCGATGTCAGTACATTGACACTTTATGTAAACAATGTAGAGAAAGAAACCGTCACAGTTGTAGACAACATTGCAACATTCACAGCAATAGATTTCGCTTCAGGTGATATAATCAGAGTTAATGGTGCAAATTCATACGATGCATTTACTTTCACTAATGACTTCATAAGCGACGGCGATTGGGACGAGACCGCCAACTGGCGCGATAATGCTGTACCTGCTGATGGAAGTAATGTGGTCATCAGAGCTGCATGTACCATTCCGAATGGAGTCGTGGTCCAAGCGAACAGTATCACCATTGGTGAAAACGGCAGCCTCACCATCGCCGCTGGCGGTCAGCTTATTCTTCCTGACAACACAAGTGTGCAAGCCACAGTCCAGAATTCCACTGTAGCTTCTACTGAAACAAAAGACTATGTCAGTCAATGGAACGCAATTTCATCTCCGGTTAACAATGTAGCAATATCAAGCTTCGTTAGAGGAACGCACAACGTATATCGCTACAACGAGCCAACAGTGTATTGGCAAGAATACAGAAATAGCGCCAATAGCTTCAACTATCTACAAAACGGTCGTGGTTACATATATCGATCGACAGAAGGTGGTATAGAATTCACAGGCGATGTTATAACTGGTGACGAGGACGGTTTGGTTACCTGCCCTGATTTGTCGTATGCATGTGATATTGACAAATACCTTGGCTTCAACCTTATCGGCAATCCGTTTACTCACGATATTACTTGGTCGAATCTTACAATAAAAACAAATATCAGCGATGATGGTTTCTTCTTGTTAGGTGCCAATGGTGAATGGACTACACAAACCACCTCAGGAACTATCGCCCCAATGCAGGCATTTATGATTCAGGCAACAGCTGCCGATCCTGCTGTCAAAATCGCAAATACTTTGGGAGGTGGCAAAGGCAGTGACGGCAGATATGGCAACGATCAGATTCAGTTCACTGTCAACAACTTAGATTATTCCGATGTCGCTTACGCGATCTTCAAGGATGGTTATGGTCTCAACAAGATCGAGCATCGCAATACCGATATCCCAATGCTCTACATAATCAATAATAATCGTGATTTTGCCATTGCGGCGATGCCAGATAACACCAGTGTCATCAACCTTGGTTTCAATGCCACGAAGATGGGCCAATACACATTAAGTGTTAAGGCGGAAGGAAACTACAGCTACATGCACCTCTTCGACAAGCTCACTGGCAGCGATATCGACATGCTTCTCGACAATAACTACACATTCATCGGCACACCAACCGATCGTAACGACCGCTTTGTGTTGCGCCTCAACTACAATGCAGCCCACATCGATACTGAGAGCGATATCTTCGCTTACCAGAATGGTTCTGATATCATCGTTAGTGGCAAAGGCGAATTGCAAATCTTCGACGTGATGGGACGTTTGGTAATGACAAAACACGTGAACGGCGTAGAGACATACGGCAGTACGTCTCTACAGACGGGGATTTATATCTTTAAATTAAATGAGAGAACGCAAAAGATAGTGGTAAAATAAACAATTAAAAGTAAATACAATGAAAAATATATTATTCGCACTCGCTATAGTTTTGATAATTGGTCTGACAGCCAATGCCCAAGGTCGAGATGTTTTCTTCAGGGGATGGAACGACGATACTTACAACGGCCGTAGTGGAGGCGATTCCTACACTCCAGGCATCATAATGCCAGGCAATGGTATCTTTGGCAAATACGAAAACAGCTCGGGAGCACCACTGGGCTCGGGTATCTTAGTCCTCACCGCCCTGGCTGCCGGCTACGCCGTCTATCGCAAAAAACGCGGCAAATAGATAATAAATAAAAAGGAGTTACATCTTTGTAACTCCTTTATTTTTTACTGTCGGGGTAGCAGGATTCGAACCTGCGACCCCCTGCTCCCAAAGCAGGTGCGCTAGCCGGACTGCGCTATGCCCCGAAAACCATCTTGTCGGGGTAGCAGGATTCGAACCTGCGACCCCCTGCTCCCAAAGCAGGTGCGCTAGCCGGACTGCGCTATGCCCCGATGAAGCGGAGAAGGGGGGATTCGAACCCCCGGTAGCCTTAGGGGCTACGACAGTTTAGCAAACTGTTGGTTTCAGCCACTCACCCACCTCTCCGTGTTCTGTGGTTTTGCGGCTGCAAAGATACAACATTTTTACACATCACCAACATTTTTTTGAAAAAATTTTCTTTGACCATTTTTTACTGTTGATTATCAAAATTTTTTACCTTTGCAAAAAATATATTTGTCATGAAAACACGGAGAATTATTACCATTTTGCTCATCGCATCAGCACTTTTTGCAACTTCTTGCGGTTCAAACAACGAGAAACAGACGCCTCAGAAAGCCAAAAACGTCATCGTAATGATTGGCGACGGCATGGGGCCGGCTCAGGTGTACTCCCTCCTACTCACAAGCCACGAAAAGACTGCTTTCGAGCGTTTTCCATACTCAGGATTCTCAATCACAAAGTCGGCTTCAAACGAGATCACCGACTCGGCAGCCGGCGGAACAGCAATCGCCAACGGCAATAAAACCACCAACAAGATGGTCGGCATGACACCCGACAGCATCGCACAGCCGAGCATGCTGGAAATCCTTGCGGAACAAGGCAAAAAGACAGGCGTGGTCGTCACCTGCTCGGTTACACATGCCACTCCGGCCGACTTCATCGCACACAATATCAACAGAAACAACAACGAGGAAATAGCTCTCGAGATAGCCAACAAAGAGAAACTCGACGTGCTTTTCGGCGGAGGCAAGAAATACTTCACCGAACGCAAAGACAGCCTCGATCTTCTTGGCAAGATGTGGGAAAACGGCTGGAATGTCTACGACTCGCTGGAGCAAATCGAAGACAATAACGCCAGAACAATGGTCGTAGCATGCCGCAAGCACATGATTAAAGCTCCTGAACGCGGCAATTTCCTGCCGAAAGCTACAGCCAAAGCCCTCGAGATGCTCGACAACGAGAACGGCTTCTTCCTGATGGTCGAAGGCTCGCAGATTGACTTCGCCTGCCACGACAACGACTCAGCCACAATGGTCGAGGAAATGATTGACTTCAACAAAGCCATCAACGTGGTGCTTGATTTCGCCGAGAAAGACGGAAACACTTTGGTTGTCGTCACGGCCGACCACGAGACCGGCGGTCTTACCATAGTCGATCCTGAAGGCAAATATACACGCACCGACTTCAAATGGACCACGGGCAGCCACTCAGCGGTTTTCGTCCCGGTTTTCTCATACGGACCTGGCGCCGAAAAATTTTCCGGCATCATGGATAACACCGATATCATCAAGAAAATAATGGAAAGCGTGAAATAATTTCTTTTCAAAAAAATTAAATTTCACATTTTTATTTGCAAGATTGAAAATAAAACTATATCTTTGCTGCTTGATTTATAATCAGTTGGGTGAATTTTTAATTAAAACTTAAACTTTACTATGAAAATTTTTATCGCAAAGCTATCCCCAAGAACAACAGCAGAAGATGTGAGAAAGCTCTTTGAACGTTTCGGCACTGTCTCGGTCTGCAAAGTCATCATGGACCACGACACTAAGCGCTCAAAATGTTACGGTTTCATTGAGATGCCGAACGACAACGAGGCATACGTTGCTGTTGTTGAGACAAACGAAATGGAGTTTATGGGCAGCGTAATCAACGTGAAAAAGTCGAAGCCACAGCCTCCAACAGGAAAGAAATAGTTCTTAAGTCGTTGATTATCATCTAATTTCAAAATACAAATAATTTTTTGTATTTTTGGTTACATCTTTATAAAAAATTTGTAATTTTGCAGTAGCGAAATGCAATGGTCTGGTAGCTCAGCTGGATAGAGCAACAGCCTTCTAAGCTGTGGGTCTTGGGTTCGAATCCCAACCGGATCACAATATGTTTCTACAAGTACATCCAGAAAATCCTAATCCTCGACACATCAAGATGATTCTTGAATGTCTCGAGGATGATGGTGTTATAATATTCCCTACCGACACCATCTACGGCATCGGATGTAGCGTTAAGAGCAACAAAGCGTTTGAGCGCATCGCTCAGATTAAGGGCATCAGGAAGGAAAAAGCACATTTCTCATTCATTTTCAACGATTTAAGTCAGCTTTCAGAGTTCACAAAGCCAATCAGCAATGATGTTTACAAGCTGATGAAGAGGAACCTTCCGGGAGCATTCACTTTCATTTTGGAGGCTAACAACAACATCCCGAAAATTTTCCAGAGCAAGCGCAAAACCATAGGTATCCGTATCCCAGACCAGCCAATAATCACCAATATTGTGAAGGAGCTCGGTTGTCCGATAATGACAACATCTATCCTCGATGAGGATGAAATTTCAGGTTTTTTAACTGATCCGGAGGAAATAAACGAGCATTACAAAGACCGTGTCGACATAATCATCGACGGCGGCGTGGGTGACAATCAGGAGAGTACGATAGTGGATTGCACTGAAAATGAGATACTTATAACACGTCAAGGTAAGGGAATCCTTGATTAAATTTTTTTAAAAATTTTTGTTGTAGGTATTGAAAAATGTAGTATTTTTGCAGTCGCAATTGAACGTAACAGTTCTCTGACTCGCTAGCTCAGCAGGTAGAGCATCACACTTTTAATGTGGGGGTCCTGGGTTCGAGCCCCAGGCGGGTCACGGTTAAAAACGCCTTAAAATGTTGTATTTCAATGTTTTAAGGCGTTTTTTATTGGAAAATTCATACATTTTTGACGGCTTTTTGACGGCCAAGGGGAAATTTTTGACGGCTACATAAAAAATGCCACCTCCAAACAGAGCGTCTGAAGGCGGCAAATGACTTAAAAATTCAATTACTGAATTTCGAGTGCAAAGATAATATTAATTTTAACAACTCACTCATTTTAATAAAAAAACCGCTCGAGAGCGGTTTGGAGGATGAAACAGATAATCTGTTAATCATCTTCTTCGTTGATGTGCATGCTGTGGAAATCCAAGCAATTGTTGGACACCTGACCCAGCGATTTGTCGTAAACAAACACCCAGCCTAAGAGATCTTTGTTTTCGTCAATTGGAAATCCTTGCATTTCAACGGATTGACCTGAGGTGAAAGGCTGGTCGTGAACGTGAGTGAACCATGTGTCGGAATTTTTATCGTAAAGGATAAAAATGAAGCCAGGAAACTCGACTTGAGCGTTGTTATACTGGATTGCTCCAACATACCAATTTCCATCCTCTCCCGGGTCATCGATAACAAACATATCGAAACACTGGAGAAAGCCTTTTGAAAGCTGAAGTTTTTTGTAGATAACTACTGGCTCTCCATCGTGGTTTTCGATGGCGCCGGGATAGTTGATTTTGACAGCTTTATTGAACGTGGACATGCCGTGATCGTAATCACCAAAAGTCAATCGTAAAGTTGAAGCTATTGGGCGAAGAACCTCGATGATGGCGCTCAGCGCTCTTTGGCAAAAGAGCGTGCCCCAAGTGGCTTGAGTGGTATAATGCTGTGGCATACCTCTCATATAAGCTTTGCCTTTCCAAGAGGCACCGACAACGGTGCCAACTTTACCAGAAAAGCCTCCCAAAATTCCTTGTTTAATTGTTCCCATAATTCATAATCTTTATACTGTTTTTTGTGTTATCCTCCCATAGCCTCCACGTTTTCGATTGGATTGGACACTTGGCCAGTGGCGGGGTCATAGACACAGGCGAAGCCGAGATATTGTTTGGTAGCAAGCAATGGCATGCCGCCACGGAATATAAGACTTTCACCTACATCGTAGTGCTGCTTGATAACCCCAGCCTGCCATTTGTCATCTTCGATGTCGTAAATGAAAAAGATGAGGCCTTCATATTCGGGATATTGTGTTCCATCCATCATGGTGTAAATATAATAATTGCCGTTTTGACTCATGTCATCGATATAAAGATTGGCAAACGGCTTGATATTTCCTTTTGACAGGATTAGCTTTGAGTAGTCAACAACTGGAGTCCCATCCTGATTGACCACTGCGGCTTTGTAGTTTTCTGAGACAGCCTTGTTGAAGGCTGACATCTTACCAGCACTTTTTGCGAAGGTGAGGCGGAGCGTTGAAACGATGGGGCTTAAAGCAGCCGAGACAGCCTTGAAGGCTGTCCGGCTATAAACTTGCCCCGCTGTGCGAGGGTTCTTGACGTGTTGGGCTCGGCCACGCATGTAGGTGATTCCCTTCCAGGATGACCCGATGACAGTGCCGACCTTGCCGTTGAACCCTCCGAGAATGCCTTGCTTAATAGTTCCCATAATACAGCGGTTTTAAAGGGTTACTCCGCAGTGAGAGTTTTCTCGCCGAGGTAGATGGAATCAGCGACCAATGCGCCATCTTCAGAAACCATGCCGAGATAGACTTCCACTTTGTCGCCAACCCAGTTGTTAGGGACGGTGACGTCCATGGTGTGAGTTGTACGAGTTGCACCTGCAGTGTTGTAGATGGTCTCGTTTTTAGCCTTGTTGTAGATGAACGGCATGGCTTTGTCGGTGGCAAGAGCGTTACCTACTCCACTGTTGTCAGTCCAGCTGAATGTGAGCTTATTCTGGGCAGCGACCCATGAAGCTGCAGCTTCAGTGACCTGTGTAAGACCACCCTTAGAAACCACGACTTTGGTGTAGTCCAAAGCATAGTCAGGTGAAGTGCCGGTGACAGCATTCTTCACGAGATAAGACATTGCCGCATTGAACTCGGTTTGCTTAGCAGCCTGCGATTTGTAGCCGATACGGATGTACGGCACATTTGGCTGCAGGAAGTTCAGCACAAGATTGAACTTGAGACGCTGATTGACCTGCCCTGCTGTGCGAGGATTTTTGACGTGCTGGGCCTGGCCACGCATATAGCTGATGCCTTTCCAACTTGAACCGATAACGGTTCCGACTTTACCTGAGAAACCACCCAGGATTCCTTGTTTGATTGTTCCCATAATTTTAAATTGTTTTTTAGGGTTAATAAATAATGTTTTATACGGCCTTGGTACGGAGTTGGTATGGACAAGGTCTTGCCATGCCCCCTCTCCGACCAGGCTTCGCCACAATAATACGAAAAAACCGAGGCGATTGGTTCGCCTCGGTGTGGAATGCAGTGAAATGCATCGGAATGCAGTGTTTTTCACCCTACATTTACCCTACATTTTACCCTACAATGTATTCACCCAAGTACTCGGAGTTTGAAACCTTCTTTCCGTCGGCTGAACGCATGGAGAGATAGATGATGACTTTGTCGCCATGCCAACGCTCGGGAAGTTCGTATGGCTCTGAAGAATCGTTGCGAGGATTGCCATGAAGGAAGCAGAAAAACTCATCCTTAGCAAAATCGTAGAACAAGACCATGGAGTAATCGTCCGGCTGGGCATCGCCCTCCCCTGAGTTGTCCTTTAAGGTGATTTCACATTTGTTGTCCAGGATTGAGAGTGCCTCAAGCTCAGGTGGTGTCAGGCATCCTTTTGAAAGAATGACTTTTGAAAAATCAACAAAGAACTCGTGCTTGTGGCCAGTGCTGCGGAGAGCTTTGCGAACCATCTGAGTGACCGCATACTGATAAGGCGTTTGCTTATCAGATACGTATTTCAGTCCGATGTTGATGAAGCGAAGAATTGGATAGAGAAAAGCTTTTGCAAGTTTGATTTTCTCCTGGTCTGTCTTGGAGATGAACTCGATGACTTTGCCGATTGTGCCACCAGGGCAATCATCTTTTTTACGTTTAGTTGTTCCCATTTTTAATTGTTTTTTTTAAGTTGTTAATAAATTGATTGTGAGAACAATAATAAAGAATATAATAATGAGAATCGTGGTGACGGTGTTGAATGCAGGATTATGCAGCGGAATGCATGGTTATGTCAATAAGGATGGATGCGAAGCTGTATTAAAATTTTTCACCAAAAGGAAACAAAAAAAAAATAAAAAAAAGATGCTTTTTTTTGCCAGCCATGATAGCCGACGGCAGTCAAGGTTTGCGAGAGAAAAATACTCTTTTCGGAGAGAAGCGGAGAAAAGGAAGATTTTTCCCGAAGCAACCCGAAGGGCTTGACCTTGACGGACTAGGCAATCAGGGCTAACTTTGCAACTTTTTTTGAATTTTTTGGAAACACCAATCAATTACTTTTTTCCTTAAAAATCGGAGCACGCGGAGAACTAAGAGAACTCGGGATTGCTCGGAATCCTGAAATATGTTTACAGTCAAAAAGAAACACTAAAACAAGCGAAAACACTTGAATTTATTGATTTTTTTCAAAGAGATGACGCACCTTAAAAGGGCGGGTTGGGTGGGACTACACACTGTTGGCAAAGGCTTGATGGTTGCCGAGGGTTCCCTTTGGGAGACGGCTGCCGTCAAGCTTTTGCCTGAGGGCAGAAACTTTCAATCGAAGCCGAGAACCAAAAAGAGATGCGTTGTGTTGCCCGGAAGCGGCATGAGCATGTCGTCAGCCGAGGGGTTCCCACTGGGATACGGCTGACGATATGCTGATGCCGCGGCATCCAATAATGCCGTAAACGTTGTGCTCTGCAGAAACAAAAAAAGAAAACACTAAATGAAACGTGATCACAGACGGCAAATTCTTGAGTGAAGAGAAGCGTCTAAAGTAGCAGAGCGGAGTTAGACGATGAACGGAACGAAAGATTTTGCCTTTGTGCCGTAAGCATTCAACGAAGCCGAGAACCAAAAAAGAGATGCATTGTATTGCCCGGAAGCAGCATGGGTGTAGCGTCAGCCGAGGGTTCCCATTGGGACACGGCTGTCGCTATACTGATGCTGCGGCATGCAATGATGACGAAAACGTTGTGTTATGCAGCCGCCAAAATGCGCGAAGCGCACGCCGCCGAATGACAATGAGGCGCCCCCAGAAAAACGGCGGAACGGAGGTGGAGACGTTTTTTCTGGGGGTTGCGCGCGACGCGCGCTGCGACCAGCGCCGCCAGGAGAAGCCCGGACCTGCTAAGGGAGGGCGACTGGCGGTTAGTGGCAAAAATTTTTGGCGCCCGTGTACATTGAATTGGTGCAGGAACTTTCAATGCGCCTAAGAATTTTTGACACCGCTGGGCGCACCGGGCGGCGCGCTTTAACACAAGGGGCTGGCGGCTGGGATTTGGAGCCTAAAGCATTGTGCTTTGCAGAGACCTTCAAAGGGTGCAGGAACCAATGAGTTTTACGTAAACCCCAGCCGAGAGGCAGCCCCGAGCCGATGGCTGAAAAAGCTTTTGCACCTTTTTTGAAGTGCCATCAATTCACCCGGAAACCTGGAAGCGGATTAGGGGTGCGAGCTTGCTTGCGCCCCAGGGACTTTCAATTGCTACGATAACACGGAGCGGAGTTCCCCATGCAAGGGCTGGGCAAAAAAAATACTACCCGGAGGGTGGAGATTTTTTTTAGTCCAGCTCGCGAAGCCCTTGCAGGGGGCAAAAAGGCTTTTAAGGCAGCGCGGAAGCGAACACCGCTTTCCCGCCTACACACTCACAATTGCAACGTGAACATTGTATAGAAGCAGGAACCAAAAGACGAAACATTTGAAAAGCGGCTAAACGGAACATTGTATTGAGCAGAAACCTTCATGCCGCGGTAGAAAAAGAAAATCCTCCAGAGAGGATTTGGAGGATTTGGAGGATTTGGAGGATTTAATTTAGGGTGAATTTGTAAAATTTCTTTACAGCAGTGTAAAAATTCTTTACACTTTTTTATTTTGCTATTTTTAAATATTGTTGATAATCAGACTTTTACGAGTTTGGCATGGCGTTTGTTTAGTTTAGAGTGTAGAGTTGAAAGTTTAAAGTTTTATAATATGAGACGAATAGTTTTGATTATTACAATTTTGGCACCTTTGTTTGTTAAGGCTCAGGATACTGTTGTGATGGGATTGAAGGATTGCATGAGGTATGCGGTGGAGCATTCGACAAAAGTGACGATTCAGGATGCTTATAATCGCGATGCGCAGATTGATCGCAGGGATGCCATTTTGGCGACGTTTACGCCTCAAGTGAGCGGAAACACATACGCTTACTATAACTTCGGCAGAAGCATCGACCCGGAAACGAATACATACGGCACAGTAACCTCGTTTCATAATGGCTATAGTTTGTCGGGCGGAATTGATTTGTTTAACGGCTTTCAGGCTGTGAACAATATGAAAATCACCAAGACAGCGCAGCTGATGGGAAAGACAAAATCACAGCAGATTGAAGATCAGATTTGCTTAGCAACGATGGAAGCTTATTGCAACGTGCTGTATTACACGGAGTTGGAAAAAGTTCTGGTGTCGCAGTTGGAGACCGCCGATAAAACGGTGCAGCTGGCCGAACGACAGGAGAAGCTGGGGCAGAAATCGCATGCCGATGTGGTGCAGGTGCAAAGCGATTTGGCAGAGCGACAGTATCAGCTGACATTGTGCAAAAACCGACTGAACGATGCATTGCTTACACTGAAAGACGTGATGTTTTGGCCTATAGATGAGCCTCTGAAGATTGAGGATAAACTTGATGACTGGTATGAATGGGATATTCAATATGGAATGGAGTATTCGCAAGATTTTATTGAGAAAGCAAAGAGTTTTGTGCCGGAAATAGCTTTAGCCGAAGGCACAATGTTGAACGCGAAACGCTCGCTGAAGACAGCCCGTTGGCAACTGGCCCCGACACTATCACTTTACGGCGGTTGGTCGACAAACTATTTCACTTATCCGGGAAAGGAAGGTTATACAGCAACGGCGTTTTCTGACCAGTTTAAAAACAACAGAGGTGAATATGTGCAGCTTTCGTTGAATATACCAATATTTAACAGACTATCGAGACATTCTAATATTTCAAAAAAAAGGAACGCTTACGACCGCGCCGTTGCGGATTACGAGCAGGCAATGCAAACTGTAGAAATAGAGGTGCGCAAGGCTATGGCGGATTGTGATGACTCGGCTGATGCTTTACGACAGGCTTCGACAAGAGCAACGTTGCAGAAAGAGGCGTTTTCACTCAACGCAAAACGTTTTGAGCAGGGACTGATTTCATCTATAGAGTATCAGACCGCATCGAACAATTATTTGAACGCTGTGGCGGAGGAAATGAACGCAAGGATGCAGCATTTCATAAAGAAATCCGTTGTTAAATATTATGGTGGAACGCATTATTTGGAACAATAAAAAATAAATACTATGGACAGAATTATTGAAAAGAAAAAAGGAATCAATGTGATTTTCACTAAGAAAGCACTGCCGTTTTGGCTGGGCGCGGTGCTGGTGGCGTTTATCGTATGGCTCGTGGCGAGAGACGACTCGAAGAAACTGCGGGTGAACATGGACAACATCAGCGTGAGCGCAGTGACGCTCGGACAGTTTAACGACTACATCCGCATCAGCGGACAGGTGGCGCCGATAACGACTATTCAGATCAGTCCGCTGGAGGGCGGCGTGGTGCAGGAGATTGTAGCGGAAGAAGGAAGCCGAGTGAAACGAGGCGACGTGATTCTCATCTTAAGCAACGAGAACCTCGACATGCAGATCCTGAATTCGGAAGCCGACCTCGCCGAAAAAGAAAACATCTTGCGAAACACCATGATTCAGATGGAACAGCAGAAGCTGAGCGTTGAACAGGAGAAACTACAGCTGCAGATGGACGTGCGACGCAACAAACGTAACTACGAGGCGCTGAAATCGCTGTATGACGACGGCCTGATTTCGAAAGAGGAGTTTCTGAAGGCTGAAGAGGATTATCAGCTGTCGGCAAGCCGCCTGAAGCTGGTGGAAAATCGCGCGAAGCAGGACAGCCTTTATCGTTCGGTGGAAATCAACCAGATGCAGGAAAGCCTTGAAAACATGCGCCAGAATATGATGATGATTCGCAAACGTAAAGATAACCTCACGATTAAGGCTCCTATTGACGGCGAGCTGGGTCTTTTGGACGTGGTTTTAGGCCAGTCGGTGGCAGCAGGCTCGAAGATCGGGCAGATTAACAACCTCGACAGCTATAAGATTGAGGCCCAGATAGATGAGCATTATATTGACCGTGTGTCGGCTGGCTTAGATGCCACTTTTGAGAGGCAAAGTGAGCGTTATCAGGCGCAGATTAGAAAGGTGTATCCGGAGGTGCGCGACGGCAAGTTCAAGGCCGATTTCAAGTTTGTGGGACAGCAGCCTGAGAACATCCGCAGCGGTCAGACGTATTACCTGAACCTGCAGCTCGGGCAGCCTGTGGAGGCAATATTGATACCTCGCGGAGCGTTTTATCAGAAGACTGGAGGCAAGTGGATTTATGTAGTGAGTGCCGATGGCTCGAAGGCGATGCGACGCGACATCCGCATCGGACGACAGAATCCGCAGTATTACGAGGTGATTGAAGGCTTGGAGGCTGGAGAAAGAGTGATTACGTCGTCATACGATAATTTTGGTGACAGTGATGTTTTAGTATTTTAAAAAATTAGATTATGGCAAGAATATTAAAAAAAGGAAAAACGGCATTCGCATCGTCGGTGCTGAACATTTTAGGCTTGACGGCAGCCTTCGCCGCCCTCTACATCATCCTTGTGCAGGTACACCACGACCTCACGTATAACAAAGCACTCAAGGACAGCGACCGAATCTATTGTCTAATTATGCCAGACATGTTTTCAAATAATGCTTATTCGATATGGGTTAATCGTCCGATGTCAGAAGCCATCATCAGTGCTGTTCCAAGCGTTGAGGCAGGCGGCTTTGCAGCCATTCAAGGTGGTGACATTGTTTCCGCACGCTCAATCGAAGGACAATCGCCTGTCGAGCTTAAAGTCACCAGTTTCTCTCGATCTGGCATTGATGTATTCGGATTTGAGTTTATCGCTGGTAGCTTGGACAATTGGATTGGTAATGACAATGTGATTATATCGGAGTCGGCGGCCAAACACATGAATTTACAGGTGGGCGACCATTTCCAATATGGCTACTGGGATTGGAGAGATGTCAATGTTGTGGCCATTTACAAGGATATGCCTGTCAATAGTGACCTTTCTTCATTTGACTTTATTCTGAATATGGGCGATGCAGGTATGGACAATTGGAATCAATGGGGCTACAACTATTTCATTAAACTCGTTAAAGGCGCTGACATAAAAGATTTTGAAGAGGCTGCGGCGAAAATTGCCTTTGACAGCTGGATAAAATCATGCAACATCAAAGATCAAAATCTAACCGAAGAAGAAGAAATCAAGTTGGAAGAATCTAAGAGAATAATGTCACCTCGTCTTATGTTGTTGACCGATAATTATTTTGCCGACAATGTCGGGCATCCAGGAAAGTCGGGCAACCGCACCACAACAATCACTTTGCTCGTTATCGCCATTTTCGTGATGGTCATTGCCTTAATCAACTACATTAATTTCTTCTTTGCGATGGTGCCGCTACGTCTGCGGAGCATCAACACACGCAAGATACTGGGCAGCAGTCGCCTCCAATTGGTGTTGTCGTTTGTGGGTGAGTCAGTGCTGATGGTTGTTATGGCTTTGGGCTTGGCAGTGGCCGTGGTCACGCTGTTCCGGCAGTCCACTTTGGCTTCGCTGATTGACACCTCTCTGGATTTTGGTCAAAACTGGGGTGTCGTCGCTTTGACCGTCGTCTTGGCGTTACTAATTTCAGTAGCAGCCAGCATTTATCCTGCTTTGTTCGCTACATCGTTCAACCCTGCTTTCGCTTTGAAAGGCACTCTTGGTACCACACAGAAAGGCAAAGCATTCCGCATCGGCTTGATTGGTTTGCAGTTTACTGTATCCATCGTATTGATTATCTGCGCGATTTTTGTGCATCAGCAGCGCAACTTTATGATGGAGCATGACATGGGCTTCAACAAGGAATACTTGCTTCAGTCGCATGTGACATGGGAACTTGCCACCAATCGTGAAACTGTTGAAAGTCGGCTGAAAAACGATGCCGCTGTCAAGGATATTGCTTGGGGCGACGGGCCGTTTGTGGCCAATAGCCGTATGACATGGAACCGCCAATTTAATGGCGAATCAGTGCATTGGCAGGTCTATCCAGTATCGTGGAACTTCCTGCGCTTTATGGGTATCGACATTGTGGAAGGACGCGATTTTACTCCTGCTGACGAACAATCGGAAAACGGGGTGTATATCATCAACGAGACGGCGCATAAGATGTATGGCATCACGACAGAAGACCGAATTCAGGGACATACTAATAATCCAACGGAGATTGCCGGCATCTGCAAGGATTTCAATTTCTCCGCTTTGCGCGAGGAGATTGGTCCGTTTGCCTTCTATGTTTATGGAAAGGAGCCATGGAGCCCTTGCTGCCGACTTTTCATCCGCACCGAAGCCGGTATTGACACCCAAGCGTTGATTGACCGCACGATAAAGACCATCAACGAACTCGACTTTAATATGGACGATGGGTTCTCGGTTTGGGTGAATCCGTTTGAGAAAGCCATTGAGAATCAATATAAAAAAGAGCAGAATCTCTCGAAGCTCGTTAACTTATTCACCATCCTTGCCATCGTCATCTCGCTGATGGGCGTGTTCGGCCTCGTGATGTTCGAGACGGAGCACCGCCGCAAGGAAATCGGCATCCGTCGTGTGCACGGTGCTACGGTGCAGCAGATACTGGCGATGTTCAACTCACGTTTCGTGAAGATTGTGTTGGTGTGCTTTGTCATCGCCGTGCCCGTGAGCATCGTCATCATGCGACGTTATTTAGAGGGCTTTGCCTATCAAGTGCCGCTGTACATCTGGGTGTTTGCGATATCATTGTTGGCAGTCCTGGCAATAACAATAGCCGTCGTCACGTTGAGAAGCTTGAGGGCAGCCACGGTGAATCCGGTGAAGTCGTTGCGGAGTGAATAGAAAATTGAAATGATAATTTTTGAAAAAACGCAAATGATTTAATCGATTTTGACTATCTTTGCCCCGTGATAAAATCTCCATTCCATATCACCCTCCTACTCTGTGCGCTCCTCCTCAGCTGCACCCACTCTGTCATTACTCCACCTCCAGTATCAGCAGCGCACGAGGCATTGGCCGACATCGACTCCATCATGTGGCACCAGCCCGACTCCGCTCTGAAAGTAATGATGCAGTTCGCCGCAAGCCCCGAGGCCGACAGCCTCAACGAGTTTGATGGGCATTACTGCCAACTGCTTGTTGCGGAGCTGCTTTATAAGAATGACTATGGGCAGAGCAACCGCGAAGAGGTGCTGAAGGCGGTTCATTATTTTGATTCGATTGTGGGGATGGATGGAGCGGACGCATGCGGTGTGTCCGCACAAAAGGATGCGTTTTTGTCCGCCCGGGCGCATTATATGAATGGTGTGGGCTGCTACGAGCGCGACAGCATCATCGCGGCCTGCAAGGCGTATCTGAAAGCCCTGGAGCTGATGGAGACGCATTTCCCGGACCTAGCCCTACAGCGCAGTACAGCAACGTATGGCACCACCGCCCTGCCATCCAACCGCCTCCTCTGGTTCATGGATCTCACCTACTGTCGCCTCGAAGGGCTGTTCTCCAAGCAGTTCATGCAGGAGCCGGCCATCGTCTGCGGCAAAAGAGCCATCGCCATCGATACCATCTGCCCCTTCGATTCCTACAACACTCCCGCGCTGTTCCTCAACCTTGGACTACAGTACAACAAACTGTACGAGCTGAATAAAGAACCGTATCTGGCGGACACCGCCGAGTATTATTTCAACGAAGCCCTGAGACACCTGCCCGACACCAACAACCGGCTCTTCATCGATGTGGTCACGCAGCTGGAACTGCTGAAAATCAATATGGGACAAGATTTCGAGCCCTCCATCATCGTCTTGAAGCGCATAGCGGCCCAAACCCTCGACGAGACCGAAAGGTTGTGCAGCTATCTGGCCATCGGCGGCATCTATCACAGCTACATCCAGTACGACTCGGCCTTGGTTTATCTAACCCCCGTGTTTGAGAACAAGAAGGACCCTTACAGGCAAAAGGTTGTCGCCCCGTATTTGCACGAGATCTACCTGAACACGGGCGACACGGTGAAGGCTGCCCTCTTTGCGCGGTACATTGTGGACAACACGGCCACTGAAGGCGAAAGCAACGCCCAGGTTTCAACGCTCAACGACCTGTTTCAGCAGCATCTGCAATGGGAACAGGATCGAGCCAAAGCAGAGGAGCACCATAAAAAAAGTGTGAGGTTATATGTGTTATTGTCATCGCTGCTGGTCGTAATGTTGCTAATAGGGTTGTTCGTCTATTCCTACAGGAAGCGCAAAGAGTCCGAATCCATACAACTTCGCGAGGCGCAACACCAACTTAAAGCAGAGTTGGAGCAATCGTCACAACACCAGAGGAACATGCTTCAGCAGCGGGCGTTGGCAATTTACCAATCAGGTGGCGATGATAGGCTGCAGCGTATTCTTGATGAGTTTGAAAGCGCCTATCCTTCAGCTGCGGTTAAACTTGAGCAGGCATGCCCAAATCTTAACAAAACGGAACTCCGCATCGTTATCCTTTCGTTCCTTGGTTTCCGTGCGAAAGAAGTGGCAGATTTGCTTGGGTTGAAGGAAAACACGGTGACACAATACCGCTCCAACCTCAAGAAAAAGGCAGATATCGACGGCCTTTCCGCCTCTATATGGTAACAAAAACCTATATTTTCAGATTTCTTAATTTGTTGTTTTTCAAGCTGTTGTACTTTTAAACACGCTCAAAAACCTATATTTGGGATTTAAGATTGTTTTGGGGGCGTTTTTTCGCTATATTTTTACAAGTTAAAAACTTTAGCGAAATGAAATGCCTTAAATTTTACACACTAATGGCGCTGTTTGTGGCTTTCGGAGCCAAGGCCGTTGCTCAGGAGTGGGAACATTCCCACGAATATTTTCAATCTGGTGATGAATCCATCGGATATAATGACATTTACGAAACCGTTTCAGGAAACATCGCCGTTTCAACGTTTCAATACTTCAAATGTGGTTACGGCGATTTCTACGCTCCGCATCCTTTTTTGACAATGTTCACGGCTGACGGCGAACAGGTGGCCGAACAATCGTTTTTCAAGGAGGCTTATTACGGAACCCGTCCGTTTATGTTGGAAAACGATAATGGCGAGCTTTTCATGATGACCTCCTACACTCCCGACCACGACAATTCGTCTTTCAATTATTTTCAAAACTATGACAATCCACCAGACGATTGCATCCTTGCGTTATACAAGCTCGATGACCAGCTTAATGTTTTGGAAAACCATGAGCATCATTTCAAAATTGATACCTTTGAATGGCATAACGCTCAGTTTAATGTCTCACCTCTTGAGTTTTGTGGGGCGCTGGCGCTCATATCGCCGATAGTTGACAACAACCAAATCGTCGGCGGCTTTGTCAAGACGCACAGCCACAAACCGTCAAATATGCCGTTGGAACAGGACTCGTTATTCATGTTTCGTATGGACTTCGATGGTAACTTTATAGATTTGAAGGGTTATCCTCTGCCGATATTCAACGGTGGCGGCAGTCAGCGGCACTTCTTGGAAGTCAACCTTTTGTACAAAGCCGATACTGGATATGTGCTTTATTGTCCGTTCCGCTTCATTGATGATGGCAACAGTTACCATGTTGTTTATTTTGATGACGATTTGAATATCTTGAATGTCAGACCTTTCCATAAACCTGACCCGATTTCACAGACCGATGATGTAACCCAGGGCATCAGGATTAAGAGAAGCCGCCACAACACAACATACTTTACTGCGGAATTGGCATCAAACAACAACAAAGCGACCGATTACGATGTCAGGCTTTATGAGTTTGACGATGACATCAATGGCACAGAGCCGTTTGTCCCCTCGTTGCAATATATCACCCGCACTTCCAATGATTTGGATTGGCCTTGCGGCATCGATTTGTTGGATGATAACACTTTATACTTCGCATACACTTTGAACAGAGGCTTTTGGGAAGACCTTGACTCTTGGTTGATGATAGAACATTTGGATTCAGCTTTTGACACGATTTCCACCGTATATTACGACCTTGAAGGTTTACGTATTCACAGCGTTGGCAATGCTATCAATGCGACTCGCGACGGAGGTTTGCTGCTTGTTTTCCATTCGCAAAACCTCAACAATCTCGACCAATGTTGGACTACTGTCACCAAATTCCCTGCCGAGGCCTTTGAAAGCATCTCCGAAGCCCACGACAACGGCCTAAAGGTAGCCATCGCCTATCCCAATCCAGGGAAGGATGTGCTAAACATCCGCACGGCTTTGCGGCATGCTTACGTAGAAATCTATGATTTGACTGGAAAACTGATTTACAATCAGGAAATTACAGATAACATCACCCCAATAAATACCGTCCCTTGGCCTTCAGGCACCTACATCTGGAAAGTCATCGCCAATGGCAAAGAAGCCGAAAGTGGAAAATGGATAAAACAATGATACTATGAAAGCAAAAAGATTTTACACCCTGCTTGCGTTCCTGCTGATGGCGGGAGGGGTGACGATGCAAGCGCAGGAACCAGAGCTGGAGGAAATCATCCAGTTTGATGAAAGCTTCCTGCCTCGTAACATGTGTTATGTAAACGACGAGGATATACTCATGATGGACGAAAGAAGCAGCCCTCAGTCTATTAATCTTCTGAAACTGAAGGATGACGGAACTGTGATAGCCTCGGCACACTATTCCGAAACCAACGCTCATTATAATTACCGTAGCGAATTCATGCGATGGCAGGATGGCGCAGTTGGATTCTTCTTTTCAAAAACCGTTGGTTCCATTTCGACATTCCATTTCATGACAGTTGATGAGGACATGACGCTCTCAGTTCAAGACTTAGAGTGGGAATGTGATGACTTTGTCCTATACGACTACTGGGAGGCGAGGATGACCAGCGCGACAATACTTAAGGACGGCAGCATGGTGATATCCTATATCCCCGAAAGTCTTTGGAATCTTGGGAACGTAATGGGTGTTCGTCTTCTGAAATTCGATACAGAAGGGGCTCTCTTACAGGAAAAAATATGGCACAACTCCCAGTTTTATTATTTCTGCGGGATGGTGCCTGCCGCTGATTCTTTGGGTTGCCGCATCATGCTGTATGAAAAGACACCCGAAGGTCCTTGTTATGTCAATGGGTATCATTTGGACGGCGATTTAAACACCGTCTATATGAAGACAAACATAAACAACAAAACGTATCCCATTATGATTAGTGACGGAGGCGGAAGATATCGGGCAAATCCATATAACGGCAAGCTTTACGCGATTGGGTCGGTGTCGTGTCCAGCCATAAACCAACAGCCAGAAATATCGAAGGAGATACTCATGATTATGTTTGACACTGCCTTCGTAGAGCAAAAAGATGTTTGGGGAGCGCATCGACGAGTGACCTCGGAAGGACGCGAGATTGTTTTCTGTCCCAATGGCGATATATATTTCTTAGGAGAGATGGATTGGTATTTGGGTATGGGACCACTCGATGCAAATTTTTATGTTGCCTGGCTTGATGAAAACATGAATAAAAAAGGAGAGATCTATTACCACAATGAGCAAAGAGGACTTTGCCCAAGGAAGATATGTGCCTGTCCGCAAGGAGGATGCCTCGTGAGCTTGGAAGGATGGGACAGAATAACCTATGCGGAAGAAAATGTGATTTATAAAATAAGCCAAGGTGTTTTAACTGACATTGAGGAAGCCCACGATGCTGGATTTGCAATGGCGGTGGCTTACCCCAATCCAGGGAAGGAAGTGCTGAATATCCGCACGGGGTTGCGGGATGCTTGGGTGGAGGTGTATGATGTGAATGGGAGGCTGGTTCATAGACAGGACATTACGGAAAATGTGACGGGGATTGAGGCCGGAGGATGGGCTGAGGGAGTTTATGTTTGGAAGGTGATTTCAAACGGCAAAGAAGCGGAAAACGGAAAATGGATAAAAGAATAATACGATGAAAGCAACAAGAATTTATGCCCTATTCGCGCTGCTGGTGATAGCAGCTGGATCGAAACTGCAAGCGCAGGAATTGCAGGATGTCTATATCAGCGACAAAGAGATATGGAACATGATCTATCTGAACGACGATGTTTTTCTCGCTATCGAGGGCACTAGTGCCATTCATAAGATAAAAGATGACGGAACGGTTTTAGCCTCACAAGTTTTGTTTGAAAACGACACGGTTAATTACATTGGCCACAGTGAACTGATTCGTAACTATAACGGAAACCCTGCATTTTTCCGTGTTGAACGCTCCAACGACCCAAATGTTTTTCGTGTTTATCGTTTGTATGAGGTTGATGAAAACCTGAATATAACGGATGCTGGTTTTTCTTATTCATTGCACGAAGAAATCGAATCTGCTAATCATGCCCATCATTATTTTTTTAACGCTGACGGTTCCTTTATTTACTCTGTCATTATTCCTCCAGGCAACAATGCCGATGATTCTCACACCAAAGTTGTGAAACTTGATGCCGACGGGAATCTGGTAGGGCAACAATTATTCCTCAATTGTGCCCGGACGTGCTGGTACAACAATCTCTTGCCAGTTTCTGAATCGTCAGGCTGCCGCATTATAGTAGGTCGCGATGCGGAGCCATTGGGTCTTGCTTACGACTGTTATACTCTTGACAGTCAGATGAACGTGGTTGATGTTAAAGAAAACCTTGAAGCCATTTCTTATCCGTATGTTCCAGCTTCTGGGGGATATTATCGCTATAATTCAAACAGCGGGCGCATCTATTCCATTGGCGATTGTGCAGAAAGATATGAGGGTGCCAATCCCAGCTATACCCGCAACATATTCATGAGCGTTTACGATTCCGATTTCAACCAGTTGGATTTCAGAAGATGCCCTTGGGAAACCGAGACGGGGAATGCGGGTGGTGGTCCTGAAACTATCGATTTCGGGCCAAACAATGAGGTGTATATGGTTGCCGGAATGGATCTTCATAGTGCTATTACTCAAAATCTCTTTATAGGCTGTTATGATGAAAATTTGGAAGTTATTGGAGAGTTATATTATAAACACCCCATAAGGTATATGCAGTATTTAAATCTTGTCGCATGTCCTCAAGGCGGTTGTCTTGTCAATTATGTTGATTTCTCCCAAGCACATGAATCTGGTATTTTAAAAGTTACCATTTCTGATTTTCTGAATTTTGAGGAAGCCCATTCACATGGCTTTGCCGTAGCAGTAGCTTATCCTAATCCCGGCAAAGATGTCCTGAACATCCGCACTGGATTGCAAAACGCCCACGTGGAAATCTACGACTTATCAGGCAAACTCATTCACAAACAACAAATCACAGATAACATCACCCCAATTACCACCACCTCTTGGCCTTCTGGGACTTATTTCTGGAAAGTCATATCCAACAATAAAGAAGCCGAAACAGGCAAATGGATAAAACTATAAAAACAACCCAAATTTAGCTCTCATATTTTATAGCTGTGCGGAGTTGGTTCCTCCGCACAGCATTTTATTTCCCCTCTTTCATCCCATCATTCCCACCCCGAGTCCTCCGAGAAAAATTTTCCTCGGGTATTTCTATTTTTCCTATTTTTGCATTGGCATATTAAAAACAAACTGATTGTCAACAATGCAAAAACGCACTCATATAATTTCATTCATCCTTCTTGCACTGTCACTCCTCCTCAGCTGCACCCACTCCGTGCCCCCTCAGGAAGACTTCCTCTATGAAATAGAGCTGCTCTACCAACCGCACCCCGACAGCGCAATGCGAATCCTCGACACGCTCAACGTATCAGTGCTTTCCGAAAAAGAACGTGCGCATTACTGCCTGCTGAAAGCCCGAACAAACCAAATTTCGCTGAAGTTCAACGCCGAAACCGACTCGCTCCTTAACGAGGCAGAAGGCTATTTCGCCAACAGCAAGGAATACTATTTTGCGGCACAAACCTACTGGACACAGGCTCTTGAAGCAGGTCTTACCGGGAAATCGCCCCATGTGCTGCTCGACTACAAACAAAAAGCCATGCAAAGCATAGAAAAGTGCAAAAGTGTGGACAAACGCATCAATCCCGACAACATCGAAAACCTGAAACACAACATCTACTTCCGTTTAGGACTGCAGTATTGCGACGCTAAACATTATCGCGAAGGCATTGAGTGCCTGCGTAAAGCGGAACGTTTTTTCAACAACACAGACAGCTATAACTACCACACGTTGACAACTCTTACGATGGGATTAGCTTTTCTGAGATGTCACGAGCCTGACAGCTGTTTGTGTTATTACGACAAAGCGCTGATATCGGCTGAAAAAACAGGCGACAAGGCGATGATAGCCCAATACTATCAGATGGCTCCACAATATTACCTCTATCGTTACGACAAAGGCCTCTACAACGACAAAACCGACGGTATCGCACTGTTAAGAAAAGCCATCTCTTTAGACAAACAATGCCTTGTATTGCTGGAAGGAACCAACGACAAACATCGGAAAAAGCTTTATAGTGACGCCGCTTATTACGACTTGACCCAAGCCTATTATAAGCTCGGCGTATATGACTCCACAATATTCTATGGCACCAAAATCACATCCAATCCAGATGCTTGCTTCTATCTTTTCAAGTCGTACAATGCCATTGGCGATCGCGAAAACGCAATGGTATATGCCGAAAAATACATGAACAAGATGCAAAAGGTCGACAACACCCAGCTTGCCGTCGATGAGGTGAAGGAGGAATATGACCTTCAGATGCAGCAACAGCAACTTGAAAGTGAGCATCATGTGAAACGTTTGCGCCTGTATCTGCTTATCGCCATTCTCGTCATCGCATTACTTGTGCTTTGGTTTTTCGTGTCGCGATACCGCAAAAACAAGGAAATCGAGGTACTGGAGATTAAAAACTCCCAGCGTCAGACGCTCACTCAAAGTGTCGCCACAATCTACAAGAGCAAACGCGACGACCGGCTGCAGCAAATCATTAGACAGTTTAACAACGTTTATCCAGATGTCTTGAAGGAGCTAAGCGCAACCTGTCCAGAGCTCAACGACACCGAGCAAAAAATCATAGTGCTGTCATTCCTCGGTTTCCGCATCAAAGAGGAAGCCGACCTGCTCGGGTTGAGCGAAAACACCGTCCGCCAGTACCGCTCCAACGCCAACAAAAAGGCTGGTTCCGACCCTATTCCCGACATAATCTGACATATAAAACATATATAAGTCACTATTGTAATCCATTGTGTTACAATTTGTTATAAAATATATATGCCTGTAAAATGTATATTCGAACCCCATTCTTGCTTTTTTGATGTTTTTTTGTTATAATTTTGAAATCGGAAAACATTTTAAAATCTACCGATATGAAAACATCTATCAAAACAATGTGCCTCTGCCTCGCATTTTTCGGCATGGCATTCTTCGCAAAAGCGCAAAACAACCTTACCATCGCTCCTGACACCCTGTGGTTCGACCCAATGCCAACGGGAGACATTCCAGAGTTCGTCATCACCAACGAAACTTCCAACGACGTAATCATCGAAGACATCATTCCTGAAGATATGGGATTTGTTATTGAGGGCATCGACTTGTCTTACACCCTTCCGGCAGGACAATCGGTGACCGTGACGGTGGTTTTTATGCCAGCTCCAGGAAAAAACGATTACCTTGATTATGATATACTAATCTTGACTTCAATAGGTGAGTACCATGTTACCGCAATGCTGAATAAAACCATGATTGATTATGGTTTGGTTATCGTTGGCTCACCTTATCAATATGTGGAGGATGAAAACGGTGCTGGAGGTTGTCTGCAAAACCGCTATTTCGGTTCGCAAATCCCCGTTGAAATCTATTCCGCCACCGAAGTGGGCACTAATTATCTTAACATTGTACCCGATTGGCCATTGCCACACACACTGAATCCTGCCGATTGGTTCACCTTCATGTTTTACGCCAAAAATCCTGTAAAAGATAGGGTGATAACATCAGTGATTGTCGATTCCAGTGACGGACAACGTGAGTTTGTGGTCACCATAAGCGATGAATTGCTATCTGTTACAGAAATTGGCAATAAATCAATCAGCCTTTATCCCAATCCTGCCAATGATTTTGTTAGAATTGAAGGCGCGGAAGCAGCCGAAGTTCAAATCTTCAACACCCTCGGCCAGTCAGTGAAAACCTTCTACAACACCAACAATCTCAGCATAAGCGATTTCCCCGAAGGAGTCTATCTATTGCGTATCACCTCAACCGATGGCAACACCTTCACCAATCGTTTGGTAATAAGATAAAGTTTTTCAAATTGTAAAATTTCTTTACACTCACTGTAAAATTTTTTTACACTTTATATTTTGCCAAAAATGTATTTCATTGATTTAGAATGATTTGCATTTTTGGCATGATTATTGCATCATTATTAATGTTTTTACGTTATTAATGTATGAAAAACTTCTCTGATAACCTCATTAAAATCCTATCGTTGGGAATAGGTCTCGCCATCGGCATCGTGCTGATTGCCAAGG